>NZ_VZOW01000111.1 GCF_008801835.1 Cupriavidus pauculus | reverse complement strand
GTTTGAACGAGGGTGGCGAGCGCGTCGTGATGTTCGACCGCTGCCTGGTCGCCGCGGGTGCCAGCCCGGCGGTCCCGCCGATTCCGGGCTTGAAAGAGTCACCCTACTGGACTTCCACCGAGGCCCTGGCGAGCGACACCATTCCCGAACGCCTTGCCGTAATCGGCTCGTCGGTGGTGGCGCTGGAGCTGGCGCAAGCCTTTGCCCGGCTGGGCAGCAAGGTCACGGTCCTGGCGCGCAATACCTTGTT
>NZ_VZOW01000110.1 GCF_008801835.1 Cupriavidus pauculus | reverse complement strand
GGTCGCCAAATCAACGAAAAAGTCGGTGAAGTGACGATCAGCTTCCGGATTGTGAAAAATAGCGAGCCCATCAGCCTTGCAGAGGGAAGCTTCGCTTTTATGCGGCTAGTACTTCAGCAGCCTGTTAAATCCCTCTTCCAAAGCGAGCGCCGAGAGCGAATTTCCGGCCTTGACCCCTTGCTGAAATGCAAGAATTGCTTCGACAAAATTCTTCTTGTCCTGACGATTAATCCCCAGCGTATTGGCGGCAT
>NZ_VZOW01000109.1 GCF_008801835.1 Cupriavidus pauculus | reverse complement strand
TCCACCGCGATAGATCGCCACGTCCATCAGCGTTGCCCGACGGCACGCAACATTGGTGATGGACGGTGCCGCAGCCGACCATCAATTACCGTGCTCGCGCATCCATCGAATCTCGTGCTCACGCACAAGGGCCTCGGTGGAAGTCCAGTAGGGTGACTCTTTCAAGCCCGGAATCGGCGGGACCGCCGGGCTGGCACCCGCGGCGACCAGGCAGCGGTCGAACATCACGACGCGCTCGCCACCCTCGTTCAAAC
>NZ_VZOW01000108.1 GCF_008801835.1 Cupriavidus pauculus | reverse complement strand
CACAATAAAGGCGACATCTTCCCTCAGGCGCGTGCATGCACGCTCCCTGAGGGAACCCCTCCAGCGTCCATCACCGTTCTTGCTCAAATCCCCACGCTTTCGGCATCACGAAAGCTGCTTATGCACACCCTGGCGAGCGACACCATTCCCGAACGCCTTGCCGTAATCGGCTCGTCGGTGGTGGCGCTGGAGCTGGCGCAAGCCTTTGCCCGGCTGGGCAGCAAGGTCACGGTCCTGGCGCGCAATACCTTGTT
>NZ_VZOW01000107.1 GCF_008801835.1 Cupriavidus pauculus | reverse complement strand
CACAATAAAGGCGACATCTTCCCTCAGGCGCGTGCATGCACGCTCCCTGAGGGAACCCCTCCAGCGTCCATCACCGTTCTTGCTCAAATCCCCACGCTTTCGGCATCACGAAAGCTGCTTATGCACAACGGCAATGCGACTAATCTTCATGGATTCTCCTCATTAAGACCCGAAATTAATTTGGTGGGGGCGAGTATAGAAATCTGCAGATGACGGTCAGATTGCGTGACCTTGCCCCTGTTCCACGAATCCCATAACCGAGGGAATTAGGCAGCCCGGTGTTGCTGAGCTGCGGACCAGTTTTTCTCGAACGTCATGGGGCTGACGTAGCCCAGCGTCGAGTGGAGTCGGCT
>NZ_VZOW01000106.1 GCF_008801835.1 Cupriavidus pauculus | reverse complement strand
CCACCGCGATAGATCGCCACGTCCATCAGCGTTGCCCGACGGCACGCAACATTGGTGATGGACGGTGCCGCAGCCGACCATCAATTACCGTGCTCGCGCATCCATCGAATCTCGTGCTCACGCACACCTGCGCGCATCCTGCGCATGGACGTCAACCTACCCGATGCGCCGCACGGTCAGGTAATCACGGAAGTCGTCCATATCGGGGCCCGAGACCAGGCCTATCGCAATACCTACCAGGCCATTCCTTCGGATCGGCGCTTTCGCCTGCCGATCGATGAGAACAAGTGGCCGCGCATCGCGGGTACCCTGAGCGGGCGCGTGACGTCTCCTGGCAAATATAAGTACGCCTATCTGACGCAGCATGGCCTGTATGTCGTGCGCCTGGATCTGGATTTCGAGGATTGGCCCAACGGCGGCGAGAGTGTGCCGA
>NZ_VZOW01000105.1 GCF_008801835.1 Cupriavidus pauculus | reverse complement strand
CAATAAAGGCGACATCTTCCCTCAGGCGCGTGCATGCACGCTCCCTGAGGGAACCCCTCCAGCGTCCATCACCGTTCTTGCTCAAATCCCCACGCTTTCGGCATCACGAAAGCTGCTTATGCACACGCAGGCCGCAGGCCCAGGACATTGCTTTGGCCTTCATAGACGATTTGTCCAGCCAGCGCCGCCTCGTGGCGCAATTGGGCTTCCCACTTGGCGCCCGCCATATCGAGGTGATGCGTGCCGTAGACATAGGACTGGCCGTAATTGCCCGTTTCCTTGCGGGCGACATTGGCCTCACCTTCCTTGCGTTCGTAGGCATCCGCCGGGTTGTAGTCGGCCGTGCGAAACGATTCAGGCACCGTATGCACGTGCGTCTGAATATCGAATACCGTCTCAATACCCGATTCCAGACCAGCCGTTTCCCGATAGGGAACCCGCAACTCC
>NZ_VZOW01000104.1 GCF_008801835.1 Cupriavidus pauculus | reverse complement strand
ATGCCGCCAATACGCTGGGGATTAATCGTCAGGACAAGAAGAATTTTGTCGAAGCAATTCTTGCATTTCAGCAAGGGGTCAAGGCCGGAAATTCGCTCTCGGCGCTCGCTTTGGAAGAGGGATTTAAGGGGCCACCACAATCTGATCGGATGAATTTTCTGGCGCTTGATCGTGACGCGGAGCGATCGCATCGCTATAAGTTGATCGGCAAGTTCATCGACTCGAGCGACGGCCGCAATCCGAAGGTACCGGACATCGACAAGATCGTGCCGCTGCCGCCGGCCAAGCTGCCCGAGTGGGACGGTACTTTTCAGTGGCAGAAGGAGCAGGATGCGGCTGTGCCGCCGCAGAAGCCCGCCGAGGAACTGGTGCAGCAACTTGCCAAAGAAAAAAATCTCGATCCAGCGACCGGCCTGCCGCTCACCACTTCGAGCAAGGCCGAACGCCTGCCGCTTGGCACGAAGG
>NZ_VZOW01000103.1 GCF_008801835.1 Cupriavidus pauculus | reverse complement strand
GGCCTACCTTTGAAGGAGAAATGTGAAATGAAGATTCGATGTGGAGTCGTGGCTGCGACAGCCAGTTTGATTGCGGGCACGGCGTTCGCGCAGTCCAACGTGACGCTTTACGGTGTCGCGGATGCGGGTATTGAGTACCTCAGCAACGCGCCTTCTGCTAGCAATGGATCGAACTTGGTCCGCATGAGTTCCGGCAATATGTCGACGTCGCGCTGGGGTCTACGCGGTAGCGAGGATCTCGGCGGCGGTCTCAAGGCTGTGTTCGAACTCGAAAGCGGCTTCTCGCTGGATACGGCTGTGCTGAGCAGCAGCCCTCGACTGTTTGACCGGGCCGCCCTGGTTGGCCTGGGCAGCAAGTATGGTCTGGTGACCCTGGGTCGCCAAACCACGCCGATCTACGACGTGGGCCTGCAACTCGACCCCATGGGCTTCGCACCGCGCTATTCGCTGTATCGCAGCGATGACATTATTGCCGGTCGCGCCGACAATGCGGTCAAGTATCGTGGAACGTTCGGTGGCCTGACCGCCACCGCCTTGTACAGCTTCAGCCGCACAGGTGGGGGCGAGATCCCCGGAAATTTCAAAGTCGATCGTAACATCGGCATCTCGCTGATGTACGAGACCGGCGGTCTCGCCGTTGGCGCGGTCTATGACGAGTTCCGCGGCTCGACTGTGGCAACGGACGAACGAAAGGACCGTCGCGCGTTGGTGGGTGCGAGTTATGCATTCGGTCCCGCGAAGGCCTTCCTGGGGTATCGCTGGTTCAATGG
>NZ_VZOW01000102.1 GCF_008801835.1 Cupriavidus pauculus | reverse complement strand
TCCGCGTACTCCGGATAGTCGGCCGCCATCTTCAGCATCATCTCCGCCAGTTCGCGCACCGAATGGATATTGGCAGGATTGCCAATATTGAAGATCTTGCCGCTGGCCACGCCACCCTGGTTCTCGATGATCCGCATCAGCGCCGAGATGCCGTCCGAAATATCGGCAAACGCGCGCTTCTGCTCGCCGCCATCGACCAGCTTGATCGGCTCGCCGCGCACGATATGGCCCAGGAACTGCGTCACCACGCGCGACGATCCTTCCTTCGACTCGAAGATCGAATCGAGCCCCGCGCCGATCCAGTTGAACGGCCGGAACAGCGTGTAGTTCAGGCCCTGCTCCATGCCATAGGCGTGGATCACGCGGTCCATCAACTGCTTGGAGCACGCATAGATCCAGCGCGGCTTGTTGATCGGGCCGTAGATCAGCGGCGACGCTTCCGGATCGAACTCGTCGTCGGCGCACATGCCGTACACCTCGGACGTCGACGGAAACACCAGGTGCTTGCCGTACTTAACCGCGCTGCGCACGATCGGCAGGTTGGCCTCGAAATCGAGCTCGAACACGCGCAGCGGGTTGCGCACGTAAGTGGCCGGCGTGGCAATCGCCACCAGTGGCAGAATCACGTCGCACTTGCGGATGTTGTACTCGATCCACTCCTTGTTGATGGTGATGTCACCTTCGGAGAAGTGCATGCGCGGATGGTTCACCAGATCGCCAAGGCGGTCCGACGACATGTCCATGCCGTAGACCTCCCACGGCGTGGTTTCCAGGATGCGGCGCGTCAGGTGGTGGCCGATGAAGCCGTTGACGCCAAGAATCAGGAC
>NZ_VZOW01000101.1 GCF_008801835.1 Cupriavidus pauculus | reverse complement strand
CGTACTTCTTCGCGGCACCACCGAACTTCGCGGCCAGCACCGTTGCAATCGCCGCCGTCAGCGTCGTCTTGCCATGGTCAACGTGACCAATCGTACCTACGTTCACGTGCGGCTTAGTCCGCTCGAAATTTTCCTTTGCCATGTCGCGACTCCTGTCTCGGTAGCAATTGCCAGTGCGGGATTGATGGTGCCCATGGGCAGGATCGAACTGCCGACCTCTCCCTTACCAAGGGAGTGCTCTACCACTGAGCCACATGGGCGAAACTTGACTTACTTTATGACGACAACCGAGGCGCTGGAGCGGGTGAAGGGAATCGAACCCTCGTCGTAAGCTTGGAAGGCTTCTGCTCTACCATTGAGCTACACCCGCCCGGAACTTTCCTGCTTCATCGGCTTTCGCCTGGTTGCTGCCTAGCATTCTGGTGGAGAGGGCTGGATTCGAACCAGCGTAGGCGTAAGCCAACAGATTTACAGTCTGCCCCCTTTAGCCACTCGGGCACCTCTCCGCAGAGAACTTTCGATTATGGTCCAACCGCCATCGACTGTCAAGCACTTTCCGTTGCGGAACACTGCTTTGCGGGTTGTAAGCGCATCGCTTGTGGACCAGAATCATCGATCGGAAATCGATGCTCTCACCCTATGTAGGGCGATCCTGAGGGCTGGAATCGCGCGTTCATCGAGGCGATGAACGCGCCGAACCGCTCGCTCAAAAGCAAAACCCCCAAGCTTTTAGGGCTTGGGGGTTTTGGGGATAAGAGCCTGGCGATGACCTACTTTCACACGGGTAGTCCGCACTATCATCGGCGCAAAGTCGTTTCACGGTCCTGTT
>NZ_VZOW01000100.1 GCF_008801835.1 Cupriavidus pauculus | reverse complement strand
CAACCACCGAGTCACCCGCATCGACATCGCCGTATTCGGTTTCTCGCGCGGCGCGACGTTGGCGCGCGCGTTCGTCAACCGGCTGCTTGCCAAATGCACGATGAAGGATGGCGTGCCGCACTGGCCGTGTGGGACTGCACTGGACGGAGAGTCCGCGCCGCTGCATATCCGCTTTCTCGGGCTCTTCGACACGGTGGAATCGGTCGGCCTGCCAGCGCATAACCTGAGCGACATGCTTTTGCATATTCCCGAACAGGTCGAGCGCTGCTGCCATATTGTCTCGGGCCACGAACTGCGTGCCTGCTTCCCGCTTACGCCGGTGGGCGACACGGCCGCAAGCTGCGAGGAGCTGGTTTTTCCAGGCGTGCACTCGGATATTGGCGGCGGTTATCGTCCCAATGAGCAGGGGCGGTCTGATCTGCTCGGCCGCCTCGCGTTGAATCGCATGCGGCTGGAGGCGGTCATGTGCGGGGTGCCATTCACACCGCCCACGGAGTTGGCGAAAACAACCGCCGAGCTCTTCGAATACGACGAAGAGCTCAAATCGTTGTTCGATGAATACATGGCCACGATTGGCCGATGCAGCGGGATCGAGGATCAGGTCTTTCGGCACATGCGTCTTTTTTATGGCTGGCTGAAGGTGCGCTTTGGCCACGCGCCGTGCGATCTGTACGAGAACATGTGTTCGACGGATCCCGAAATCCAGGAAGCACTGCAAAGAATCCAGCAGTACCACGGACGCCTGAAGGTCGAGGCCGATACGATGAACTGGCGTTCCTATCTGACCCGGCTCTGGAACACCGACCGCAGCGAATACCTGCGCACGATCGAGAC
>NZ_VZOW01000099.1 GCF_008801835.1 Cupriavidus pauculus | reverse complement strand
TTAAATCCCTCTTCCAAAGCGAGCGCCGAGAGCGAATTTCCGGCCTTGACCCCTTGCTGAAATGCAAGAATTGCTTCGACAAAATTCTTCTTGTCCTGACGATTAATCCCCAGCGTATTGGCGGCATCACCATATCCCTGGTCAGTGGCGCATTGCCGCATTTTAAGTGCGATCTCCGGTGCCTTGTCGAAAGGAGCAAGTAGCTTGGCAATATATGACTGGGCTTCCGGATTCCCCAAGTCAGCAGCTTTGCGGAAATAGCGCAGGGCCAGTTCGCTATCCTGCTTCACGCCATAGCCCAATTCCAGATAGTGGCCCATGTCGAAGTACCCACCGGGAACACCCAGGCTAATCAACTGCGCTGCGAGATCGATGGTTTCCCTGGACGGAGCAGGCGAATCCGCAAAACCCTGCGAGACGAGCAACTGCAGGTTGTGGTTGGCCTTGTAGTGGCCGTGCGCTGCCGCAATCCGGTAGTAGCGCGCCATCTCGTTGAAGTCTTTCGGCCCCGGCTGCTTCTGGAGATGGCGCGCGTACAGGAACAGGCTATCCGTCTGCGGATCCAGTGGCGGCAAGTGGTCGGTTTCTCGCGCGCACGTAAAGGCAAGGTTGGTGCGCACGGCTCCAGGATCAGGTGGCGATGGCAATGCACCCTCCTTGTTTGAGCAAGCGCAGATGAGGAGCGCAAGCGAGACCGGAAGCCAGACACGCAACGGGAATGGCTCGGGGCGCTTGATTGCGCTTAGCTTCGGAACTGGCCAGGACATTCAGTGGATCGGTGAGTGCATGGAATCGCCGGCCGGTCAGGCATCGACGTCGTAGGAGATCAATTGCCAGCCGACATCCGATATGCGCTGGCGCTTGCCAAGT
>NZ_VZOW01000098.1 GCF_008801835.1 Cupriavidus pauculus | reverse complement strand
TGGCCAACATGTTCACCGTAATCACTCCGGTTCTCCTGCTCGGCATCGAGCAGGCATTGGAACACGTGGGTCAAATTTCGATGAAAACTACGTACGGCAGTGGGTCAGTTTTGCGTGCACATCAACAGCTTCGCTCCTGCGCGCGCAGATGATCGGTCAGATCGGTTGGCTTCGGATCGAGCGTCGCAGCCAGCGGCCCATCACCACGCCCCTGCGCGCCATGGCAACTTGCGCACTGCGCCTGGAACAGCTGAGCGCCCCGACTTAGATCGGGTACTTTGGCAGGCGCCACTGGAAAAGGGTACGCGCGCTGTACAGCGGCCGCGAGTTCGTGGGCGATTTGCGCCACGGCAACCGCTGTGGCCTTGTTCGCGACTGCCTCGCGCAATGACGCTGCCTGCTCGCGTAGCGATTGAGTGGCGGGACCCTGAGGCAACTCTCCCAGTTGGCGCTCCGCTGTGGCCGCAAACTCCTGCATCTCCGCATATTCGGATCCATTGAGCACCTTGCCATCGTCCACCGCACCGCCGTAGTCAACCGCGACGTAGTCCAGGAGTTGCCAAATCTGCCGGGCTTTGGCGTCGAAGGCCTCCGCGGCGTGGACAAAGTTCGTGAACAACGCGCTGATCGTCAGCAGCAGTGCAATCGGCCAACGGCTCAGAACTCGGCAAAACATGGAGGCACCCCGGATATTCATTCGGAAATGAGTGTAATTCGCATTCGCCACCACGTCCACGCCAAACGCTTCGTTCCCGCCACCCTGCGACGCATTAGTGTCCAACGATGGCGTCGTCGGCTAGGCCAAGCGAGATCCTACCGTCAAGTGAGGCCTAAGGATCGCGCCGGATCTCAATGTAATCCCCCCGACAGTTTCCGGTTAACTCCTCGTACTGAGTCCCTCGCATTGCAGACGCCGCAAAACTGACAAGTCAATGCGACGCACGGTGAGCTTGCCCCCGCAAAACGAATCCCTTGCTGAGGTTAAACTGAAGCAAGGAGAGATGTGATGACAAGCAAGACAAAGCGGGCGCAGTACACGCTGGAATTCAAGCTGGAAGCGGTACGGCTGGTG
>NZ_VZOW01000097.1 GCF_008801835.1 Cupriavidus pauculus | reverse complement strand
GCGTCAAGCTGTCCACCGACTACGGTGGCAAGACGCAGCTCAACATGGGCTATCTGGTCGATCACAAGCGCCAGAAGCGTGGGGAAGGTTTTGAGTTGCGGACGTCGGGGTGGGGGGCTTTGCGGGCGGGCAGGGGGATGCTCATCTCGGCGGATGACCAGCCGAACGCGAACGGGCAGCAGCTTGAGATGGCGTCTGTCCAAGGTCTTCTTCAGCAGGCACTGCAGCAGACCGAAGCTTTGGCCGCCGCGGCCAAGGCAGCCGAGGCCGTGACCGCTGATTACGATCGGCAGAAGGCGCTGCTTAACGAATCCCTGTCGCAACTAAAGAAGGCGGGCATTCTGATCAGCGCGCCCGCAGGCATGGCGCTGGCTTCGAGAACGGATCTGCAGTGCACCGCCGCCGAGAACCTGATTGCCACGGCGGGCGGACACGGGGATTTCAGCATCGCAAAACGCTTCACGCTGGCCGCGGGCGAGTTGGTCTCCATCTTTGCGCAGAAGCTTGGCATCAAGTTATTGGCCGCGCGGGGCAAGGTAGAACTTCAGGCGCAGAGCGACGAAATGCGTCTTGTCGCGGATAAGCACGTGACGATTACCAGTGCAAATGGTCGCGTCGTCATCGAGGCGAAGGACGAACTGCTTCTCAAGTGTGGCGGCTCGTATCTGCGAATGTCGTCAACCGGGATCGAAGACGGGACACGCGGCGACCGGACCATCAAGTCGGCGGCATTCAGCCGGCAAGGACCCAGTTCGCTCGCGCAAGAAATGAACACGTGGAAGCACGCGGATTTCGATGAGCAGTTTGTTCTCCGCCGCTCATTCGACGGCGCACCTGTCGCCAATCGCAGATTCAAGGTCATTCGCGATGACGGTAGCGTAATTGAAGGTGTGACGGACTTCGAAGGGCGGACCGGATTACAGAGAAGCCTGTTCGCTGAAGGGCTTCGCCTGCGGATCTCCTGGAGTTGCCCCTATACCTCAGGACACGCAGACACCGCTAGGTTGATGACACTGCAGTCCGTCTGAACTCGCGCGGTGAGCGATATTTCAGGGCTTTGTGCGGGTGGCGCTCATTGTAGTGTTCAAA
>NZ_VZOW01000096.1 GCF_008801835.1 Cupriavidus pauculus | reverse complement strand
CATTGACCGCGGGATTGGATGTCGCGTGCGGCGACGCCGTCGTCGTCATCGACGCCGATCTGCAGGATCCGCCGGAACTGATCCCCACCCTGATTAACAAGTGGGAGCAAGGTTTCGATGTCGTCTACGCGACCCGGCGGACCCGGGAGGGCGAATCCTTCCTGAAGAAAGCCACGGCCCACTGCTTCTATCGCCTGATGGGGAAGGTGAGTGACATCGACATCCCCGCCGACACCGGCGATTTTCGTCTGATGAGCCAGCGCGCGGTCGCGGCCATCGGCCAGCTCCGCGAACAGAACCGTTTCATGAAAGGTCTGTACGCGTGGATTGGGTACCGACAGACCTCTATCCTCTACGACCGGGATGCGCGCGCTTCGGGAAAAACGAAGTTCAACTACCGCCGCTTGTTGAAGCTCGCGATCGATGGCGTCACGGGATTCTCGACAATTCCTCTGCGGATCGCCACGTCGGTCGGCTTGATCGTCGCTGTCCCGGCGTTTTGGATGGCGCTCTATACCGTTGGCAAAACGCTGCTATTCGGCGATCCGGTGCGAGGCTATCCGTCCCTGATGACCGTCGTGTTGATGCTTGGCGGACTGCAACTCTTCTTCCTGGGCATCCTTGGCGAATATGTGGGCCGTCTGTTCAACGAAGCCAAGCGCCGGCCGCTCTATCTCGTTGCGGGCTATACCCCCGCTAGAGAGATGGATGAGGAGGGTATCCCATTCCGAAGGGTCTCGGATGCAACGAGGTCTATGGATGTTGTCGTCAGGGCTGTGCGGCGTGCGGATTCGGTGGAACATTCTCCCGCGCCCCTTGACATTGCATCGTCGGAAGTAAGAAAGAATTGGACGTGATGCGGAGATGATATAGGTACGCATCGGTATAGGAATTCAAAAAATACTGAGATCAAGGCATAGTGGTAAACGATAAATTTATAGATGGTCGTTGTCATTTAACAACCAAAAATGTTCAAGTAATCGCCCTGCAAGGTATGCGTAATATTCAATCTAATATTCTCCCGATCACTGCAGGGCCTACCTTTGAAGGAGAAATGTGAAATGAAGATTCGATGTGGAGTCGTGGCTGCGACAGCCAGTTTGATTGCGGGCACGGCGTTCGCGCAGTCCAACGTGACGCTTTACGGTGTCGCGGATGCGG
>NZ_VZOW01000095.1 GCF_008801835.1 Cupriavidus pauculus | reverse complement strand
CATTGACCGCGGGATTGGATGTCGCGTGCGGCGACGCCGTCGTCGTCATCGACGCCGATCTGCAGGATCCGCCGGAACTGATCCCCACCCTGATTAACAAGTGGGAGCAAGGTTTCGATGTCGTCTATGCGACCCGGCGGACCCGGGAGGGCGAATCTTTCCTGAAGAAATCCACGGCCCACTGCTTCTATCGCCTGATGGGGAAAGTGAGTGACATCGACATCCCCGCCGACACCGGCGATTTCCGTCTGATGAGCCAGCGCGCGGTCGCGGCCATCGGCCAGCTCCGCGAGCAGAACCGCTTCATGAAAGGCCTGTACGCGTGGATTGGGTACCGCCAGACCTCTATCCTCTACGACCGGGATGCGCGCGCCTCGGGAAAAACGAAGTTCAACTACCGCCGCTTGTTGAAGTTCGCTATCGATGGCATCACGGGATTCTCGACCATTCCGCTGCGGATCGCCACGTCGGTCGGCTTGCTCGTCGCCGTCCCGGCATTTGGCATGGCGCTCTACACTGTTGGCAAGACGCTGCTGTTCGGCGATCCGGTGCGAGGCTATCCGTCCCTGATGACCGTCGTATTGATGCTTGGCGGACTCCAGCTCTTCTTCCTGGGGATTCTTGGTGAATACGTGGGTCGCTTATTTAATGAAACCAAGCGCCGTCCGCTCTATCTCGTGGCGGGCTATATCCCCGCAAGAGAAATGGACGCGGAGGGGATCCCGTTCAGAAGGGTCTCGGGCGCCATCCCGTCACGAGCGATTGTCGCGGGGGCCGTGGGGCATGCGAACTCGGTGAATTCTCCTTCTGCCCCCGATGCACGCAGCATCCCCTCTACTTGACAGCGTCGCGACTCATGAGCATTTGGCACGAGACGGTGGTGCCATTGACAAGTGTCGTCTGAACGAATTTACAAAAATACTGCTATCAATACATAGTGGTAAACGATAAATAGATTGCGATACGTTGCCATTTAACAACCAATTTTTTCAAGTAATCGCGATGAAAGGTATGCGTAATCTTCAATCTCATATTCTCCCGATCACTGCATGGCCTACCTTTGAAGGAGAAATGTGAAATGAAGATTCGATGTGGAGTCGTGGCTGCGACAGCCAGTTTGATTGCGGGCACGGCGTTCGCGCAGTCCAACGTGACGCTTTACGGTGTCGCGGATGCGG
>NZ_VZOW01000094.1 GCF_008801835.1 Cupriavidus pauculus | reverse complement strand
CCCTTGGCCTTGAGCATCAGGATCATGCGCGCGAGTGCCTGCACGATGACCGGCGCGAGCCCTTCCGAAATCTCGTCGAGCAGCAGCAGATTGGCGCCGGTGCGCAGGATGCGTCCCACCGCCAGCATCTGCTGCTCGCCGCCGGAAAGCCGCGTGCCCTGGCTTTGCCTGCGCTCCTTCAGGTTCGGGAACATCTCGTAGATCTCGGCCTCGCTCATGCCCTGGCCGGTGCCCGCGCCCGATGCCTTCAGCGTCGGCGGCAACAGCAGGTTTTCCTCGCACGACAGGCTTGAAAAAATCGCGCGCTCTTCCGGGCAATAGCCGATGCCGTAGTGCGCGATCTTGTGCGTGGGCAGGCCGATCGTCTCGTGGCCGTTGACCTTGATCGATCCCTTGCGCGCCCCGGTCAGGCCCATGATCGCGCGCAGCGTGGTGGTGCGGCCCGCGCCGTTGCGGCCCAGCAGCGTCACTACCTCGCCGCGGTTCACGGTCAGGTCTACACCGTGCAGGATGTGCGATTCGCCATACCAGGCGTGCAGGCCCTTGATTTCCAGCGCGGGCACATTCGATTGCGTGCTCATCAGTGCGCTCCCTGCAGTTCCGCGTCGACGGTGCCCATATAGGCTTCCATCACGCGCGGGTCTTTCGACACCTCGGCATACGGGCCTTCGGCCAGGATCGCGCCGCGTTGCAGCACCGTGATCTTGTCGGCAATCGACGACACCACGTTCATGTTGTGTTCGACCATCAGGATCGTGCGGCCCGCAGAAACCTTCTTGATCAGCTGCGTGACGCGATCCACATCCTCGTGGCCCATGCCCTGCGTGGGCTCGTCCAGCAGCATCAGCTCCGGCTCCATCGCCAGCGTGGTGGCAATTTCCAGCGCGCGCTTGCGGCCGTACGGCAGGTTGACGGTGACCGTTTCGGCGAATTCGGTGAGGCCCACCTGGTCGAGCAGTTCCATGGCGCGTGCGTCGAGCACATCGAGCGAGCGTTCGCTGCGCCAGAACTGGAACGCGGTGCCCAGTTGCCGCTGCAGGCCGATGCGCACGTTCTCGCGCACGGTCAGGTGCGCGAACACGGCGGAGATCTGGAACGAGCGGATCACGCCGCGCCGCGCAATCTGTGCGGGCTTTTCGCGCGTGATGTCGATGCCGTTAAAGAGAATGGTGCCCGTGGTGGGCTCCAG
>NZ_VZOW01000093.1 GCF_008801835.1 Cupriavidus pauculus | reverse complement strand
CTAGGGAAACGCTGATTAAATCAGCGTGCGGGTCATCGAGGCGTTTGGTGAACGCGTTGTCATAGATGTGTCCATGATTCAGGTCCGGTGATGAAGCGACAGATCAGTTTTGCGGAAGCGGAAAGCCACGGTAAGAAGCGGGTGACGCGCCGCCAGCGATTTCTGACGGAGATGGAAAGCGTAGTGCCGTGGGCGCGGTTGATTGCGGCGGTCGAGTCGTACTACCCCAAGGGCAAACGTGGACGACCACCGATCGGCCTTGAGCGGATGCTGCGCATCTATTTCCTCCAGCAGTGGTACGGGCTGTCGGACGAGGCACTGGAAGACGCGCTGTACGACAGCATGGCGATGCGGGCGTTTGCCGGAATCGACTTGGCGGTAGAGGCTGTGCCAGACGCGACTACGCTGCTGAAGTTTCGCCGCCTGCTCGTCGCGTATGAGTTGACCCGAAAGCTGTTCGACGAAATCGGCGTCATGCTGTGCGAGCGGGGACTGATGATGAAGGAAGGCACTATCGTGGATGCCACCATCATCGAAGCGCCGCCGTCGACCAAGAACAAAGAGAAGAGTCGCGATCCGGAAATGCACCAGGCCAAGAAAGGCAATGCTTGGCACTTTGGAATGAAAGCCCATGTCGGCGTGGATGCGGCCTCTGGACTGGTACACAGCGTGGTAGGCACCGCAGCGAACGAGTCGGACGTGTCGCAGGCGCACGCTTTGTTGCACGGCCACGAAGCGCACGCTTTCGGCGATGCGGGCTACACGGGCGTGGACAAGCGCGAGGAGATGCAAGGCAAGACCGTGAAGTGGCAGGTGGCCGTCAAGCGCGGCAAGATCACGGCGATGCGTGACAGTGCAGTCAAGGACTTGCTGATTGCCGTCGAGCGGGCCAAGGCCCAGATCCGAGCACGAGTCGAGCATCCGTTCCACGTCATCAAAAATCTCTTCGGGCATCGCAAAGTTCGCTACAAGGGCCTGGTCAAGAACACGGCGCAGTTGTTCAGCCTGTTTGGCCTGGCGAATCTGGCACTGGCCAAGAGGCAATTGTTGCCGGCGCATGGGAGCAATCCGTCCTGAGTACCAGAAGGCGCCAGGAAAGGCGCGGAACGCGAGACAAACCTGGCTTGAATTGGCCTATCTCTCTCGCATTGCGAACACAGCAGTCATTGGCCTGTACGACATCAAGTGCAAGCCTCATTGATCAGCACTTCCCTAG
>NZ_VZOW01000092.1 GCF_008801835.1 Cupriavidus pauculus | reverse complement strand
CCCGCGGGCGCCAGCGGCGCGGCGGGCAGGCGCGGGCCGGGCGCAGGGGGCGGCCCCGGTGGGCCGAACGCCATGCCGCGCTCGCCGGTGGTGGTCAACACGGTCGGCAAACGCAACATGGATGTGGTGCTCAATGGCCTGGGCAACGTCACGCCGGTGGCCAACGTCACCGTGCGCGCGCAGGTGTCGGGTCCGCTGATCAAGGTGCTGTTCAAGGAAGGCCAGATGGTCAAGGCCGGCGACGTGCTGGCGGAAATCGACCCGCGCCCGTTCCAGGCCGCGCTCGACCAGGCGGTGGGTCAGCTCGCGCGCGACCAGGCGCTGCTGGCCAACGCCCGGCTGGACCAGAAACGCTACAGGACGCTGCTGGCGCAGGATTCGATTTCAAGCCAACAGGTGGATACCCAGGACGCGCTGGTGCGCCAGTATGAAGGCACGGTCAAGACCGACCAGGGCAACGTCGACAACGCGCGGCTGCAGCTCAGCTACACGCGCATCGTGGCGCCAACCTCCGGCCGCATCGGCCTGCGCCAGGTGGATCCGGGCAATATCGTCAGCACCGGCGACACCAATGGCATTGCGCTGATCACGCAGATCCAGCCGATCACCGTGCTGTACACGATCCCCGAGGACAACCTGCCGACCGTGCTCCGGAAGCTTAATGCGGGCGAAAAGCTGTCGGTGCAGGCGTGGGATCGCCAGATGCGCAATCAACTGGCCGAAGGCACGCTGCTGACCACCGATAACCAGATCGACACCACCACCGGCACCGTCAAGCTCAAGGCCATTTTCCAGAATACCGACGGCATGCTGTTCCCGAACCAGTTCGTCAATGTACGCACGCGCGTGGACACCATGGAAGACGCCACCGTGATCCCGGTGGCGGCGATCCAGCGCGGCCAGCAAGGCACCTTCGTCTATGTGGTCGGCGACGACAGCGCGGTCAAGGTGCAGGTGGTGACACTGGGACCGACCGATGGCAGCCGCACCGTCGTGCTGAAGGGTCTGGAGCCGGGCCAGCGGGTGGTGGTCGACGGCGCCGACCGGCTCAAGGAAGGCATGGTCGTCGAAGCGGTGGACCCGGCCGCGCGGGCGGCGCAACTGACGCCAGCGAGCTCGGCGCGCGCGCGCGGACGGCGCAATGGCGCGAGCGGTGCGCACGGCGCGGCACACGGTGGCGCGAGCGGCGCGCATGGCGCTGCCAGCGACGCATCCGC
>NZ_VZOW01000091.1 GCF_008801835.1 Cupriavidus pauculus | reverse complement strand
TAATAGCGGTTCAGCGGCAGGGATTTGAAGCTGCCTGTAGTAGTTTGCCTCAGCTTCGGCGGGCGGGATATTGCCAAGGGGTTCCATCAGCCGATGATGGTTGAACCAGGCTACCCATTCCAGTGTGGCCAGTTCAACGGATTCACGCGTTTTCCAGGCAGTACGACGATGGATCAACTCAGCCTTGTACAAGCCTTTGATCGTCTCGGCCAATGCATTGTCATAGCTTTCGCCCCGGCTACCAACCGACGGCTCGATGGCCGCCTCGGCCAAACGCTCGCTATAGCGAATGCTGACGTACTGCGACCCGCGGTCGGAGTGGTGGATGAGAGAGCCATCATTGCCAGGCTGGCGAGCGTAAAGCGCCTGTTCAAGTGCATCCAAAACGATGTCCGTGGTCATCGACGAACTGACCCGCCAGCCGACGATGCGCCGCGCGAACACGTCGATCACGAACGCCACGTACAGCCAACCCTGCCACGTCGAAACGTAGGTGAAGTCCGAAACCCAGAGCTGGTTCGGTCGCTCGGCTCTGAACTGACGGTTGACCAGGTCCGGCGGGCGCGCTGCTCTCGCATCTGGAGTCGTCGTGCGAACCCGTTTGCCGCGAATCGCGCCGCGCAAACTCTGCTGCCTCATCAGCCTCTCGACCGTACAGCGTGCCACCACGATGCCTTCCCGGTTCATCTGCTTCCAGACCTTGTCGGCCCCGTAGACCTGCATGTTGGCCTGCCAGACCCGCTTGATCTCGGGCCGAAGCCACTCATCGCGTTTGGATCGCGCAGAGCGCTGCGACGGATTGCGACGCTGCGCAGCATGGCGTCGGTAGCCCGACGGGGCAATCTGCAAGACCTTGCAGATCGGCTCGACCCCGAAGGCGTCGCGATGCTGATCGACAAAAGCCTTCAGGACTTCAATCGGCGGTCGAGCTCCGCCTGGGCGAAAAATGCGCTCGCCAGCTTCAGGATCTCGTTGGCGCGGCGCAACTCCTTGACTTCGCGCTCCAACGCCTTGAGGCGTTCACGCTCCGACGTAGTTACTCCGTCGCGCTCGCCGCTCTCGACTTGCTCTTGCTTGACCCACCCCAACAGCGTCTGGCTCGTGCAGCCAATCATTGGTGCGATGGACTCGACTGCGGCCCACAGCGACGGATGTTCGCTGCGCTGTTCTTGCACCAGACGTACGGCCCGCTCTCGGACCTCGGGGGAAAACTTGGTTTGCTTGCTCATGGCTCCATTCTCTCAAAGAGTGGAGCCTCCACTAAACCCGGGGCGGTTCAC
>NZ_VZOW01000090.1 GCF_008801835.1 Cupriavidus pauculus | reverse complement strand
TGAGCTTGCCCCCGCAAAACGAATCCCTTGCTGAGGTTAAACTGAAGCAAGGAGAGATGTGATGACAAGCAAGACAAAGCGGGCGCAGTACACGCTGGAATTCAAGCTGGAAGCGGTACGGCTGGTGAAGAGCGGGCAGAGCATGGCAGTGGTTAGCGCGACCCTGGGCATCAGAGCGCAGACGCTGCATAACTGGGTCAAGGCGGAGCGGGAAGGCAAGCTGACTGGTGCGGGTATGAAGCCGGTCAGCCCGGAGCAGATGGAGCTGGCCCGGCTTCGGGCGGAGGTGGCGCGCTTGAAGATGGAGCGCGATATTTTAAAAAAAGCCGCAGCATACTTTGCGAAGGAGTCGGTGTGAGGTATGCGTTCATCGAGCGAAACCGACGTTACTGGCCGGTCTCGGTCCTGTGTGAGCTGTTAGGGGTCAGCCCCAGCGGCTATCACCAGCGCAAGCAACGCACAGTAAGCACCGACAGGCCAGATAGAGGCCGACTCAGTGACGATGCCTTGTTGGCCCACATCAAGGCGATTCACGCCGGGGTCAAGGGGGAGTACGGCTGGCCGCGCATGTGGAAGGAACTGCTGGCGCGTGGGGTGCGGGTGGGCAAGGAGCGTGTTCGCAAGCTGATGGCGCTGCACGGCATCCGTGCCCGCCACAAGCGCAAGTACATCGCGACAACCAACTCGAACCACGATTTGCCGGTGGCCCCCAATCTGCTGCAACGCGACTTTAGCCCAGCAGCACCCAATCAAGTCTGGACGAGCGACATAACCTATGTGGCGACCGCCGAAGGCTGGCTCTACCTGGTGGTCATCATCGACCTGTTCAGCCGGCAGGTGGTTGGCTGGTCGATGCAACCACACATGAAGGCCGAATTGGTCACGGACGCGCTGCGCATGGCCTGGTTCCGGCGCCGCCCGGAAGCCGGTGTGATTGTGCACACCGACCGGGGAAGCCAGTATTGCAGCCATCTGTTTCAAGACGCCCTGAAGGCGTATGGCATGCGCTCGTCAATGAGCCGCAGGGGCGATTGCTGGGACAACGCGCCGACTGAGAGTCTGTGGGGGTCGTTGAAGGTCGCTCGCCTGCACGGTCGCCAGTTCGCTACCCGCCGCGCCGCAATGGACGAGGTAATTGACTGGCTTGGCTTTTATAATGCCAGCCGACTCCACTCGACGCTGGGCTACGTCAGCCCCATGACGTTCGAGAAAAACTGGTCCGCAGCTCAGCAACACCGGGCTGCCTAATTCCCTCGGTTATGGGATTCGTGGAACAGGGGCAAGGTCA
>NZ_VZOW01000089.1 GCF_008801835.1 Cupriavidus pauculus | reverse complement strand
TGGAGTTGCCCCTATACCTCAGGACACGCAGACACCGCTAGGTTGATGACACTGCAGTCCGTCTGAACTCGCGCGGTGAGCGATATTTCAGGGCTTTGTGCGGGTGGCGCTCATTGTAGTGTTCAAACGCAATGGCCAGGCGAGAGAGTGCCGTTGGCACGTCGGCCTTGTCCATATAGGCGACGTAGTTGTGCTTCATGGTCTTCACGAACGATTCGGCCATGCCATTGCTCTGCGGTGAACGTACCGGCGTAGTCAGCGGCTCCAGGCCCAGTTCGCGAGCGAAGCTGCGCGTGCGGTGGTCGATGTAGGCCGAGCCGTTGTCCGTAAGCCATTCGATGGGCTGCGGGGCATGCGTGGTGCCGAAGCGCTGTTCGACGGCAGCCAGCATGACGTCGCGCACCACGTCCCCGCTATGGCCGCCAGTCGTTGCCGCCCAGCTAATCGCTTCTCGGTCGCAGCAATCCAGTGCGAAGGTCACGCGCAGCGGCGTGCCGTCGTCGCACCGGAACTCGAATCCGTCGGAGCACCAGCGGCTATTGCTCCTGTCCACGGCCACGCGGCCGTCGTGCCGCCGAGTGTCTCGGCGCACGCCGGGACGGCGCAGCAACAAATGATGCTCGCGCATGACCCGATACACGCGCTTGTGGTTGGTGCGCGGTGCGCCGACCAGCTCGCGAGTGCGGCGCAGCAGCGCCCAGATGCGCCGGTAGCCGTAGGTTGGCAGGTGCGCAACGTGGGCCTGGATTTCTTCGACCAGTTCCGTGTCGTCAGTCACTCTAGCGCTGCGACCATCCTGCCAATCGGACGGACGAACCCGTTTCACCGCCACACCGGAGCGCGCTACGCCGAGAACTTCGCAGACCGTTTTCAATGGTCGTCCCCCGGCAGCAAGGGCGAGCGCGCAATCAGGTTTTTTGAGCGGCCCCACTCAACAGCCTCCTTCAGGATCTCGACTTCCATCGTCTTCTTCCCAAGCAGGCGCTGCAGTTCCTTGATTTCCTTGATCGCGGCGGCCAGCTCCGATGCCGGGACTACAGTTTCGCCAGCTTGCACCGCTGCCAGACTGCCTTCCTGGTATTGCTTGCGCCAGCCGAACACCTGGTTCGGATTCACGCCATGCCGCCGGGCCACGGCAGACACCGAGGCGCCAGGGGCCAGCGTCTCCTGCACGATAGCGACTTTTTCCTGCGCCGTGCGCCGACGACGGCGCTCCGGCTCGGTCAGAATTTCGATGGGTTCCACGTAATGACTAGGCTTACTGATAGGCACAAGACTATCCCTTATTTTAAGAGAGTCCTTGTGTCCTCAGATACGTGGGGCCGCTCCA
>NZ_VZOW01000088.1 GCF_008801835.1 Cupriavidus pauculus | reverse complement strand
CAGGCTGCTGAAATACCGGCAGCGAACGTCAGCGCGACGACTTGCTGAATCGTTAATCTGAGGACTCCATACAATCCCACGTTCATGCGCGGCGCTGACACCTGCACCGAAAGTTTGTTCACCATGCGGCGGCTGGAAGATTTCGTGCCGAAGTCCCACCCCCTGCGCGCGATCCGCACCATGGCGAACCAGGCGCTGGCGAAGATGGATCGGCTGTTCGCGCAAATGTACGAGGCCGATATCAAGGGTGGCCGGCCCAGCATCGCGCCGGAGAAGTTGCTGCGGGCCATGCTGCTGCAGGTGCTCTACAGCGTCCGGTCGGAGCGCCAGCTCATGGAACAGACGCACTACAACTTGCTGTTTCGCTGGTTCATTGGCCTGGCGATGGATGATGTGGTCTGGGTGCCCAGCGTCTTCAGCAAGAACCGGGAACGGCTGATCAAGCACGATGCTGTGATCGACTTCTTCAACGAAGTGCTGGCCATCGCGCAGAAGAAGGACTGGCTGTCGGGCGAGCACTTCAGCGTCGACGGCACGTTGATTAAGGCGTGGGCTGGCCACAAGAGCTTTGTACGCAAGGATGGCGACGACCAAGACGATAACGACGGTGCTGACTTCAAGGGTGAAAAGCGCAGCAACGAGACGCACGAGTCCAAAACCGATCCCGATGCCAAGCTGTACCGCAAGGGCAAAACCGCCAGTGAACTGCGTTACATGGGTCATACCCTGAGCGACAACCGCCACGGCCTGGTGGTGAGCGCCATGGTGACCAATGCGGACGGACACGCCGAGCGCGAGGCCGCGAAGGTCATGCTCAACGATGCCAGGCAGGTGATTGAGGACCTGAATGTGGAAGTCACCGTGGGTGCGGACAAGGGCTACGACGCGCACGAGTTCATTCAAGCCTGCCTGGAGTTGAAGGTGACGCCGCACGTCGCACAAAACACCTCTGGCCGCCGCTCGGCCGTTCCCGACGCCATTGCAGGCACCAAGGGTTATGCCATCTCACAGCAGAAGCGCAAGCTGATTGAACAAGGCTTTGGATGGGCCAAGACCGTTGGGCGCATGCGCCAGGTGATGGTGCGCGGACTAAAGAAGGTCGATCAAATGTTTGTGCTGAGCATGGCCGCCTACAACCTCGTGCGCATGCGTTCGCTGGGACAAATCCGTCCGCAGTTGCAGTAATCGCGGCAATGAGGCCGGAAACGGTCGCCAAATCAACGAAAAAGTCGGTGAAGTGACGATCAGCTTCCGGATTGTGAAAAATAGCGAGCCCATCAGCCTTGCAGAGGGAAGCTTCGCTTTTATGCGGCTAGTACTTCAGCAGCCTGTTA
>NZ_VZOW01000087.1 GCF_008801835.1 Cupriavidus pauculus | reverse complement strand
GAGGCCGTTGCGGATTTTCGTTTCTGCATCCCCCGAGTGGGCGAAGTAGGGCGCGCAACGCGCCCTGGCAGCATCAGCCCCCTTCGCTGTGGCCCTTCCTGAGGGCTTCGTCGAGCCTGAAAATCTCGTTGCCCTTCATGATGATTTTCGTGCCATCCCTGGTCTCCATGACCTTGCCTTCCGGCATGTTCATGGACTTGCCGAACTTGTTCTCCATGCCCATCTTGCCGTCCTTGAAAACGTGCACCTTCGAGCCGTCCTGCAAATCGTAGGTTTTAACGACATTGCTCATATCGACCGCCGCCGCACTCAGCGATACGGCAGCAATGAAGGCTCCGACCATCAGTTTTTGTTTCATCGTTTAGATCTCCAGGTTATGGTCCTGCACTAGGGCGCATTGGGTCCACCATGTTGTGGAACAACAGGTTCAGTGGACCTTGTCTTCTTGTCATCTTCGCAACCCGCCTGTTGACTGTCCGGTGCAGATGCCGGCGTCGATCGGTCCGGCGGCTGGCTCGTCGCCTTCGGCGGCGTAACATGCTTCATCGAGTGATGCCGGGGATTGGCCGCCAACACCAATAGCTGGACCTCATCCCCGTCGTCGCGGCGTTCGGCCTTGATGCCATCAATGCCCAGTCCAGTCGGTGTCTCGGCAACCCATGCCAGTTGTATTGCCCACACCTGTCCCGGCACAAGGCAGATGGCTGCGCCAACGGACAAGAGGAGTGGCATGCCTGCTTTCATTCGCATCCTGACATTACAAGTAGCGGATGGGGCGTTCGAGAACTGTCTTTTCAATTTAATTTTATTCCCGGACCCGAGCAGCGGGCCGTATAGAGCGAAAATGTAATCCTCCCGAAAGATTGATGTTAACGAGGTAACACTGGCGGGGAAGAAATTGAAGATACAGTTTCATACGGTAATGAATACAAATCTTTTCCTGCGTTGATCGCGCCAATGCAAAGGCAAACGTCTGGAGCTTGGATTGGATATTGAAAAATTTAAGAGCATTGCATCGCTTCTGATGCGGTAATACTTGAAGCCGCTCTGAAAGAACTATGTCATGTGGCGGTTAGATTCCCGTCATTTAACGATTGGATGCGCATTCTTCGTGGATGCGCGTGGGCATTGCGGCGTGGCAGCGGATTTCACCTGTGGATTCAACCGGTCAACGCAACAGCTTGATGGAGTCGTTCAGCCGGCGTACCGAAGTTTAGTGTCTTGCGCGGGCGTTCATTGAGACGCCTCGCTACAGCATCGAACTTGATATCGGGTGCGTGCAGGCCTGCGCATTCGCAGCGGCGATGGTGGCCTCAGAAAGCCCCAGCACGCAAGGGAGATCTGTGCGCTGTGTGCCACGATTTGCGAAAGGTGCGAGAAGGAATGCAGCAAGCACGGTGACCTTGCCCCTGTTCCACGAATCCCATAACCGAGGGAATTAGGCAGCCCGGTGTTGCTGAGCTGCGGACCAGTTTTTCTCGAACGTCATGGGGCTGACGTAGCCCAGCGTCGAGTGGAGTCGGCT
>NZ_VZOW01000086.1 GCF_008801835.1 Cupriavidus pauculus | reverse complement strand
TCCTCGACGTGCTGCGGCTGCGGACCTGTGTGCTCTTCAATCTCGCGAATTAATTGCTGCCACTTATTTGGATTGGCCCATTCACTTTCGTGCTTGATGATGAGACGCGACACCCGCAATGCGCGCCACGGATCGTCAGTGGCCGCGCACAACTCGTCAGCAGCCTGGCCGCCATCGCCTCTTGGAAAGATGGCGCGATAGATTTTCACCATTAGCTGACTGAGCTTGCTCATGGCGGCGGGCGCCGGGACGTCCGCTCCCATTGAGTAATCGACGTAGGCTTTTGCGGTGGCAAACATCGTATGCGTCGAATCATGGGGATCCTCGAAGGACGTATCAAAGTCAATCCAGGATTGCGCGAATTCTCGTGTGACGCGACCACCCGCAAAGTTTTCCTGGCGCACCCAGCCGTCAATGTCGTGGCCCAGCACGTCAGCGCTGTTGACATGCCACCAAGGCAGCTTTTCCCCACTGACGGCTGTGGTCTCCATGCGCTTGTTGTCTGGATTCCTTGCTAGTTCGGCCAATGCCACGATCTGAATCACGTCGGACATCGAGGGGGCAGCCCCTTCATTGAAGGGCTGCTTGTACAACTTGGTGTTCTTGTCGATGCGCATCAGCGTTGGCTCGCTCGACAGCCCCAATGGCTTCCAGTCGTCTGGGTGATGCCCATGATTATCAATCCAGTCCCGCCCTTTCTGGATGAAGGCCTTGATGCCATCGTCACAGAACACCTCTATGTGCACCATGCGGTTTTCGCCAAAATTGCTCAACGAATCGTAGCGGCCGAGATGACCAATCAGGTCGCCAGCCTTGATCTTGACGGGCTTGTCTAAGGTGACCACGCGATCCAGCATCGAGTCCGGTATAACCGCTTCCACCATTCGATGGCCGTGCTCCTTGCCGAGGAACATCCATCCGCCGATTGCGGCGGTCGGCGCAACATAGCCGCCAACCTTCGGCGGAATCAGTTGCGCCCAATGCGTGTCCTTGATCTGGCCCCAGTTGCCTTCGCGCTTGCTAATGCTGACCTGCGTCCCGCGAGGGAGAATGCACAGCGGCGTCCCATGTGGGTGCGTCGCCCGCACCCTGAGCCCCACCTGACCTGATGGAGTGGCGCTGGTGGGACGACCGGCTGGTTTGTCGTTGGCGAACTGTGTCACCGTGAAGTCCGGCTGCCAATATGCAGGGCGAGGCAGTGCCTTGTCGCTCTCGTAGCCGGCCATGTCCTGCAGATGCATGTACAGGCTGAAGAACGTCAGCTTGGTGCCCTTGGGGAACTCCATGGCGTGGCGCACCAGGGCAAAGCCGGTGCTGTAGTGCGCCTCTCTAGCTGGCTTGTCGCCCTCCGCTGGCATCTGGCTGACCAGATAGTTCCGATTGACGCGGAAGGCCACTACCTCGCCATCCGCGATACAACGCACGCCGTACTTCAGGTCCAGGGAGGCACCCGCACCGCCTTCCGAGATATGAATGCCGCCGTGCCACATGCCCTTGGCACTGACGGCGTAGTGGCCAGATGCTTCCTTTTTCAGCAGCGCGTGGAATTC
>NZ_VZOW01000085.1 GCF_008801835.1 Cupriavidus pauculus | reverse complement strand
TCCACCGCGATAGATCGCCACGTCCATCAGCGTTGCCCGACGGCACGCAACATTGGTGATGGACGGTGCCGCAGCCGACCATCAATTACCGTGCTCGCGCATCCATCGAATCTCGTGCTCACGCACACGGGAGACACCAGAGCCTCGAATGAGGCGTCCGTCTTGCTCCCTGCTGGAAGCCCGGACGGAGGTACTACAAGACGAAAGTGATGTGAACGTGGACGAGCCCTCCTATGAAGTGAGTGGGATGAGAAATGCAGCGGGAGCCCTGTGCGTTGCACACAGGGAATTGCCGCAAAGGACAGCGCGCCAGGCGGCGCGGTAGGGATGAGTTCAAACAGACGAAGAGGGCTCCGCCCTTGGGTAGGGCCGGTATGCGGTCGGAGCCTGGGCATACCTGGGGTGGTTCCGCCCTGACGGGCCAGCGCTTGCAGGAATCTGCGCTGTTGTGGGTGCCGATGTACAAAGCCCATCGGTCTTGGCAACTGTCCGGCCAGTGTAGGGAGGCCATCATCATGTATGCCGCACGCAATAGGAACTGGCTTTTGCCCGCATTGTTGGCGGTGTTGCGCGGGTCGTCACTGCGGCGTGCAGTGACGACCCGTTTCGCGGCAGCATTTGCTACGCAGGATGCGGCTGCCATCCCCTGGCCTGCATTGCCTGTGCTGCGATGTCCCCAGCGTTCGTCGAGGCGTTCAGCATCTTGCGGATGTTGGCGATGTGCGCCAGGGCGGTTTCACGCGATGCCGGTTGCGCAGTCGGTTCTGGGCGGTGGTCGGTGCGTAGCCCACCTGCAGGCCGATTTTCGGCAGGCCGTGGGGCGGCAGATGTCTCCTTACGACCTGCCCACAAGCGGAACTCGCCCGCAAAGACGCGCTTCACCAAGGCGAAGAAGTAGGCCACGATATTGCGCACGGTGCCACTCTGGCTGCGTGCCTGCAACTCATCGAGTACTTCCTGGCGATGCTGCGGCGGCAGCCGCCGCAAGGCGGCCTGCACGTCTTTTTGCTGATCTGCCTGGGCATTGCTCAGGCAGGGCGGCAAGCTCACCGACTGCGATGCCGAATCGCCGTCGCCTTCGCGCGCGCGGTACGTACGTTCTTTTTTATACATATACGTCTTATACGTACTGTCCTGCTCAGCCGTCATGTGGCGAGCGTGTTCGGTCTGTTGCGGAACAAGCGTGCTGCCAGCGGAATCACGGGACGATGACAGTTGGCCTGCCGCCTGGTGCACTTGTGGCGGCGGCGTAGGGGGTAAATCATCGTCACTGTGGTGCTGATCGTGGGGCGCAATGGAAGTGGCTTCAGGTGCCTGCGCCAGCGTTGCCTGAATGTGAATGGCCACCCGATCCACCTGGTTGTTTTCGTGGCCGATGGAAGATTGCAGAAGCGCGGGCAGGCTGGCATCGAGCGTGCAAGCCTGTTGGAAGTCAAGGGCGCTTTCGTGAACCTGATACAGCTCGCTGAGCACATGGCCGGTCAGAGGATCGCGCTGCTGGCCCACCAGACTGATCCACCCCGTCAGCCGAAGCACGACGAGAACGCGCCGGGCCGTCTCGTACCCGGCCCTCTGCCCCAGCGGGGTAGAGGTGAGATAGCGGCCGGCGTCTGTCAAGGCAGTTGGAACCTGATTCATGCGGCCTCTAATACTGGATCGGTGTCTTGCTCATGTTGATCCGGCTCGGGGTTGAGCCAGACGCTGCCGATGGGCTGCCAGTTGCGTAGTTTT
>NZ_VZOW01000084.1 GCF_008801835.1 Cupriavidus pauculus | reverse complement strand
TGCCAAGTAACCGGTCAAGACCGGGGATCGGTCGCGGGTCTTCATAAACCAGCGGCGGCATCACGTCGCCTTCCTTGAAGTACCGCGTCGCATCCGGCTTGATGCGGGCCACATGCGGTACGCACCAACGCCCACCCTGCGGGCATCGCTCTCCTGTCCTGACCTTCGTGCCAAGCGGCAGGCGTTCGGCCTTGCTCGAAGTGGTGAGCGGCAGGCCGGTCGCTGGATCGAGATTTTTCTCCTTGGCCAATCGCTGAACAAGTTCGTCGGCGGGCTTCTGCGGCGGCACAGCCGCATCCTGCTCCTTCTGCCACTGAAAAGTACCGTCCCACTCGGGCAGCTTGGCCGGCGGCAGCGGCACGATCTTGTCGATGTCCGGTACCTTCGGGTTGCGACCGTCATTGGCAATAAGGAATTTCCAAATTTCCTTATAGCGGCGGGAACGTTCGGCATCAAAAGGCAATGCCAAGTAATTAAGCTCGTCACTCTGCGGCGGTCCATTGAACCCCCCCTCCAGGAAGGAAGCCGCTTGTGAATTGCCGGCAGCGACACCAATCTGAAACGCTCGGACAGCTTCTGGGAACAACCTTTTGTTCTGACGGTTGATACCAAGCATGTTCGCTGCTTCCCCGTAACCTTGGACGGCTGCGCACTGCCGCATTTGAAGGGCAACTTCAGGGGCCATATCTGCCGGAGCCAGTTTCTCGGCAACGTATGCCTGGGCCTCAGGGCTACCCAAGTCAGCCGCTTTGCGAAAGTAGCGCAGGGCCAGTTCTTCATCCTGCTTCACGCCATAACCCAGTTCCAGGTAGTGGCCCATATCGAAGTACCCCCCGGGGATGCCCTGGCTAATCAACTGCGCTGCGAGATCGATGGTTTCCTGGGAAGGAGCCGGCGAATCCGCAAAACCCTGCGAGATGAGCAACTGCAGGTTGTGGTTGGCCTTGTAGTGGCCGTGCGCTGCCGCAATCCGGTAGTAGCGCGCCATCTCGTTGAAGTCTTTCGGCCCTGGTTGCTTCTGGAGATGGCGCGCGTAGAGGAACAGGCTATCCGTCTGCGGATCGACTGGCGGCAAGTGGTCGGTCTCTCGCACGCACGTAAAGGTCAAGTTGGCGCGCACGGCTCCAGGATCAGGTGGCGATGGCAATGCACCCTCCTTGTTTGAGCAAGCGCAGATCAGGAGCGCAAGCGAGACCGGAAGCCAGCCACGCAACGGGAATGGCTCGGGGTGCTTGATTGCGCTTAGCTTCGGAACTGGCCAGGACATTCAGTGGATCAGTGAGTGCATGGAATCGCCGACCGGTCAGGCATCGACGTCGTAGGAGATCAATTGCCAGCCGACATCCGATATGCGCTGGCGCTTGCCAAGTAACCGGTCAAGACCCGGTATCAGCCGCGGGTCTTCATAAACCAGCGGCGGCATCACGTCGCCTTCCTTGAAGTACCGCGTGGCATCCGGCTTGATGCGGGCCACATGCGGTACGCACCAGCATCCGTCCTGCGGGCATCGCTCTCCCGTCCGGACCTTCGTGCCAAGCGGCAGGCGTTCGGTCTTGCTCGAAGTGGTGAGCGGCAGGCCGGTCGCTGGATCGAGATTCTTTTCTTTGGCAAGTCGCTGAACCAGTTCGTCTGCGGGCTTCTGCGGCGGCACGGCCGCATCCTGCTCCTTCTGCCACTGGAAAGTACCGTCCCATTCGGGCAGCTTGGCCGGCGGCAGCGGCACGATCCGGTCGATGTCCGGTACCTTCGGGTTGCGGCCGTCGTTCGAGTCGATGAACTTGCCGATCAACTTATAGCGATGCGATCGCTCCGCGTCACGATCAAGCGCCAGAAAATTCATCTCATCAGATTGTGGTGGTCCCTTAACAGGCTGCTGAAATACCGGCAGCGAACGTCAGCGCGACGACTTGCTGAATCGTTAATCTGAGGACTCCATACAATCCCACGTTCATGCGCGGCGCTGACACCTGCACCGAAAGTTTGTTCACCATGC
>NZ_VZOW01000083.1 GCF_008801835.1 Cupriavidus pauculus | reverse complement strand
A
The DNA here is from genome assembly GCF_008801835.1 of Cupriavidus pauculus. GTDB lineage: Bacteria > Pseudomonadota > Gammaproteobacteria > Burkholderiales > Burkholderiaceae > Cupriavidus > Cupriavidus pauculus. Next base: position 2,039 of record NZ_VZOW01000083.1, on the reverse strand, counting down.
GGGCCTCGGTGGAAGTCCAGTAGGGTGACTCTTTCAAGCCCGGAATCGGCGGGACCGCCGGGCTGGCACCCGCGGCGACCAGGCAGCGGTCGAACATCACGACGCGCTCGCCACCCTCGTTCAAACGGACGGTAAGGCTCTGGTCGTCCTTGAAGCGCGCCTCACCGTGCACAACGGTGATGGCCGGATTACCGCCCAGGATGCCTTCGTACTTGGCGTGCCGCAGTTCGTCGACGCGGGCCTGCTGCTGGGCCAGCAGCTTACTGCGGTCAATCGTAGGCACAGTTGCCGCAATACCGCCATCGAACGGGCTTTCCCGGCGCAGATGGGCGATGTGGGCGGCGCGGATCATGATCTTGGACGGCACACAGCCGACATTGACGCAGGTGCCGCCGATGGTGCCGCGCTCGATCAGCGTGACCTGCGCGCCTTGCTCGACGGCCTTCAGCGCCGCCGCCATCGCGGCTCCACCGCTGCCAATGACCGCTACCTGCACCGGGGGCTCGTTGCCACTGTGCTTTTCGGCGGCGGCCATCCATCCCCGCACCTTGTCGAGCAGTCCGACGCGGTTGTCCGCCAGTGGCGCATCGGCTAGCGTTGCCTTGTAGCCCAGTCCGGCCACGGCGGCAGTCAGCGCGTCCGGCGATGTGCCCGGCACGATGGCGAGTTGCGCTGTGCCCTTCGGATAGGACACCAGCGCCGACTGCACGCCTGGCACTTTTTCCAGCGCTTCCTTGACGTGCGCCGCGCACGAGTCGCAAGTCATGCCGGTGATTTTTAGATGGGTCATGCAACAGATCCTTTATCGTTTGTGGCGCCAGACAATGACGTCCGTTGTGCTGCGGTGCCGTTTTCAGTGACTCACTGCTTGACGCTGGACGGATAGCCCGCGTCTGCGGTTGCCTTGGTCAGCTTCTGCACGCTGGTCTTGGCATCGTCGAAGGTGACGACCGCTTGGCGTGTCTCGAAAGTCACGTCAACTTTGCTGACGCCTTCGACCTTGGAAATCGCCTTCTTGACAGTGATCGGGCAGGCGGAGCAGGTCATGCCCGGTACGGACAGCGTGACGGTCTGGGTGGCGGCCCAGACGGGGGCAACAACGGCGGCGAGGGCGAGGGAGGCAAACAGTTTCTTCATGGTGAACTCCGATCAGTAGAAAAATGGCATGACGTAGGGAAATCCGAGCGCGACCAGAACCAGCGCGGCCACGATCCAGAAAATGAGCTTGTAAGTAGCTCGCACTTGGGGAATCGCGCAGACCTCACCCGGTTTGCAGGCCGCTGCCTGCCGGTAGATGCGCCGCCAGGCGAAGAACAACGCCACCAGCGCCACGCCGATAAAGATGGGGCGATAGGGATCCAACACCGCCAAGTTGCCGATCCAAGCGCCGCTGAACCCCAAGGCGATCAGAACCAACGGCCCGAGGCAGCAAGCCGAGGCGAGGATGGCGGCAAGCCCTCCAGTGAAGAGCGCGCCGCGCCCGGTTTTTGGTTCAGACATGCGCTTGTCCTTTCGAATTGAAATTGGATAGCGTAACCTTACTTCCGTACTCATGTACGGAGTCAAGCGATATGGAAAACAATTTGGAGAACCTGACCATTGGCGTTTTCGCCAAGGCGGCCGGGGTCAATGTGGAGACCATCCGTTTCTATCAGCGCAAGGGCTTGTTGCTGGAGCCTGACAAGCCCTATGGCAGCATCCGCCGCTATGGCGAGGCGGATGTAACGCGGGTGCGCTTCGTGAAATCAGCCCAGCGGCTGGGCTTCAGCCTGGATGAGATCGCCGAGCTGCTGCGGCTGGAGGATGGCACCCATTGCGAGGAAGCCAGCAGTCTGGCCGAGCACAAGCTCAAGGACGTGCGCGAGAAAATGGCTGACCTGGCGCGCATGGAGGCCGTGCTGTCTGAGTTGGTGTGCGCCTGCCATGCGCGAAGGGGGAACGTTTCCTGCCCGCTGATCGCGTCACTACAGGGTGGAGCAAGCTTGGCAGGTTCGGCTATGCCTTAGCGTGCTTTATTTTCCGTTTTCTGAGACGACCCC
>NZ_VZOW01000082.1 GCF_008801835.1 Cupriavidus pauculus | reverse complement strand
CACCGCGCTGCCGGGCGCAGGCGGCGCCAGTGGCGGAGCGGCAGGCTTGCGCGGCTTGACCGTGGCCGGCGCCGGCGCGGCCGCGCGCTTGCCCACCGCCGGCAATCCAGCGGTGCGTGCAGGCGCGGGCTTGCGTTCGACCACCGCATCGAGCGGCAGCGGAAAGCGGGATCGGCGCGGCGTGGAACTCATTTCGGTTGCGACGCAAGAACAGGATGAAAAATCAGGCAAGACACGGCGAGACTGCAGACTTCAGCGCGGCGGCGCACATGGCGCGTATAGCAGACGCGAAAGAACGGCCGAAACGCGCCCGACGATGACACGCTCACCCCAACCACTGCGCAATCTGCTCAAGTTGGCCGCGGTGGGTCAGATCCAGTTGCAGCGGGGTCAGCGAGACATAGCCGTTGGCCGTCGCATGGAAATCGGTGCCCTCGCTGGCGTCGCGCGCGTCACCAGCGGGCCCGATCCAGTAATTCGTCTCGCCGCGCGGATTGACTTGCGTGATGACCGGTTGGGACGGATGGCGCTTGCCCAGCCGCGTGGCACGATGTCCGCGCAAATGCTCGTATGGCAAGTTTGGAATGTTCACGTTCAGCAGGAACGGCTCGACTGGCGGTTGTGCGATCACGCGCTCGACGATCTCGCGGGCGACGCGCGCCGCTGCATCGACATGTTCCCAACCCTTGTCGACTTGCGAGAATGCAATGGACGGAATGCCGAACAGATACCCTTCGATGGCCGCGGCTACCGTGCCCGAATAGAGCACGTCCTCGCCCATGTTCTGTCCCTGGTTGATGCCCGAGACCACCAGGTCGGGCCGGTCTTCGAGCAGGCCGGTCAAGGCCACGTGCACGCAGTCCGTCGGCGTGCCGTTAATAAAGCGGAAACCTTTCTGCACACCTTCGCGCGCCTCGAAGACCGACAGCGGCCGTTGCAGCGTCAGCGAATTGGACGCGCCGCTGTGATTCTGTTCGGGGGCGATCACCGTCACGCGCGCCAGGGGCGCGAGTGCCGCATGCAGGACGGCCAGCCCTGGCGCGAGATAGCCGTCATCGTTGGCAAGAAGGATATGCATGGCCGCGATTGTACCTGAGCAAGGCGTCGCTGGCGGCACCGCGCATGCACCGCAAACGGGACAAACGCCCGCCCCTGCGACACGGCCATGCGGCGCCCGAATGGGCGACATGCAGCGATTTTTTCGACAGAACGACCGTGCTTTTCTTGCGCTACACTTGCCCGCAGCCTGCAGGCCTGCCGCGTACATGACAGCTGCACGACATGACCCCATCACAACTGGAGACAAGATGAAAGCCGTACTGTGTAAAGCCTGGGGACCGCCCGACTCGCTATCGCTGGAAACGCTTCCCGACCTGACGCCGGGCGACGGCGAAGTGGTCATCGACGTGAAGGCCGCCGGCGTGAATTTCCCGGATGTGCTCATCATCCAGAACAAGTACCAGGCCAAGCCGGAGTTGCCCTTCTCGCCAGGTTCGGAGCTTGCGGGGGTGGTCAACGCGGTCGGCGCGGGTGTCACGCACGTCAAGCCCGGCGACAAGGTCATCGCCTACCTGGGCAATGGCGCCTTCGCCACGCAGGCCAAGGCGCCGGCGAAAGCGGTGGTGCCGATGCCGCCCGGCATCGACTTCGACGTGGCCGCCGCGTTCACGCTGACCTACGGCACCTCGCACCACGCCGTGGTCGACCGGGGCGAACTGAAAGCCGGGGAAACCATGCTGGTGCTGGGCGCGGCCGGTGGCGTCGGGCTGGCCGCCATCGAGATTGGCAAGGCGATCGGTGCGCGCGTGATTGCCGCGGCGTCGACCGACGAAAAGCTCGCGGTTTGCAAGGAGCATGGCGCGGACGCCGTGATCAACTACACCACCGAAGACCTGCGCGAACGTATCAAGGCGCTGACCGACGGCAAGGGCCCCGATGTCATCTACGATCCGGTCGGCGGCATCTACGCCGAGCCGGCATTCCGCTCGATCGCCTGGCGCGGCCGCTATCTGGTGGTGGGCTTCGCCAATGGCGAGATTCCAAAGATTCCGCTGAATCTGGCGCTGCTCAAGGGGGCGTCGCTGGTGGGCGTGTTCTGGGGCGATTTCGCGCGGCGGGAGCCCAAGGCCAACCAGGCCAACATGGCGCAGATGCTCGGCTGGATGAAGGAAGGCAAGATCCGCCCGCATATCTCGGCTCGATATCCGCTGGAACAGGCGCCCCAGGCGCTCAAGGACATGGAAGCGCGCAAGGTGACCGGCAAGATCGTGATCACGCCGTAACCGTCGCGCCAACGACCGCGGCGCGGCCCGCCCCGCCGCGGGCCGCGCCGCGCTTGCGCCCCGCCCGATCGCCCGGGCCGGC
>NZ_VZOW01000081.1 GCF_008801835.1 Cupriavidus pauculus | reverse complement strand
GTAAGCGCCCGGTGAACCCGTCTTGAAGGGAAGCAGGAGAGCAAGGAGCATCGTGTCCATCTAAATTCTTGGTGGACACGTGAACACTATCGAAGAGAGCGCACCAGCGCGACGCCGACGTCGGCACAGCGCCGAGTTCAAGGCTAAAGCCGTTCAGGACTGCCTGCATCGGGGTGTTTCGATTGCGGCGGTAGCGCTGCACCATCGCGTGAACGCGAATCTGCTGCGACGCTGGGTCGCTGAACACCAAGTGTTGGATAGCGCGGGCGAAGCCCGCGCATTGATGACAGTACCCCAAGCCGAGTTCATCCCGTTGCAGATCGGCGATCCCACGCCGACGCCTGCGATACCGGATATACAGATCGAAGTGCGACGCGGTGCTGCGACGATCAGTATTCGTTGGCCAGGATCGGCCGCAGCAGAGTGTGGCGAATGGCTTCAGGGGTGGTTGCGTTGATCCGCATCGAGGCAATCTGGCTAGCTACCGAGCCGCTGGACATGCGAGCGGGAACAGATACGGTCTTGGCTCGGGTGGTGAAGGTATTCGGAGCCGCCCGACCGCATCATGCTTATCTCTTCACGAACAAGCGCGCGACGCGTATCAAGGTGCTGATGTACGACGGCATTGGTATCTGGTTAGCGGCGCGGCGACTCAATAAGGGCCGCTTCGTCTGGACCGACGGTATGACGGCCATCGCGACGCCGCTGTGCCGAGAGCAACTGGATGCGCTGGTGCTGGGCCTGCCTTGGCAACGCCTGGGCCGCGATGAGGCGATCACCGTGCTTTAGTCGTGGCTTGGCACAAGGGCCGAGCGTCCATTGGGGGCTGTGCCAATAGTTGGAGTGACGGGGAACTGGCAAGATTCGGAACATGAATCCCGCCGAGAACCTGGACGATCTGAGCCCACAGCAACTGCGCGAGCTGGCTGCGACGCTGCGGGCACAGATCCAGGAGCAGGACGCCGTCATTGCGCGTCACGCGCAAGAGCTGCGCTACCGGCAAACCAAGATCGATCAGCTCACTCACGAGCTAGCCATCCACAAGCGCTGGAAGTTCGGCAAACGCAGCGAGCAACTGACATCTGCCCAGGCAAGCTTGCTGGAGGAAGCCCTCGATGCAGACCTTGAGGCAATCGAAGCCGAGCTCGAAGCACTGACTCCTTCATCCAGGTCGGAGCCCAAGGACAAGCCGAAGCGCCAAGCACTTCCACCCCAATTGCCTCGCACTGAGATTCGTCACGAGCCGGAGTCCGAGACTTGCACATGCGGCTGCGCGCTCAAGCGCATTGGCGAAGACGTCAGCGAGAAGCTGGACTACACCCCTGGCGTGTTCACGGTCGAACTTCATATCCGGGGCAAGTGGGTATGCGGTCAATGTGAGACTCTCACCCAGGCACCCGTTCCTCCGCACGTCATCGACAAGGGCATCCCCACCGCCGGCCTGCTGGCGCATACGCTGGTGTCCAAGTTCGGCGACCATCTCCCTCTGTACCGGCAAGAACGCATCTACGCACGCGCCGGCCTGGCGATCCCGCAATCGACGCTGGGCGCGTGGGTCGGCATCTGCGGCGTGCGTCTGCAACCGCTGGTGGATGCACTGCAGGCGGAGGTATTGACCCAGAGCGTACTGCATGCCGACGAGACACCAGTGCAGATGCTCTCGCCAGGCGACGGCAAGACGCATCGCGCCTACCTGTGGGCCTACGCACCGAGCCAACTCTCGTCGTTACGTGCGGTGATCTATCAGTTTGCCCCCAGCCGCAGCGGCGAACATGCCCGCGCATTCCTGCGGGGCTGGCTGGGCAAGCTGGTATGTGACGACTTCTCGGGCTACAAGGCCAGCTTCGGCGGCGGCATCGTCGAGATTGGGTGCATGGCTCACGCGCGTCGTAAGTACTTTGAGTTGCACGACAAGCACAAGAGCGAATTGGCTGGCCAGGCGCTGCGCTTCATTGCTGGGCTCTACGAGATCGAGCGAGAGGTGCGGGACGCCGAGCCAGAACTACGCCTGGAAGCGCGACAGCAGCGGGCCAGACCAATCCTGGATGCGCTGCATCTCTGGCTTAGTGAACAAAGGCGGAGGGTGCCCGACGGCTCGGCCATCGCGCGTGCCATCGACTACAGCCTCAAACGCTGGGCGGCGCTCGTGCGCTACGTTGAGGATCCAGCCGTGCCCATCGATAACAATCATATCGAAGGGCAAATACGGCCTATCGCTCTTGGAAGATCGAACTGGCTGTTCGCGGGCTCACTGCGCGCTGGCCAGCGCGCAGCCGCAGTCATGAGTCTGATCCAGTCGGCGAAGCTCAATGGGCATGATCCGTACGCCTACCTGAAAGACGTGCTTACGCGACTGCCGACTCAGAAGACCGCCGACATCGCGGAGCTCCTGCCACATCGCTGGACTGCTTCCGTCCTTCCTGCGTAGCCCCGTCAAGACGGGTTCACCGGGCGCTTACAT
>NZ_VZOW01000080.1 GCF_008801835.1 Cupriavidus pauculus | reverse complement strand
TGTTGATGTGCACGCAAAACTGACCCACTGCCGTACGTAGTTTTCATCGAAATTTGACCCACGTGTTCCAATGCCTGCTCGATGCCGAGCAGGAGAACCGGAGTGATTACGGTGAACATGTTGGCCAAAATCAGGCGGATGCACTTCCGCGACGGCGTTCCGCTCAGAGACATCGCTAGGCGCACGGGACTATCTCGAAACACCATCCGCACATGGCTGCGCAAGGAAGGCAGCGGCGAGCCAAGCTACCCGAAGCGAGTGAGCCCAAGCGTTGTGGATGCCTGGGCAGAGCAAATCAAGTTATGGCTGAGGGCCGATTTGCATCGCCCCAAGCGCGACCGCCGTACAGCCCTGCAGATTTACGAAACTTTGAGGGCTAATGGCTATGACGGAAGCTATGGACGAATCAGCGCTTTCGTTCGGAACTGGCGCAAAGCGGAAAAAGATGCGCCGTCTCGCAGCGTGTTCGTGCCAATGGCATTCGAGTATGGCGAGGCATTCCAGTTCGACTGGAGCTGCGAGTATGCGTTTGTAGCGGGGCTTCGAAGACGACTGGAAGTCGCCCATACCAAACTGGCGGCAAGTCGAGCGTTCTGGCTTGTCGCCTACCCGACGCAAAGCCATGAGATGCTGTTCGATGCGCATGCGCGCGCCTTTGCTGCATTCGGCGGGGTGCCGCGTCGCGGCATTTACGACAACATGCGTACCGCTGTCGATAAGGTCGGGCCAGGCAAAGTTCGGTCCATCAACGCCCGCTTCCATGCGATGTGCGGACACTATCTCTTCGAGCCCGAGTTTTGCAATCGCGCCGCGGGTTGGGAAAAAGGGATAGTCGAAAAGAACGTACAGGACCGCAGGCGCCAAATCTGGCACGAAGCCGCCCTCATGCGCTGGGAATCTGTTGAGGTTCTCAACGTCTGGCTGAGCCAGAGATGTGAGTCAGCTTGGCGCGAACTCCGGCATCCTGAATGGCCGGAGTTGAGCATAGCCGATGCGTTGCAAGACGAGCGTCAGAAGCTCATGCGCAACCCGAAGCCGTTCGACGGATACATCGAACAACCGGTAAGGGTATCGAGTACCAGCCTGATTCACTTCCAGCGCAATCGCTACAGCGTCCCTACTGCGCACGCCAACCACGTAGTCAGCTTACGCATCTACCCGTCGTATCTTAGTGTCGTCGCCGAGGGCGCCGAGGTGGCAAGGCATCCACGTTGCTTCGAGCGATATCAAACCTTCTACGACTGGCGCCACTACATACCTTTGGTCGCACGCAAGCCAGGTGCGCTGCGCAATGGCGCACCGTTTGCGACGATGCCGGAACCAATGATTCGCCTTCAAAAGCACCTCTTGAGGCAAGAGGGTGGCGACAGGGTCATGGTACAGGTGCTCGCCGCAGTCCCTATCCACGGCGTCGAAGCCGTACAAGTGGCAGTCGAGATAGCTTTGGAATCTGGCCGTCCTAGCGGAGAGCACGTCCTCAATGTGTTGGCCCGCCTGAAGTCCATCAAGAGACCTACCGTAGACGGCGTGAAGACATCCCTCAAGCTTCAAGAGGAGCCTGCGGCAAACGTGAGCCGCTACGAGCGGCTGAGGTCAACGCAGCGGGAGGATGGACATGTCTAACGAGACCGTCGCTCAACTGAAGGCGCTCAAGCTACACGGTATGGCGCAGAGTTGGCCGGAATTATTGGTTCAGACCCGTCATTCTGGCTTTGAACCCGAGCGAATGATGGAGCTGTTGCTGCAGGCCGAGCTAGCGGATAGACAAGTCAGGTCGATTGCCTATCAGATGGCAGTCGCCCGATTCCCCGCGCACCGAGACCTCGCCGGCTTCGACTTCAGCCAATCCAATATCGACGAGGTGCTGGTACGAGAACTTCATACGCTGAAGTTCTGTGAGTCAGCGCAAAACGTCGTATTCATCGGTGGCCCTGGAACAGGCAAGACCCATCTGGCGAGCTCGATAGGGATTGAGGCCATCCAGCAGCACACGAAACGAGTGCGCTTCTTCTCCACGGTGGAGTTGGTCAATCTCCTGGAGGCGGAGAAAGCGGCAGGCAAGCCGGGGCAGCTCGCACATCGTCTCATGTATGTGGACGCGGTCATCCTGGACGAGCTGGGCTATCTACCCTTCACCCAAACTGGCGGCGCGCTGCTGTTCCACCTGTTCTCGAAACTGTATGAGCGTACTAGCATCATCATCACGACCAATCTCAGCTTCACAGAATGGGAAAGTGTGTTTGGTGACGCAAAGATGACCACTGCGCTGTTAGACCGATTGACGCATCACTGCCACATCGTCGAAACAGGGAACGATTCGTGGCGATTCAGGCATAGCAGTGCAGCAGAAAGGAAGAAGCCCCAGACCCGGAAAAACAGCCAGAAAACGACAACTGCAGTGCCAGAATCTACACCAGAGGAGCTGTGACCATGAAGCGAGGGTGGGTCAAATTTAGATGAAAACGGCGGGTCAGTATTCGATGGACATCAACA
>NZ_VZOW01000079.1 GCF_008801835.1 Cupriavidus pauculus | reverse complement strand
CACACTGGAATGGGTAGCCTGGTTCAACCATCATCGGCTGATGGAACCCCTTGGCAATATCCCGCCCGCCGAAGCTGAGGCAAACTACTACAGGCAGCTTCAAATCCCTGCCGCTGAACCGCTATTACTTAAACCAACCAGCCTCCACGGTTCCCGGGGCGGTTCATTAGTGTCCCAGACATAGTTTGCACGAACTATTTTTCCTTTTGGTACGTCCGCGCATGTCAGGTTTTCAGGGCTCTGTGCCCAGGCAGGGGTAGCGGCGAGGACTACGCCAGCCAGCGCTAGTTTCAGCTTTTTCAATAGATGGGCTGATGCGTCCGTGTTCCGAATCCGGAAGCGGCTTCTGAGTGTGTGCAGCAAGACGGCGACACCCCGCCCAACCTTGAAAGCTTGCATCTTTCGACCCTTCCCGTATGCGCGCCTAACGAAGCGCCGCGTTGTTTAGGGCGAGTCTAAACAATGCCGTGTCGCCAGGTGTATCGTAAGATGCATACGAGGTATAAGTCGAGTTAAAATCCGATACGCACTTTGGGTGCCGCTCGCAAAGTTGGGCGCGCCGCTACTGGCGCCTCTGCTCGGTCGTCCAGCGGCCTCGTGAACTATGGTGGCCCGCGAACGCTGACGTTCCGCCCCTCGAAAAGTCTGTTGTGCGACCTTTATTTCCCCCTAATGCTTAGGGATCGAATGCATCGATGGCCGCATAGCGCAAATTTTCGGCCATCGATGGCAGAACACTGAGTGACTCAGAAGGGTCGTCTTCTGCCCGACGCGGGCCGGCAGGCACGCTCGGTTACGTCCAGCGTCGGGCCGCATGCGGCTGCGCATTCAACCGTTCGTCGAAACGCTCCTTGGACGATGCCTCTTACCGAGGAATCAATTGCGACTGCCCGGGAGTCTTAGAAGAAAGTGTCCTTAGACCCTCTGATCCGTACATCTGCAGCGCGGTGCCATAGCCGAAGTAGACGCCGCAGATATATTGCTTCCTAGACGGGTCGGCACCCTTCAGTTTTGAGCCGAGTTCGATTTCACGCACGCTTCCGAGACTTGCTTCGACTTGCCCTGACTCAACAAGCTGCTCGACCTCGGCAACGTATTGGTCAGGAACAATTGTCCGCAATGCACTGACAGCCGCATCGTAGCGTTCCCCCTTACCCCGATCCTGCGTACAAGCTCCATTTGATGCTAGCTCTTTCAAGTACGAGCCGGCCAGGTAGTTGGTGACGTGAGCGGTCAGACGCGCTTTCTCGTCGTAATGGGAGCTTTGAGCATTGGCTGTGAGAGATAGGGCGATGGCGGTGGCCGCTACTGTCCTCAAGATACCCACTCCTCTTGCCATTCCTATGCCTATGCCCATCGCAGCCATAATGTTATCCAGAGTTGTCGATACGGAGCAGTTGACGGCTCTTTGCTCCGAAAATTGAGCTGATGATGTCTTCGTACAAGCGACTGGTCTCCGCACCTCACAAACGGCTCCTCAACGAGGCGGTCTGATTGTCCGATTCGGAGAAATCTGGCAGGCCGCTAAGGGTCGACTACCGAAGTCCGGCCGGGCAGCGGAACCTAGAGGCCGACGAGCTTCCGGCTTCGGCCAGAAACGGTCTCTCACGAGCGGCCGGTTTAGGGCAAAGTGGCGGTTTAACTGTTGGAGCCATCGCGAATGCACCTGATAAGAGTCGACAGGGATCGGCCCGACTTCAGAGTCTTTATCGACTTACTGTTCGGCCACGGATGGGACGTCGATACGGAAGGGAATTCTCATCCGGTCAACAGTCGAGCATGGACTTCGCTGTACATCGCAGATCGAACGCGCGGCGAGCCCCCCGTGACGATCGAAGCGAGTGACGATGACCCTCAAGTCTTTCAGGTTGAGTCGGCATCGGCTCGCCTAGAAGTGCTTGCGGCGCTTTATCTTTTCCTGTACAGCGGTTCCGCCATAGTCGCTCCAAAGGGGTCGCTCGATAGCGTCCAACAGCTCGCGCTGCAGGCCCGCTACTCCACTGAACTTCGGCGGGCGGCGGATTCGCTCTGGCATCAGGCGTCGGACAGCAATCCGTATCCGAATTTGACTGCTAATCGGCGCTGAGATCAGCGGTCCCAGGGACCGCTCAGGGTCGGAAGTCGCCTCTGGCGCCGACAAGCTCGCTGTCGCGATAGACCGACGTCCGAGACCGCCAATTCGAGTCAATGGCCTGTCCAATCTCGGCGGCAGGTTGGCCAGACTGATCTGCCGGCAGTCCAGGCGGTCGAGACGGACCGGTGGCTCGTGCGAATCCGGGCAGGCAAATCGATTCATTGCTCTCCCTGAGCATCCCACGACCCGGGCTATCCCCAGAGCGGCGTCGATCCGGTTACTTGGTCCTATCGGGTCGCGAGCGGCATATACTCCTTAGAACGTGAGTTTCGCTCACACTGTGCATAAGCAGCTTTCGTGATGCCGAAAGCGTGGGGATTTGAGCAAGAACGGTGATGGACGCTGGAGGGGTTCCCTCAGGGAGCGTGCATGCACGCGCCTGAGGGAAGATGTCGCCTTTATTGTG
>NZ_VZOW01000078.1 GCF_008801835.1 Cupriavidus pauculus | reverse complement strand
GCCGTTCGCCGCGGCACTGGCAGCGCTGCTCGCCGCACCGGCCGCACCTTGCGCGGTAGTGGCGGCGCCGTTGGCCGTGGCCACGGCCGGGTTGGCGGCGCCCTGCGCGGCAGCGGCTGCGGCCTGCGCTGCGGCCACGGCTGCATTGGCCGCGCTGTTGGCCGCCGTCACCGCCACGGTTACCTGACCCAGCGCCTGCGCCAATTGCGCTGCCTGCGCCGAGGTGATGTTGCTGACATCGGGAATCGTGATGCTGGTCGATACGGCCAGCGCGCCGTTCACGAACACGGCGCGATCGATGCCGAATCCCACTTGCAGCCCCGCGGCATCGAAGCCGCCGCGCAAATCGTCAAGCCGCGCCTGCGCGACCGGTTTCCACTTGGCCATTTCCTTGCGCGCCGCGCTCACCGGTGCCTCGGGATCGCGCCTGGCCAACGTCATGGCCTGCGCAAGCGGATCGTCGATCGGGTGATGCGTGGCCACGCTGGCCTTGTTCACCGGCACCACTCGCGCAGGCGCTTCGGCAACGGTTTGCACTGCTGCAGCTTCGGCGGTCGCGGCGATTGCGATATCGGCCGCCGCCGCGCCCGGGTTGGCTTCGGAGAGCGCCGGCAGTTCGGTTGCCGAAGGCGGCGGCGCCATGTCGATCGCCGATGGCATGGCCACGGCGCCGGCGGTGTCGATCGCTTCGGCGGCCAGCGGCTCGCTGCTGGCGTGCGCAATGCCCGTGCACGCCAGACCCGCACCCAGCAACACGGCGGCAGTTGCCTGCCCCGCCGCGCGCCGCGATGCGCTTGAAACGGATGTCTGGACCATGATGTTCCTCAGCTCAGAAATCAGAGGCGCCATGCTTGGGCATGACGGTGAAGAACAGACTGTCTCGCGGAACCCCCATCCAGTAAGGACCCGTCGGGGCCACGCGCCAGTCGGCTGCCATGTTGAAGCGCGCGTTGTCCGTACGGTTGTGGATGACGAACAGCAGGCTGCTGTCCCAGATTTTTTCGAAGTGTTCGCGTTCCAGTGCGCGAGTGCCGCGGGCGGGATCGCCAATCAGGACACGATCGCCCTTGACGCCCTTCACCACGACGAAATGGTGGTAGCCGTTCTCGACGATCAGCACGATCGCCGGGATCTGCGCTTCCTCCAGCTTGGACAGCGGCAGTTCATAGCCGTCGGCCTCGAAGCCGCGCGACGCGAGAAACCGCTTCATGTCCAGCAGCGAAAAACCTTCGGCGCGGATCTTCGCCTGGTCGCCGTTGACGAACATGTTGGCGAAGACCGTCTCCTCGGTGGTCGGCACGTTGTACTGGTACGTGAGCAAGGTGGCCACCGCCGCCGATCCGCAACTGAAGTCGTAGCGCTGCCGGATCGTGGTGCGGAACCGCGCCTCGCGCAGGCTCGTCACCGGCACGTTATACGTATTGCCCTGGTCTCCCGGCACGCGGATGGTGTCGGCGCGGGCATCGGGAACGACGCCCAGCGCCGCCATCACGCAAACGACAGCGAGCAGCAGGGTGCGCATGATCATTTGAACTGGACGTTGAGAATGGTCGCGTTCTGGATCAATACATTGCTGCCGGAGTTCTGGATCACGGTCGGCAGGCCGGCTGCGTTCGCGAACGATCCTTCGGAAACGATATTGCTGCCGGACAACGTGTTGATCGCTGCGTTGTCGGCCACCGTGCCGTGCAAACGCATGTCATTGACCACCAACTCGGCGCCACCGCGCACGTCGTCGAGCTTGTCGGCGCCGACCGCCTTCGCGGTCATGCCGAAGATGTTTGGTTTGCGTCCGGCGTCGGCGGACATCGCCGACACGCTGGCCGCCGCGCCCGCCACTGCGGCGGCTGCGCCGGTATCACTGCTGGCGACCGCCACGGCCGTGGCGGATGCCTCGGCCAACTGCGGCCCTGCGCTGGCCGGCACGAAGGGCCAGGCCAGAAAGGCTGTCGACAATGCGGCAACAGCTACGCGATGCGATCGCATGGTGCGTCTCCTCATGCTCCGTGCTACGGCCCCCATCCGGGCCGCAACATCGGACCTGCAGGCATCTGACAGGGCCGTGCATGGCGCGAGAGCTTGCGCCATGCACGGCTTCAGCCGGATTCAACCCTGAAGGCGCCGTGCGCTCCGTGCGGAGCGCCACAGACGCGCCAGGGGCTGCTTACTTGCCGACTGCCAGGTTGGCCTGGACGTTGACGCTTTGCTGCACCAGCGATGCCATCCCGCTGTTCTGGTTGGCGATCATGATGCCGGCGGCGGATTGGCCGACGCTGGTCATCATGTTGGACATGTTGAACGTGCCGGCATCGACATAGTTGGTGCCGCCGTTGCCGCCAGCGCCGCCCACCGCTCCGTTGCCAGTACCGCCCGTGCCGCCCATGCCCACACCGCCGGCGCCACCTGCACCGCCGGTACCCGAAGCAGCGCCGACTGCGCCGCTGCCGGCCGTTGCGCTACCGTTGGATGCCGTGGTGGTCGAGCTGCCATTGGTGGCCGAGCCGCCAGCGCCGCCCGCACCAGCCAGGCTGGTTTGTGCGCCGCCCGCACCGCCGGTGCCCGAACCCGCGCCGCCGGTGGCTGCACCCGCCGTGGCCGTGCCCGCGCCGCCAGCGCCGCCGGTCGAGGTTGCCGCGCCCGCGGTGGCCG
>NZ_VZOW01000077.1 GCF_008801835.1 Cupriavidus pauculus | reverse complement strand
TAGACGACATCGAAACCTTGCTCCCACTTGTTAATCAGGGTGGGGATCAGTTCCGGCGGATCCTGCAGATCGGCGTCGATGACGACGACGGCGTCGCCGCACGCGACATCCAATCCCGCGGTCAATGCGGCTTCCTTGCCGAAATTCCGGCTCAATTCGATGATGCCGACTTTCTCATCGGCGCCCCGTATTGTCCTGAGCACATCGAGGGTCCGATCCCGGCTTCCATCGTCCACGTAGATAACTTCCGACGTATAGGGAAGGGTTCCCAGGACGGCGCCGAGACGCGCATGGAACAGGGGCAAGACCTGCTCCTCATTGAAAATGGGAACGACCACCGATACTGTTCCCTGCAACCGCTTATCCGAACTCATCGTGACTCCCTGTTCAGGAACGTCCAGTTGGCATGCAATGTGTAGTTGATGAGCATGAGGAGAAACGTGGACAGAACCTGTGCGAGCAGGTAGTGAAGCCCCGCCCGCAGTCCGATCCACATGAACGCAGCGTTGAGCCCGAAGGCGAGCACCGAAACTGCCAGGAATCTCGCAAAGCGCGATGAAGCATCCGACGTGCGCGCGAACACCCACCGACTGCTCAGGAAATAATTCGTCAGGAGCCCCACCACGCTGCCGACAATCGAACCCAACAATGGGATGCCCCCCTGCGCAACAATCAGGATCAGCATGAGGTAATGCGCGGCGGTCGCGGTCGCGCCGGTGACCAGATAGCGGAGGAATCTGGGCGACATTGTCATCGCTTCTCCACGAGCACCGTCGTGCCCCGGCGCGCCACCACCAGGCTCTCTGGCCCCAGGTCGGGGGACAGTTGCGCAAAAGTTGCCTCGCGCATGACGGCGAGCTTGTGTCCGCGCTCGCGCCAGCGCAGCAGGAAGGTCGCGTAGCTATCGATCCACCGCTGGGGATCGACAGAAAAGCCAAGATCCAGTTCGTCCCTGGCAACCACCACCTGGGGAAGCATTTCGGAGTAGAACGCCAAGCCCCGGTCGATCTGCCCGACGTTGAACAGGGCGGTATCGGCGCGGCGCGATGCCTTGACGGTTAGGCCGATCGGCTTGATCGACAGGGATTCGAAGGCCATGGATGCCACGAGCCCAAGCTGAAGGCTGCCAATCGATGCCAGTGCTGCCACTGCGACGGCAATGCCACGTCGGCCTGACAGGGCAAGGGCACAGGCACCCAGCCCGCCAACCACCAGGGCGCCGATGGTGAGCGTGCTCCAGAACGAGAAATGACCAAGATCCGAGATCCCGCGCTTGAGCACCTTGTCCGATAGCTCGGGGATCCATTGCAACCCCGCGATCAGGATGCCGAGTATGACCATCAGCGAGCATCCGACCACTACCCATCTCGTGCGCACGCGCAGGATGGCGTCACCAACGAGCACGGCGAGCGGCGGAAAGGCCGGCAGGAGATACAGGGGCAGCTTCGATCGCGAGACGGAAAAGAAGACGAGCACAATCAACGTCCACACCAGCAGGAACAACCGCGGGTCAAATGTCCCCGAGCGCCTCGCAGGCCGGCAGCGCTGCCAGACTGTGGCGGGGATGACGCCAGCCCACGGCAGCATTCCCGCGACCAGCACCGCGGCGAAGAACCAGGCAGGCTTGTTGCGGGCATGAACGGAGGAAGTGAAGCGCGCCAGGTGTTCGTGGACGAAGAAGTAGTTAAGAAATTCCGGATTGCGAACCGACACTGCGACGATCCACGGCAGCGCGAGGACGCACGCGAACAACCCCCATATCCAGAAGGCGCGACTTCTGAACAGTCCGAACTGTCTGGTGAGCACGGCGTAGACCACCATGGTCGCGGCGGGCAGCACGATCGCAATCAATCCCTTGGCAAGGAAGGCCAGCCCCACCAGACCCCAGACGATCGGATAGAGGCGCCTATCGGCATTCCTGACCGCTACCGCATAGACCAGGACGGCGTTGCCCAGCAGTGCGCCGACGCCGATATCTGTCGTGGTCAGGTTCGAGCCCAGTATCCATAGCGGCGAGCCGGCCAGCACCAGGGCAGAGGCGAGCCCCACTCGCCGCCCGAAGAGTGCCGTCGCAGACCAACCGGCGACCAGGATGGCACTGGCTCCGATCAACGAACTCCAGAGTCTGGCGCTCCATTCACTGACGCCAAACACCGCAAACGCCGCCGCGGTCGCCCAATACTGAAGTGGCGGCTTGTCAAAGAACTTGACGCCGTTCAGCCGAGGGGTCGTCCAGTCGCCCGAGACGAACATCTCCCGGGCAACTTCGGCGTAGCGCCCCTCATCCGGTTCGTAGAGCGGCCGGATCGAGAGGGTCGCGGTCCACAGCAAGATGGCAACGACAATGAGCGAAAACCAGAGAACGCGAGACTTCACGAAGGCTTCCTCGCGGCGACAAGTAGGGAACCGCCTAACGGAAACCTCAGACCGGCAAGAATCAACTGCCGCTCGGCGGCACAGATGCCGCCAAAGATGCGGTTGAGCGTCGCGCCAATTCGGAATCCGTCGTCCACCGCGTCTTTGGGCGGCTTGAGCCGTTGCTGCAATCTCGAGAGCGCCATCGCCGGCAGAAGCAGCGACATGAACGAGGTGGCGTAGACGGGCTGGAATCCGGCGGCCCGCACCTTGCCAAGCAACTCACTGCGCGTGTAGCGGCGCTTGTGCTTGGCCGCATCGTCAAGATGGCTCCACAGGCTGGGATGCTGCGGTACGGTGAGGATGAGGCCACCGCCGGCGCGACAAGCCCGGTACATCTCTGCCAGGACACGCTCATCGTCGTCGACGTGCTCGATCACATCGAACGCCCCGATCACATCAAAGGCGGCGGTAAAGGGCAGCGCGCGGGCGTCCATCTGGATGAACTGGGCGTTGGACTTGTTGCGTGCCGAGGCCAGCGCCTGCAGCGACGCTTCCCCACCGCAGATGCGCGCATGCGGAAAGCGCTGCTCGATGGCCTTGAGGTTCTCGGCGGTCCCGCAACCGATGTCCATGAAGGACCTGAGTGTCGGGAAATGGCTCTGCAGGACGTCGAGAATGAGCCGCCGCCGATGAACGAACCAGAAGTGCGTGGCCTCGAGCTTTTCGTACTCCTCGAAGAGGGGTTCGTGATAGCCGTCATGGTCGGCCAGCATGGCCGGCGCCATGCAGACCAACCCGTCCTGACTCATCGGTTGCCAGCCGCACGCAGCGCAACTCCAGATTTCGTGCTTGATAGGGGCTCTGCACTGAATGCATGCGCGCATGGTCGTCTCCCTTTTGAGGTACCTGCTACGCGTTGGTTTGCCGACGCGCGGGCGAGGTTGTTCCACGGCAACGCGTCAACGCGATGACGTGGCAAGTGAATTGAGATTCCTAAGCAACTAGGCAGTAAGGCGTCGCAATCCAATGGGGGGCGGGACTGCGATCGGGGT
>NZ_VZOW01000076.1 GCF_008801835.1 Cupriavidus pauculus | reverse complement strand
GCACATCAACCTCACCGGCGATTACCTCTGGCGCAGCAGCGCCAAGATCGGCGCGGGCAAGTTCAGGCCGCTACGACCGCTGCAACCGGCTTAGCGTGCTTTATTTTCCGTTTTCTGAGGCGACCCCTGGCAGCCGCAGGTGTTCCCACGGCGTCACGATGGGCTTTAGGTCGGCGACGATCAAGGCGCGGGCACGCTCGGTAAGCGCCGGGTGTGCGGCAAAGAATGCCTCGATCTCGCGGGCGCTGGCGGGTCCGAGCCCCGGGACGGCGGTCCACCACTGTCGCCGGCGGGGGATACGAACGGTAAGGTCGGCCAGGTTGGTGATGCCAGCGGCCTGAAGGGCGCGTACCGCCCGCGCTGGCAGCCACTGTGCCACAGCATCGCTGATCTGTGGCGAAGGCGCTGGGGTCATGCGCAGTTGCTCGATTGCCGCCCCGGCGGCCCGGGCGTAACCTACGCGCTCGGTGGCGGAGCACACGAAGACGTCCGCCAGATCGGGGCGCTGGCGCTGCCGGGCATACTGAACGAGCTGGCGGCGGATCGCGCCAACGATGCCTCTTGCCGATTGGCCATCGCCAATCCGATCTCGCAGGTAGCGGTCGGCCGCCTCACGCGAGGAAGCGCCCTCGTACCAGGCGCGCAGCGCGGCAAGGGCGGCGGCGTCGGGCAGGCCATCGGGAACAGTGAGGCGTCGGGGCATTTTGTACGGAGCGAGTTACGTACCAAGATAGCGGTACCGAGATAATAACTCTTATCTCTGCCTACCCCTTAATTCACGAATTCGGATTTCACTGATCGCCTGGATCGAGCTTCTGAGCAAGGAAGAAAGCGGTATTCTGGTTCTGATCATCCGCATAAAACGGTCGGCAGCCGCCCCTTACCGGCAATTCAGCGTTCGTTTTGCTGAGATGTCGCCTAGACTACAAGATGGCCGCTAGTTCAGGCGGCAGCCTCAGCAGGACATACGGATAAGTCATGAAAATTGTTCTTGAAGCGGCGTCGAATGCTACTGAGCCAGGGGAAATTGAAGTGGTGTTACTAAGCCTGAAACGGCTTGGTTTCGTGCAGGCGTGTCAACAGTTGATGGATGGCGCCTATCTCGTCGAGATCGCGGACGACCTTGTGCCGGAGTTTTCCCAATTGGATTTTTTTCCCGGCTGTTCCGGGGAATTGAGGCTCAGCGCACTTCAATAGGAGTTCACAGCGAGGACGGAACCTCCTAGTGCGGTGCGTAATAGAAGTTTCTGTTCTGTCACTCTTTTGCGAAATCGTTATTGCAACTCTGCGAAGGAGAACAGCAAATGTCCGGCGATATTCATGTAGTCCCCCATCAAGGAAAATGGGCTATCGCAATAGAAGGGACTGGAGTGCGCACGCTCTACGAGACGCAAGCAGCAGCCCTAGTTGTAGCCAAAGAGATGGCGAAAATATCCAGGGTGGAATTGATCATATACAGCGGGGACGGCAAGATACAGGAGCGGAAAAGGCACGGATACACTCACTAGCACCATCTTTTATCTTTCCTTTCAATTTTCACAAAGTTATATCCATAAGTCTTCCGCATTCACCCCCGCGCCTCCCGAAAGACCAGTCTTTTGGTTACAACCGATGTGCTTCCCGACGAAGGACTAGTGCGAAGTAACCCTCGCTTGGACTTAACTGCGCGGGTTTCCGCCAATGCTTTACCGCCGCATAGCAAATTCGTGGCACTGGCGTCCGCATCGCGCGCAATTTTAGCTGCTATTTCCAAGGGCGGCGGCGCTTCGAAGCTGCGCACCACGCCGTACACATCCAGCGCGCAGAAGCCCTTCTGCAGCAGTTCGGCCAAGACCTCCGGCGGGGAGATGCCTGGCAGCGGGGTGTCGATCGTGATCTCGGTCACGCTCTCGGAGTATGGGGTGCCGAGCCAATGCCGCACGAGCAGAGGACAGTCGATAAGGTCCTTGTTGCGCGGCAGGATCAGCGCGCGATTCCCGTTACGGAGCAGGTTAATGTGCATGGTGGCGAGGAGAGGTAACGACCCACATATCATCGTAGTAACTCCGCAAGGCATTTGCCAGGGTGGTGCAATGGCTGCATTGGCCCCCGGGGAAGCGGGATTCGGTCCAGCATTAAATGCGCCTCGTACATCTTATTGCGGATTCATGCGTGTGATCCTTACCATCATTCCCATACTGTTGCATGGGCGTCCTATGCTTAACAGATCATGGGGTGCGTGTTACAAGCGCCTTGAATTGGGACGCCGCGCGGTCGCGCAACCCGGGTCCTGAATATTCGAAGACCCAATGTTTCTTCGAGAGCGGCTACTCAATCCGGCTAGTATGGCGGCGTCTGGTGCGACCCGCGTCGGCCGTCGTGGCCGCATTTGACTGGCACCTTGGAGGCCCCCTCGACATCCGTTTGCGGACCCTGCGCGCCCCACGCGCCCCTTAACGCTTGCCTCGCGGACGGCTTTCGTGTCGAGGCGGACCCATCACCTGGTCAGGCAGTTGGTCAAGCTTGCCTCAGGGAAATAGTCGCCCCGCTTCAGCCGTCATGGCCGCCAAACGCTCGCCAGGCTCGGCGTCCGACGCCGGGGTTCTCGTAACCGAAATGCGCTCGAACACGCCGTTGCGGAGCAAGACCATGTTTATGGTCTGCTTTGAGGCGAGTGCCGCGCGAGACCGAAATTGTGAAGGGTGCAAGGCAGGCGCCGGCACGTGGCTGACTCCGTGCTGCGTCGACGAACCCTACATGCTATCGCCTACCTCGCCCCTAAGAAGCCTGCCCAAAGGTCTATCCGGGAAAATTCCTTCATGATCTCGTCCTCGACCTCGACAACAAACGAGCCGTCCATTCGGCGCTGATGCGCCACCAAGAACCCGAGCTTTTGAAGAGTCAACAATGTGGATTCCAGCCCCTCCGTTTCATTCCAAGTGGGGGCCGCGTCAAGAATCAGTTTCATACGGCTATCCATTAGCTCTTCGAAAAATCCGTGCAGCTCTGGCTATCGTATCGCAAACAACTCGCCTCGCGGCACATAATACGTGGAAACCGCTTCTAATTCATCCTGCAGTTCCTCGCACCTGCGCATCCGACATAGGATTACATGCGGCATTAATCCACCCTACATACGCGAGCATTTTTGATTAAATACACTGCAAAATATGTAGTCGGATGGAGGGTACAAGATTCAAAGCTTGATAGTCTGATGTTACTGCTCGCGGGAAACGCGTGCGTGTAAGGATTGTAGTGCAAGCTTGGCGTTCTGGCGAAGTATCCTTGGCAGCGTTGATTTTCTTGACACGTCCAGGGCGCGCGTTGGGTAAGCTTTTACGAATAGCGTAATGTTCAGGTAATGCTACGGTAATCAGTGAGTCATGTTGAAGAAAGCTAGGGAAACGCTGATTAAATCAGCGTGCGGGTCATCGAGGCGTTTGGTGAACGCGTTGTCATAGATGTGTCCATGATTCAGGTCCGGTGATGAAGCGACAGATCAGTTTTGCGGAAGCGGAAAGCC
>NZ_VZOW01000075.1 GCF_008801835.1 Cupriavidus pauculus | reverse complement strand
TGTGCATAAGCAGCTTTCGTGATGCCGAAAGCGTGGGGATTTGAGCAAGAACGGTGATGGACGCTGGAGGGGTTCCCTCAGGGAGCGTGCATGCACGCGCCTGAGGGAAGATGTCGCCTTTATTGTGTCGAGCAATGAAGGAGACCTCAGCAGTGTGCCATGCCTTGCTACAAACGCCAGCGTTTTTTGCCCTGTTGCGCCGGATCGACGAAGACTTGATGAAGGTGGCGCGAGACAGGGGCTGCTGCCATTGCGGCTCTGTGCTGCACAGTGCCAACTATCCGCGTAAGCCGCGCGGATGCCCACCGGCAGCACACCCGGACTGCAATACGCGCCTGAGCCTGTGCTGTGCCGGATGCCGCAAACGCATGACGCCCGATTCGGTGCGCTTTCTCGGCCGGCGTGTCTGGCTGGCCATTGTCCTGGTACTGCGATCGAGCCGTGCCACTGGCGCCTGCCTGGACGGCCTGCCGGCGATCAGTTGGGCCACGCTCAAGCGCTGGCGTCAGTGGTGGACCGAGACCTTCCCCAAGACCCCCGTCGGTCGGTGGCTGCGTGGCCTCATCCCGCCAACGCCCGAGCCGTTCATCTATCCCGACTGCCTGCTGCAATCGGTCGAGCACGACAGCGAAGACGAGCGTCTGGCCGCGGTGTTGCTTCTGCTGCTGGGCCCGGCCTGACCACGCTGGCTGAGGGATGCGCCAGATAGGGGAATCTCCCGCAGAACATGTCGATGGCGGGTCACCCGCACTGCCCGTAGCCTGCTCCCGTTATCCCCCCAACGGAGAGTCATGTCACTATCGATTGATCATCGCAACCGATGGGCGCGCTTGCGCTTCTCGGTCATTGGCCCTTTGCTGGCTTCGCCGCCTGCCAAAGGAGAATTGCAGCAAGCGTTCCAGGCACTGGCCGCCAAGGTCTGGCGGCACCCCATCACCGGCGCCGACGTTCAGTTCGGCGCGTCTTCCATCGAACGCTGGTATTACCGGGCCCGTCACGTCCAGGATCCGGTCGATCAACTCAAGAACCGACTGCGCGACGATTGCGGCCACTTCGTCAGTCTGAGCCCAGCCATCATCGAAGCGCTGGTCGAGCAGTACCGTCAGCACCCCGGCTGGACCATGCAGTTGCATTACGACAACCTGCGCGTCGCGACCAAGGATGGCCCGGACACGCTGCCGTCCTACACCACGGTGTGCCGGTATCTGAAGGCGCAGGGTCTGGTGCGCAAGCCAACCCCGCGCTCGAGCACGGATGGGGCCATCGCTGCTGCGGCTCGCCGCGAGGCACGCGAGGTGCGTAGCTACGAGGTCGACCACGTGGCCGCGCTCTGGCACCTGGACTTCCACCATGGTTCGCGCAAGGTGCTCACCCCCGATGGGCAGTGGCACAAGCCGCTGCTGCTCTGCATTATGGACGACCATTCGCGGCTGGTCTGCCACCTGCAGTGGTTCCTCGACGAGACCACTGCCTCGCTGGTGCACGGCGTCTCGCAGGCGATCATGAAGCGAGGGCTGCCGCGGGCCATCATGACCGATAACGGCGCAGCCATGATGGCCGACGAGTTCGTCGAGGGGCTGGCCAGTCTGGGCATCCTGCACCAGACTACCTTGCCCTACAGCCCATACCAGAATGCCAAGCAGGAACGCTTCTGGGGACAGCTCGAGTCCCGGCTGATGGCCATGCTCGAAGGTGAGTCGCACCTCACCCTGGAGCAATTGAACCTCGCCACGCAGGCCTGGGTCGAGCAGGAATACCACCACAAGGAACACGCCGAACTCGAGGCGACGCCTCTGCAGCGCTACCTGTCCTGTGCCGACGTCTCGCGCCCCAGTCCCGAGGCGCTGGCCTTGCGCCGGGCCTTCCGTATCCGCCAGCATCGCCGCCAGCGCAGAACCGACGGCACCTTCACGTTGGACGGCGTGCGCTTCGAGATCCCCGGCGCTTACCGCCACCTCGAGCAAGTCTGCCTGAGCTACGCGCGCTGGGATCTCTCCCAAGTCGACCTGATCGATGCGCGCATCGGCGCGATCCTGGCCGCCGTGTTCCCGCTGGACAAGTCTGCCAATGCCGACGCACGGCGCGCGCATCTCACGGCCAAGGGTGCCTCGCCTGCTAACGAGGAACCCGCGCAGGCTGGCACTGCGCCGCTGCTGCGTCAGTTGCTCGCCGAACACGCCGCCACCGGCCTGCCGCCGGCCTATCTCCCACCCGCACCCACCAAGCTATGAATCAACCCAACCTGCTGGCCTTGTACGGTCTGAAGTTCAACCCCTTCGCCCAGGACATCCCCGTCGAGGCCGTGTTCGTGCCACCCAAGCTCGATCACTTCTGCTGGCGCATTGAGAACGGTATGGCCCGCGAAGGCGGCTTCGCCATGGTGCATGGCGACCCCGGTTGCGGCAAGAGCGTCACGCTGCGCCTGCTCCATCAGCGCCTCATGCGCGTCCCCGATCTGATGGTCGGCTCGATCGCTCACCCACAGAGCAATCTGGCGGACTTCTATCGCGAGCTCAGCGACATCTTTACCGTACCGCTCAAGCCCCACAATCGCTGGGGCGGCTTCAAGGCGCTGCGCGAGCGCTGGCTCACCCACATGGAGGCCAGCCGCCGCCGCTGCGTGCTGCTCATCGATGAAGCCCAGGAGATGGCGGTGCCAGCCCTCTCGGAACTGCGCCTGCTCGCACAGGCACGCTTCGACTCGCAATTGCTGCTGTGCGTGGTGCTTGCCGGCGACGCTCGCCTGCCGGAGAAGTTCAGCCGCGAGGACCTGATCCCGCTGGGCAGCCGCATCCGCTGCCGTCTGGCGCTGGAGAGTGCGAGCATCGACGAGCTGCAGGCCTGCCTGGACCACTTGCTGGCCGCCGCCGGCAACGCCACCCTGATGACCATGCCATTGCGCCAGACCCTGTGTGAGCACGCCGCCGGCAATTACCGCATCCTGATGAACCTGGCGGGCGAGCTTCTGGCCCAGGCCGCGCAGCGGGAGCTACCGCAGATCGACGAGAAGCTCTATCTGGAAACCTACAGCGCAACCCTGAACCGCCGCGCCAGGCGGTGAGTGGCGCCGTTGGCCATCGCCGCCACGTCCATCAACACAACGACGACATCACCATGACCTTCCACCAGCCATCCGGCATCGCCCAGGGGCTGCCCCTGCTCATTGATGCCAACTGGACGCCCGCGCAGGCCTGGGCTGTGATCGAATTGCTCGACGATCTGCGCGACCGTCTGCATGCTCACTATCAATTGGCCTTGGCCCAGTGGCTGGCCGAAGATCGGCAGGAGCATCCTGATGGCCTTGGCGATCTCGCAGATAACGACTTCTGATCCAGTAACAAGGGGCCCGCCGGGCCCCTTGTTACATCAGTGCCGCTGCTCCGCATCCGGTCCACCGCGATAGATCGCCACGTCCATCAGCGTTGCCCGACGGCACGCAACATTGGTGATGGACGGTGCCGCAGCCGACCATCAATTACCGTGCTCGCGCATCCATCGAATCTCGTGCTCACGCACA
>NZ_VZOW01000074.1 GCF_008801835.1 Cupriavidus pauculus | reverse complement strand
TTTGAACACTACAATGAGCGCCACCCGCACAAAGCCCTGAAATATCGCTCACCGCGCGAGTTCAGACGGACTGCAGTGTCATCAACCTAGCGGTGTCTGCGTGTCCTGAGGTATAGGGGCAACTCCACTGATGGTCCCGCAAACGCTGCTCACTTGCCTGCAATGCTTCCAGGGCACGTGTCCGTACCGGCCCCATATCTCGCAGCACAATAACAGCGCCACTGAGAATCTGCTTTTGATCGAAGAGTGGCGACACCGAGCCTTCGACGAGCACCCGTTCAGGGTCCTCCCTTACGAGGTAGCTGTGTTCCGGCAGCTCGACCACAGTCCGCTGCAACAGGCATTCGAGGAATGGGCTCGACTGCACCCGTCGGGCAAGGTCGTATCCAATTGGCAGAACGTCGTCAATGGCGCTACCCACGATTGCGGCCTGCGATTTCTTCAGCAGCACCTCGCAGACTGGGTTCGCATACTCAACCACCCCATTCCTATCGACCGTAAGAACTGCATCGGCAATTGACTGTAGGATGACCAAGGCCCGCTCCCTCTCGCGGAACATGCGCTGCTCCACATCGAGCGCTTGGGATTTCGCAACCTTCCTCTGCCTCAAAATCACCAAGCTAAGCACGGTAATGGCAAGCGTGGTAAGCAGAGCCAGTGCAGTGGGTAACGGGCGCAAGGCTTCAAGTCCAACTTGGCGGCGCGTCTCGAACTCGAAAGGCTGGGAGTCACTGGGCAGGCTTCTTTCGAAGACAAATTCCGGAAGAATGTTCCGAACCAACCACCCGTGGGCTACGGCATCGATTCGGTCCACGCTCCCGTTCTCGCTGTTGCGGTCGTAGGCGCGGTGATATAGCCGCATCGACATCCATTTCGACGGCAATTCATCACGACTCAGAAACTTGTTCGTGTGAATGAGCATCGATACAACGCGGGTGGCTTCCGCATGCCGTGTGGAGAGGTCACGAGACGGGGGACGCGTCGAAAAAATGGCCTTGAAAATCAGATATCCGCCCTCCTTCGAAGAGGTCAAAGGGAGCAGACACCACGAGCTGGCCAGTCTTGATAGTCTCCTCAATTGCGGCATGAAACTTCTTGTCCGCATAGACATCCAGCCCAAGAACCGACTTGGCATCTTCGATTGCCGGTTCCATGAACGTAATTGGGTAGTAGAAGGGTCTCGGTGTAGCCGGTCGCCAATTCCGTTCGCCGCTGAAACCGAAATCCTTGATGCGGTAGTCCCTGTCGACGTTGTTTTGCGCCCAGCGTTCAAACGCTGGTACAGCAGCAAGCTCTACCCTGGGTTGCAGCTCAATCGTATAGATATGCTGGTAGCGCTCCAGCATTTCCTTGGCATAGTTACGCGTTGCAACCGGCATCAGCCCAGGAAAGGTACTTAGCAGTGCGTCAATACCCGCAAGTACCGCCTCATTCTGGTCTAGGCGTTGCCGGACGATTTCGTAGGTGGATTCAGATTCCCGCTGAAATTCGGCCCGTAGACGCCCTACTTCCGAGACCGCAAACACGCCGATGGTCACGAGCGACACGGCAAGCCACGATGCCACGGCGAGCCATATTGTGCGCATGTCGATTCCGGCGATTTGACGTTGGCGAGCGGCCATGTTCGATCTGCTGAAGTGAGAGCAAATCGCGTATTTTATACAGCTGTTTTACGACTGACCGGCACAAGCAAGCGGGCTGTTGCTGCCTAGATCCCCCGCTTTCCGCGCAGCAGCGACGGTCGTGGCGCATCAAGTTACACTAGAACATAGACAAAATCAACCATATTGGACTTGTTAATTCCAATTTGGATGTTCATCGCGAGTGGAATGGACACCACCATTGTGTTCTATGTCTACTCGATCAACGCTCTCTGGTGAAGACGCGCAAGACGCAGCCATTGCGGCGCGCGTGGGGTCAACCATTGCCGAATTACGACGGGCACGAGGCCTGACACAGGCCAAGCTGGCCGAGATGATCAATCTGGAACAGGAAGCGATCAGCCGCTGGGAACGGGGTACCCGGGTTCCAACGCTATACCGCCTCCAGCAACTCAGCAATGCGCTGGAATGCACGGTGGATGATCTATTGCGGCGCGGCTCACGGCATATCGATGACCAGACTGCTGTGGTGTCAGATGCCCTGAAAGGCCTGGAAGCCGATGAGCGCGCGCTTGTGATCAGCTTTGTCCAGCAGTTCACGGAACTACTGCGGTCCAAGCATCCGGCACGAAGCCACCGCCGCAAGTGAATGCTCACATGATGTCTTAAGGGATTCCGCTGCTCGCACCTGCTGTGGAGCACAGGTACGGAATTCGTCGCCCATATCAATACTCGTCGGGCAGAAGCAGTGTGGTAACGCTCCGATCCGCTTCCGTGATGATCCAGATCCGTACTCCGGCTATATCATACGCGGACAGGATGCGCCAGCCGTGCTCGACTGCCAAGTCGTTCGCTTTCACGTCCTCGGTAGGCACCAGGCCCCAATCACCACAGGCGTGCCGTGTGAGATACGGAACTGGACCGATTGAGCACTGAGCCAGGTGGGACATCACACCTCGTGTCGCAACAATCTGCCCGAGGGAAAAAAGCGGACCTCGGCTGCCGCCGGACTTTGGCGAAATCTTCGAAGAAGGCATTCTGCTCGTGTCCTTATTGAAGTGGCCACTCACACGTGTGCCTACTGCCCTTGCCGGCTGTAGGCAATCCAGATCCGCTGCACCATTTCTCCGGCCAGTTCGCCTGTTTCGAAGCCTGCGATGTCCTCGCACAGCAAATGCAGCCGGTCTATGAACATAGCGCCAGAGAGATTGACTCCGAAGTGTTCGCTCACAATCTCCACAAGCGCCAACTCTTGGTCTGCGGACAATGCGGAAACGCGGAAAATGGATGAGGTAGCCATCCGATCACCTTCCTACGACCACACCGGACAGCACAACAACCACAGCGTGTAGCCCCACCGTCGAGGGGAAGAGAACACAGGGCGTAGTACCGCAGAATCACTGGAGAAAAAGCCAGTGTCCAGTCCAGGCATTTGCTGCTGGCCTGCCTGCATGACCCGTCAACGTCCGTCCGTCAAACCCCAAAGAAGAAAACGATGAGCATCTACGCGATTCCAGGAGGTGAGATCCATGTGGGCTCCCTGCCCAGCGGAGATCTGATTGTTAGAGGATATGGCTGTGATGCTGCGATAAGCTTGGCGCGCAATGTTGCCGGGCAGCACTTCGGGAAGTGGGAACCTAGGTACCAGAATTGGATAGTTCCCGCCCGCAACAGCATTTCGCTCAAGGGAGACCTCGCATCGAAGGCAAAGCAAGTCTCGTAGCGTATGCGGGGAAATAACGCGGCAGCACAGATAGGATAGACCGAAGAATATGAGCGAAAAAATTGCACAATTACACAAAGAGGATGCAGACAATGATTCCTTTCAGCAGCCAGATGATGGGGCATTGCCATCGCTAAAAGAGGGGGAACTCGACCCGTTTTTGGGTAAGAAAGTGCGTGTACTGATAGTTACGCATGAAAACTACAACGTTTACCTGGACGAAGCCTTATGCACTCAATGGTACGGACGAATTCCTGACGACAAGGAAATAAGTACAGCATTGAATCGTTTGTCCAAGTGACCTTGCCCCTGTTCCACGAATCCCATAACCGAGGGAATTAGGCAGCCCGGTGTTGCTGAGCTGCGGACCAGTTTTTCTCGAACGTCATGGGGCTGACGTAGCCCAGCGTCGAGTGGAGTCGGCT
>NZ_VZOW01000073.1 GCF_008801835.1 Cupriavidus pauculus | reverse complement strand
CTGCATCGGTCGCAGGACAACCTGGCGTTAGTGCCAAGGCCACGCGTACGGTGGACGTCACGATGAACGACACCATGCGATTCTCGCCCGACGCGATCCCGGTGAAAGCGGGTGACACCATCCGGTTCCAGGTACGCAATGCCGGGAAAGTCGAGCACGAAATGGTGATCGGCACGACGGCCGAACTGAAAGAGCATGCAAAAATGATGCGGGAGATGGCCGGCGAAAAGCACGCTGCCCCCAACAAGCTCACGCTCGCACCGGGCGCGCAGGGGACTCTCGTCTGGCGGTTTGACAAGGCTGGGACCGTCGATTTCGCCTGTCTGGTGCCCGGCCACTTCGAAGCCGGTATGGTCGGCAAGGTCGTTGTGAAAAAATAGCGCGACGCGCGACTAACCACTCCCGCCAAACAGACCGATGGCCTCCAACCTGTGACGACGACAGGCATGGAGGCCCGTTCTTGTTGCTCGGCAGGCTAGCGACCGATGTACTCGTTGGTCGCCTCGCGCTGGGCGGCCTGCACCTTCTCTGGCCAGGTGCTTTTGATGTAGGCCAGTACTGCAACGATGTCCTCGTCTGACATCGACGACTTGAAGGCCGGCATGTCGCTGACATAATTGCTCGGTGCAGAGACGCCTGGTACCAATCCGTTCTTCGTGAGCGCGAATAGTATCGCGTCTGCATGGTGCCAGGTATGGCCTGACGCGTCGTGTGGTGGGGCCGGCAGCCGCCCACTTGGCAGCCGATCGCGCCAGTTCGGCTGCCCTTCCAGTTTGGCACCGTGGCACGCGGCACACGCCTGCGCATATAGCTGCCTGCCTCGCTCCACCCGCTGTGAATCCGATGCGTCAATGCGCAATTCGCGCCCACTCCGTGCCCGATCGGGGATTGGCGGTGTCTCCAGATAGCGTTTGGCCTGCAGCGCGATGACCGTCGCGGCGACGGTACCTAACCCCAGGAGGCCGATGATCCTCCAGCGCGGCTTGTTGGATTCTTCCATGCAGCATTGTCTGGCGGCATGGGTGCCGCCAGCTCTGATTCCGTTAGTCTTGGGAGAAGGGCTTGCCCTGGAAATCCACCGTGACCAGGCCGCCGTTCAGCTTGCCCATGCCCGGTGCATTGGTCGGCATGCCAGGCACTGCGACGCCCTTGACTGCGCGATTGGCCACCAGTTTCTGGATAGCGGCGGCCGGCACGTGCCCCTCAATGACCTGGCCGCTAGTTTCCAGCACGGCGGTGTGGCAGGAATTGAATGAGGCCGGCACCCCAAGTCGCGTCTTTACCGAGGTCACATCCGTCGAGTTGATCACCTTGGTGGGGAAGCCGGCTTGATTGACGTGCTTCACCCACTCTTCGCAACAACCGCAGTTGGGATCCTTATAGACCGTCATGGCAGGCGCCGCGGCATACGACGCGGTACTTCCTGCCAGGATGGCAGCGGCAAACAGGTATTTCATTAGAATTTTCCTTGTACTGACTTACTTGAAACAACGCTCGGCTCGCGTCAGACACTCGTCCGCCTGAGCCTCAGCGCGTTGGAAATCACCGATGCGGAACTCAGGCTCATCGCGAGCGCCGCAATCATGGGGGACAGCAGCAACCCAGTAAGCGGGTACAGAACGCCAGCGGCCAAGGGCACGCCAAGCGCGTTATAGACAAAGGCAAATGCCAGGTTTTGCTTCATGTTGCGGATCGTCGCTTCCGAGAGGTTTCGGGCCCGGGCGATGCCGCGCAAATCGCCCTTCACCAGGGTAACCTGGGCGCTGTTCATTGCCACATCGGTCCCGGTGCCCATGGCGATGCCCACATCGGCCTTGGCCAGTGCAGGTGCGTCGTTGATCCCGTCACCCGCCATGGCTACCACGTCGCCAGCGTCCTGCAGTTGCGTCACCAACGCAAGCTTGTCGGCGGGCTTCACTTCCCCGCGGAACTCGTCGATGTTCAGATTAGTGGCCACCGCCTTCGCTGTGGCGAGGCCATCGCCGGTGGCCATGATCACGCGGATACCCTCATCCCGCAGACTCTGCAACGCTTCCGGCGTCGAGTGCTTGATGGGGTCCGATACGGCAAGTAGCCCAGCCAGCGTGCCGTCAACGGACAAATACATGACGCTGGCTCCTTGCGCGCGCAGGTCGTCGGCTTGCGCACGCAGCGGCTCGACCTGGACACGCTCCTCCTCCATGAGCGCCGTGTTGCCAATGGCGAGCCTTTTCCCGGCCACGATGCCTCGAACGCCAATCCCCGTGCTCGATTCAAAATTCTCTGCCTTCTCCAGGGACAGTCCCGCATCCCGCGCGGCGGTAACCAGCGCAGCGGCCAGCGGATGCTCGCTCCCCTGGTCAAGGCTTGCGGCAAGCCGCAGCACCTCTTCCTCGGCATAGCCATTGACGCCAACAGATCGCGCAAAGGCGGGCCTGCCCTCGGTCAATGTACCGGTCTTGTCGACGATCAGTGCGGTAACCTTGCGCAGGTTCTCGATCGCCGCCGCGTCGCGAAACAGCACGCCGTTTGCAGCTCCCTTACCGCTTGCGACCATGATCGACATTGGCGTCGCCAATCCGAGAGCACACGGGCAAGCGATAATCAGCACGGCAACGGCGTTGATCAGGCCAAACACCCAACTCGGTTCTGGACCGAAGAGCCCCCATGCGAGAAACGTGGCCACCGCCACACCGATGACTGCGAGCACGAATACCCCGGCGACCCGGTCCGCCATGCGCTGCATCGGCGCCTTTGAGCGCTGCGCCTGGGCAACCATCTGGACGATCTGCGACAACATGGTCTGCGCACCAACCCTCTCCGACCGAATGATCAGGCTGCCCGAAGTGTTGATCGTCGCCCCAATGACGTGGTCACCCGCGCGTTTCGAAACCGGCATGGGCTCGCCCGTAATCATCGATTCGTCAATCGAACTGCGGCCCTCCGTGACGACACCGTCCACCGGTACTTTTTCGCCGGGTCGGACCCGCAATAGGTCTCCCACGTGAACGTGGGTCAGCGCCACATCTTCCTCCTGTCCGTCGGGGCTAATGCGCCGGGCTGTTTTCGGAGCGAGCCCGAGCAGCGATTTGATTGCGGCGGAGGTCTGAGAGCGGGCCTTCAACTCCAGAAGCTGCCCAAGCAGGGTGAGCGAAATGATGACTGCGGCGGCCTCAAAATACACGCCGATTCGCCCATGCGCGGCGAATGCGGGCGGGAAAACGCCCGGCGCAACCGTCGCCACGACGCTATAGATGTAGGCGGCACCGGTTCCCAGCCCAATCAGTGTCCACATGTTCGGACTGCGATTGACGAACGACTGCAAGCAGCGTTCGAAGAATGGCCAACCGGCCCACAGCACGACCGGCGTCGCTAGAACGAACTCCACCCAGCTTTGAGTGGCGGGAGACATTAAGCCCAGCCGAGAGCCGAACATCGCGAGTACAAAGACGATTGCGGTCAGCGGCAGCGTCCACCAGAAACGGCGTCGAAAATCCGTCAGCTCCGGACTTTCGCCGTCTTCGATATCGGGCAGTAGCGGCTCCAGGGCCATCCCGCACTTCGGGCAGTTACCTGGACGGTCCCGACGAATCTCCGGATGCATCGGGCACGTATAGATGGTCCCTTCCGGTTCGACAACGGGTAGTGGTAGTCCCGCGGCGTCAGAGGTTAGCACCCCCACATACTTCGCCGGCTCCTCCAGAAACTTCTGATGACAGGAATTGCTGCAAAAGTAATATTGCTTGCCATCATGTTCGGCGCGGAACTTGGATTCCGTCGATACGGACATCCCGCAAACCGGATCTTTCAAATCGGTCTCGGGCGCACGATTGCCATCGCATTGCGAGCCAGGCCCGGCATGCGAATGTCCATGATGCGCGTCATGATCGCCTGGCGACGCTGCGCCGTGCGCAGAGTGATCTTGTGACTGGAGCGGACTACGTTCATTCATTGTGCGACTCCTGTTGTCCGACGCGCTGTTCGTTTGTTGCGTTACCACGCGCCGAGGAAGCATTCCTGTGACGCCCGGCATGATGGAGATGCATCAACGGGCACAGCAACACTAGCCCAAAAAGCAACATCGACGCAATCCGCTGCCAGTCCGAGAAAGCGAAAGCGAGTACGACGATCAATACGGCCCCAAGCGCAAGCCACCAAACCACGCGCCGGCTAAGCCCGACGTTCGAGCCAGCATCCTGTCCTGTGTGGGAATCCATGACGTCCCCTTCCAGATAGTTAGCCAAGCTACAACCAGACAACGCTGCCCGATATACCTTAATCCTTCCCGCCGTGGGAAGGTCAAGTGCAATTGACGCGTGGCATTCATTTTTCCGGACCCGCGGTGATACACTGCCTGTCAAAAAAAATGACGCCATGACAGACACCATCCGAACTCTCATCGAACGCTGGAAATCCGATCCGAGCGGCACCTATCAAACTTGGTTCCTATGGCCTGAACGCCTCAAGAATTTCAGATCCATTCGGCGCGGGATCGGCGCCGTCGTCGAGGAGATTCACGCCGGCAGCTTTGGTAATGCGTACCGAGGATCGTCTCTGGAGACCGTTGTCGCGTCGATCGCCGAACAGCGGCAGATCTTCAAGGGTGCCGATCACGCGTTTCTCTGGAAGCCGAAACTGCGCATTCCCGATATCTACGAAAACGCCGACAACCAGCGGGCGTTCGCAAGGTTGCTCCACACGTGCAATTGTTGTGATACGGAAGCAGAGGTGCTCACCGCCATCCAGCAACTGAGCGGCGTGGGGATCAAGGGCCTCGGTCCCGCAGTCGCAAACCTGCTCTATTTCATCCACCCTACCCTGCTTCCTCCGTTCAACACTGCGATCGTGAACGGCTACAACGCTCTGACCGGTGCGGCAGTCAAGCTGGGCAAGTGGGATCACTACCTCGCAATGCGCGACGGCATCCTCACACTCAATCATCGCTATCGTGACGTCCTTTCCAATGATCTAGGTGCCGTGGCCGGCCTGCTATTTGATGTCGGCACGGGGCGGTATCCCGCTCCGCCTCGTCACGACCTGCCGGCCGACGTCACCGCTTGGGAAGTCGATCTGTGAGCTTGCCCCCGCAAAACGAATCCCTTGCTGAGGTTAAACTGAAGCAAGGAGAGATGTGATGACAAGCAAGACAAAGCGGGCGCAGTACACGCTGGAATTCAAGCTGGAAGCGGTACGGCTGGTG
>NZ_VZOW01000072.1 GCF_008801835.1 Cupriavidus pauculus | reverse complement strand
GAAAGACGTGCTTACGCGACTGCCGACTCAGAAGACCGCCGACATCGCGGAGCTCCTGCCACATCGCTGGACTGCTTCCGTCCTTCCTGCGTAGCCCCGTCAAGACGGGTTCACCGGGCGCTTACATTTCTGCATCTCTCAGGTGGTGTGTATGCAGAGGATGATGTGTTCCGGGCTAATAGGGATCAAGCGCTTTGTGACGCAGCGAGTAAATTTTCGCTATCTGGCTGTCCTTTCAAAAACGTGACATTAGATTCGCAGGTAGGGTCCACAAGGTATCTGTTGTTGCGGAATTTCTGAGTTTGCTTCCGCTGCGCTTTCGCTTCGCTACAGCAAACTGCTCCGCTGCGTACTTCGTTTCTGGCAAGCAGAAACTCGTTACTTGCTTCGCGGTTTGTCAGGTGCACATATCTGCGAACCGGATTTGCGAGTGGAGCAATGACGTAAGTCAGGTGCGGCGAGTAAATCCACTGAGCTGCGAAGCTTGCGGAGTAGCTCAGGCGCTGCGATGTGTGGAAAAAGTAGGCAGGGGAATTTTAAGTCAAGATACTTCTTAACCCTCTTCCGCC
This sequence comes from Cupriavidus pauculus, assembly GCF_008801835.1. Taxonomy (GTDB): domain Bacteria; phylum Pseudomonadota; class Gammaproteobacteria; order Burkholderiales; family Burkholderiaceae; genus Cupriavidus; species Cupriavidus pauculus. The sequence goes on along the minus strand of NZ_VZOW01000072.1, from coordinate 4,655 downwards.
ATTGCGGTACTGGTTACCTTGTGGCCCTGGACCCCCTCTTCTATCGTTCTCTGGGAAGATCAACCCATCTGTACCGCTATAACCTTCTACTCGGGAAGGATCTCAATCCCACCAAGCTTCGTCCTGTTGTAATCCCAAGGCGCTATAGTTCCTCGGGCAACTTTGATTTTGCAATCTGGCAATACTGCATGTCTAGAGAAATCCTCCACTGGATCGCAGTGCAGGGCTGCCGCATGTCTCTTGCCTTGGCCTAATGCTTTCATATTTATATCGGAAGAGTAATGCCTTTCCCAGAAAGCATCAATATTCGTCACTTGCTTTCAGGCCTCAAATGGCCACGCGCTGAGCATCACGACGACGACACCTTGGTTATGCGCAAGATTCTGTTGCACTTGGTAGTTTGGAAAAAACAAAGCAAATAGCGAATTGCTTTGCTTCCCAGCTAGGTTCCTGTTTTATCTGAGGTCATTTAAAATCGACAGATGAGTTGATCCCTGAGAGCAAAGGCTACATCCTCATCCCGTGATTATCTTTGCTTTCGGGTATGTGAAAATGGCCCAGGCCAAAACGCTGACGGAACGGGAACTTAAAAAGGTGCTGATCTTCATTTCGTTGAACAAGCACGCTGCGCGTAACCGGGCTATGCTGCTCGTTACCCATTGGGCTGGTATGCGAGTGGGCGAGGTTGCCGCGCTGCGCATTGGGGATGTGGTTGCAGGTGATGGCTCGATCAAACACGAGGTTCGGTTGCAGCCAGAGCAAACGAAAGGGCGGCACGCGCGAACGGTGTTTTTGGGCGAGCGTTTGCGCAAGGAGCTTACCGCGTATGTGGCGACGCTCAAAAAGCTGACCCCTGACGGGCCGCTGTTCTATACGCAAAAGCGCGCTGGTTTCAACGCCAATACACTTTGCCAGCACTTCCACAAGCTGTACAAAGCGGTGGGCATTGATGGGGCAAGCAGTCACTCAGGGCGTCGGTCGTTTATCACGAACCTAGCCAACAAGGGCGTCGGCGTGCGAGTGCTCATGGCGCTTGCGGGGCACAGGAACATCTCGACCACGCAGGCATACATCGACGTCAACGACGAGATGCAGCGGGCGGCAGTTGATCTCGTGTAGGGCGCTGCTGGTAAGTCTGACTATTGGCCTGCGCTAGAAGTCGGTCTAACCGACAACTGAAAGGCGAGATGCTTAGGAAATCTTGGTGGCCTTCACTAAGCACTCGGAGAGCTTGTCGAAGTGGCGCAATGCCGCCGGCGTCAGATCGACCTGCTTGCGCCGGGTGTCGTCTGTATCCGAAAGCATGATCCATCCCTTCTCACGCATGGACTTCAGGCGAGCATGTAGCGTTGCCGGAGAGCCAAATTCCGTATGGGCGATCAACTCACGGACTGATAGCTGTGCGTTGGCCTGACCAGCCCGGGCGACAAATTCGAGGATCCGCTGTTCCAGCGGATCCAGCGCAGGCAGGGAGGGTAGGCCGCGCACTGCTTCGGCCAATTGCAGAAAGCGCAAATAGATGTCAGCAGGTCTCGTCATAGGGCATCCCCTGATCGGGGTATGTGTTTGATTGGGCGCGGGTACGCTATCATCCGACAGTCCCAATAGGCAAACTTCAATTTTACGTCAATGTCGAACCTGCGTCTGCAGCTCGCCATGGTTCTGGCGACGATCGTTATGTTCGCACTGATGCTGGTGCTAAACGAATGGTTGTTCCTCAAGCTGGAATTCGTGCCTGGGATCAACTGGGTCTACTTGCCGGCAGGAATGCGGCTATTGTGCACACTGCTCTTTGGAGAGGCCGGTGCTGTGGGACTGCTAATCGTGTCTTGGCTAGTATGCTTCCTGCACTTCTTTCCGAACGACTTTAGCCGCGCCTTCATGGGTGGCATCTTGGCGACCGTCGCGCCGTATCTCGCATACAAGCTATCGCAACAGGTATTCGGGCTGCGGGCGTCGCTGACGAATCTGACGCCGAAACGTCTCCTCGTCTGCGTAGTTGCGTACTCCGTCGCGAGCCCCTTACTGCATCACATTTGGTTTTTTTTGCACGGCGACAACATAAATCTCGTGCGAGGCTTCCTAGTGATGTTCGTGGGCGATCTGACCGGTACGCTGATCGTGATTTATACGATGAAAGGGCTTCTATCTATGCTGCCGGTACGGCGTGGGTACACGGCAGCATAGACTTCTCGTAGAAAAAGTGAGTAAAAACGCATCGCCCTAAAGTTTGTTCCCCTTGGCACCGAAGTCGCACACTGCACTGTGATAGTGGATGCAGAAGATAGTGATTGAAAACTAACCTTATGGCTTCATAAAGTATTATCTTCATCGATTATATGGGGGGGTAATATCCATCTTAAATAAGTTATTGTTAGATCTATTTGTAATACATCTTATTAAACTCTGTGCATTCATCGTAGCCTGCCTGTTGGAAGTCAGGGAAACGATCACAGACTGATGAAGCCATTCCCACGCAAAGTCCACGAGCGCTAGACCAGTAACCACCTTGTTGGGCATCGGATATCATGCTCGCGCATTGTTCGTCTGCACTTCCCCACCTTCCACTTTTATTTCTTGCAACGATTGCTTTCAATGCGATCAATGCTGCTTGCTTATCACTAACAGCAACTGGCGTTCTAGACTCGGCAACAGGAGCGGGATGTGACGAGGTTGCTCCGTGTGCGGGCTCATTTACTTCAGGAAGGCGTGGTCGCGATTGATCACTAAAACCTTGCGATACACCCTTCAAAAAGCCACCCATGAAGCCACTCCACACAAGTGTCATTAGAAGGCAAACCGCTAATACGCCAATTCCATGCTTGACTCGTTTTTGCGCCAACAGCGTTATTCCCAGCATGATACCAATGATTGGAAATATGGCGGCAAATACGTAGCCGCAGATCACGAGAACCGGTGACTTTGATTTTTTCACGTGATTCCGTACACTACATTTCTGGCAGGAATTATTTTCGTCTAAGATCTGAATGCCGCCGCAATTTTTGCAGTATGTGTTCGACATTAATGAAATCCTTTCGTATCTCGGAGCTAGCCGTGGAGACGTGTTTATCTATTTTTCTAATTAAATTTAATCTAGGGCTATTTGCTGGGCTGCCGTTCCTTACGTAGCCGATCGTAGACTTTGGCTCGTTGTTCTGACTCGCAGTCCACAACTTTTCGAATGGCGGACTTATATTCATTTTCTGCCTGCTTCGAAAGGTCGCCGGCGCGTTGATACGTTCCCGGAGCGGTGTGGAGCATCGCATTTTCCCCGAGAGCCTGCGTTTGAACGTCCCCGAAATTCTTGTTTAGTTGCGCGAGATTCGCGTTGGAGTTTTGATACTTGCAATTTTCCTTGATCGCCGTATCAATGTATGATTGCGCCATCGTTTCAAACTCTTTATTCTTTTGTGCGATCTCTGCTTCCTGGCGATTGCTCTTCACAATTCCCAATGAGATACCAAGCAAACCGCCGACGACGAGAAAAATTGGATATCTGATCCTGGAAAAGGCCGGGAAATTTTCACGAAAACTAAGGTCAGTATTCTCTGTTCCGTCCGCTAGGCTTTCTCGATGGGATTTGATTGTGAAGTAGAGGGTGGCTACTCCAGCGATGAGAGCTAGCAGCCCTGCAATTCCCACTGGTGTTGCGAATATTTTTTCGAACACCATAAGAACCGCTCCCAAGGCTGCAGCGTACAGTATGAAATTCAGCATAATGATTATCTCTTGGTCGATCTAGATTTTTTATGAGAGCTATTGAAATGTCTGCGTATGGCTCTCGATCGGCGCTAATTGCTATGGATTAAAAGGGGCGTAATCAGTAGGGAACTGATTTTTTACGAAAGTGTTAATGGCATCTATTGCGCGCTGCGTCAGCTTCTGGCATGTGCCGCTGTCTCCTGAATAGGCTGCGGGCTTGAAGGAGCGTTCCCATTCGTTCAGATATTGGCTGATACTCCATTTGATCTTAGTAGCTTGCTCGTAATAGATTCGCGTGCCATTTGTGTTGTCGCCAACTCCTTCCTCATGCAGATAGAGAAAATCGTTTACGTATGTTTGGACGCGACGCACGTTTCTTTCGAATTGATTGCATTCGTCCACTCCTTTCTGTGGATAAATCACACCGTCAGCGGCGTATGCTGTCAGCAGAAGTGCTTCACTTGCACCTGTCGTCGTAGGTACGACCGCAGCTAATACGCCAATAACGACAAGCGTCAATATCGGAGAGGCCGTAGCTCTGATATTCATTCTCCCGTCCTTCCACTTTGTTATAAAAAACATAACGATATGGGCGAGCCTCTGCCTTGCCGCCTCGCTTGGCGGACGTTCAGAGGCTCAGAACCTCCGAGCCTGATTTCGAGGCGTCCCTAGGATAAGTTGGTATACCGTTCTTAAAATTAGAACGATATGCTCAAAAGCTAACCTTTGCAAGTGGGCTCAATGCAAGGGTTTGCCCTGAGTAACGGCGTGTGTGTCGGAACCTTTAGGGCAAGATGCACCACCGAACATCTACTGACCGCACATGTGTGCGTGAGCACGAGATTCGATGGATGCGCGAGCACGGTAATTGATGGTCGGCTGCGGCACCGTCCATCACCAATGTTGCGTGCCGTCGGGCAACGCTGATGGACGTGGCGATCTATCGCGGTGGA
>NZ_VZOW01000071.1 GCF_008801835.1 Cupriavidus pauculus | reverse complement strand
CTAATATTCGCCCCCTCGCAACACGAAGCGCGCTGCCAAGGCAGTGTTGGCAAGGGTTTGCGGGGCGGCAGTGGTTGGTGTCTGGGCAGGAAAGGGCGCTGACGGCAGATAAAAAATCTTCTGCAAACTGTTGACGAAACGCTGAATGCTCTGCATAATCTCGTTTCTCTGCTGCAGCGAAAGCGATGCGGCGGCAACGACGGCAAAGCCGGACGTTGAGGTTCTTTAACAACCAAACAACCGATAAGTGTGGGCGCTTGATGGCGAACGCCGCGGTGACTTCGGTCAGCGCGCTGCTTCAAAAGTTATCAGTGCTCGCACAGTAAAACATGTTGGTTTGCATCTTCGGATGCGAGCCAGTCAGTTTTCTGAGAGTGAGCGACCGCTCGAAAGAGCGAGGTGCTTCGGCACCAGAACAGAGATTGAACTGAAGAGTTTGATCCTGGCTCAGATTGAACGCTGGCGGCATGCCTTACACATGCAAGTCGAACGGCAGCGCGGACTTCGGTCTGGCGGCGAGTGGCGAACGGGTGAGTAATACATCGGAACGTACCCTGTTGTGGGGGATAACTAGTCGAAAGATTAGCTAATACCGCATACGACCTGAGGGTGAAAGCGGGGGACCGAAAGGCCTCGCGCAGCAGGAGCGGCCGATGTCTGATTAGCTAGTTGGTGGGGTAAAGGCCCACCAAGGCGACGATCAGTAGCTGGTCTGAGAGGACGATCAGCCACACTGGGACTGAGACACGGCCCAGACTCCTACGGGAGGCAGCAGTGGGGAATTTTGGACAATGGGGGCAACCCTGATCCAGCAATGCCGCGTGTGTGAAGAAGGCCTTCGGGTTGTAAAGCACTTTTGTCCGGAAAGAAATTGCTCTGGCTAATACCTGGGGTAGATGACGGTACCGGAAGAATAAGCACCGGCTAACTACGTGCCAGCAGCCGCGGTAATACGTAGGGTGCGAGCGTTAATCGGAATTACTGGGCGTAAAGCGTGCGCAGGCGGTTTTGTAAGACAGGCGTGAAATCCCCGGGCTCAACCTGGGAATTGCGCTTGTGACTGCAAGGCTAGAGTGCGTCAGAGGGGGGTAGAATTCCACGTGTAGCAGTGAAATGCGTAGAGATGTGGAGGAATACCGATGGCGAAGGCAGCCCCCTGGGACGTGACTGACGCTCATGCACGAAAGCGTGGGGAGCAAACAGGATTAGATACCCTGGTAGTCCACGCCCTAAACGATGTCAACTAGTTGTTGGGGATTCATTTTCTCAGTAACGTAGCTAACGCGTGAAGTTGACCGCCTGGGGAGTACGGTCGCAAGATTAAAACTCAAAGGAATTGACGGGGACCCGCACAAGCGGTGGATGATGTGGATTAATTCGATGCAACGCGAAAAACCTTACCTACCCTTGACATGCCACTAACGAAGCAGAGATGCATTAGGTGCCCGAAAGGGAAAGTGGACACAGGTGCTGCATGGCTGTCGTCAGCTCGTGTCGTGAGATGTTGGGTTAAGTCCCGCAACGAGCGCAACCCTTGTCTCTAGTTGCTACGCAAGAGCACTCTAGAGAGACTGCCGGTGACAAACCGGAGGAAGGTGGGGATGACGTCAAGTCCTCATGGCCCTTATGGGTAGGGCTTCACACGTCATACAATGGTGCGTACAGAGGGTTGCCAACCCGCGAGGGGGAGCTAATCCCAGAAAACGCATCGTAGTCCGGATCGTAGTCTGCAACTCGACTACGTGAAGCTGGAATCGCTAGTAATCGCGGATCAGCATGCCGCGGTGAATACGTTCCCGGGTCTTGTACACACCGCCCGTCACACCATGGGAGTGGGTTTTGCCAGAAGTAGTTAGCCTAACCGCAAGGAGGGCGATTACCACGGCAGGGTTCATGACTGGGGTGAAGTCGTAACAAGGTAGCCGTATCGGAAGGTGCGGCTGGATCACCTCCTTTCTAGAGGCTTGTGTTCACAAGTCAAGCGTTCACACTTATCGGTTGTTTGCTGTTACAGCCAAGGGTCTGTAGCTCAGGTGGTTAGAGCACCGTCTTGATAAGGCGGGGGTCGTAGGTTCAAGTCCTACCAGACCCACCAAGTTATCGCGGGGGATTAGCTCAGCTGGGAGAGCACCTGCTTTGCAAGCAGGGGGTCGTCGGTTCGATCCCGTCATCCTCCACCATCACCTCAGGGTGAGCGGGCCTTGGAATTGGAAGGCCAAACGCAAGCGTTCGATGGCGAATGTTTGCGTTTGGCATTGCCAAGATCGACCGGAGACGGTCGGCTGTTCTTTAACAATATGGGATGTAGTAAAGGTGTCGTGAAGCCTTGATGAGAGGCTGAAGTACCCAACACGATACCGGGTTGTGATTGTATCAACCAAAAAGTATTTAAGTGATCGAAAGATGACTTGGAATACGGCACAAACGCGAGAACTCAGACCTATAAGGTAGGTGTCGACGAGACACACTCGTTATAGGGTCAAGCGAACAAGTGCATGTGGTGGATGCCTTGGCGATTACAGGCGATGAAGGACGCGGTAGCCTGCGAAAAGCTTCGGGGAGCTGGCAAACGAGCTTTGATCCGGAGATGTCCGAATGGGGAAACCCGGCCCGAATGGGTCATCCGTGACTGAATACATAGGTCACGGAAGCGAACGCGGCGAACTGAAACATCTAAGTAGCTGCAGGAACAGAAATCAACCGAGATTCCCAAAGTAGTGGCGAACGAAATGGGAAGAGCCTTGTACTCTTTAGCAGCATTGTTAGCAGAACGGGATGGAAAGCCCGGCCATAGCAGGTGATAGCCCTGTATGCGAAAACAGCGTTGTGGAACTAGGTGTACGACAAGTAGGGCGGGACACGTGAAATCCTGTCTGAAGATGGGGGGACCATCCTCCAAGGCTAAATACTCGTAATCGACCGATAGTGAACCAGTACCGTGAGGGAAAGGCGAAAAGAACCCCGGGAGGGGAGTGAAATAGATCCTGAAACCGCATGCATACAAACAGTCGGAGCCTGGAAACGGGTGACGGCGTACCTTTTGTATAATGGGTCAGCGACTTACATTCAGTGGCAAGCTTAACCGATTAGGGAAGGCGTAGCGAAAGCGAGTCCGAACAGGGCGTTGAGTCGCTGGGTGTAGACCCGAAACCAGATGATCTATCCATGGCCAGGTTGAAGGTGCGGTAACACGTACTGGAGGACCGAACCCACTAACGTTGAAAAGTTAGGGGATGAGCTGTGGATAGGGGTGAAAGGCTAAACAAATCTGGAAATAGCTGGTTCTCTCCGAAAACTATTTAGGTAGTGCCTCGTGTCTCACCTTCGGGGGTAGAGCACTGTCATGGTTGGGGGGTCTATTGCTGATTACCCCGCCATAGCAAACTCCGAATACCGAAGAGTGCAATCACGGGAGACAGACATCGGGTGCTAACGTCCGGTGTCAAGAGGGAAACAACCCAGACCGCCAGCTAAGGTCCCCAAATATAGCTAAGTGGGAAACGAAGTGGGAAGGCTAAAACAGTCAGGAGGTTGGCTTAGAAGCAGCCACCCTTTAAAGAAAGCGTAATAGCTCACTGATCGAGTCGTCCTGCGCGGAAGATGTAACGGGGCTAAGCTATATACCGAAGCTGCGGACGCACAGCAATGTGCGTGGTAGGAGAGCGTTCTGTAAGCCTGTGAAGGTGTCTTGTAAAGGATGCTGGAGGTATCAGAAGTGCGAATGCTGACATGAGTAGCGATAAAGGGGGTGAAAGGCCCCCTCGCCGTAAGCCCAAGGTTTCCTACGCAACGTTCATCGGCGTAGGGTGAGTCGGCCCCTAAGGCGAGGCAGAGATGCGTAGCTGATGGGAAGCAGGTTAATATTCCTGCACCGTCGTATGATGCGATGGGGGGACGGATCGCGGAAGGTTGTCCGGGTGTTGGAAGTCCCGGTCCCTGCATTGGAGAAGGCGCTTAGGCAAATCCGGGCGCGGAATTCAAGGATGTGGGGCGAGCGGCTTTAAGCTGCGAAGCAATCGGAAGTGGTTCCAAGAAAAGCCTCTAAGCTTCAGTCATACGAGACCGTACCGCAAACCGACACAGGTGGGCGAGATGAGTATTCTAAGGCGCTTGAGAGAACTCGGGAGAAGGAACTCGGCAAATTGGTACCGTAACTTCGGGATAAGGTACGCCCTTGTAGCTTGACTGGCCTGCGCCAGGAGGGTGAAGGGGTTGCAATAAAATGGTGGCTGCGACTGTTTAATAAAAACACAGCACTCTGCAAACACGAAAGTGGACGTATAGGGTGTGACGCCTGCCCGGTGCCGGAAGATTAAATGATGGGGTGCAAGCTCTTGATTGAAGTCCCGGTAAACGGCGGCCGTAACTATAACGGTCCTAAGGTAGCGAAATTCCTTGTCGGGTAAGTTCCGACCTGCACGAATGGCGTAACGATGGCCACACTGTCTCCTCCCGAGACTCAGCGAAGTTGAAGTGTTTGTGATGATGCAATCTCCCCGCGGCTAGACGGAAAGACCCCATGAACCTTTACTGTAGCTTTGCATTGGACTTTGAACCGATCTGTGTAGGATAGGTGGGAGGCTTTGAAGCGTGGACGCTAGTTCACGTGGAGCCGTCCTTGAAATACCACCCTGGTTTGTTTGAGGTTCTAACCTTGACCCGTGAATCCGGGTCGGGGACAGTGCATGGTAGGCAGTTTGACTGGGGCGGTCTCCTCCCAAAGTGTAACGGAGGAGTTCGAAGGTACGCTTGGTACGGTCGGACATCGTACCTAAAGTGCAATGGCAAAAGCGTGCTTAACTGCGAGACCGACAAGTCGAGCAGGTGCGAAAGCAGGACATAGTGATCCGGTGGTTCTGAATGGAAGGGCCATCGCTCAACGGATAAAAGGTACTCTGGGGATAACAGGCTGATACCGCCCAAGAGTTCATATCGACGGCGGTGTTTGGCACCTCGATGTCGGCTCATCTCATCCTGGGGCTGTAGCCGGTCCCAAGGGTATGGCTGTTCGCCATTTAAAGAGGTACGTGAGCTGGGTTTAAAACGTCGTGAGACAGTTTGGTCCCTATCTGCCGTGGGCGTTGGAATCTTGACGGGGGCTGCTCCTAGTACGAGAGGACCGGAGTGGACGTACCGCTGGTGTACCTGTTGTCTCGCCAGAGGCATCGCAGGGTAGCTATGTACGGAAGAGATAACCGCTGAAAGCATCTAAGCGGGAAACTCGCCTGAAGATGAGGATTCCCTGGAGGCTTGACCTCCTTGAAGGGTCGTTCGAGACCAGGACGTTGATAGGCTGGGTGTGGAAGCGCAGTAATGCGTTAAGCTAACCAGTACTAATTGCCCGTAAGGCTTGATCCTATAACCAGTGTGTTTCGCCTTGTGCCCAAGGTGTGCAACCACAACCCCCCTTTACTACACCCAGATTCGCCGCGCTGACCCCCGCGTCAGCCCGGCTACCCCTCATGCCTGGTGACCATAGCGAGTCGGAACCACCCCTTCCCATCCCGAACAGGACCGTGAAACGACTTTGCGCCGATGATAGTGCGGACTACCCGTGTGAAAGTAGGTCATCGCCAGGCTCTTATCCCCAAAACCCCCAAGCCCTAAAAGCTTGGGGGTTTTGCTTTTGAGCGA
>NZ_VZOW01000070.1 GCF_008801835.1 Cupriavidus pauculus | reverse complement strand
CCCTGGCGAGCGACACCATTCCCGAACGCCTTGCCGTAATCGGCTCGTCGGTGGTGGCGCTGGAGCTGGCGCAAGCCTTTGCCCGGCTGGGCAGCAAGGTCACGGTCCTGGCGCGCAATACCTTGTTCTTCCGTGAAGACCCGGCCATCGGCGAGGCGGTGACAGCCGCTTTCCGTGCCGAGGGCATCGAGGTGCTGGAGCACACGCAAGCCAGCCAGGTCGCCCATATGGACGGTGAATTCGTGCTGACCACCACGCACGGTGAATTGCGCGCCGACAAACTGCTGGTTGCCACCGGTCGGACACCGAACACGCGCAGCCTCGCGCTGGACGCAGCGGGGGTCACTGTCAATGCGCAAGGTGCCATCGTCATCGACCAAGGCATGCGCACGAGCAACCCGAACATCTACGCGGCCGGCGACTGCACCGACCAGCCGCAGTTCGTCTATGTGGCGGCAGCGGCCGGCACCCGTGCCGCGATCAACATGACCGGCGGCGATGCGGCGCTCGACCTGACCGCAATGCCGGCCGTGGTGTTCACCGATCCGCAAGTGGCGACCGTGGGCTACAGCGAGGCGGAAGCCCACCACGACGGGATCGAGACCGACAGCCGCACCTTGACCTTGGACAACGTGCCGCGTGCGCTCGCCAACTTCGACACACGCGGCTTCATCAAGTTGGTTATCGAGGAAGGCAGCCATCGGCTGATCGGCGTACAAGCGGTCGCGCCGGAAGCGGGTGAACTGATCCAGACGGCGGCTCTGGCCATTCGCAACCGCATGACGGTGCAGGAACTGGCCGACCAGTTGTTCCCCTACCTGACGATGGTCGAGGGGTTGAAGCTCGCGGCGCAGACCTTCAACAAGGATGTGAAGCAGCTTTCCTGCTGCGCCGGGTGAGAAAAAGGAGGTGTTCAATGAACGCCTACACGGTGTCCCGGCTGGCTCTTGATGCCGGGGTGAGCGTGCATATCGTGCGCGACTACCTGCTGCGCGGATTGCTGCGCCCGGTGGCGTGCACACCAGGCGGCTACGGCTTGTTCGATGACGCCGCCTTGCAACGGCTGTGCTTCGTGCGGGCGGCCTTCGAGGCGGGCATCGGCCTCGACGCGCTGGCGCGGCTGTGCCGGGCGCTGGATGCGGCGGACGGCGACGAAGCGGCCGCGCAGCTTGCCCTGCTGCGTCAGTTCGTCGAGCGTCGGCGCGAAGCGTTGGCCGATCTGGAAGTGCAGTTGGCCACCCTGCCGACCGAGCCGGCACAGCACGCGGAGAGTCTGCCATGAACAACCCCGAGCGCTTGCCGTCCGAGACGCACAAACCGATCACCGGCTACCTGTGGGGCGGACTGGCTGTGCTGACTTGCCCCTGCCACCTGCCCATCCTCGCTGTCGTGCTGGCCGGCACAACCGCCGGTGCTTTCCTCGGCGAGCATTGGGTCATCGCGGCGCTCGGTTTGACCGGCCTGTTCCTTCTGTCCCTGTCGCGGGCGTTGCGGGCATTCAGGGAAAGAGAATGAGCGCTTTCCGGCCGGATGGATGGACGACGCCGGAACTGGCCCAAGCGGTCGAGCGCGGGCAGCTTGAACTGCACTACCAGCCCGTCGTCGATCTGCGCAGTGGTGGGATTGTCGGCGCGGAAGCCCTGTTGCGCTGGCGTCATCCGACGCTTGGACTATTGCCACCGGGCCAGTTCCTGCCCGTGGTCGAATCGTCCGGCCTGATGCCTGAAATCGGCGCTTGGGTGCTGGGCGAAGCCTGCCGCCAGATGCGTGACTGGCGAATGCTGGCATGGCGACCGTTCCGGCTGGCCGTCAATGTTTCGGCGAGCCAAGTGGGACCGGACTTCGACGGGTGGGTAAAGGGCGTGCTGGCTGATGCCGAGTTGCCCGCCGAGTATCTCGAAATCGAGCTGACCGAATCGGTCGCGTTTGGTGATCCGGCGATCTTCCCCGCCCTGGACGCCTTGCGGCAGATCGGTGTGCGCTTCGCCGCCGATGACTTCGGGACGGGGTATTCCTGTCTGCAACATCTGAAGTGCTGCCCAATCAGCACGCTCAAGATCGACCAATCGTTTGTCGCCGGGCTCGCCAACGACCGCCGCGACCAAACCATCGTGCACACCGTGATTCAGCTTGCGCACGGGCTGGGCATGGATGTGGTGGCTGAAGGCGTGGAAACATCGGCGAGTCTTGATCTATTGCGACAAGCGGACTGCGACACAGGACAAGGCTTCCTGTTCGCGAAGCCAATGCCGGCGGCGGCATTCGCCGTCTTCGTCAGTCAATGGAGGGGTGCCACCATGAATGCAAGTGACTCGACCACCACCAGTTGCTGCGTGTGCTGCAAGGAAATCCCGCTCGATGCCGCCTTCACCCCGGAAGGCGCGGAATACGTCGAGCACTTCTGCGGGTTGGAGTGTTATCAACGCTTCGAAGCGCAAGCGCATCGGTTACGTCCGCGTCAGCAGCTTCGACCAGAACCCAGAACGGCAGCTCGAACAGATCCAGGTGGATAAAGTGTTCACCGACAAGGCGTCGGGCAAGGACACACGGCGGCCCGAACTGGAACGGCTGCTCGCCTTCGTGCGCGAAGGCGACACGGTCGTGGTGCACAGCATGGATCGTCTGGCGCGCAACCTCGACGACCTGCGCCGCCTGGTGCAGGGCCTCACCCAGCGCGGCGTACGCATCGAGTTCCTTAAGGAGCATTTGACCTTCACCGGCGAGGACTCGCCGATGGCGAACCTGATGCTGTCGGTAATGGGCGCGTTCGCCGAGTTCGAACGCGCCTTGATCCGCGAGCGGCAGCGCGAGGGCATCGCGCTCGCCAAGCAGCGCGGGGCCTACCGTGGCAGGAAGAAATCCCTGTCGTCTGAGCGTATTGCCGAACTGCGCCAACGTGTCGAGGCTGGCGAGCAAAAGACCAAGCTGGCTCGTGAATTCGGAATCAGTCGCGAAACCCTGTATCAATACTTGAGAACGGATCAGTAAATATGCCACGTCGTTCAATCCTGTCCGCCGCCGAGCGCGAAAGCCTGCTGGCGTTGCCGGACACCAAGGATGAGTTGATCCGTCACTACACGTTCAGCGAAACCGACCTCTCCATCATCCGGCAGCGGCGCGGCCCGGCCAACCGGCTGGGCTTCGCCGTGCAGCTCTGTTACCTGCGCTTTCCTGGTGTCATCCTGGGCGTCGATGAGCCGCCGTTTCCGCCCTTGTTGAAACTGGTCGCCGACCAGCTCAAGGTCAGCGTCGAAAGCTGGGACGAATACGGGCAGCGGGAGCAGACCCGGCGCGAGCACCTGGTCGAACTGCAAACGGTGTTCGGCTTCCAGCCCTTTACCATGGGCCACTACCGGCAGGCCGTCCAGTTGCTGACCGAGATGGCCTTGCAGACCGACAAGGGCATCGTGCTGGCCAGCACCTTGATCGAGCACCTGCGGCAGCAGTCGGTCATTCTGCCTGCCCTCAACGCCGTCGAGCGGGCGAGCGCCGAAGCAATCACCCGCGCCAACCGGCGCATCTACGATGCCTTGGCCGAACCGCTGTCGGACGCGCATCGCCGCCGCCTCGACGATCTGCTCAAGCGTCGGGACAACGGCAAAACGACCTGGCTGGCCTGGCTGCGCCAATCGCCCGTCAAACCGAATTCGCGGCACATGCTGGAACACATCGAACGCCTCAAAGCGTGGCAGGCGCTCGACCTGCCTTCTGGCATCGAGCGGTCGGTGCACCAGAACCGCCTGCTCAAGATCGCCCGTGAGGGTGGCCAGATGACGCCCGCCGACCTGGCCAAGTTCGAGGCGCAGCGACGCTATGCCACCCTGGTGGCGCTTGCCATCGAGGGCATGGCCACCGTCACCGACGAAATCATCGACCTGCACGACCGCATCCTGGGCAAGCTGTTCAACGCCGCCAAGAACAAGCATCAGCAGCAATTCCAGGCGTCCGGCAAGGCGATCAACGCCAAGGTGCGGCTGTTCGGCCGCATCGGCCAGGCGCTGATCGAGGCCAAGCAGGCGGGCCGCGATCCGTTCGCCGCCATCGAGGCCGTCATGTCCTGGGATGCCTTCGCCGAGAGCGTCACCGAAGCGCAGAAGCTTGCGCAGCCCGAGGACTTCGATTTCCTGCACCGCATCGGCGAAAGCTACGCCACGCTGCGCCGCTACGCGCCGGAATTCCTTGCCGTGCTCAAGCTGCGGGCCGCTCCCGCCGCGAAGGACGTGCTCGACGCCATCGAGGTGCTGCGCGGCATGAACAGCGACAACGCCCGCAAGGTGCCCGCCGACGCGCCGACCGAGTTCATCAAGCCGCGCTGGCAGAAGCTGGTCATGACCGACACCGGCATCGACCGGCGCTACTACGAACTGTGCGCGCTGTCGGAGATGAAGAACGCGTTGCGTTCCGGCGACATCTGGGTGCAGGGGTCGCGCCAGTTCAAGGACTTCGAGGACTACCTGGTGCCGCCCGCGAAATTCGCCAGCCTCAAGCAGGCCAGCGAATTGCCGCTGGCCGTGGCCACCGACTGCAACCGGTACCTGAACGACCGGCTGACGCTGCTGGAAACACAGCTTGCCACCGTCAACCGTATGGCGACGGCCAACGAGCTGCCGGACGCCATCATCACCGAGTCAGGCTTGAAGATCACGCCGCTCGACGCGGCGGTACCCGACACCGCCCAAGCGCTGATCGACCAGACGGCAATGATCCTGCCGCACGTCAAGATCACCGAACTGCTGCTGGAGGTGGACGAATGGACGGGCTTCACTCGGCATTTCGCGCATCTGAAATCGGGCGACCCGGCCAAAGACAAGAACCTGTTGCTGACCACGATCCTCGCCGACGCGATCAACCTGGGCCTGACCAAGATGGCGGAGTCTTGCCCCGGCACGACCTACGCCAAGCTGGCTTGGCTGCAAGCCTGGCACATCCGCGACGAAACCTACGGGGCGGCGCTGGCCGATCTGGTCAACGCACAGTTCCGCCATCCCTTCGCCGAGCACTGGGGCGACGGCACCACCTCATCGTCGGACGGCCAGAACTTCCGCACCGGCAGCAAGGCCGAGAGCACCGGCCACATCAACCCGAAATACGGGAGCAGCCCAGGGCGGACGTTCTACACCCACATTTCTGACCAGTACGCGCCATTTCACACCAAGGTCGTGAACGTCGGCGTGCGCGATTCGACCTACGTGCTCGACGGCCTGCTGTACCACGAGTCCGACTTGCGGATCGAGGAGCATTACACCGACACGGCGGGCTTCACCGATCACGTCTTCGCCCTGATGCACCTCCTGGGCTTCCGCTTCGCGCCGCGCATCCGCGACCTGGGCGACACCAAGCTCTACATCCCGAAGGGCGACGCCGCCTATGACGCGCTGAAACCCATGATCGGCGGCACGCTCAACATCAAGCACGTCCGCGCCCATTGGGACGAAATCCTGCGGCTGGCCACCTCGATCAAGCAGGGCACGGTGACGGCCTCCCTGATGCTCCGAAAGCTCGGCAGCTACCCACGCCAGAACGGCCTGGCCGTGGCGCTCCGCGAGCTGGGCCGCATCGAGCGCACGCTGTTCATCCTGGACTGGCTGCAAAGCGTGGAACTGCGCCGCCGCGTGCATGCCGGCCTGAACAAGGGCGAGGCGCGCAATGCGCTGGCCAGGGCAGTGTTTTTCAACCGCCTGGGTGAAATCCGCGACCGCAGTTTCGAGCAGCAGCGCTACCGGGCTAGCGGCCTCAATCTGGTAACGGCTGCCGTCGTGTTGTGGAACACGGTCTATCTGGAACGGGCTGCGCACGCGCTGCGTGGCAACGGCCATGCCGTTGATGACGCGCTGTTGCAGTACCTGTCGCCGCTCGGTTGGGAGCACATCAACCTCACCGGCGATTACCTCTGGCGCAGCAGCGCCAAGATCGGCGCGGGCAAGTTCAGGCCGCTACGACCGCTGCAACCGGCTTAGCGTGCTTTATTTTCCGTTTTCTGAGGCGACCCC
>NZ_VZOW01000069.1 GCF_008801835.1 Cupriavidus pauculus | reverse complement strand
TTTGAACACTACAATGAGCGCCACCCGCACAAAGCCCTGAAATATCGCTCACCGCGCGAGTTCAGACGGACTGCAGTGTCATCAACCTAGCGGTGTCTGCGTGTCCTGAGGTATAGGGGCAACTCCACACATGGCCCCGTAGAGTGCTTCTGATGCGCTCTAGCGCAGCCTTATGAATCAGCACTTGGGCCGCAGGCACTTCTACCCCAGGGTGGTCCAGGAACACCGCTCGGCGGCGCTCGGTGTCGAGATAGAAATGGCACTCGCTCGCGGAGCCAGTCGCCGTAAGCTGGGCGGCTACAGCGCGTGCGTCAGGCCAGATGAGATGCTGATGGGAAAGTCGTCGCACTTCGCCACGCTCAAGCGCGTCGTCAAGCAAGAGCGAGCCATCAAAGTCTCGCTCCACTTGGCGAACGTCGGCCACTATGGCGCAGTGCCACCCATCAGCGTAGGCATGGAGGTCTTCGCCCTGGTTGGCCGCTTCGGTAGCCAGCGCAGGCAGGGTCATGCCGATAGCCTGCGCAGCGGTGTCCAGCGGCAGAAATCCACTGCCGCCAAGCAAGGGGCTGCCGGCTTCCAGTTTCAATACGTCCATGCGATCCAGCTTTAGCAGGCGAGCTTTCCACTCTGCCAGGGTTTGGAAGGCAAAGATTTTAGCCGACGTGAGTTCACGTTGACCGGTCGAGATGTGGACTTCACCACGGCCAATAGCAGCACGCAGGCGGGTGGGGATGCAGATGCGGACGACGTAGATACCGCTGGGGCGGCGGTAGAGATATCCGGGCTTGGCGGCCATACGGGCTACGCTTTCGTAGTAGCCTTGCGTGCCGTTGCCCTGGTGGCAGCCAAGTTCCTTGCGGAATCAGGCGCTTAGATGCAGTTTGGAGCGGGCGATGGGAATCGAACCCACGTCTTTAGCTTGGGAAGCTAAGGTAATAGCCATTATACGACGCCCGCGAACCCGCAATTCTATGCGGGAATCCGGGGTGCGTGCAAGCATGTGATGTGGACGCTGCACGCGAAAGTGTATCCACTCCGGAAGCTCTTGCTGGCGTGACTTGTGAGGCGCACATTGGGCGGGATGCGTCGCTGTAGACGTGGTTTGTGCGCAGGGCCACTCCCTCAAAAGGCGGTCGCACAGGCATTCTGGCGACCGCCTTTTCGTTGCCCTGATGCGCTGGCTACGCGGCTTGGGGCGAGTCATCAGGCTCGCGGCCGTGACGGTCGTCGTCGCCGTAATCTTCAATTCCCCACGGTCCGTCGTTCACTTCCATGTCGGACGCCACCTCGGCGATCAATTCAGGCGGAAAGCGTTCGCCAAATTCGGCCTCCAGCTCATCGCGCAGATCCGCGCTAGGCCAAGCGAAGCCGTTTTCCGACTCGGAATCGTAGAACGCGAACTCGATCAGGCGGGTGAAGTTGCCTTCGACGTATTCGCGCATCTCTGAGCGAGCGGCTTCCTTGTCCAACGCGTTGTAACGCTGAAACTCTTGAACTTCAGGAAAATCGGACACTCGCGCCGCCAAAGCTGAGAAGCGACCCGTCGGCATGCGGATCGCATCCTTGTGAAGCAGGGACCAGTTGCGGTAGCCGAGCGTTACGGCGATTTGATCGAGTACGGTCGACAGCTGTACTTCTTCGAATTCCTCATCGCGCAGTCGCGTCTTTTCGCGCTTCGCGACCCGCTTCAAGAGTTCGATGAGAGCGGCGCGATTCGAAGGCGCGCCTTGATTTTGAGAGTGCGATGACATCAGTTTATCCTCCAAGCGCACGGATGTTTTAGGTACGACCCGCAGTCCCTAGTGGCGCTCAAGGGAATAACTAGTGTCAGAAGACGTAAGCGAGATGCATTGCTTCGCAGCGCGGGCCAGCTGGCTCTCTCGCGGGAGCCAGCGAGAATCATGGCAAAGGTTTCGGTTCACGTCAACACTAGCAACGCGGCAGCCACAGGTCTTGCTGGCCGTATCAAAGCCGGCGCCGCACGACGTCAGTTCGGCGGCGGCGCTGGCAGTGCTGAATCGCAGCTTGGGATCGGGCCACAGCGAGACGTGGCCGGCGGCGGAACGTCGTGCTGTCGCCTTGTTTCGGTAGATCGAACGGTATGGGGTGGCACAGCAAAGGGCGGTTGGGCATACTAATCAGCACGTAACAAAAGGGCCAGCCCATGCCTATCGACTATAAGCAATACCAGGAAGAGGTCACCTCCGATGTCGCCAAGGTCCTCGCTGATGCCGAGTGTCAGCCCATCCTGTTCGTCGGCTCCGGATTCTCAAAGCGGTACGCGGGTGGGCCAAATTGGGAGGAGCTGCTGACGGCTCTGGCGAAGAAGTGTCCGCTGATCGACAAGGACTTCGCCTACTACAAGCAAACGTACAGTGGCGATCTTAAGAAGATCGGCTCGGTCTTCACTGACCTCTATCGCGAGTGGGCGTGGGGTAAGGGCAAAGACGAGTTTCCCACAGACTACTTTAGCGCGAGCGCGCCCGCCGACATTTTCATAAAGCACGCGACTGCGAAATTGCTCGAGGGCCTTGGCCCGAACGCCAAGGGCTCGTACGGGTCGCCGGAGCTAGATGTCGAGATAGAGGCATTGAAGAACATCAGCGCGCACGCGATCATCACGACAAACTACGACGAGGTTATTGAGCCCCTGTTCCCCGAGTACGAGACTGTCATTGGACAGCAGATCATGAGGAAGGGCTACCTCGCAATCGGCGAAATTTTCAAGATTCACGGGTGCAGGACGATACCACAGTCGCTCGTCCTCAACGAAGCCGACTACCAGCGGTTCGACGACGATCACAAGTATCTCAGCGCGATGAAGCGTCGAGTCCTGCTCGCGAATACGTGATCTTGGTCGCGCCGGATATCAATATTCGGATTAAAAGTATTACGGCGAACTCTTTCGAGTGGGTGTTCAGAGCATTCGGGCAAGCGGGTAATCTAGAGAAGATCAACACAAAGCTTCTGCGGGCGTTGATGGCGCGCTCGGTCGAACTAATTCGTTCGGATATCCCGAAGCGCCACGTGGAAATTAACTTCGAGCAGTTGGAGCACGCCGTAGAGTCAGGCGAAAGTTTCGCGAAGCTGTTCGGCGTCACGTCACTTGCTGACCCATCAAAAGTCAATCTTGACTACAAGTATGCTGCGGCAGGCGTTGGCCAGCAACTCGGCTACGACACGTGGCACGAGGTGAGAAAGATCATTAACTACATCAAAGAAGAGAAGGGTTTCGACATTACCGCGACGGACAATAAGTACCATATCGCGCTGAAACTCGGCCACAAGTCCCCGCAACTGACTCACCGCTATACGGACGCTGCGGTTGATCTCTTTCGTAAGGTGATCAGCGGCGAGCCGTACGAGCTCGATACTGGCATCGTTGATGTCGACAAAGCTGCCCTCGCTGCGGCAGCAAAGAGCGCTACATAGGCCATTAATGCCGTTCTCGCAGAAGGTAGCAAGCATGGTGCTGCCGCTTTTTTGTCGCCCTAGGATTTGGCTATAACGCGAACGCTATATACATGCTATTCGCAATTCAGTGCTGCCCTCATTACATTTACTGACAGTATGTTTAACTTCTTCGTGACGGCGGAATATGGAGCTTGGGATATCGCTAAGAAATTCGAGTTCAAGGGCTCGTGACAAGCGCTGGTTGAGTTCCGACGATTCGATCATAGCCCTTCGTGCAAAGCACTCCGGGTCAGAAAGGATGTCAATTGGTAGGCGATTTCTCGCCTGCATTGGATGCGACCGCGTTGTGAGTTCAAGCGGGCGGTGGGATGGTGTCAGGATGACAGCAAACGGCACCACGATTCGAACCTATCCGCTGACCAAGAGCGATCTCTCGCGGAGATCGTACGGGAACGCTTCGGGGGAAAACTATCGTATCGGCAGTTCGTCGACTGTGTACACTTATTGTGCGAGGACATCGCTGGCTTCGAGACTGGAAACGTTTACGCCGAGGCTATCAGCTTGAATATGAATTGAAGTAAGCTTGCCTTTACTTGGAGCCTTGGGGCGGCCCCAATTATCGAGGTCAGGGAGAGGGGCTCCGTTCGACGGCACATCTTGAGTGCCATTCATAGTGGTGCCAGTGTAGCCCCGTGTAGGCTGATCAGAGTTCTGCGAAGATGGTGGTCATATGTTTATCACCTCGTTTATACCCGGGGCGCTCACCAACGAAGCGCTGTCCAGTGGCACTCAAACCTAAAATCTTCGCGATATTGCAAAGATCCCATTCGTGGCCCGGGGTGACGTGACCGCCTTGTATTTGGTAGCACCGCAACACGTTATTTCCAGCTCTCGATACACCCACGGCATGCGGCTCTACCACGCGGGCAAATCCGTCGTAGGTGAAAGATAAGACTTCTCGGTTGCGAATGGCGTCGATGATTTTCTGCAGCATGGCGGCTCGCTCCTTTCGGTTATATCCTGCAATTGGACTTAGCTTGTCATCTGTCTGAGAACGGTAGAAGAGGCGGCACGTTACGAGACCTGCTTTGCCCTTCGGAGGCACTTCCATTGCCCAGTGCGACAGTGACTCGAAAACCCTTCGGTTCCGGTCACCGATACAGCTATCGGGAGCGGCGTCCATCCCATCACCTCTTATTGATCTCAAGGATGTCATGAACGATGTATCGTTTCACGACACCGTGAGCATTTATAACCTTTGAAACAAGCAGATTCATTTTTCCTTTGCTTTCCTTCTCATGCTCTTGCATTGACTTGATGGCAAGATCTCGGACTCTGCGATTTTCTCCATCGGCAAAGCTAAAAGAAACGACCCTCTCTTCCTCGTCAGAAAAGAGTCGTCCAAATACACTTAGTACATTTGATCGGGTTATATTTCCGACGATGTACTCTGTTTCGGTAGACTCCTCTCGTGTCGTTACGTAATCCAATGTTTCTTTATCAAACGTCAGAATGTCGCTAACTTTTGGTCTGTTGATGAATATCTTTACCGTGCTGTCGCTGGCTATCGATTTGTGCAGATGCTGCATGGGAGTTTCCAAGGCATCTGAAATCTCGTCAATCAATACATCTTTCCTTTTTGCCAAAGCTCTAACGTATGCCGTTGTTGGCTCCCACTCGATGCCCACGGCACCATTCCATGTCCATCTCAAGTAATCCCAGAAGACATTTGAAAATACTGATGGCCCAACACTGTTAACAAATTTCTCTTCAAATTGAATGCCAACCTGCTCTTCAAAACATCCTTTTATAGACGAATGAATAACTGTTTTTACGCCGCGTGCAATCTTATTTTTCTTTTTCACTTCGCCGTCATTGGCGAGCGAGTGGGCTACCATATTAACGCTTCTTGCTAGCCCGTATATCGTTCCTGCTGCGTCATAAATATCCAGAACGCCCTCATCGGCAACCCCGCCCTCGACACGGAGCGTAAGTTTTATTTCTTTGCTAGACATCTTTTTCCTGCTCGAAGTATTTTTAAATTGTTCTAATTAGGGTTGGCGCCGGACGTATCACTTCAAATCGGCCTCATGCTTCTTCACAAGATTGGGAATCAGCCGCTCACTTGTCCCTGCGAGCAAAGCGAATGCTAAGAGCGCTGCAAGAGGGTTTCCGGAGGTCTTTAATGCATAGAATGCCACGCCGCCTTTGGTAATCAATGCCAACAGTGCGCCTCCGAAAATTCCTGTGATAATCCTGGCTAATCCCTCTGTCACGTGAATTATTAAGCCGGCCCTCGCATCGAGGGCAATTTTTGTGGACCGACTTGCGATGGATAGAAAAGCCCCAAGTCCGCCTACCATCGCCCCGAGCGCAACAGAAAATCCCGTCGCTCCGAAGATGCTTCTCAGATACGTCCTGAATATCCAGAAGAGAATAAGGGTAGTAAGTGAAATCAGTGCTGGCATGGCCGAGCCTAGAAAATACCAATGCCACGATATTTCCAGATTTCGTAGTTGAATTTCCTTCTCGATAAACTTAAACATGTCCGCCGAAAGCTCTTTATGCCCTTCCAGGGCTCGTACAAGCCCCTCGGCGATCTGCTGTCGAATTGGTTTGAGAATCTTTTCGTCGGAGATAAAGTGAGAGTTTGATTCGAGCTTTGAGCTTGCCCCCGCAAAACGAATCCCTTGCTGAGGTTAAACTGAAGCAAGGAGAGATGTGATGACAAGCAAGACAAAGCGGGCGCAGTACACGCTGGAATTCAAGCTGGAAGCGGTACGGCTGGTG
>NZ_VZOW01000068.1 GCF_008801835.1 Cupriavidus pauculus | reverse complement strand
AGCGTGCGCCGCCCAGGCGGCGGCGTGCGCGCGCGCCGATGAGCAAGCCGCACGCCGGGGCGAGCTCGAGGCGGCGCTGGCGACCGCCCAGGAGCGCGCCACGGCGGGCGAGCGCACCCACACCGAGGCGATCGCCACCACCCAGGCGCGCTACGAGGCGCTGTCGAAGCAGCTCCTGCAGGAAACCGCGCACCAGCGCGACGCGGTGCGGGCCGAGCGCGCGCAACTGGCCTCCCAACTCAAATTCGCCGAGCGGCGCATCGCCGCGCTGGAAGACGAGCGCGCACGACTCGACGCCGACCTGGCCAGCGAGCGGGCCGCGCGCCAGACCGCCGCGGGCGAGGCGAGCGCGCTCAAGGCCGTCACCGCCAGCCAGCGCGCCCAGCTCGACGAGCTGCTGCGTGCGACCCTGGCCGCGGCGCCACCAGCGGCCAAGACGCGCGTGCCCAGATCGACGGGCAAGGCGGCCGCCAAGCGGACCGCCCAGTCATGAAGCCGGCCGACTGGATCGATACGGGCGCGGTGCCGCCGCGCCCACTGCCGGCCACCGTCGCGGCGGCCCTCGCCTACCTGGCGGAGGCACTCGGGCACCCGGTCTACGCGCACTGGACGCTGGCGCGCGTCAAGCGCCGCTATGGCTCGCTGGCCGACGCCAAGGCCGCGCAGCCGACCGTGCTCAAGCTGCTGCTGGCGCACGATGGGGCAGTCGAATACTGGGAGCGCGGGCGCCTGCGCACGGTGACGGCGGATCTGGCGCCCCGCCCGGAGACGGTCCTCGCGCGGCTGCTGCACACGCACCGGCGCCGCATCCGGTCCACCGCCGCCTTAGCGAGCGAAGCAACGGTGCCGACCGCCGCGGAAGCGAGGGGAGCTGTCGCGGCGAACCCGTGGCTGGCCGCTTACGGCCCTGCTGACCACGCGTGGCTCACGCGCGCCGGCCGCTTCGCCCAGCCGCACGCGGCGGCCAACACGCTCGGCGCCGCCGACGATGCACAGGCGCTGGCGCTCTTCCTGCGCGACCGAACCGGGCGCTCGCCCCACACGTTGCGCGCCTATGGCGCCGAACTGCGCCGCCTGATGCGCTGGTGCGGCGCGCACGAGCTTGGGCCGCTCTCGGACCTCACGCGCCAGCGGTTGCTCGGCTACCGGCACGCGCTGCAGCACGGGGAGACCGGCAGGGAGGACGCCGCGCCGCCCTTGTCAGAAGCGACCCGCACGCGCGCGCTGGCGGTGGTGGCAAGCCTCTACGGCTACTGGTAGGCTATTTCTGCCCATCCCCCGAAAAGTGCAAATCTTCCGCCAGCCCCTGACCAGGCAAGGGCTGGCAGGGTGCGACTTGACCTGATAACGGCCCGAGCGCCCTGTAAGTTGCGCTCGGGGATTATGCCGGGGGATGTCAGATCGTGCGGGGGGCAGAAGCTGCAACCTTGGTCGTGCCAGTAGTGCCAGTCAGAGACGGCAAGGTGCGTGCTCTGGTCGGCGCGGACGGGAACAAGCTGGGCAAGGGGCACGACGAGTTCACGCTGGTTGTAAAGTGCGTGCACGAAGATGGCAACGCGGCACAACTGATCATGCGCGAGTCTGAAGACGGAGACTCTGTCACCTGAGCGCAGCGGGGAGGCCACCATCGCCTGACGTACCCGCGCTTCGAATGGAAAGCTCAGACTGTCCTCGAGATGGCAGTACCACGCCATCGCGCATTCTTCTTCGGTGTACGCGGTCGACCACGATCTCCATCGAGATGCGCTGTTCGTGTTGGTTGTCGCCCGTTTTTGCCATTGGGGTTCGTGCTGGTCAGACCTCGACTATGCGTCGCGGCAAGGCCATTTTTATGTTCCCGTCCTGGTGCGGGATCGGGGCTTCGCCGCCGGTGCCACAACAGGTGGTGCGGCCGGGATCGGCTCAAAGAGCGCCTCGATGTCGTCGGCGGAGAACTTGACGGCGCCGGCGCCATCTTCCGACAGGATCGCGTTGGCAAGCGCCGCCTTCTGCTCCTGCATCGCGACGATTTTCTCCTCAACACTGCCGGCGGTGATCAGCTTGTAAACAAACACAGGCTTGTCCTGCCCGAGACGGTGAGCGCGGTCGGTCGCCTGATTTTCTACGGCGGGATTCCACCAGGGATCGTAGTGAATGACGGTGTCGGCCGCCGTCAGGTTCAGGCCAACGCCACCGGCCTTCAGGCTGATCAGGAAAAGCGGCACCTCACCTTGCTTGAAGCGCTTGACTGGTGTGACGCGATCGGTGGCATCCCCGGTCAGCATGACGTATGGAATCCCAGCTTTTTCCAGCGCCGCCGCAATGAGGTCGAGCATGCTGGTGAACTGCGAGAACAGCAGGATGCGACGGCCTTCCTCGATTAGTTCGGGCAGCATGTCGAGTAGCAGATCAAGCTTGGCCGATTCCTTGATCCGGGCCGCCTGGCTGATTTTGACGAGCCGCGGATCGCAGCAGACCTGGCGCAGCTTGAGCAACGCCTCCAGCACGATGATGTGGCTGCGCGCGAGGCCTTTTGCTGCGACGGCCGCACGGACCTTTTCCTGCATGGCCGCGCGCACCGTCTCGTACAGGTCACGCTGCGCGCCTTCGAGCTCGACCGTGCGCACTATCATCGTCTTCGGGGGCAACTCGGCGGCGACCTCATCCTTGCGCCGACGCAGCATGAACGGTCGGATGCGTCGCGCGAGCAGTTCACGTCGAACAGCATCGCCGCCTTTCTCGATGGGCGTGCGCCAGCGGCGGGTGAAGTCCTGACGGGTACCGAGGAAGCCAGGCAGCAGGAAGTCAAACTGGGCCCACAGTTCGCCGAGATGGTTCTCGAGCGGCGTGCCTGTCAGGCAAAGGCGGTGTCTTGCACGCAGTTCGCGGATGGTTGCGGCGGATTTGGTGGCGGCATTCTTGACGTACTGCGCCTCGTCTAGGATCAGCAGGTGAAAGTCGTGCTTGGCAAGAACTTCCTCGTCACGCCACAGCAAGGCGTAGGTGGTCAGGATGAGATCGTGCTTGCCGATCTGGTCAAAGCGCTCGTGGCGTTGGGGCCCGTGCAGATCCAGGACGCGCAGCTTCGGCGTGAAGCGCTGCGCTTCCTCGCACCAGTTGTGCATGAGGGTCGTTGGCACGACGATCAGCGCAGGCCGGTCCAGCCTGCCACGTTCCTTTTCGGTGAGGATGTGCGCAAGTGCCTGGATGGTCTTGCCGAGGCCCATATCGTCGGCGAGCACGCCGGACAGCCCGTGTTCGCGCAGGAACTGCATCCAGGCAAGACCCTGACGCTGGTAGGTACGGAGTTCGGCCTTCAGGCCACGCGGTACCGGCACGTCTGTCACCCCAGGACCCGCCATCAAGCGCTGCGCGAGCTGCCGGATCGATGCGTCGCCGTCAAACTGCCAGCGCCCGGTCTGATCCAGCGCATGGAGCCGGGCCGCATCCCACTCGGAAATGCGCATGCCGGTGCCGAGCGAGTCGAACAGGTCGATCAGCACGCGCACGACTGGTTTAAGCCGGTCGGCACGCAGGCGAAGCCGCTCGTTGCGGTCGGTTTTCATGTCGATCGCTTCGTCGTCCGCGATGGTATCGAGCCTGCCCGACAGCCAGCGCTCATCGCGACGAAAGAGGTCTGCTAGCAGCGGCTCCAGGCGCACCGTGCGACCATTGACTGTGATGCCCATCTCGACGTCAAACCAGCCGTCGCCGGTCTGACGCAGGCTGCCGTCAATCGCTTCGATTTCGATCACGTTGTGCCGAAACTCGTCGCTCATGACGACGCGCCAGCCGCTTGCCTGTAGTGCGGGTAGCACCAGCTTCATGAGATCCGGCCAGTCGTCGACATCTTCGGGGCCGAGGATGCCATCTGGAAACGGTTTGTAACCATATGCACGGTTGGCCGGAATTTTTCTGAAGCCCGCCTTTTGCAACTCGGTCTGACGTTTCCGCTCGAGATTGG
The DNA here is from genome assembly GCF_008801835.1 of Cupriavidus pauculus. GTDB lineage: Bacteria > Pseudomonadota > Gammaproteobacteria > Burkholderiales > Burkholderiaceae > Cupriavidus > Cupriavidus pauculus. Next base: position 3,134 of record NZ_VZOW01000068.1, on the reverse strand, counting down.
CGTCTCTTTTGATCTGGATGACCTCGCTGCCAGCAGTGCGAACGAGGGTGGTGCTGCTATTTGCAGGGATGCTGTGACCTGCGTAATCAAAACTGACCGTCGCAAAATCCAGTGGCGACACTGACCAGGTCGGCAAGGTGTCGAGAGTCAGTACGGGCGTCGCTACGGTGTCGATCACCTGCACGGACGACGCGTCGGGCGCGGGCGGCATGGGTAGGTCGGGGGCGACTTCACGCAACACATTGCCAACGAGCGCCGCCTCGTCCAGCGTGATGGCCGGCATCGACAGGAAATCCGTGACCTGTTCCGCCGGCCACGGCATGGCGAGTATGCCAGCTTCGCCAGAATGCGCGTCCACATACCAGCAGGGCTGGGTGGTCGTCAGCAACAGGGTGGCGGGTGGCTCGGCCTGCAAGACTGGCCGCACGCGCGTGTCGGGTTGCGCTTGCCAGGTCATCTTTGCGCCGCGCTCTGATCCGCAGTGCACCGGGCAGTGTGATCCGGGGTAGTGGGCGCCTGCGGGAACAAAGGAAGTAAATGCACGCCCGGTGGCGATGAGCTTTTCCAGGATGGCGGCGCCGGTTGCGCCCTGCAGAGCAAAACCACCGGTATAGGCGGCATGCGAGCGGCCCAGCCACAATCCGCGCAGGATCGACAGATCCTCCTCGGAAACAAATTTCGGCGGTTCGACCAGCGCTTTCTCGACGTTCTGCCACCGATCGTCGACCGAGCGAATCGTACCGTCGGCCCCCACGCGGGCCTTGTAGAGGGAAATCTCGCAGCCGCGATACGATTGCCCGATCACATAGGCCAGGGCATGCGTGGCCTTGGCTGGTTTTTTCTTGGCAGCGGGATTGGCTGCCGTGCGTCGAGCGCGAAAATTTTCCAGCCAGGTCACCAGTTCCGCGCGCACGCCGGCGGCCGATGGCTTCGGCTGGTGCGCAAGGCCGGCGATCAACAGCGCTGCCACGTGCTTGCAGTCAACGCCGACCGGACACGTGCATTCTCCCTCCACCCACATGTCTTCGTCGATGTCGTGGAAATACGCACGCACGTCATACGGGCGCGTACGGGTGCCTTGCACCAGTCCCGCCAAGGTATCCTCGTCGATCCAGCGCAACTCCGAGACAGCGCTCGCATAGGAGCGAGCCTTGGACACCGTGTAGGAGTCCAGCCATTCCGCAATTTGGCGGGGATCGTAGGAGACAGACATCGGTTGAGGGATTCAGAGGTTGACAACGCGGGGAGCATTCTACGCGGGGAGGCTCCCGGCCGGTACGGCAGCGGCTTCCGGTTCTGACCCCGCCTGAGTGGTCTGGGCATGCCGGCGGTCATCTTCGGCGTGCAAGTAGATCCCGGTCGTCTCGATCGAGGCGTGGCGAAGGTTCTTCTGGATAAAGCGGATATCAGTGCCGGCGTCGGCCTGATGCGAAGCCGCCGAGTGCCGCAGCCAGTGCGTCGAGGCCCGGCGCAGTGTGGCCGCGCCGATCGGATCGGTTGGCTCGAGGGTGTCGGCGGCCCGGCGGAACACTTCCTTGGCAATCAGGTAGATGGCCGTCGGCGTCAGGTGCCGCTTGGCGTCGCCGGCGATGCTCATGACGGCCGGCGTGCTTTCGGCCGGCAAGGGCATGGGTGCCAGATCATGGAATGCGCGGTAGCGTGCGAAGTCGGCCATGAGGGTGTCGGAGACTGGTACCTCGCCCTCGGCGCCACCCTTGCCGATGACGTGCAGCCACCAGCGGCCGCGACGCTGGAAGAAGTCCGCCGCCTGTGCGTTGGCGGCTTCGCTTGCCCGCAATGCGGTGTGGTACAGCAGCCGGATCAGCCATCGGCTGCGTTCGTAGTGCTGGCGCTCGCGCGCGGAGGCCTGCGGCCAGGTCTCCATCGATTCCAGCACAACCTGCCAAAGCGCGTGATCGAGGTAACGTTCAATGCGGCGGGTCCGTGCCGGCATTGCCGAGGACGAGCGCCGCAGTGCAAGCGGATTGCCGGCAAGGTATCCGGCGGCCACCAGGTAATTGAGCAGCCCGCAAAGGATACCGAGGGCCTGGCGCCGGCTGCGCTCGGAAAGCGGCCCGTCGAACAGCCGCCGCGTGCCCCCGCGCCGTGGCAGGACGGGATCGACCCAGTTTGCGGACGGTGCGGCAAGAAATTGCTCGTAAATCAGGAAATCTTCGCGCGTAAGGCTCGACAGCGGCTTGCCCAGCGTGCGCGTCGCCCAGACGAGCAGCCGCACCACTTCCTTGCGGTAGCTGCGCAGCGTGTGCGGCGAGCTGGCGTACTCGGCAAGCCACAGGCGGACGGCCTCAAGGTCGGTATCGGCCGTGATCTGTCGGTTAGCGCCGCGCGCGCGATTCGTGCCGTCGTGGCCGTCCAGTGCGGCCGGCAGCATGAGGGGGACAACAGGCTCGGTGGCGGGCAGGTTCATGGACTGACGCGATTTTTCGGCAGGGTCTCGCATCGTACACCTGGGATGCTTACGATTATCGGTCTTATCGTAAATTTCTAGAAGACATCGTTATATATATAATGTGATACCATCATATACATGAAGATTTTAGTTCAAAACCCAGCTCCCGGAGCACTTTTCAGGTTTAGTTCCAATGAGCCGCATCAGCAATACCCGCTTTCGCACCCGTGAAGCCGCCGCGCGGCTCGTTGCTGCCGGCCGACGCCCACATGAACTCACCGTCGACCTGATCTACGCGGAAATCCGCCAGGGCAGCCGGACGACGATCAACGACGAACTCAAGCTCTGGAAGGATGAGCAGGCGCGCGTCGACGCCTTGAGCGCCGCACTCCCGCCCGCCGTTGCCAATGCGATGCTGTCCCTCTGGGCGCTCGCCATCGAGCACGGTGAGCAGGTCTTCGCACAGCGGGGCGAAGAGCTGGAGTCCGAAGCGGCGGCCGCCACCGCGCGCGCTGAGTCCCTGGCAACCGTCAACCTGGGGCTTGAAGCCGAAGTGAAGACGCTGCGTAGCCAGCTCGAGGACCAGCAGGCCCGGTTGGGGTCGCCTCAGAAAACGGAAAATAAAGCACGCTAAGCCGGTTGCAGCGGTCGTAGCGGCCTGAACTTGCCCGCGCCGATCTTGGCGCTGCTGCGCCAGAGGTAATCGCCGGTGAGGTTGATGTGC
>NZ_VZOW01000067.1 GCF_008801835.1 Cupriavidus pauculus | reverse complement strand
GAGATTTTCAGGCTCGACGAAGCCCTCAGGAAGGGCCACAGCGAAGGGGGCTGATGCTGCCAGGGCGCGTTGCGCGCCCTACTTCGCCCACTCGGGGGATGCAGAAACGAAAATCCGCAACGGCCTCGTTGCCTGCATTCTCCATTCCTGCCGTTCCCCCGCAAGCAAATGAATCGTCACGGGCTGACTATTCGCCATTGGCGTCATGGCTTCGCTCTGCGATAGCACGACAGCGACGTCGATGCTTTTTTCACCCAGGTTTCGCAAGCTGAGCGAAACCGACTCACCGGTCCGGACGGCACGGCTCGCAGGCTGGCCGTCGAGACGGTCCACCTCCACGACCCACTCCGTCGCCGGCCATGTCTTTCCCGACGCGCCCGGCGCCAGATAGGCGGCCGCGGCAGGTTGCACGTCCGGGATGGGGATGATGTGTGCGTGAGCGACAAGCCCCGATAAGCTCGCCAGCCCAACGATTCCATATCTAATTCGACGCAACGCTTGCCTCCACTGCAGTAAGATTTGAAAGCCCATCGGGTCACTTGCTTCCGCCTCGCGGCGCAAGCTGACCAGCACGGCAGCCCACCCCAGGCAGCGCTGCTGTGCGCGAGGCCCTTGCGCGGGCCTCAGGTCAGTCCGAGGCGACCATGCGGGAACGTCATGGTGAAACGGGTTTTTCCGCCGGAACAGTCCGCGGCAATTTTTCCGCCATGCGCAACCACGATCGCCTTGGTGATCGACAGTCCCAGTCCGACACTGTCCGAATCCAGTCGCGTCCTGGACTTATCTGCCCGAAAAAACCGATCAAAAATGTAAGGAAGCAGATCCGGCCGGATTTCCTCGCCCTCATTCTCCACCACGATCATGGCATCAGTTCCGTGCTCCCGTACAGACACCAGGATCTGACGACCCTCCGCGGTGTAACGCAGCGCATTGGATAAGAGGTTGCTGAGCGCCCGACGCATCATCAGACGGTCGCCCGCTAATTTGGCGTTCCCCTGCAGTTGCAGGTTGACCCCCTTGTCCTCGGCCAGCGCGTCGTAGAAGTCGAAGAGTGCCAGCACTTCATCGGCAATATCGATCGACTCCTCATTGGGCAGCGTGATGCCGTGCTCCATTTTTGCCAGATACAGCATATCCGAGACCATCCGTCCAAGACGCTGCAATTCCTCGGCGTTTGAGGTCAGCACATCGCGATACTTTGCGGCGTCACGCGGCTGGGACAGAACGACATGTGTCTGCGTCATGAGGTTGGTAATCGGGGTGCGCAACTCGTGCGCCAGATCTGACGAAAATTCCGACAACCGTTGAAAATCGTTCTGCAGACGCTCGAGCATCGCGTTCAATGTCGCCGCGAGATCCGCCATCTCGACTGGCACCGCGGCCACCGGCATGCGCGCATCCAATCGGTTCGCCGTCACATCTTTAGCGCGCGATGCCATCATGCGCAGTGGCGCCAGACCGCGGCGCGCAGCCCACCAGCCCAGCAAGCCGCTAGCGAAAGCAGCGAGCGTTGTATAGAAAGCCAAGGACCGGCGGAAGGCATGCATAAAGTGTGCATGAATCTCCGTGTCCATTCCGACGACCACTTTCAAGGCGCCCACATCCGAGCCTAAAACGGGCACCTCCGCTCGCATGCCGCGGTAGTGCTTGGTTTCCTGCTGCCACACGAAGGTGCCTTCGGAGTTCGGCCCCTCGTTCGTAGCGCTCTCCGCCGGCCTGAAATCGAAATCCCGCGTGGCAAAAATCGTCTTGCCTTGCGCGGTCTGCACCCGTGCGACAAAGCCGGGATGGTGCTCCACCAACTCCTGCAGGCGCGCAGGCAGACGTTCCACAGGAGTTTCATCCGCGACGCGTTCAATCAGACGGATGTTGTCCCCCAGCACCACAAAATCTTCGTTGGCGAAGTGCCGGTCCATCGCCAGCCAGATAAGCACGCCAAGTCCGAGCAGGACCACTGCGGAGGAAAGCGAGAACAGGATGGTCAGCCGAACAGTCAGGGACAGACGGTGCCTCATAGAGGATCCTCAGGTGCCTCGAGGACGTATCCCATGCCGCGCACAGTCTGGATCAGCTTTACTTCAAAGCCGTCATCGATTTTTGCCCGCAGGCGCCGGATCGCCACGTCGATCACGTTACTATCGCTATCGAAGTTCATGTCCCACACCTGGGAGGCAATGAGGGATCGGGGAAGCACCTCCCCCCTTCGACGCGCAAACAACTCGAGCAAGGCGAATTCCTTACTGGTCAGCGTGATGCGTCGCCCACCGCGAGACGCTCGCCGCCGGCTCAGATCCAGAATCAGATCGGCCACTTGAATCCGGTCCATCGCTAGTTGCACCGCGCCTCGACGCAGCAGCGTCCTGACCCTGGCAAGCAGCTCCGAAAAGGCAAATGGCTTGACCAGATAGTCATCCGCGCCGAGCTCGAGGCCTCGCACGCGATCGGCAACACTGTCTCGCGCCGTCAGAAACAAGACCGGGACCGCGTTCCCTGACGCGCGGATGGCATGCAGAATATGCCATCCGTCGACGTCGGGCAGCATGACATCGAGGATGATGAGATCGTAGGTTTCATTGACCGCAAAGTGTTGACCATCGAGTCCATTGGCGACCAGGTCGACCACGAACCCCGCCTCGGTCAGGCCCTGCCGGAGATACTCCCCCGTCTTGACTTCATCTTCCACTACCAGCAGTTTCATTACCCAACCTCCTCCCAACGCGATCGGCCGGGTTTTGTTAATACAAATTTTTATCTTCGGCGTAGTCTACCCAGTACGCACCGAGGTGACCCCAACCTGTCCGGAATGTAATGTTCAGGTAAGTCGTCGGTAGCCAGCATCTCGCTACTCTTTGACCTGCCGCAAAAACCGAAGCGGCCATTCAAGCGAAAAGGACTATTTTCATGCGACGTGATCGACTGTCTGGCATCTTGCTGCCCAACCTGCCACGCCGCCGTTTCGTACAAGGTTTGGCCGCCGGCGGGGTAATGGCGGGGCTGAGTGCTTTGGGCGGAACTGCGTGGGCACAATCATCGGGACTCCCCGAAAGCGCTTCATCCGGCACCGCCCCGGTATTGACGGGGACGGAGTTTGACCTTGTCATCGCCGAATCGGTTGTCAACTTTACCGGTACGCCGCGGGTGGCGACAACTATCAATGGGATGCTTCCCGGTCCGACGTTGCGCTGGCGGCAAGGTGACACGGTGACGATCCGCGTAACGAACCAATTGCGCGAGCACACGTCGATCCACTGGCACGGCATCATCCTGCCGTTCCAGATGGACGGCGTACCGGGGATCAGCTTCGCCGGTATCGCCCCTGGCGAGACATTTACCTACCAGTTCAAGGTCGAACAGACCGGAAGCTACTGGTATCACTCGCATTCCGGCTTCCAGGAAATGACCGGCGTGTATGGCGGCATCGTGATTGATCCGGCCGCCGGCGTGGACGGTGTCCGAGCCGACCGGGACTACACGATTCTGCTCTCGGACTGGACCGACGAGGATCCCATGCGGGTCCTGTCAAAACTGAAGGTTCAAGGCGACTACTACAACTACAACAAGCCGACCGTCTTCGATTTCTTCCGCGACGTTTCAAACGACGGTGTGAAGAGCGCTTTCGAAAAGCGCAAGATGTGGAACGAGATGCGGATGAATCCGACCGACCTCGCGGACCTTTCCGGTGCCACGCTGACCTATCTGACCAATGGCGTCACCCCCGCTGGCAATTGGACAGGCCTGTTCAAGCCCGGTGAGAAAGTGCGCCTACGATTCATCAACGGGTCCGGAAATACGTTTTATGACGTCCGTATTCCCGGCCTGAAGCTCAAAGTTATCCAAGTTGACGGCCAAAATCTGGAGCCCGTAAGCGTTGACGAGTTCCGCTTTGGTGCCGGCGAGACCTACGACGTGCTGGTGGAGCCGCGAGACGACGCCTATACGATCTTCTCCCAATCCATGGATCGCACTGGCTACGCCCGCGGCACACTCGCAGTGCGAGCAGGACTGAGCGCACAGGTGCCGGCAGTCGACAAGCCCGAGTGGCTCACCATGGCCGACATGATGGGCAGTATGGGTGGCATGGGTGGCATGAACCACGGGGCCATGACCATGGACCATAGCCAGCACGCGATGGGCGCCATGGACGCTTCGCTCAAGGTCCCCAGCACCAAGGCGCGGCACGCCAAGACCGAATATGGGGCCACCACGGACATGCACGTGGACATGGCCCGAACCAATCTCGACGACCCCGGCATCGGCCTGCGCAACAATGGGCGCCGAGTTCTGACCCTGGCCGATCAACATACTATTGGCGGCCCCCTCGACAAGCGTGGCCCCGCCAGGGAAGTTGAACTGCACCTGACCGGCAACATGGAGCGCTACTCCTGGTCAATCGATGGTGTTGAGTACGGCAAATCCACACCGGTCCGCTTCAAGTACGGTGAACGACTGCGTGTGATTCTGCACAATGACACGATGATGACCCACCCGATGCACCTGCACGGCATGTGGAGTGAGCTAGAGTCGCCTGACGGTTCGTTCCAGGCCCGGCGACATACCATCCCGGTCCAACCTGCGCAGCGGGTCAGCTTCCTCGTAACCGCCGACGCATTGGGCCGCTGGGCATGGCACTGCCATCTTATGTTGCACATGGATGCCGGGATGTTCCGCGAAGTACTTGTGGCCTGATCCGACTCTCTTCAACCGACTACCAGATCCCATGTACAAGTACACTCGAATTGCAGTCGCCGCCCTGCTCGCTGCGGGAATGAGCGCCGCGTGGGCACAGCACTCGCATTCGCCCAACAGTTCAAACAACGATGGTGCGCCGGCAAACGAAACGACGCCGGATTCACGCCCCCAGAAGGCGGCAGCCCCAACCGCGAAGAAGCAGGGCTCGACGCCGAGCGCAGGACAAGGCTCAATGCAGGGCATGGACCACAGCAAGATGCAGGGCATGGACCAGGGCTCGATGCAGGGCATGGACCACAGCAAGATGCAGGGCATGGACCAGGGCTCGATGCAGGGCATGGACCACAGCAAGATGCAAGGCATGGACCAGGGCTCAATGCAGGGCATGGACCACAGCAAGATGCAAGGCATGGACCAGGGCTCAATGCAGGGCATGGATCATGGCGCCATGCAGATGCAGGGTGGAAGCGCTCCGCCGGACGCCAGAGATCCAGATGCTTATTCCGACGGCGCAAAGCTCGGCGTCGGCCAATACGCGATTGGCCCCAGCCGGTCGCTGCATATGGCGGACGAACATATCTTCGCGTCCGTTCTCGTTGATCGCCTTGAATGGACCAAAGGCAACGAAAGCAATGCGGCATCCTACGAAGCGCAGGCGTGGATTGGGAATGCGTTCAACAAGTTCGTGATCAAGGCAGAAGGCGAGGTGGAAAAGGGCAAGGTTCCCGAAGCCCGCACCGAACTGTTGTGGGGACACGCCATTGCCACGTATTGGGACACCCAACTGGGTGTCCGGAACGACGCCGGCTATGGGCGCCCTGCACGCAACTGGCTTGCGTTCGGTGTGCAAGGGTTGGCGCCTTACTGGTTCGAAGTCGAGGCAACCGGCTATGTCGGCACCGAGGGACGAACCGCGCTGCGCCTTTCCGGTGAGTATGATTTGCTGCTGACCCAGAGGCTGATCTTGCAGCCCAGGTTGGAAGCCAGCCTGTACGGCAAGAACGACCCCGAAATCGGTATCGGCAGTGGCCTTTCCAGCGGCGCTGTCGGAGTGCGATTGCGCTATGAATTTAGCCGGCAGTTTGCGCCGTACATCGGTATCGAACGCTCGCAAAGCTTTGGCAATACCGCAAACATGGTCCGAGCCTCCGGCGGTCGCAGCGGCGAGACGCGCTTCGTCGCGGGTATTCGCATGTGGTTCTGATCGTCTTTATCCTTTCTCACCCCACCAGCAATTGGAGTTTTTCATGCAAGCATCACGCCTCACTATTCGTGCGACCCTCGCGGCTGCCGCATTGCTCGTCAGCTCCGTGGCCTTTGCGCACCCGAAGCTGCTCACATCGACACCCGCTGACAAGGCGGAAGTCGCCGCTCCCCAAAAGATCGAACTGAAGTTCTCGGAGAATCTTTCGACGCAGTTCTCAGGCGCAAATCTGCTGATGACCGGCATGCCGGGCATGGCTGACCACTCGCCGATGAAGATCGCAGCAAAGGTCGCCGGCGGCGACGATCCCAAGACCATGGTGGTCACGCCTACGCAGCCGCTCAGCCCCGGCAACTATCGTGTGGAATGGCGCGCTGTGTCGTCCGACACCCATCCGATCAACGGCAATATCACCTTCACCGTCAAGTAAGCTGCAATGGACTGGGCAACTGTCGCAGTGCGTTTCGCACTCTATCTAGATCTCGCAGCGCTGTTTGGCCTTCCGCTGTTCGCCTTGTATGCATTGCGCCAGGAGGAGCGGCGGTCACCGATCGGTGCCTCCTTTGCAACTCTTTGCAAGGTGGCCGCAACGCTCGGTATCGTCCTGTCGTTCGTGAACATCGCCGTCATGGCGAAGGGCATGACGGGCGCCGCTTCGTACACGGAACTTCAAGGCCACGTTTTCGAGATGATTGTGACCGGGACCGCGTTCGGTACGGCCTGGATTGTTCGTGTGGTTGCCCTGTTCCTGTGTCTGCTCGCCGCGCTCTTCCTGCGTAATCGGCCGCTGTCCCAGTTCAGCGCCATAACAGGCGGTGCCGCGTTCGCGCTGGCAACCTTGGCGTGGGGAGGGCACGGCGCGATGGACGACGGCGTGAAGGGCTATATCCACCTTGCATCAGACATCGCACACCTGATCGCAGCCGGCGCATGGTTCGGTGCCCTGATTGCCTTCGTTGTGTTGTCCCGCACGGCCGCAACCCCCAACAAGGTGGCGCTACTGAGCCGGACGTCCAATGGATTCGCCCAGGTCGGCACGATGGTGGTTGCCACCCTGGTGGTCACCGGCGTCGTCAACTACTGGATGATTATTGGGTTGCAACTGCCGGAACTGAGCCTGGCGTCGTACGGTGGCCTGCTGCTATTCAAGCTAGCACTCTTCGGCATCATGCTGCTGCTCGCAGCGGCCAACCGTTTCCATCTCAGCCCGCAGCTTGAACATGCGGTTCGCACCGGGGATCACGTGGTCGCCGTACGCACGCTGCAACGCAGCCTGACGATCGAGACCGGCGCCGCGACGCTGATCCTGATTCTGGTTGCATCGCTCGGCATTCTTTCCCCCATGCAAATGTAAGACCCGTCCAATTCAGAGGCTGAGTCGATCCGACTCGGCCCATCCCTAACATCCCACCACCGAGGTTCGCCATGAAGACACTCGCGCTTTCTCTCATCGCTGTGGCCTTTGTACCGTCGCTGGCGACAGCCGCCCCGAGCAATGACAGCTCGGCCACGCGCAAACCGGCTGCATCGGTCGCAGGACAACCTGGCGTTAGTGCCAAGGCCACGCGTACGGTGGACGTCACGATGAACGACACCATGCGATTCTCGCCCGACGCGATCCCGGTGAAAGCGGGTGACACCATCCGGTT
>NZ_VZOW01000066.1 GCF_008801835.1 Cupriavidus pauculus | reverse complement strand
GAGGCCGTTGCGGATTTTCGTTTCTGCATCCCCCGAGTGGGCGAAGTAGGGCGCGCAACGCGCCCTGGCAGCATCAGCCCCCTTCGCTGTGGCCCTTCCTGAGGGCTTCGTCGAGCCTGAAAATCTCATTGCCCTTCATGATGATTTTCGTGCCGTCCTTGGTCTCCATGACCTTTCCTTCGGGCATGCTCATGGACTTGCCAAACTTGTTCTCCATGCCCATCTTGCCGTCCTTAAAGACGTGCACTTTCGAACCATCCTGCAATTCGTAGGTTTTTACGACATTGCTCATATCGACCGCGGCCGCAGTCAGCGATACGGCAGCAATGAAGGCTCCGACCATCAGCTTTTGTTTCATCGTTTAGATCTCCAGGTTATGGTCCTGCACTAGGGCGCATTGGGTCCACTATTTTTGGGAACAACGGGTTCAATGGACCTTGTCTTCTTGTCATCTTCGCAACCCGCCTGTTGACTGTCCGGCGCAGATGCCGGCTCCGACCGGTCCGTCGGGAGATTCGTCGCCTTCGGCGGCGTAACGTGCTTCATCAAGTGATGCCGGGGATTGGCCGCCAACGCCAATAGTTGGACCTCATCCCCTCCGTCGAGACGTTCTGCCTTGATTCCTTCAATGCCGAGTCCAGCAGGAGTCTCGGCAACCCATGCCAGTTGTATCGCCCACATCTGTCCAGGCGCAAGGCAGAGGGCCACGCCAACGGATATGGATAGCGGCATGCCTGAGTTCATTCCCGTCCTTACATCACAAGTAGCGGTTCGAATCTTCTATCCAAAGCCTTTTTCGATTGCATTTTATTCCCCGACGTAGGTCGCAGGCCGAATGGGAGCATAAATGTAATGATCCCGAAAGATTTAGGTTAACTTGGGGCGGCTTCAGAATTCGGAAAATATTGGCCGTTAAGACTCTTGTCCTATCGCCGACGTTGGCTCGCAGCCAGCAAGAAGCTCTGGGTATCCGTATTTCGTGGTTGACTTCGTCCTGTGCGGTGCGACGTATCGTGTGACGTGGGCGGTTGAAGGGCGCCGAACGGGCCATTTGCTGCTATCCGTCTAAGCAAGCGCAGATGGCCGCTTCGGGCAGACAAGCGACTGTCAATCGGTTGATCAATCGAATCGATATCGAGCGGGCGATCGGCGCCCATCCCCTCGCTCCCCCGCGCTAATGTGCGGAACGCTCGTTTGGTCGCAGGTGGTGCGTCGCCGATATCGATCGCTCAATCAAGGCGTAGGCGGCATCCAGGTGCGTGCTATCACCGGACTGGGCGGCCAGCAATTCGAGCGCGCGCAGCAGTTGATCGGCGGCGCTTACATTCTCGTGCCTCAACGCCAGGGCGTACGCGGCGTAGATGGCCTCCGCCAATGGACGGGCAGATAACTCGGTCATGGCGCATTCCCATGCGATGGTTTATCGGCATCCAATCAGGACGACCCTGCATTGACTATCGACCTTGCCACAGGGGGAAGGTCAAGCGCCTGATGGGCCATGCCGAGCGAGCAACCGGATTGCCGCGCGTGGAGCGGGGCCGCCTCGATCGAATCCATGGGAGCCTCTTTCTGCACACCGAGCACCATCGGCGCCACCCACGCTCCCGCGTTTGCACGTTTGGCTTGACCTTGGAGTAAGGTCCAAGGTCTAGGATTGAGTTGTCCAACGGAGAACCCGCACTGGTGCGCCGCCGTGTGCAGCGGCCCTGCGGGCCTTTGGGTGCCGATCAATCTGGTGAGGAACATTGTGATGACCGTCGCAATATCGGCCAGTTCCGCTCCACACGTCTGGAGCGAGGAACCGGCCAGTGTACCGGGCTGCCGGCGCATTCGCGCCCGGATCGGCGGGCTGCACTGCTCGTTGTGCACCGGGACCATCGAGAAGGCACTGGGCAAGCGGCCTGGCGTCACCAAGGTCGCCGTCAGCCTGACACATGAACAGGCACTGATCGAGTATGACCCCAACGTTGCGCGCGCCCAGGACCTACTGCAAACGTTGAGGGACATCGGTTACACGATATCGGACCCGCGCAAGCTGCGCCCCTTCGATGAGGAAGAACGGGCGCTAACGCGCGAGCGTGGCCGATTTCTCGCCGCGCTAGCAATGAGCATCGCCGCAATGGGCCTGGTCGGCTACCCGGTCGATAGCGCCTGGTTTCCGCTTTGCGTCTTTTCGCTCGTGAGCCTGGTTGCGTTTGCATTCGTCGTCTTGCGTGGCTACGGGGTGAGACAAGCACTGACAGGTACGGTAGGGCTCGGCGCCTTCGGCACCGCGATCTACGCGTTCAAGTTGCAGGGCCTGCTGGGCCCGAGCGTCCCGTGGTTGGCGGGCGCGCTCGCACTGGCTCTCATTTTCGGCATCGGCCGCCATATCGTCTACATGGCGGCGATGGCCTTGCGGCGCGGAATTCTCAACCAGCATGTGCTGGTCGAGTTCGGTGCCTTTGCCGGGCTCGCGGGCGGCCTCATCGGTCTCACCCTGCGCCCCGCTGGCTACCCGACCGAGGCATTCTTCGCCGTCGCGGTGATGGTGCTCAGCTACCACATCTTTTCCGAGTGGCTCTCGCTGATCGTCAAGACGCGCAGTTCGCAGGCTGTGAAGAAGCTGCTCGATCTCGAACCAGACATGGCGCTGGTCGTGCGGGATGGCTCCGAACAGTCGGTTCCGCTCGACGCCGTGCGGGTTGGGGACCGCGTGCGCATTCGTCCCGGGGCGCGCGTGCCGGTCGACGGCGAGGTTGAATCGGGACACTCCGAGGTGGACGAGTCGTTGGTCACGGGGGAGCCGATTCCCGTCGAGAAGCATGTCGGCGACCGCGTCCTGAGCGGCGCCTTGAACGGGCATGGCACGCTGCTCGTGTGCGCAACTGCCGTGGGCGAGGAGAGCTTTCTCCGACAGGTTATCCGTAGCGTGGAGGAAGCCCGCGCCCTCAAGCCCGGCGTGCTCCATCTCGTGGACCGTATCCTGCGGGTCTATACGCCACTGGTGCTGTCGACGGCCCTTGCCGCTGCCGCCCTATGGCTCGTCGGACCGTTGCTCGTAGGCGCTGCACCCGACCTGCAGCGCGCCATCTTTGCCGGGCTGAGCGTGCTCGTGATGGGCTATCCGTGCGCCGTGGGGATCTCGGCGCCGCTCTCGATCGTGCGCGGCGCCGGCGAAGCCGCCGAGCGCGGCGTGCTCATGCGCACAGGTGAGGCATTTCAGGTGCTCCGCCGCGTTGACCACGTGGTGTTCGACAAGACCGGCACGCTCACAGAAGGCCGGCCTGGCCTGCGAGAAGTCATCGCGCTCGCATGCAACGAAGAGGAGCTACTTGCCGTGGCGGCAGGTGCCGAAGCGTTTTCGGAACATCCGCTCGCGCGGGCCGTCGTCGAAGCGGCCTTTCACCGTGGCATCACGCTGTCGAACGTCGAGGACTTCGAGGCGGTCGCGGGTCAAGGTGTGCTGGCACGCATGGGCCAGTCGAGGCTGGTGGTCGGCAATGCGCGGTTCCTCTCGACCGAAGGCGTGGCATTGCCTGGGGGCGGACTCGACGCGCGCCTGGCGGAACTGGAAGCGAGCGGATCCACCGTCATTGGCGTAGCGCGCGACGGCGCGCTGCTTGGGTGGCTGGCGCTCGGCGATGCGTTGCGGGCTGACGCCGTCGAGACGGTCGAGCGCCTGCACGCGCTCGGGATCCGCACCACGCTCCTGACCGGCGACAACGCTCGTGCGGCACGGCATTTTGCGGCGGCCGCCAGCATCGACGAAGTCCATGCGCAGGTGCTGCCCGCCGAGAAGGCGGCCCTGGTCCGGCAACTGCAGACGAGCAGTCGCGTGGCAATGGTCGGCGATGGCATCAATGATGCGCCGGCGCTGATGCAGGCCGATGTCGGCATCGCCTTCGGGCACGGCGCCGATATCGCGATCGAGTCGGCGGATGTGATCATCCTGAACGCCCGGCTGGCCGCTGTGCTCGACGCATACATGATCAGCCGCCACAGCTATCAGAAGATCGTGCAGAACGTGCTACTCGCCTTCCTATTCAACGGCATCGGCATTCCGGCGGCAGCGACGGGCCTGGTCTACCCCGTGTGGGGCATGGTCGCCATGGCGGCCAGCGTGACGACGATTTTCGTCAATTCGCTATGGGGCCACGGCGGCTATTTTTTTGAGGCAATCCGGACGGTTGGACCGTTGTCCTCGCCGCCCGCAAAAACGAACGCGTAACGGTTTCAAAGGAGTCTTCACCATGTTCAAGTCCGTCAGATTTGCCGTCACGGGCGAACAGCGCCTGAACTGCGAGAAGTGCGAGCAGCGTGTCACGCGCCTGCTAAGCAGCCTGCCGGGTGCGAAGCAAGTGCGCGCGCAGGCCGCTCATCAGCAGATCGACGTGTTGTTTGATGGCGCGCTACTGGACGAAACGGCGATTGCCGCGCGGTTGCAGGAGGATGGATATGAGACGCAGGTTATCGGCTAGTCCCTGGCCGACGATCGGTCATCCGCGTGGCGCGATTTCAGCGCGCCACCACATCGAATGCAGGTTGGATCATGGCAGAAGTCACACCAGTCAGGTCAGATAAGGCAAGCCGCCGCGCCTCCGCGACGGCTCAACCGGGCACCGGTGCACGACAACGGCAGCCCGAAGCCTTGTCGAAGGAGGACGCCCAGCCAGGGACCACGTTGACCGTCGGCAAGCTCGCGCGGCTCGCCGAGGTTAGTGCCGACACGATTCGCTTCTATGAGGACGAGCGCCTCCTGATGCCGGACAGCAAGTCGGATGCCGGTTACCGGCTCTATGGTCCCGATGCACTGCGGCGACTCGACTTCATCAAGCACGCGCAGCAATGCGGCATGACGCTGGCGGAGATCCGCCAATTGCTCGACCTGCGCGCCGATGACGGTTCTTGCTGCGGCGACATCCGCAGTCTGGCGATTCGCAAGAAGCTGGAGCTCGAACAGAAGATCAAAGCGATGCAAGCCATGTCGCGGGCACTGAGCAAGCTGATCGATGTCTGTACGGCGGACGACCAGCCCGTGGATGTGTGCCCGATCTTGGCAGCACTCGAATCCAGTACGGCGAATCGGAATGCCCGTCTCACCCCCCAAGCGTCGGACCCGTTATGAGCATCAAGGTAGATATCTTCTTCACGCCCGGTTGCAGCCAGTGTGAGCGCACGCACGAGAACCTACGGGAAATCGCCCGCGCGTTTGGCGGCCAGAACGTGGTTTGGCGTGACATCAACCTCCTGGACGAAGTGGACTACGCGGTGGAGCTTGGCGTGCTGACACCGCCTGCCATCGCCATCGATGGGGAGTTGATCTTTGCGAGGCTGCCCAGCGCCGCACAGCTTCGGCAGGAACTGGAGCGACGGCTGGAACAGAAACAAGTTTGAATGGTCGCTCGTAGATACGAGCATCGCGTCAACTCATCAACTCGGGCCCAGGAAACGTCCCATGGATATCGAAGCGCTGCGCATGACACTGCAACAACCAAGCCTCGCGTCGCTAGGCGTCGGCTTTCTTTTGGGCTTCGTCTTCACGTTCAACCCCGTCGCGCTGGCCTCCATCCCGGTGTCGCTCGCCTACGTCACGAAGGCGCGTGAGCCGCGCACCGCCACGCTCTACGGTGCCATGTTCATCCTTGGCATGGTGGTCGTGCAGACACTGCTGGGGATCGCTGCGGCGTTTGGCGGGCAATGGGCAGCGCAGTTGCTCGGGCGGCAATGGGGCCTGGTGCTCGGCCCGTTGCTGATCTTGCTCGGCCTGGCCTGGCCGGGCTGGATCCGGCTGCCCTTACCCGCGATTCCCATCCGGGCCAAACGCGTCGGTAGCAGTTGGGGCGCCATCCTCCTCGGCATGGCGTTCGCGATCGCCGTTTGCCCGTTCTGCACGCCCGCGCTGGTGGTGCTGCTGGGCATAGCCGCGGCGGTCGGATCGCCGCTGTTCGGTGGCACGCTGCTGCTGGCCTTTGCGCTGGGGCGCGCCGTGCCCGTGATCCTCGGCGCCGTGGCGATGGGCTGGCTCAAGGGCCTTTCCGCCCTGCAGCGATATCAGAAGGCATTCGAGATGGCCGGCGCGGTGGTGCTGGTGCTGTCCGGTCTGTACATGCTCAACGCCTACTTCTTCGTGATCCCCGCCCTGGCGGACTGATGTCGTGCTCCGGTCTTTCCACGACGGTCTGTCTCAACGCTTGACCTTCCCATTGGGGAAAGGTCCATGCTGAATCGCAATCAACTGCTCCCAGAACCGTCTGGATTGACGGGCGCGTAGCCCCCCCACCTCAACGGAGAACCAAAGTGGTGCCTGATGTAGCCTTCCCTGTGTCTGCTGACGAGCGCGAGCGTCTGCTTCGCATGCTTGCCGGCACCACGTTCATCATCTTCTTCCAGGCTTACATGGTGGCGCCGATCATCCCGGCGCTGGCGCGTATCTTCGGAGTGGCAGAACAGACCGTGGGCCTGATCGTGCCGGCCTATTTGATTCCATATGGCATCGCGACGCTGGTCTACGGGCTGCTCGCCGATCGGCTCGGCATTCGTCGGGTCATGTTCGTGTCGCTGGCCGCGTTTGCCGTGCTGACCGCGCTGACGGCGAGTGCGACGTCCATCGAGCAAATCGCATTGTGGCGGATCGCGACGGGGATTGGCGCCAGCGGCGTCGTTCCGCTTGGCTTGGCGCTGGTCGGTCGCCTGTTTCCCTACGAACAACGTGGACGTCCGCTTGGCTGGCTCTTTGGCGCAATGGCCGGCGGCATGGCGTTCGGCTCGCCATTAGGCGCGCTTCTGGTTCCGATGATTGGCTGGCGAGGATTGTTCCTGGTCGTCGGGGCGGCTGGCGCCGCCATCTTGCTACTTCTGCTGTCCTATCGCCGCGTGATCGCGGCGGCGACCCAGCCGGTGACCGGGACGCTGCGTGATTTGTTTCGCGGCTACAAGACTCTGCTCGGTACGCCGCGCGGGCAGCGGACCTTTGGCTACGTTCTGGTCAATTCGATGTTCCACTCGGGCGTCTTCACCTGGCTAGGGGTGTATTTCGAGCGTCGCTATGGCATGGGCGCCGCAGGGGTTGGCTTGGCCTTGCTCGGCTATGGGGTGCCCGGTTTTCTGTTGGGACCGTTCATCGGTCGTCTGGCAGATCGATGGGGCCGTGCGAGAATGCTTCCGATCGGGCTCGCTGTCAGTGCCGCGGCAGGCGCGGTCCTGCTCACCGGATTCCCGGTGAAGTTCGCACCTGTTGTTGCGATGATGTTGTCCCTGGGCTACGACATGACCCAGCCGCTATTTGGTGGCATCGTCACATCGCTTGGCGGGAAGCGGCCGGGGCAAGCGATGGGGCTGAACGTATTCACGCTGTTCGTCGGCTTTGGGCTGGGAAGTCTGCTTTTCGGGGCGGTGCTTCGCTACGGATTCGGGCCTGCCTTGGGCTTGTTTGCATTGGTTGAGTTGGTGGCTGCCGTATGCGCCCTGCGATTGTTTCGCGCTGAAACGCCTGCCGCGTCGGCGGGCCTGTCGTCTGGGAACCGGTAGCGCAGCCACTACCTGATGAACCGGTACAGCGAGCGCAAGGAAGCCGCCGAGGCGAGCTCCACCGCACTTGCTGAGGCGGCCGTGTGTAACGAACGCGGGACTCCCAAGTCGGCGACAACGACAGTGCTGAAGTTGAATAACAAACAACGAAATGGCCATGGGACCAAGCGGTGGTGTGATTGCCAGGCTGGGAATTGCCCAGGCACTGGACCAGACTCGATCGCTCCACGAGCGGCCAGCCAGTGACCGAAGTTTCCCGACTTCGGTCGTCTTTGAAAGCGCGCGCCGATGGCAGTGATGGGTCGAACTGGAACAGCCGATCCGCCTGCGAAATCGTGTTTCGGATTTGTTGGCCCCTTGCATTGCAGCATTCAATGAGGGCATCAACCAGCAACGGATACCCGAAAACCGCTCAGCTACGAGCGCCTATCTGCGAGCGCCGAATGCCAGCCGCATCTGCCTAGCACGCTCAAGTTCATCGCCGTGCAGGTACATGGACGTGGTGGCGATCGACGCGTGGCGCAGGTTGTCGCGCACGGCGGTGAGCTCAGCCCCGCGGGCCAGTGCGTGGCTGGCGTGACTGTGCCGCATCCAGTGGGGCGTTGCACGGCGCAGCTTCTCCGCCGCCACTGGGTGATCGGCTTCGATGGCGTCAGCGGCCTGCACAAAGAACCGCCGCAGCAAGCGCCAAAGATGAGCACCGGAAATGCCGACGGTGCCATCCTCGCCCAAACTCCCCACTAGGGGTGTTTTCGGATTCCATCTCTCCCGGCTGATCGGCAACTGCCGCTGTGCCAGGTATTGGTCTAGCGCCGTATATGCGAGTGGCGGCAAGGCTACCTTTCCGGGCTTGCCGCCTTTTCCGATCAGATGTAGCCAGTGGTCGCCGTGCCCGTCGAGGCGGACGTTGCCTAGTGCGGCGCCTACCAGTTCGCTGGCGCGCAGACCCGTCGCGTACCCAAAGTCGAGCAGAAAACGTAGGCGCTGCGCCGCCGGCTCGGACCAGCCATAGGACCACTCCAGACCGTCGGCGATGGCCCGCAGCAGCAGCCATTCCCCTTCGGTAAAGCCTCGTGCCGTATCCAGGGCAGGTCGCGAGGCATGGCCGCGAACCTTGATGCCGGCAAACGGGTTGGCCAGCACGTAGCGCTGCTCGATGGGGTCGTCTCAGAAAACGGAAAATAAAGCACGCTAAGGCATAGCCGAACCTGCCAAGCTTGCTCCACCCTGTAGTGACGCGATCAGCGGGCAGGAAACGTTCCCCCTTCGCGCATGGCAGGCGCAC
>NZ_VZOW01000065.1 GCF_008801835.1 Cupriavidus pauculus | reverse complement strand
AGCCGACTCCACTCGACGCTGGGCTACGTCAGCCCCATGACGTTCGAGAAAAACTGGTCCGCAGCTCAGCAACACCGGGCTGCCTAATTCCCTCGGTTATGGGATTCGTGGAACAGGGGCAAGGTCAAACCGCCGGTGTCTTCCCAAGTTTTCTCAATGGGCGCCTGGAACAGGATGTCCCCTTGGTCGACACCTTCGTTGACAAGATGAAGGGAAACACCAAAAGGGCTGTCCTCCACAATGGTCCAGAAGTTGTAGTGCTTGCCCCGGTTGTGCGGCAGCAGGCTCGGGTGAAAATTCACCACGCCCCGACGCGGAATGTCGATCACGGCCCTGGGCAGAATCTTCGGCCACCAAGCAAGAATCAGCAGGTCCACGTCGCCCAGCAAGGCAGGAGCGTTTTCGTCGGTTATCGCGCTTGCCAGGACCACATTGCACTGATGCAGCCTGCACAATGCCGCGATTTCGTTGTCAGCGGTCGTCACCACGTAGCGAACGTCGTCGCGAAAATTTTCGAGCACGTAGCGAACCGCTGCCAGGCCGACGTCCTGGTCAGCCATAAAGCCAATCGAGCCGATACGTATTGGATCAGGCTTCATGGAAGCTCAGCAATACGTTTGCTACCCGCTCCACTTCCGCAGGGCCCATGTCGTGGTAGCTCGGAAGATTGATCGAACGGGGCGAAATGTCGTGTGCTACCGGTGTATCCACATCGGTAGGAATACCGTCCACACCGAGCACGCTGAGGGGCCAGAAGAATACGCGCCCATCTATGTTCTCGTCCTTGAACCGCTTTAGAACCGCCTCACGATCGAAACCGGCATGCTGGTCAAACACCAGTGTCGGCATCCAGTATCCATTCACTGTCCCAGCATGTTCGACGTTCATTTTCGCGACTGCCGCCAGAGGCGCCAACGCCTCCTTGTACCACTGGAAAATCGCGCGCTTCTTGTCTACCAATTCGTCGATGCGTTCAAGCTGCGCGCATCCGATGGCGGCTTGGATATTTGACATCTTGTATTTGAAACCGACCCGCTCCGACCAGAATTGACGCGTTTCGCCTCTCGCCCGTCCATGGTTGTTAAGCGTCAGCACACGCTCGTACAGCGCCGGATCGTTGGTCACGAACATGCCGCCCTCGCCCGTCGTCAACGTCTTGGTGCCATGGAACGAAAACGTGCCGAATGTCCCAATCGCGCCCGCGCGCTTGCCACCATAGGCCGAGCCGAGAGCTTCCGCCGCGTCTTCGATAACTGGGATGCCATGACGCTGCCCGATCGCCATCAGCGCGTCCATGTCGCAAAGGCTGCCGTAGATATGCGTGGCGATGATCGCCCTGGTGCGCGGCGTGATGGCCGCTTCCACCTTCCGCGGATCCAGGCACCAGGTGTCTGGGAGAATATCGACCAGTACAGGCGTCGCACCAAGATGCACGATCGGCGATGCGGTGGCAATCCAGTTGATATCCGCGAGGATCACTTCGTCGCCGGCCCCGATGCCCAGCGCTGCCAGCCCCAGGTGCATGGCGCCGGTACAACTCGACGTGGCGATTGCGTGCTTCACGCCAAGATGCTCGGCAAACCCCTGCTCGAACTTGTGGATATAGTCGTAGCAGTGCTCGCCCCATCCGTTCGCCGCAGCGTCGGTTGCATAGCGGACTTCCAGCTCGGTAATGGAAGGCTTCGTGTAGTAGATGCGCGACACAGGACGCTCTCCTCAGAATACGTTGATCGCCGGCACGGCCACTGCAAACTTGCCGCCCCATTCACGGATGTAGGCAAGTTGCGTCGTCACTTCGTCGGCGATGTTCCACGGCAGGATCAGTACGATGTCCGGCCTGGTCTGCGCCAGTTGGTCCGGCGACACGATCGGAATATGGCTGCCGGGAAGAAACTTCCCTTGCTTCGATGGCGCCGCATCGCAGACGTAGCCCAGCAGGTCCGGCTTCACGCCGGCGTAGTTGAGCAGCGTGTTGCCCTTGGCGGCTGCTCCGTAGGCCGCAACCGTCTTGCCGGCACGTTTCTGCTCGATCAGGAAGGTCAGCAGGCCATCCTTGACCGCGTCGGCACGCGCCTGAAACGTGCGATAAGCGTGGCCAGTAAAATCGCTCAGGCCCGCACTGGCTTCCGCATCGAGCACACGTGCAGGCGCCGCGGTGTCCGCACGCGCGTCGTCGGCATGGCAGCCATAAACGCGCAGGCTGCCGCCGTGCGTCGGCAATTCCTCGACATCGCAAACACGCAAGCCCGCCGCACGGAAGATGGTTGCCACCGTGGCCAGCGACAGGTACGAGAAATGCTCGTGGTAGACGGTATCGAATTGCACCTGTTCTACCAGTCGCATCAAATGCGGAAATTCCAGCGTGATCGTGCCGCCCGGCTTCAACGCGGCCTTGAGCCCGGCGGTGAAATCGTTGATATCGGGCACGTGCGCGAATACGTTATTGCCTACGATCAGGTCGGCGCGCTGGCCTTGCTCCGCCAGACGCGCGGCAAGCGCCTTGCCGAAAAACTCCTGCAGCACCGGAATGCCGAGTTTTTCCGCGGCCTGCGCCGTGCTGGCAGTCGGCTCGACACCCAGGCATGGAATGCCGGCAGCGACGAAATTGCGCAGCAGATAGCCGTCGTTCGACGCCACTTCCATGACGAGGCTCTCGCTCGAGAGCTCCAGCCGCTTCGTGATCATGTCGGCGTAGCGTGCGGCGTGATCGAGCCAGCTGCGCGATACCGACGAGAAGTACGCGTAATCGCCACTGAACAGTTCATCGGCCCGTGCGTAGTCTTCCGTCTGTACGAGCCCGCATCGATCGCAGACAAAGAGCTTCAGCGGGAAATGCGTTTCCGGCGCGCGCAGCGCCGCCTCGCTCAGATAGGCATTGCTGGGCGGTGCGAAGCCAAGGTCCAGAAAGACGTTGGACAGGAGGTTTTCGCAATGGCGGCACTTCATAACTGGATTCCGGAGTAATCGCTGCTTAATAACGGGTGCGCACGATCGCGCTGGGACAGGTCGGCAACGGGCAGCGGCCAATCGATGTCGACCGCAGGGTCGTCATGGCGAATGCCGCCTTCCGACTTCGGCGCGTAGTGCGCGGTATGCAAATACAACAATTCCGATTCCGGCGCCAACACCTGGAATCCATGCGCGCAGCCCTCGGGAATGACGAACATGCGAGCGTTGTCGGCCGACAGTTCCACAGCATGCCAACGCAGGAACGTCGGCGAACCGGCCCGCAGGTCGACCGCCACATCCCAGACGTGACCACGCAGGCAACGCACGAGTTTCATTTCCGCATCGCCCGGCAACTGGTAATGCATGCCGCGCACGGCGCCCACCTGCGTGGTGCGCGAGTGGTTGATCTGGACGATCTGACGTCCCGCCAGCACGCCCGCCAGTTCGCGGTCGCAATAGAGTCGCTGGAAGGCGCCGCGATGATCGGCCAGGGCCTGGCCTGTCACCACCAGCGCGCCGGCAATTGGCGTTGGCTCGACCTTCATGACTGACACCACGCCAGATTGCGGGCGCGGGCGGCCTGCACGTACTGATCGAGCTGCTCATCACTGATCACCGCGCCCTGCGACAGGTAGGCCCGATACCAAGCCACCGTGGCAGCCAGCGCATCGTCAAAGCCCCATACTGGCTGCCATTGCAATCCTGCGCGCGACTTCGCGCTGTCAAGATATAGCAGCCGGGCTTCATGCAAGTCCGCATTGTTCGCCACATGCCAATGCATGGCGGGCCATAGTTCGGCGATGCGCTCCATCACGGCCTGCACCGGCCGGTTGCCTTCCTCGGCCGGACCGAAGTTCCACGCCTCGGCGGCATCATGCCGGCGCGCCAGCAGACGCTGGCCGAGCAAAAGATAACCGCTGAGCGATTCGAGCACGTGTTGCCACGGTCGCGTAGCGGCGGGCGAGCGGATTTCCACCGCGGTTCCCTGCGTGACCGCGCGAACTACGTCGGGAATCAGCCGATCCTCCGACCAGTCGCCGCCGCCGATCACGTTGCCGGCACGCGCTGACGCCAGCGCCGGTGCATCGACGGCATGGAAAAATGACGCACGATAGCTCGCGACCAGCAGTTCCGTCGCAGCCTTCGATGCACTGTACGGATCGTGACCGCCCAGGCGATCGTTTTCGCGATAGCCCCAGACCCACTCGTGGTTTTCGTAGCACTTGTCTGACGTAACGACCAGCACACCCTGCACCGACGGTGCACTCCGGCAGCATTCGAGCAGGTTGGCCGTACCCATGACGTTGGTGGCCCAGGTGTCGACGGGTTCGCGGTACGAGCGACGCACCAGCGGCTGCGCGGCCAGATGGAACACCACCTCAGGCCGCGCGTCGGCCACCACGCGCGCCAACGCGTCGCGGTCGCGAATATCGACCATGTGCGATGCCATGTTCAGGCCGAGCAGGTCCCAGTGGTTCGGCGTCGTCTCCGGCGCAAGCGCGACGCCGGTCACGATGGCGCCTAGCCGCGACAACCAAAGCGCGAGCCAGCTGCCCTTGAAGCCCGTGTGGCCCGTCAGCAGCACGCGCCGGCCGCGATAGGCGTCGCCGAACTCGGTCATGCCCACACCTTCCACGGTGGCGTGGCCGCCCACAGATCTTCCAGATGGTTCTTGTCGCGCAGCGTATCCATCGCTTGCCAGAAGCCATCGTGCTGATACGCCATCAATTCGCCTTCCTGCGCCAGACGTTGCAGCGGCGTCGATTCCCAACTGGTGCGATCGTTCTCGATGTAGTCGAAAACCTTCGGCTCGAGCACGAAAAAGCCGCCGTTGATCCACGCGCCGTCGCCTGCCGGCTTTTCCTGGAAATTGCTGACGGCGGGGCCGGTCAGGTTCAACGCGCCGTAGCGGCCGGGCGGCTGAATCGCCGTGACCGTGGCGAGCTTGCCGTGCTGCTGGTGAAACTTGATCAGCGACCCGATGTCGAGGTTGGTCACCCCATCGCCATAGGTAAAGCAGAACGTCTCGTCGCCCACGTAGTCGCGCACACGCTTGAGCCGGCCGCCGGTCAGCGTCTCCGCACCGGTGTCGATCAGCGTCACGCGCCACGGTTCGGCGTATCGCTCATGCACTTCCATGTGGTTGCGCGCCATGTCGAACGTGACGTTGGACATGTGCAGGAAGTAGTTGGCGAAATACTCCTTGATGACATAGCCCTTGTAGCCAAGGCAGATCACGAAATCGTTGATCCCGTAATGGGAATAGATCTTCATGATGTGCCACAGGATAGGCTTGCCCCCGATCTCAATCATCGGCTTGGGCTTCAGGTGCGATTCCTCGCTGATACGCGTGCCCAGGCCGCCCGCCAGAATCACGACCTTCATGCCGATGCTCCAATTTGCCACTGCAGGCGCGGGCGAATGACGCCAGGAATGGCCTGCATGTAGCCGTTGCGATAGGTGGTGTCGGAGAGATCGTCCACCACTTGGAAAAGCAGTGCATTCGGAATATTCACATGCACCGTCTGTCCAAGGTTGAATGACGTAATCGCGATTTGCACAGAATAGATGCCGTCATTAAGCAGGTGGGCCGGGATCACGCACCTTGCAATGTAGTGGCCCGGTCCGACTTGCGTAACCTGGTCGTTGGGTGGCGAAACAATACAGACCATCACGCCGTCCAGCGTCCGTATATGGAAGTTCGGAACAAATTCGTTGCTGCAGAACTGCTTAACGGTGTAATCCACCTGAATGGTTGCTTCCGCGCCGATAGGTACTACACCGGGCTCGCGGTTTTCGCTCTGCACCAGCGCCACGCTATCTACGTGCACGAGGTCGTCGCCGTTGTTGGTCGCAGGAACAAACGTCGAGATCAGTTCAGGGCGAGTTTCCTCCACCCCGGCATTGCTCTGGACCATGTATTCGTCCACCACGTCTTGTGCTGGACCCATGCGCTTGATCCTGCCTTTTTCGAGGTAGATCGCGCTACTACAAAACTGACTAATAGCGGAAGCACTATGGCTGACGAACAGCACTGTGCGTCCTTCCTCACTGAAGCGGCGCATCTTGTTCATGCACTTCTTCTGGAAACGCGCATCGCCCACGGCCAGCACTTCGTCCAGGATGAGGACCTCGGGGTCGAGGTGAGCTGACACCGAGAATGCCAGCCGCACATACATGCCGCTCGAATAGTGCTTGACCGGCGTGTCCAGGAATCGCTCGACTTCCGAGAACGCGACGATCTCGTCGAACTTCTTTCTGATCTCGCTACGAGGCATCCCAAGGATGGCGCCGTTCAGGAAAATGTTCTCGCGGCCGGTGAGTTCCGGGTGAAATCCCGTGCCGACTTCCAGCAGGCTCGATACACGTCCGCGAATGGTGATGCGGCCGCGGCTCGGCTCGGTGATACGGCTGAGAATCTTCAGCAGCGTCGATTTGCCCGCGCCGTTGGCGCCGATGATGCCCACGCGCTCACCGGTCTGCACCTCGAACGAGATGTCGTTCAGGGCGTAGAAGTCTTCGGTCTGCTGGATCTCGTCGTCCGGCAGTGCAATGCTCTGCCGCGTGCCGCGCCCCAGCATGCGCGCGCCAACCGCGCGAATGTTTCGCTCGATGGCAAAGCGCAGCGACTCGTCACGACTGGCGCGCTGGTGCGCAATCGTGTAGCACTTGGACAGATTTTCGACGTGAATCGCAGTGGTCATTGTTAGATCACATCCGCAAAGGTGGCTTCCGTTTTGCGGAAATACCAGATACCGGTCGCCACCAGCGTAACGCTCATGACAATCGAGATAATCAGGCCGGGCCAATACATCGTGAAATCGCCGCCAAGGATCGACCAGCGGAAGCCGTCGATCACACCCACCATCGGGTTCAGCGAATACACGAGCCGCCATTTCTCCGGCAGCACCTGACTGCTGTAACCAACCGGAGACACGTACACGCCCAGTTGCAGCACGAATGGGATCAGGTGACGGAAATCACGGAAACGGACATTAAGCGCGGCAGTCCAGAGTCCCAGTCCGAACGACACCGCGATGGCCAGCAGGATGAACAATGGCACGAACACGATGTGCCAGCCTGGCATGAAGCGATGCCAGGCCATTACCAGGAACAGCAGCACGAAGGTGATAAGAAAATCGACGATCGAGACCGTGATCGACCCTACCGGCACGATCAGGCGGGGAAAATAGATCTTCGAAATCAGGTGCGAATTGCCAACCAAACTATTGCTGCATTCGCTCAGGGCGCTCGCAAAGAAAAACCACGGCAGCAGTCCCGTGAATACCACCAGCGAATATGGCACGTTGCCCGATGCCAGATTTGCCACCTTGCCAAAGACGAAGGTGAACACGAGCATGGTCAGGAACGGCCGGATCAGCACCCAGCTCGTACCGACCACAGTCTGCTTGTAGCGCACGATGATGTCGCGCCACACCAGGAACATGAGCAGTTCGCGATGGCGCCAGAAATCCCGCCAATAGTCCTTGGCGGCGCGTCCGCTTTCAAGATAGGTAACGTTGTCTGCCGTACTCATATCGCTTGTATTTCAGGCACTGGCTGTCCAGCCGCCCGATATCTTATTGAGCCTGCGCGTAGTGCTCGACGAACCACGCGTAGGTCTGGGCCACGCCTTCGCGCAATTCCACCTGAGCCTTCCAACCGAGCGAATCGAGGCGGCTGACATCCATCAGCTTGCGCGGCGTGCCGTCCGGCTTGCTTGTGTCCTGCACGATGCGGCCTTGGAACCCGGTGACTTCCTTGACGATGTCGGCCAGTTCGCGGATCGATACGTCACTGCCGACGCCAACGTTGACGAACGCTTCGTCCGAATAGTTTTCCATCAGGAATACGGCCGCGGCGCCGAGGTCATCCACATGCATGAATTCGCGGCGCGGCGTCCCCGTGCCCCACACCACCACTTCCTCATCGCCACGCATGCGGGCCTCGTGGAACTTGCGCAGCAAGGCCGGCAACACGTGCGAGTTCTGCAAATCGAAGTTATCGCCGGGGCCGTAGAGATTGGTCGGCATCAGCGAGATGGCGTCGAAACCGTACTGACGGCGATACGCCTGGCACATCTTGATGCCGGCGATCTTCGCAATGGCATACCACTCGTTGGTCGGCTCCAGTTCGCCGGTCAGCAGGCAGCTTTCCGGCATCGGCTGCGGCGCAAATTTCGGATAGATGCACGACGATCCGAGGAACAGCAGCTTGCGCGCGCCATTCTTCCAGGCCGAATGGATCACGTTGGTCTGAATGGCCAGATTGTCGCGGATGAACTCGGCGGGGTACGTGTTGTTGGCGTGAATGCCGCCCACCTTCGCCGCGGCGAGGAACACGTATTCCGGTCGTTCAGTCTCGAAGAAGGCTTCCACGGCGCCCTGGTCCGTGAGGTCCAGTTCGGCGTGCGTACGCTGCACGAGGTTGTTGTAGCCCGCCGCACGCAGTCGACGCACGATCGACGAGCCGGCCAGGCCGCGATGCCCGGCCACATAGATCTTGGCTTGAGGATTCATCATCGCGTCACTCGTGGTAGTTGAACGCCTTGAAGCCGGCTTCCTTCACCAGGCTGTCGCGGCGCGCCAGGTCGAAGTCGGCTTCCACCATTTCGCGCACCAGCTCGGCGAACGTGGTGCGCGGCGTCCAGCCAAGCTTCTCACGCGCCTTGGTCGGATCGCCAAGCAAGGTCTCCACTTCGGCGGGCCGGAAATAGCGCGGATCGACACGCACGATGGTCTCGCCCACGGCCACTTTCAGGCCCGATGCAGCGGCCTTTTGCGCGTCGACACTGTCCACGATACCGATTTCGTTCACGCCCTCGCCCTCGAAGCGCACCGTGATGCCGAGTTCAGCCGCAGCGATACGAACGAAATCACGCACCGAATATTGCACGCCAGTGGCGATGACAAAATCCTCGGGCTGTTCCTGTTGCAGCATCAGCCACTGCATTTCCACGTAGTCGCGCGCGTGGCCCCAATCCCGCAGGCTGTTCAGGTTGCCGAGGTACAGGCAATCCTGCAGGCCCAGCGCGATACGACTGATCGCGCGCGTGATCTTGCGCGTGACAAAGGTTTCCCCGCGCAGCGGCGATTCGTGATTGAACAGGATGCCGTTGCACGCGTACATGCCGTACGACTCGCGATAGTTGACGGTAATCCAGTGAGCTTGCCCCCGCAAAACGAATCCCTTGCTGAGGTTAAACTGAAGCAAGGAGAGATGTGATGACAAGCAAGACAAAGCGGGCGCAGTACACGCTGGAATTCAAGCTGGAAGCGGTACGGCTGGTG
>NZ_VZOW01000064.1 GCF_008801835.1 Cupriavidus pauculus | reverse complement strand
GCATGGTGAACAAACTTTCGGTGCAGGTGTCAGCGCCGCGCATGAACGTGGGATTGTATGGAGTCCTCAGATTAACGATTCAGCAAGTCGTCGCGCTGACGTTCGCTGCCGGTATTTCAGCAGCCTGCTAAGGCAATACGCCCGCCTTATGGATACTCCCGCACGCATCATGAACCGTCTTACGCTCAATACCAAACTCTGGGCGGCGCTTGCCGTCATGTGGCTGCTGCTGCTTGCACTCGGCACCTGGAACGCCTTCCACGCCAAATCGGTCATGATGGCCGAGCGCCGCGACAGCCTGAAGTCGCTGGTTGCGACGGGCGAAGGCATCGTCAAGCTGTACGTCGAGCGTGCGGCCAAGGGCACCATGTCGAAGGAAGACGCGCAGAAGGCCGCCAAGGATGCGCTGCGCGCGATGCGGTTTGGCCAGAACGGCTACCTGTTCGTGGTCGATTCCAAGCCGCAGGTCATTCTGAATCCGGGCCTGCCGCAGACCGAAGGCAATATGGTTGGCGAATTCAAGGATCCGGACGGTGTCTACGTGTACCGCGCGATTATCGATGGCGCGCGCCGCACCACGGGCGAGGACGCCGGATTTTCGATGTATCGAGGCCGCCTTCCCGGTACGGAAAATCCGCAGCGCAAGCTCACCTACGGGCGCCATGTGGCCGACTGGGATTGGTTCGTGGCCACCGGCGTATTCCTCATCGATATCGAAGACGCCTTCCGCGCCAACCTGATCAACGCGCTGGTCAGCACGTTGCTGATCGGCGCATTGATTGCCGCCGTGATGGGCCTGATCATGCGCACGGTCAAACGCAGCCTGGGCGGCGAGCCGGCGTACGCGGTGGAGGCGGTGACGCGCATCGCGGGCGGCGACCTGACCATGCCGCTGCAGGTGCGTGCCGATGACAATTACAGCGTGCTGGCGGCGATGCAGCAGATGCAACAGCGACTGTCCGCCACGCTGGGCGACATTCGCGGCGCGGCAGGGTCGATTGCGACGGCGACGAACCAGATTTCCGCCGGCAATCACGACCTGTCGCAGCGCACCGAGGAACAGGCGTCGGCGCTGGAGCAGACCGCGTCCAGCATGGAGCAGCTCACCGGTATCGTGCGCCAGAATGCGGACAACGCGCGACAGGCCAGCGCGCTGGCCGTCAATGCATCGGAGATTGCCAATCGCGGCGGCGAGGTGGTCAGCGAAGTGGTCTCCACGATGGGCGCGATCAATCAGGCGTCGCGCCAGATCGTCGACATCATCGGCGTGATCGAAGGCATTGCATTCCAGACCAATATCCTGGCGCTGAACGCAGCGGTGGAAGCGGCGCGCGCGGGCGAACAGGGCCGCGGCTTTGCCGTGGTGGCCGGCGAGGTGCGCAGCCTGGCGCAGCGCAGCGCGAACGCCGCCAAGGAAATCAAGACGCTGATCGACAATTCCGTGGCGCAGGTGGACAACGGTTCCACGCTGGTGAGCAAGGCGGGCGAAACCATGCAGGAAGTGGTGAACGCCGTGCGGCGCGTGACAGACATCATGGGCGAAATCAGCGCGGCGTCGGCCGAGCAGAGCACCGGTATCGAGCAGGTGGGGCAAGCCGTGACGCAGATGGATTCGGTGACGCAGCAGAACGCCGCGCTGGTGGAAGAAGCCGCCGCCGCCGCGCAGTCGCTGGCCGAGCAGGCGGACTCGATGATGCGCGCGGTCTCGGCGTTCCGGCTCGCGCACGCCTGAGCCACGCAAGGTCAAGGGAAGCGGCAAAAAAATCCGCGGCGCTAGTCCGCGGATTTTTTTTGATCGCCGAGGCGTTCAGACGCTCAGACGCTCGGCGTCGCCTGCAGCGATTGCATGGCGTCTGCCGCGATGGCAAACGAATGCAGGCGTGCCTCGTGATCGTAGATCTGACCGGTCAGCATCAGTTCGTCGGGACGCAGGTCGTCGACGAAACGCTGGATGCCTTCGCGCACGGCTGCCGGATTTCCAACCACCGAACACGCCAGCGAGCGACGGATGTGGTCCGCCTCGCTCGCATCCCACAAGCGATCGATGTCGTCGACCGGCGGCTTCAGTTGTCCCGGCGCGCCGCGCACCAGCGCCAGGAATTGCTGCTGCAGCGAACTGAACAGGCGGCGCGCCTCACTGTCGGTATCCGCGGCGAATACATTGAGCCCAAGCATCACGTGCGGCCGGTCGAGTTGCTCGGAAGGACGGAAAGTGCGTCGATAGAGATCGACAGCCTGGCGCATGAAACCGGGCGCGAAATGCGAAGCAAACGCGAACGGCAGTCCCATCGCCGCCGAAAGCTGCGCGCTGAATAGACTTGACCCCAGCAACCACAGCGGCACCTTCAGGCCCGCACCTGGCACCGCACGCACGCGCTGGCCGGGTCGCGGATCGTCGAAGTAGGCGCGCAGTTCCTCGACGTCCTGCGGGAAGCTGTCGGCGGTGTCGTGATCGAGATGGCGTCGCAGCGCCCGGGCTGTCGCCTGGTCGCTGCCCGGCGCGCGGCCCAGCCCAAGGTCGATGCGTCCCGGGTATAGCGCAGCCAGCGTGCCGAACTGTTCGGCCACCACCAGCGGCGAATGGTTGGGCAGCATGATGCCGCCGGAGCCCACGCGAATCGTCGACGTGCCCTGTGCGACATAGCCGATCAGCACGGCCGTGGCCGCGCTGGCGATGCCGGGCATGTTGTGGTGTTCGGCCAGCCAGAAGCGCCGATAGCCGAGGCGTTCGGCATGTTGCGCCAGCGCCAGCGTGTTGTGCATGGCGTCGGCCGCTTGGCTGCCCTCCGCGATGGGTGAAAGGTCGAGCACAGAGTAGGGGATCATTGCATTCACGTGCGGCACAGGCCGCGCGGATTCGATTCAGGGACGGGCTATGGTAGTCACACGCGACCGATCGTGCTGGCGCCGCGCGAGAAGCCATGCCGGCGGTGTGGACACACTGCGCTAGCCGAACAGCCGCGTCGCGATTGTGCCCGTGGCGATGCGGCGGCCGATCGTCACGCCCAGCGCGCGGTAACTTTCCCACTGCGCTTCGTCGAAGAACTGGTCGGCGGTGCCTTCCTGCGGAAAATTCGGATGCAGCGCGCCGTATTGGCGTACATCGGCGGGCGCGGACGCTGTCAGTCTTGGCTTGATGACGACGATGCGCATCAGCGGCGGCCCATCGGGCGCGCCTGCCTGACCGGCGCTGTAAACGTTGAGCAACAGCGCCACTTTCTCTTGCGACGCGGGCGGGGCGTCGGGTGCGAAGTCCTCGGGCGTGCCGAATACCTCTCCCAGTACGGGATCGGTTGCGGCGCTACGGTCTACAGCGATTTCCAGGCCAAAGTCGATGCGCGCCAGCCGGATCAGATTGGCAAGATCGCCAAAACGGTAGTTGGGGTCGCAACCGCAATCGCACATGACGACGAGCCCGACGGCCCGCTCCGGCCGCAGCAGTTCATAGACCGAGGTATTTTCGAAGTGTCCGCCGTCGGACAGATATTGCCAGCGTCGGCGCGTGCCATGGAATCGGGCCGTCAACTCACAGGCCAGATACCACTGCGTACGAAATAGCCGCGCCAGCATGCCGGGCGCATCGTGGCCCCTGTCGGCGGCGGTTCGCGCCGCGCCGCTTGCGGCGGGCACGTCGGCCATGTGCGATGGCCACCAGATGCCAAGCCGAATATTGGCCAGCCCGAGCAGCAGCGATGTGCCCAACGTCGATGCCCGGCCCAGCCCGGTGGACACCGCCGCGCCGGAGACTGCGATCCAGTCGCCGACGGTACGCGCCTGCGACATCTCCGTTGCCTGTGCGGGACTGCCGCCCGCCTGTTGCGATTGTGCGCGGCACAGACGTCCGTCAACGGTGAATCGCACGTAGGCGTCGGCCGGCAGTTGCTGCGCGCCGCCCGGCTGCACGAGCGCGGGGCCCGGTCCGATGCATAGCGGCTTGCCTTTGCGATCGCGCTGCACGAGTTGTTCGGCGGGATCGACGGTCTGGTTTAGCGTGACGTTGATCAGGTGCAGCGGGGCCAGAACGCGAGGATCGTAGTAATCGTTGAGATTGAGCGCATCGTCGGGCGCGGGCTCGGCCACGCTGAATCGCTGGCGATCGTCCGCATCGGCCGCTGGCGCCTGGAAGCGATGGCCGTTCGATGCACCGAGGTACGCGCGCGTCAGCCGCGATGCGTAGAACGACTGCAGTGTCGAGAGATTCAGAAAACCGGCAAAGCGGCCGACCACCACGGCCATGCACAGCGCCAGCACCGTCAAGGTGGCCAGGGCCGGCGCGGTCCAAGCCTTGCCATAGACGAGCCAGTCGACTGGCTCTCCGCCGTCCCAGCGCACCCAAAGCACGATCCACGACCACAGCACGAATAGCATCACGGCCAGCAGTGCCGCAGCGATGCCCGCGAGCAACGAGATCGGCAAGCGCCCCAGCCATGTGCGCCATGTCGAATCGCTTTCGCCCTTCCTGCCGTTGTCGAGCAGCACCGCGCCATAGCGCACCAGCCAAACGAGCATCCCAGACGCGCCGGCTGGCACGATGGCTCCCCACGGGTGTATCGCCATGAAGCTATACAGGTAACAGGTGCGGGCCAGGGAATCGGCAATGGCCAGCGCAGCCAGCGCGCCGGTGAGCGTCATGGCGCCGCGCAATGTGCGCGTGGCGCGGACGCGATAGTTCGAGACGCTGCGCGGCGCCGGCAGCAGCAAGGCCAGGCATACCAGCACGCCGAGCCACGCGAGCACGCCGATGGCGAGGCACGCACCGGCCAGCCGCGGCGCTGCGCCAAGTCTCTGGAACCACCATCCCGCCAGCAAGAACATGCCGCCCACCACGATCGCCAGCAACACAGCCTTGTTGAACGGCCGGACCGGCTGGCGCGGATCATCCGAGCGCGGATAGACCAGCCAGTAGGCGATGCCGGGCGGCACCGCCAGAAGCAGCGCGGAGATCACCGGCAGCCACAGATATTCGCTCCACCAGATCGCCAGTGTGCCTTCGTTGATGGCCTGGCGGGCGTCATGCAGCAGATCCATCTCGCTGCGCCCCAAGGCTGGCCAGGCGCTGGTGGCCAGATGCAATCCCAGCGCCAAGGCGGCCAGTACGACCAGCAGCGCGCTGCCGATGACGTACTGCATGGCCAGCCAGTTGCGCACGATGACCGCTGCGGCGTAAAGATTGTCGCCCGCGCCGGTAGGTGTTAGGTAGCGGCCGTTCTCTCGCAGCCACGCAACGGCGGCGCGCCCGGGCGCGTCGGCATAGGAAGCGTCCGTGCGGATGCGGCCCGGCGGTTCGTACTGCATCGTGCGATATGCATCTTCGGCCGCCTGTTGCGAATTGGTGCCACGCCGCAATCGGCCGGGAACGAAAAGGCTGACGAAGAAAGCGCCGATGTATCCGCCGCCGCTGACCGTGGACAGATAGTCGAACCGCGCCAGGATCGAGCGCGTACCTGGCGTCTCGCCAGGCGTTGCCGGTGCGGCAGAGGGAAGGGCGACCGGATCGGGCTGGCTTTGGGGATGAGGTTGAGGCGCCTCGGCGAGCGCCTGCATAACGCCGAGGCAGAACGTGGCGCTGCGGATGCCGCCGCCAGACAGCGCCAGTGCCCGATTGCTGCGCGGCCCCGGCGGCTCGTCCAGACCCAGCGCGCGCCGGCGATGCGTTATGCGTGTGGATTCGTCCTCGCAACCATGGACATGGTCTTCTCCCCGCATGGTGCCTCCCGTTCACAATCGGTCTGGCCCCAGTATAGGAATCGACCGCCGGAATGCCGGCGGCGGCACAACATATCCAACTTGTGACGAAACGGCTGCGCGGCTGGTGCGGCTAAGGCGGCTAGTGTGCGGCGGCCTGCTGGGTGGCGGTATCGGCGACTGCGGCGTGGTCGCCGAGCTTGCCCTGCAGGCGCTTCCATTCGTCGAATCCGCCGGCGAGCGCCCACGTATTGGCGTAGCCAGCCGTGCGTAACCGTTCGGCCAGCACCGCCGCCGACATTTCGTGCGGACAGGCGCAATACACCACGATATCGCTGCTTGCATCGTGATCGGCCAGCGCATCGAACGGCGCATGCAAGCCCATCACGACCGCGCCGGGAATGCGCTCGATCGGCGTGGCGTCGTGCGCGCGGACATCGACCACGACCAGAGGCCGGTCGCCCGCACCACGCCGTTGTTCAAGTTCCATGACGGTCATGCGCGGAATGCGACCGGTGCGCTTGAGCAGGCGCCACCGTTGCCAGAAGCGCCAGACAATGAACAGCGCGAGCGCGCCGAGTACGGCCAGCACGGCGAGATGGCCGTATTCACTGAAGGCGGCAAGAATCGTATCGACGAAATCGCTGAAGACCACGCCGGCCAGCAGCGCGCCGCCCGCCCATACCAGGGCACCCAGCGCATCGTAGAAAAGGAAGGTCAGAAATGGCGTTGCGGTCATGCCGGCCATGGCCGTGGAGAGCGCGCCCGCGCCGGGCAACAGCTTGGCAAACACCAGCGAGCGCGGCCCGACGCGCAGGTACAGCGATTGCGTCTGTCGGATACAGGTATCTGGCGAAATGGAGACGCGGCAGATTGTGCGCAGCATCGGCTGGCCGAGTCGCTTGCCCGCGAAATACCACGCGGTATCTGCGATCAGGCAGGCGGCGATCACCGCGAACAGCACGGCGCCGATGGAAGGGCCGTCGGGCTGCATGGACAGCGCGCCGGCCACGAACAACATGGGGTAGGCCGGCACCGGAAGCCCGGCCTGTTCGGCCAGAACGTTCAGGAATACCAGCATCAGCCCGTGACCATCGAGCAAGGCCTGCAAATCACCCACGACATGTCTCCCGCCGGAATTGACGTTGCCGGCGGCAGCTTGAGGATTTGGGGGGCGCGGCCGGAACAGGCTTACAGTGTGCCAGTGCTTGACGCGGCTTGCACGCAGGCGATGTGTCACTGTCCTTCAAATTCGTTGAATCCCGTGGTGGCCCGTGCGTTTCGGAAACGTCCTTCAGCGGAAATAGCATCGACAACGTGTCGTTGAATTCGGACACAATCGCGATGAAGCGTGGCAGCAGCGCGTTGACCACAGCGGCGTTGCCTTGTCCTGCCGCGGATTCGATCGATTTGGCAGCGGCGATCAGCGTGGGGCAACGTGCCAGCGCCGCACCGCCCTTGATGCGGTGCACGCAGCGATGAACCTCCGGCCAGTCGCGCCGCGATACCGCGCCGTGCAGATCCGCCGCATCGACAACATTCGCATCGAGCAGGCTCTGCAGCAGCACGGTTTTTACTTGCGCATCGTGCTGCGCCACCTTGGCGAGCGTGGCGCCGATTGCGTGGCGTTCGTCCGCCGCCAGCCTTGGACGAGCGGCGCGCAAGCTCATGGGATCAGCCGACAGCGGCGCGCGAAATCGACCAGATCAACGAGGGATTCGGCGCTCAGTTTGTCCATGATGCGCGTCTTGTAGCTGCTCACGGTCTTGTTGCTGATGAACAGCGCCTTGCCGATCGACTTGTTCGACATGCCCCGCGCCAGCATGCGCAGGATCTCCATCTCTTTGTCGGTCAGCTTGCGTAGCCCTTCGCTGTCGCCGACGATCTGGCCCTCCCGCGGCGTGTCGCGCGGATTGGGGCTGGGAAACACAGTGAAGCCGCCGAGCACGCTTTCCACGCATCGCACGATAGATTCAAGTTCCTGGGTCTTGCTGACAAAGCCCTGCGCGCCAGCCTGGAACGCGCGCGCGGCGAAAGGCACGGCGTCCTGCGCCGTCAGTACCAGCACTCGCACCTCCGGATGAAACGTCCGCATGCGCGGTACGGCGTCCAGCCCGCTCATGCGCGGGATGTCGAGATCCAGTACCACTAGATCCGGCTTGAACTGCCGCACGGCGTCGATGGCCGTCTGCCCATTGTCGGCTTCGTACATGCGCTTTACGCCGAGCAACTGCGCCAGCTGCGCGCGCAGGGCGAGTCGCATCGCCGGATGATCGTCGACAATAAGGATGGTTGTCATGCCTGGCTCACGGTGCCGACGGGTGCTTCGGCGATCTACATGTCGGCGCAGTATAGGGAGCTGGCAGCCCGCGGGAAATGCGACGCTTCTGCAATTTTTGTGGGAAATTTCCCTAGATGCGGAATATCTGCGCCAAGTCGAAACCGCGGCTGCCGGAAGCGCTTCCGGAACGGTATCCAAGTGGGGCCGCACAAAAAAATAGCGACCCGCCGTGCGTTACGGGGGTCGCCAATCGGGAATGCGAGGAGGTCAGATTCCTCAAGAGGGGTTATCGACGCATTTCGCGCTCGCTGCTCCCCACTGTAGTGGGGCATATGTCACTTGGCCGGCGCTGAGGCCGCCCGCACTCGGGCGTTCATGCGATCAGTCGGTCCGGCTGGCTCGATGGCGCCAACGTGGCACGGATGCGACGCACACCCGCTTCCATTTCGGCATGGGCAGCATCGAGCCACGCAATGCGATGCCGGACCGGATCGTTTGGCGACAGATCGCTCACCCCGATTTCGCGCAGGAAATACTTCACCATGCTTCCCGCGCGCGCCGGCACAGGCATCATGCCGATCAGTTGGCGCCGCTCCAGCAGGCCCAGGGCTACTGCATGGAGCAGTCCGGCCCACGAGGTTCGGCCCAGGGCGATGTAAAGAGCGTCCGCGCGGTACTGCGGCAATTGGGCGAGGAAAAGGTTCTCGAACACCATGCGCAGCATAGGCACATTGGCAAGTTCGTCGAACGGCCCGTCGAAGGCCAGGCCGCGCCTTGTCGTGGCGTGGGGTAATAGCGCCAGAGGCTGAACCATGTCGAAGCCTTCGTTCCAGAGGGCCGCGGCATGCGGCAGGCCGATCAGCGCCGGCACGCCGAAGTGGTCGAGCATCCGGATCAGATTCGGCCGAATCATTTGACCGCCCAGTTCGACGCGGCGCTTGTGTTCGCGCTGAATGGTGAGGCCCGGCGTGCGTAGCTGCAGCAGTTCGGCGGTGACCGTCGCGGCGAGCCGCACGTGGGCATGGCCAGGCGTCGTGCTCGCCAATATCAGCCGCGCACCCGGATTGCGATGTTCGAAAGGCACATAAGTCATCTGATATGTGCCGTCCTGATCGACGACGATCGGTTTTTCCGCGATGCCGCGAACACCGCCACGGCGGATGCGCGCGCAATACTCTTCCATGTAGTTCGCCAAGGTGTCCCCGCTCCCGATGCGTCCCTGCTCGCTATCCCACGTTTTCTTTTTGGGTTCCATGTTAAGCGTCCGGTAATGGGCCATAAAGCGTGCAAGTGGTGAAAGCGGCTCCTCGCAACAGTTACTGCGTGGGCCAGCGAACAATGCGGCGAAGGGGGACCCTACTGCGGCGGGATGCGGTCCGGGATGAACTCTGGTTCGCGCTGAGGAGCAACGTTGCGCGCGATGTGGGTCAGGAAGATGACGCGCAATGCCAGGCCGGCATTCGGCGTAAGAGAAAAAGGCCGGACACGCTGGCGTGCCCGGAAACCCATTTGCTGACTCAGGTCGTGTCTGAACCCGAGGATTCAAATGATAACGATTATCATTTGTCGGGTCAATGTACTAGGCGGCGTTCAGTGTCGTGTCGATCGTGATCTGTGCCGAGAGGGATTTGTGAACCGGGCATTTATTTGCGACGCGCAGCAAGTCCTCCTGGATAGCTGCCGTGAAGTTGCCGCGCACTTCTACATGGCGGATCATCTTGTAGGAGCCGCTCGTTTCTTCATGCGAAACGTTCACCAGAACCTCCTGCAAGTCGTAGCCTTTGCGCTTGGCGTAGATTTGCAGCGTCAGTGCAGTACAGGCGGCAAGGGCCGAATCCAGCAGATCGTGGGGGTTGGGGATCGCGGGATTGCCCATCGGGGCGTCGAGATCGGCCTGCCATTGCGCGGTGCCATTGCCGAGCTGGCAAATGCTCGACCCCGAACTCGCTTGCCACTTCGCTGCGATTGTCATGCGTCTATTCCTTGTCTGGTGGGTGGATGGCCGAATCGCCAGCCTGTTGGATTCTATACATGGCTTGGTAGGGCGCGTATTTAGTGTCTCATGATGCTCTTTTTGGCTTTATTGAGGATTTTGCGAGAAAGCGCTTGCGCGGACGGCGGTAGTCCACTAATATTCGCCCCCTCGCAACACGAAGCGCGCTGCCAAGGCAGTGTTGGCAAGGGTTTGCGGGGCGGCAGTGGTTGGTGTCTGGGCAGGAAAGGGCGCTGACGGCAGATAAAAAATCTTCTGCAAA
>NZ_VZOW01000063.1 GCF_008801835.1 Cupriavidus pauculus | reverse complement strand
CGGTCTATGACGAGTTCCGCGGCTCGACTGTGGCAACGGACGAACGAAAGGACCGTCGCGCGTTGGTGGGTGCGAGTTATGCATTCGGTCCCGCGAAGGCCTTCCTGGGGTATCGCTGGTTCAATGGTAACGCCGGCACGCTGGCTGCCAGCGGGGCTAACCTGTACTGGGCCGGTCTGCGCTACAGCATGACGCCGGCGCTGAGCCTGACGGGCGCTGCCTACTACACGGATACGCGCAACTCCAGTGCCGATCCGCTCATGTTCGTGGCGTCGGCCGACTATGCCTTCTCGAAGCGCACGGACGTCTATATGAACGTGGCCTATGCGAGGAACAAGAATGGCTCGCAGCTCGGCCTGAACGGCTACAACTCGCTTTCGGGTGCACCTACCAGTGTCGCGCCGGGCAAGAACCAGGTTGGCGCGGTCATCGGCGTACGTCACAAGTTCTAATCGAATTCTTCAAGATCGACACTCCCTTGCTAACAACAAGAGAGCTTGAGGCCACCATATCGGTGGTCCTTTTTTTGTACACATTCATAGAGACATTGCCGTATTCCGGAAATTATTGACGGTATAGAATTTAAAAACGTCTTGACGAATATGTCATGCCATCGTGGCGGTCGGGATTCATAACCTTCTGAACTGCTACTACTATCCGCTCTACAGCCAACTGCTGGTAACGGCAACAACACGAGTTACCTTCCTGCGGCGGGCATCACGCTGAAGGCGATGTATCAGCACCGCTTGTGAATGCGCGGCAAGGTCTCCTTGCCTTGTCATCCGTCGGATCCACTATTGCGGGCCGGATAGCCGGGATGCCGCGGTGAGGCGGCTGGTCGCTGATGTGTCCGTAGCGCCGCAGGAGCACGAGGCAGTGTGGCTGGAGTCGCGAAGCATCTCAATGACAGACAGCCCGGATGTCAGGCTTGGCCGGTCACCTCTTGCCATCTCAGCTAGAGATGACATAACGAAGCACAGCCCCGGTGATTCGGTTACCACGGCGCGGCTACAGCGGGGCGCCATCAGAAGACGACAGGTATCTTCCCGCGTTCGCGCCATCGCTGCACGTCTTCACCGTGTGGGGCGCCACGTGGCTGCACGCCTCGGATCTGCTCGGCAGCACAGCCACGCTCAAGCTGTATGGTGAGGCCGGGGCGGCCTGCGCCATGGCATGCGAGGCCAACAAGGCCCCGGCAGCGGCCATTAGTATGCATCGTCGGATCATCATGGTTTTCTTTGCCGCGCTTATGCACGGCTTCTCCAGCCTGCGAACACTGTAGTTTCCCGTGCCTCACGCAAGCATGATGCGCGCGTTACGATCCTGTTAAGCTCAGGCGCGGCAATGTGCCCCTGGGCCTATCGGCTTGCAGCTCGATGCCGGTAGCGGCTTGGTGGCGAGCGCTAGGATGCGGCCAATCGCGGATTTCCTTTGACGTTGCTTCGCGGTGCAGGCGCGCTCAATTCAGGAAGATCACGCCATCCGCGAAAAGCGCAAGCTCAGCATGCTATCGGCGGATGGTCTGGGCGAGGCGGTCCGCTGTCCGATTGCTCGATAGTCCGAGGCGTCGCGTGATTTCGTCACGCCGCAGCCCCTGGAGGAGGGCGCGTCGGCAGTACGTGTTGCGTAGAATCCGCGGGCTCATATCCACCACGTCGAAGCCGATGGCATCGAAGGCCTCGCGTACGATCTTCCCAAGACTCATGTACGTGATGGGGGTGCCGGTGCGCTTTAGGGTGAACAGCAGGTCGCCATAGACGGGTGCCTTGCGGCGGATGGCCAGCCATGCTGACAACGGCGCGACGGAAAAGGACTCAAGGTCGATGGTGCGAGGCAATTTCTGGGATTTCGCCGGCACATGCAAATAGAGGGGCGCCGCGTCGGGGAGCAGGTCTTGCACGCGGGTCATTCTACCCTCGCCGGCAGTGACACCCGTGCCGAGAAAAAATGCAACGATCGCGCGGCATCGCAGTTGCGTGGGGTTGTCGCCGCTTAGTGGTTGTACGAATTCCTGCAGGCGTGCATCCACTTCCTCGGAGAGGTAGAGGCACTCGGGATCGTCCTGAAGCCATTGGTCGGCCAACATCAGCTCCGCAACAGGGTTGGCTGCACGCAGGTCAACGAGGACCAGG
The DNA here is from genome assembly GCF_008801835.1 of Cupriavidus pauculus. Lineage (GTDB taxonomy): Bacteria > Pseudomonadota > Gammaproteobacteria > Burkholderiales > Burkholderiaceae > Cupriavidus > Cupriavidus pauculus. The sequence goes on along the minus strand of NZ_VZOW01000063.1, from coordinate 8,122 downwards.
TGGCGGCACAACCTGTCCAACAGTTTGAGAAAGCGCAACCGGGCGGCCGTGTCGGCGGCCCCTGCCGGTCACAGCTCGTAGCTCGGCGTTCGTAGCGATACCTGTCGATAGGTCGATGCTGTGCCAGTCCCCAGTCCCCAGTCCCCAGTCCCCAGTCGTCTGGAGGATCGTTTCGCAAAAAAAAGAGCGGTTGCCCAGATCGAAGCAACCGCTAAGGGTTCCACCGGGGGAACGGCAGATTTCAAGGATATCGGACCCAGCGATGCGAAGACGAGGGCCAGTGGAGGAGTGGGCCGATATCGTGTCCTGTGTTCGTACAAGTCAGACGCCGCGAGGCTGGCATCTTCGCTGCATTCCTGGATGGGCTATTTCGCGATGTCTTCTCCCACGCGATGCTCAATCGTTGCACCACCGCCGTACACATCGAAGTCCGCGGCTTTGGCGCCGTCCGTGTACGGATCCCTCGGTCGATGAATCTGTCCACGCTCAGCATTGCGCGCGGTTTCTGCAATGGCGCTGCCGATACCGATGATCGAGACCATGAGAGCGAACAGGGCCGCAGTGGTGCGTTTCATGAGTTGCCTCCTGTTGAGTTCTATTCAATATGATCCGGTCCCCCTTTGGACAAGGATCGTCTGCGCGTGTGCCGGAACGCAATGGGCACGACGGTCGGGGGCGCGATACGCCCTAGCAATTCGACAATGTCAGTCTAGTCCGGCCAACCGAACCTACAGATGACCCTCCCATTACAACTGCAGAAAGCTTTGGGGTGAACTAGGTCTCGTTGCGAGGAGCTGCAAATCGGCGGCGATCTTCAGCGATTACCCATTTCGCGAGCGCGGAGTCGGACAACTGTGTCGCACACAGGCCGTACCACTGGCGAATGGCATCCGCCCAGATTCTTCTCTCGGCGGCTAGCGACGCGAGGTAGAACTGGAGCTCCGCCGGCAATCGGGCAGGATGCCCGTCTTTGCTGCCGATCGTCAATTCATCCAGAGCTCGCTGCAGGCCTTCGCGTCTGTGCGCCCACCACGCGTCTTTGCCGCGCTCCGCCAGCAAACACTGCAAATGGGCTCGCAGGGCGACGACCTTGGACCAGGTGACGACAGGCAGTTCGTCGTTGCTGCTACGTAGCCAGCTCGACAGCGCGTCGACGTCAGGTTCTCCCGCACTTCCGAGGAGGCCTGGCATGTATGAAGCCATCGGCGAGACGGCGTCCTGGAGCAGTTCACGGCTAACGGCCGATGGCAGGGACCGCAGCCACTCGATAAGAGCGTAAGGCGGTGACAGGGAAATTGGGGTGGGGCAAGCCATAAGCATGTTGAAGCAGCAAAAAAAGGTTCTCGTCCTTCGGTCTGAGATGGGCATCGCATCGGTGCCACTAGCCCGTCGGAACAGGTCACGATGCATCGTGACGCGAGGCTTTGGCGTAAGCGTCTGGAAGGCTAACGCAACGCTGACAATCTCGGTTGCGCTATTCGCGGAGCTTTCCGAGTTGTAACGGGTGGGTAAGGTGTTCGTATGGGCTGGATGGCTAACATCGTTGGCAAGGGTTAGGCCCGAAACTTATAAGGAGAACATCATGACATCTCAAAAGCCCTCGATCGCGTCGTTCATGCTCGGCGTCGCCGCACTTCTCGCAACCTCCGTTGCATGGAGCGCTGACAAACTCGAATCCACCAACCCAGCCGGGTGGTCACAGCAGGCCCAGATTCAAGTGGCTGCACAGCATGATCATGGCGCCAGAGCCGGTCTCTCTTCGTTGTCCGCTATCAAGCCCGGTCCGGAGGCTTCCCTGTTCGGCAGCGAGGCGCCGGCGGGAAGCACCTCGCGCGTCGTCGACGTTGCGCCGGGCCTGAAGTATGTGAATGTCGATTCGGGCGAGACCGTAACGTTCAAGAGTGGGGCGAGCGAGATCACTTTCGCTTTTGCGCAGTTGGACCGTAACAAGGCCGTTGCCCTCAACGTGCTCTTCCCGGAATTGCCTGGTGGCCAGGGCGTCTGGGTGTACATCGAGCAGAGCGAACTCTACATCGGCGGTTGACCCGGCGACAGTGCCAACAGCGCACCTGTCTGTTTTGTCATGTTCCGGTCAGGCTGGGGTCGGCAACCGTCACGTAAGCTGTATATCAACGGTTCGCTGAACCCAACCTCTTGGAGATTGCGATGAAAACGCTGAAGAAGAGTGTCCTGCTGGTGCTGGCAGTCGCCACGCTTGGTGGAACGGCAGGAGTCGCGAACGCCGGGGTAACTTCCCCGCGCGATCCCTATACTGATGGCGGCCACTCGATGGGGGGGCGCGATCCGTTCACGGATGGTGCGCATTCGATGGGCACGCGTGACCCGTTCACCGACGGCGGACATTCCATCGGAACCCGCGATACGTTCTCTGACGGCGCTTGATCGTCAAGGTCCTGGCTGAGACGGCACGCGCCCATGGCGCACCGAATAAGGCTCGGTGTCGTCCATGGGCGTTGTGCATTCTGGAGCCCCGCCGGCCGTGAAGCGCGAACTACAAGGATTTGGCGATCGCCTCGATCGGCTTGATGCCCATGCCAAAGCGTGCGATGTTCTCCCGATGCTCGCGAAGGCTGGAGTATGGGACGTATCGCATGTTGAGTTCCGCGACACGGCTGAATGCCGGCCGGCTGAGTTGCGCACGGACTTCCGCTTCGCGGTTATCTGGCGCCACGAGGAATAGATGTTTGGTGGCGGATTGACTGGTGCCCAGGGCAAGATCCAGCAGCCGCACGATGCCGGAGTAGATCGATGTCGAATGCTCGACCTCGAACGCGGCGGCCACCTCAAGGGTTGCGGGATCCAGCCAGACCGCGTCGATCAGCGGGACCGTCTCACCGCCCGAGACGAGCAGCGTCGCCGGTAAGGCGGACAAACACCCAAGACTAAGGGGCTCGCCATTGTATTCGCGCCCCCGGTCGTTGGTCGCGATCCAAACCGCGTAGCCGAGCGACTTCCCGAGATCTCTTAGCCAGCCTTGGACTTCGGTATGCGTGGCATCTTCAAGTTTGTCTGCCTGGATCTGCTTGGCGAGTGCGGACGCCTGTTCCCTGACCTTGGCCAGATCGTCTTCCCACGCGCTGACCTCGCCGGGCAGATCGTTGCATGGCGGAGCGGGATAACGCCCTGTGCCGACGTCAAATAACAGGCCGGCCAGCGCGCCAAGATCATTGGAAAGGACATCACGATAGCGATGATTGAGCGCCAGGATGCGATCGCGCATCGCAAGGTAGTGATCCCACTTGCCCAGCTTGACTGCCGCACCGGTCAGGGCGTTGTAGCCGTTCACGATCGCTGTATTGAACGGTGGAAGCAGGGTGGGGTGGATAAAATAGAGCAGGTTGGCGACGGCGGGGCCGAGGCCTTTGATCCCCACGCCGCTCAGTCGCTGGATCGCGGTGAGCATCTCTGCTTCGGTATCGCAACAATTGCACGTGTGAAGCAACCTTGCGAACGCACGCTGGTTGTCGGCGTTCTCGTAAATATCGGGAATGCGCAGTTTCGGCTTCCAGAGAAACGCGTGATCGGCACCCTTGAAGATCTGCCGCTGTTCGGCAACCGAAGCGACAACGGTCTCCAGCGACGATCCTCGGTACGCATTGCCAAAGGTGCCTGCGTGAATTTCCTCGACGACGGCGCCGATCCCGCGCCGGATGGATCTGAAATTCTTGAGGCGTTTAGGCCAGAGGAACCAGGTTTGATAGGTGCCGCTTGGATCGGATTTCCAGCGTTCGATGAGGGTTCGGGTGGTGTCTGTCATGGCGTCACTTTTTTGCCGGGCAGTGTATCACCGCGGACCCGGAATACTGTGCGCCAAAACGATCGCAAGCGAACTTGACCTTCCCATGGCGGGAAGGATTATGGTGTATCGAGTTAGCGTTGTCGGGTCGTGGCTTGGCTAATTGTCTGAAAGGTGACGTCATGGATTCCCACGTAGTACAGGATGCTGGGTCGAAGACCGGGTTCAACCGGCGTGCGATTGCGGGGCTTGCTCTTGGGGCCGTGTCGATCGTCGCGCTCGCTTTCGCTGCCTCGGACTGGAAGCGGCTTGCATCGATGTTGCCTTTTGGGCTAGTGTTGCTGTGCCCGTTGATGCATTTCCATCACGCCGGGCGTCACCGGAATTCATCCTCGGCGAGAGGTAACGAGGCAAACGAACAGCGCGTCGGAATACAGGAGTCGCACAATGAATGACCGTAGCCCGCTCCCGCCACACGAGCACTCTGCGCACGGCGGAGCGTCGCCAGGCGATCATGACGCGCATCATGACCATTCGCATGCCGGGCATAGCTCGCAATGCGATGGCAATCGCGCGTCCGAGGCCGACTTGAAAGATCCGGTGTGTGGAATGGCCGTATCGACGGAGTCAAAATTCCGAGCCGAACACGATGGCAAGCAGTATTACTTTTGCAGCAACTCCTGCCATCAGAAGTTTCTGCAGGAGCCGGCGAAGTATGTGGGGGTGAAGACCTCTGATACCACGGAACCGGTTGCCGCGCCGGAAGGGACCATCTACACGTGCCCAATGCACCCGGAGATTCGTCGGGATCGTCCCGGGAACTGCCCGAAGTGCGGGATGGCGCTGGAGCCGCTGTTGCCGGATATCGAGGACGGCGAAAATCCAGAGCTGACGGATTTTCGACGCCGCTTCTGGTGGACGCTGCCGCTGACCGCAGTCGTCTTTGTACTCGCGATGTTCGGGTCTCGGCTGGGCTTGATGTCACCCGACATGCAAAGCTGGATGGAGTTTGTTCTGGCGACGCCGGTCGTCCTGTGGGCGGGCTGGCCATTTTTCGAACGCTGCCTGCAATCGTTCGTCAATCGCAGTCCGAACATGTGGACCCTGATTGGGCTGGGAACTGGTGCTGCCTATATCTATAGCGTGGTGGCGACGATTGCGCCGGGCGTTTTCCCGCCCGCGTTCGCCGCGCATGGGCGTATTGGCGTGTATTTTGAGGCCGCCGCGGTCATCATCTCGCTCACCCTGCTCGGGCAGCTTCTTGAGCTCAAGGCGCGCTCGCAGACCTCCGCCGCAATCAAATCGCTGCTCGGGCTCGCTCCGAAAACAGCCCGGCGCATTAGCCCCGACGGACAAGAGGAGGATGTGGCCCTGACCCACGTTCACGTGGGAGACCTGTTGCGGGTCCGGCCCGGCGAAAAAGTACCCGTGGACGGCGTCGTCACGGAAGGTAGCAGCTCCATCGACGAATCGATGATTACGGGCGAGCCGATGCCGGTTTCAAAGCGCGCGGGTGACCACGTCATTGGCGCGACGATCAACACTTCGGGCAGCCTGATCATTCGGTCGGAGAAGGTCGGTGCGCAGACCATGTTGTCCCAGATCGTCCAGATGGTTGCCCAGGCACAGCGGTCGAAGGCGCCGATGCAGCGCATGGCGGATCGCGTTGCTGGGGTATTCGTGCTCGCAGTCATTGGTGTGGCGGCGGCCACGTTTCTCGCGTGGGGACTCTTCGGCCCCGAGCCGAGTTGGGTATTTGGCCTGATCAACGCGGTCGCCGTGCTGATTATCGCGTGCCCATGCGCGCTTGGATTGGCCACGCCGATGTCCATCATGGTCGCAAGCGGTAAGGGTGCTGCGAACGGCGTGCTATTTCGGGATGCGGCGGCGATCGAAAACCTTCGCAAGGTTACCGCACTGATTGTGGACAAGACCGGTACATTGACCGAGGGCCGACCCGCCTTTGCGCGATCTGTGGGGATCAACGGCTATGGCGACGAAGAGGTGCTGTGGCTCGCCGCAAGTCTTGACCAAGGGAGCGAGCATCCGCTAGCCGCCGCGCTGGTTTCCGCCGCACGGGATGCAGGGTTGACCCTGGAGAAGGCAGAAAATTTTGAATCAAGCACAGGGATTGGCGTTCGAGGCAAAGTGGGGGGGGAAAGGCTGGCCATTGGCAACACGGCGCTCATGGAGGAGGAGCGTGTCCAGGTTGAGCCGTTGCGTGCGCAAGCCGAGGACCTGCGCGCACAGGGAGCGAGCGTCATGTATCTGTCCGTTGACGGCACGCTGGCTGGGCTACTTGCCGTGTCGGACCCTATCAAGCACTCGACACCAGAAGCGTTGCAGAGTCTGCGGGACGAGGGTATCCGCGTGATCATGGCCACCGGTGATGGCCTCGCCACAGCGAAAGCGGTGGCCACCAATCTGAACATTGACGAGTTCCGTGGGGAAGTGAAGCCCGCCGACAAGCTTGCGTTGGTGACGCAACTGCAGGACGCTGGCGACGTGGTGGCCATGGCGGGTGACGGGATCAATGACGCACCTGCACTGGCCAAGGCCGATGTGGGTATCGCCATGGGCACCGGGACCGATGTTGCAATGAACAGCGCCCAGGTTACCCTGGTCAAGGGCGATTTGCGCGGCATCGCCCGGGCCCGAAACCTCTCGGAAGCGACGATCCGTAACATGAAGCAAAACCTGGCATTTGCCTTTGTCTATAACGCGCTTGGCGTGCCCTTGGCCGCTGGCGTCCTGTACCCGTTTACCGGGTTGCTGCTGTCCCCCATGATTGCGGCGCTCGCGATGAGCCTGAGTTCCGCATCGGTGATTTCCAACGCGCTGAGGCTCAGGCGGACGGCTGTCTGACGCGAGCCGATCGTTGTTGCAAGTTCTGTACAAGGAATATTTTAATGAAATACCTGTTTGCCGCTGCCATCCTGGCAGGAAGTGCCGCGTCGTATGCCGCGGCGCCTGCCATGACGGTCTATAAGGATCCTAACTGCGGTTGTTGCGAAGAGTGGGTGAAGCACATCAATCAAGCCGGCTTCCCCCCCAAGGTGATCAACTCGACGGATGTGACCTCGGTAAAGACGCGGCTTGGGGTGCCGGCCTCATTCAGTTCCTGCCACACCGCCGTGCTGGAAACTAGCGGCCAGGTCATTGAGGGGCATGTGCCGGCCTCCGCTATCCAGAAACTGGTGGCCAATCGCGCAGTCAAGGGCGTCGCAGTGCCTGGCATGCCGACCAACGCACCGGGCATGGGCAAGCTGAACGGCGGCCTGGTCACGGTGGATTTCCAGGGCAAGCCCTTCTCCCAAGATTAAAGAAATCAGAGCTGGCGGCACCAATGCCGCCAGACAATGCTGCATGGAAGAATCCAACAAGCCGCGCTGGAGGATCATCGGCCTCCTGGGGTTAGGTACCGTCGCCGCGACGGTCATCGCGCTGCAGGCCAAACGCTATCTGGAGACACCGCAAATCCCCGATCGGGCACGGAGTGGGCGTGAATTGCGCATCGACACATCGGATTTACAGCGGGTGGAGCGAGGCAGGCAGCTATATGCGCAGGCATGTGCGGCGTGCCACGGTGCCAAACTGGAAGGGCAGCCGAACTGGCGCGATAGGCTGCCAAGTGGGCGGCTGCCGGCCCCACCACACGACGCGTCAGGCCATACCTGGCACCATGCGGACGCGATACTGTTCTCGCTCACGAAGAATGGATTGGTACCAGGCGTCTCTGCGCCGAGCAATTATGTCAGCGACATGCCGGCCTTCAAGTCGTCGATGTCAGACGAGGACATCGTTGCAGTACTGGCCTACATCAAAAGCACCTGGCCAGAGAAGATGCAGGCCGCCCAGCGCGAGGCGACCAACGAGTACATCGGTCGCTAGCCTGTCGAGAAACAAGAACGGCCTCCATGCCTGTCGTCATCACAGGTTGGAGGCCATCGGTCAGTTTGGCGGGAGTGGTTAGTCGCGTGCCGCGCTATTTTCTCACAACGACCTTGCCGACCATACCGGCTTCGAAGTGGCCGGGCACCAGGCAGGCGAAATCGACCGTTCCAGGCTTTTCAAACCGCCAGACGAGAGTTCCCTGTGCGCCCGGTGCGAGCGTGAGCTTGTTCGGGGCAGCGTGCTTTTCGCCGGCCATCTCCCGCATCATTTTTGCATGCTCTTTCAGTTCGGCCGTCGTGCCGATCACCATCTCGTGCTCGATCATCCCGGCATTGCGTACCTGAAACCGGATGGTGTCACCCGCTTTCACCGGGATCGCGTCGGGCGAGAATCGCATGGTGTCGTTCATCGTGACGTCCACCGTACGCGTGGCCTTGGCACTAACGCCAGGTTGTCCTGCGACCGATGCAG
>NZ_VZOW01000062.1 GCF_008801835.1 Cupriavidus pauculus | reverse complement strand
CGGTCTATGACGAGTTCCGCGGCTCGACTGTGGCAACGGACGAACGAAAGGACCGTCGCGCGTTGGTGGGTGCGAGTTATGCATTCGGTCCCGCGAAGGCCTTCCTGGGGTATCGCTGGTTCAATGGCAATGCCGGCACGCTGGCAGCCAGCCGGGCAAACCTGTACTGGGCCGGCCTGCGCTACAGCATGACGCCGGCGATGAGCCTGACGGGTGCCGCCTATTACACGGATACGCGCAACTCGGGTGCGGATCCGCTCATGTTCGTGGCGTCGGCCGACTATGCCTTCTCGAAGCGCACGGACGTCTATATGAACGTAGCCTATGCGAGGAACAAGAACGGCTCGCAGCTCGGTCTGAACGGCTACAACTCGCTTTCGGGTGCACCTACCAGTGTCGCACCGGGCAAGAACCAGGTTGGTGCGGTCATCGGCGTGCGCCACAAGTTCTAATCGAATCCTTCAAGATCGACACTCCCTTGCTAACAACAAGAGAGCTTCGGGCCACCAAATTGGTGGCCCTTTTTTATGATGCACCTTGGAGAGGTATTGCCATCTTACGGAGTTCATGATGGCAGAGATTTTCAAAAAATCTGAAGGAGTGAATGGTTGGCTGGCGTCGAAATGGCTTAACACAACCAAGGCACGCGCTATGCCTCCGACCCACCCTGCGGGCAGCGTACCCGCGCGTGCGCTTGACCGCCTGAAAATGGTCGACCAAAACCAGGTCCGCTACACGGTTGTAAATGTCGAGTATGAGCATCGCGATCTGCTCGGCAGTCTGGTGTCGGCGCAGTTCTACTACGCGACTACTACAGCCGCTTTACGCCATTCAACGCGCGGGCCGTTCCCACGCGCGGCGGTAACGTTGACCGGACGACGCAGAACTCCAAGGTCTTCGGTACTCCGGTGCCGCGGTGGAACAACCGGTTACACACAACGTTTTTCGCCGGCCACGACTATCGCCTGAACGGTGTGGAAAGCTTCAGACGCGCGATGTCAGCACCTACACCACGCTCGATCTGATCAGCAGCTACCGGGTGACGAGGCAGGACACCCCGACTGGCGGCATCCAGAACGTGCTGAACCGCTACTACTACCCGCTCTACAGCCAGGTGCTGCGCAACAACACGAGTCACCTTCCTGCGGCTGACATCAGCACCGCTGGTGAATGGATGGCAAGGCCTCCTTGCCCTGCCATCCATCGGATCTGCTATTGGCCGAATAGCTGGGGTGCAGCGGTGAGGAGGGAGCTCGATGGTGTACCCGTCGCGACGCAGGACATAAGGAAGTCACCCCGGTGACTCGGTTAGCACGGGTCGGCTCCAGCGGGAGCGCCATCAGAAGACGACAGGTATCTAGCCGCGTTCCATCTTAATGACAGACAGCCCGAATGTCAGTCTTGGCCGGTCACCTTTTTCCAGTTCTGAACCTTGCGAGCGCTCTCCTCGTGGCTGTACGCTTCGGATCTGCTAGGCATCAAAGCCACGCTCAAGCCGTACGGTGCGGTCGGGGCGGCCTGCGCCACGGCATTGCGAGGCCAACAAGGTGCCCCAAGCTCAGCGCTATCGGCGGATAGACTGGGCGAGGCGGTCCACTGTCCGGTTACTCGACAGTCCGAGGCGTCGCGTGATTTCCTCACGCTGCAACCCCTGGAGGAGGGCGCGCCGGCAGTACGTATTGCGGAGGATACGCGGGCTCATATCCGCCGCGTCGAAGCCGATGGCATCGAAGGCCTCGCGTACGATCTTCCCAAGACTCATATAGGTGATGGGGGTGCCGGTGCGCTTCAGGGTGAACAGCAGGTCGCCATAGACGGGTGCCTTGCTGCGGATGGCCAGCCATGCTGACAACGGCGCGATGGCGAAGGACTCAAGGTCGATGATGCGAGGCGATTTCTGGTTTTTTGCCGGCACGTGCAAATAGAGGGGCGAGGTGGCGGGGTGAAGGTCTTGCACGCGGGTCATTCTACCCTCGCCGGCAGTGACACCGGTGCCGAGAAAAAATGCAACGATCGCGCGGCATCGCAGTTGCACAGAATTGTCGCCGCTTAGTGGTCGTACGAATTCCTGTAGCCGTGCATCCACCTCCTCGGGAAGGTAGAGGCGCTCGGGCTCCTCCTGAAGCCATTGGTCGGCCAACCTCAACTCCGCGGCAGGGTTGGATGCACGCACGCCAGCGAGAATCAGGTGGCGGCACAACCTGTCCATCAGTTTGAGAAAGCGTACCCGGGCTGCCGTGTCGGCGGCCCCATTGGCGTCGTGCCAGAAGGCTTCGATGTCATCCGATCCAAAGTTCCTCAGCGTGGCGCCGTGAGTGTTCAAGTGGCGATGGAAACGTACAAAAATGGCGCGGTGCAGCCTGATCGAGCGCTTTGCAAAGGGGTGGTGATCGGCGCTGGCGGCTTCGCCGGCCTGCCAACGGTCGTAGGCGCGAGTAGGATCGGTTAGCCAAAGTCTATGCATATGGGGGTATGGGTTATAGAACGGCAGCTGGACAACCTCGGGGCCTCTCCTATACGGCGATGGCCGGTCACCACGGGAGAAGCATGTGTCCCGCGCGCTTGCCGCTCGCGGCCTCTCCAGGGATCATCACTGGGTGACGGCCTTCTGTGCATCCAGGACATCAGCGGCTTGTCGCGTAGCGTGGGTGCCAGTTCGTCCGCAACGACCCCGCCTCGTGTCGGGGTATGACACGGCTATTGGCCAAGGCTCGCATCCTCCAAACTCGTCGCGAGCGCGGCGTTCGCAGTCGCAAAATTCATTCGTAACTCCAGAAACTGCCGTTGTGCGGCGTAGTATTGGCGACGGGCATCCAGCAGATCGGTCAACGGAATGGCGCCTTTTTTGTAAGCGAACTCCGCAGCTTCCACCACCCACGTTGCGTCCGGCAAGATCTTCTCCTCGTAGCGAGCCAGTTGCACCCGTGCCGAATCGAACTGTTCAAGTGCACGGGCGACTTCCACGCGTGCACTTGCCCGTGTCTTGTCGAGGTCAATCCGAGAGCCTCTCAACTCAGCTTCCGCGCGTGCAATCTCGCCGTCATACTCGTTGTGAATGAGGAGCGGCATGGACAGCTGCACGCCAAGCGTGGTGCCGCCGTTCGCGGGAAGGTTGCGTTCACTGACGAGCGCCAACGTCACGTCGCGGATCCGTTGCGCTTGCGCGAGCTGCAACTGTGCCTCTTCGGCGGACAGGCGTGCGATGGCAGCCTGAACATCCGGGCGCGTTTCCAGCATGCCTTCGATACTCTCCGATGTCGGTTTGATTTCGCCGGCGACTGGCCAGGCATCGATCACCCGGATCAAGGCGGACTCACGTTCACACCCAAGTAGTGCCGCCAGAACGTTGCGTGCAATGCCAAGATCACTTTGCGCCTGAGCCACGTCGTTCTCGCTGCGGCGCTCTTCGATACCAAGCCGAACCACATCCACGCGGGCAAGATCCCCGACCTTCAGCCGCAGTGCCGCGGCTTCACGTGAGCGCGTGAAGGCCGTCTGGGTCGCCTGAGCAAGCCCGACACGCTCCTGCTCCTGCTTCAACGCAAAGTAGGCGGTGGCCAGCGCTAGGCGGAACTGGCGCCAAACATTCTCGGCATCGAGGCGCGCAGCGTTCTCCAGATGGCTGGCGACCTGCGTTCGTAGTGCCCGCTTGTTGCCGCGCTCGATGAGTTGCGAAACACTGACGAGCATGTCCGCGTCACGCGGACGATATTGTCCGAGTAGCCCCGGCCCGGTGCCCAGGGTCAGCGTTGGGTTGGGTCGCTTTCCCGCGCCGATGAGTACGCCCCGGGCTGCGTCCAGTGTGGCGCGCGCGGCCGCGATATCGCGATTATTTGCGTTCCCGATGCGCAGCGCCTCTCGCAATGTCAAAGCACCCAGTTCGTCAGAGGAGTGGGCGTCAGTACGATTCGACGCCACCGTCGATGACGACACGGCTGCGCTCCGTGTAGGCCTGAGGGTGGTCGAAATGGGCTGTCCAAATGCGGGGATAGCCAGCATTTGACACAGCGCCGCAACAGTCAGCGGCGCCAACCCGTTCCATGAACCCGAGGTTCGCAGGCGAACGGGTCTGCCTTCGTCCGATCTTGCGAATATGTAAGCCATGGTGTGCGGGCCTTTCGTTCCTGGTTGCCTTGCCGCATACGTGCCTGAAGCGAGACGATCAGGCTAACCTACACGAATCGAACTCACTGGCTCATGACGGGGAAATTACAAGATCGTTAGCTGACTATTTTGGGCGGAAGCTGTAGTGTTTGGAAAATGGTAGCTTCGCTTGCCGGAGCCGCCATGTCGCGCGAGAGAAATGCATGTGATGTCGGGCTAAGCTTCGCGCTCCGAGCGTTGGCATGAGGCGCGTCTGCCGATGGTTTTCAGTATCTGCGTGAAGAATCGACGTCCGCGATAGAAGAGCTAGTGTTCTATGGTGGATGAAGCTTGGCTACGCGTGCAGGACACATTTTGCGTGGAAAACGCCGAAGGGAGGCACGCAATGGAGACTGCGGCAGACCTGACGCGCGCCGGGTTGAAGCGTCTCCGCGACTGCGTATCTTGCAACAATTTTGGGAGAGCGCACAATGTCGCGTCAGTTCCGCGCGGAGGTCTATCTTTTGCGTGAGGACTCCATGATGCTCTACGGAAGGTGTGCCCAATGCCAGCGGCGAACGTCAGAGTGGCACGATCCCCGACCCCGGACTTTTCTTCGTGCTTAACGGTTTCTTTGATGTGGCCCGGCGGGACAGCGCCGATGGCGCAGGCACCCCGGGTGATGTTCGTCGATTCGCAGCGCGGGCACAAGCCAATATGAGTGGCCATCACTCGCGCTTTCCATTCGCCTTCATTCATCATGGTTGCCGAAACTCCTACCCGTCGTCATGTTACGCCTTGCATTCATTGCCCAATGAGAGCCTGCGCGAAAGGGGCGCTCTGACTAGGCAATTTGCCGGAATTTCCCTGGACGAAATGACGGCTACTGCATGGGCCCGCTGTGAGCGAGACTTTGTTTCTGACTTGCGCACGTCTAGTCCTCCTACGGTGGCACCGCCGCCTCACCAGCCTGCGTGCCGTCTATGTGGGTTGACAGACAGTGATCCAAACGAGTCGACCATAGAGTGATGCCACGGGCAAGCACGGGTGAACATGACGCTTCACGTCGGCGAATTCGTGACTGAAATGGTCGAAGCACCATTCCTGTCCGCGCACCAGGATACGCTGGTCAAGGTGGCAGACCTCTCCCAATGACAATCATGAACAAACCTATCCAACGAGTGTTCGTGGCCGGCCATCGCGGCATGGTCGGCTCAGCGATTGCGCGTTCGCTGGCCACGCGCGATGACGTGGAACTGGTCGTCCGCACGCATGCCGAGGTCGATCTCACCGACCAGCAGGAAGTCAGCTACTTCTTCGCCACCGAAGGGATCTCGCAGGTCTATCTGGCGGCAGCGCGCGTGGGCGGTATCCACGCCAATGACACCTACCCAGCCGAGTTCATCCAGCAGAACCTGATGATTGCGGCTAACGTGATACACGAGGCTTGGCGCAACGGCGTCGAACGGCTACTGTTTCTCGGGTCAAGTTGCATCTATCCGAAGTTCGCGCCGCAACCGATCAAGGAGTCCGCACTGCTGTGCGGCGAACTGGAGCCCACCAATGCGCCTTACGCCATGGCCAAGATCGCGGGCATCACGCTGTGCAAGAGCTACAAACGTCAATACGATGCGGATTTTCGCTGCGTGATGCCGACCAATCTTTATGGGCTCGGCGATAACTACCACCCCGAGAACAGCCACGTGATCCCCGCGCTGATCCGACGCTTTCACGAAGCGAAGATTTCGGATGCACCAGAGGTGACGGTCTGGGGATCGGGTACGCCGATGCGCGAGTTCATGTATGCCGACGACCTGGCCCGCGCCTGCTTGCACGTGATGGGGCTGTCCCGCCAATCCTACTGGACACACGCAGGCAAGGCCGGTTTCCTGAACGTCGGTACTGGAGAGGAGGTCTCGATCCGCCAGTTGGCGCTGCTGGTGGCAAAGGTGGTGGGCTATCAGGGTAGCATCCTGTTCGACAGCGCGCGTCCTGACGGCACGCCGCGCAAGCGCCTGGACAGCAGTGTCATCAGCGCTTCGGGCTGGCAACCGCTGGTAACGCTGGAATCCGGATTGCCGCTCGCGTACCAGGATGCCATTGCAAGCGAGGCGTCCGAGCTTTCACGGGAATGGGCGGGCAGTCGGCACGTACAACCATGTCCAGTAAGGCGAGCCGCCCCAGTCGGCTGACGCAAGTCGCGGAAGTCCGCCCGTTCTCGAGCGGGGTGTTCTGGTCTGTGCGCCGATGCCAACGACGCGGGCGTTACGAACGCATTTGCTTTGGGTGCAACCTCAGGGTCATCGTTGACTTCACCCCAAGGGGTCAATGAAGACGAAAGTAAGGGCCACAGTCCTTTGTACACGTCGGGGCCGCATACTACTCGTTACCAAGGATGACAGCAGATGGGCTTTGCCTGGTGGGCGTCCGGGAAAAGCGGAAGTTCTTGCCAGTGCCGCAGCACGGGAGCTTTATGAAGAGACGACGCTGATCGCAAAAGGGCTTGAATTTCTATTTCAAGTGATTGGCGCGACAACGGTGCACCACGTTTTCGTTGCGAATATCAGCAGGACCGTCGCCGCCATGCCGGGCAAGGAGATCCTGCGCTGCCAGTGGTTCGCCCCATCCGAGCTCGACGAGATTGTCGTTAGCCCAACGACGCGACACATCATTGAAGCATTCTGGATCGTACGCAACCGGTAGAGGCAAAGTGTGCGCGTCGACGCGATAGTCCCTGCACGAAGCGCAAGATCGAGGCGCATTAACGCTTTTACGCTTTAACGAATCGATCCTTTGCTGCGACGCGATTCACCACGCCGTGCGCACGCGTTGAAAATCCGCCATCCAGGAGCCAGAACAATATTCGAGGCGACGGGCCGCGTTGATGCATCCTGCATGGCGGAAGCTATCCTCCAGGAGGATGCGGTGCCACTCATGAGACATAAAGGCAGCCATGGGAACGCGCGTTCGTCCGACCGGTTGCCACGGTGGAGCAAGCCGGTAATCAGTTGGACAGGTCTTCGTCACCTACAATCCTCTATCCTGACCGATGCGGTGGATTTGTTAGTCGATGAGAGAGACCTGACAAGAGTTTTGCGATGATGGAATCGTACGGCTGGTCGGATTCTAGCGAGACAAAACGAATGTCTTACGACGAGCATACGAGGCAGCACATGGGACCGTACTTTCGACCTTGAGATAGTGGGATGGCGATGACCTTAATATCTGTTATAACCGTCAATCTCAACAATCGCGTTGGCTTGTCAAGGACAATGGATAGCGTGTCGGCGCAGGTTCGCGACGATTTCCGTGTTGAATTCATCATCGTTGACGGCGCCTCTACGGATGGTTCCGTTGAGATGGCAATGTTACGGCGATCAGAAATCGATCATTTTTTTAGTGAGTCGGATCGCGGAGTGTACGCCGCAATGAACAAAGGGTTAAACGTTGCGAGAGGAGAGTGGGCGGTATTTATGAATTCGGGGGATTGCTTCGCATCGCCAGGCGTACTCTCTGAGATGATGCGGAGCAAGAGCCAATCCCCGGCAGAGCCCTGGTTGATCTATGGCGACAATCTTGGTCGGAATGGTCTGGAGCCTGCTGCGCCGTTGCTGAGGCTTCGTGCCGGAATTATTCACGCATGCCATCAGTCGATGGCATTTCGTGTTTGCGATCTGCGCTACGAGGAAAAATACAGGATCTATTCGGACCTGGATTTCGTTCTTCAATATTACAAACGATACGCGGCTGGAGCCTTCCGCTATGTTCCGATGGCGTTGTCATGCATAGAGCCAAGTGGAATCAGCGCATCGTTTCCCAGAGAGAAGAGATTGGAGAAATTTAGAATCGTCTACGATCGTTTTGGATTGAATGGTGTGGTATATGCCATGGCCGTCTCGATTGTCATGGTGGCTCGTGCAAGATTGGCAAAAAGAAGGTGACGCTTGAACATGGGTCGCCAAAAGGATGGTGAGTCATCTGGCGCTGAGCTTCCAGCGTTCCCCCAGAGATGCGGGCTTTGGTGCCTGTCACAGCTTGTAGCCCAGCGTTCGTAGCGATACCTGTCGAATAGCTCGATACCGTGCCAGTCCCAATCGTATGGAGGGTCGCCTCACCAAAAAAATGCGGTTGCCCAGATCGGAGCAACCGCTAAGTGTTCCACCGGGGGAACGGCGGATCTAATGGATATCGGACCCGGCGATGCGAAGACGAGGGCCATTGGAGGAGTGGGCTGATATCGTAACCTGTGTTTGTGCAAGTTAAGCGCCGCGAGGCTGGCGTTCTCGCTGTATTCCTGGGTGGGCTATTTCGCAATGATCTCACCCAGGTGATGCTCAATCTTCGCGCCACCGCCGTACACATCGAAGTTCGCGGCTTTGGCGCCGTCCGTGTACGGATCCCTCGGTCGATGAATCTGTCCACGTTCGGTATTGCCCGCGGTTTCTGCAATGGCGCTGCCGATACCGACGATCGAGACCGTGAGAGCGAACAGGGCCGCAGTGGTACGTTTCATGAGTTGCCTCCTGTTGAGTTCTAGTTCGACAATGCCAGTCTAGTCCGGCCAACCGAACCTACAGATGACCCTCCCATTACAACTGCAGAACGTTTTAGGGACATAGGATCTCGTTGCGAGGAACCGTAAAGAGGCGGCGATCTTCAGCGCATACCCATTGCGCGAGAGCGGAATCGGACAACTGTGTCGCACACAGGCCGTAGCACTGGCGAATGGCATCCGCCCAGATTCTTCTCTCGGCGGCTAGCGACGCGATATGAGGTGGGGCAAGCCATGAGCACGTGGAAACAGCGAAAAATAAGTCTTCGTCCGTCGGTCTGCGAAGGGCATTGCATCGGTGCCACGAGCCCGTCGGGACAGGGAAAGATGCATCGTGACGCGATGCATTGGCGTGAGCGTCTGGCAAGGCTAATGCAAGGCTGACGATCGCAGTTGCGCTATTCGTGGGGCTTTCCGAGTTGTAACGGGTGGGTAAGGTCTTCGTATGGGCCGGATGGCTAACCTCGATGGCACAGGTTAGTCCCGAAACTCATAAGGAGAACGTCGTGACATCCCGAAAGCCCTCCATCGCGTCGCTCATACTCGGCGTAGTCACACTTCTTGCAACGCCCGCAGCATGGAGCGCTGACAAGATCGAATCCACTAGCGCGGACGGCTGGTCGCAGCAGGCCCAGATTCAAGCGGCTGCACACCATGGTCATGGCTCCGGAGCGGGCCACTCTTCATTGTCCGCCGTCAGACTTGGCCCGCAGGCTTCGCTGTTCGGCAGCGAGGCGCCGGCGGGGAGCACCGCGCGCGTCGTCGAAGTTGCGCCGGGCCTGAAGTACGTGAATATCGATTCGGGCGAGACCGTAACGTTCAAGAGTGGGGCGCGCGAGATCACTTTTGCTTTTGGGCAGTTGGGCAGCAACAAGGCCGTTGCCATCAACGAGCTCTTCCCGGAATTGCCTGGCGGCCAGGGCGTCTGGTTGTACATCGAGCAGAGCGAACTCTACGCCGGCGGCTAACGAGGCGACAGTGCTAGCCGCGCACCCGTCCGTCTTGTCATGTTCCGATCAGGCTCGGGTCGAGATGGAATGGACGCCGTCCGCCCTCCGGGGACGCAGGGCGGCGTCCATTCCGTCGGGACCCGCGATACGTTCACTGAAGGGGCTTAACCGTCAAGGGTTCTGGCTGACGCGGCATGCGCCCGCGGCGCACCGAGAGATGCTCGGTGTGGTCCGTGCGCGCCTTGCATTTGCAGGTTCGCCTGACCGTGCGGTGCTGGAGCTACAAGGATTTGGCGATAGCTTCGATCGGTTTGATGCCCGTGCCAAAGCGCGCGATGTTCTCCCGATGCTCGCGAAGGCTGGAGTACGGGACGTATCGCATGTTGAGTTCGGCGACACGACTGAAGGCCGGCCGGCTGAGTTGCGCACGGACTTCCGCTTCTCGGTTGTCTGGGGCAACGAGGAATAGATGTTTGGTGGCGGATTGACTGTTGCCCAGAGCGAGATCCAGCAACCGCACGATACCGGAATAAATCGATGTCGAATGTTCGACCTCGAATGCGGCGGCGACCTCAAGGGTTGTGGGATCCAGCCAGACTGCATCGATCAGCGGGACTGACCTTGCCCCTGTTCCACGAATCCCATAACCGAGGGAATTAGGCAGCCCGGTGTTGCTGAGCTGCGGACCAGTTTTTCTCGAACGTCATGGGGCTGACGTAGCCCAGCGTCGAGTGGAGTCGGCT
>NZ_VZOW01000061.1 GCF_008801835.1 Cupriavidus pauculus | reverse complement strand
CCAACGACCGCGGCGCGGCCCGCCCCGCCGCGGGCCGCGCCGCGCTTGCGCCCCGCCCGATCGCCCGGGCCGGCGGCGCAAACCGCGGCATCTCAGAGTTTTTCGGTCTCGCCGGACTTCGGCTGCCACTTCATCAGCCGTCTTTCCCCCACCGTCACCATCCAGTCCAGCACCAGTGCAAACGCGGTCAGCACGACAATGCCGGCGAATACGGTGTTGATGTCGAACGTGCCTTCGGCCTGCAGGATCAGGTATCCCACGCCGCGCGCCGATCCGAGATATTCGCCCACCACGGCGCCCACAAAGGCCAGGCCTACCGACGTGTGCAACGACGAAAACACCCAGCTCGTCGCGCTGGGCAGATACACGTGACGCAGCAATTGCTGGCGATTTGCGCCAAGCATGCGCGCGTTGGCCAGCACCACCGGGCTCACTTCCTTCACGCCCTGGTAGACGTTGAAGAACACGATAAAGAACACCAGCGTAACGGCCAGCGCCACCTTGGACCAGATCCCCAGCCCGAACCAGACCGCGAAGATCGGCGCCAGGATCACGCGCGGCATCGAATTGGCGGCTTTCACATAAGGATCGAGCACGGCCGACGTGAACGGGCTCAGCGCCAGCCACAGTCCGACCCCCAGCCCGGCCACCGTGCCAATGCCGAAGGCCAGCACGGTTTCGATCAGCGTCACGCCCAGATGGATATAGATGTCGCGCTCGACGACGAACCAGCTCCAGATGCGCTGCGCCACCACGAGCGGCTCGCCAAAGAAGAATGCCACCTGCTCGGAGCGAGTGGCGAAATGCCACACCAGCAGGATCACCACCAGGAGCAGCAACTGCCAGACGCGCAGCATGCCTTGGGAGTCGGGACGAAATGCCATGATCTTGTTCTTGTCCGGAAAGTCGGTAAATCAGGCCACCTTGCGCTGCTGCGCGTAGCCCTTGAGCACTTCCTCGCGCAGCACGTCCCAGATGGCGGCGTGCAGCTCGACAAAGCGCGGATGATTGCGGATCTCGGCCACGTCGCGCGGACGCGGCAGGTCGATGACGAACTCGCCGATCGGATGCGTCCCCGGGCCCGCCGACAGCACCACCACGCGGTCGCTCATGGCGATGGCCTCGTCGAGGTCGTGCGTGATGAACAGCACGGCCTTGCGCTTGGCCGCCCAAAGTTCGAGCACTTCGTTCTCCATCAGCTGACGCGTCTGGATGTCGAGCGCTGAAAACGGTTCGTCCATCAGGATGATGTCGGGGTCCATCACCAGCGTCTGCGCCAAGCTCACGCGCTTGCGCATGCCGCCCGACAACTGGTGCGGATAGCGGTCGCCAAACCCGCCCAGTCCCACCCGCCGCAGCCACTCCTCGCCCTGCGCCGCGGCGTCCGCACGCGGTACGCCGCGAAACTCCAGACCCGCAATCACGTTATCCAGCGCGCTGCGCCAGGGCATCAGCGCTTCGGTCTGGAACATGTAGCCGGCGCGCGTGTTGATCCCCTTGAGCGGTTCGCCGAACACGCGCACGGTGCCGGTGGATGGTTCCAGCAGCCCAGCCGATACGTTCAGCAGCGTGGACTTGCCGCAGCCGGTGGGCCCCACCACGGACAGGAATTCGCCGGGCTGGATGGACATCGTGACATCGCGCACGGCGGTGTAGCGTTGCGCGCGATCTTCGCGCGAGACGAAGGTGCAGGTCACGTTTTCGAGGGAAAGTGCAGGCGTGCTCATGACGGCATGACTCTGAGAAACGTTTCGCCCGCCGGGCGGCGGCGCACGGCGGGCGATGGAGGCGTCCAGAGGGACGGAATGCTTACTTGTACTTGGCGTTGGCCTTCTGCACGAACGTGTTCGTGAAGGTGTTCTCGAGCTTGATCGACTTGCCCTTGAGTTCCGGGTCGAACTGCTGCAGCGTGTTCAGCGCCGTCTTCGGGCCGTCCGCGGGCATCGCGCCATCGGGCGAGATCGCTTCCTTCACCTTGTCCCAGGCGGACAGGTACAACGCGCGATCGCCGAGCAGATAGCTTTCCGGCACGGTCTTGACGATGTCCGACGGACCGGCCTTCTGCAGCCACTTCAGCGCGCGCACCATGGCGTTGGTCATCGCCTGCGTGGTGTTCGGGTTCTGCTCGATAAACTTGGTCGATGCGTACAGGCAGCCCGACGGCATGTTGCCGCCGAACACCGACTGCGTTTCCTTGAGCGTGCGGGTATCCGACGCGATCTTCACCTCGTTCTTCTGCGTCAGCATCGAGATCACCGGATCGAGATTGGCCATCGCGTCGATCTGTCCGGAGCGCATGGCCGACACCGCGCCAGCGCTGGCGCCCACGCCGATGAACGACACGTCGGACGGCTTCAGGCCGGCCTTGGCCAGCACGAAGTTGGCCATCATGTTGGTCGACGAGCCCGGCGCGGTCACGCCGATCTTCTTGCCCTTCAGGTCGGCGATCGACTTGTAGGCCGGCATCGTCTTGTTGGACACCACCAGCACGATCTGCGGCGCGCGGCCCTGCAGCACGAATTCCTGATAATGCTGGCCCTTGGCCTGCAGGTTGATGGTGTGCTCGTAGGCGCCCGACACCACGTCGGCGCTGCCGCCCACGACGGCCTGCAGCGCCTTGGCGCCGCCGGCGAAGTCAACGATTTCCACGTCCAGGCCTTCTTCCTTGAAGTAGCCCAGACGCTCGGCAATGGTCAGCGGCAGGTAGTAGAACAGGTTCTTGCCGCCGACGGCGATGGTGACCTTCGACTTCTCGGGCTTGCCTTGCGCGAATGCGCTGCCGAACGTGAACCAGCCTGCCAGGAACAGCGCCAGCGCGATCAGCAGCTGTTTCCAGAAAGGTTTGTTGTACATATTGCTCTCCTGCCTTTTTTACTTCTGTTTGAACGAGGGCGTG
The DNA here is from genome assembly GCF_008801835.1 of Cupriavidus pauculus. GTDB lineage: Bacteria > Pseudomonadota > Gammaproteobacteria > Burkholderiales > Burkholderiaceae > Cupriavidus > Cupriavidus pauculus. The sequence continues at coordinate 8,835 of NZ_VZOW01000061.1, read as the reverse complement.
ACGCGCCACCGCGGGCGCGCCGCAAAGCGGCTCCCGGCGATGCTACCCGACGGCGGACGTCCCCGCATCGGGGCAACACCTGATGCGGGGACAAGCGCGGCGGCGATGATGCTACGCCGGCGGACTTTCAAACAGCTTGACTGCGGATTATTCGGCGTGGATGTCGGCGGACTTGATCACCTTGGCCCAGCGCTGCAGTTCGGCCTTCTGGAATTGATCGAGCTGCTGCGGGTTCATGTAACGGGCGTCCGCGCCCAGTTCCTCGGCCTTCTTGCGGAAGGCCTCGGTCTTCATGATCTTCTCGATCTCGGTCGTCAGCTTGTCGATCACGGGCTTGGGCGTGCCGACCGGCGCGTACATCGCAAACCAGGACGACACATCGAGATCGGGATAACCGGCCTCGGGCGCCGATGGCACGTCCTTCAGGCTCGGCAGGCGCGTCTTGCTGGTGACCACCAGCGGGCGCAGCTTGCCGGCGGCGATATGGCCCATCAGCGGCGGCGGCGTGGTGATGGTCATGTCGACGTTGCCGCCGAGCAGATCGGTCATGGCCGGGCCGGTGCCCTTGTACGGGACGTGCGTGATCTGGATGCCCGCCATCTGGTTGAGCAGTTCGGTCGATACGTGCTGCAGCGACCCATTGCCGGACGACGCGTAGTTGAGCTTGTTCGGATTGGCCTTGGCGTAGGCCACGAGCTCCTTGAGCGACTTCACCGGCAGCCCGGGACGAACCACCAGCACCTGCGGCGCCGACAGCAGGTTTGCCACCGGCGCGAAGTCCTTGACCGGATCCCACGACGTCTTGGTCAGCAAGGGCGTGATCACGTGATAGCCCGAATATTGCACGAGCAGCGTGTAGCCGTCTGGCTTGGCGCGCTGCACCGCCTGCGCGGCGATCGTGCCGTTGCCGCCCGGCTTGTTGTCGACCACCACCGACTGGCCCAGCGCCTTGGCCAGCGGCTCGGAAATCAGACGTGCCGCCAGATCCGTAGTGCCGCCTGCTGCGGCGGACACGACCAGCATGACGGGCCGATTGGGATAGCTGCCCTCCTGGGCTTGCGCGGCCGCCGTGCATGCCAGACCGGCCATCGCCAGTACGACGCCGGCGCCGATGAGATTGCGATTCATGTTGTCTCCGATTGTTGTATTGGGGAAATCTTTCGCTGGTGTGCCGCGTTATGGTTGGGGCTGAGGCTGGGCCTGCGCATCGGCATGGGCAAAGAACTCGGCCATCCATGCGGGCGGCTGATGCGTGCGCAGGCGCGGACCGGCACGCAGCAACTGGCTGGACACCTCGCGCTGCACCAGTTCCGACACGCCGCCGACCACCGCCAGCAGCGCGCTCAGGTCGACGCCGGTATCGACGCCCATCGACGCAAACATATGCACCAGTTCTTCGGTACTGACGTTGCCGCTGGCACCGGGCGCGTACGGACAGCCGCCCAGCCCACCGGCCGCGGCATCGAATCGCGTGACGCCGGTCTGCCAGGCGGCCAGCGCGTTGGCCAGCCCCATGCCGCGCGTGTTGTGCAGATGGATCGTGAGACCGGTGCGCGGCAGCGCGCGCTGGAACGATGCGCACAGCGCGGCCACTTGGTTCGGATATGCCATGCCCGTGGTGTCGCACAGCGTGATACCGGCGGCGCCCGCATCCGCGAACGTGCGGGCCAGCGCCATCACATCGGCCTCGCCGACCTCGCCCTCGAACGGGCAGCCGAATACGGTCGACAGAGAAATGTTCACCGGCACGTTGGTCCGGGTCGCCTCTGCGATCATCGCCAGCAGTTGCGCCTTCGACTGTTCGCGCGTCATGCGCAGATTGGCGCGATTGTGCGTTTCGCTCGAAGACATCACGAGGTTCACTTCATCGGGATGGCACGACAGCGCACGCTCGAGCCCCCGCAGGTTCGGCACCAGCACCGTGTAGCGCACGCCCGGGACGCGCTCGATCCGGTGCATCACGGCTTCGGCATCGGCCAGCGCCGGGATGGCGCGCGCCGACGTGAACGAAGTGGCCTCGATACGCGCAAAGCCGCAGTGGGCCAGCGCATCGACAAACGTCACCTTGGCGTCGGTCGGGACGATGAACGGCTCGATCTGCAGCCCGTCGCGCGGCGCCACCTCGTTAATTTCGATCTTCGCCGGACCGGCCAGCGGATAGGAATTGGCACTCATGCAATCACTCCACGGGCGCGCAGGTCGGCAATCGCCGCCGCGTCGAAGCCGGCCTGCGCCAGCACGGAATCGGTGTGCTCGCCCAGCGTGGGCGCGCGGTCATGAATGGCGCCGGGGTTGCCGGACAGCTTCGGGATGATGCCCGGCACCTCCACGCTCAGGCCCTTGGCCGAGGTCACCGTCTCGATCACGCCGCGCGCGCGGTAATGCGGGTCCTCGGCAATATCCTTGACCGTATAGATGCGCCCCGACGGCACGTCAGCGCCGCGCAGCACTTCAAGCGCCGACGCCACCGTCTGCGTCCGGGTCCAGGCGGCGATCGCGGCATCGATTTCGTCGACACGCCTGACCCGTCCGTCGTTGCGCGCGAGATCGGGATCCTCGCCGAGATCGTCGCGCCCCATCGCGCTCATCAGCCGGCGAAAGATGGCGTCGCCATTGGCGGCAATCAGCACATAGTCGCCGCAGCCGCATGGATAGGCATTGGACGGCGCGATGCCCGGCAGCGCGCCGCCGGCCGGCTGGCGCACGGCGCCGAACGCCGAATACTCGGGCAGCAGGCTTTCGCTCAGGTTGAACAGCGATTCATAGAGCGCCACGTCGATGACCTGCCCCTGGCCGCCGCGCGCATCGCGCTCATACAGGGCCAGCAGCACGCCAAGCGCACCGTGCAGCCCGGCGATGGTGTCGCCGAGCGACAGGCCGGCGCGTACGGGCGGACGGCCCGGCTCGCCGGTCAGGTAGCGCAGGCCGCTCATCGCCTCGGCCACGGCGGCGAAGCCCGGTTCGTCCTTGCGCGGACCGGTCTGACCGTAGCCTGACACCCGCACCATGATCAGCTTCGGGTTGGCGGCGTGCAGCACATCCCAGCCCAGGCCCCACTTTTCCATGGTGCCGGGGCGGAAATTTTCGATCAGTACATCAGCCTCGCCCGCCAGTTTGCGCACCAGATCCTGGCCTTCGCGCTGCCGCAGGTCGATAGCGATCGACTGCTTGTTGCGCGATTGCGCCTCCCACCAGACCGAGGTGTCCTCATGGAGCATGCGCCACTTTCGCAGCGGATCGCCCTGGCCGGGCGGTTCCACCTTGACCACGTGCGCGCCGAAGTCGGCAAGGGTCTTGGCGGCGAATGGGCCGGCTATCAACTGGCCCAGTTCCAGAACCTTGATGCCATTTAGAATCTGTTGCGCCATGTGGGCACTTCTCCGTAACACTGACCCGTTTCGGGGGATTGGCTTTATTTGGACGCAGTGTGCCCCAGCGACGGCGTGACGCGGAATCGGCATTCCGGAAAGCGGGCTATCTCGGAATGCGAAAGATCGGGACTTACCCTGAGGAGAGGGTCAACTTCTGCCGCAATCGCGCCGTTAATCGTGGCTGGGGTTCGGACCGGGCCGGCGCGCGGCGCGTCGGCGCAGTCTGTAACGGCCCGGCGCGCAGTCCCTTATCCAGCGGCAACCGAAACCATGCAAATTTTCCGCATTCGCAGCCGTGCCTGCCAGGCGCTGTGCATGGCCCTGTATGGCTGGGCCGCCCCGCTGGCCGCGGCGCCCACCACCATCGTGCTCTACTCGGAAGCCGGCCAGCGCCCACTTTCCTACGAGGAAAACGGCGTGCCGCGCGGCGCCTACATCGACAGCGTGATGCGGGTGCTCAAGCGCATGCCGCCGGAATACAAGGTGGAAATCCGCTTTGCCTCATGGGCGCGCACCGTCGAGGAAGCCCGAAACGGCAACAGCGCCGGCATTCTCGGGGTGTATTACCGTCCTGAGTCGCGCCCGTTCCTCAATCATTCGAAGGCGTTCTACGCCGAAGAGGTCGCCGTGCACTGCAACCGCGACGCGATCGAAGGACGCGCGTTCAAGACCTATCCCGACGATTTCGCCGGGCTCAGGTTCGGCAACCAGCGCGGTTACCTGGCGCCGGGCCCGCGCTTCTTCGATATGGCGCGGGAGGGCAGGATCGAAGTCGTCGAAGGACACGAATTCCAGGATCTGGTCAAGAAGATGCTGGTGCGCGAGATCGATTGCGTCGTCAATCCGAGCGTGGTGATCAACGAAGCGCTGACGGCGCTGGAAGCGCAGGGACTGCCCGAACGGATGCGCTACAAGTCCCGGCGCGTCATGACGATCAAGACCGAAACGGTGCATATCGGCTTCAGCAAGCAATACGAGGTCCTGCACCCGGAGCTGGCCACATTCCGGATGCTGTTCAACCGCGCGGCGGATCAATAGAATGCCCCATTGATTCTCCAGGATCACCAAATCCATGCCACTGCCGCCGCCGGCTCAATCGATCCGGAACAGGATGATCGTGCTGTTCATCGTTGTGGTCACCACAACGCTGGGCGCATTTGCCGCGCATCGGCACTGGCAGTTGCGGCAGGACCTCGAACAGCGCTTCGAACGCACCCGCGCCGAAGTCCTGGATAGCCTGCAGCAGAACCTTGCCGAGCCGGTATGGGCGCTGAATGTGGGCATCATGCGCACGCGGCTTGAGTCGACGCTGATGCATGCGGAAGTTTTCGAGGCCTGCGTGTTTTCTCCAGATGGGCGGGAAATCTACGCCGCCGCAGGGCGTCCGGTCATGGCGGGGACTGCGCCATGCACGGTGGCCGGCGCCCATGGCATCCTTGACGAAATCCCGATCTACCCGCCGGACGGCATCGACGCGCAGCGCCGCGAACAGGCCATCGCCAAGACGGTGGTGCGATTTTCCCGCGATGCCATGCACGCGGCGCTGCGCACGGCAGCCATCCAGAGCGTGACCGAGGTTGCCGCCATCGACGTGGTGCTGGTGCTGCTGCTGACGTTTGGCCTGCGCATGGTATTCCGTCCGCTGGAAAACCTGCAGCGCGCGCTATTCCAGCTGGCGTCGAGCGAAGGGGGGCATCTCGACGAACTGGCGCGGCTTGGCCGCACCGAATTCGACAGCGTGATCGACGGCTTCAATCATGTGTTGCGCAAACTGCGGCTGATCATCGCCGAGCGCACCGAAGCGGAAATGACCGTGCGCGCGGCAATCCAGCGCAGCAACAACGCCTTCGCGCAGATCCAGGCGACCCAGAGCGAACTGGTCGAGAAAAACCGTCAGCTGGAGACGCTGTCGCGCACCGATCAACTGACAGGGGTTTTCAATCGACGGCGGCTCGACGAGGTGCTGATCGACGAGTTCGAACGCCACCGTCGCACCGACAGCCTGTTTTCGATCATTCTGATCGACGTGGACCGCTTCAAGTCGGTCAACGACAATCACGGCCACCAGATTGGCGATCAGGTGCTAATGGAGCTGGCCGACTGCATGCTGGCCACCAAGCGGCCATCGGACATCGTCGGCCGCTGGGGTGGCGAGGAATTCCTGTTGATTTGTCCTGACACCGGCCTGCAGGAGGCGGTGCAGTTCGCCCAGCTGTTACGCCGTGCCGTCGCAGAGCGCGATTTCTCCGTCACGCGGCAGATGACGGCCAGTCTCGGCGTGGCATGCGTGCAGGAAGGCGACACGATTCACGGCATGATCGCGCGCGCCGACCAGGCGCTCTACCGCGGCAAGAAGAATGGACGCAATCGTGTGGAATACGCGCACGACGGCGTGACGGCGCTGTAGCGCAGCCCGGTGCGTGCGCATTCAGAACGGCGCGCGATCTCCGCAAAGATGGGAAATCAGCAGCCGCGCGGATACGGTCAGCCCGGCTGGATCACGCATGCCGATGAGCAGCGAGCGTCGCGCCCACGCATCCTCGAGCGACACCAGGGACAAGCCCATCGATTGCACATGCGGCTCCGCGGCGATGCGCGGCAGCACGCCCACGCCCATGCCAGCCATGACCATGCGGCACATCGCGTCGAAGCTGCGCACCTGGATGCGCAGACGGAACTGGCGTTCCAGACGGCTGCTTTCCTCGAGCAGGCGCGCGGCCAGCGACGTGACCTGCGGCAGGCTGACGAAATCGAATTCGAGCGCATCGGCGTAATGCACCGCGCCGCGCTGCGCCAGCGGATGGTTCGGCGGCGTAATGATGACCAGTTCGTCCTGCCGATACTCGACCGTGACCAGCCCCGCGCACGGCGTGCGATCGGCGAAGATGCCAACGTCCGCCCGGTTCTCCATCAACGCGGCGACGATATCGCTACTGTTGTGCTCTTCGAGTTCGATGCGGATCGTGGGATGCTGGCGCATGAACTGCGCAAGGTCATCGGGCAGAAACTGCGTAATGGCCGAGGTATTGGCGCAGACGCGCACCTGCCCGCGCACGCCCGACGCATAATCGGACATCACGCCCGCCATGCGCTCGACATCCTGCAGGATCGTCAGCGCGTGGTGAAAGCATGCCTGTCCGGCTTCCGTCAGTTGCACGCCCGCCGCGTGGCGAAAGAACAGCGGCGCGCCAACAGCGGCTTCGAGATCGGAAATGCGCTTGCTGGCGGCGGCCACGGCAAGGTGCGACTGGCGTGCACCGGCCGAGATGCTGCCCTGCCGAGCCACCGCCACGAACAGCCCCAGCGTCACGAGATCGAAGCGCGCGAGATTCATCGTCAGAGCGTGCGGCGATCCATCACGGCGCGCGCAATGGTGCCCGCGTCGACATATTCGAGTTCACCGCCGACCGGCACGCCGCGCGCCAGCCGCGAGACCTTGATGCCGCGCGCCTTGAGCATTTCGCCGACATAGTGCGCGGTGGCCTCGCCTTCGCTGGTGAAATTGGTGGCGACGATCACCTCGGTGGCCGGTCCACCGTATTCGGGATCGGTGGCGCGCGCCAGCAGGCGATCGAGATGGATTTCCTTCGGGCCGATGCCGTCCAGCGGAGAAAGCCGGCCCATCAGCACGAAATACTGCCCGCGGTAGGTAAGCGTCTGCTCGATCATGACCTGATCGGCCGGCGTTTCCACCACGCACAGCAACGATGCGTCGCGCGCCGGATCGCGACACGTTTCGCAGATTTCCTGCTCGGTAAACGTGTTGCAGCGCTCGCAATGGCGAATCCCGTCGGCAGCACCGCGCAACGCGTCGCCCAGCTTGCGCGCGCCGTCGCGGTCATGCTGCAGCAGGTGATAGGCCATGCGCTGGGCCGATTTCGGTCCAACGCCGGGCAACACCTTCAGCGCTTCGATCAGCGCCTGCAGCGAAGTCGGTGCAGCGGCCTTCATGACCGCGCCGCCAGTGCCAACGCCTGCATCAGAATGGCAGCTTGAAGCCCGGCGGCAGCGGCAGGCCGGAAGTCATCGAGCCCATCTTTTCCTGCGTGGTCGCTTCGGCCTTGCGCACGGCGTCGTTGAATGCGGCGGCGACCAGATCCTCGAGCAGGTCCTTGTCGTCGGCCAGCAGGCTGGGATCGATGGTCACGCGCTTCACATCGTTCTTGCAGGTCATGACGATCTTCACGAGGCCGGCGCCGGATTGGCCTTCCACCTCGATCTGCGCCAGTTGCTCCTGCATCTTCTTCATGTTTTCCTGCATCTGCTGGGCTTGCTTCATCAGCCCGGCCAGTTGACCTTTCATCATGGAATCACTCCTTGGATACGTGTAGGTGGATGGGCGGCGCCGGACTGTCGTACACCGGGCCGCCTCTGGAATTCAGGCGGCGCGTGGCTGGATCGACCCGGGCACGATCTGTCCGCCAAACTCGCGCAGCAAACCCTGCACGAATGGATCGCGGTCGATATTGGCTTCCGCCTCGCGCTGGCGTTCGGCCCGCGCCGCGGCTTCAACCGCCGCAGCGGTATGCGTGACAGCGCCGACTTCACATTGCACGCGCACGTCGACGCCGAAGGTTTCATTGAGCGCGGCCTGCAGCCGCTCGGCGACATTGGCCTCGGCAATCGCCGCGACCGGCACGCGCAGATGCAGCGTACGACCGACCACGCGATGCAGCTCGCTCTGGTGCGCCAGTTGTTGCGCCAGCCCCTTCAAAGGCAGACCCGCGGCAAACGACGGCCAATCGCCGGTAAACACCGGCGGCGTGCCATCGTCGGCCGCACTGGGCGCCACCGGCGGCACGGCGGGTGCCAGCGGCACTGCCGGCGCGGCTTCCGGTTCGGGCCGCCGCGCCTGTGGCGCAGCCTGCGCCGGCGCGGCACGGCGCGCGCCACGCGGCGCACGTTCCACCGGGTCGGACTCGAAACCGTTATCAAAACCGCCAAAAGTCGGGTCGAACCCCGGATCGGCGTCGTACGGGCCGATCACCGGCAGGTCGGGCGGCATGTCTTCCCATGGCGGCACGCTGCTGCCTCCCCATGGCGCAGCCTGGTCCGCAGCCGGCGCGGCCGGAGCACGGTCGCGCACCGGCGCCCTGGCGGCCGGCGCGGACGCGGCCGATGCTGCGGACTGCGAGGACGCCGGGGAAGCGGACGGTGCGCTCGGCGCAAGCGAAGCGGCTGGCGCAGTCGTCGGCGCAGTCGGCTCGGTTGATGCCGACGGCGTCGGTTGAATCGTACGCGCCGGATCCGACTGCGGGCGAACGGTCTCGCCGGCCGGAATCGACGCCGGTGCCGATGTCACAGCGGGACGTGAGGCCGATGGCGGACGCAGCGGCTGGGCGGGCGAGCGCGGCGCACCTGCCGCGGCGGCGCCAGCAGCCGGAGACGCGCCAGCCCCGAGTGGCCGCGCGGCGCCCTTGCCTGCCGAAGCCTGGCGCGCCGCTTCCAGTGCGGCGCGGGCCGG
>NZ_VZOW01000060.1 GCF_008801835.1 Cupriavidus pauculus | reverse complement strand
CGTCAAGGGCCGGGCTTCGCCCTCTCCATCCCGGCCCGTGTCCTCGCCTTCGGCTGCGGGCCGCGCCAGCCGGGATTCCGACCCTTGACCCACTTTCCACTTAAGAACCGGGAACCCCGCCGCATCGAGGGCAGGCATACCGGCTGATCCTGCCCGTTGGCCGCGTTTTCCGGGCCGTGGCGGGCCGTTTGTACTGCCGCCGACGGTATCCCCTACCCCAACGGCCAAAATCGCGCTAAATGGCCTGTTTGGGGTCGTCTCAGAAAACGGAAAATAAAGCACGTTAAGCCGATTGCATTGGCCGCCGAATCGTAGTGGTAGGCGAGCCTCTTGCCACCGGCCGTGGTGTTGGTGAGCCGTCCCAGACGTAGTTGATGGTGTGGCTGTTGTCGGCGTACTTGGCCTGGGTACGACGGCCCAGCAGGTCGTAGGCGAAGGCGACGTTGTCGGCGGCCGTGGGGTAGCTGCGGCTGGTCAGGCGGTGCAGGTTGTCGTAGGCGAGCGTGATGGTTTCGCCGCTGCGCTTTCGGTGGCTCGTGAGGCTGCCGACGGCGTTGTAGGTGAATTGCTCGTAGTCGGTGGTCGATGAGGTGCCAACCGTGGTGGGGTGCGGGTAGCGCAGCTTCACCCGGCGGTCGTGGCCGTCATATTCGTAGGTGGTGCGGTTGGCCTCATGCGGTTAAAACGCCTATCCGTGTCCGGTATATTGGCCCAAGGGGACCACTCGCAGGGGATACTTGATGCGACAGGACGACGACGCTGCACTCGCTTCCGGTACTACATCCGATGGCTGGTTCACCCGGCTCCGGCGTTCGCTGCTGGCGCGCCTTGGCAATACCGGGCTCGTGCTGGGGACGTTGTTCTTCGCCGCCTCGCTCACGCCCAGCCTCACGCCACGGATCACGGTCGCGCAGGCGGTGCTGTCGGGCATGTGCCTGGCCGCCGGCTACGGCCTGGGCGTGCTGCTGCGCTGGCTGTGGGGATACCTGGAGCTGCCGCTCCCCGGGCCGGCGGGACAGCCGCGTCGCCGCCGTATCGCGGTCGTCGCCTGCGCGGTCATCGCCGCGCTCGCGCTTTGGCGCAGCCAGCATTGGGAAAACATCGTCCGCGAACTGATGCACCTGGCTCCCGCCGGTCCATCGCGCATCCTGGGCGTACTCGCGGGTGCGGCGGTCGTGGCGCTGCTGCTGGTCGTGCTGGGCCGCATCGCGCTGATGATCATCAAGGCGGTGATGCGCCTGGTCACCCGCAAGGTGCCGCGACGGATCGCGCACGTGGTCGGTGCGATCGCCGGCGTGCTGCTGCTGGTGGGCCTGGTCAACGGCGTGATCCTGTCCTCGTTGCTGGACACCCTGGACGCCTCCTATCGCCAGGCCGATGCACTGATCCCGCCCGACATGCCGCCGCCGACCGAATGGGACAGCCCCGGCAGCGCGCAGTCGCTAGTGGCCTGGAACCAGCTCGGGCGCATGGGCCGGCGCTACGTCGATGCCCGCCCCACCGCCGACGAACTCGCCGCCTACGCCGGTCCCGGCGCCAAGGCGCCGCTGCGCGTGTACGCGGGCCTGCCCACCGGCGACACGCCCGAAGAGCGCGCCCAGCTGGCGCTGGAAGAACTCAAGCGCGTCGGCGGCTTCGAGCGCAAGGCGCTGATCATCATCACTCCGACCGGCACCGGTTGGGTCGACCCGTCCGGCATCGACGGCATCGAATATCTCTACCGCGGCGATGTGGCCAGCGTCGCGGTGCAGTACTCGTACCTGTCCAGTCCGCTGACGCTGTTCCTGGATCCGGACACAGGCGGGGTCACCGCGCGCGCACTGTTCCGCGAGGTCTACGGCTACTGGCGCACGCTGCCGCCCGAGCGGCGGCCGAAGCTGTACCTGCACGGCCTGAGCCTGGGCGCGCTCAATTCGGAACGCTCGTTCGAGATGTTCGAGCTGCTCGGCGAACCATTCGATGGCGCGGTCTGGAGCGGACCTCCGTTCGCCGCCAGCAAGTGGGCCGGGCTGACCCGCTCGCGCAATCCCGGTTCGCCGGTGTGGCTGCCGCAGTTCCAGGACGGCTCGTTCGTCCGCTTCATGAACCAGGACGGCAGCTCCACCCCGCCCGGCACGCCGTGGGGCCCGATGCGCGTGGTCTACCTGCAGTACGGCAGCGACGCGGTGACGTTCTTCGACCGTCACGGCTTCTTCCGCGAACCGGAACTGCTCGATGCCCCGCGCCCGCCGGACGTATCCCCGGCGATGCGCTGGTATCCGGTCGTGACGATGATGCAGATGGCAATGGATACTTCGCTGTCGATGAGCGCACCAATGGGTTTCGGCCACGTCTACGCGCCATCGCACTACATCAACGCCTGGCTGGAAGTCACCGGCATCGACGACTGGTCGCCCGAAGACGTGGCCCGCCTGCAGCGCCACCTGGATGAGCGCCGGGCCGAAGAGCTGTCCAAGGATGGCGGCGAGGAGACCGTGGACGGCTGAACGTCGACGGTCTTGCGTGGACCGGCACCCTCAGTACATCCCGACCATGTTGAGGAACCAGCCCTCGTAGTCGAAGTCGGTCAGGTCGTCGCTGAACTCGGTGAGCGTCGAGCTGCGCCGCCGCGTGCATGCCGGGCTGAACAAGGGCGAGGCCCGAAACGCGCTGGCCCGTGCCGTGTTCTTCAACCGCCTGGGCGAAATACGCGACCGCAGTTTCGAGCAGCAACGCTACCGGGCCAGCGGCCTCAACCTGTTGACGGCCGCCATCGTGTTGTGGAACACGGTCTATCTGGAGCGGGCGGCGAACGCCTTGCGTGGGCATGGCCACGCTGTCGATGACGCCCTGTTGCAGTACCTGTCGCCGCTGGGCTGGGAGCACATCAACCTGACCGGCGATTACCTGTGGCGCAGCAGCGCCAAGATCGGCGCAGGTAAGTTCAGACCGCTGCGACCAATGCCATCGGCTTAACGTGCTTTATTCTCCGTTTTCTGAGACGACCCCTGTTTTGCCCCTTGGCCTGGCGTAGGCGATCCGTCACACGACGATGGATGGCAAAAATATCGCTTGCATATCGTATCTGTATTTCGTATCATATCTGTATTGATACGAGTTACACCGATACGGTACGGAAGGAGCAACGATCATGGCACGAGAAGGCATCACGTTTGAGCAGGTCGCCGCCGCCGCTGATGCGCTGGTTGGCGAAGGGCAACAGCCGACTATCCGCGCGATCCGCGAGCGTTTGGGCACCGGCAGTCCGAATACCGTTCACAAACATCTGACTGCCTGGCGCGAGGCTCGCCCGGTGGCGGCTGCCGCTGCGCCGGAACTGCCTCAGGCATTGACGGCTGCTATTGCCGCCGAGATCGAGCGCGCAGCCGCCCAAGCCCGCGCCGAGATCGAGGGCCGCTTGGTGCAGGCCCAGGGCGAGGCCGTCGAGCTGGCTGCCGCTGGTGAGGTGATCGAGGCCGAGCGCGATGCTCTGGCCGAGCAGGTGGCAGAACTCACCCGCGAGCGTGACACTCTGGCGGGCAAGGCCGAGCAGCAAGCCGCCGACTTGGCCGACCAGGCGCAGCGCATCGAGCGCGAGCAACAGGCCGCCGAATCGGCGCGGGTGGAGCTGGCCACGGCCCGCCTCAAGATCGAGGCACAGGCCGAACGGCAGACCGAGCAGGCCGCCGAGATCGAGCGCCTACGCGCCGCGCTGGCCGATGCGCAGCAGGGCCGCACCGCCGCCGAACAGCAGGCCGCCGTGCTGGCCGCCAAACTGGAGGCATGCGCTGAACGGGTGGCCCGTGCAGAGGCCCGCGTCGAGCAGATCGAGCAGCAGGCCGCCAAGGCGGCACAGGCCAACGAAGAAGCCCGAGCCGCTGCCGCGCAGGAAGCCCGGCAGGTGCAAGCAGAACGCGACGAAGCCCGCAAGGTGGCCGCCGAGGCGCGCGAGCAGGCCGCGCGCCTGGCGGGGCAACTCGAAGCCCTCACCACCAAGGAACGAAAAACCGATGAAAGACCGTGACCACAACGAAGCGATGGCCGGCATGTTTCAGGCCGAACCCCGATTTGCCGCCGACTATCTGCGCCAGGTGTTGGCCGATGGCGAACCTGCCGACGTGCGCGCCGGTTTGCGGCAAATGGCGGATGTGCTGCGCGTCAGCCAGGCCGCTGCGCCGACTGATTCTGCGCCTTCGGCGGGCCTCTTTGACCGGGCCGGCGTGCGCTACGAAGTGGCGTGTGATGTGATCGGGGCGTTGATTGCCCACTACGCCGAAATCATGGGACGCGAGCGCGAGCAGGCGCAGCCGAATGAGGCGGTTTTGCGCGTGGCCGGGGCGATGAAGTCGGCGCTGGCCGGGGAGCGGGACGATCTCGACCCGCGCGACAGCGCCGGCATCGAGGCGGCGATTTCGCGCTATGCGCCACTGGCGCGCCGGCTGTATGGCCAAGCTGAAAACGACCACGCCCGCCAGGAGCAGCGCCGCGCCGATTTCGACCAGGTGCATGCCTCGCTGGCCTTGGAGGGACTGGCCATGAGCGCGGACGATTTGGCGGTTCAGGCGCTGCTGATCCGAGGCGACATCACCCACGATGAGGCGGTGCAGTGCTACCGCATCCTGCATCGCCATGTGCGGTAAAACCGACTGGCCACCCGAGGTGGCCGGCGTGCTGGATTTGCTCGAATCGCAGCCGCCAGAGGCGGCGATGCTGGTGGGCTGTTTTCTGGCGGCGGTAGCCCATCCCGATCATGCGGCCGAGCTGGCGATGTTCGACAAATTGCCGTCAGCGGCCCGGATGGCCGTCGGTCGGTTTTTCTCGTTTTTCCTGGCGGGCGGCCTGGACGATGCCGGGCGCGAAAAACTGCATTCGCACATGCAGGCATGGTTTGTCCGTCAGCGCCGTTTGCGGTGAATGGCCGGACTCATCCACTAGAGCCGGGCAAGGGGGAACAGCGGGCGATGCTGGCTTGCGGGATGGCCCCGCACCCCCGGAAAACTTGTCACACACCACGCAACTCCCGTTGCTTCGCTAAAAGCCTTGTGCTGCAAGGCTTTTAGCGCGGCGACACCGAAGACACATCGCGGCGACACCGAACGGGCCGCACCGGCTTAAAACCCTTGCTGCGCAAGGAAAACAGCCGCGCTTTCGCGCGCGAAAGTGCTTCAACTTCCTGTCGGCATCAGCAGGGTATAGACCGGCACGCCAAAGGCGTTGGCGATGCGCTCCAGATTGTCCAGGGAGATGTTTCTGACTTGGCGCTCGCAGTGCGCAACGAAGGTGCGATGTAGGCCGCACTCGAAGGCGAGCGCTTCTTGTGACCAGCCTCTTTCCCGGCGTAATCGGATCATGTTGGCCGCGAGCACGGCCCGCGCGGAATGCGCGGTTTGTGCGGGAGGTTGAGCGGCGGGAGACATGCAAACCAGTCTCCCGATGTGCCGCTTTTACGTCAGCCGTGTTTAAGTCACAATATGGCTTTCTCATTGAGAAAGACGGCGTGACGATGGGCAGAAAAACAGCAATCAGGCGAGGGGGGGCCGTGTTGGCCAGCCTGTTGATTGGCGCAATTGAACCGGCCGGCGCGGCCTCCCTGGTCGGCGGTCAAACCGATGATTCCGTGTGCGACCTGGGCAGCGCGTCACAGAACGCCCGCAAGCTGTCGGCAGCGGGCGACTTCATCCGCGCGCAGTGCAAAAACGGTCAAATGTTGGTGGGTTCCGGCATCGTGCCTGCCGGCGGGTTTGACTCGGAAGTGGTGCGCCTGGCGCGCACCTTCTGCCGCATGGCGGACATTCAGACCCGGCGCACGCAGGGCAACATGGCCGGCCTCGTCATGGAGATCGACGAGGTACGGTGCACCATCGGGAAGCTGCCGACATGAGAAAAGCGCTGCTGGCTGGCCTCCTGACCGTTGTGGCGGCAAACGTGGTTGCCGCTGATGGCGGCGCGCCCTTGCGCGGCGGCGTTTGCATCGGCCCGTTCCGGGGCGCAGATTCCGTTCTGCACTGCGAGCACATCGGCAAGGTGACGATCCGCCAGATTTACGAAAAGGGCTTTCGGGTCGTTCATATGCAGGACGACAAGAACACAGCCAGCTACGTTGTGCTGGTTATCGAGGAGCAGGCGCGATGAGGGCGAAGGCGTGGCGGATGCTGTTTGCCGGGCGGCGCTGGATGCTCTGGCTTCCCGTGCCGGCGTCGGTATGGCTGGCACTGCCCGAATGGCAGCACATCCCCGCTATGTTGTTCGGCGGCCTGATCGTGTGGATTCCCTTCTGGCTCGCGTGGTGGCTCAGTGATGGCTTCGCGGGCATGTCCAGGTGGCCGGGAACCGGCGCGCCTGCGGTATCGGGCGGGGTGAACCCGCACACCGGCAAGCCGTGCACGGTGTATCACCATCCGTGGGGAACTACTTACGTCGGTGGGGATTGATGCTCATCCTCGGTTGAATAGCCAAGTGGCAATTGCGATGACAGTCGCTGCGCTACTGCCTAGGCCAATCATCAGCCGGCGGACATTGCGCGGTGTGACGCGCTCCCATCGAACGGCACCGTTTCCCCGCTCCAAGTCGATTTCGACGAATAACTTCATCATGGTGCCCTTGAGTAATTGATATGGGCATCTTCCCGTCACGACCCGTGCAAGAAAAGGGCTGGTAGTTGTAAGGCGGTTGGCTACAACCGATGAGGATGCCGGCGCCTTGCGAGCCTTCGCTACTGCATGGGACAAAATGATTCCTTTTGTCCCATGCAGTGATATGATTTCTATATACGGTGCGGGTTTGCGCCGCTTGTTTTGCCTCAAACATTGGACAAAACGATGAACGAACGGAAGCACCTGACACAGATCGAGGTCGAGCGCCTGATGATGGCCACCAAGGGGAGCCGGAACGAGGCCCGCGACCGTTGCCTGCTGCTGCTGATGTTTCGGCATGGGCTACGGGTGTCGGAGGCTTGTGGGTTGATGCTCTCCCAGGTCGATACCGATAGCCGCGTGCTACACGTTTCAAGGCTCAAGAAGGGGCTGGCGACGACACATCCGCTGCGCGCTGACGAACTGCGGGCAATCAAGGCATGGATGGCACAGCGGGAACGCATGGCGCCCGATACCCATGCCTTTTTCGTGTCGGAGCGTCGGCAACCCCTGAACCGCCGCACAGCATGGGCCGCGATCCGCCGCTATGGCGAGTTAGCCGGGTTGCCGCTCGATGCTCACCCGCACATGCTGCGGCACGCTTGCGGCTATGCCCTGGCCGACCAGGGCGCAGATACCCGGCTGATTCAGGACTATCTAGGTCATCGGAATATTCAGCACACCGTTCGATATACCGCGACGAACCCGGCGAGGTTTGAGAGGTTATGGCGGTGAGCTGGAAGAGTTTTTCAGGCGGCGCGGCCGGTGGTGGCACACCGACCACGCCTAACCACAACCCACCTACTACAGAGGTGAATCATGGCTAATGGCATTGTCACACGCACGAGCAGGCCCATGGAACAACAACAGGAGGCGGGCTATGTCGTCCGTTAATACTCGCAAGTCCAGCGCAGCGGACAGATTGGAAGTTTTCACGCGCGGCCGGGATGGATCGACCAAATCGACCGGTGGCCGTGTGAAGGTTGCCAAGGCCGGAAGCGTACTCATCGAGCGTGATGACTCGTTGAGCTGCTATCCGCGTTGGGCTGCGCCTACCTGCATCATCGTGGATGGCCCCTATGGGCTTGGGAAGTTCCCAGGCGAACCCAAGACGCCGGCCAACCTCGCCGAGTGGTACGCGCCCCATGTTGCGG
The DNA here is from genome assembly GCF_008801835.1 of Cupriavidus pauculus. GTDB lineage: Bacteria > Pseudomonadota > Gammaproteobacteria > Burkholderiales > Burkholderiaceae > Cupriavidus > Cupriavidus pauculus. The sequence goes on along the minus strand of NZ_VZOW01000060.1, from coordinate 4,568 downwards.
CTTGGTCGGCGCACGCGAAGACGGATACCACGCTTTGGTTTTGGTGCACTGAAGTCGGCTGGGCGCTGGTGCACCCCGTCTTGGAAATGCACGGGTGGCAGTACGAGGAATGCAATATCTGGGACAAGGGCATTGCCCACGTCGCCGGCAACTGCAACAGCAAGACTATCCGAGGCACACCGGTTGTGACCGAAGTTGCTGTGCGCTACACGAAGCGGAACCAGCTACCTGGTAGCAACGGGCAAATGCTGTCCATCAAGGATTGGGTGCGGCATGAATGGCTGCGCAGCGGGTTACCCATGTCGAAAGCGAATGATGCTTGTGGTGTGGCGAATGCTGCGACCCGCAAGTATCTGACCCAGTGTCACCTGTGGTACTTCCCACCACCGGAGGCCATCGTTCGCATGGCCGAATACTGCAACGAGCACGGCCGCCCGACCGAGCGCCCTTACTTCTCCCTCGATGGGCATAGCCCTGTTACCGAAGAGGGGTGGGGGAAGATGCGCGCCAAGTGGACTCATACCCACGGCATCACGAACGTTTGGCGGGAGCAAGCCGTTCACGGCCGAGAGCGCATCCGGACAGGCGTGGGCTACCTGCATGCCAATCAGAAGCCGTTGGCCCTTATGAAGCGGCAGATCATTGCGTGCACAGATCCAGGCGACGTTGTTTGGGAACCCTTCGGCGGTCTGTGCTCGGCATCCATTGCTGCCCTGCACACCGGGCGGCGCTCCTTCGCCGCAGAGATCAATCCCGATTACTTCCAGGTGGCCGCGTCGCGCCTTGAAGAAGAATTCACCAACATGGAGGAACGACGAGAACATGCCGCCTAGCACATCGCCCACACCGCCGGTCAAGACTGGCGGGCCAGATCGTTCATGGCCCCATCGCAGGCTTTACGAGAATGTCATCAAGACGCTCTATGCCCTGCCCGAAGAGTTCAGGACTTCCCTTCGTATTTCGGACTTCCGAGCGACGGACATTTTCACCCTGAACTCTGCCCTTGGGGCCTCCATCGAGGACGCCGTCGTCAACGGCTTGAACAGTCTGCGCGAGGTGTGGGACCCAGACGGCCAATATGCCCTATACCGCTTCGAGCGACAGGCGCAGGCTTTCCCTGATGTGCGACTGGTGACAGAAGCACCCGATGAAGAAGCCATCATAATGGGGATCGAGCTGAAAGGCTGGTTCGCCTTGTCCAAGGAAGGCGAGCCGACCTTTCGCTATACCGTGACACCGAACGCCTGCGCCGACGCCGATTTGCTCGTGGTCTATCCGTGGGTGCTCAGTGACGTGGTCGCCGGCAGTCCGAAGCTTCTACGGCCCTTCGTGGGCGAGGCGCGCTATGCGGCCGAGCTGCGCAATCACTACTGGCAGACCATGCGAGCAGAGCGGGGCGGAAACGGCTCCATCACCCCGGCCACCCACCAAGCTCCCTACCCTGCCGTCAAAACTGACCAGTGTTCCGACCGTGCCGAAGATGACGGCGGCGGCAATTTCGGGCGCATTGCCCGCTATGGGTTGCTGGATGACTTCGTAAAGTCCACGGAGAAGCAAGAGGTATCCGGTATCCCGGTGCGTGCATGGCTGACCTTCTTCAAGATTTTCAGCGACAACGCCCGCAACCTCGATACGGTTGTGACCTCCATCGAAAGCGCCTTGCGCCGCTATCGTGACATTGGAGAGAGTGAGAAGGCCGCGCTGGTGGAGTCCTTCGAGCGGATTGTGGCGATCCTCAAGGGCGAGCACGACTGACCGCCCCGGCTTCTATTCTCGGCCCGGCATTGCCGGGCTTTTTTACGTCTGTTCCGCTTTTCATGTTTTACGATTAGTCGTAAAATCGCACTTACGCAAACGCGGAAAGGATGAAAACATGATCGTCGGACTTTTGAACCAGAAAGGCGGGGTCGGCAAGACCACCCTCAGCGTGAACCTGGCGGCCAGCCTGGCACGCACCGGGGCGCGGGTGCTGCTGATCGACGCCGATCCCCAGGGCAGTGCCTTGGATTGGGCGGCAGCTCGTGAGGGGGAACCTCTGTTCTCTGTGGTCGGCCTGCCCCGGCCGACCGTCCACAAGGAAATCGGCCAGATCGGCCACGGCTACGACCACATCATCATCGACGGCCCCCCGCGAGTAACCGACCTTGCCCGGTCGGCCATCATGGCCGCCGATGTCGTGCTTATCCCGGTGCAGCCGTCGCCCTACGACATTTGGGCGGCCGATGAGGTAGTGAAGCTGATTGAGGAAGCCAGGGTATATAAAGAAAACCTGAAATCTGCCTTTGTGGTAAATCGTAAAATCGCAAATACGGCGATTGGCCGAGATGTAGGGGAAGCCTTGGCTGCCTACCCGGTGCCGGCGCTGGTGGCCAGCATCACCCAGCGAGTGGTTTTCGCAGAAGCAGCGGCCCAGGGCCGGGCGGTACATGAGATTGACGGGCAGGGGCCGGCAGCGGCCGAAATCGAGGCCATGAGGGCCGAGCTGATGGAGTTCGCACGATGAGCACAAAGAAGGTTTCGATTGGCACCAAGCCCACTAGCAAGCCCGCGCCGGCCGCCGCTGATGCATGGGTGGAGAGCCGTAGCAGTGGTGACGCGCCGGAAGCTATGAAACGTCTCACTATCGACGTGCCCGAGAGCTTGCACCGCGCCATCAAGGCGCAATGCGCGATGCGCGGAACAAAGATCGCAGACGAAGTGCGCGAGCTTCTTTTGCAGAAATACGGAAATCATTAAAAGCGGTTATACGCTTTTACGGAAGGAGCGCCATGAGCAACAGCAAAGCCGAGAAGGAAGGCAAGGCAATAAGCCTCACGCACCAGGAGAACAAGCTACTGGATGCCGCGACCGACATTTTCAGCAACCCGCCAGACCTGGCGGAAGACATGGCGTTTACTCATGCCATCTTCTGCCAAGTCGGATTGCCGCGCTCCAAGGTCGACGGCCGCGAGTTCATGCGCCAGTCCGGTGCAGCTTGGGTGAATGTCCAAGCCGGATACCTCGACGAAGGGAAGGGGCCGGTGCAACAGCCTATCCCCTACGGTGCGTTGCCGCGCCTCGCCTTAGCTCATGTTTCGACCTATGCCGTTCGTAATAAGGCTAAGGAGATCCCCATCGGGGACAGCGCCGCACAGTTTTTAGATCTGATGGGTATGGGCGACGACGGCCGGCGCTACGCGAGCTTGCGAAAGCAGATGCACGCGCTGGCCGCCTGCCGCTTGCAGATCGGCTACAAGGGCCGGACGTTCAACGGCCAAGCCGTCGAGCAGTTCGATGCATGGTTGGCCAACAAGGACACTGGCCAGCGTGCTTTGTGGCCTGGATTGATGGTGTTGTCAGAGCACTTCTACAGCTCACTGATTGACAGCGCGGTGCCGTTGGACAAACGCGCGCTGCACGCCTTGAAGGGGTCTGCATTGGCCCTGGACGTGTACGCCTGGCTTGCACACAGGCTGCACCGCATCGAGGGCCGGGGCGTCACGCTGCACTGGAAGTCCTTGCGAGAGCAGTTCGCCCAGGAATACACCGGCAAGGATGCCGACAAGAACTTCAAAGATGCTTTCGTGCCCCAGTTGAGGAAGGTTCTGGCGGTCTATCCTCAAGCCAAGGTGAAGCAGGTCACAGGCGGTTTGTTGCTGCTGGGTTCGCCGCCACCGATCCCCTTCAAGCCTTGAAAATCCTAGCTTGTCGTGAAATCGCCCCCCCCTACGCGCGAGGAAGAAGACGGGCGCATAACTATTGACCGTCAATAGTTCGCACACAGGTGGCCAGCGGCCGGTTTTGGTCGTCGGAAGTACATCGAGGACGTGGACAAGCCTGTGAGTTGACCAACTTATCCACGTGAAATTGCCCCCCCGTACCTCGTGAAATCGCCCCCCCCCTTGGGGCGTTTCCCTCGTGAAATCGCCCCCCCTTGGATCGTGAAATCACCCCCCCCCTAAACCGATAGGTAGCCTTTAGGTTTTTACCTATATATTTAACCGATAGTTAGATGGCGCAAATCTGTGGAAAACTCTGCGCGCCACGAAAGGCCCCTCCGCCTCTTGGGGCTTCGCCCCGCCGGCTCCTACGCGCCTTCGGCGCTTCGCCCGCGCTTCGCGCTCCCGCCCGGCATCCCCAGGGGCTACGCCCCTCGGCCTTCGGCCTCACCCCATGTCGAGGCCCCCAGAGGGGGCCGGATAGTGCCCCCGGTCGCAGCTCCACCGCCCAAGCTAAGAACAGGCCACATCGGTTTGCCACCGCTGCAAGGTTTGGCAAAAAAGGCAGGCCGCCGCCTGCGCGTTGAACAAGCCACCCAGGTAAGCCGACGCTCTCCCATCCCCCCCGCCCCTTCCCGCTGGGAAGGGGAGCGAGTCGCCCTCTGTCGTCAGGGGTGCAGGCTGCGCGGCGCTTCGCTTGCTTCTCCTGCCCCCCCTCCTTGAGGCTTGGGCCGTTCCAAGTGCGTCAAGGGCCGGGCTTCGCCCTCTCCATCCCGGCCCGTGTCCTCGCCTTCGGCTGCGGGCCGCGCCAGCCGGGATTCCGACCCTTGACCCACTTTCCACTTAAGAACCGGGAACCCCGCCGCATCG
>NZ_VZOW01000059.1 GCF_008801835.1 Cupriavidus pauculus | reverse complement strand
CCGGGCGAGGCCGGCCGCGGCATCGCCGGCGCCGCCCGCGCACACCGCGCTGGCACGGCCGCCCCCCGGCACGGCCAGCGGGTATCATCGGCGCAAGAGCTTTCGCGCCCGCCGATGCCCCATTCCGACGACTTCCTTGCCGTGCATGACTCCGCCGCGCCCGCACACTCGCCGGGATCGGCCACGCGCTGGTGGGGTTTTGCCATCGCGCTGCTGGCGGGGCTCGTCGCGCTGTGCGCGCTGACCTGGCTGCTGTCGGTCCAGCGCGGCATCGCTGCGCTGCAGCAGTCCACCGCGATGCGGGCCGACCGCTACGCGGCGACGCTCGAATCCACGCTCGACCGCTACGAATTCCTGCCCGCGCTGGTGTCGCTGCATCCGTCGGTGCGCGCGCTGCTGGCGTCGCCCGAGGATCCCGCGCGCATCGCGGCCGTCAACGACTACCTGGTCGAGGTCAACCGCCGTGCGCGCGCCTCGGCCACCTACGTGATCGCCGCCAACGGGCGCGCGCTGGCCGCCAGCAACCACGGCGAGCCGGGCAGCTTCGTCGGCACCGACTATCGCTTCCGGCCCTATTTCCAGATGGCGTCGCGCGGCGAGATCGGCCGTTTCTACGCCATCGGCGTCACCAGCGACGAGCCCGGCTACTACATCGCGCAGCCGATCGAAGTGGGCGGCAGGGTGATCGGCGTCACGGTGGTCAAGCTCAATCTCGAATGGTTTCCGCGTGCTGGATCCGGGCGGGGCGAGCCGCTCATGGTGTCCGACGAGCACGGCGTGATCTTCCTGTCATCGGTGCCGGCCTGGCAGTACCGCACGCTGCGGCCGCTGCCGCCCGCGCTGCAGGCCGAGTTGCACAACACGCGCCAGTATCACGATGTCGATGTCACGCCATTGCCGATGCAGGCGCTCGATTCGCCGGTGACGCGCTGGCTGGCCGACACCACGCTCGACCAAGGCGAACGGCTGGTGCGCGTGGGCGCGACCAGTACAAGCACCGCGACGGAAGCCGCCGACGCGCAGCCGGGATTGGCCGACGACGGCGCCGATCGATATCTCGAAATCAATCGCGCCGTCGGACCCGCCCGCTGGACCATGCAGGTGATGGCGCCGCTCGATCCGGTGCTGGCCAACGCGCGCAGCGCGACGATCGGCGCCGCGCTCGCGTATGCGTGCATCTGCCTGCTGCTGGTGAACCTGCGGCAACGCCGCCAGCGCGCGCGCGACATGCTGTACAGCCGCCGCCTGCTTGAAGCCGCCTACGACGAGCTGGAGCGCCGCGTGGAGGCGCGCACGGCCGACCTGATGGCCATCAACGAACAACTGGAAGCGGAAGTGGCCGAGCGCACGCGCGCCGAAAGCGAGTTGCGCGCCACCCAGGACGAACTGGTGCAGGCGAGCAAGCTGGCCGCGCTGGGCCAGATGGCCGCCGGGATCACGCATGAACTGAACCAGCCGCTGGCCGCGCTGCGCACGTTTTCGGACAACACCCGCGTGCTGCTCGAACGCGGCCAGCTCGATGCGGCCACCGGCAACCTGTCCGCCATCGCCGATCTGACCGAGCGCATGGGCAAGATCACCGGACAACTGAAGCTGTTTGCCGGCAAGGCGCGGCAGCGGCGCAACGCGGTGCGCGTGCGCGCCGCACTCGATCATGTCCTGCAATTGATGGCGCCGCGCCTCGGACACGTCGCGCTGACCATCAACGGGCTAGACGGCGACGGCGCGGATCTTTCGGTCTGGGCCGACGAACTGAAACTGGAACAGGTGCTGCTGAATCTGGTGGGCAACGCGCTCGACGCGATCGCAGCCGAAGGCCGCACGGATGGGCAGATCGACGTGACGGTGGCGGCCAGCGACGAAACGGTCAGGATCGCGGTGCGCGACAATGGCGCCGGCATAGCCGCCGAAGCCTTGCCGCGCCTGTTCGAACCGTTCTACACCACCAAGGAAATCGGTCAGGGGCTGGGCCTTGGGCTGGCCATCTCGTCGTCGATCGTGCGCGAGTTCGGCGGCCAATTGACTGCCGCGAACGTGGACGGTGGCGGCGCGGAATTCGTGGTGACCTTGCGGCGTGCGCGCCAGCCCGTGCCGGCATGAGGCGCCGCACGCCAGGCGGCGCATCGGGCTGCGGCAGGATCGGTACGGCAACAAAAGGACAGGGAAATGATTGCGATGCATGACGGACTGCGCGTGCTGTTTGTCGAAGACGAACCGCTGGTGCGTCAGGCCACGGCGCAGAGCCTGGAACTGGCGGGCTTTGCGGTGCTGGCGTTGCCGTCGGCTGAGGCGGCGATGCCGCACCTGAACGCCGATTTTCCCGGCGTGCTGGTGACCGACGTGCGACTGTCCGGCGCGTCGGGGCTGGACCTGCTGCATCACTGCCGCAATCTGGCGCCGGGCGTGCCGGTGATTTTGGTCACCGGCCACGGCGACATCACGATGGCCGTGCAGGCGATGCGCGAAGGCGCCTACGACTTTATCGAGAAACCGTTTGGCGCCGACCGCCTGACCGATACCGTACGCCGCGCGCTCGAGCGTCGCGCGCTGGAACTGGAAAACCTGGCATTGCGCCGTGAACTGGCCGGCCCCGCGGCGGGAACGCGCATCATCGGCAGATCGGCCGCCATCGCGCAGGTGCGCGACCTGATCGCCAATGTCGCGGCCACCGACGTGCCGGTGATGATCAACGGCGAGACTGGCACCGGCAAGGAACTGGTGGCGCGCAGCCTGCACGCGTTGTCCACGCGCCGCGACGAGCCGTTTATCGCGCTGAACTGCGGCGCCGTTCCGGAGGCCATTTTCGAAAGCGAAATGTTTGGCCACGAGGCCGGCGCATTTACAGGCGCCGGCAAGCGCCGCGTCGGCAAGCTGGAGCATGCGTCGGGCGGCACGCTGTTTCTCGACGAAATCGAAAGCATGCCGCTGGCGTTGCAGGTGAAGCTGCTGCGCGTGCTGCAGGAGGGCACGCTGGAACGGCTGGGGTCGAATGCATCGGTCCCGATCGACGTACGCATCGTGGCCGCCGCCAAAGGCGATATGGAAGCGCTGGTGGCGCAGGGCGCGTTCCGTCAGGACCTGCTGTATCGACTCAATGTGGTGACGATTCCGTTGCCGCCGCTGCGCGAGCGCCGCGAAGACATCGTGCCGCTGTTCGAGCATTTCATGCTGGTCGCCGCAGTGCGGTATCAGCGCCCCGCGCCAATCCTGTCTGAAATGCAGCGCCAGCAGCTGATGCAGCGGCCGTGGCCCGGCAATGTGCGCGAACTGCGCAATGCGGCGGACCGTCTGGTGCTGGGCGTGCCCGAAGGCGGGCAGGGCGCCGGCAAAACCGACGCCGGCGACGAATCGGTGCCGCTGCGCGAGCGCATGGAGCGCTACGAGCGCGCAGTGATCGCCGATACGCTCGCGCGCACGGGTGGCGCGGTCAGCCAGGCCGCGGATCTGCTGCAAGTCGGCAAGGCGACCTTGTACGACAAGATCAAACGCTACGGACTCTGAGTTCAGCTCCCGACACCGTTGCCGAGGTAACCCTGCGACGCCGCCTACTTCCACATATTCCGCATCCGTCCCGCCAGATCCACCTGCGGCAATGCGGGCTTGGGCGGCGCCTCGCCCGGCATGGGCGGCGGCGGCCACGACCGGCTGTAAAAATTCGGCATCACGCGATTGGGCAGGAAACGTGTGCGCGATGCGTAGACGTGGCGGTCGCCGAAGCCTACCTGGTTGTGCACGTAGAAGCGCTGCGGAACGATCACGTCGAGGTGGTCGCGCGCACGCGTCATGGCGACATACAGCAGCCGCCGTTCTTCTTCGATTTCTTCGGTGGTGCCGGTCGCCAGGTCCGACGGCATGCAGCCGTCCACTGCGTTCAGCACGTAGACGGCCTTCCATTCCTGGCCCTTGGCCGAGTGGATCGTCGACAGGATCAGATAGTCCTCGTCGCGCGAGGGCACGCCCGATTCGTCGCTCGAAGCGCTGGGCGGATCGAGCGTGAGTTCCGTCAGAAAACGCTCGCGCGATGCATAGGTGGCGGCGATCCGCTCGATCTGCTGCAGGTCCGCCTGGCGGGCCGCGGCGTCATCATGCATGCGCTCCAGGTGCGGCAAATACCAGGCGATCACCTGCTCGAATTCCGATGGCCACGGCGACGTCGGCGCCATCAGCGTGCGCGCGAGCGTCAACAGTTCGTCCCAGGCCGGCGCGGCGGCCGGCGGCGCTTCGAATGCTTCCAGCGCGATCAGCGGCTCGGTGGCCGCTTCGAGCCCTTCGAGCACGCGCGCCGCGGTCTTCGGGCCCACGCCGGGCAGCAGTTGCAGCGTACGAAATCCGGCCATGCGATCGCGCGGATTTTCCAGCCAGCGCACCACGGCCATCACGTCCTTGACGTGTGTCGATTCGAGAAACTTCAGGCCGCCGAATTTCACAAAGGGAATATTCCTGCGGGCCAGTTCGATTTCCACCTGCGCGCTGTGATCGGCCGCACGAAACAGCACGGCCTGCTGCATCAGCGCCAATCCCGCTTCGCGACGCGCCAGCACCTGTTCCACCACAAAGCGCGCCTGATCGGCTTCATCGTTGACCACCACTACGCCCGGCTTTTCCGCCGATTCGCGCAGCGACCAGAGATCCTTGGTGAAGCGCTCGGCGGCCAGGCCGATCACGGCGTTGGCCGCGTGCAGGATCGGCTGGGTAGACCGATAGTTTTGCGACAACGTCACCTGTTGTGCGGGCGGCGTGAAGTGCGTCGGGAAATCGAGAATGTTGCGCACCGTGGCGCCACGAAACGCGTAGATCGACTGCGCGTCGTCGCCGACCACCGTCAGGCCGGTGCCGTGCGGCTTGAGCGCCAGCAGGATCGACGCCTGCAGCGCGTTGGTGTCTTGGTATTCGTCCACCAGGATGTGGTCGAAACGTGCGCCCATATCCTGCGCCAGCGCCGGTTCGGTCAGCGCTTGCGCCCAATAAAGCAGCAGGTCGTCGTAGTCGAGCACCTGCTGCTTCTGCTTGGCTTCGACATACGCGGCAAACAGTGTCTTGAGCGCATCGGCCCACATCGTGTAGCGCGGGAACTGCGTTTTCAGCACCACTTCGAGCGGCAACTGTGTGTTCACCACGCGCGAATAGATCGCCAGGCAAGTTTCCTTGCGCGGAAAGCGCGAGGTCTGTTCCGATAAGCCAAGGTCGTGTCGCACCACATGCATCAGATCGGCCGAGTCGCCGCGATCGCTGATGGTGAAGGTGGGCGCCAGCCCGAGCGTTTCCGCATATTCGCGCAACAATCGCGCGCCGATGGCGTGGAAGGTCCCCGACCATTGCAGCGCCGCGCGCCCCGCGCCGGTTTGCGTGCCCAGCGCCTGATCGACGATACGTTCGACGCGGCGGCCCATTTCGGCCGCGGCGCGGCGCGAAAAGGTCAGCAGCAGAATGCGCCGCGGATCGGCGCCGCCCACCACCAGATGCGCCACGCGATGCGCCAGCGTGTTGGTCTTGCCCGATCCCGCGCCGGCGATGATCAGCAGTGGCGCATCGCCCGCGTATTCCACGGCCGCGCGCTGTTCCGGATTCAGTCGGGCAAGGTAAGACGGCGCCTCGGCGACTTCGTCGAGCGCGTCGGGTTCGGCGGCGAGGTCCGGTAACACGGTGGCTGGGATCAAACTGGAAGGCGGCTGGGATGGAAAACTGGCGCCTACTGTATATCCATACAGCTTGGCGTGGCAAGCCGCGCGGATCAGCCGTGCGTCGGCACAACAAAAAAGGTGCCTCCAAGGCACCTTTTCAGTAGCGTTCCGATGGTTCAGGCCGCGCTGGCCAGCGCGCCATCGAGCAGTTTGTGCAGCGCATCCCATTCGGGCTCGCCGACGTAGCGCTTAAGAATCTTGCCGTTCTTGTCCACGACGAAGGTGGTGGGCGTCAGCTGGACATTGCCGAATGCCTTGGCCGCCGCGCCGTCCGAATCCATCGCCACCTTGAACGGCAGTTCGCGCGTCTTGGCGTAATTGACCACGTACATCGGCGGATCGTAGTTCATCGCCACGGCAACGAAATCGAGACCCTTGTCCTTGTATTGCTTGTACGTGTTGACCATCTGCGGCATTTCCTTGACGCAGGTGACGCAGCTGGTTGCCCAGAAATTGATCAGGTAGACCTTGCCCTTGAGATCGGTCGTGCTGATTTTTTGTCCCGAGAGCAACGTGAAGGTGGCGTCCGGAACGGCGCTGGCCGGGCTCAGTGCGCGATAGCCGAAGAAGCCCAGCAGCGCGACGACCACCACGGCGACGGCGATGGGCCAGCGCTTGCGTGACGGTGCGGCGGGGGTGACGGAATTGGACATGAGGTGTTGGTTCCGGGAATGAAGCACTCGATCAGGAGTCCGACGACGTGGTCCGAACGAGGCTCCGGTTCAATAACGAAGCCCACGGGCACAGGCCCAGCGGGGCGGCCTGATGCCGGGTCGGCAGCTATTCTACTGCCGCGCGGCCGCCGCCGCCGGCTGGACAGGCAAGGCGCCACTGCCCTGCGGCAATTCGCCGCAATTGTGCAGGAAAAGCCAATTGCGCTCGCACAGGGGACGGGCCGCACCGATGTCTACTGGGATGCCGCGGATTTGCTGGCGATCTTGGCGCGGGCCTCGTCGATGGCCTGTTCCAGATAGGCGCCATAGAAATCGGGCTGCATGCCGCGCAGCGGATTGGCCAGATTGCGGCCATTGCGATCGAGGAACAGCACGGTGGGCGCTATTGAGATATTGCGCGCCCGCGCCCATTGCCTGGCTGTCGTCATGGTGCCATCGGCGTCGCGGATCGGCGTGTCGGCGGTCATGTCGATTTCGCGTGCGGCGATCTCGCCGGTGGCCGACTGCGGGCCAAGATAGTTGCGGCGTACGGTTTCGCAATAGGTGCAATCGGGCAGACTGACCAGTACCACCAGCGGTTCTCCGCGCTTGGCCGCGGCGCTGGTCTGTGCGGCGATGTCGGTCATGGCGGGCAGGTGGGACGCAGCGTGGGCCGCGCCGACGGCGCTGGCCAGCGCCAGGGCCATCCATGTGAAGATCGCGGCGGTGCGCATCGGGGGGCGTGCAGACATATCGACCTCGCAAATTCAAGCTTGCCGGGCGCCCGGTGTCATTTTCGAATGCGCGGGCGCGCGGCTTCCCGGATAATACCGGCTTGCGTGCGCCCGTGCCGCGGCTGGGCGCACGCGCCGGCCGCCCCCATTTTTCATGTCCCCAATGCTTCGCTTCCGCAAGCGTGTCTATCTGCTGTGCGCCGTGCTCTGGTGCGCGTTGTCGGCGTGTTCGCCGAAATACGACTGGCGCACGACCATTTCCAACGATGGCAAATATGCCGCGCTCTATCCCGGCAAGCCCACCAGCGCCGCGCGCGATGTATCGATCGCCGGCCGGAAAATGCCGATGACGATGGAGGCGGCGCGCATCGGCGAAACCCTGTTTGCGGTTGGCGTCGTCACGTTGCCGACCAATGACGCCGAGCTACGTCGCGAGGCGTTGGCGTCGATGCAGGCCGGCCTCGTGGCCAACCTCGGCGCGCATCCCGATACGCCGCCGCACGCGCGGCAGGTCACCGTGATGTCGGCCGCGCAACCGCCGGTCCCGCTCGACGCCGTGGAGGTGTCGGTGGCCGGCGTGTCGCCACAGGACAAAGCGCCGCGCCGGCTGACCGCGCGACTGGTGGCGACAGGTTTGCACGTTTATCAGGCCGTGGTACTGGAAGCCGGCGACGCCGCGCGCGATGCGCGCCAGGCAGAGCAGGTCGAACAGTTTCTCGGCGGTTTTCACCCGTTTTAGAACGTTATCGATCAAGGGAGAGCAGCAATGCGTTGGGAAGTTTGGCTGGCCTATTTTGCGGCGTGCTGGGTAATTGCCGTTTCGCCGGGGTCCGGCGCCGTCCTGTCGATGAGCCACGGGTTGTCGTACGGATTGAAGAAGACCTCGACGACGATCCTGGGGCTGCAGACCGGGCTGGTGGTCATCCTGCTGATTGCCGGCGGCGGGCTCGGTGCACTGCTGCTGGCGTCCGAGGAAGCGTTCCTCGTCGTGAAGACGATCGGCGCGATGTATCTGATCTACCTGGGCGTGCAGCAGTGGCGTGCGAAGGTACAAACCAGTCCGCAGGACGCAAACGGGCGACAGGGCGATGTCCGCGTCACGGTCATGAGCCGGCGCCGTCGATTTGTCACCGGCCTGCTGACCAACGTGACCAATCCCAAGGGGATCATTTTCATGGTCGCGGTGCTGCCGCAGTTCATCGACCCGAGCCATCCGCTCGGTGTGCAACTGGCGATTCTGGCCGCCACGATGTGCTTTGTGGATCTGATCGTGATGCATGGCTATGCGCTGCTGGCATCGCGCATGCAGGGCCTGTTCCGCAATGCGCGCGCCGTGCGCTGGCAGAACCGTTTCTTCGGCGGCGTGCTGATGGCAGTCGGCACGGCGCTGTTCTTCGTGCGCCGCCATCACGCCTGATCGCGCCTGATCTTCCCAAGGCGCGCGGTGCGCGAGGATCGCGCGTCGCTGGCATCGGGCGGCCGAGTTTGCTTCAATGGGAGTGATTGCCAATGCCTGGAGAGTGCAATGCGAGATGTCCATCGACCGAGAATCCTGCCCGGCGCCCATCGCGAGCCCCCGCCTGACGAACCGCAGCCACCGGGATTTCCGCCCGACCAACCGCCCATCGAGGACCCTCCGGCCCCGCCTGGCGAACCGCCGGTGTGACGCGCCACGCTTGCCGCCCATCCATGCCCGCCTCGGCGGGCATTTGTTCGTCTGGAATCGGCCAGGCGCGGCCGGCCGCGCATTCCGCACGCCTAGGCGCTGCGCAGGACGCGCCGGTACTGGATCGCTTCGGCCACGTGGCCGGCGTCCAGCACGTCGCAATCGGCAAGATCGGCAATCGTGCGCGCCACCTTGAGAACCCTGAAATACGCGCGCGCCGACCACCCAAGCTTTTCGATCGCGCTGCGCAGCAGCGTCTGGGCTTCGGCGTCGAGCGGGCAATGCGTGTCGATGTCGCGGCCCGCCAGCGCACTGTTCGGCATGCCCTGGCGCGCCATCTGACGCTGCCGCGCGAGCACCGCACGATCGCGCAGCACGGCGCTTCGCTCGCCGGGCGGGCCATCGAAGATTTCCTGCTGACTTTGCGCGGGCACATGGATCTGCAGGTCTACGCGATCCAGCAATGGGCCCGAGATGCGCGACTGGTAGCGCTGGATCTGGTCCGGCGTGCAGCGGCACATCCGCGTGGGGTGGCCCAGATAGCCGCATGGGCACGGGTTCATGGCCGCGACGAATTGGAAACGCGCCGGGAAATCGGCCTGTGCGGCGGCGCGCGATATCGTGATGCGGCCGGTTTCCAGCGGCTCGCGCAGAACTTCCAGCACGCGGCGCTCGAACTCCGGCAGTTCATCGAGGAACAGCACGCCGTGATGGGCCAATGAAATTTCACCGGGGCGTGGATTGCCTCCACCGCCGACCATGGCCGGCGCGCTGGCGGTGTGGTGCGGGCTGCGGAATGGCCGCCGTCCCCATAGCGCCGGGTGGAATCCGCCGGTCGACAGGCTTTGCAGCGCGGCGGCCTCCAGCGCCTCGGCTTCGGTCATCGGCGGCAGCAGCCCGGGAAAGCGCTGGGCGAGCATCGATTTGCCGGTGCCCGGCGGCCCGACCAGCAGCACCGAATGCTGACCCGCCGCGGCGATTTCCATCGCGCGGCGGGCCTGCGCCTGGCCGCGCACGTCGCGCATGTCCGGGCCGGCGTCGGTGTCGACGGGGCGGCGAGGCGGCTGGGCGCGCGGCAAGGGCTGCTCGGGCGGCAGTCCGATGTGATGGCAGACGTCGCGCAGCGTGGCGCCGGCAAACACCGACAGGTCTTCGACCAGCGCCGCCTCGCGGCCGTTGTCTCCTGCAACGATAAAGGCCCGCGCCGCGTGACCGTGGGATACGCGCGCGCGGTTGTCTTGCGCCAGCCCCATTGCCATGGCCAGCGCGCCGCGCACGGGGCGCAGATCGCCGGCCAGCGACAGCTCGCCGGCAAACTCGAAGGCATCCAGCCTGTCGCCCGGCACTTGCCCGCTGGCCGCCAGGATGCCCAGCGCGATCGCCAGGTCGAACCGGCCCGACTCCTTGGGCAGGTCCGCCGGCGCCAGATTGACGGTGATACGGCGGTTCGGAAATTCGAATTCGCTGTTCAGCAAGGCCGCGCGCACGCGCTCGCGGCTCTCGCGCACTTCGGTATCGGCAAGGCCGACGATATTGAACGCGGGCAGGCCGTTGGCCAGATGGATTTCCACCGAGACGGGCGGGGCGTCGATGCCGGTCAGCGCGCGGCTGCGCAGGACAGCGAGGCTCATACGTTTTCGAAAGTGTTAACGAAAAAGGCCACCGGATCACGGTGGCCTTGCTGGCGTTGCGCGGGGCGGCTGGCGCGCCGGGTCATACCCCTGTCGACGGTGTGCCGGCGCCGGCGCGGGCTTCCAGCGCCGCGACGCGGGCTTCCAGTTCTTCCAGGCGCGCGCGGGTGCGCGCCAGCACTTGCGACTGCACGTCGAATTCCTCGCGCGTGACCAGGTCCAGGCGGGAAAAGCCCTGGCTCATCATGCTGCGCACGTTTTTCTCGATGTCCTTGGCAGGCGAGTTGCGCAGCGCTTCGCTGATCTTGTTTTGCAGGTCGTTGAAGAGATCGGTCGGTTTCATTTGGAACTCCTGTAGTGACCAATTTGATATTTCAGGGCCGGTCTGCCGCACTTTGATGACGCATTTGTCACGCATGCACCGCAATGGGGCGATGCGACAGACGGTGGTGCTCATCGCCGCGCTTGTCCGATGCACCCGACTGGGGCGCAACGGGCTGGGTGGCAGCCGACCGGGCGATGCGCGGACGCGATACGCCATGCGCGCTGCACTTGACCCTTCCTGACGCGGATTATGGCGCTTCGGCCGCCGCCATGAAAGCTCCGACAAGGCTTGCTCACATCTTTTCACGCAATTTAGGAGGGATCCCATGTGCGCGGGATCGTTCGGCAAGTGGTGTCGACCGCGCTTGCCGACGATCCGCGGTGCCTTGGCAAGGCATGCGCTGGCACGGGGCGGATCAGCTGGCACGGCAGTTGCAGTACCGGTGTCCAGGAGCGTCGACAGCCCAAGAGCAAAAAAAGCAGCAGATCCCTCTTAACGAGCCCGCGAAGATCAAGGAAAAGGAGAAAACCAGATGAAGACGTCGAGCCTCGCAGTCAGCGCCGCTGCGGTCCTGCTCAGCCTCGCCGCCCCGGTTGCGTTCGCGCAGACCGCACCGGACGCCGCCCCGCCTGCAGCCCCCGCACCCGCCGCCGAGCCGGCATCGCCCCACACATTCACGGCCAACGTGTCGCTGGTCTCTGACTATCGCTATCGCGGTATCAGCCAGACCAATCTGCGTCCGGCCATCCAGGGCGGGTTCGACTATTCGCACGAAAGCGGCTTCTACGTCGGCAACTGGAACTCGAGCATCAGCTGGCTCGAAGATGCTGACTCGTCGGTGTCCGCGCCGGTCGAAATGGATTTCTACGGCGGCTTCAAGAACACCTTCCAGGTGTCCGGGCTCGATTTCAACTATGACTTCGGCGTGCTGCAGTACTACTACCCGGGCGGCTACACCACCACGCGTCCGTACACGACCGAGCTCTACGGCGGCATCGGCTATGGTCCGGTGTTCCTGAAGTATTCGCATGCCGTGACGAACCTGTTCGGCGTGGACGACAGCAAGAACAGCTACTACGTGGACCTGACCGCCAACGTGCCGCTGAATTTCTGGGATCTGACCTTCAACGCCCATGTGGGCTACCAGCATGTGTCGCGCCATAGCGATGCGTCGTACACGGACTGGAAGGTCGGCTTGACCAAGGACCTGGGCAAGGGCTTTGCGCTGTCGGTGGCGTATGTCGACACCAACGCGAAGGAGTCGTTCTATACCAGCGCCAACCGCGGCCGCTACCTCGGCAAGGCGGCAGCCTGGGCGTCGATCACCAAGACTTTCTAAACACCAAGCTTCAGGGCGGGCGGCCCGCAGCGGCTGGCTGCCCCAAGGAGATATCCGATGAAACTCATCATTGCTGTCATCAAGCCGTTCAAGCTCGACGAGGTGCGTGAAGCGCTCTCGGACGTGGGCGTGTCCGGCATCACCGTGACCGAAGTCAAAGGATTCGGTCGCCAGAAGGGCCATACGGAGCTGTACCGCGGCGCCGAATACATCGTCGATTTCCTGCCCAAGGTGAAGATCGAGGTGGCGGTCCCCGATGAAGTGGTGGAGCGCGCCATCGAAGCCATCGAGAAGTCGGCGCGTACCGGCAAGATTGGCGACGGCAAGATCTTCATCGCGCCGATCGAACAGGTCATTCGGATCCGCACCGGCGAGACCGGCGGCGATGCGCTGTGACAACAGAAAGACGAGAGACAGAGGTCAAGCAAATGAAAACCTGGATCAAGCGATTCCTGACGGCCGGCGCGATGGCGCTGGCGCTCGGCACGGCCGGCCTCGGCCTGTCCACCCATGCCGTGGCGCAGGACAAGCCCGCCGCGGAGGCCTCGGCCCCGGCCGCCACCGCAGCAGCTGGGCCCGCAGCTGCCGCACCGGCCGCGCCAGCTGCCCCGGCTGCTGCCGCCGCCCCTGCCGAAGCCGCG
>NZ_VZOW01000058.1 GCF_008801835.1 Cupriavidus pauculus | reverse complement strand
TGGCCAACATGTTCACCGTAATCACTCCGGTTCTCCTGCTCGGCATCGAGCAGGCATTGGAACACGTGGGTCAAATTTCGATGAAAACTACGTACGGCAGTGGGTCAGTTTTGCGTGCACATCAACAGTCAGGGCGAAGACGCTGGGCTCGCGTAGGTCACAGGGGCGTGGCTGATGCTCCTGTGTTTCCCCCACGGCTGCCGCCGGTCTGACTGCGGTGGAAGATTCTAAAGCGGTGCCAGAAATAGGGAGGCAGGACGTCGGGCCGATGCAAGGCCCTTGCCCCGCCTTCCCTGGCAACATATAAAGGAGTTCAGAATCTTACGCAGGTGACAGGAGTCCGATTCTTTAATGGAAAGTCCCTGCGATCCACTGCTGGCGCCAGCCCCAGGATTTAGTTCGATCGAATCCTCTGTTCATTAGTCAATGCGATACAGCCGATGCCTGTTCGTTTTCGAAAGCGATGAAGTTGGCGTCCGGTTCAATTATTGAACCGGAACCCATTGTTTTATGAACAGGCGATTTTTTCGGAGCCTGCTTCTTTGCTCCTTCTGCACGTAGCTTTTTTGTGCCCTCGATGAGCGCGCGCTCCGCATCGCGAACAGTGGCGAGTCTCCGATAGTCGTGGGTGGCCTTGCAATACGAAACACCTACTTTTGGTTGCTCAAGTGTCTCAAGGTCGGTGAATCTATAAAGAGTGCAAACGCGGGTGCCCATCCTCAAGCCGCCTTCACGAGTGACGGCAATAAACCCCAACGCCCGCAATTCATAGAGCGCCTTTGCCAGGGTCGCCGAGGACCTCCATCCGGAATGCTTCATGTCGGAGAACGTGGCACTTATGTTGCCATTGTTGGTGCCATTGACGGACGCGCGCATGTCTACAAACAACTTTACGGCAGACGCACCGAGAACACGCCACGCCGGGCAATGTATCTGACTGACATACACGCGGATATGCCGACCGTTCGGGTCGTGATTTTTCGGTTTCACGATAACTTTAGGCTACGAAATTTGCGAAGACCCACCAAGTCCGCATCGTTGACTTCTACGCTGTCTGACCCATTTCGGAGGCACAGGCGGAGAACCAGGAGTTGGCTTGGTGGGCGGGCCGTGTTAGTGCGGAGTCTGGGCGGCCTCGCGCTGCTTGGCACGCTCTGTGGTTACCGCATTGACCCAGGCGCGTGCGCCAGTCGCGAGTGCGGTCCTGCGTGTCTGCTCTGACAGCCAGTACTCGCTGACCGATGCTGTGCGGCCGTCAACGGTACATTTCTCGATGTCGCGGCGTTTGATCTGCCAGCCGTAGTCCGATTCGAGAGCGTGTACCACCGCCGCCAAACGGGTCGTGTTTTGCGCGAACACGGAGTCCATGTTTGTGAGACGTCGGCCTTCAATCAGATGAGCCAACACTTCGGCCCTGACCGTGTTGGTACGACTTGGTAGGCGGCCTGTCGTAGAATCGGGCTGTTCGTTTGCGCTCGTCTCTGCTTCGTAGGGGCGGGCGTTTTTCATTATTCGGCCCCATTCAGCAGCTTTGCCAAGTCAGCGACGCGCCATGCGAGGCGACCATTGATGCGGACAGGACGGATGGGGCCATCGTCCAGACAGGCCCATTTGCGCAGGGTCTGTGGACGGCGGTTGATTATTGGTGCAGCTTCGTTGGTAGGTAGCGTGTCCCGGCCGTTGGCAAGCACGCGCAGGCCATAGGGGATCGATTGAACGGGAGTAGGCATCGTCGGTAACCTTGATTCCATGCCTAGTTCGGCAGAATCCTGAGGTGCCAACAACCTGCTGAGATTCGGTGTCAACGCCCCAAGATGTCCGCCGCGTTCGGCGTTATCTCTCAGCGTTGACAATTCTTGCGAGTGCAGTCGAGCCCGTGAATACCGTGTAGCCACCCAAGGGCTAGCCTTTGGCGCGCTAGCGGCTAGGAGCTAGCGGCATTTGGGGTTTGCGGTGTTACGCAGGGCTTTGCGTGCTGCCTCGTAGGACATCCCCAGCTTCGCGTGTTCTTGCTCAGCACATTGAGTTCGGCTCTTGTACTTGCCGGTGGCCCATAAGGCGCGTACTTTCTGTGCCTTTTCTCGGGCTCCGTTCGGCTGACTGTGCCGAATCTCGGCCCCCTTCTTTCCTGCGGAGGAAGACTGCGCGGAACGTAGTTCCATCGCCTCCTTTTCGGCTATGCTGGCTCCCCGCGCTCGTTCTAGGCCCAACAGCACGAGCAAAGTAAAAGCGTCATCAATCGGTTCTCGCAGCAACTCTTCCTTTATTGCGCTGATTTGGCTCTTGCGGAGCATTGCGGAAATTGCTTCCGCTCGCTCGAAGCCGCCGAACTTTCCAATGCCTATTGTTGCTGCAATCTGTGCGGCAGTTAGGGGCTTGACGAGCGCATTATCGCTCCCACTTCGAAGATTTCTTTTCATCGTGATGCCTTCGGTATCGCCCGCATTCTTGGACCCATACTAGGCCAGTGAAGGTTGCTGGCAGTTCCCTTCAGTTGATGTAGGTTTGGGGCTTAGGCTACCGAAATCAATCGCATGCCCCAAGTGGCCTGTGCCGGATCAAACTCAACGCTAGCTTGATCCAATATCCATGCCTCGATGCGCTCATGGTGCTGACGCAGCAGGTCCAGAGGACGTACGGTGTAGTGTTTCTCAGCGGTCGCACTGGGCTTGTGCCCCATGATTTGCGCCACCACGCCTGCCGGGCACTCCAGCCATTCAGTTAGGCTTCGAAATGATCGACGCAGGCCGTGCAGGGTCAGGCCATCAATGCCTGCCACCGCGCAGGCGCGCCCGTGCTGCTCGTGGGGTTTGCTGATGGGCTGGGGCGGCTTGTCAGGATTGGCTGCAGCGCTGGAGAACACCCATTCGCTGCGGCGGGGGAGGGCGTATAGCAGGGCGGCGACATACGGCGTGAGCGGGATGGTGCGCTCGCCTTCCACCTTGTCGCGGATGGTCAAGCCCTGCCACCTCTCGTTAAGGTCCTCCCAGCGCATCTCCAGCACCTCACCCGGCCGCGCGCCGGTCAGCAGCAGGGTTTGCAGATAGGCTGCGGTCACGGGGTTGGAAAGCTTGCGCACGGCGGAGAACCATCCGGCTAGTTGCTCCCGCTGCAAAGCATCCTGTTTCACGCCGGCTGTTCCTAGTGCCTCGCGGCTCTTTTTGGTCTTCGCTGGGTTGCCTTCCACGGCGCCAGCGTAGGCTGGCTGCTCAGCGCACCAGGCTAGGAAGCCTTTGAGCAGGCGCCACGCGAGTCGTGCCGAAGTCGGGCGCTTCTTGCCTTCCCGCACCGCCCACAGTTCCACGGTAGGTGCGTCCAACTCGCACAGCTTCATGCTCATGAGCGAGTGGAGCGGGCCGGCGATAGTGACGCCGCGCCCACGGGTGCCGCGCACTGCGGGCAGGCCGCCCTGCTGTGCCTTGGCAACGTGGTCCCTATAGTGGCGCTCACCCCAATACGGGCGACGGTCATCCAAATAGGTACCCCAAGCTTCGCTAACGGTGACGGTCTGCGCGGCGGCTGCTGCTGCACGAGCCTCATGGGCGGCACGGGTCTCTGCTTTGACTTCGCGTGGGTCTTGGCCGGCGTCGATAAGCGTCTTGAGGCGCGCCGCCTCGGTGCGGGCTTTGCCTAGGTCCCATGAGCGCGGGTCGCCGATGGTGACGCGCACCGTTTTGCTGAACAGGCGGGACTCAAATATATAGGCGCGGGCGCCAGATGTCGTGACTCGCAGCCCCAAGCCGGGTGCCTTCGCGTCCCAGTAGAGCGTCTGCGTCTTGCCAGGCATGCATTGATAGCTGGCAACCCGGCCGGCGGTGAAGTTCTCTTTGCTCATGTCCCGATTCTCCCGATATCAGGCCCCACATAAGCCTTCATGTAGGCGCCATGTAGGCGAATTATCGAAACACTAGGGAACATCGGTCAACCATCTGAATCGCCGAATTTGCCGAAATGCCTTTGTTCTAGGCGGTATCGTTGGTGCCAGGGGTATCTTCAGAAAAACCAAGGAATGCCAATTTACTCGGACTCATAATCCGTTGGTGCCGTGTTCGACTCACGGGAGGCCCACCATTGAAATCAAAAGGGGTTACAGCGCAATTGCCTGTAACCCCTTTTTTATTTTTCGATCCGGTGCGGCGATTGCTCGCAGGTACGTCGCCGTGAGTGTCTTGTCCACCTAGTCGCGATCATTCGCGGCGCGTAGTAATTCGAGCCGCGTCTTTCCGTCTGGCGTGAAGTGCGTGCCGAAGCGAACCAGCCCGGACTGACGCAAATGGCAGCTCATGGTAAAGCTGACCAGCATGCCCGGCTCAGTGTCATCGATGACGAGGTCGATGGCCTTGATCCGGGGCTCATATCGGAGAAGCGTCGTTTCGATCTGATGCTTGAGCGCATGCACCGACGCGGGTAAATGACAATAGATGCGGGACAAATCGCCGAGTCCATAGTCGGGTAAATGGACAAGTCCACCCCTTCGACTGTCGAGTATGCGCTGCACATTGTCTTGGACGGACAAGAACGTCTGCGTTGACGCATCGACATCCTCGATAGCCATCCCGTTGGCAAAATGTCCCGTCACGATTTCAAACAGCCCGGGCCCGCCGCGCATTATGTGCGCCTTCGTGTCGCCGGGCCGGCGCCTTCGTCGAATTCGAGTTCTACGCCATCGGCCTCGGAGAAAGAAAGCCGAATCGCTTTTGGCACTTGCCTGCCAGACATTCGCACCAGCAACCCACGTGATAGTGCCGGCAGAATTTGCTGGTCGAGCAGGTTGTCGATATTGCGCGCGCCGGAATCGGGCAACAGGCACGCCCGGGCGAGCGCTTTTACCAAGGCTTCATCGCATTGCATCGGGATGCCGAAACGCTGCGCAACGCGCTCGGCCACCTTCGCAAGTTTCATGCGTACGATGGCATTCATGGCCTCTCTCGATAATGGCCGATAAAGGATGGTCTGAAAACGCGCCAGCAACGCGGGCTGGAAATGATCGAGCAGGACCGGACGAACGATTTCCATCAGCGTGGAAGCATCGAGCGTGGTGCCTGCCTCGGCTGCGCAATCTGTTGCCGAGAGAATTTCCTCGCTGCCCAGATTCGATGTCATTACGATCACTGTGTTGCGGAAATCAATCACGCGGCCCTCTCCGTCGCGCATGCATCCGCGGTCGAAAACCTGGTAGAACAGATTCAACACATCACGATGCGCCTTTTCAACTTCATCGAGCAGGACGATGCTGTAGGGGCGTTGCCGCACCGCTTCGGTCAATATCCCGCCTTCGCCGTAACCGACGTAACCGGGTGGCGAGCCCTTCAATTGCGATACGGTGTGTGCTTCCTGATATTCCGAAAGATTAATGGCGATAAGAGAGCGATCGCCTCCAAACATCAAATCGGCCAGCGCACGCGCCGTTTCCGTCTTGCCGACACCTGAGGGTCCCGTCAGCAGGAACACGCCAAGCGGCGCATTTTCCGATGTCAGCCCAGTCTTGGCAGCACGCAGGCTTTTACCCAATGCCGCAAGCGCATCGTCCTGACCCACCACGGTCTGACCGAGTCGGTCTTCAAGTTCCAGCAAGGTTGTCAATTCACTCGACATAAGGCTGTCCATCGGTACGCCAGTCCAATCGGCGACCACTTGGGCGATTACGGTTTCGTCCACTTCCGTATGCAGCAAGGCGTCTTGTCCGTACTTCGCCAGTTCGCCATGCGTGTTCTGGATCGACGCGGTCAATTCTCGCCGCGCCGCCGCCTCGTCGGTGGCTTGCCATGCATCCCGCAGCCCGATCAGCGTTTCGGCCGTGCCGGTTTGTTCAGCGAATACGCGCCGATGGTGTTCCAGCTCGCTGTCTAGTGCGACGAGTTCCGTATCGATGGCTGCCAGCCGCTCATCGACTTCCACGCCAGTGGCGCCCTGATCCATCATCAGCGCGGTGCGTTCGATCTCGAGTGCGGCGCGTTGCGCCTGGCGGGTCGAAATGGCAAGCGGTGTAGCCTCCCGGCTCATGCGAACGCGCGCCGCGGCCGTATCGAGCAGATCGATGGCCTTGTCGGGTAACTGGCGCCCTGTCAAATACCGCCGCGACAGTCGTACGGCAGCGCCGATTGCACCGTCGGTGATGTGCACGCCGTGATGCCCTGCATAGCGTTGCTTCAGCCCGCGCAGCATCAGGCAGGCGTTGTCGTCGTCGGGCTCGTCAACCTTGACCATCTGGAAGCGGCGCTCCAACGCGGCATCGCGCTCGAAGTATTGCTTGTATTCCGACCACGTTGTGGCAGCGATGGTGCGCAACTCGCCGCGTGCCAGGGCGGGCTTGAGCAGGTTGGCGGCATCCGCGCCGCCCGCGTTATTACCCGCGCCAATCAGCGTGTGGGCCTCGTCGATAAACAGCAGGACCGGCGTGGGCGCGTGCTGCACCGCGTCGATGACGTTCTTCAGCCGTTGCTCGAACTCGCCCTTGACGCCGGCGCCGGCCTGCAACAAGCCTAGGTCAAGCGTCAGCACGCTGACGGCGCGAAGTGCGCTGGGTACATCGCCTTCCGCGATCTTCAGCGCAAGGCCTTCGACGAGCGCGGTCTTTCCCACACCGGGCTCGCCGACCAGAATCGGATTGTTCTTGCGCCGGCGCGCCAGGATATCGACCATCTGGCGGATCTCGGCATCACGACCGAATACGGGGTCGATCTTCCCATCGCGGGCCTTCTGGGTGATGTCGGTAGTGAAACGCGCCAGCGCGGACATATCAGCCTGACCATGCGCAACCGGCGCGAGATCGGGCCTGAAGGCCCCTTCCTGCGTCGCAGGGACCTCGCCGGGCGCCGTCAGGTGCGGCGATGGGGCAAGCGATTCGACCGAAATCTTGTCCAGCCGGGGCGTCAATCGTTCGATCTGTGCGGCGGACACCGACAGCAGTTGCCACGCATCGGGCGCGCGCAACAGATGGGGCGAATCGGCCAGCGCAGCGAGCAGATGCGCCGAGCGGATCGAGGCCGGCGCGGCGTCGGGATTCGGCTCGAGCGAAGCGCGCATCCATGCGGCTTGCAACCATTGGGCGACACGCGGCGACAACCCCGGCTTGCCACGCAAATCGCGCGGAAGCCGGTCGATCGCCGCGAGCAATGCGTTCCAGATGCCATCGACGTCCAGCTCGTACATGCGCAATATCGCCAACAGATCGCCATCTCCGAGCTCGAGCAATTTGATGAGCCAATGTTCTATCTCGATGTCGCGATGCGCGCGGGTCTCGCAGAGGCTGGCGGCTTCGGTGAGCGCTCGGGCGCAGTGGCCATTCAGACGACGCAGGAGCGCGGTGGGGTCGTAGGCAGTCATGGGCGATGATGCACAAATATTGAAGACGTGCGCGGGCCACGATTGTGGATCGCGTAGGCGGGGTGACCGGCCGCACGGGCCGGCCGCTGCGTACTACGATCGCTCGTTCCAGCTATCGTCGTGGATGATGTTGCCGTCCTTGTATGCCCACGTGATTTTCTCGTAGCGCAGTTCGATGTCTTCCAGATGGTTGTGCTTTTCGAACGCCGGGTTCTTGATGTCCAGCATCCTGGGTGTGACCCCTACCACCTTCACGTTTTCCATCCGCGTGTTGAAGTACTCCTGCTCCTTGCCGGAGTCATCGATCTTGTACCACTTGATCTCGACCGCCTGCAGCGTCTGACCCTTGGTCACGGCCTTGTAGAGGTAGGGGGTCGACGCGTCGGTTTCCTTGGTCAGAACGACCGGCTTGTGCACGCGCGTGCCGGTGAGTTTGCCGGTATTGGAATCGGTCGGTAGATGAACGCCGTGGTCGAACGCCACCACTTCGACGCTGCCTTCGCGGCCGGACACGGTGACCGAGCCTTTGATGTCGGCGCCGCCATCGTCCTTGATCCACATGTATGCGGGAATTGCCATTTCTTCTTTCTCCTTCTACTGGAATGAACAGGCCTGATGGCCCGCGGTTATCCGACCGTCACGACGATCGTCGCGGCAATCGGGGACGAGCGTGATCTCGACGCGGCGGTTTGCGGCGCGTCCGGTCTCCGTAGTGTTCGACGCGCGCGGGCGTGTATCGCCGTAGCCTTGAATCGCGAAGCGGGTCGGCGGCAGCTCCGCGGCGTCGGCCAGCCAGTCGCGGACCGCGGCGGCGCGCGCCAGCGATAGCCGGATGTTGCTGCGGGCGTTGCCGAGCGAGTCGGTGTGTCCGGCGACGACGACGCGCATATCGGGATGGGCCGCGATCATTCTTAGCGCGTCGGTCAGCACGCGATTCGATCCGGGATTGAGCGTCGCGCTGCCGCTGTTGAACAGTGACAGGCTGTCGAGTTCGATGGTGGTGGGTGGCGGCGCGGGCGGCTGGTAGGACGCGATCAACGCGTTGAGACGATTCAGCAAGGGATCGCCGCGATAGAAGCCCAGCCCGAGTCGCAGCGGCGTGCCGGTGCGAGCATAGCGATCCAGTTCGTCACGATCGGCCTTGATCGCATCCAATGCATCGAGCCGCGCCGCATCCTGATCGGGAGTCAAGGCGCTATAGCGATCGATATGGCCGATGACGCGCGTGGCCAGCGCGCAGTTTTGCCATGCTGACGCGGCACACGCGGCACAGAACGCAATCAAGAGCACGATCAGCGCGTGGGCGAGCACCTGCGGAAGAATGCGCCGCACGGGTTGAGTGCCAATGCCCTGGATAAGCGGCGCAGGAAACGATGGCGTTGCGCGGGGCCCATCCGTTTCGATCTGGCGCAATGCCGTCACCTGTTGACGGAATCTCGCAAATAACGAGCCGACATTGGGCGTGCCGGAAATCAACGTAACGCCGAACGCCACAACTTTCAGCCGATGGCAGCGCTCGGCTTCGCGAGTTCGCGCGTTGACAAAGGCGGGGAGCACGGCGTCGACACTCCATCGCGCCAACGCGTCGACATGGGCGGCGCGTCGCATGCGTGCTGCGCGGCATTCAGGCGTGGCGCCGTGCGCGTATTGCATCGCCCGCGCGGCGATCAGCGCCGCGTGGGATTTCCCCTGAATTGCGTCAGATCCAGACATGCCGAACCATGGGCAGGCGTCGTCGGTGTCACCCGTTTCCTCGCCATATACGGCAAGGCAGACTGGCAATGCATAGCCGAGCGCGCGGCTGGCCCCGCCAATTGCGGATTGCCAACGCCGGAGCGCGGCGTTCAGCATGGCCGAATCGGTCCAATGATCGGCGCCGACCATGCATGCGATGCCGTCGGGGCCTTGTCCAGCACGCCATTGGCTCAGCGCGTGGGCGATATGAGCGAGTTCGCTGGCGTTGTCGACACGGATCCAGATCGCCGCGTCGGTGACCGTCGTGGGAGATTCGTGGAACATCGAATCGGCGGCGCCGGGCTCGGTCAGTACAAGTATCAGGGGCGTATTGCGCTGGATATCGCCCGGCAGCGCATCGAGCGACGCCGACAGCGATTCCAGTACCGGCAACGCTGCGTGGCGTTGCGTCCGTTGCTGGCGACTCAGCAGGATGACTGTCGCAACCGTCAGTGCGACGACAATGGCGCCGACGACAGCGTTCGACGCACTCGGCAGTGGTGAGCTGAACGCCAACCACGCGAGCGCGAGTCCCGTGCCCCAGACAACGAGAGTGCGGTGCGGATAGCCGGTCGCGAGTGTCATTTCAGTTCGCGAGCCGGGCAATCGAAACGGTCAGCCAACGATTCAGCGCAACGTAGATCGATGCCGCCGCCACGCAGGCGATTGCCACCCAGGCAAGGGGAGGCAACGCGTGCTGTCGACGGGGCACGTCGTGGGTGACGAGAATCGGACCGTCGCCGATCCGCCATCCGGCTTGAACCAGATGCTCATCAATTGCGGACACCAGCGCGGCACGGGCGGCTGCGTCTCCAAGCGCGTAGCGTCCCTGAAATCCCAGTCCCAGCACGACGTCGAAGACAGCAAGAAGGGCGGTCACCGGCTGTGGCGCGGCGAGGCGTCGTTCGATGCGCGAGAACAGGGCCTCGCCCGCATCGTGGGTCTGGAATTGCAACACCTGTAGCGGCTCGCGTTCCCACGCGTCGCGATCGAGGCCGTCCAGCCTGCCCAGAGCAACTTCGTCGAGCAGCGCACATTGCGCGTAGGCGGCATCGTCGATGACATCGGCCGGATGACCTTGCGCCACCAGTTCTTCTCGCAGCCGCGCTACTTGGTCGAGACATTTGCTACGGAACCCCTCGAAACCAAGTGCGGGCTGCGCGGCGTCGCGCAGTTCTGTGACGGTGAGCGCGGTATCGCGCAGCGCCAGCGGCATGAGCATCGGAGTAGGTGTAGTCATTCTGGCAGCACCGCAAAAAGTTCGAGCGAAACTTCCGGCAGTGAAGCCGGAATGTAGAACTGGCACGCGCGCGCCGCCAGCATGCGTTTGAAGGCCGGGTGTTGACCATCGAGGGCGAAATACTGGTTCTCGATGCGTACCGGAATCGCCGCCGGCAGGCGCGACATGGCGCGGAGCGGGATACCCGTTAGCGCGGAGTTCACGACCTGCGCAACTTCGTCCGGTGCTCCGGCCTTGCATAGACGCGGCAGTTGATCGAGGAGCGCGTGCGCGGGGAGTTCCGCCTGGACCGACAGATAAAAATCGGCGCCCTCAATTAGTCGCTCGTCATGGAGCGCACCGGTCCAGATGGTAGGCCGCGTGTGTTCCAGCGCGACGGGTATCACGCGCGACGGAATCACCGTATCGAGCAGCGCGCGGATCAGCGCTTCCAGTTGTGCAAATATCGGCTCGATCCGCGAGTGGTCATAAGCCGGGATGGCGCGCAGCGACTCCGCGGTCGAGAACGTGAGCAACGCGCCAGCCAGCCGCGCGAGCAGCGCATACAGCCGCTCAGGGTGCTGCTGCGGAGCTGCGCACAGGCGCGAGAGTTCCGGCCAACTGCTATTGACGCTATGCAGCAGCCAGAACAGCGCTACATCTGCCACGGCATAGTCGGCGATCTGATCGGATCGTTCCCGACGCCGGACCGCGAGGCTCGCACTTTTGGCCAGCAGGATTTCCGATAGTCGGCTCATCCGCTCGGTGAGGCGCGCGTGCGCGGACAGGAACAAGCAGGGCGGGACAAATGTCGGATCCAGTTCGAAACGACCCTGCGAGGTGCGGACCAGCCGCGCTATCGGACACGTGACGTAGTCACTATGCGTTTCGTAGTCGAACAGCAGTGCCAATGCATGCCGTTCGACACTGATTTCATCCTTTCCTTCGCCGTGCAGATCGACGACCTCGAGGTACTCCCGCAAATAGCGGCGTGGGCGCGGTGGTCGGTCGCCGATGTCGATGCAATTCCCACCTTGCGCATCGAGCAGTGCAAGGCCTGCCAACACCGTCACGGATTCCTGCCCTGACGGGATATCGCCAAGGTCTCGCGCGGGCGGCACCCAGTCGGAAGTCTGCGTATCGACGATGGCGCCATCGGGCAGGCGCAGCGCCAGATCGTTGACGACGAGCCGATGAATCGACAATGCCTGCTGATCGATGGCGACGCGAACGATTCCCCATGGCTCGGGAGTCGTCATGCGCGCGATCTGTTCGTCGGCATAACGGTCCCACAACGCCTGTTGCTGGAAATGCTGCGGCGTCATGAAAATGCCCTGCGCCCACAGCGGTCTGGTTATCTTCATCATGCACAACTGATTTGCGGAAAGCGCCATGGCGCAGGATCAGCGCCGCACGGTGGAACAACCCCGTGCGGCGGACGGCGTGACATCGGAGTGACGCTTCGCCGACGCTAGTTCTTCGCCTTCGGCATTTGCGATACGAGCGACAGGTTGATGTCCATCCCTTCAATCTGGAAATGCGGCACGATAAAGAGCTTGATGCGGAAGAATCCGGGGTTATCTTCGATATCCTCGACGATTACCTTCGCTTCGCGCAGCGGATGCGACGCCTGCAATTCGTCGCCGGGGTCGGTCATCTCGGTCACAAGCGTCTTGACCCAGGTGTTGAGTTCCAACTCGAGCAGTCGTCGGTCCTTGGTAGTGCCGATGTTCTCGCGCTGGATGAGCTTCAGATAATGGGCGATGCGGGACAGCAGGAAGATATAGGGCAGGCGAGCATTGACCCGGCTGTTGGCAGTGGCTTCCTTGGTGTCATAGAGCGCCGGTTTCTGCGCCGAATGGGCCGAGAAAAAGCAGGCGAAGTCGTGATTCTTGTAATACGAGAGCGGGACAAAGCCCAAATTGGCAAATTCGAACTCGCGGGTTTCGGGTATCAGCACCTCGGTGGGAATCTTGGCCTGGTTGCCGGTCCCAAGGTCGTACAGGTGGATCGGCAGGTCTTCGACCAGCCCACCGGCTTGCGGGCCGCGAATCTGCACGCACCATCCATTCTTGATGAAACTGCGAACCATGTTGGCCGCAAATGCAAACGACGCATTGGCCCATAGGTAACGGCTGTGGTCGGGGCCCTTTACCGCCTCGGTATAGTTGAAGGCGCGCACTGGTACGGTTTCCGGTCCATAGGGAAGACGCGCCAGGAAATTCGGAAGCGTGAGCCCGATATAGCGTGCATCATCCGAATCGCGGAAGCTCTTCCACTTCAGATACTCGGCGCGATCAAAATAATTGCCAATATCCCGGATGCTGGCGACTTCCTCCATGGATTCCTTGCCGAAGAACGCTGGCGATACGGCACCAACGAATGGCATATGCGCGGCAGCCGATACCTTGGCGATGTTGCGCAGCAGCGCAATATCCTGCGCGCTGCGGTCGAATGAGTAATTCGAGATGATCGAGGCGATTGGCTCGCCGCCCGGCGTGTCGTATTCCTGGATATAGGTATGAAGGTAAAGACCGCTCTGGATGACTTCCGGCGTATCTTCAAAATCCTGACGTAGCGCGTCCTTCGATACATCAAGAACTTCAATTTTTACGTTCTTCCGAAAATCGGTTCGGTCGACCAGAAACTTGAGACCACGCCACGCTGACTCGATTTGCTGGAATGTCTCGTTGTGCATGATCGCGTCGAGCTGCCGGCTGATTTGGCGATCGAGATGCTCAATGTGGAAATCGAGCAGACTCTTGTCCAGTCGGTCTACCTGCTGCGACGAATCCTGAATCAGTTTCAGGAATACGTTCATAGCCTGCGCGATGCGCTCGTCCAGCGAAGACTCGGAAAGCGAGTCGGCGCTCTGGAACGATTCCACCGGGCGCGTGCTCTGGACCGGCGTGAGATTGATTCGCTCGCACAGTGCCTCGTAGACACTCTTGCCCGGGGCGTCCAGAACGATGGTTGCAGCGTCTTCGGTGGTGTTCCCGCGCGCGCTGATTTCGTGTTTTTCCATGACTTTGCTCCGCAAGTGGGACGATCAATGGGATGAGGCCGAGGCGTGGGACGCGTTGCCGATCTTCTGCAGATCGTCGCGGAGTCGCTGCGACAGCGCCGGATCCTTAAGAATTTTCTCGAGCTCGCGGCGGAACATGGCGTTATCGAGCAGGTTCGATTTGAGATCACGTAACAGATTGCGGGCCGCCATCAGCGCCCGCAATTCCGGGACCTTGCCCGCCACGACCTCGGGCTTGAAATCGTTCATCGACTTGAAGTCCAGGTCGATCGGCAACTCGGTGGCATCGCCGGAGAGCGTATTTTCTACCGCAATTTTTGCTTTGGGATTGAGGTCAGCTAGTACCGAATCGAAATTATTCTTATCGATGGAAATCTTTGCTCGCTCGGTGAGTGCGCGCGTGTCGCGGCCGTTGCTGTAATCGCCCATAACAAGCAGCTTGAGCGGCAATTCCAGCTTCTTCTGGGCGCCTCCGGTGTGGAGATCGAGCTTGATGTTGACGCGTGCCTTGGGTACTTCGTTCTGAAAGCTTTCGGCCATCTTTAATCCTTTTCTATCAGATGTTAGTAATACATTTCAGCGACGAGCATTCCATCGGGATGCGAATCTATACCATGTGATCGTCCGAGAAATTAATAGTCAATTTCAGATTTCGAATGAATTCGAGCCAAATTTTTGATGATCGACAAGAGATGGCCCTGAAGGGATTCCATTTGCCAAACGAAACCTCTAAGGTGCGGCGCGCGGAGCATTGAACTTTGGGGAGACCTTTGCAGAGCGACCTCAACGACCACATCCACAACGGAGCCAGCGCATGACGGGTCTAGGGAAGGAGCTCAGCGATTTCGGCGATGCCATGCGTGCGGGACTGGCGGTGCGCCAGGCCTATTTCCTGGAAGGTCCCAGCACAGCAAGCGCCAAGGCGCTGCCGGTGTTGTCATTCGAAGCAGTGCAGCGGCTGCGCGAGCCCTATGACGTGACGGTGCAGCCGACGCATCCGCTGATGCTCGATCGCGCCGACCAGCTGGATCGGGATGACATGTTCCTGATCGATCGGTCCGATGGATCCGAAGCCTGCCGCCTTGCCGGCCGCATTACGCGCTTCTTGCAGACCCGCCAGACCCAGCATCTCCACGGCTATGAAATCGTCATCGAGCTGCCGCTCGCGCGGCTGCGATTGACGCAGGCCAGCCGCATCTATCGGCGAGGCACGGACAAGCCGTGATGAAGGGGGCAGGACGGAACGACGATCTCAATCACGCAGGAAGAGGAAGGGCATGAGGCGAATCATCAATGCGATTGCGGTGGCGATATTGCTGGCGATGCTGGGCGGCTGTGCCATCGGGCAACCTAGCGGGTGGGTGGAGGCGTCGGCGTGGGGGGCCAACTATACAGAGGACTTCATCTATGACTTCTGGATCTACGCCGAAGACGGCAGGGATACGGGAGTCGGAAGTGTCCTCCTTAACGAATTTTCGAAAGGCGGCACGACGGGGAACATCTGCTGCGGCTTGATGCCGGGCGTGGGTCAGACCGTCAAGGTGGTCTGGCGTGTGGGTGGGCGTCGAGAAGAAGAGGCGCTGTGGAGGACATACCGCCGCGATGTCGTCGTCATGGGTGCAATGCCAAAAAAGAAAGATGCTTACAACATCCTATTGGTCCGATTCTTTTCCGAGCATGAGGTGGAGGCGGAGCTTATTCCTGATCGCGGCGAAGCTGGCGGGTTGCCGAGCCCACGCGTCGACAAGTTATTTTCAGGTCAACGTGTTATGCGTCAAAAAGGAGAATAGGGATGCAGGACTGGTTCACAGACTCCCACGAGTCGTTTGCGAGGACGGTTGAAACCATGATCGGACTGTACGACGGAGACTTCCAGGCATGCGCGACCTGTGAGGAGCAGCCTTGGTTCAGCTTCTTTTTCGACGGGACTGGAAATAATCTCAAGGTTGATGAGCCAAAGCTAAAGCTTTCCAATGTCGCTCGCCTATACCTGGGGCATGTGAAGAAGAGGGAAGATCCGCTTATCAACGACTTCTACTATCCCGGCGTCGGCACTCCGCTCAATGCGAGCGATCCGAGCTGGTGGGAAAAGCTGCGCGACAGCGAGGTGCTCGGCGGCGGTGCGGGGTTGGGGTGGGACGTGCGCTTGACAACGGCGGAGAAGGAATTTAACGAGTATCTGAAATACAACCACCGAGTCACCCGCATCGACATCGCCGTATTCGGTTTCTCGCGCGGCGCGACGTTGGCGCGCGCGTTCGTCAACCGGCTGCTTGCCAAATGCACGATGAAGGATGGCGTGCCGCACTGGCCG
>NZ_VZOW01000057.1 GCF_008801835.1 Cupriavidus pauculus | reverse complement strand
GCCAGGAAAGGCGCGGAACGCGAGACAAACCTGGCTTGAATTGGCCTATCTCTCTCGCATTGCGAACACAGCAGTCATTGGCCTGTACGACATCAAGTGCAAGCCTCATTGATCAGCACTTCCCTAGCGCACCATTGGCAAAGGAGGTCTTGGAGAGAATGGTTCTACAACCTAAATTAGGGTATCGGTCTTCCGTTTTCAATGCGCTCTCCGGCGTTCCTATTGCGTGACCTCGGGAGCGATAGAACAGCGAATCCTATTCCATGCAAAAGGGGAAGCAGCATGCGTGTCATATTGCTTATAACAGTCGTCTTGGCGGGATGTACGACTGTCTCCGACCGTGCGGTGCGCGCCGAGCACGACATTGATGCCTCCATTCGAGTTCAGGGGCCTGCGTGTGAAAAACTTGGGTACCAGAAAGACTCCGATCCGTGGCGTGATTGCATCATCCGTCTCAGTGCTGTAGGCGGACCATGTATGCACCGTCGGTTTTGAATTCCCTCAATCAATTAAGAAGGCAATTTTAGTTATCGGCCATTTTGATGGTCCACAAAT
The DNA here is from genome assembly GCF_008801835.1 of Cupriavidus pauculus. Lineage (GTDB taxonomy): Bacteria > Pseudomonadota > Gammaproteobacteria > Burkholderiales > Burkholderiaceae > Cupriavidus > Cupriavidus pauculus. Next base: position 15,365 of record NZ_VZOW01000057.1, on the reverse strand, counting down.
TCATTCTGGCGTAATCAATCAAAGTACTTGTCCAGAGCGGGGTGTTGGAATTAATAGGCCCCAGTATTTTCGGTAAATGAAGCAGGTCGCATACACTAACATATCTAATTTAACCCGCGACACCGGGCGGTACATTGCGACCACCTTCCGTCTGCCCTGTAATAAGATCGCTAATGACATGACGGTCCGGCCACTACTCACCTGAGTGGGGTCAGAACCAGATTCGCACGCCTGCAACGATTTGTTTGTCGGTGGTACGCTCCCCAGCAGCACGCGCAAAGTCTGCGGTATTGCCCAGCTTTTTGCCCCATACAACGCCAAGATAAGGGGCAAACTGCCGATGGATCTCATATCGCAATCGCAAACCAAGCTTCACTTCCGAGATGCCGCTGCCAATGCCTCGCGCGGCATCTTCCCTGCTGTAGGCGTTTGCCTCAAATTCCGGTGTCAATAGCAGACGTTGGGCGAAGCGAATATCGTAGGTAGCCCGCGCCCGCGCTGCTGCGCGTCCAGAGGAACCAAAATAGGCGGTTGCTTCGATATCAAACCAGTACGGTGCCAACCCCTGGACGCCAAGAGCGCCCCAGGTTCGCGACGGCCCATTGCCAAAGTCCTGTCGCACGCCCAGTTGCCAGTCCCAGAAAGGCGCAAAGGCGTGCCCCCATAGGGCTTCAGCTCTTGCTTCCTCGGTGTTGCTATACAGACGCGTTCCTTCCGACTTGACCCACAACCGATTTATATCTCGTCCCACCCAAGCCAGCATATCCCAGGCCAAGCCAGAGCCACCGGGTGCCTTGACATACTCAAGGCGATCGAACAGCACCTGATAATATACGTCGTTATCAGCCATCGTATCTCCGGGCATCGGAATGCCTTGGCTCCGGTCCGCCATCGGAACCGGCGGCTCCTTTACCTCAATGATTGCGTTTGCGCTGCCCGCCTCAGTGGAAGACTCAGTGCCGCTGTCCGCTGTATGGCTCAATGCCGGTTTCACTGGCATCGGCCCCTTCATGCCAGGCGTCGGCATCATTGTCTGGGCCGCCACGCCACGGCTCTGCACGCTGGCCAACAATATTGCCAGGCCTATGAGTTGGATGTGAGAGCGGTTGGACACGTCTGCCTCCCTGGCATTTCTCTGATCAAGCAACCACGATTTTGCGGAACATACCGGCTTCCATGTGGTAGAGCAGGTGGCAATGAAAAGCCCACTGCCCCGGTGCATCGGCAGTCACCAGGAAGCTGACTTGTTTGGAAGGTTGGACGTTTATCGTGTGCTTCCTAACCAGCGCCTGCCCTTCGTGATTCTCCAACTCGCTAAACATCCCATGCAGATGCATCGGGTGGTTCATCATGGTGTCGTTGATTAGCGTGATCCGCAACCGTTCTCCGTAGTAGAACCGGATCGGCTCAGCTTGCGAAAACTTCTTGCCATCAATGCCCCAGATGAAGCGGCGCATATTGCCTGTCAAACGCAGCTCTAACTCACGCGTGGGCGGGCGCTGGTCGGCTACCGGGCCAAGCGTTTTTAGGTCGGCGTACGTCAACACCCGCCTGCCGTTGTTGCGCAGTCTTGGCCCGGGATCCGATAGCAAGCGGGAAGGGTTCATCGAACGCATGTCGACTTGTGGCCCCAAGCCAGACATATCGCCCATTTTGCCCATCTCGTGCCCCGTCTCACCGCCCGTCTTCTGCATCTCAGGCATCGCGGAAGATTTGCCGCGGTCCATGCCGGGCATTTCGGCACTGGGCGCCTTCACTTGCCCCGGCAGTGTCGACAAAGTGTGCCCGGCCATGTTAGTCATGTCGGTCGTGGTGGCTCCGGTCGTCATGGGCTGCGTTGTGGGGCCGCCGCCGATCTCCATCGGCGGCATGTTCATGGATGTCTTCTGACCCATATCCATAGACCCCTTTTCCATCCCGGGCATGTCGCCCATGCCCATGTCGGCCATGGTGAGCCAAGTCTTCGGATCAAGCCTGGGTACTTCCGCTTGCATCCCAATTTCCGGTGCAAGTGTTGCTCTGGCGTAGCCGCTACGATCCATCGACTGTGCAAAGATGGTGTACGCTTTATCATCTGGCATCTCCACCACCACGTCGTAAGTTTCGGCGACGGCGATGCGGAATTCGTCCACCTGTACCGGCTCAACATCCTGGCCGTCAGCCGACACCACTTTCAGTTTTATGCCGGGAATTCGAATGTCAAAGGTGCTAGTCGCCGAGCCGTTGATGAAACGCAATCTCACGCGCTCCCCGGCCTTAGCTATCGCAGTCCAATTTTCATCCGCCGGCATGCCGTTGACGAGATAAGTAAAGGTGGCCCCCGAAACGTCGGCAAGGTCGGTTGGATTCATCCGCATCTGATTCCACATGGCCCGCTTTGCCAATGCCTGCGACAGCCCCATATCGGACACGTCTCTGACAAAGTCGCCAATGGTCGGCATCTGGAAGTTGTAAAAGTCGCTCATCTTTTTCAAGTGCGCGAACACCATCTCTGGGTTCTCATCCGTCCATTCGCTAAGCATAACGACGTAGTCGCGATCGACCTTGATCGGGTCTGGATGCATTGGCTCGATGACCAGCGGTCCGTATAGACCGGTTTGCTCCTGAAAACGGGTGTGAGCGTGGTACCAATAGGTGCCGGCTTGCCGCACTTGGAAGCGGTATACGAACGTCTCACCTGGCCCGATGCCGGGAAAAGAAATGCCAGGAACACCGTCCATTTGAAACGGCAGCAAGATTCCGTGCCAATGAATTGACGTTTGTGTGGTAAGTAGGTTTGTCACGCGTAACGTGACCTCGGTGCCCTGCTTCCAACGCAATATCGGCGCGGGGATAGAGCCGTTCACGCTGGTGGTCGGTCGGACGCGGCCAGTGAATGACATGGGCGTCGCGCCAATGTCCAAATCAAAAGTGGTACCAGTCAGCACCACGGGTTGACTTTGGCTCTTCGACGCCCAAACAGCGTGTGGATATGCCCCCAGGCTAGCCAGGCCCCCTCCGGCTATTAGGCTTCTAAGCAGTCGACGGCGGCTCAGTGAGAGGGGCGGAGTCATGGCATCGCAAACACGATCGAACACGTTGTCTCCTCGCGAAATAATTGAGCGCCCACTTAGCATAGTGGGCGCCGCCGCGAATCAAAAGCTCGTTACCGCGATCAATACTCTCAATGGCAGCGCGCCCTCGTCATCGTCGCGTAATGTTCCCGTAAGGAATCTCGCGCCGTCTATAGCTGATGGCGCGCCAATTGCTTTCGTTCTCAACGCGTCTATAGACGCCTTGAGAACTTCCGAAAAAAGGAGCATTGTCATGCCACATGAAAACTATCAATCTTGTATTGAGACCTGTCAGGCCTGCGTGATCGCCTGTCATCACTGCGCGGTATCCTGTCTTGAGGAAAGGGATGTCGAGGCCATGAAGCGGTGCATCTCTTTAGATTTGGACTGTGCTGAAACGTGCGCGTACGCTGCCACGATGATGGCTCGGGGTAGCCAGTATGCCCGCGATATTGCGTCGTGTAACCGTAGCTAGCTTTGTAATTCCTTCCGGGCTAGGGACTGTCCTTCCATTATCGTGACCATTGGCCAGACCAAATTTAGCAAAGTGATGTGTACACTTCTGAACGCTGCTTGGCGCGCCACGTCCGACGAAAATGCGGATACTGGAATTGCCGGGACGAGTCCAGCGTTCCATCAATTGAAAAAATGCTTACGCGATTCGTGTGTGCGTCCACACGCAACGAATGCAGTAGCGCTTGGTAAAACAGCGCCGACCTCTAAACCTCCGAAGAAATTCGTAAAGCATACGCCCAGCGGATGATTGTCGGCATTGAGCATGGGCATCGTGAAGGAGATGGCACCGTCGGGCCATCGCGCCACAGGCCTGCGAATGCAAACTGCGCACCATTTGGCAGGCCGATTATTCACCGAACGGCTTTGCCCGTCTCCCAGTTGGGTTAGTAGAAACCCGTCGCGGCTAGATTCCGTGGTACGGGGAATCGACGATCTTATTTCTTAGAGCGATTGATCTGGCATCCTGCATCGACCACGCTGATACTTCATGTCCAGTACGACGATCGTGGCGCGGTCACGCACATCAAAGGCTGCGCCTCTTCGGACAACAATAGCGTGTTCGCGCCCCTTATGGCCGGAATCGTCGTTACGACAGACGGTAGCCGAAGAAATCGGCCTGTAACCGTGGCGCGCAAGTAGGAAGGGCGCAATCATCATTGAAGGTTGGTCCTCAGCGACCATCGCGGAACCAACCATAGACCCCATAGGCGACCGCAGCCCATGCGCAAACGACCAGGGTAACGCCCCAATAGCTGGTTGGCTTGCATCGTTGCTCGGCTAGGGAAAGGCTGATTAAATCAGTGCGCGAGTCATCGCGGCATTGCGGAAGTGCTTTGTCATAGGTATCCCAAGATTCGCGATCCGGTGATGAAGCGACAGATCAGTTTTGCGGAAGCAGAAAGCCATGGCAAGAAGGGGGTGACGCGCCGTCAGCGCTTTCTGGCGGAAATGGAAAGCGTGGTGCCGTGGTCGCGGCTGATAGCGGCAGTCGAGCCGTACTACCCCAAGGGCAAACGTGGGCGGCCGCCGATCGGACTGGAGCGGATGCTGCGCATCTACTTCCTGCAGCAGTGGTATGGACTGTCTGACGAAGCGCTGGAAGACGCGCTGTATGACAGCATGGCAATGCGCGCGTTTGCCGGAATCGACCTGGCGGCCGAAGCAGTGCCGGACGCGACGACGCTGCTCAAGTTTCGCCGCATGCTCGTCGCGCATGAACTGACGCGAAAGCTGTTCGACGAGATTGGCATCATGCTGTGCGAGCGTGGGCTGATGATGAAAGAAGGCACGATTGTGGATGCCACCATCATCGAGGCGCCACCGTCGACCAAGAACAAGGAGAAGAGCCGCGACCCGGAGATGCACCAGACCAAGAAGGGCAACGAATGGCACTTTGGCATGAAAGCCCATCTCGGTGTGGATGCGGCGTCTGGGTTGGTACACAGCATCGTGGGCACCTCGGCCAATGAGTCGGACGTGTCGCAAGCGCATGCCTTGCTGCATGGCCACGAAGAGCATGCGTTCGGCGATGCGGGCTACACGGGTGTGGAGAAGCGCGAGGAGATGCAAGGCAAGTCCGTGAAGTGGCAGGTGGCCGTCAAGCGCGGCAAGATCAAGGCGATGCGTGACGGTGCGGTCAAGGACTTGCTGATCGCCGTCGAGCGGGCCAAGGCCCAAATCCGGGCACGGGTCGAGCATCCGTTCCACGTCATCAAAAATCTCTTCGGTCATCGCAAGGTTCGCTACAAGGGCCTGATCAAGAACACAGCGCAGTTGTTCAGCCTGTTCGGTCTGGCGATCTGGCACTGGCCAAAAGGCAATTGTTAGCACTGCAGGGGAGCAGTCCGTCCTGAGCGCGCAAAGCGCGCCAGGCAAGGCGCGAAACGCGAAAAGAGAGGGCTCGAATCGGGCCTATCTCTTTCGCATTGCGAAAACCCCGTTCATTGGCCTGCGCGACATCAAGCGCAAACCTCATTGATCAGCACTTCCCTAGCCAACGTTCGGCCTGGATTCGACACGATGCCAAAACCCCCTCAGGAATCAGATGAACGGCCAGCAATATGAGCCCAGGCAAGAGAACAACGTCGTCGAAATAGCCAAGGACCGGTATGAAGTCGGGCACAAGATCGATTGGACTCAGGGCATACGCAACGACGAACATGCACAGCGCCTTTGCCACCAGTGGGGTGCCCGGACTGCGGCAAGCAAACCAAAGGGTCACGCCATCGCGCTTAATGCACCGCGCCCAGGTGCGGAGTTTCTCAGCGTGTCTCATAGAGCCAGTCAGTGGTGGGGACCGCGATATCGCAACAGCCGCAAAGCATTGCCGGTCACCAGGACGGTCGCACCTGTGTCAGCCAGAATGGCCATCCAAAGCGTGGTCGCACAAAACACTGTCGTGGCCAGAAAGACTGCTTTCATTCCAAGGGCCAGCGCGATGTTCTGCCAGATGTTGCCCAGCGTGATGCGCGACAGATCAATCAGATTGGCCATGCCCATGACGCGGCTCTTCAACAGCGCCGCATCGGCTGTCTCCAATGCCACGTCGGTGCCGCCTCCCATTGCGACGCCGACCGATGCCGTGGCCAGTGCGGGCGCATCATTGATTCTATCACCCACCATCGCCACCGCGCCGGCGCTCTTCAGGGACTCAATCGCCTGCAACTTGGCGTTGGGCAGCAGTTCGGCCTGCACGTCGACCCCCAGCACCTTGCCGAAGGCTTCGCCCGTTTGCCTGTTGTCGCCCGTCAGCACAACGGTCCTGACACCCATGCTGTGCAGGCGGAGCGCGGCGGCGGCGTCCGCCCGTGGCTCGTCGCGCAATACGATCAGGCCGTCAACGCGTTTGCCTGCGAGGACTACGACCACGGTCTTGTCCTGTTGCTTCAGCGACGTAATCGATTGCTGCACCGACAGGGTCGACGGGTGCCAGTTCAGGGGCGTAGCGCGGCGACCCGACCGACGTGAATCCGGATTTGAGGCGGGCTGTTACCGCTTTGCCCGGAATGGCGAGCGCATTGCCGAAACTCGCAGGGAGTTCGAGGTTGCCGCTTCGCGCCGCTTCCACGATCGCCACGCCCAGCGGATGGCTGGTCTTCATTTCCACTGCCGCAGCGCGCAATCACCTCGGTCTGGTCACCATTGATGACAATGATGTCTGTGACCTTCGGCTGTCCCTCGGACAGCGTGCCTGTCTTGTCGAACGCCAGCGTGCGAATCCTGCCGAGTGTTTCCAGTGTCGCGCCACCCTTGATCAACAAACCTTGCCTTGCGCCGGATGCCAGTCCAGATGCAAGGGCTGCCGGTGTCGCTCTCGCATAGGCACGGCGCAACGCCGGTACGATGCTAAAGATCGCTGCAATCAAGTAAGCCTACTAACACCCGCTGCGGTAGGAGGTGAGCAATGGCAAAGGCGACGGCAAACGCCAGGCCGGTCATTAGAACCAGCCGTGCCTTCTTTTCGCGCCCCGGCGTGGCGTCCGCGCGGGACGTGCCGGTCACATCGCATGTACCCTCTGTGCTGACAGGTGTAAATCCGAGCGAACGGATTTGGGCTTCGATGTTCTGCAACGTGCTTCGGTCCTCGTCGAACAAAATTGTCAGACTCTCCTGCCATAGCTGACGCTGATGTCGCGCCCCCCGGCAGGCGCTTCATGGCGTTTTCGATCTTGCCCGCCATGCGCCGCAATCCATGCCTGCGATTTTTAACTTCAGGCGCTTAACATTGGACATGGCTGCCCTTAAATCGATTGAACAGAGTTCCCGGAACCTCGACCCTGTAGTTACTAAAGGGTCAAGCGTCGCAACGATTAGCTGAATCCGAGACTTTTGGATCGGCGTGTTGGCCTCTCAAAATTTTGAGGATCATTGCCAGCAGGCGCCGGGACAGAGAGGGCCCTCGGGCAGAGCGCCAATGTCCCCATCGGCGCTCAATCACCACCACCGCCTGTCGGGACGTACCAGCGTCTGGTCCCCACAATCGCGTTTATCTTCATGCCCGATCGCCACGTAATCGAACGTCGGCGCGATGTCCCCATGCCGACAATTCATGACCGCCGACATTGACATCAAGATAGTCGAAAATGATTCGCTCTCATTCAAAAAATTACAATGCATTACAAAAGGTACAAAGAGAGAAATGAGCCGTTATCCGCACACAAAATATATTGTTCGAACATTGGCAGCATGCCCTGCACTGCTGGTCAGTCTGGTCCACGGACAAACCGCTGCACCTGAGGTGCAAAGCCTGCCACCTGTCACTGTCAAAGCCGACGTGGGCAAGGAACTGGGCGCCGGATATAACCCGCCCAACGCGATCAGCGCCACCAAGACCGACGCTCCGCTGCGTGACATTCCGCAAACCGTGAACGTGGTGACCGCCGAGGTCATGCAAGACCAGCACGCAACGTCCATGCAGGACGCGCTGAAGAACGTGCCGGGCGTGAGTTTTTCCACCGGTGACGGACAGCGCGACCAGGTGTCGATCCGCGGCTTCACCGCGATTGCCGACCAGTTCGTCGACGGCATCCGTGACGATGCGCTTTACTTCCGCGATCTGTCCAACGTCGACCGTGTGGAAGTCATCAAGGGACCTGCCGCCGTGCTGTATGGCCGCGGTTCGTCCGGCGGCCTGATCAATCGCGTGACCAAGAAGCCGGGCATCGATGTCACCGACTTTGCGCTGAGCTACGGCATGTGGGCCGACCGCCGCGTCGAAGGCGATGTGGGTCGTGTGTTCGCCGATGGCGCCGCAGCCTTCCGCATCACCGCCGCACATGAGGAAGCAAACAGCTATCGATCGCAGCAGTTCCTGAACCGCACCGCTGTGGCCCCGTCGCTGGAACTGCGCATCGCGCCGCAAACCACGGTACTGCTGCAGGCCGACTACCTGGAAGACCGACGCGTCACCGACTTCGGCGTTCCCGCATACAAGGGGCGGCCGGTTGCCGTCGATCCGTCAACGTACTACGGCGCCGCCAATGCCCGTGACGCGGACTACAGCCAGAGCCGAGTGTATTCGGGCACAGCAACGGTCAACCACCGCTTCAACGAAAACTGGTCGATCCGTAATGCCACGCGCTACTACCACTACTCGCTGGATCGGAATAACACGCTGCCTGGCACTGTCAACGAGTCGGCGCTGACCGTAAGCCTGAACCGTTCGAACGTCTATCGCGAGGAACACGGCTGGTTCAACCAGACCGATCTGACGCAGAAGGCCGAGTTCTTTGGCATGAAGCACGAACTGCTGTACGGCGTGGAAGTGGGCCAGCAGAACAAGGATCTGGTGAACTATTCGCGTAACAACATCGCGACTGTCAACCTGTTTAACCCCGTTCTACCCACGCTGCCGCGCCTGCTGGGTGGCAATCCGGGAACGAGCAACCTTGGCATTTTCAAGACGCTCGGGATATATACGCAGGACATGATCCAATTCAGCGAGCAGTGGAAGGCGCTGGTCGGCATCCGTTACGACCGCTTCGAACAGGAAACCATTCAGCGCATCGCCGGGCAGCAGAACCTGTCACGCACCGACAACAACTGGAGCCCGCGCGCGGGCCTGGTGTGGCAGCCGTCCAAGCAGCAGTCGTATTACGTTTCGTGGAGCCGCTCGTTCCAGCCATCCGGCGAAGCCTTCTCGCTGGCCGCGAACAACGCCCAGCTGGCACCGGAAACCACGCGCAACACCGAAGTCGGCGCCAAGTATGACTGGCTCGATGGCAAGGCAACCACGACCGTATCGCTGTTCCGCATCGAACGCACCAACGTCAAGGTCGCCAATGCCACGGGCACGGCGCTGATCCCGATCGGCGAACAACGTACCGACGGTCTGGAACTGAGCGGAGCGGCAGAGCTCGGCGGCGGCTGGCGCATGCTGGCCGGCTATGCCTACCTGGACGCCGAGGTCACCAAGTCGACCCCGGCCCTGGAAGGCAAGCAGGCCACGCTGACGCCGCGCCATTCCGGCAATTTCTGGATCACGAAGGACCTGGGCTACGGCTTTGGCCTGGGCGGCGGTCTAAACCTGGTTGGCGCCCGCCAAGCTGACCCGGCCAACACCGTGACGCTGCCCGGCTATGTCACGGCCGACATGGTGGCTTGGTACCGCCGCGGCAAGTTCGAAGCGCAGCTCAACGTGTACAACCTGCTCAACCAAGGCTACATCGTGTCAGGGCACGGCTCCAGCCCGAACCTGAACCTGCCAGGGGCGCCCCGCAGCGTGATGGCAACACTGCGCTACCGTATGTAAGGGTTGGGACGCGCCGACAAACTGGCCTGTCCTGCCACGCTCTGCCCTACGGCTGCGGTGATGTGGGCTGTATTTGTGCCTCATTGCCGCGATGTGGAAGACAAATTTATCCTGCTCCAAAGGAGCGGGTAAAGGGACCTTTGCGTCAATGGCGTCGGCCCTGGTGCCGCAGGCGTGGCACCAAGGCTGCTTGGCATATTACTCAATTCGCCTTCGGCGAAAGGCCGCTCTGGAAATCGGCGGCTCTTGGGATTGCCTCGATCTGGACGCTCAGACCTCCTGCACGGCGCAGGGCGCACGCCATCGGCGCCGGGGTACGCTCCGGCATTACCGATGGGCGCAGACCAGTTCCCGCCATTCGCTTCTGCATGCGCCAAAGTCCGAATTGGGAGGCGGGAGCGGCCATTCAAAATGACAGGGCAGAAGTCGCGATTCGAGTCGACATACTGCAAGTGGACGACGCTCAGCTCACTGCCATAGGTGCCCGCTCTAGCTTGCCAATCGGTATGGCATCTGCGTTTGACCTTTTCACAGCTCGCGGCCTGGGAGCAAACATCGTGCGAGTACTTGGTATCGAAGACGATGCAGGCATTGTCGCCAACCTCTATGACTAACTTGAGGGTATTGGTTACGTCGTCGACATCGCATCGAACGGCCCCCCGCCGGGCTGCAACTTGCACTGTCTCAACCTTGGGATGCGAGCAGATGCCTAAAGTGCTGTTGACCGCTTCGGCTCACTAATACGCCCCCGCAGATCTTCGAAGGCGGAAGTCAGTCAACCTGGCCGGTTGACTGACTCCCTCACACTTGTGCAAGTGTCAAGCTGGCATAAGCGTCAACGTGTCAGAGCCCGCGAGCGCCGTCGGTGAATACGTCTCGTGCTCCAATGCGCGCGCCGCCAGCGTACACGTCGCTGGCTGAGGCACCGGCACGCGCGCCATCCGTGAAGGGATCGCGAGGGCGATGGACCTGCCCCTCGGCCGGAGCGGCCACGGCTGTGCCAGCGAGAATCGAGAGTGCGGCGGTAAGAATGGCAGTGTGAAGCATCTTCATGGAAATTTCTCCGGAGTCATGTTGGTGAGTCTGTCTCGCTCACCGTGTGCACAGTCTATCGATCCGACACGATCATTCGAATGACCCAAGTATTACGATCCCGTCATCTGAGGAGAATACGTCCACAGCAGGTAACTCCCCTACGGCGCAAAGGTGTCGAAATCATTGCAAATTGGTCATGTGAAAGGTCCGCAAACCGATCGCTGATCCTCAAAATGATGTGGGTTGGGGTAAGCTAGCCTGTGCTCTTCCGAATGCGTTGGAGACGCGAGATGGAAACGGCTGTTATCCAGAACGCTGCGCGTAGCGGGGAAAATGTTCATGAACTGGCGCTCAGGCTCCGCACGCGACGGCTAGAATTGCTGGCAGCCAATATCGCTAACGCGGATACCCCGAACTACAAGGCGCGGGACATCGACTTCGGCGCCGAATTAGAACGGGCGATGGCAAGCGGCAACACGTTCGCGGGTATGACGACGACTTCGCCTCAGCATCTGGAGGCCCGACAGTCGACGCCGCATGAGGCGTTGCTCTACCGGGTGCCGATGCAGTCCAGCATGGACGGCAATACGGTCGAGATGGACGTCGAGCGGGTTGCGTTTGCGGAGAATGCGGTACGCATGCAATTTTCCATACAGAAGACGGCGGGCGAATACAAGGACATGCTCAAGCTCTACCAGGAGATGCGTCCCTAGCCGGTATCCAAGGCGCCTCGTTGTTCCGCATGAGCCCCCGGCTGAGTGGTCCGCGCCATGGCCCCGTCGCGCTCCGGAGTTCAGCTTCGGGAATGGTGCGATCGCCCACACGCACGGCGGGGAGGTTTTGCGCGGAAGCGCGCTCGATTTCCGGCCGACTAGGCGGGGTTCAGATGCGCTGTAGTCGCGCCTGATCGTGCCGGCCGCCATGGTGAGGGGGCCAACGCGAATGCGAGGGCAGGCGATAGCGCCGACCAGATGAGACCGACGCCGGCGCTCGAGATGAACTTCGCAGCCCCGTTCGTGGTGCCGAGCGCGCCCATACTCATGGCCGGCGTGTCCGTCGACACCATCTCGGCGGTCACCGTCGGCTCCAGCGTTTCCTGGGCGGCCATGCAGGGGCACGCGAGCAGGAAGAAGGGCGCGAGCATCGGGAGGGTGTTGACGTCGAGCCAGAACATGATGGCCATGAGCAGGCCGGTGAATGCGCCTAGCGCGTTGAAATCACCCAAGCCAAACATCCCGACAGCGCCGAGATAGCGCTTGAATTTCGGCGGTAGGCCATGCAATGCTCGGAAGAACGGCGGCCCAGGATTGGGGGGGAAGCCGGGTCCTCGACGAAGCCGAGGAAAGCCAGGGCGGCTAGATCTCCCGGAATGGCACAACTTAGCCACAGGACCAAGCGAAACGGCCTGGTGGGGTCGGTCCATTCGCCCCGCAACCAACAGTGGCCGCGCCGTGGCCAAGCCGATCGCGATCTGACCCGCAGGCGTCAGCGCGTAGCCGACCAGCACCAAAAGTTTCTCGAGTTCCGAGGTTGCCCGAGATCATCTTGGTGAAACTCGCCACAGCATCGGCCACGCACGCCTTCGCTCAATCCCAGAACCGCCGCCGGAATCCCGAGTATCGCTAGAAAGCCGGGTAGGGTGACGGTGATGGTTTTGTAGCAGAGATCGCCCAGCGCACTCGTGACCCCAGCACCGGCAACGGGGCAAGTCAGCCATTCTCGCTGCAGCGGAACGAGGGCTGCCGGGGCCTTGTCGTTCGACATCGGTTTTGACCGTCATGGGCCCTGCGCCCGATCGCGGGACGCTGGACAGAATCAAAGGACCCGCATCGCTATCTGCGGCGACATCGGGCAACAAGCACGGCAGGCCGACCTTTTTCCACCGATACGAATGGTGTCGTGGCGCTGAATCCGACACTCCACACGGCGCCTGCAGCGAATCTTGATACCGGAAGCCTTCGCATTCTGTGGACACCACCGGGATGGCGATCCTCACCGGGATCGCGCCGAGCCAGACCACATGCCCGCGTTTTCGCCAGTCTTGGCTTCGGCCAACTTTAGCAACGGCTGAGGCGCTCGGTAATTTCCCCGTCATGTTTGCGACAGGCCATTAGCCATACCATCGACGGATAGCCTACTGACTGCGCGATTGGTCGCGTGGACCCGGCAGCCATCCAGACGACTTCGCCAGTGCGCCGTCGTAGTGGGTCCAAGGGCAGCATGGCTGAGATACGAGGATTCATCAAAGTGATGGAGTTCCCCTTGAGGGAGGGTCTCCTATTTCCATCTGAGGCGGCGATGCGATTGTGCGTGAGATGTGGCAATGCATTGTCCCGGCTGGGTTGGCATTGTTGGGCCTGCGACTGGCACCCGCCCTCGACATCCGGCGTTGTGTGCCTCGCGCCCGAACTAGTCGGTGATCATGATGGGGATCAGGCGTCCCTGTTGCGGGAATTCGCACACGTTGAAGACAGGAACTTCTGGTTCGCGTATCGCCGCGGACTGATCATCGACGCATTATCCCGGTGGTTCCCGCGGATTGAGTCGTTCTTGGATCTAAGCTGCGGTGCGGGGAAATTCCTGGATGATTTCAGGAAGTGCTATCCCGCGACCGCGCTGGTCGCGGCAGACCGTTGCGTGGATGCTCTGCTAGAAGTACGCCGGGAATATGGCTTTTCCTGTCTGCAGATGGATCCCATGCACCTGCCGTTCTCCGACGCGTTTGATGTCATTGGGGCGTTCGACGTCCTGCAGTACGCACCGTCAGACGGGATAGTGCTTGACCAGTTGCGCAAAGCATGTCGGCCGGGTGGCGGCATTGTCGTGACCGTACCGCACCGCCGAACGCGACGACTGAGCAGCAATGCCAAGGCGGCGCCGGAAGCGCGCTACACGCTCCCAGAACTGATTCGCAAGGTAAATGCCGCAGGATTCACTGTCGTACACCGCCAGACATTTTGCACGTTGACATTGCCACTCATGACGCTGAGCCTGCGAAAGCTAAGGACGCGCCCGTTTCCGCTGGCCGTCGGCGACCACCGGCGGCTCGGCCCCATTCTGAATGACATGCTTGCAGGACTCTGCATGATCGAGCGGAAATTGGAGAAGTTTGGCGTGCGGTTCGCCAATGGTGATGGTGCTTTGATCGTTGGCGTCCGCCGATTTGCTTGATGGTGCCTTTCACTACATACGCAACTGAGTCGGCCTGCACAGCAGGGCGACTGCAGACTTGAACCGATACTACGTCTTCGACCTGCCGCATGGCGTGTTGTCCTCGCTACTGCTGGTTGTCGTGCTCTGCGTCGTTGCGTTCCTGGCATTTGTGATCTATCTGAATCGCACTTACGGGCGCCGACCCCGCGGACGATGCTTCGCGGGCCAAATGCGGAAACAGAGACGGAAGGATCGCAAGCGGACGCGGAAGCGGTAGTGGAAAAGCGCCTGTGGCCAGACGATATCCGCGAGAGGATCCGTGCCAGGTTGGGTGGCTTCCGGGCTAACCGAGACCGCTTGGATGACGGGAACCTGAGGGTTCGCATGATCGATGGATTGATGTCCTGATGGCAATGCGGACTAGCACAGGCCTTATGCTCGGCACCGACCCTGCTGCCCCCACAGGCGTAGGCAGCCGCTGCAAGCTGAACTAACATAAATCAACAGGAATGCGGCAGTCCAGTGCCGGAGAAATGGGAGCGTACATGAGCTGGAATCAAGTGGGGGAATCCGAGCAGCCTTTGACTTGCGGCAACAAGCCTGCAGTTGATTGTCCTAGATCAAAGACGCACACGAAGTGCGGAGCTCGGCAATCTGTCGGACAAGAAGGCGGTGATCGGGGCACAAGGGATCCGGGGCGTCTGGGCGCCGTGTGCCCGCCTGGCCCCCGATGCGCTTCGACGCTGTCATGTGCGAGTCATTTTGCTGACAGGCCGACTCTCTAGAATACGATGAAACGAAATTCCGCCTTTCCGTGCCGTCGAATGAGACGTTTGCTGCCCCGCCTCCTGCTGTGGTTCATGATCTTCGCATTGCCGCTGCAGGCGATGGGAGGGCTCGCGCACGCCGGCTGTCCAGCTCATGACCGGCTGCGCAATGACGCGGCGATGGGCCTCGAGGTCGATGCGGAGGAAGCGGTCAGCAACGCGGACAAGCCGTGTCACCACAACACGCAGCACAGCCCTTCGCGGGGAAAACTGGATCCTGATGCGAACGGGCACACGTGCGATGCGTGCATCGCCATGAGCCAGGCCGCCGGATGGTTCTTGGGCTTCTGGCTTTGGCGGCCGGAATCGTTCGAGGTGGCGGGCCGCACGGTCGCGCTCCTCGCCAGTTTCATTCCAGACGGACTTCTTCGTCCTCCCTCCACTCCTGTGTGAATTGGGGTTTTACCCCGATCGCAGTCCCGCCCCCCATTGGATTGCGACGCCTTACTGCCTAGTTGCTTAGGAATCTCAATTCACTTGCCACGTCATCGCGTTGACGCGTTGCCGTGGAACAACCTCGCCCGCGCGTCG
>NZ_VZOW01000056.1 GCF_008801835.1 Cupriavidus pauculus | reverse complement strand
GCGCGCGCGGCGCCGGAGACCCGCCGCGCCACCCAGGTCCGCGGCGCGGCGCGCAACGTCGCGCCCGCGCAGCCGCCGGCGCGCGGAGAATCGGACCAGCATGCGATCCGCACCGCGCTGTGCGTCGAGGTCCGCCATCCGAGCCGCGTGGCCGCACCGGCCGTCGAGCTGCAGGCCATGGAGGACCGGCGCGGCATCCTGTACGTGTTCATGCCGCCGCTGACCGCCCTGGAGGATTACCTGGCGCTGCTGGCCGAAGTAGAAGCCACGGCCGCCGAACTGGGCGTGAAGATCGTGCTGGAAGGCTACCCGCCGCCGCGCGATCCGCGCCTGAAGCTGTTGCAGGTGACGCCTGACCCCGGCGTGATCGAGGTCAATATCCATCCGGCCAGCGACTGGACGGAACTGGTCGATCACACGGAATTTCTCTATCAGGCTGCGCACGAAACGCACCTGTCGACAGAGAAGTTCATGGTCGACGGCCGCCATACGGGCACCGGCGGCGGCAATCATTTCGTGCTCGGCGGTGCCACGCCGGCGGACAGCCCGTTCCTGCGCCGCCCCGACGTGCTGGCCAGCCTGATCGCGTACTGGCACAACCATCCGTCGCTGTCGTATCTGTTCTCGGGCCTGTTCATCGGCCCCACCAGCCAGGCGCCGCGCGTGGACGAAGCGCGCAACGACCAGGTCTACGAACTCGAAATCGCCTTCGACGAACTGCGCCGCCAGCTCGGCATGTCCGAAATGGTGGGCAACGGTTATGTGCCGCCGTGGCTGATCGACCGGATTTTGCGCAATCTGCTGGTTGACGTGACGGGCAACACGCATCGCTCCGAATTCTGCATCGACAAGCTGTACTCGCCCGATGGCCCGACCGGCCGGCTGGGTCTGCTGGAACTGCGCGCGTTCGAGATGCCGCCGCACGCGCGCATGAGCCTTGTGCAGCAGTTGCTGCTGCGCGCGCTGATGGTGCGCTTCTGGCGCACGCCGTACACGGCGCCGCTGACGCGCTGGGGCACGGCGCTGCACGATCGCTTCATGCTGGGCACTTTCGTGCAGATGGATTTCGACGACGTGCTGGCGGAAATGCGCGCCGCCGGCTTTGTGTTCGAATCGAACTGGTTTGCGCCGCACTTTGAATTCCGCTTCCCGCGCGTGGGCGAGGTCGACGTGGCCGGGCTGTCGCTGACGCTGCGCACGGCACTGGAACCGTGGCACGTGATGGGTGAGGAAGGTGCGCCCGGCGGCACCGTGCGCTATGTCGATTCGTCGGTCGAACGCATCGAGGTCACCGTGCTGGGGATGAACGACAGCCGCCACGTGGTCACCGTCAACGGTCAGACGCTGCCGCTGCAGCCGACCGGGCGCGCCGGGGAATTCGTGGCCGGCGTGCGCTATCGCGCATGGGCGCCACCGTCATCGCTGCATCCGACCATTCCGTCGCACGCGCCGCTGACCTTCGACGTGGTGGATACGTGGATGGATCGCAGCCTGGGCGGGTGTCAGTATCATGTTTCGCACCCGGGCGGCCGTAATTACCAGACATTCCCGGTCAATGCCTACGAGGCGGAAAGCCGGCGTCTGGCGCGCTTTTTTGCGATCGGCCATACGCCGGGGCGCGCGGTGGCGCCGCCCGCGCGGCGCAGTCTTGAGTTTCCGTTCACACTGGATCTGCGCGACGTGCGCTAGCTGTAGCGTTTGGCGTCATGCTTCTGGAGATTGTCAGTCTTGCCTTCGCAGTCGTCGCTGCCCTTCGATGGAACGGATGCTCCTGTGGCCATGGCCGCCGGGCTGGCGTTGCCCGTGCCACCAGGGCATCGCGACGAACTGCGCGAGCCTGACGGCGCGCTGCGCGAAACCTGGGCGCGCTTTTTCTCGGTGGTGGGCGACCTGCGTCCCGAGGCGCTCGACACCCATGCCGCAGCGGTGGCGCGCCAGATCCGCGACAACGGCGTCACGTACAACGTCTACGCCGACCAGGGCGGTGGCGCGCGCGCGTGGCAGCTGGAGCTGCTGCCGTTCCTGATTCCGGAGGCGGACTGGGCCGTCATCGAGGCCGGCGTGATCCAGCGCGCCACGCTGGCCAACGCGATCATGGCCGACATCTACGGGCCGCAGACGCTGCTTGAAAAAGGCCTGCTGCCGCCCGGGCTGGTCTACGGGCATCCGGGCTATATGCGCCCGCTCAAGGGCTATCTGCCGCCGGGCGGAAGTTTCCTGCAGACCATCGCGGTCGATCTGGTGCATACCGACGACGGCTGGACCGTGATTGCGCATCGCACCGAGACGCCGTCGGGCATGGGCTACGCGCTAGAGAACCGGTTGATCATCTCGGGCCAGTTCGCCGAAGCGTTCCGCGAACTGCGCGTGCGACGCCTGCCGCCCGCGTTCGCGCAGCTGATCTCTACGCTCGCCCATGTGCCGTTGTCGACCTCGGCGCAGGCCGGCGACGACAGCGGCCGGGCGGCGCCCGGCGTGGGACGCCAGATCGTGCTGCTGTCGCCCGGGCCGTTCAACGAGACGTACTTCGAGCACACGTTCCTGGCGCGCTACCTTGGCATCACGCTGGTCGAGGGCAAGGACCTGACCGTGCGCAACGACGTGGTGTACCTGAAGACGTTCGGCGGGCTCGAACGCGTGGACGTGATTCTGCGCCGACTCGACGACGTGTTCTGCGATCCGCTCGAACTGCGCAGCGATTCCACCATTGGCGTACCGGGCCTGCTCGAGGCGATGCGCGCGTGCAATGTAATGGTGTCCAACGTGCCCGGGTCCGGCTTTCTCGAATCGCCGGCGATTCACGGCTTCATGCCCGGCATGGCGCGCGCGCTGTTGGGCGAGCCGCTGCGATTGCCGTCGGTGATGAGCTGGTGGTGCGGCGAGGCCGCCGCGCAGGACCAGGCGCTGCGCGTCATGGATCACGCCTTCGTGATGCCGACCTACCCGCGGGCGCCCGGCGATGCGCCGCTCGGCATGGAGCAGGGTTTGCAGGCGCTGGACGACTGGCGCGCGCGCATCGCCGAGGCGCCGGACCGCTACACGTTGCAGGCGCCGTTGCCGCTGTCGCACATGCCGTGCTGGGAGCCGGGCGCAAACGGCGGCGGCCGGATCGGATCGCGCGCGGCGATGCTGCGCGTCTATGCCGTGGCCGATGGCAATGGCGGCTGGCAGGTCATGCCGGGCGGCTTCTTGCGGCTGGCGCCTCCCAGCCTGGAAGCGGTGTCGATGCAGTTGGGCGGCACCAGCGCCGACACCTGGGTGTTGTCGAGCCAGCCCGCGCACGGCCTGATGCCGCTGGCGCGCGCGGCGCGCGGCAGCGTGCCGGGGCTCGGCGCCAATGCCGTGACGCGCCCGCTGGCGGTGTCGAGCCGCGCTGCGGAAAACCTGTTCTGGGCCGGGCGCTATGCCGAGCGCGCCGAAAACGTGGTGCGTCTATGCCGACAGATCCTCGGGTCGATCGAATCGAACGACGAAACCGACGATGGCACGCTGAACATGATCGGCCAGCTTGCGCAGTGGTTTGGATTGGTGCCGCCGCAGACGCCGTCGCCCCAGGCATCGCTGCGCGTTTTCGAGCGCAGCCTGGTGTCGGCGCTGGCCGATGTCAATGCGGCGTCGGGGCTGATTCCGACGCTGGCGGCCCACGCGCGCGCCGCCAATGAAATCCGCAATCGTCTTTCCAACGATCACTGGCGCACGATCCTGGCCGCGCGCAATGATTTCCAGGACGCGATGGCCAAGGCCGCATGTCCCGCCGGTGGCGCCGCGCACGGCGAGCGCGCGTATGACCGGTCGCTGGTGCTCGATGCGCTGGAGCACCTGTCGATGCAGCTTGGCGCGATCAGCGGCGCGCAAGGCGACCGCATGACGCGCGACGAGGCATGGCGGCTGGTCTTTATCGGCCGTCATATCGAGCGATTGGGCACTCTCGCGCTGTTCCTGGAAGTGGCCGAGCGCAGCGGCGCGCTGGAATCGCGCAGCGGCTTCGATCTGCTGCTGCATCTGTTCGACAGCACGCTGACCTATCGCTCGTTGTTTCCGGGGCGCACTGATGTGCCCGCGCTGGTGGACCTGCTGGTGCTGGAGCCGACCAATCCGCGCGGCCTCTATGGCGTGCTGGACCGCCTGCGCGACAAGCTGGCGCAATTGCCGGCCGGCACACACGCCCAGGCCCGGGTGCCGCTGGCGGAATTGCTGCCGCCCGTCAGTGCGCTGCCGTCGCGCACGCTGCTGTGCCAGCGCGACCAGGATCGCTTCATGAAGCTGTCTGCGCTGTGCGATCAGCTCGGCGCGCGCATGGCCCGGCTGTCCGAGGAAATCGGCGGACGCTATTTCAGCCATGCGGGCGTGGCGCCGGAGACCGATCTGCCATGATCCAAGCGGTTGCGCCCGGGACGCCCACTACGCTCGACGTGCATCACGTCACGACCTATCGCTATGCGTGGCCCGTGGAACATGCGCAGCAGCGCGCCGTGGTGATGCCGCCCGCGTACCCGTGGCAGACCGTGGGCGCGCACCGTGCCGACATCGATCCCGTGCCATCGCACCAGCATCTGCGGGTCGACGCATTCGGCAACAACGTCCTGCATTTCATGCTCGACGTGCCGCACGAGTCGATGCGGCTCGCCACCACCAGCACGGTAACGCTGACGCCGCGCTGGCGCACTTTCGACGCCGCACGCGGCATGGCGTGGGAAGACGCCGCGCAGATGCTGCGCTATCGCGCCGGGCAGCCATTTCACGCCGAAGCCGAATTTGTCTACGCCTCGCCCAATGTGGCCTTGCACGCGGATCTGCGCGATTACGCCCGGCGCAGTTTCGCGCCGGGCGTCACCGTGGCGCAGGGGGCGATCGACCTGATGCATCGCATCCACGCCGATTTCACGTATCACGGCGAAGCCACCGAAGTGCACACGCCCGCGCTGGAAGCCTTCGCGCTGCGCAGCGGCGTGTGCCAGGATTTCGCGCAAGTGATGATCGGCTGCCTGCGTTCGATCGGGCTGGCGGCGCGCTATGTCAGCGGCTATCTATGCACCGATCCGCCGCCCGGAGAACCGCGCCTGCTGGGCGCCGACGCGTCGCACGCATGGGCCGGTGTGTGGTGCCCCGTGAACGGCTGGATCGATCTGGATCCGACCAACGACGTGCTGGCGGACACGCGCCACGTCACGCTGGCCATCGCGCGCGACTACAGCGATGTGCCGCTGCTGCATGGCGTGATCGTCGGCGGCGGCGAACACACGGTCGAAGTGGAGGTCAGCGTGGTGCCCTGGCAGGCCAGCGGGCCAGCGCTGCCCGCCCGCGCCGTGGCGCAGGCGGGCGGGGCACGCGAAGACCAGGCATAAAAAAGGCCACGCATGCGCGTGGCCGATGTCGTGCCGAGCTGGCCGGAAATCAGCCCAGTTTTTTCTTCAGCAGTTCGTTCACCTGGGCCGGGTTGGCCTTGCCCTTGGTGGCCTTCATCGCCTGGCCGACCAGCGCGTTGAACGCCTTTTCCTTGCCCGCGCGGAATTCTTCCACCGACTTGGCGTTGGCGGCCAGCACGTCGTCGATGATCTTTTCCAGCTCGCCCGTATCGGACATCTGCTTCAGACCCTTGGCCGCGATGATGGCGTCGGCGTCGCCGTCCGATTCGCCCGCCCACATCGCGGGGAACACGTCCTTCTTGGCGGTGTTGTTCGACACCGTGCCGTCGGCAATGCGCGCCAGCAGCTTCGCGAGTTGCGCCGGGCGCACCGGCGCATCCTCGATCGAGATGCCGTCGCGATTCAGTTGCGACGCCACGTCGCCCATCAGCCAGTTGGCGGCCGGCTTGGCGCTGGCCGCGCCCACTTCGCTGACCACGGCTTCGAAATAAGTGGCCAGCGCCTTGGTCGCGGTGATCGTGCTGGCGTCATAGGCCGACAGCCCGTACTGCGAGACGAAGCGCGCCTGCATCGCGGCGGGCAGCTCGGGCAGTGCGCTTTTCACGCGGGCGATCCACGCGGCGTCGATCTCCAGCGGCATCAGGTCCGGATCGGGGAAATAGCGGTAGTCGTGCGCGTCTTCCTTGGTGCGCATCGCGCGCGTCTCGCCGGTGTCCGGGTTGAACAGCACCGTCGCCTGCACGATATCGCGACCGTCCTCGATCTCGGCGATCTGCCACTGCACTTCGTAGTCGATGGCCTGCTGCAGGAAGCGGAACGAATTCAGGTTCTTGATTTCGCGGCGCGTGCCGAATTTCTCCTGGCCGACGGGCCGCACCGACACGTTGGCGTCGCAGCGGAAGCTACCTTCCTGCATGTTGCCGTCGCAGATGCCCAGCCACACCACCAGCGAATGCAACGCCTTGGCATAGGCCACGGCTTCGGCCGAACTGCGCATTTCGGGCTCGGTCACGATTTCGAGCAGCGGCGTGCCGGCGCGGTTCAGGTCGATGCCGGTCATCCCGGCGAAATCCTCATGCAGCGATTTGCCGGCGTCTTCCTCCAAATGTGCGCGCGTGAGGTTGACGGTCTTTTCGTAGACGCCCTGCTTGCCTTCGACCTGCACCGTGATCTTGCCGCCCTGCACGACCGGGATTTCGTACTGGCTGATCTGATAGCCCTTGGGCAGGTCGGGGTAGAAGTAATTCTTGCGCGCAAAGATGCTGCGCGGCGCGATCTTGGCGTCGATCGCCAGGCCGAACTGGATGGCGCGCTCCACGGCGCCGCGGTTCAGCACCGGCAGCGTGCCCGGCAGCGCCAGGTCCACGGGCGACGCCTGAGTGTTGGGCGCGGCGCCGAACGCGGTGGACGAGCCGGAAAAAATCTTGGATGCCGTGGAGAGCTGTACGTGCGTCTCCAGGCCAATCACCACTTCCCATTGCATGGCGGTATTCCTGTTTGAGTCTTTCTGTATCGGTGTTCGATGTTCGGTATTCGTCGAGTCCGTTCCTGCGTTGTCAGGGATCCGGACTCGCCAGCCATGAGTCGAGCCGCGCCAGTGCGGCCACGCGGGCCACCGCATCGCCGCCCACCGTCACGCCGGCACCGGGACGCGCGGCGATATCGCGCCGTACGTGCAGTTCGCTGGTGCCGTCGAAGCCGTGGTACGCGCCCGGATAGATCTCCAGGCGAAAACGGGCGTCCGGCTGGCGCGATTGCACGGCATTCTGCAGCATCGCGCAGCGTGTGGCGGGCGTCCAGTCGTCGGCGCCGCCGATCATCAGCAGCAATGGCGTGCGCAGCCGGAAATCGTGCTGCTGCAGCGCCCGCTTGCAGCCGGGATAGAACGCGACGGCGCGCTCCACCGTCGGCGTGCCCGCCGGCCACGCGCGGCTGGTGTCGATCGTGGCCAGCACGGCCTGCGCGCCGTTGGACCAGCCGAGCAGCACGATGCGGCGCGCATCCACGCCCGGCTGTCTGGACACCCAGCGCAGCGCGGCCAGCGCGTCGGCGCGGCGCGTCTTGTCGTCGATGGCGCGCGCATCGAGAGATTCGTTGCAGATGCCTTGCGCCTTGCCACGCGGGCTGAAGCTGTCGAGCATCAGCACCGCATAGCCGCGTTCGGTCAGCCAGTGCGCGTAGTCGCGGTAGCGGCTTTGCAGCGCAGCGGCGGGATCGATCACTTCCTCGATCGTGCCGGCGCGCCGGGCCGCCACGCGCATGTCGACCAGCCCGCCGCAACCATGCAACGCCACCACCACGGGCAGCGGCTGGGTGCGCGGCACGGAGGTCTCGCGCGGCGTGAACCAGTACGCGGTGAGCGCCGGCGTGCCGACATCGGCGGGCAGACGCACGCGCGTGACCGCCGGCTCGGCCGCGCCCGCGGGCAGTTGCGAGGACGCTGCCGCCGGGTTTGCCGTCGAGTTGGCCGCGGACGCTGGCCCCGGGGTTGCCGTCGATGCGCCGGCGGGCGCCGTCAGCGGCGACGCGGGGACGATCGGCGTCATCGACACCGCGGGCCGCGCCGCTGCCGCCGCCAGCAATGCCATGCCGATCGCCAGCGTGGCGCCGATGCCGCGCAGCCAGCGTCCCGCCGCGGTCGGAACCGTCGGCGGGCGCGGATGCGAAGGCAGGGGCGGCCGGGTCATGATCGTCGCGCGCGTCTTCAGCGGGTCCGTGCGCAGTCGCCGGTGCCCGGCTCGAACATTACGGGCCACGCTTCTTCGTAGATGCCCGGCGTGCAGTGCGCCTGGCAGCTGGCATGCGCCAGCGTGATGCGGCGCGGATCCTGCCACACCATCAGCTTGCAGGCGCTGCCGTCGTTGGCGCGCAGTTCGATATGCGGCGTCTTGCGGACCTGGCGGAAATCGGCCAGGTTGAAGCTGCACGAGCCGCGCTTGCCCACCCACAACTTCCATTGCAACTGCTGCACGCTGTTGTCCACGACACGCAGTTGCGCGTCCTCGCGGAAGCCGTCGTCCTCGGTGCGCCGGCAGTCGCCGACGATGTCGATGTCGCGCGCGGCGATCGGGGTGGAGCGGCCGACAAACGGAATCTGGCAGCCGGCCAGCGTGACGGCCAGCGCCAGGGCGGCGGCGAGCCGCAGCGGGATGCGGGGCAGGGCGTGCATGCGCATGATGGATCGATCAAGCTCTGGTTGGCGCATCAGGCCGGCCGGCGCAGATGCCAGTCGGTGGCCTGCTGGAATGCGTGCGCCACCTGCAGCAGGCGCGCCTCGTCGAAGTAGTTGCCGATGATCTGCAAGCCCACCGGCATGTTGCCCTCGCCAAAGCCGGCCGGCACGCTCATGCCGGGCAGTCCGGCCAGGCTGGTGGACAGCGTAAAGATGTCGGCCAGGTACATCTGCACCGGATCGGCGGTCTTCTCGCCCAGCTTCCATGCCACGCTCGGCGCCACCGGGCCCATGATTACGTCGCACTGGCCGAAGGCGCGCTGGAAATCGTCGGCGATGATGCGGCGGATCTTCTGCGCCTGCAGGTAGTAGGCATCGTAGTAGCCGTGCGACAGCACATAGGTGCCCACCATGATGCGGCGCTTGACCTCGGTGCCGAAACCTTCGGCGCGGCTCTTCTTGTACATGTCGAGCAGATCGCGGTACTCGGCGGCGCGATGGCCGTAGCGCACGCCGTCGAAGCGCGACAGGTTCGACGAGGCCTCGGCCGGCGCGATGATGTAGTACACCGGGATCGACAGCTCGGTCTTCGGCAGCGTGACGTCGACCAGCGTGGCGCCAAGCTTTTCGTACTCGGCCAGCGCGGCGCGCACGGTCTTTTCCACGTCGGCGGACAGGCCCGCGCCGAAATATTCGCGTGGCAGGCCGATGCGCAGCCCCGCCAGCGGTTGCGCCGCGCTGGCGCCGGCGCGCGGCTGGCCCAGCAGGCGCGTGAAGTCTTCGTCCACGCCGCCCTGTTCGGGAGCCAGGCTGGTGGAATCCTTGGGATCGAAGCCGGCCATGGCGTTGAGCAGCATGGCGCAGTCCTCAGCGGTGCGGGCCATCGGGCCGCCCTGGTCCAGCGACGACGCGAACGCGATCATGCCGTAGCGCGACACGCGGCCGTAGGTCGGCTTGATGCCGGTAATGCCCGAGAACGACGCCGGCTGGCGGATCGATCCGCCGGTGTCGGTGCCGGTGGCGGCGGGCGCCAGGCCGGCGGCCACGGCGGCGGCCGACCCGCCCGACGACCCGCCCGGCACGCGCTGCGTATCCCACGGATTGCGCACCACGCCCTGGTACGAGTTCTCGTTGGACGACCCCATCGCGAATTCGTCCATGTTGGTCTTGCCAAGCGTCACCATGCCGGCGGCGCCAAGGCGTTCCACCACGGTGGCGTCGAACGGGCTTTCGTAGTTGGCCAGCATCTTCGAGCCGGCGGTGGACTTCCAGCCGCGCGTCACGAAGACGTCCTTGTGGGCGATCGGCACGCCGGTCAGCGGCGTGGCCTGGCCGTTGGCGCGGCGCTCGTCCGCGCTGCGCGCCTGCGCCAGCGTCAGGTCGGCGTTGACGTCGACATAGGCGTTCAGGTCGCGCGCGGCGTCGATGCGCGCCAGGTAGTCGCGCGCCAGTTCTTCGGCGGATACGGCGCGCGCGGCCAGGGCGTCGGCGATCTGGCGCAGGGAAATCACGGAATCAGTGGAAAAGGTCATGTCGGTTCAGATGGCGTCTGGGAGGGGACAACGGCGGCGCGCGGGCCGGTTGTCACTCGATGACCTTCGGCACCAGATACAGGCCGTTCTCGGTGGCCGGCGCCGGGCGCTGGTAATCGGCGCGGCGGTCGGTCTCAGTGGCGGCGTCGTTGCGCAGGCGCTGGGCGATGTCGCGCACGGCGGACAGCGGATGCGCCAGCGGCTCGATGCCGGTGGTGTCCACCGCCTGCATCTGCTCCACGAGCGAGAAGAAATTGTTCAGCTGCACAAGCGTCTGCGCGGCCTCGGCATCGCTGGTTTCGATGCGGGCCAGATGCGCGATGCGCTTGACGTCGGAAAGTTCGAGAGCCATGGCGTGGTGCGGCGCGTCGGCGCCGGGTTCAGTCCTGCGGACTGGAGGAGTTTCGGCCGGTGGCGAAAAGGGCGGTGGCGCGATGCCGGCGTCCACCCTGTTCGCGTTCTGGCGGCCGTCGGAGTGCCGGGAAGGGCGTCATGCGCCGGGCAGCATGGCGCAATGGCCAAGGCGTGCCGGACGGGTGCGCCCGGGGGACACCCCAGGATCGTCGAAGTTACAAGTTTTTCCGGGGCCAAACGCCCCGAAACAGCCGGAATTATAAGGTATCATTACACGTTGCAGTCTTCCCGCAACGCACGCTCCACTTGGGCTGCGGCGGGGCGGTCGGGCGGTGATGCCATCGGCACTGCCGCCGGGTCGGGCGGTCGGTTTTGCCGGTCGCCGGGGCGCCGCGATGTGCCTCATCGGGCGGCATGGTGGCGCGGTTCGTCGCGGGCAAGCAACACTACGCGGCCGGCTCAAAACCATGACTGCGGATTAGCGGTCGGTTTTCATCGCATTTTCAGTCGTAGCAAACTGGTTCCTCCGATTAGGCTACTGCGATCGTCAGGCGTTTTTTGTCCTGTCCGGCGCATTTGGCGGCGAACTTTCGCGCAGAGTTTAATCAAAGGTTCCCGTAGGTCCGGCGTGCAGGCATGCGCCGGATGCGGATCGCCGCTGGCACACCGGGGCTTGCCGTGCCAGTGAAGGCGGCGCGCGCCAGTTGAGCGGCACGCGACCGCACGCACCGGGGGAACCGTGAACCATCACCCTTGCAAACGCATACGTGGCTGGGCCGAACAAGGCGCCGGCCGCTTCGCATACTCGCGAACCAACAGAAGACAGGATTCCTGATGTTCGGATTTCTCCGCAGCTATTTCTCCAACGACCTGGCCATCGACCTTGGCACCGCCAACACGCTGATCTACATGCGCGACAAGGGCATCGTCCTGGACGAACCCTCGGTCGTGGCCATCCGCCAGGAAGGTGGTCCCAACGCCAAGAAGACGATCACCGCCGTGGGCAAGGAAGCCAAGCAGATGCTGGGCAAGGTGCCGGGCAACATCGAGGCGATCCGCCCCATGAAGGACGGCGTGATCGCCGACTTCACGGTGACCGAGCAAATGCTCAAGCAGTTCATCAAGATGGTGCACGACTCGAAGCTGCTGCGTCCGAGCCCGCGCATCATCATCTGCGTGCCGTGCGGCTCCACCCAGGTGGAACGCCGCGCCATCCGCGAATCGGCGCTGGGCGCCGGTGCCAGCCAGGTCTACCTGATCGAGGAGCCGATGTCGGCCGCGATCGGCGCCGGCCTGCCCGTGTCGGAGCCGTCGGGTTCGATGGTGGTCGATATTGGCGGCGGCACCACCGAGGTGGGCATCATCTCGCTGGGCGGCATGGTCTACAAGGGTTCGGTGCGCGTGGGCGGCGACAAGTTCGACGAGGCCATCGTCAACTACATCCGCCGCAACTACGGCATGCTGATCGGCGAACAGACCGCCGAGGCCATCAAGAAGGAAATCGGCTCGGCCTTCCCAGGCTCCGAAGTGCGCGAAATGGAAGTCAAGGGCCGCAACCTGTCGGAAGGCATTCCGCGCGCCTTCACCGTGTCGTCCAACGAAATCCTCGAAGCGCTGACCGATCCGCTCAACCAGATCGTGTCGGCCGTGAAGATCGCGCTGGAACAGACCCCGCCGGAACTGGGCGCCGACATCGCCGAGCGCGGCATGATGCTGACCGGCGGCGGCGCGCTGCTGCGCGACCTGGATCGCCTGCTGGCCGAGGAAACCGGCCTGCCGGTGCTGGTTGCCGAAGATCCGCTGACCTGCGTGGTGCGCGGCTCCGGCATGGCGCTGGAGCGCATGGACAAGCTCGGCAGCATCTTCTCCTACGAGTAAGACGAGGCGGGACGTGGTGACCCGCTGCGTCGCCCCGGCCCCGCTCACATTGATTTCTTCCCCCGCCAGCCCGACCCGGCATGTTCCAGACCGAGCATGCGGGCGCGCTGGCGGGTTGGTTTCGCCTGTGCAACGGTAAATGGATTACTCTCCACCGCCGCTCTTCAAGCAAGGG
Source organism: Cupriavidus pauculus (assembly GCF_008801835.1). GTDB lineage: Bacteria > Pseudomonadota > Gammaproteobacteria > Burkholderiales > Burkholderiaceae > Cupriavidus > Cupriavidus pauculus. The sequence continues at coordinate 3,661 of NZ_VZOW01000056.1, read as the reverse complement.
ACGTCCGCTGTCGCACGCCTGGTCATCTTTGTGACGATCGCGCTCGCACTGCTGATCGTCGACGCCCGCTTTGACGCCATGCGCATTGCGCGCCAGGTGGCCGCCACGGTGCTGATGCCGGTCGAGCGCCTGGTGCTGGTGCCGCGCGACGCGCTGCGCGGCGTGTTCGACTACGCCCAGTCGTCGGTCACGCTGGCCACTGAAAATCGCGAGCTGCGCCAGAAGGCCGTGGCGCAGGCCAACGCCGCAGTGCGCCAGGCCCAGCTCGAAGCCGAGAACAACCAGTTACGCAAGCTGCTGCACCTGACGCAGCAATCGGCCACGCCGGTGACGGCCGCCGAGATTCTCTACGACGCGCGCGATCCGTACAGCCAGCGCATCGTCATCGACCAGGGCAGCACGCACGACCTGCGCGCCGGCTATCCGGTGATCGACGAGCGCGGCGTGATCGGGCAGATCACGCGCGTGTCGCCGTTCCAGTCCGAAGTCACGCTGCTGACCGACAAGGACCAGGCCATCCCCGTGCAGGTAGTGCGCAACGGCCTGCGCAGCGTCGCCTTTGGCGGCGCGCGCGCCGGCCTGCTGGACCTGCGCTTCATGGCGGCCTCGGCCGACCTGCAGGTGGGCGACCTACTGGTGACCTCCGGTCTGGACGGCACGTATCCGCCCGGTCTGCCGGTGGCGAAGATCGTCCAGATCGAGCGCAAGGCCGATACCGCGTTCTCGCGCGTGTATTGCGAACCTGTGGCGGGTGTGCGCTCGCATCGGCAATTGCTGGTGGTTCGTTACGAATCGGGGCTTGCGCCGCGTCCGGCGGAAGACGCCGCCACCCCGACGCGAGCGGAACGCGGCGCGCGTTCGGCCGCGGCGCGCGCCGGCGCCGAGCAAAAAGCCGCAGACAAGGCCGCCGACAAGGCAGCAGACAAGAAATCCGCGGAGTCCGCACAGTGACCACTTCCCAATATCTGCTGCGCCCGGTCAATCCCGTCTTTATCGCGCTGACTTTCGTGCTGGCGTTCCTGTTCAACCTGATGCCATGGGGCACCACGCTGTGGATTCCCGATATGGTCGCGCTGGTGCTGGTGTTCTGGAACATCCATCAGCCGCGCAAGGTGGGCATGGGCGTGGCCTTCCTGCTGGGCCTGCTGATGGACGTGCACGATGCGCGGCTGCTCGGCGAACACGCGCTGGCGTACACCCTGCTGGCCTATTTCGCGATCACGATCCATCGCCGCGTGCTGTGGTTCTCGGTCTATACGCAGGCGCTGCATGTGATGCCGCTGCTGTTTATCGCCCATGCCGTGCCGGTGGTGATCCGCCTGGCAATGGGTGCGCCGCTGCCGGGCTGGCCGCTGCTGCTGGCGCCGGTGATCGAAGCGGTGCTCTGGCCGATGGCCACCGCGCTGCTGCTGGCGCCGCAACGCCGCTCGAACGACGTCGACGAAACGCGTCCGATCTAGCCCTTCATCCCACCTAACGCCCCCGCCGCCCGCAGTACCGCCCATGACCGAAATCCGCAACGTCGAACTGGAAATCGGCCGCTTCCGCATCCGCGTGGCGGCGGCTGCCCTGTTCACGGTCATCTGCTTTGGCCTGCTGTTCACCCGCTTCCTGTGGCTGCAGTGGTACAAGCACGACCAGTACTCGGCCAAGGCCGAGGACAACCGCATCTCCGTGGCGCCGATCGAGCCGAATCGCGGCATCATCATGGACCGCAACGGCGTGGTGCTGGCCCGCAACTATTCCGCGTACACGCTGGAAGTCACGCCGTCCAAGCTGACCGACACGCTCGACAACACGATCGAGGAACTGTCCAAGCTGGTCGACATCCAGCCGCGCGACCGCCGCCGCTTCAAGCGCCTGCTCGAAGAATCGCGCAGCTTCGAAAGCCTGCCGATCCGCAGCCAGCTCACCGACGAGGAAGTGGCCAAGTTCTCGGCGCAGCGCTTCCGCTTTCCCGGCGTCGATGTGCGCGCGCGGCTGTTCCGCCAGTATCCGCTGGGCGAATCGGCCAGCCACGTGGTCGGCTACCTGGGGCGGATTTCCCAGCGCGACCAGGAACGCATCGACGCGATCGACGAAGCCAACGATGCCGACGCATCGACGTACGATCCGCGCAAGGACGCCGACAACTACAAGGGCACCAACTACATCGGCAAGATCGGCCTGGAGCAGAGCTACGAAACCGAGCTGCATGGCCTGACCGGCTTCGAGGAAGTCGAGGTCAGCGCCGGTGGCCGGCCGATCCGCACGCTGTCGACATCGCCTGCCACGCCCGGCAACAACCTGATCCTGTCGCTCGATATCCGGCTGCAGCAATTGGCCGAGCAACTGTTCGGCGATCGGCGGGGCGCGCTGGTGGCGATCGAGCCCGAGACCGGCGACATCCTGGCCTTCGTCTCGAAGCCGACGTTCGATCCGAACCTGTTCGTCGAAGGCATCGATTCGAAGACCTGGGACGAGCTGAACAATTCGCCGGACAAGCCGCTGCTGAACCGGCCGCTGCGGGGCACCTATCCGCCCGGCTCGACGTACAAGCCATTCATGGCGCTGGCCGCGCTGACCACCGGCAAGCGCACCGCAGCGTGGGGCATGCACGATCCGGGCTTTTTCACGCTGGGCAACCACACGTTCCGCGACGACAAGCCGGGCGGGCACGGCTGGGTCGACATGCAGGCGTCCATCGTGCAGTCGTGCGACACCTATTACTACGCGCTGGCGCGCGACATGGGCGTCAATGCGATCCACGATTTCATGAAGCCGCTGGGCTTTGGCCAGATTACCGGCATCGACATCGAGGGCGAAAGCCGCGGCATCCTGCCATCGACGGAATGGAAGCGAAAGGCGTACCGCAAGCCCGAGCAGCAGAAGTGGTACGACGGCGAGACGATCTCGCTGGGCATCGGCCAGGGCTATAACAGCTTCACGATCCTGCAGCTGGCCAACGCGGTGTCGATTCTGGTCAACAACGGCGTGGCGATGAAGCCTCACCTGGTCAAGGCCGTCGAGGATTCGGTCACGCGCAAGCGCTCGCTCACGGTGCCCAAGGAAAGTTACCGGCTACCGTTCAAGCAGGCCGATATCGACGTGATCAAGCGCGCCATGGTGGCGGTGACGCATTCCGGCACGGCGGCGCGCGTGTTTGCCGGCGCGGCCTACGAATCGGCGGGCAAGACCGGCACGGCGCAGACCTACACGCTGGGCAAGAACGAAAAGTACAACCATCACGCGATCGACGAACGCAAGCGCGATCACTCGCTGTACACGGCATTTGCGCCGGCCGATCATCCCAAGATCGCGCTGGCGCTGATCGTCGAGAATGCGGGCTTTGGCGCCGCCGTGGCCGCGCCGATCGCACGCAAGGTGATGGATTACTACCTGACCGGCAAGTGGCCCGAAGAACTGCAGGCGACGGCGCCGCCCGCGGTCGAGCACGATCGCGCCGGCGGCAAGCCGCCCGTGGACCGGCCTAGCGTGTTCGCCACGGGCCTGACCGCCAACGCGGCGTCGGCCACCGTGATGCAGACCGCGCCGGCGACCGTGGCTGAAACCGCCGCGGGCGCCAGCGCCGTGGCCGCGGCGTCGTCTGCGGCGGCGTCGTCGTCAGCGGCGGTGCCGGCCGCGCGCGCCGCATCGGACTCGATCGCGGCACAACTCGATC
>NZ_VZOW01000055.1 GCF_008801835.1 Cupriavidus pauculus | reverse complement strand
CGACGCGCGGGCGAGGTTGTTCCACGGCAACGCGTCAACGCGATGACGTGGCAAGTGAATTGAGATTCCTAAGCAACTAGGCAGTAAGGCGTCGCAATCCAATGGGGGGCGGGACTGCGATCGGGGTGAAGCCCCAATTCACACAGGAGTGGAGGGTGGACGAAGAAGCACGTCTGGAATGAAACTGGCGAGGAGCGCGGCCGTCCTGCCCGCCACCTCGAACGATTCCGGCTGCCTCAGCCAGAAGCCCGAGAACCATCCGGGGGCCTGGCTCATGGCAATGCAAGCGTCGCACGTGTGACCGTCCGCATCAGGATCCAGTTTTCCCCGCGAAGCGCTGTGCTGTGTATTGTGGTGGCACGGCTTGTCCGGGTTGGTGACTGTTTCCTCCACGTCGATCTCGAGGCCCATTGCCGCATCATTGCGCAACCGGTCATGCGCTGGGCAACCGCCGTGTACGGGCGCTCCCATCGCCTGCAGCGGCAATGCGAGGATCATGAACCACAGCAGGAGGCGGGACAGCAAGCGTCTCATTCGACGGCACAGAAAGGCGGAATTTCGTCTCAGCGTATTCTAGAGAGCCGACCTGTCAGCAAAATGACTCACACATGACAGGGCCGCCATGCACCAGAATCAGGCGGGGCGCACGGCGCCCAGACGGACCGAATCCCTTGCGCACGACCATCGTCGGCTTTTCCGACCGATGGTCAAGTGCCGCACTTCGTGAGCGTCTTTGATCCAGGACAACCCACTGCAGACTTATTGCCGGAAGTAAAATCAAGGCTGCTAGGATTCGCCCACTTGATTCCCGGCTCATGCACGCCTCCTATCGCCGGCACTGGATTGCCGCATTCCTGTTGATTTCGTTCCTGACAGTTCAACTGGCAGCGGCCGCCTACGCCTGTGAGGGCAGCCGGTATGCGCTGAGCCTGACGGCGAGCATGACCGGGATGGCGGAATCCTGTCCGGACATGGCAATCAAGCGGGGCCATTCGCATGCAGGCCTGTGCCAGGCGCATTGCCACCAGGACAGCAAATCTGCCGATCATGCGAGCCCGCAACTGCCCGTATTCCAGGCGGCCTCGGTTAGCCCGGTAGCCACACCTGACCTGACACCGATCCTTGGCGGGTATCGGCTGGCCACGGGCAACCCCGTCCCACGACCGCCTCCCCGCCCGCTCGCGATCCTCCATTGCTGTTTCCGCATTTAGCCCGCGAAGCAACGTCCGCTATCGTGCCCTGAGTCGTCAAGACCAAGGGAGTCGTTGCTTTGTGGAGGCTTTATGTTTTTGCGTTTTCCCCTAGCGCGCGGGCGGCGGTGGTCGCTCGCCCTCTCGCTCATCGCGGCCGCCCATCCCGGATGGGCGCAATCGGCCGCACCCCTGTCGTTGCAGGAAGCCGTGGTGCTCGCCTCGGCGCATGCCTCGGACGCTGAGACGTCGCGCGCAGCAATCCAATCCGCCTTGGAAATGGCGGTTGCGGGCAGGCAACTGCCGGACCCGGTTCTCAAGGTTGGCGTCAACAACGTGCCCGCCGATGGACGGGATCGCTTCTCAATCGGCACGGAATCGATGACGATGCGCTCGATCAGCGTGATGCAGGAACTGACGCGATCAGCCAAGCGTGAAGCGCGCGCACGACGCTTCGAGGCCGAGGCCTCGTCGGCGCAGGCGCAACGCACGGCCGCGCTCGCCGCCGTACAGCGTGGCGCGGCACAGGCGTGGCTCGATCGGCTCTATGCCGAGCGGGCAACCGTCGTGCTGGCGGAACAGGCGCAGTCCATCGGGCTGATGATCGACGCTGCCCGCGCTGCCTATCGTGGCAACCGCGGCCCCCGGACCGATATCCTGACCGCTGAACTTGAGTTGCAGCAATTGCGCGACCGGGAGGACGAGGCGCGCGCCGCTGTGTCGACAGCCAGAGCAATGCTGCAGCGCTGGGTCGGTGACGCCGCCGTGCGCCCCCTGGGTGACAGTCCGACGCTTGCGATACCCGCGTGGCTCGCCAATCTCGATGGCAGCGTCGTGTCCCAGTTGCCCGATGTGGCCACCGCCGAGGCCCAGGTCGGCGTCGCGGAGGCCGAGGGCAGCGTGGCGCGGGAAAACAGGATTCCGGACGTCAGCGTGGAGTTGATGTACAGCCAGCGCGGCCCAGCGTACTCGAACATGGTTTCGGTCAACCTATCCCTGCCTTTGCCCTGGGATCGGAAGAACCGGCAAGATCGTGAGCTCGCCGCGAAGCTCTCACAGGCCGATGCAGCGCGAGCCCAAGCCGAAGCGGTTCGACGTGGGCTACAGGGCCAACTGCGCGGCAAGCGAGCCGAACTCGGCCTGAACCAGTCGCGGCTGGAACGTTATCGCGACGTCACGGTGCCGCTGGCCAGAACGCAGACAGAAGCAGCACTGACGGCGTATCGCGCCGGTGCCGGCACGCTCTCCGCAGTCGCCGACGCGAGCCGCAAAGCGCTCAATCTCTCGCTGGAACGCCTGAAGTTGGAGGCCGCGACGGCCCGGCTGTGGGCCGAGCTCAATTTCCTGATGCCGCTTGCGACTGAAGCAATGCCGGCATCCACGCAAGGGGATCAACCATGAAAACGACCGCAATCGCGCGCGTCGCGATGAGTCTCGCCGTTGCGGCGGGCCTGGGTGGCGCATATTACCTTGGACAACAGCAACGTCATCAGCAAGCTTCCGGATCCGCAACGGTCAATGGGCCCCACGACGGCCATGATCCGGCCGCGGGCGCCGAGCTCAAGACCGGCAAACGGATTCTCTACTGGCGCGACCCGATGGTACCGGGGCAGCGCTTTGACAAGCCGGGCAAATCCCCTTACATGGATATGCCGCTGATACCGGTGTATGAAGAGGAAAATGCCGACGGCGCCGCGGTGCGCATCGACGGCCGCGTGACGCAGAACCTCGGCGTCCGGACCGCGGAAGTAAAGCTCGGCCGGCTGGAGATGGCCCTGCAGGTCCCCGGCAATGTCGCCATCAACGAGCGCGGCATCGAAGTCATTCAGGCGCGAACCACCGGGTTCGTCGAACACACTTACGTGCGGACCACCATGGAAACGGTCCGCAAAGGCCAGGCGCTCGCCCAGGTCTATTCGCCAGACTGGGTGGCGGCGCAGGAAGAGTACCTGGCCGTCGCGCGCATGCCGGGTAACCCGCAGCCCGAACTGCGCGACGCCGCGGTGGCGCGCATGCGGCAGGTAGGCATGACAGACGGCCAGATCCGCGTAGTGCAGGCAAGCGGCAAGCTCCAACCGCGGCTCACGGTCAATAGCGCGGTCGACGGCATTGTCACTGAGGTCGGCGCTCGGGACGGCATGACCGTTCCCCCTGGCATGACGCTCTTTCGCATCGCCAGCCTGGCAACGGTGTGGGTGCTCGCCGAAGTGCCTGAAAGCCAGGCGGCTGCCCTGCGGCCTGGCCAGGCGGTAATGGCAAGCACCACGGCGCTGCCGAATCTGGCGCTGCCCGGCAAGGTGGACACGATCTTGCCGGACGTCAGCGCCGGTACGCGCACGATCAAGGTACGGATCGAACTGCAGAACAAGGACAGGAAACTGTTGCCGGGCATGTTCGTGTCGGTACGCATGGTGCCGGCGGGCGCAACAGAACGGCTGCTCGTGCCCAGCGAGGCACTAATCCGGACCGGAGCGCGCACCATTGCCATGGTGGCCAAAGGCGAAGGTGGATTTGATCCGGTAGAAGTCAAGGCGGGCGCAACCGCCGGTGGCCAGAGCGAGATCCTCGAGGGCCTGAAGGCGGGCCAGCAAGTCGTGGTTTCCGGACAGTTCCTCATTGATTCAGAAGCGAGCCTGCGCGGGACCGTCGCACGCATGCAGGAAACTACTTCCGGCCCCCCGGTTGACAGCGCCGCCTCCGAGGCGTCGGCCGCTGGCCCCGAGCATCGTGCAGTAGGGCGCATCCAGTCCATCGGCGAGCGCAGCCTGATCATCGCTCACGAGGCCATCCCGTCAGCCCAGTGGGGCGCCATGACAATGGAGTTTGCCGCGCCACCTGCCGGCCTTCCGCAGGGACTGAAAGCGGGCGATCGCGTCGCGTTCAGCTTCCGGTTGGATCCCCACGGCATGGCGACGCTCGTCACCGTCGCGCCGCAAGTCCAGACCGCGGGAGCCAAGCCATGATCGCCAGTCTGATCCTTGCGTCCATCCGCAACCGCTTCCTGGTCCTTCTTGCCACGGTGATGCTGACCGCGTGGGGGCTTTGGGCCGTGCGAAGTACGCCACTGGATGCCCTGCCCGACCTCTCCGACGTGCAGGTCATCATTCGCACCCCATTCCCTGGGCAGGCTCCCCAGATTGTGGAGAACCAGGTCACCTATCCGCTGACCACCACGATGCTGTCGGTGCCCGGCGCGAAGACCGTGCGCGGATACTCGTTCTTCGGCGACTCCTATGTCTACGTATTGTTCGAGGACGGCACCGACCTGTACTGGGCCCGTTCACGCGTTCTTGAGTACTTGAACCAGGTCCAGTCCCGGCTGCCGGCCGCCGCCAAGCCTGCGCTTGGTCCCGACGCTACCGGCGTGGGTTGGGTCTATGAGTACGCGCTCGTGGACAAGAGCGGACAGCATGACCTGTCACAGCTGCGCGCCCTTCAGGACTGGTTCTTGCGATTTGAGCTCAAGTCCTTGCCCAATGTCGCAGAGGTTGCCTCGTTGGGCGGGATGGTCAAGCAGTTCCAAATTGTGCTGTTGCCCGACCGGCTTCGCGCCTACAACCTGTCACAAGGGAAGGTGCTGGCCGCACTCAAGGGGGCCAATCAGGAAACCGGGGGCTCAGTATTGGAACTGGGTGAAGCCGAATACATGGTGCGCGCTACCGGGTACCTGAAGACGCTGGATGACTTTCGGCAGGTGCCGATCGTGACGAGCGACGCCGGTATTCCGGTCAGACTGGGCGATGTCGCCGTGATTCAACTGGGCCCAGAGATGCGCCGCGGCATCGCGGAGCTCAACGGCCAAGGCGAAGTCGCGGGCGGGGTCATTATCCTGCGATCGGGGAAGAACGCGCTGGAGACGATCAACGCCGTCAAGGCCAAACTGCAGACCTTGCAGAAAAGCCTGCCTGACGGCGTCGAGGTCGTCACCGTCTACGACCGGTCGGCGCTGATCAGTCGCGCAGTCGACAACCTCACCACCAAGCTGCTGGAGGAGTTTGCGGTCGTCGCAGTGGTCTGCCTGCTCTTTCTCTTTCACTTGCGCTCGGCACTGGTCGCCATCATCTCGTTGCCGCTTGGCGTGCTGGCGGCATTCCTTGTCATGCGCTATCAGGGCGTGAACGCCAACATCATGTCACTGGGGGGTATTGCAATCGCAGTCGGCGCGATGGTCGACGCCGCGGTCGTCATGATCGAGAACGCCCATAAGCACCTGGAACACTGGCACGTCAAGCATCCACAGCAAGAACTTGAGGCGCAAGAGCGATGGCGCCTTATCGGTGAGTCGGCCGCAGAGGTCGGTCCTGCCCTGTTCGTCTCATTGCTGATCATCACCCTGTCGTTCATTCCAGTCTTTACCCTGGAGGCACAGGAGGGCAGGTTGTTCTCGCCATTGGCGTTCACCAAAACCTACTCCATGGCGGCGGCGGCGGGTCTCTCCGTCACATTGATCCCCGTGCTAATGGGCTATATGATTCGTGGCAAGATCCCTTCCGAGCAAGCCAATCCTCTCAACCGCCTGCTGATCCGCGCTTATCACCCGCTGCTCAACAAGGTGCTCAGGTACCCCAAGACCACCGTGGCGCTGGCGGGCGTGCTCCTGGTTGCGACCGCCTGGCCCATCATGCGCACTGGCGGGGAATTCATGCCACCGCTGGACGAAGGCGATCTGCTCTACATGCCCTCCGCTCTGCCAGGGCTTGCGGCCGGCAAGGCGTCGCAGTTGCTGCAACAGACCGACCGGCTGATCAAGACGGTCCCTGAAGTGGCGTCCGTGTTTGGCAAAGCCGGCCGCGCCGACAGTGCGACGGACCCCGCGCCGATTGAGATGTTCGAGACGACCATTCGCTTTAAGCCGAAGGATCAGTGGCGTCCCGGCATGACAACCGACAAGCTGGTCGAAGAATTGGACCGCATTGTCAAGGTACCGGGCCTGTCCAATATCTGGGTACCGCCGATCCGCAATCGCATTGACATGCTCGCGACCGGCATCAAGAGTCCCGTGGGTATCAAGGTCGCCGGCACGGACCTCAAGGAGATCGACAGACTCGCCACACGTATTGAAGAGGCCGTCAAGACAGTCCCCGGCGTGACATCTGCGCTGGCCGAACGGCTCACGGGCGGGCGCTACATCGATGTCGACATCGACCGCGCGGCAGCAGGCCGCTACGGTCTGAACATCGAGGACGTCCAATCGATTGTTTCCTCGGCCATCGGGGGTGAAACCGTTGGTGAGGTGGTCGATGGACTCGCACGATTCCCCATCAACGTTCGGTATCCGCGCGACGATCGGGACTCCATCGATGCACTGCGGCGCCTGCCAATTGTGACCGACAGCGGCTTACAGATTGCGCTGGCCGATGTGGCCCGCATTACTGTCATGCAGGGCCCACCGATGTTGCGCAGTGAGAACGCACGTCTTTCCGGTTGGGTATATGTTGACATTCGCGGCAGAGATCTTCGGTCCACCGTGCGTGACATGCAGGCCGCCGTGGCGAAGGCCGTACCAATGCCCGCCGGGTATGCCCTCAGTTGGTCAGGCCAGTTCGAGTATCTGGAGCGTGCTACGGCCAAACTCAAGGTCGTCGTCCCCTTTACCTTGCTGATCATCTTCGTACTGCTCTATCTAGTTTTCGGCCGGCTGGATGAAGCCATGCTGATCATGGGCACGCTCCCCTTGGCCCTAATAGGCGGCTTCTGGCTGCTGTATCTGTTGCGCTACAACCTCTCTGTGGCTGGGATAGTTGGGTTCATCGCGCTTGCGGGTGTGGCCGCAGAGTTCGGCGTCATCATGCTGCTGTATCTCAAGCACGCGTGGCACGACCGGTTGGCGCGCGGTGAAGATACGCTAGATGCGTTGCTCGACGCCATCCAGGAGGGTGCGGTATTGCGCGTCCGGCCGAAGGCGATGACGGTGGCGGTCATCCTGGCGGGCCTGATTCCGATCATGTGGTCACATGGCACAGGGTCTGAGGTCATGCAACGGATTGCTGCGCCAATGGTGGGTGGCATGGTGACAGCGCCGCTGCTATCGATGTTCGTCGTGCCCGCCGTATATCTGTTGCTGCGCCGGCGCTTGTTGCCCTCGCCCTCCACCACCGCCAAGCAGGCAGAACTGGAGCGGGCCGTGTAGCAACTGTGCCTGGCGAGTCCCGGGGGCCGCCAGGCCAGTCTTCAGTGCATTGGGAACGTTCACCAGTGCGGCGCGCATCCATGAGAGGGCACCCGCCCTACGGCACTTCCCGGGCGTTTGCTCGAGGTGCCGCCACAATATCAAGACACCGCGCTGGTGAGCTCCCGCAACACGTAGGGCACCCTCCGTCGGCAAATCGCCGCGACCCACCTTCTGGACAGCTAGCACACCAGGCCCGAAAATCCCCGTATGCGTCCGCCTCCCATCCTGCATCTGCCGCCCGCGGTCGTCGCGGTAATTCTGGTCGGGCTGGTGACCATCCTCAGCTTGATTGTCCTGCTAGCCCGGCACCTGCATCGCAGCCAACCGCCGCCTCGCAAGCACCGCAGCAAGAGTCCCAAACCAGGGCGCTTGCGCAAATGACCTTGCGGACAGTGCTGCGGCCCAACAGCGGCGACGCCAAGTTGTACGAACGCGGGTAGGCCGCCGTTATTTCCGACGGCCAGAGCGAGGGCTCTTTCGGGGCCGGCCCCGGCGCGGCAGCCGCGGGCGCCCGCGACCATAGGTGCGATTCAGATAGATGACAAATGCCAGGAACGCAATGATGCAGAGCACGGCAACCAGCAATAGCGAGGACAGCACGCCATGCGGCAAATCGAAGACGTAATATCGGTTCAAGTTTCCAATCGCCCTGTGTGGCAGGCCGCCTCTCGTGCGTACTCAGTGAACGCCATCCTCAAGCGAATCGGCGCACGGCGACGATCAGCGCACCATCGCCATTGGCGAACCGCACGCCGCCCTTCTCCAATTGCCTCTCGATCATGCAGAGTCCGCCAAACATGTCATTCAGGATGGGACCACGGCGTCGATGGTCGCCAACCGCCATGGGGAACGGACGCGTCCTTTGCTTGCTCATGCTCAGCGTCATAAGCGGCAATGCCAACGTGCAGAATGTCTGGCTGTGTACGACAGTGAAACCTGCGGCATTGACCTTGCGAATCAGTGCGGGAAGCGTGTAGCGCGCTTCTGGCGCCCTCGGGGCATTGCCGCGCAGTCGTCGCGTTCGTTGATGCGGTACGGTCACGACAATACCGCCACCCTGGCGACAAGCCTTACGCAACTGGTCAAGCACTATCCCGTCTGACGCGGCATGCTGCAGGACGTCGAACGCCCCGATGACGTCAAAGGCGTCCGCGAACGGCAGGTGCATAGGATCCATCTGCAAACAGGAAAAGCCATATTCCCGGCGCACCTCGCGTAGTGCATCCACGCAACGGTCGGCCGCGACCAGCGTGGCGGCCGGATAGCATGTCCGGAAATCATCCAGGAATTTTCCCGCACCGCAGCTCAGATCCAAGAATGACTCAATCTGCGGGAACCACCGAGACAAGGCCTCGATGATCAGTCGGCGGCGATATGCAAACCAGAAGTTCCGGTCTTCAACGTGCGCAAATTCCCGCAACAGCGACGCTTGATTCCCATCGTGATCCCCGATCAGTTCGGGTGCGAGGCACACAATGCCTGATGTCGACGGCGGCTGCCAGTCGCAGGACCAGCAATGCCACCCCTGCGTGGACAATGCATTGCCACATCTCACGCACGATCGCATCGCCGGCCTCAGATTGAAATCGGAGGCCCTCCCGCAAGGGGCCCTCCATCGCTTTGCAGAATCCTCGTACTCACCCAGGCTGGCGTTGAGCCCACGCGCGATGCGGCGGCGTGCTGGCGAAGTCGTCTGGACGCGTATCCGACTCACACATCCATGCGCGCGGTCAGAAGGCTGACATTCGATTTTATGGAGATGACCTGTCGCAAACATGACGGGGAAATTACCAGGCGCCGCACCCGTTGCTATCTGCGGCAACATCGGACAACATGCACGGCGGCGCGGCCTTTTTCCAACAGATGCGAACGATGTCATGGATTCGACGCCGACAATCCACACCGCGCCTGTGGCGACTTGTGATTGCAGACTTTAGGGATTTCCTGGACAGCGCCGCGCCAGACCAGTGCGCTCAGCGTTTTCGTCAGCCCGGCCTTGGCCAACTTTGGTTTCGATCGTCGTGGGCAATGCGCCCGATCGCGAGACAGCATGACAGATTCAAAGGACACCGCACCGCTGTCGAATGACAAGCCCCCGGCAGCCCCCGTGCCGCTGCAGCGAGAATGGCTGAATCGCACCGTTGTCGGTGCCGGGCTCACGAGTGCACTAGGCGATTTCTGCTACGAGACCACCACCGTCATCCTGCCCGGCTTCCTGGCAATACTCGGGATCCCGGCGGCGGTTCTGGGACTTATCGAAGGCCTGGCCGATGCGGTGGCGAGCTTTACCAAGATGATTTCGGGTTACGTCGCCGACAAGCTCGGACATCGAAAGCTTCTGGTGCTGGTCGGCTACGCCCTGACGCCTGCGGGTCAGATCGCAATCGCATTGGCCACGGCGTGGCCAATGCTACTTGTGGGGCGAATCATTTCCTGGTTCGGAAAAGGGCTGCGCGGCCCGCTTCGCGACGCGATTGTCATCCAGGCAATCCCGCCGCGCGCGCGAGGCCGTGCCTTCGGGTTTCATCGGGCTATGGATACGATTGGCGCAGTAGTCGGACCGCTGCTTGGTGTCGCATTGCTTGGCTGGGCCCAAAGCCATCATGGGTGGAACGACCCCATCGGTCCGTTCCGTCTGGTCCTATGGCTAAGTGTCATCCCGGGGGTTCTGGCCGTCCTGGCTTTCCTCGGCTTCGTCAAGGATCCGGCATTTTCCCCAAATCCCGGGCTGCGATTTTTCCGGGCCTTGCGCGGCCTTCCGCCAAAATTCAAGCGCTATCTCGGCGCCGTCGGGTTGTTTGGCATGGGTGATTTCTCCCACAGCCTGTTGATCCTCGGCGCCACGAAATTGCTGACCCCCGCACTCGGCATCGTGCAGGCCGCGCAAATCGCCGGTGGCCTCTACGTCTGGCGAAACGTCGTGCAATCGGCGGCGTCATTTCCAGTCGGCATGCTGGCGGATCGCGTCGGTGCGCTGCGCATTCTCGTGCTTGGCTATGCGCTAGGCGCGATGACCGGCCTGCTCATGGCCATCACGTTCTGGCTCCACGTCAACACCCTCGCACTGCTCGCGGCCGTCTTCCTGCTTGCGGGCCTGTACACGGCCGTCCAGGAAGCCCTGGAGCCGACGGTGATCGCCGAGATGGTGTCGGCTGACACCTTGGCCATGAGCATCGGCGCGCTCGGCACCACGAACGGCACGGCGAAGTTCATCTCGAGCGCCGGCGTCGGTCTCATCTGGTCGGCGCTATCACCTGTCCTCGGCTTCGCATTCGCCACCATCACCATGGCGGCCGGCACAGTCATGCTGGCGAGATTACGGCACATCTAAATCTCGCCACATCGCCCGGAGATCGAGCGCAGTGCGGGAGTCCCCGCCACGAGCCATCCGCGCGGTCGTGCCGACCGTCGGGACGCCAAAGATCGCCTAGCCGTCGGCAAGCATCGCCTGTACGTCGACGGCGGGCGCATCGAGTAGCTTGACCAGCGCGTCAAAGTCGATCGGCCGGCTGAACAGGTAGCCTTGCCCCACCTCGCAGCCAAACTCCCGCAACACCGACACTTGCCAAACGTACTCGACCCCTTCGGCCACGACGCGCAGCCCAAGCATATGCGCCATGCTAATCATGGCCTGCACGATTTGCCTGTCGCTGTGCGAGCCTTGCATGTCATGGATAAAGGCGCGATCAATCTTGAGTTCGGTGACCGGTAAGTGCTTCAGACTGGACAGATTGCTGTATCCAGTCCCGAAATCGTCGATGGCAATTCCGACGCCCGCGGCGCCCAGCTCCCGCACAAATTCTAGCAGCCCTTCCTCGTGCACGAACAACGCGTTCTCCGTCAGCTCAATCTTGAAGCGCCGACAATCAACGCCAAACTGCGCGATAGTCTGCAGCACAGGCTCCTGCCTGTGCCAACTCAGTTGCAAGGGCGAGAAGTTCACCGCCACCCTGAATTCCGGATCGATCGCCAGTGCCTCGAGCTTCGCGACGTATCGACAGGATTCGCGCAATACCCAATCCCCGATCGCGCCGATTACCCCGGTCTCTTCGGCTACCGGAATGAATTCGGCCGGCGAGACGGGAACGCTGCCATCTCGCATCCAGCGGAGCAAGACTTCCGCACCGATGACCTTGCCCGTGGTGAGCGACACCTGGGGTTGCCAGGCCAGCGAAAATTCGTTGGCCTCGAGCGCGCGGTGCAGCGCGTTGGAGATGTCGAGGCGCTTGAGCACCTTCGTATGCAGGCCGCGAGAAAAAAAATGACAAGCGCCGATGCCATCCTCCTTGGCGCGGTACATCGCCGCATCGGCATTCATGATCAGCGCTTCTGCGGTCGTGCCATCGGCGGGAAATCGGCTGACCCCAATGCTCGCGGAGACGTAGCTTTGCGTACCGTTCAGGACAATCGGCTTGGCCAGTTCATCGAAGATCCGCCGCGCGATCGACTCGACCTGAGCAGGATCCGCGGTGTCGTGCAGAATGAATGTGAATTCATCGCCGCCGATACGGCCGACAAAATCCGCTTCCTTCACCAGTCGCTTGAAGCGCTCCCCGACCACCTCGAGTAGCCGATCGCCAAACGAGTGGCCCAGTGTATCGTTCACGTCCTTGAACCGGTTGAGGTCAAGGAAAAGCAGGGAAAATTCCGTACCCTTGTTCGCCGAACGTTCGATCGCATGGCCAAGCCGGTCCTGGAACAAGCGTCGATTTGGCAGACCGGTCAGGCTGTCGTAGTAGGCAAGGTGCATGTACTGGGCGCGCAGGCTTTCGCGCTGCATGATGTCCGCGAACATCGCCACGAAACTGAACACTTCGCCATGCTCGTCGTGAACCGTCTTGATCGTTACCCAGTCGGGCGCGATCGAGCCGTCCGCCCGCAATAGCCAGACCTCCCCTTCCCAGCGTCCGCCATCGCGCAGGGTTGCAAATATCTCCGCGTAGAAGCCCCGTCCATGCCGGCCAGACCGTAAGAATCCGGCCGGCCGCCCGACAATATCCGCGCCGGGATAGCCCGTCGCGGCTGTGAAGGCACGATTGATGTACTGGATGCGCAAGCGAGCGTCCGTTACCAGCACCGCGTCACTAGTTGACTCGAGCACATTGGCCGATATCTTGCGGTTTTCCAGCTCAGTACGCAATTGGCTAACCAGCGCCTCGCGTTCACGACGATTGATGTCACTGCGACAAACGAACTCGGCCAGCAAGGACGCCATGGAGACAATGCCGATGTATCGCCCTTGCGCATCGAAGACGGGTAGGTGCTCACAAGCTTCCTTACGCATGCGCTTGAGCAACTGGATCGCGCTGGCATGCCCCTGCACGGGCTCGGGTGGACGTCGTGCGATCAGATCCGCGAAAATCCGTGCTGGAAAAAGCGTCGCCTGCCGGTCCGTCACGACACCGAGAAACGTGCCGTCGTCATCGAAGACCGAGAAGACGTTCGTCGATGTCTGATTGACCCCGACCAGATCCCGATATCGCTGGTCGAGCGCAACGCGGCGT
This sequence comes from Cupriavidus pauculus, assembly GCF_008801835.1. Classification (GTDB taxonomy): domain Bacteria; phylum Pseudomonadota; class Gammaproteobacteria; order Burkholderiales; family Burkholderiaceae; genus Cupriavidus; species Cupriavidus pauculus. The sequence continues at coordinate 3,701 of NZ_VZOW01000055.1, read as the reverse complement.
GCCGTCAGGTCGAGGCACTCCGAAACAAGCAATGTGTCCATCTGCAAGCCTTATCCCAGCTTTTGATCCACGAACAACTCGACTTCCAGCGCCAGGTGAAGGATTTCCTCGGCTCCCATGGCCGGTTTGATCTCATCCAGGATGAACGTCTTGAGCTCTGCGGCGGGGATCTTTCTGAGAATCGCCTTTCGAATGAGGATGTCAGAAATCACGTCGTCGTCGATTTCTATATGCTCGAAGGCCGTGGTTGACAGCAAACTGAGTGCTCGCCCGACCGCAACGTGTCCAATTGGCGAGGCGCGCCCTAGCACGAGCCCATCGGTAATTGGCGGAAGGACAAACTCCTTGATGTGGGCGCGCAATCGCTTCTGACGACGTTTCTCCATTCCGACACTAACCTTTCCGATCCAAGATCGAACGCGCCAAGGAAGCACCGCACGCAAATCCGGCGCAGCACGACATCCTTCGCGGGCCGTTTGTACCAGACATTCCTGCCACCGACTACCCATCAAACGTGGGCCCGCAAGAGTTGCCATGCTTTGAGTTTCTACTCCTACTAGTGAGTATCCGTGGATACCGCCTAGGGACGCATATCCTGGTAGAGCTTGAGCATGTCCTTGTATTCACCCGCCGTCTTCTGAATGGAAAACCGCATACGCACCGCATTCTCCGCAAATGCCACGCGCTCGACGTCCATCTCGACCGTATTGCCATCGATGCCGGACTGCATCGGCACCCGGTAGAGCAATGCCTCCTCCGCCGCTGACGGACGGGACTCCAAATGCCGCCGCGAAGTCGTCGCCATGCCCACAAACGCATTGCCGCTTGCCATCGCCCGTTCCAATTCGGCGCCAAAGTCGATGTCCCGCGCCTTGTAGTTCGGGGTATCCGCGTTGGCGATATTGGCTGCCAGAAACTCCAGCCGGCGAGTGCGCAGCCTGAGCGCCAGTTCATGAGCGTTTTCCGCGCTACGCGCAGCATTCTGGATAAATGCGGTTTCCATCTCGCCTCTCCAACGCATTCGGAAGAGGGCAGACTAGCCTACCCCACTCCGCGTCATTGCGAGGATAAGCGATCAATTTATCAACGTTTCAAATGACCAAGTTGCAATGATCTTGACACCGTTGTGCCGTACAGAATTCGCCTGCTTTGGACGCATTTCCCTCAGATGACCGGTTCGTAATATTCGAGTCATTCGACTGATCGTGTCGGGCCGATAGACTGTGCACACGGTGAGCGAGACAGACTCGCCAACATGACTCCGGAGAACTTTCCATGAAGAAGCTTCACACTGCCATTCTTACCGCCGCACTCTCGATCCTCGCAGGCACTGCCGTGGCCGCTCCCGCCGAGGGGCAGGTCCATCGCCCTCGCGATCCCTTCACGGACGGCGCACGCGCCGGAGCCTCAGCCAGCGACGTGTACGCCGGCGGCGCGCGCATCGACAAGCGTGACGTTTTCACCGACGGAGCACGTATTGGGGCGCGAGACGTCTTCACCGACGGCGCTCACGGGCTCTGACAGGTTGACGCCCATGCCAGTTTGACACTTGCACAAGTGTGAGGGGAGCCAGTCATCCGTCCAGGTTGACTGGCTTCCGGTGCTGCTCTTTTGCCTCTACCGTGGCACGAAGAGCTTGTGGCTTGCCTCCTACGGAGGCAAGCCATTTTCTTGGGTGCGCGTCTGGGCTAGCGCCATGCTAACGGCCATGCGGCGCATCAGAACTTGAACGGAAAGGTGCCCCCACCCACACTGTCCGGAACGACCAGTCCGGTGGAAACGCACTCCGTTCTACCGGAACGAATTTCGTCGGAACCACAGCGGGCGGCGAAGTGCTTTTCCTGGCCCCCCGTAGTGCCCCACGCGGATGCCCAGATGACTGGCTCGCTGTCAATTCTGTCGAGGTAGATTTTCCGGCGTAAGCACCGGCGTGTTGCAACTGGAACGCATCGGCAATGTGCTGCTGCGGAATCACCTGATAGATGACCCGTTTGGCATGGATGGCCGCCAGGCCGCACGAACTCTGGTTGATCATTGCGGCTGCCCCCGACCAGTCCCAGCACGCGCTGCTGACGTACGAAAAGTCTGGCCGTTGGTTCTGGACCTGCGCCACCGGTCAGCACGTCAATCATGGCAATTTTCTCGCCAACCCTTCACGCCGCGAGGGATTGTGTCAGCGCACCGGGACCGTATCCTCATGATTTGCTGCTGGCCACACGCGCCAGGCAGCGAGAAATCCGACAACAGAAACGCACGCAAGCACCACAAATGCTGCACGCATCCCGTATCGCGCCCCCACCTGCCCCGCGAGCGGATAGGCAATCAGCCAGCACGCATGCGAGAGGGAGAATTGCGCAGCAAACACTGCAGGGCGATCGGCTGAAGCCGCCGAGCGTTTCAGCAGACGTCCGCTTGGCGTCAACGTCATCGAGTACCCGATGCCGGTGGCAAACCACGTCAGCAGAAGCATGGGCCATTCGATGACTTGCCCGAACCCGGTCAGTGCTACTCCAAAAGCGAGACTGGCTGACATAAGGATGGCGCCGCCCAGCATGGCTGGACGATCAGGACGATTCGCCAACAGCCTCGGCAGTAACAGTGCCACAAGCATCGATCCGCAGCCGAAGGCCGCCAGAGCGAATGGGACATCAGACGCCGGACGCTGCAGCTTGCTTTGCACATAGACGACCGTGTTCACGATGACCATCGAGCTGGCGGCGGCCGCGGCGAGGTTCAGGGCCAGAAGCCCTCGCAAGCGGTGCGTCCGAAGGTAGATCGACATACCCCGAAACGTTTTGGCATACAGGCTCTCCTTGCGAGCTATCGCCTTGGATTGCGGCAAACGCACCGAAACGACGAACGCAGCCGACACCAGGAAGCCCACGACAGTGCCGCCGAACAGCCAGTGAAAGCCGATGACCGATAGCAACGCGGCGGCCAGCATCGGACTCACCAGACTCTCCATGTCATACGCCAGGCGCGACAGGGATAAGGCATTCGTATAGGCCTTCTCTTCAGGAAGGACGTCCGGGATGGTCGCCTGAAAAGTTGGCGTGAACGCCGCCGATGCCGACTGCAACAGGAAAATCAGGATGTAGATCTGCCAGATCTGCGTCACGAACGGCAGAGAAATTGCCACCAGCGCCCGCACGAGGTCCATCGCAACAAGGAATGCGCGACGCGGAAGCCTGTTGGCGAACGCACCCACAACCGGGGCAATGCCCACATAGGCAACCATCTTGATTGCCAGCGCGGTTCCCAGGACGCTACCCGCGTTCGCACCAGCCAGATCATAGGCGAGCAGACCCAGCGCGACCGTCGCAAGCCCGGTGCCAATCAGCGCGATCACCTGCGCACCGAACAGGTGCCGATAGGTTCGGTTCCGCAATACGTCCAGCATGCAACCTCCTAAGCTTCAGCGAGTTCGTCGCGACCCACGCCCGCGCCCCGTTTCCGGCGCACCACCATGCCGCATATCGCGGGCAACACGAAGAGCGTGAGCACGGTGGCCGTGATCAATCCACCGATCACGACCGTTGCCAGTGGCTTTTGCACCTCCGCACCCGTCCCCGTTGGGGTCGCCTCAGAAAACGGAAAATAAAGCACGCTAAGCCGGTTGCAGCGGTCGTAGCGGCCTGAACTTGCCCGCGCCGATCTTGGCGCTGCTGCGCCAGAGGTAATCGCCGGTGAGGTTGATGTGC
>NZ_VZOW01000054.1 GCF_008801835.1 Cupriavidus pauculus | reverse complement strand
CACAATAAAGGCGACATCTTCCCTCAGGCGCGTGCATGCACGCTCCCTGAGGGAACCCCTCCAGCGTCCATCACCGTTCTTGCTCAAATCCCCACGCTTTCGGCATCACGAAAGCTGCTTATGCACACGTGGCGTGCGGGATCGTCTACGCCCCGTGCTCATGACGGCATGCATCACGGCACTCGGCATGATTCCGCTGTTGCTGGCGACCGGCCCAGGATCAGAGATTCAGCGTCCTCTGGCCATCGTAGTGACCGGCGGCCTGGTGACTTCGACCGCGCTTACTCTCCTACTCCTTCCGCTGCTATTTGAGCGGTTTGGAACCGCACGCTCTCAGCGGGCGAGCATCCGGACGCCTGCCGGATCCTCGGTTGAATAATGAACCAGCGCGAGAACTTTGCAATGGAAAATCGAATTGTATTTGGCAGCTACGCGCTGTTCCTGACAGCCCTACTCTGCAACCCCACCCTTTCACGGGCGGCTGCGGGATACTTGCCCGCACCCGGTGCGGTCGAAGCCGCGCTGAATGCAGCCCCGTCCGTCTCGGCGGCGATCGCTCGGCAAGATAGCGCCAACGCCCGAGCCGTCGGCATCCGTGCCGGAACGGCGGAGTTTGTCGTACGTGCTACGGGGCAGAACCGGAATGTGACCAATCCTTCTGCAAACTTCGCAGAAGGCCAGGTTGCAATCGAGCGTCCGCTACGTCTTTGGGGGAAAGCGGATGCCGATGCCGCGATTGCGGACGCAGCCATCGATGCCGGTGCGCTAGCAGCGGCAGATGCCCGGCACCAGGCGTCCCGACAAATGCTGGCGCTTTGGTTCAATGTCATACGCGCACGCGAAGCCACTGAGGCAACGAATCGAAACGTCGAATTGGCCGCAGAACTGGTCTCCTCGACGAGAAAGCGTGCTCGTGCACAAGATGCGTCTCGAATGGATCTTGAGATTATCGAAGCAGAGCTTGCCCGTGCGGAAGCGGCGGCAGCAGGTGCGCGTTCTGCGCAATCTGCCGCCGAGGCAGACCTGCACGCCCGCTATCCACTGCTAGGTATGCCGGGAGGGCTGCCCGTCGAAACGGCCCTGCCAGCATCGACACTGCTTGGTGACGATGCCCGAGCCCGCTACATAGGCTCAAGCTATGCAGTGCGCCTCGCCCTGGCGGAAGAGGCGATGGCCCAACGTGTCGCTCATCGGACCGACCTCGAGCGCAAGCCAGATCCGACGGTCGGCGCCTTCGTGACCGTTGAGCGCGGCGGTACAGAGAGAATTGCCGGCATTTCGATTTCGATGCCCTTGGGTTCATCGTATCGGCGCGCGTCTGCGGTAGCTGCTGCAGCGGACGCAGGGAGTGCCGCGCAACGACGCTATGGCGCGGAGCAGGCTGCAGGAGCCGACTACGATGTTCTGGCGAAGTCCTTTAGTGGACTTAATGCTGCGGCAAAAGCTCAGTTTTCGGCTTTGCAATTGGATCTTAGCGCCGCGGCAAGGAGTCAGAAGGCCTACGCCGCTGGCGAGATCGGCGTCGCCCAACTGCTTGTGGTTCGGCGAAGCCTTGCCGAAACCACCCTCGCTGCCCGAACCGCGGTGGTCAGCGCCTTGGAAGCAGAAGAAAAGCTGAAGCTCGAATTGCAGCTTGATTCGGTCTTCAGGTAAGCAAGCGGGGCCCAGATGCGACACGAAGTGCCACGTATCTGGGCCGCTATGGCGTCACTGACTGATAGCCGTGCTGGGCCGACCGCATTACGCCCAACGTTGTTGCAGGATGCGTGTGACGCCAGTCGGCAGTCTCACGCGTCCACTTCCGAACGTGACTTATAACGACGTACGCGCACTGCTAACTGGGTTCCGCCAAGGAAACTTGAAGCACATCGTATTCCTTACTCAGTTCAGGCCTACCGAAACCGCTAGGTAAGTGATGCACATTTCACGATTCTTTAATCGTACGTTACCCCAAAGTACCCGCGGGACATCGTCCTCCCTTGCGCGACACCTGGCATACCCGAAAGAGGAGGTGTACCCGAGGATCTCATAGCACTCTTATGAAACAAGTAACGAGGCTCCGAGCACCTTATATGTCCGACGATTATGCGACTACGCTAGTCGTCTTCTTCATCGTGGCTGTTCTCGGAATAGTCGCCTTTGCCCTCTACTTACGGTGGAGGTATGGACCATGCAAAAAAGAGACTCAAAGGAGAGCTCACAGGCCACCACGGCGCGGATCGAAACGAAAGCGACGAAAGCGACATTGATCAAATTCGAGCAAGAGATGGTAGTTAGCGCTCATTCCTTCTTCGTTCACGTTCGTTACCTGCTTCGCATCCTATGATGCCCAATGGGATTCACTGACGATCGTAGGACGATCAGCCGCTGCGTAAGCAGCAGACGCGCCGCCAATGGAATCGACGCGCAGGCGTACCGATCCCATGCGGCAGACGGGTAAGTTAGGCAACCATGGGCTAAGTACGGGCTTCCTACTTAGCCCTTTTTTCGACCTCTTTGAGTTCCGGATTGGGTGTACGGCCAAGAGACTCGATGCGGCCCCATTGCCAGAAGATCGTCTTGAGACCCAGCATCGCGCCAAACTGGTTGCCTCCTGGCGTCGGACTCGAACCAGTCGCGGCAGAGCTCACAGAGTAGTTGAGCGTCCCTCGACTATCGATATACCCCACAGTGCCATAGGCAGTGGTGCGCTTGGAGAACGCATGGTTGGCGCGCGCCGCAAACAGCCATGCCTTGTTGCTGCTGTCGTGGAAACGCAGGTGCTGTACAACAAACCGGGACACCTGATCCGCCGGCTTCAGCAGATCGCCACAACCGTTTGTCTGAAGGAAACCGCAGAGTTCGATACCACTCCGGTTACGCGGCATTGGCCGCAATCCGCGCCCACCCAGGCATTGACCAGCTTAGGGTAGCGTAATCCATCGGCGTTGACAGCAACACAACTTCGGGCGCGTAGAACGGCTCGAGACGAAGGGACTGATTTCCAGGGAGACCGGTACGGATCGCCGCACCAAGTTGCTCTATCTCACGGCGCTGGTCGAATCATAGCTGGAACAGATGTATGTGGGCTCTGAACACGCCCAAGAGCGAATGCTGACAGGTCTAACGAAGGCCGAGAAACAGGCATTCATCGAGACGCTAAATCGCATCGTGGACGCCGATAATGAGGTCAGCCGCGTTCCGGTCTCGGCGCCTTAACGACCGAGGTGATCCGTATCGGTTTCAATGCCTGCCAAGATTTCACTTTCCTCCCAAGTGCCGGCGCGCAACGACAAACGTTGCAGTCGTTCAAGAGCAAATTGCGACGCAAGCACTCAGGGGCGACGAGCGGCAAATTCACTCTGTCGTACTCGGGCTCCAAAAGGCCTGATTGATGGCGTCTGAACTGGCCAATTGCGCGACAATGCGATCAAGTTCGTCGCCATCCACGGAAGTTGCCATCAGCACCGCCTCGATTTCGACGTCGTGTACGCCAAAAGCGTGCACAACCAGATCGCGAGTGTGGTGCTCGCTAGCTTCAAGGGCCGCCTCAAGCAAGCGCATCGCCTCCCTCTGACGTTGCCGCGGGGCGATGACGTAGACCGTATTAGTGACCTCGACAGCGTGGGTATCAATAGGCTGACGGTTGATTCGATTGACCACTGGCCTCAGCAGCGTGTTCGCCGCAAGAACGAACAGGCAAGCAAGCGCAGCCTCCAGAATCAACCCCGCACCCGCGCTCGCGCCAACAGCGGCTGATCCCCACAGGGTTGCCGCGGTATTGAGCCCGCGCACGTTCCCTTCCTCCCGCATGATGACGCCGGCGCCGAGAAAGCCGATTCCCGAAACCACATAGGCGACTACCCGCACAGCCCCATCGTGGCCCGCCAGTCGGTTCGCCATATCCACAAAAATGGCCGCGCCGACGGCAACCAGTACGTTGGTACGCAAGCCCGCCGTGCGCTGGCGATATTGCCGCTCGAAGCCTATTACTGTGCCCAGGACAAATGCCGCGGCCAGGCTGATGCAGGTGGCGAGCAATGATTCCAGATTGATATTGGTAACAGCTTCCATGGGAAAATTCGCGTTGATCAAGTATCGGTTTTGGGCCCCCGAGGGGGCCGGATCATGTCATGCCATTGTTACAAGCAGTTGGCAGCACACAGATGAGGGTTATCGACCGTAGCAGTCCTACTGCCAACCGAAACGGCGAACATAGAAACGCTTCATCGCGGTGGTCAACAAGGCATAGCTGACCACGATGCCGACCATCCAAGGGAAGTATGCCCATGGCAATGCCTGCAACTTGAAGTAGCCCGCTAACGGCCCCATCGGCAAGAACACCCCAAGAGCCATGATCAGGGCAGTCATCACGATCAATGGCCAAGCTGCCCGGCTCTCGACAAAAGGCAGCTTAGGCGTGCGAATCATGTGCACAATCAACGTTTGCGTGAGAAGGCCGACCACAAACCATCCGGATTGAAACAGCGATTGGTCGGCACCTGTCTTTGCGGCAAACACAAACCACATCACCAGGTATGTGGTGATATCGAAAATCGAGCTGATCGGCCCAAAGAACACCATGAAGCGCCCGATATCGCCCGGATTCCACTGCAGCGGCCGCGTCACCAGTTCGTCGTCCACTTTGTCAAAGGGAATTGCAATCTGCGAGACGTCATAGAGCAGGTTTTGCACCAACAACTGCAGTGGAAGCATCGGCAAGAAGGGCAAGAACGCACTTGCCACCAACACCGAAAACACGTTGCCAAAGTTGGAACTGGCCGTCATACGAATGTACTTGAGCATATTGCAGAAGGTTCGCCGCCCCTCGATGACGCCCTCCTCCAGCACCAGTAGGCTTTTCTCCAGCAGAATCAGATCAGCCGCCTCCTTCGCGATGTCCACCGCACTATCTACCGAAATTCCGATGTCAGCGGCCCTCAGTGCCGGAGCATCATTGATGCCATCGCCCATAAAGCCAACGACATGACCGTTGTCTCGCAACGTATGCACCAGGCGCTCTTTGTGCAACGGCGACAGGCGGGCGAATACATTGTGAGTGTCGACTGCTCGCGACAGCTCAGCGCTACCCATTCGTTCGATGTCGGGCCCCAGTAGCACTCCCTTGACCTCCAGGCCCACTTCGCGACAGATCTTGGCGGTCACAAGTTCGTTGTCCCCGGTCAGTACTTTGACGGTAACGCCATGTTGACGGAGCGCTCGCAACGCCGGAGCTGTCGACTCCTTGGGCGGGTCCAAGAAGGCGATGTAGCCGACCAAGATCAGATCGCGCTCGTCAGCTACGCCATAGGCTTCGGTCGCCGGCGGCGTCTCCTTAGTAGCTACCGCCACTACGCGCAGTCCTTCCTCGTTGAGGTCATGCGTAACCTTGCGCACCTGTGCCAGCAGCCCGGCGTCAAGCGGCAAGATCGCCCCGTTGACCTGCACGTGCGAGCTGACACTCAGGATTTCCTCGACAGCACCCTTGCAGATCAACTCGTGATGATCGTCTCGTTCGCCCACCACGACCGACATGCGGCGGCGCTGAAAATCGAACGGAACTTCATCCACCTTGCGGTAGTGAGACAATGGCTGCAATTCCTTTTGCAGTTCGACATGTTCCAGCACGGCGCGGTCCAGGAGATTCTTCAGCCCGGTCTGGAAGTAGCTATTCAAGTAGGCATACTTGAGCACATCGGTTGACACGGCGCCCAGTACGTCGGTATGGCGCTCCAGCACAATCCTGTCCTGCGTTAGCGTTCCAGTCTTGTCGGTACACAGCACATCCATCGCACCGAAATTCTGGATAGCGTCGAGCCGCTTCACAATGACTTTTCGTTTAGACAGCAACACGGCGCCCTTGGCCAACGTGGAGGTGACAATCATCGGCAGCATCTCTGGCGTCAGGCCGACGGCTACTGACAGCGCAAAGAGAAATGCCTCCATCCAGTCGCCTTTTGTGAAGCCATTGACGAGCAACACAATCGGCACCATCACCAGCGCAAAGCGGATCAGCAGCCAGCTCACCTGGTTCACGCCAGCCTGAAAGGCGGTAGCCGTGCGATCCGAGGTCGTCAAGCGCGACGCAATCGTCCCGAAGTAGGTTTGGTTACCGGTGGCCAGCACCACCGCGGTCGCTGCGCCGGAAACTACGTTAGTACCCATGAAGGCAATGTTGCTCAGATCCAAAGGGCTTTCCACGCGCGCACGCCGTTCGGCAAACTTCTCAATCGGCAGCGATTCTCCTGTCATGGCTGCCTGGCTGACAAAAAGATCCTTCGCCATCAGGATGCGGCAATCGGCTGGAATCATGTCACCTGCTGACAGGGCGACAATCTCGCCCGGCACCAGTTTGCTCAACGGCACCTCCATCTTGGCTGGTGGCTTGGTATGCAGATGCACGTTGAAGAACTGCGCACTGGTCGTGGCAATCTGCGCGGCCATGTCCCGCCGCACCACCGTAGCGGTGGTGCTGACCATGGCTTTCAGTGCCTCGGCGGCCCGGTTCGACCGACGCTCCTGGACGAAGCGGATCAGCGTCGAAAGGACCACCATTGTGCTGATCACAATGGCCGCCTTCATATCTTCCGTTGCATAGGAGATCGCGGCCAGTACCGTAAGCAGCAGATTGAAGGGATTTCGGTACGAGTGCCACAAATGCCGCCACGCAGGCAATGGCTTCTCGTGCTCCACCTCGTTGGAACCGAAGCGCTTGAGGCGTTCCTCGGCCTCCGCGCTTGTCAGGCCGTCTTCATGCGAATGCAGGCGGACCAACACGGTGGCAACTTCCTCACGGGCAGCGCGCTGCAGATCGCGCGTCAGGCTCTCCGGTACGGCTCTCGACGGTCCGGCCTCACCGAGGGATTCGAACATCGCCAGCCGACGAAATTGGTGCGTGACGCGACGCGTACGCAGGAAGGCTCCGAAGAGCGTCTTCAGGAGTTTGAAGTTCATGACCGAATCTCCATCATCGGTTAGTGGTGCGGCAGACGCACGGACGGCAAATCTGAATGCCAAGGCTCCGCATTCGCGCCATAAGGCGCACGGTTGAGCCAACATTGCGTTTCTGAATGAGTGGCGGCTCGCCGGCGACGACTCAAAACTCGGCGTGGAGGCGTACGCCGTAGATCGTCACCGGCCCGCGATCGCGGTTGTAGCCGGGATGCTGGATGTATTGGAAGTCCGGGCTGATCCACAAGCGCTTGGTAGGCTGGAAGCTGTAAAACACTTCCAGAACGCGCTCCTGACCGTAGTTCAAGGCCCCGTCGCCGAGAAACGCACCGAGGCCACCGGCGGCAAGGTAGGCGCGGTGAGCGCTGCCAAGCATGTTTACCGCCACCCCGATACCCAAAGTGTCCTGTGGGCGCCCCCAGCGCTGTCCGGAGAGGATGCCGCCGACCGAGAAACTGCGTCCAATCTCGGTAAAGGCATAGGTTTCCGTCTTGTCGTCAGCCCAGTCGACACGGGCGAACAAGCCAAGATCCTTCCCAACCTGCTGTTCAAAACTGAGCCCAACACCGACTTTGGCGTGCTCGCGACGCACGTCGGCGACGTCCGGTGTGCGACCATTGGCGCTGCCAATTGCGATGGCATCGCGAAACGCGCCCGTCTTCGCCTTGTTGCGCCACAACAAGAGGCGGGCCTTGCCTGGCTGGCCAACGAACTGATAGCCCTTTTCTAGTTCGATCATGTCGCCGTAGTGCTCCATGAAACGAGCGTCCAGCGCCAGGCCGTTCGACTCGACGGGCAACAGGAAGCGACCGACTCGTACCGCCCAGTCGTCGTAGATGTATTCGAGTGCGACGCCCCAGTTGTAGCCGCGTGCGTCGGCCGGATAATCGAACGAGCCGTGCGTCAGGAATGACCAGTTCAGAAACTGTGTGCGGGGATCTTGACCGTACTCGACGGCGTTGAAGATATCGAGAACCGGCACGTTCCCGGCAGTCAATACCAAGCGCCGCTTGTCGAGCTGGGCGGCAAACTGATTGAAGTTGGCCTCGACAACTTCTTCGCCTCCGCCCAGGCCCCATGCTTGGCGCAAAAACGCACGCGCGCGATACACGGTCGGACTCGTACTCGAAAACTTGGCGCCTTCGCCGTTGGAAAGCCCTCCGAGGCCACGCAGACCGGAGAACGGTACGCCTTGAACGGCCTCGGGATTGAAGTGAAACTCTGCGCCTCGCCACGGGCGAACGCCGAGATCCAGCGTAACGCTCCACGAATAGCTCTTGTCTCGCTGCTGACTTAGACTATTTTCGCCAGAATAGGCCGCATCGAACGCCGGCTTACGCTGCCACACATAGGTAGTCTGGCCGTGGAAGGCGAAGCGTTCCGAATTCTCAAGAGGAGTGTTCTCGTCTGGCACCGCAGCGCCAGACGCGTTTTCCAACACTTGTGCCCGCAATCGAGTCGAAGGGACTACGGCTACGAGGGTCAGCAGCAGGATCGGCGCGAACGCGCCGTGCGAGACAAGGAGGGTTCTAAGAAAATGCAGGGATGCAAAAAAATGCTGCAGAAAAATGAGCGACATGCGACCTCCCCCACGCGCTTCTACGGCGCATGTAGGCACACACGACCTGCATCGTGAGAAACGCGCGAGCGTAAGTCGCCCTCAGTTTCCCTGATGACAAAGGTCGCAAAAATAGATGGGAGATGGCCGCGCGGGGAACCCGCGCGAATACCACTGCCCGCCATGTCGGCTAGGCAGTGGCGAAGAGTCGCCTTGACTGACTAGCCGTTCAGGTTTCGACGTAACGCCGACTAGAACAACAGTCCATGGGAAAAACCTTGAATGAAGACGGGGCGGAGCATACCAAATGCTTCAGCTAACCCGCAAATGTTTTCTTCAAGCTCATGCACAACGCGCGGTTCCTTCGCAACACCGCCGGCTCTATGGCGATTCCAGTGAATCGCCGAGAAGGGGACGGTGCTGCGTCACTCCCTCGATATAGCCCCGCACAACGCGACTGAACGCCGGACGACGCGTTCAACCACGATCGAATCCGAGGATGACGTTTCGCGTAATTCGCGTTGCCAGGGACTAAGCGTGAACCCACGCCGTCGATCCTTCGGCGCAATCTGACGACTGCACTTGTGTGTGCCGCAGGCTCCGAATGAGAGATCGCCCACTCCAGAAAAAAAGAGAGCCCTTGGAATATGCCTCTCACAAGGGATCGAAGCTCTACGCTTATGCAACCACGACGCTCTTGTGGATACGGACGTAGAGCGGGATGTCAAAGCCCTGGACTCCCGTCGCAATGGGTTGCTTCTCTGAAGCCCCATCCCAGAGGATCAATCCAGCAAATCCGAGTACTCACCATGCGAGTACTTGCGCGCCCGCTCCCATGGTGCCGCGGCGGGCAGCGCAACGCGGCTGACCCGCGTGGTCTTGCTCTGGGTGCCGTCCACGCTGCGCGACTGCACCAGCCGCGGATACTGGTTCGCGACATCCCATTGCACTGTCAGCTGGTCGGCGCCGCGCCGTGCGCTGTAGGTCTGCACGCCATCGCGCACCGGGCCCTCGGCCTTCATGGTCTTGAGCAGGGCCGGATCGAGCAGATGCCGTGCGGCCGGCCACGATCCGTCGAAGCCGACGTTGCCGTAGTCACCCTGCCCCACTTCGAACGTGCGGCGCTTTTCGTCGCTGACCAGGCGCACCAGCAGTTTGCCGTTGGGCTGACGGGCGATCCAGCGGGCTGCGGTGGCGGTATCGAGGTGCTTGTGTCCCTTTTCCGCCTGCTCGCCGGCATGGTGGTTGTGCTGGACCGCCGCGGGAATTTCGCGCTCGATCCACACGGCGTCGCCGCTGCGGTAGACCTGCTCGCTGAAGGCGACGTCGCGCTTGACGCCGTCGTTGCCGAGGACCGACAGCTCATGCTGGACGCGCAGCGCCAGCGACGCAGGTTCGGCCGCGGCGGCCAGGGACGAGGCGCCTGCAGCGAGCGACGCCACCAGGACAGACTGGATGAAAAGCTTCATGGGATAACGAATACCGTAGAGACATTGAAACGACGATGCGCGCGCACCGGGGTATCCGATGCGCGCGCATCCGTAGCGAGGAACCCTGGCTTACAGGCCCGCCGCCGACTTCACCACGCCGAACACCTTGGTGTTGTCGAGCGTGCCCTTCAGCGGTGCGCTGCCGGGGCCGGTCGAGAACAGCATGACGTCGCCGCCGCCGTGCGTTTCCGCGCCCGGGCTACCCAGGTTCACGCCCACTTCCTGCAGGTAGTCATTGGCGGTGGTGTCGACCAGCGTGGGATCGTCGCGCGTGGCCTTGCGCGGCGTGCCGCCGTTGCCGAACACCAGCGTCGTGTACGGCAGGCCGTCGGCGGCCTTGGCGGTCTGCTTGGTCTTGTAATCCGTGGCGGTTGCCAGGATCGGGTTGCCACGATGCGAATAGCCGTTGATCGTCATCGTGTGGTCGTGGTCGGCCGTGACCACGATGATCGTGTTCGACAGGTCCACCAGCGACAACGCGCGCTTGATGGCGTCATCGAAGGCGATGGTGTCTTCCAGTGCGCGCTTGGCGTTGGTGCCGTGCAGCGCGTGGTCGATACGCCCGCCTTCCACCATCAGGAAGTAGCCGTTGCTGTTCTTCGACAACATCTCGATGGCCTTGGCCGTCATGTCGGCCAGGCTCGGCTGCGTGGCGCCCTGGCCCCGGCCTGCGACACGATCGATCTCGTACTCGAGATGACTCGTCGAGCTGAACAGGCCGATCAGCTTGGTGCCGGTGGCGCGAACCATCTCGTCGCGCGTTGCCGCCACCGTGTAGCCCTGGCCGGCCATTTCGGTCAGCAGGTTGCGGCCATCGAAGCGGCCACGCGTGTTGGTGGTGGCATCGTATGGCGTCCAGTGGTTGCGGCCGCCGCCCATCAGTACATCCACGCCGTCGCCCAGCGCCGTGTTGAAGCCCACGCCGCCCGGCACCGCCTGGGCCGCGATGTGGTACTGCGCGTCGCGGTGGCAGATATGGGAGTACGTGGCGGCGGGCGTGGCGTGGGTCAGCTCCGTCGTGGTGATCGCGCCAGTGGCCTTGCCCTTGGCCTTGGCCAGTTCCAGCAGCGTCGGCACGGCCGTGCCGTTGGTCGGCGTGCAGTTGCTGATGGTGCGGTTGCCGTTGGCGTCGGCGCTCGGGGCGGTGGCCACCGTGTTGGCCGACATCGAGATGACCTCGTTGTTCATCTTCACGCCGGTCATGTAGGCGGCCATCGACGGGGCGCTGTCGGTGGTTTGTGCGTCGTTCGAGAACGTCTTGATGCGCGCGGTGCGACGCAGCGATTCCATCGTCAGACGGCCCGATTCGCCGTACTTGTAGATGCGCGACGCGGTGACGGTGGCCGGGCCCATGCCATCGCCCAGGAAGAAGATGACGTTCTTGGCCTCGCCGGCGGCGTGCGCCGGCAGGGACAGGCATGCGCTGGCGGCTGCGGCGGCCAGCAGGCCGATACGGGTAGTGATATTCATGGTCGTTGTTCCGTTCTGGTGTGTGGGGGCTCAGAGTCCGATCGACTTCTTGATCAGGCCGAAGACCTCGGTGTTGTCCATCACACCCGAGAAGTTGGTGGCGCCATTGCCCATCGCACCGATGAACACGTCCGTGCCGCCGTGCGTTTCGCCGCCGACCGGCATCGGGATCACCGCTTCCTGGTGGTAGGTCTTCTCGTAGACCATGGCGTCGGTCAGCGCGGTGCGCGTGGCCGGGCGGTTTTCGCCGTTGCCGAAACCGATGATCGAGAACGGGTTGCCGCCGCTATCGAGCTTCAGGGAGCCGGTGACGTAGTCCTTCACCAGGCCCAGCACGCCGGGGTTGGCGTCGCTGGTCTTGCCGGTACGCTTGGCGTAGCCGTTCAGCACCAGCGTGTGGTCGTGGTCGGCGGTGACGACGATCAGCGTGTTCTTCAGGCCCGGGTCGATCACGTTGAGCTTGTCGATGGCGGCCTTGAGCGCGTCGTCGAACGCGGCGGTGTCCTGCAGCGCCTTGCGGGCCGTGGTTTCGTGCAGCGCGTGGTCGATACGGCCGCCTTCCACCATCAGGAAGAAGCCCTTCTTCTTGGCGGCCAGCACGTCGATGGCCTTGCCGGTCATCTCGGCCAGGCTCGGCTCCTTGGCCGGATCGCGGTCCAGGTCGTATTCCATGTGGCTGGCGTTGAACAGGCCCAGCACCTTGGCATTGCTGGCGGCGATCTTGTCGAAATCGGCCTTGCTGGCGGCATAGGTGTAGCCGGCGGTCTTCAGCTCGGTGACCAGATCGCGGCCATCGGTGCGCTTGCCGCCTGCGGTGGTGGCCAGGAAGTGCTGGCGGCCGCCGCCAAAGATCACGTCGACGCCATCGGACAATGCGCCGTTGAAGCCAGCACCCGACGGCACCAGTTGCGCGGCGATTGCGTTTTCGCCGTCGCGGTGGCAAATGTGCGCGTACGTGGCAGCCGGCGTGGCGTGCGTGATGCGCGTGGTGGTCACCACGCCGGTGCCGTAGCCGGCAGCCTTCATCTGTTCGAGCAGCGTCGGCACGGTGGCGCCGTTGCCGCTGGACGGGCACGTGGTATCGGCGCCCGAGACGTAGGCCTTGCCGCTGGCATCGGTGGCGCGGGTTTCCGCGGTCATCGAGATGACCTCGTTATTCATCTTCACGCCGGTCATGTACGCTGCCATCGACGGCGCGCTGTCCGTGACCTGGGCATCGTTCGAATACGTGCGGATAAACCCGCTTTCCGGCATCGTGTCGATGGTCAGGTCGCCTTCCTCACCCACCTTGTAGATGCGCGCCGCGGTCAGTGTCGTCAGCCCCATACCATCGCCGAGAAAGAAGACCACGTTCTTTGTCGGTACCGCCGTCTGCGGAGGCGACGTCGGCGTGACCGGTGATTCGCCGTTATTGGAGCCATCGCCGCCACATGCAGCGAGCGCGATTGACACTACAGCCGGCACAACTGCCGAAATTCTTCTCATTGTGACTTCCTCCCTGATTGGAGCAGAGAGGATGGATCACAAATATGGCGGCTACGTGACACATTGATTGCATCGCCATTCAACCTGTCACGTTTGAACTTTAGCGCATTCGAATGACAGACGGCTCGCTATCAACATTACCAACTTGTAATCAACATTCAACGAGGCAGCAGCCTTGGATCGCTATAAACGAACCGACGACTGTCGCAGGTCGGATAGTCGGTTCAATCCCTTAATGGCAGATATTCGGCATCAGCCGGAGCAGGAGTCAGTCAAATGAAAGGTATCGCATTTGCCATCGTTCTATCGACCACCATCGCCTTGCCAGCCTTTGCGCAAGGCACCAGCGATTCCACACAAGGTCGCAGCCGAGCGGAGGTCAAGAAGGAGTTGGCCAAGTCCAAGCACGACGGCACTTACACCAAGAAGAACGGCGAGTACCCACCCAGCGAGCAGACGGTCAAGCAGCAAAAGGCCGATCACGCTGCCTCGATGCACTCCAAAGACGGTGCCAATCCCGCGTTTGACAAGCATGACGAACCCGGCGCTGCTCGATAACTGATAAACCAAAAGACTTGCTAACAGGAGAGGCGTATCGCTTCTCCGGTTCCCTTTTCATCGCACCTGACGTGCTAGTTGACGAGGCACCTAGCGTGGTGAGCGTCGAACGCGAGCATGGCTTCATATGTTGATAATGACTCCTCCGACGCCGACAGTTCATGGTCAGTAGGTCGATCCCTTAGACGCCACTGGCGTGGCCATGACATGCCGATGCTTAAAATCTTTACTGAAGGCGGCCAGAACGGACCGCTTATTGCCGTATTCGGCGATGGCGCTGGAATGTCCTACTACTTTGTTGGGGCAAGGTGGAACCAGCAATTCCGGGCGCTACAAATGCTGAAGAATGCTATGGCGACTGGAAGGCGCGATCTAGTTGTGGAGGCTATGGATTCAGGGAATGTACTCAAAAATGTCGGCGGCCTGAACTCCACCCAAGGGTGAGGAAGCTGTGGCAAATATGTTCGACGCGAACGATAGCGCAGAGATCCTTGATGCGACCTTTGCCGTGGAGACCGAAGGCGATATGCTGGTCGATGAACTAGTTGACGTCGCAGCCATCATCTGATGGATATCTGCCCCGCCCCCTGCAATTGCCTAAGTACGTGTGAAAGGGACGGGGATAGCGAGATTCCCAGTGCTCGGTCTGGCGAACTGCTGCGACCCGCACTACTTCCGTTGCTCGACTCGGAAATGTTCGATCGACTGGCCCGCATCGATAGCACGCTGCATCCGATCCGGCATGGTGCCACAGCCATTCCAGACATGGCCAGTGGCGTCCCGGAACAGGATTCCCCTCGGAGCGCTGGGCCCGGCCACATCTGGCGCCGCGAAACAGCGCGCCGCCAGTAGGTGCTCGTAGGTCAGCCCGACGCGTACCATCTGGGACTTGATCCAAAGGAGCTGCTCGATAGCTGATAAGCCGAAAAGCTTGCAATTGGAGAGGGCATATCGCTACTCCTGTTCCCTTTCCACCGCACCTGAAGCGCGGGTTGCGAGGCCCCCATCGCGTCCAAGTTTCCTACGACGATCCTCCACGTGCCCAGCGAGTCACGGCCATACGTGCGGCTTCGCCACCCTTCAGTCTAGAGGACCTTCCAGTCAAGTCGGTTTCTCCGGCGGCGGCCGCAGGCTTCATTCGAGTACAGCAGAGCGCGCATTTTTTTGCTTTGCTAAGTACGGTTATCATGCGCAGGCGGAAAGCACCACAATCAAGCGAAAGTGCTTTATGTGGCATTTTTTTTGGCGACGGCCAACTTATGGGCACGTAACAAGAAGAACGGCCAGCGCATGGGGCTGCTAGCGGTTCCCGCGTAGCCGCCAGGTTGGGGCCGGTATGAGCGCAGTGCCCCCGGCATGCGGCGCCGGCAAAGAAAAAGCCGGCTGGCGCCGGCTTCTTCCCAGTAGAGCGTGGCCCGCGTCAGACGACTGTCACCGGCAGGTTGCCCGAGATCTGCAGCATGTCGTGCTTGGTGAGGAATTCCTCGCCCGTGATGCGGATCTCGGCGATGTGGGTCGTGCTCTGCGCGGCATCCGTCTGGGCGTCGAGGAGCGCCTGGGTGCCGGCCTGCACCAGCGTCGGCAGCGAGTGCTGAACGACGTTGGACCAACGGGCGCTGGTGATCTCGACATCGACCTGCGTGATCGTGGCACCGGCGACCCGAGGCTTGGGCAGCAGCTCGGCCATCATGCTGAAGCCGTTGGCGTACTTGAAGGTGATGAGTTGCATCGCGTCCAGCGATGTGTGTGGGTAAATCGGATTAACCATATTGTGTAGCCTTGTATGTTGCGTCGGCCGGATAGGCCCGACCGAGTGCATTGATCGTGCCGCGCCCGGACCCAAAAGTCAAAATGCGAGCGGACGTAGTAAACCCCGCGCGCACGCCGTCAGGTGTGCGCCCCTGGGCGGTTTCACCCCCCTATATATAAATAGAGGGCACGGAACAGCGCGGCGGTACCCTGAGAGTTCGCCCGACGCAACCAGTCAGGGCAGGAGCCCGAGCCGCACCGCATACTCCTCGTCAGTCAGGTTTTTCATCTCCCGTGCGCGCACTGCCGCAGGATTTGGCTGACGGATCAGCGAACCTAGCGGGCCGGGCACGTCGACCGACGGGAAGAGAAGATCCGCGCGATCGCGTTCTCGGGCAATGTTCACGAACATCTGGACTTCAGGTGGGAGGGGCATATTTGCTCCGCTGCTTTAGGAGCCTTCATTGTCACGGCGACGCGCGACGCAGATCGGGGGCGTTTTCCTAGCTTCTGCGACCGTAAAAAGTCGACGTTCGCGGCGGAGCAAGCTGGGCCAGATCTGCCAGAGGCGTTACCGGGCCCTGCACGGGCTGGGTGGCTAGCCCGCTGGGACTTCGGGGACAATGGCCGTTCCGCTGCACGGCCGATCGCCTTTTTATGCCCACTGTCCCCATCCACAAAGAGTTTCGCCTGCTCTCGTCGACGCCAAACCTGACCTGGCAGAAGAAGACGCCGCCGGCCTCCGGGGCACACGTCAACATCTGGTGGCTCTATCTGACTATGCAGAGAGCCAGCAAGCTCGGGCTCACGCTGGGCGGGTCCGGACAGGAGACCGTGCGAGCTACCGCGGAGGCAGCATTGTCCGTGTGTGCCTGGGATGGCCACGGCTATTCGGTGACGCCAGCGTACTCCCGCCTCAAGGATTACGTGAAGCCATTCCTGTCGGGGACCCTGGGTGCGGGGCTAGCCCTGCTCCAGATGGACCACGCCGGCTACCCATGGATGGCGCACTGGGAGGACTGCGGGGGGCAGACAACGTCAGCGCATCCCGACTTCGTGTTCTTCCGCGCCGCAACCGCGACCACGCCGGCGGCCGTGTGCCTCGCCGAGTCAAAGGGCTCGCGAGCGACGACGACTGATTTGGATGTACAAAAGGACTGGGAACGGCAAGTCTGGTCCAACCGCCATCAGGTTCTCACCCTGCCAGGTGGGGGAAACGTTGCGCCCACGGAGGGAACGCTCGTTTCCAGTGAGCTGCCCGGACCCGCAGGAAAGAAGCGGTTCCGGTCCACCCTGGTACACGGGGTGTTTCCGAGCGGGCTACCGGCCGTGACTCCTGCTACCGCATCGTCGCCCGGCGGCGGAGTGGGCCCGAACGCGGCCGGCGGCAATCAACCGCTGGATCAGCACGCCCCAGAGATGGACTGGCGGGGCATCCAGCGTGCCAGCCTGCGCCACACTTGCCGACTGCTCGACATGCCGCTGACGGAGTCCATTCTCGCGAGCCGATTCTGGGACGGCTTTTCGCTCAATCTCCTTTTCACCCAGCCACGACCATCAGCCCGTCGCGTCGTACTGGAGCTGCGCGATCGCCGTGCCCTACTGGGATGGGATGATCAATCCGAACCTGACGTTGTCTACGCGGGCCCGCCGCAGGTTGTGGTCCAGCCGGACGGCAGTTGGTGGGGAGCGACAATCTACTGTCGCGCCAGCGTGCTACGGGAAGTGTGTTGATGTCCATCGAATACTGACCCGCCGTTTTCATCTAAATTTGACCCACCCTCGCTTCATGGTCACAGCTCCTCTGGTGTAGATTCTGGCACTGCAGTTGTCGTTTTCTGGCTGTTTTTCCGGG
>NZ_VZOW01000053.1 GCF_008801835.1 Cupriavidus pauculus | reverse complement strand
CGCAGATGTCGGCGCGCGCAGCTTCCGCCGCCGCTGCGTTGGCGCAGGCTGTGCCGACGGGCGGCGGCGCGCCCGTGGCGGCCACGGCAGCGCCGTCGAGCGCAGCAACGGCCGGTGCGCCCGGCACGATCGGCGCGCGGCTCAGCGAGAAATTCGGCGAACGATTCAACCAGCGCTGGCTGGAATCGCGCCTGGGCCGCGCGGTGGTCACCGCGGAAGAGCAGCAACTGCTTGAACAGTGCGGCTTCTACGGCGTGCGACCGCGCGCCGTGTTCGGCGGGCTGCGCGTGCTGGCGCCAACCGCGGTGGCGTTTTGCGTGTTGCTCTGGCGCATCGATGGCACGTTGACGTCGACGCTGATGTGGACGTTTGCCGCATTCGCCGTCGCGTTTCTGCTGCCGAAGATGATGCTGCGCCGCTGGGCACGCAGTCGTCTTGCGCAGGTGGTCGAGGAATTGCCGATCTTGATCGACATGCTGCGGCTGCTGCAAGGCGTCGGCCTGTCTATCGACCAGAGCCTGCAGATCATCGTCGTCGAGTTCGGCGCCATGCTGCATGTGCTGGGGCCGGAGCTGCAGCGCGCCAACCAGCAGTTTGCGTCGGGACGCGCGCGCGAACAGACGCTGGCGCGCATCGGCAAGCTGTTCGACGACGAGGACCTGAAGAGCCTGATTACGCTGCTCACACAGGTGGATCGCCACGGCGGCGCGGTGCAGGAGCCGCTGCGCCAGTTTGGCGAACGCCTGCAGACCGCGCGCAAGGCACGGATGAAAGACAAGGTCGGCAAGCTGACGGTCAAGATGACCGGCGTGATGGTGGTGACCCTGCTGCCGGTGCTGCTGATCCTGACCGCCGGCCCGGGCTTTCTGGGCGTGATTCGCATGCTTGCGCGCATGAACGGAGGACATTGATGACCTTGACGACACGGCGCCTTTGCCTGATGTCGGCAGCCGCTGCGCTGGCGCTGCTGGGCGGATGCGCGGGCACGCCCAATAGCGCCGACGCCATGGCCCGCCAGGCCGATGCACAGATTCAGCTTGCGAAGTTGCAGGACAAGGAGGCGCGCGCCGAATACGACGACCAGAACGTCTATCTTGGCCTGATCGGCCGCATGCAGCAGGAGGGCATGTATTACGCTTCTCTGGCGCATATCGACGCGTTCCAGAAGCGCTTCGGCACCAACACCGCGCTGCAGGTGCTGCGCGCCGATGCACTACGCGAAACCGGGCAGGACGACGCGGCGCTGCAGGCCTATCGCGAACTGCTGACCACCGATCGCGCCGGCCGCGCGCACCATGGCATCGGCCTGGTGCTGGGCCGGCAGGGCGATTTCATCCGCGCCGCTGGCGAGCTGCGGCAGGCCGCCGCCATCGATCCGGTCAACGCGCAGGTGGCCAACGATCTCGGCTATGCGCTGATGCGCGCCGGCGCGTTGCAGGACGCGCGCGTGCCGGTGATGCAGGCACTGGAGCTGGACGCCAACAATCCGCGCGTCATCAGCAATGCCGTGGTCTGGATGCTGGCGGCCGGCAGGCGCGGTGACGCCACGGCGATGATGCAGCGCGCGGCGATGCCCGAGCCCACGCGCGCGGCGATCCGCAAGGAAGCGGACCGCGTGGCGCGCGCCGCGCAATTGCGCGACAAGGCCGCGGCGCGCACCAGTCCGGGCGCCAACGCACAGAAGAGCCAGAACAGCCAGAACACGCAGGACGGCCAGGCCGTCGCCTTGAATGCAGGGGTGAAATCATGACGCTTTCCATTTGTACCGGCATACGCCTCGTTGCCATCGCGCTGCTGGCGGCGGCGTCTGCCGCGTGGGCGCAACCTGCACCGGCATCGCCGGACGCGCAGATATCGCCCAACGATGTGCCGGTTGGCGACACCACGCGCGCCCTGCTGGCGATCCAGCGTAACGGTTCGCAGGCCGGCAAGATGCTGCCGTTGTCCGGCGAGCAGGCCGCGCTTGGCTATGGCCGCTACATGCAGAGCTTCCAGCATCCGTTGCCGGCGTTCTTTACCGGTCAGGCCAGCGGCAGCCCGCTGCGCGGCGGTGCGGGCAGCCAGCCGCTGGGCGGACAGTCCAACGGCCAGTAACGCATCGGAATCGGGCCGATCATGCGTCGCCACGCCATCGCTCGTCACTCGCGCCAGCGGCGCGGTGCCATCACCGTGATGGCCGCCGTGCTGATCGCCACCGTGGCGATTGGGGCGCTGGTGTCGATCGACATCGGCTTCGTGTTCTACAGCCAGCGCCAGTTGCAGAAGACCGTCGATCTGGCGGCGCTGTCCGGCGCGCAGCAACTGAAGCGCGCCGACGATGTGCCGACTGTCACCGCTAACGTGATGGCGTCGGTCAACGCGGCGGCCAGCCAGAACGGCTATGCCGCCGGTGTGGCCGCGAACTGCGCCGACGTGGCGGCGGGTGCGGCCGACGGCCTGCGCGCGTGTCTGGGTCTATGGGATCCGGCCAACGCGGCCAACGGCGATGCCGTGCGCCATTTCAATCCCGGCTACGACGCGACACGCGTGTCGCCCAACGCGGTGCGCGTGCAGGCCACGCTGACCGTGCCGATGCTGTTTGTGCTGCCCGGCGGCCCGTCGCGGCAGTTGCGCGCGGAAGCCATCGCCGCCGGCAGTCCGCCCGTTGCGTCGTTTTCGCTCGGCAGCGGCCTGCTGGACGTGAATTCGGCCAACGGCATCCTGAGCCTGCTGCTGGGCAACAGCGTGAACCTGTCCGTGGCGGACTGGAACGGGCTGGTCGGCGCCAACGTGACGCTGGAGCAGTTGCGCCTACAGGCCGGCGTCGGAACGATCGACCAGTTGCTGAACACCGCGCTGTCGATCCAGGATTTCTATGCGCTGTTGCTGAACGCGGCGGGCAAGCAATCATTGCTGAACGCCGCGCTCGGCAGCCCGGCGACGCAGCTCGGCCTCAACGGCATCGGCACCAATCTCACGCTTGCGCAATTGCTCGATCTGGGCGTGCTGACACCGGCCGCATCGTCGGCGGCAGAGGTCGGGCTCAATGTGGCGTCGCTGTTGACCACCGCGGCGTACGTGGCGCGCGGCACCAGCGCGGTGGATCTGAGCGGATTGAATGTCCAGATTCCCGGTATCGGTCAGGTGGTGGGTTCGATGTACATCATCCAGCCACCCCAGGTGGCGGTGGGGCCGGCAAAGCAGCTTCCCGACGGCACATGGAAGACCACCGCGACCACCGCACAGGTGGATCTCAAGCTGGCGGCGCAGGTGCATGTTGCCGTGCCGCTCGTCCTGTCGATCGACCTGAACCTGCCATTGTGGATCCGCGTGGCACAGGCCAAAGCCGATCTGACCAACCTGCAATGCGCCGCAGCGCCTGCTCAACGGCGCGCCACGATCAGGACTTCCACCGGCGTGCTCGGCGCCTGCCTGGGCAACGCGGGCGGGACAGGCTGCGCCACCGGGCCAGTGACCATTGCAAATGTCACGGCACTCGGCCCGCTGGTCAATGCCAAGCTGACCGGACAGCCGACCAGTCAGAACGGCGCCGCGACGTCTGGCACCGATATCGTGCTGGCGCCCGGCAGCAACGCGCAAACGTCCTCGACCGCGCCGCTGACCGATGCCGTCACGGGACTGCTTGGCGGGCTCAATCCGACGCTCGATGTCAACTTGCTGGGACTGGGCGTGATCAATAGCTCGCCGACAAGCGTGCTGGCTCAGGTGCTGACGCCGCTGACAAAACTGCTGGACCTGCTGGTGACGAAGCTGACGGCCGTGCTCGGCATCAGCCTTGCGAACGCTGAAGTCTGGCTTAACGGCGTGGACTGCAATAACGCCGAACTTGTGTATTGAATCGAACGATCATGAAAGCAGACCGCTGGGCCTACGAGACCCTTGAAGTCTATGTGTGGGAAGGGCAGTACGAGATTGCCGATCGCGTGGCGCGCTTTCTCACGCCGCTGGGCGTCGAGGTGATCCGTGCCGGCGCGCTCGACGCGTTGCCGGGCGAGCCGCGCGTGAAGCCTTGTATCGCCGTGATCAGCGCGTCGGCCATCGGATCGGCCAAGTTCACGCTCGACTGGGAGGCCGCGCATGGCATGCCCGTGATCTGGGTCGGCGCGCCGGACCGCGAGAACGATCCCGGCCGTTTTCCGCCGGAATACGCGCATATCCTGCCGCACGATTTCACGGGCGCCGATCTGCGCGCGCAGATCGGCAAGCTGATGCCGCAGTTGCTGGCCGCGGCGCAAACGCGGCCCGATGTGGCCGACCTCGTGGCTGGGTCCGCGGCGATGCTGCAATTGATGGAGCAGGTCGATACATTCGCCAACTTCGACAGCAACGTGATGCTGTACGGCGAAACCGGCGCGGGCAAGGAGCGCATCGCGCGGCTGTTCCATGAACGCAATGCCACCTATGGCAAGGGCCCGTTCGTCGCCGTCAATTGCGGGGCGATTCCCGATGGACTGTTCGAATCGCAGTTCTTCGGCCACGCCAAGGGCGCCTTCACCGGCGCGATGTTCGCGCATCGCGGGTTCTTCGAGCAGGCCACCGGCGGCACGCTGTTTCTGGACGAAATCGGCGATCTGCCGCTGTTCCAGCAGGTCAAGCTGCTGCGCGTGCTCGAAGAGAATGCCCTGACGCGGCTTGGATCGACCATGGCCGTGAAGCTCGATTTCCGTCTCGTGGCCGCCACCAACAAGGACCTGCGCGAGGCGGTCAGCCAGGGCAAGTTTCGCGCTGACCTGTATTTCCGTCTGGCCGTGATCGAATTGCGGATTCCGAGCCTGGAGGAACGGGGGCCGGCCGACAAGGTGGGCCTGCTGCAATCGTTCCTGCGCCACACGATGGGCGCGCAGCGCTACGACGCCTTACCGCCGATGCCGGACTGGCTCAAGGGCGCGGTAGGCACCGCGTTCTTTATCGGCAACGTGCGCGAGCTGCGCAACCTTGCCGAGCGCATCGGCATCACGGTGCAGCAGCGCGGCGAGTGGGACGAGGAACGCATCCGCCCGCTGTTCCGGTCGCTGCGTCCGGGCGCGTTCGATGGCACCGAACGCAGCGATCCGCGCGGCGATGCCGAGGAGCGCCGCCGCATCATCGCCGCGCTCGATGCCAATGGCTGGCGCCGCCAGGACACGGCCGCCTGCCTGGGCATCAGCCGCAAGGTGCTGTGGGAAAAAATGCGCAAATTCCAGATTGCCGACAGCGAAGCCGAGCCGGTCTGATCGATCGATGTGCCGTGCGCCGGGCCGGCGACGTTATGATGCGGGACCGCACGGTGACGCCGTGCTTTCCGCGCCACTACGCCGAAGGACCCGAATTGCGTTTTCTCCACACCGCCGACTGGCATCTCGGTCGGATTTTCCACGCGCGCAGCCTGCTTGAAGATCAGGCGCATGTGCTCGACCAGTTCGTCGAACTGGTTCGCGATGTGCGGCCCGACGCCGTGCTGATTGCCGGCGACGTCTATGATCGCGCGGTGCCGCCGCCCGAGGCGGTGGCGCTGCTCGACGACGTGCTGGCGCGCATCGTGGTGGATGCGGGCGTGCCGGTGGTGATGATCGCGGGCAATCACGACAGCGCGCAGCGGCTCGATTTCGGCGCGCGCCTGCTGTCCGCGCGCGGTTTGCACGTGGCCGGCCGCGCCAGCGCCGACGCCACTTGCGTGACGCTGCACGATGCGCACGGCGAAGTCCGCATCTATGCGCTGCCATACGCGGAGCCCGCCGCGGTGCGCGATGCATTTGGCGTCGAGCTGTCGTCCCACGAGGCGGCGCTCGGCGCGCAGCTCGATGCGATCCGCGCCAGCCATCCGCCGGGCGTGCGGGCGGTGGCCGTTGCGCATGCGTTCGTGGTGGGCGGCGCGGTCAGCGAATCGGAACGGCCGCTGTCCGTCGGCGGCAGCGGTGCGGTGGCGGCGGATCTGTTCCACGGTTTCGACTTCGTCGCATTGGGCCATCTGCATCGGCCGCAGACCATCGGCAGGCGCGTGCACTACGCGGGATCGCTGCTCAAGTATTCGCTGTCCGAGAGCGAGCATCGCAAATCCGTCTCGCTGATCGAGATCGGCCAGAACGGCGAGGTCCGTATCGAGGCCATCGCCTTGCAGCCGCTGCGCGACCTGCGCATCGTCAACGGCGAACTGGCGCAACTGATCGCGGCGGGCATGGCGGACGCGCGGCGTGACGACTACATTCATGCGGTGCTCACCGACACCGGCGCGCTGCTCGACCCAATGGCGCGGCTGCGCGAGGCATATCCGAACACGCTGGCCATCGAACGTGCGATCCTGTCGCGCAGCGGCACGGCCGGCGAGGCCAGCCGCCGGGTGCGGGAAACGGATACGGGCAACTTGTTCGCCAGCTTCTTTCGCGAAGTGGCGGACATCGATCTGGACAGCGAGCAGCGTCGCGCGTTGGACGCGCTGCTGGCGCGCATGGAGGCATCGGAAAGGGAATCGGCATGAAACCGTTGCACCTGAAACTGCAGGCCTTCGGCCCGTTCGCAGCCACCGAGACGATCGACTTCACGCGGCTGGGCGAGCAGGCATTCTTCCTGATTCACGGCCCGACCGGCGCGGGCAAGACCACACTGCTGGACGCCATCTGCTTTGCGCTATACGGCGATACATCGGGCGGCGAGCGCAACGCCCAGGACATGCGCAGCGCCAACGCCGATGCCGCGCTGCGCACCGAGGTCACGCTCGAATTCTGTCTTGGCGCGACGCACTACCGCGTCACGCGCTCGCCCACGCAGGACCGGCCCAGCCAGCGCGCCGCCGGCGGCTTCGTCAAGGAAACGGCGAAGGCGCAGCTCGATGTGATGATCGACGGCACATGGAAGAGCCACGCGAGCCAGCCCAGCCGTGTCAGCGATGCGGTGCGCGAGCTGCTCGGCTTCGACAGCGCGCAGTTCCGCCAGGTGATCGTCCTGCCGCAGGGCCGCTTTCGCGAACTGCTGACCGCCGATTCGCGCGCACGCCAGGGCATTCTGGAGCG
Source organism: Cupriavidus pauculus (assembly GCF_008801835.1). Lineage (GTDB taxonomy): Bacteria > Pseudomonadota > Gammaproteobacteria > Burkholderiales > Burkholderiaceae > Cupriavidus > Cupriavidus pauculus. Next base: position 15,036 of record NZ_VZOW01000053.1, on the reverse strand, counting down.
TCTGTTCCACACCGAGCTGTATCGCCGCGTGGAAGAACTGCTCAAGGAGCAGGCCGCCACGATCCGGCGCGAAGCGGAGGACATCGAGGTAAAACGCAAGGCGCTGCTCAACCAGCATCAATTGCAATCGGTGGAGGCGCTGGCCGAACGCATCCGGGCGCGGCAGGAGGCGCTGGCCGAACTACAGCGCCGCGAGGAACTGGCCCGGACGGCGAGCGAGGCCGCACAGGCTTCGCTGCGCAAGGGCGAACTCGAGCACGCGCATATCAAGGCGTGGCACGAAGCACAGGGCGCTCATGCGGCGCTGAGCGCGAAGATCCCCGCCAGGGATGCCGATCGCCTGCGTTTGCAGGCGGCCAGGCGCGCCGCGCAGGTCATGCCGGCGGCACAGCATCTGCTTGCGGCGCGCCAGGAGCACGGCGCGGCGCAGGTGGCGCTGACCCAGGCGCAAGCCGTGGCGGCGCGCGCGGCGCAGGCGGCGGAACTGGCCGACAAGGCGTTGCGCGCCGAGCACGCACGACACGAACTGCGGCTGGCAACGCAGCGCACGGTGACCACGCTGGAAAACCTGCTGCCGCAGGCGCGCAAGCTGCAAGTAGTGCGCAATGCCATGGCACAGGCGCGCACCGCGCTGGCGACGGCGCAGGCGGCGCACGCGAAAAAGATCGACGCCTTCAACGCGATTGGCGCGACGCTGAAGACGCTGGAGGCCGACGTGGAGCAGGCGCGCCGCGATGGCGCCGGCGTGCAGACATTGCAGATGCAACTGGCGCAGGCGCGCGAGCGTGCGGCGCGCATCGCGCGCTGTCGTCAGATCGAGCAGGAACTTGTGCCGCTGCGCGCGGCGCAGGCGCGGGCCGAAGCGCAATCGCGCACGGCGGCGCAAGCCCGCGATGCCGCGCGCGCCACGATGCGGCAGGCGGAAGTCGACTGGCGCCACGGCCAGGCAGCGCGCCTGGCGGCCGGACTCAAGCGCGGCGAAAGCTGCCCGGTGTGCGGCGGCAAGGACCATCCGGCGCTGGCGCAGCAGGTGTTGGCGCTGGTGACCGACGATGATCTCGATGCCGCGCGCGCCGCACTGCAGCGTGCCGAGGACGCGTTGGCCGAAGCCAGCGCATCGCATCAGCAGGCTGGCCACCAGGTGGCCCAATGGCAGGCGCGACTGCAGGATCTGGCCGATGCCGCCGGCGATATCTCCGATGCCGGCCTGCAGGCCGTCGATGCGGAGATCCACGCGCTGGGCGCGGCACTGAAAGCTGCTGAGCACGCAGCAAACCAGGCGCAGATGCTGGACCGGCAGATCGCGCAGGCGCGCCAGGCGCGCGATGCCGCAGAGGCCGAGATGAAGGCGGCGGACGCGCTGGCGCGGACGGCGGAACAGGAACACGCGCGGCTGGATGGCGAGTGGCAGACCAGTTGCGCGCAAGTGCCCGAGGATTCGCGCGATCCCGATGCCATGGCAGCTGCGCTGGCTGCGGCGCAACGCGAGGCCGGCGCGCTCGAAGCGGCCTTGCAGACCGCGCAGGGCGCCGAGCGCGACGCCGTGGCGCAGCGGGCTGGCGCGACGGCGGCGTTGGCATCGGCGCAGGCGAACTTCGAACAGGCCAGTGCGCGCGTGGCGCAACGCGAGGCGGCGCTTGCCGAGGCTATGGCGGCGGCCGGCTTTGATAGCGAGGCGGCCTATCAGGCGGCGTTTCTGGCCGACGACGCGATCGTCGCGCTCGACGACGCGTTGCGCGCATTCGATGTGGAACTGGCTCGCGCGGCTGAATGGCTCGCACGCACGGCGCAGGCCGCACAGGCGTTGCAGGCGCCCGATCTGCCGGCATTGCTCGCGCAGCGCGACGCTGCCGCCGCGACGCTGGAGGCTGCGATCCGCGAGCGCAGCGAAGTCGTCGCATCGCGCGACTTGCTGCTGCACTGCCAGAGTCAGCTCGAATCGCTGGCCCGCGAGGGCCGCGACGTCGAGACGCGTTACGCCGTGCTGGGCCGGCTGTCGGAGGTGGCCAACGGCAACAATCCGCGCCGCATGACATTCCAGCGATACGTGCTGGCCACCTTGCTCGACGAGGTGCTGGAAGCGGCGTCGCTGCGGCTGCTGCGCATGAGCCGCGGACGCTATGCGCTGCAGCGCGTACGCGAGCAGGGCGACCAGCGCATGGCCGGCGGGCTCGACCTGGAAGTGTTCGACCACGACACGGGCAGCGCACGGCCGGCCAACACGCTTTCCGGTGGCGAGGGGTTCCTGGCGTCGCTATCCTTGGCTTTGGGGCTGGCCGATGTGGTGCAGTCGCGCGCGGGCGGTATCCAGCTCGATACGCTGTTCGTGGACGAGGGCTTCGGCACGCTCGATCCCGAGAGCCTCGACTTCGCCATCCGCACGCTACTGGATCTGCAACAGGCGGGCAGGCTGGTCGGCATCATTTCGCATGTGTCTGAACTGCGCGAGCGCATCGACGTCCGGCTGGAGGTCAGGCCCGGCGCCGGCGGCAGCCAGGCAGTCCTGCGGATGCCGTAGGCGCCTGGGGCGGCCGCGCCAGCGCCTATGCGGGCGCGGCGCGGGCGTCACAAGCGATTTTGCGCGACGGGCGCAAGCGCGTCCGATTATCGCCCGCGACGCGTTGCCCCTTATTGACCCTCTTTTGAGCCCGGGTGTAACCTCTGTTCATTCTGCGAATTGAGGTTCTAATAGCGAACATCGCTGTTTTGTGATTCGCAGCCATTCGTCGAAGCCGCCCCCAAGACGGCTCATCAAAACAACTGCAAGATTGTTGGACCCGGTCCTGAGGCGGTCGCCGCGAAAAGCGCGAGGGTCGCCAGATCAGGACGTCCGTCTGAGCAGACTGCCGGAGACATCTTTGCGTGCCGCCCTTTTGCGGCCGGTCCCGGCGCGACGCCAGACCCTTCCGTACTGGAACGCAAGTGATCAACAAGCTATATGACTCGGTGGAAGCGGCAGTGGCCGGCATCCACGATGGCGCCACGATTCTGATCGGCGGTTTCGGCCTGGCTGGCATGCCGGCGGAACTGATCGACGCCCTGATTGCCCAGGGCGCGCGCGACCTCACCATCGTCAACAACAATGCCGGCAACGGCGACACGGGCCTGGCGGCGCTGCTGAAGACCAAGCGCGTGCGCAAGATCATTTGCTCGTTCCCGCGCCAGGTCGATTCGTACGTGTTCGATTCGCTGTTTCACGCGGGCGAGATCGAACTGGAACTGGTGCCGCAGGGCAACCTGGCCGAGCGCATCCGCGCCGCCGGTGCCGGCATCGGCGGCTTCTTCACGCGCACGGCCTACGGCACGCCGCTGGCCGAGGGCAAGGAAACGCGCATCATCGACGGCCAGGGCTACGTGTTCGAGAAGCCGATCCACGCCGACTTCGCGCTGATCAAGGCCGACAGCGCCGACCGCTGGGGCAACCTCACCTATCGCAAGACCGCGCGCAATTTTGGCCCGATCATGGCCATGGCCGCCAATTGCGCGATCGTTCAGGTCAGCAACGTGGTGGAACTGGGCGAACTGGATCCCGAGCACATCGTCACGCCGGGCCTGTTCGTGAAGCGTGTGGTCAAGGTTGGCGGCGCCGCTGCCAAGACCGCCTGAGCGTAGAAGGAGAAACGACATGCAACGCCTGACCCGCGACCAGATGGCCGCCCGCGTGGCCAAAGACATTCCGGACGGTGCCGTGGTGAATCTCGGCATCGGCCTGCCCACGCTGGTGGGCAATCACCTGCCCGCCGACCGCGAAATCCTGCTGCACAGCGAAAACGGCCTGCTCGGCATGGGCCCCGCGCCCGCGCCCGGCGAGGAAGACGGCGACCTGATCAACGCCGGCAAGCAGCCGGTCACCATCAAGGCCGGTGGTTCCTATTTCCATCATGCCGATTCGTTCGCGATGATGCGCGGCGGCCATCTGGACTTCTGCGTGCTGGGCGCGTTCCAGGTGTCAGCGAAGGGCGACCTGGCCAACTGGCACACCGGCGCGCCGGGCGCGATCCCGGCCGTGGGCGGTGCGATGGACCTGGCGATCGGCGCCAAGCAGGTGTTCGTGATGATGGAACACCAGACCAAGCAGGGCGAAAGCAAGATCGTGCCGGAATGCACGTATCCGCTGACCGGCATCGGCTGCGTCACGCGCATCTATACCGATCTGGCCACCATCGACGTGACGGCGGACGGACTGGTCGCCCGCGATATCGTCGAAGGCCTGTCGTTCGACGAACTGCAGCGCCTGACCGGCGTGCCCCTCAAACAGGCCGTAGCCGCCTGAAACCCCACCACCACGAGCGAGACAGAACATGAGCGACGCATTCATCGTTGACGCCATCCGTACCCCCATCGGCCGCTACGGCGGCAGCCTGTCCGGCGTGCGCGCCGACGACCTGGGAGCGGTGCCCCTGAAGGCGCTGATGGCGCGCCACGCCAACCTGGACTGGTCGGCGATCGACGACGTGATCTACGGCAACGCCAACCAGGCCGGCGAAGACAATCGCAATGTGGCGCGTATGTCGTTGCTGCTGGCGGGCCTGCCGGAAGCCGTGCCGGGCGCCACCATCAACCGCCTGTGCGGTTCGGGCATGGACGCCACCGGCACCGCCGCGCGCGCGATCAAGTCGGGCGAAGCCAACCTGATGATCTCGGGCGGCGTGGAAAGCATGAGCCGCGCCCCGTTCGTGATGGGCAAGGCCACCTCGGCGTTCTCGCGCGATGCGCAGATCTTCGACACCACCATCGGCTGGCGTTTCATCAACCCGGCGATGCGTGCGGCGTACGGCGTGGATTCGATGCCCGAGACCGCGGAGAACGTCGCCACCGACTACAAGATCAGCCGCGAAGACCAGGATCTGATGGCGCTGCGCAGCCAGGAAAAGGCGTCGCGCGCACAGGCCGACGGCACGCTGGCCCAGGAAATCACCGCTGTCACGATTCCGCAAAAGAAGGGTGACGCAATCGTGGTCGAACGCGACGAGCACCCGCGCGCCACCAGCATGGAAGCGCTGGCCAAGCTGCGCGGCGTGGTGCGTCCGGACGGCACCGTGACCGCCGGCAACGCATCGGGCGTGAACGACGGCGCCTGCGCGCTGCTGCTGGCAAGCGAAGCGGGCCTCAAGCAGCATGGCCTGAAGCCGCGCGCCCGCATCGTCGGCATGGCCACCGCCGGCGTGGCGCCGCGCGTGATGGGCATCGGCCCGGCGCCGGCCACGCAGAAGCTGATGAAGCAGCTCGGCATGTCGCTCGACCAGATCGACGTGATCGAACTGAACGAAGCGTTTGCCGCGCAAGGCCTGGCCGTGCTGCGCCAACTGGGCATCGCCGACGACGACAAGCGGGTCAACCCGAACGGCGGCGCGATCGCCCTCGGTCATCCGCTCGGTATGAGCGGCGCGCGCCTGGTGACCACCGCCATGTATCAGCTCGAGCGCACCGGCGGCCGATTCGCCCTGTGCACGATGTGCATCGGCGTGGGTCAGGGCATCGCGATGGTGATCGAGCGCGTCTGATTGCGTTTGCGCCGCCCCGTACCTGTTCGCGCGGGGCGGGGCGGCAAACCGTTTGTGCATCGCGCTCAACTTTTCTAGCTTCCCGCCGTTAATCGGACTGGGAAGCTTCAGTGGTGTCTCTTCCCCAACGAGGTAGAGCATTGCGGCCAGGCCGACGGGCTCGCCGGTCTTGCCGCATCTTTTTCTGACTGACCCGGCGTTATGCGCCGGTGCGGAGTACTGAGATGTCCCTTCCCGTTGCCACGCTCGTTACCGGCGCCAGTTCCGGTATCGGCCGCGCGATTGCCGAAATGCTGCTCGCCGATGGCGTGACCCGCGTGATCAATGTCGACTATGCCGCGCCGGCCTGGTCGCATCCGAACATGACCTTTTTCCAGGCGGACCTGACCGATGCCGACGCGACGCGCGCGGTGGCCGCGCAGGTTTGCTCGCAGTTCGCGGTGACCCGCCTGGTGAACAATGCCGGCGCCACGCGCCCCGGCACCGCCGATACGGCAACCGCCGCGGATCTCGATTACGTCGTGGGCCTGACGCTGCAGGCCACGATGCTGCTGACCCAGGCCTGCCTGCCCGCCATGCGCGCGGCCGGCTTTGGCCGCATTGTCAACATGGCCTCGCGCGCGGCGCTGGGCAAGCCCGAGCGCGTGGTGTATTCCGCGGCAAAGGCGGGGCTGGTTGGCATGACCCGAACGCTGGCGATGGAGCTGGGCGGCGACGGTATCACCGTCAACGCCGTGGCACCGGGTCCCATCGCCACCGAGCTGTTCCGCAAGAGCAATCCTGAGGGCAGCGAACAAACACGGCGCATCCTGGCAAGCATCGCCGTGAAACGCATGGGAACGCCGGAGGACGTCGCGCGTGCCTCGCTGTTCTTCCTTGCGCCCGAGAATGGTTTCGTGACGGGACAGGTGCTGTACGTCTGCGGCGGAACCACACTGGGCGTGGCGCCCGTATAAGAAAGTTGCCCGCCCCCAGGCACGGGGTGGAATAGCGATTCAAAAAGCATTGCGCCCGCGGCGCTCAAAAGGTTCTGCCGCGGACGTGCATCAATTCCTGGAGCACAAGATGAGCATCACCAAGCAAACTTCGAAGGCGCGCAGACGCCTGCTGGCCGCCGGTGTGGCACTGGCCGCCGGCTTTGCCGCCATGTCCGGCGCGCAAGCACAAGGCACCTATCCGACCAAGCCGATCACGATGATCGTGCCGTTCTCGGCCGGTGGCACCACCGACATCCTGGCGCGCATCGTCAGCCTGCAGCTGGGCAAGGCGCTGGGCCAGCCGGTGGTGGTCGACAACCGCCCGGGCGCTGGTGGCAACATCGGCGCATCGCTGGCCGCCAAGGCGCCAGGCGACGGCTACACGCTGTTCATGGGCACCATCGGCACGCACGCGATCAACCAGTCGCTGTACTCGAAGCTGCCGTATGACCCGGTCAAGGATTTCGCGCCGATCACGCGCGTGGCCATGGTGCCGAACATCGTCGTGGTGAACCCGAAGGTGCCGGTGCACAACGTCAAGGAACTGATCGCGTACGTCAAGGCGAATCCGGACAAGCTGTCGTACGGATCGTCGGGCAGCGGCTCGTCGATGCACCTGTCGGGCGAACTGTTCAACTCGATGACGGGCCTGCATATCCAGCACATCCCGTACAAGGGCAGCGCCCCGGCCGTGAACGACCTGCTGGGCAACCAGATTGGCCTGATGTTCGACAACCTGCCGTCGTCGTTCCAGCACGTGAAGGCTGGCAAGCTGCGTGCGCTGGCCGTGACCTCGGCCAAGCGCTCGCCGGCCCTGCCGGACGTGCCGACCGTTGCCGAAGCCGGCGTGCCTGGCTATGAAGCAACGTCGTGGTTTGCGCTGTACGCCACGGGCGGCACGCCGCAGCCGATCGTCGATCGCCTGAATGCCGAAGTGGTCAAGATTCTGGCCATGCCGGAAGTGAAGAAGCAGATGGCCGAGCAAGGCGCCGAACCGAACCCGGAAAAGCCGGCGCAACTGGCGGCGTTCATGAAGTCCGAAGCTGCCAAGTGGGCCAAGGTGGTCAAGGCCTCCGGCGCCACGGTGGACTGATCGCCTTCGCCGGTCGCATCGGACCGGCGTCACGGCAATGAAGTCGTAGTACCGCAGTCGAAGTATCGAAGTCGTCGTACTGCAAACCGGCCATGGGGCATCCCATCGGCCGGTTTTTTTACGTCCGCAGAAAAAAGAAGGCCCGCGAGGTTATCGCGGGCGCAAATCCCAGGTCCGTAGGGGACAGGAGGAGACAAAACGCGGTTTCGTCGGATCCGGCCGCGTGGCGGCGGCCCGCGCATCAGAACAGGCTGTACTTCACCACCTGTTCTTCCACGCCGACAAAACGGACCAGCTGCCGCAGGCCGCTGGCGTATTCCTTGATATGGTGGCCTTCCGGCGTATCGGGCAGCCGGTAGTAGATTGGGGCCGTACCGGCGCGCGCGCGCGCTGCGCTGATCGTCGCCGATCTGTCGCCCGCAGCGGTGCCTTCCGTAAATTCCGGTCTTGCGTTCATGGACAACTCCCGAGTGATGCATGGCGCAGAACGTTGGGCCGGAAGAAGAAAGTCGCGCGCATGCAGGTAGCAATGTCTGGAATGTATTTCAGGCGGTCGGGAAATGCCATTTCGTTTTTTTTACATCACTATCGATTTAACTGACGCAATTGTCATTTTTTCACTGCAATTCGGCAGTCGATGCCCGGAGCGTCCGGACTGCCGGTATCTGATCCGCGAAACACTCAGGGGTTAACGGCATGACGCGCCGTGACTTGCGCGTTACCATAGCCACCACCCTGAACATCCGCGGTTGGGGGCAGCAACCTTCGTGCCAACCCCACCGCCTTCCCCACCGGCGAATGTCCACCCAACACGCGCTTCTGATTTCCCTGATCGAGAAACCGTCATCGGGCTACGACCTGGCGCGCCGCTTCGACAAGTCGATCGGCTATTTCTGGCACGCCACGCATCAGCAGATCTACCGCGAACTTGGGCGGATGGCAGAACTGGGCTGGATCGCGGCGGCCGAGAACGCCGGCGCGGCTGCGGCGGGCCAGGGCGACGGCGTCGAAAAGAAAAACCGCAAGAAGGTGTACGAGGTGCTGCCGGCGGGGCGCGACGAACTGGTGCGATGGGTGCTGTCGCCAAGTGCCGGACTGGATCAGCGCGAGGAAATTTTGGTCAAGTTACGTGCAGATGCTGCAATCGGACCGCTTGGCCTAGATCGCGAAATGACGCGGTTGATCGCGCTGCACGAGGATCGTCTTGCGCTGTATCGCGAAATCGAACGCCGGGATTTTTCCGGCGAGCTGGACCGCCGGCAGCAAATCCAGTACGCGCTGCTGCAGCGGGGCATCCGTTTCCAGGAGGATTGGGCCGCCTGGGGACGCGCGTTGCTCCCGCTGCTGCAGATGCCAAAGGCGGACAGCGGCGGTTGAAACTGGCGCGGGACCGGCCCGCGCCATATCGTTGTGACGACTGATCGTGATTCGCGAGCGATCTCAGGCGATGTCGGCGGTGCGCGCGGCGGCCGCCGTATCGGCCAGGCCCAGGCGGCGACGCGCCAGCGCGTATTCCTCGACAAAGCGGCGTACCAGCTCGGCGGCAGGCACCACGCGCTTGATTGCGCCCACGCCCTGCCCCGCGCCCCAGATGTCCTTCCACGGCTTGACGCGGGTCGAACCGAAATTCATCGCCGTCGCATCCGAGGTCGGCAGCGCCTCGGGATCGAGCCCCGAGCGCACGATGCTTTCGCGCAGGTAATTGCCGTGTACGCCCGTGAACAGGTTCGAATAGACGATGCCGTCGGCGTTGCTGTCGACGATCATCTGCTTGTAGGCGTCCTGGGCGTTGGCTTCGTGCGTGGCGATGAAGGCCGAGCCGATGTACGCCAGATCCGCGCCGGCGGCCTGCGCGGCCAGCACGGCGTCGCCGCTGGCGATGGCGCCCGACAGCAGCAGTGGGCCATCGAACCATTCGCGGATCTCATGCAGCAGCGCGAACGGCGACAGCGTGCCGGCATGGCCGCCCGCGCCAGCCGCCACGGCGATCAGGCCGTCGGCGCCCTTGTCGATCGCCTTGCGTGCGAAGGTGTTGTTGATGACGTCGTGCAGCACGATGCCACCATACGAATGCACCGCTTCATTGACTTCCACGCGCGCGCCCAGCGACGTAATCACAATGGGCACCTTGTAGCGCACGCACAGTTCCAGGTCGTGTTCGAGCCGGTCGTTGGACTTGTGCACGATCTGGTTCACCGCGAACGGCGCGGCGGGGCGATCGGGATGCTTGTCGTTGTGTTCGCCAAGCTCCGTCGTGATGCGGTCCAGCCATTCGGCCAGCTTTTCCGCCGGGCGCGCATTCAGCGCGGGAAACGATCCCACCACGCCGGCCTTGCACTGGGCGATCACCAGGTCAGGATTGGAGATGATGAACAGCGGCGAACAAACGGCCGGCAGCGACAGGGATTGCAGCAGGGCAGGAATGGCCATGGCGGATTTCTCTCTGGTTGGCGCCCGCTTGCGGCGGACGTTGGAATTGCATCGAGGAACGGATTTGGTGGACTCGATTTCGCACACTATGCAACTGGTTGCATTGTTGGATGAAAGTTAGCACGTTCTGCGCGATCGATGCAACCGGTTGCAATGGTCGTTTTACGAAAGAGATGCCCGCGAAATCAAGCGCCAGTGGCGTATTGTCTACAATGAGCGCATGGATCGACCTGCGCATTCCGGAGAGTCAGTGGCAACTAACAAAATGAGCGACGCCGCCGCGGCCGCCGGCCCGGACGGACTGTTCGACGCCGATCTACAAGCCTGGTACGCGAATCCCGAGCGCGCTTTCGACGGCTGGCTGGCGCGCCACGGCTTTCGGGCCGGCACGGCGGTGGTGTATCGCGCCATGTGGGGCAAGCTGTTGCGCTGGTCCGCCGAGCAGGGGCTGCCGCCGTTGAAGTGGTCCGCCGCACAGATCGGCGCGTTCCTGGATGCGCAGAATCTGCATAAACGTCATCGCTATCGGTATGCGCGGCTGATTGAGCGCATATTCCATCATTTGTCGACGCTGCAGCAGAATTTGCACAATCCAGCCAGCCAGGCGGTCAAGGCGCATCTGGCGGAAGGAGAGAACGATCCGACCGCTTTCCTGCTCCCCGGCGAACGCGATCTGCTGGTGGCGCGTATCCTGGCGCCGGCGGTCCTGGGGGCGCCCGAAACGCGCGACATTTCGCCGACGCAGTGGAAGCGCGCGCGCGACGTGGGCTTGCTGGCAGTGCTGCTGGGCGCCGGGCTCAAGGTGGCGGAGGTACGCGCGCTGCGGATCGAGGCGCTCGAGGGCATCGACGGCGGGGCGATGGCGATCCGGATGACGCGCCCCGATAATGGCCGTACCTATATGGCGCCGCTGTTTGGCTTCGCACATCAGCCGCTGCGCCACTGGCTGGCCACACGCGCCGCCGCGCAGACGCTTGGCACGCTGGTGTTTCCGGCGATGGCGAATGGCCGCCCGATGCACGCCGCGTCCGTGTATCGCCGCATCGAGATTCTGCTGGAGGAGGCCGGCGTGCTGGCCAGCCGCAGCGAGCGCGCTTCGCCGCAGACCTTGCGCAATACCTGCGGCGCGATGCATTTCGACGCGGGCACGACGCCCGCTGCCGTCGCGCAATTGCTGGGCATGCGCGATCTGGAATCGGGATGGCGCCTGCATGCGGCCTATGAGGCGTGGCAGGCACGCGTGGGATTGCCGACCATGGCGCCGCCCGCAGCGCGGCAGGGCGGCGAAAACGGGCAGCCGTAATTTTGGCCGGTTATGATGTCGGCCGCTGGCGCGCAATGGCACGGACGCTGGCAAATTGCTGTTTTTGAAACGATTCTCGTACGTTGGACATTTCATGGCTGAAACCCTACTGCTGACTGGCGCCACTGGCTATATCGCTTCGCACACTTGGGTGGCGTTGCACCAAGCGGGCTACAACGTGATCGGACTCGATAATCTGTGCAACAGTAATCGTGAAGTTGTGAACCGGCTGGCGCGAATTACCGGCGCGACACCCCATTTTGTGGAAGGCGATGTGCGCGACCGCGCGCTGCTGGACCGCCTGTTTTCCGAGCACAACATTTCGGGCGCGATTCATTTCGCCGCGCTCAAGGCCGTGGGCGAATCGGTGAGCAAGCCGCTCGAGTATTACGGCAACAACCTCGAAGGAATGATCACGCTTTGCAGCGCCATGCAGTCGGCGGGCGTGATGCAACTGGTGTTCAGTTCGTCGGCCACCGTGTATGGCAATCCGCATACCGTGCCGATTCTGGAAGATTTCCCGTTGTCGGCCACCAATCCTTATGGCCAGACCAAACTGATGGGCGAGCAGATTCTGCGTGATCTGGAAATCTCGAATCCGGACTGGCGCATTGCCTACCTGCGATATTTCAATCCCGTGGGCGCGCATGAAAGCGGCCTGATTGGCGAGGACCCCGGCGGCATTCCCAACAACCTGATGCCATATGTGGCGCAGGTGGCCGGCGGGCGTCGCGAAAAACTCAGTGTTTATGGCGGCGACTATCCCACCGTCGACGGCACCGGCGTGCGCGACTATATCCACGTCTGCGACCTTGCCGACGGCCACGTGGCGGCGCTCGATTACCTGCGCCGCCATCCGCGCGGCATGACGGTCAACCTTGGCACCGGCCGCGGCTACAGCGTTCTGGAGGTAGTAAAGGCCTACGAACGTGCCAGCGGACGGCCGATTCCCTATGAAATCGTGGCGCGCCGCGCGGGCGATATCGCGTCGTGCTATGCCGATCCGGCGCTCGCCTACGAGCTGCTCGGTTGGCGCGCCCGCCACGATATCGACCGCATGTGCGAGGACTCGTGGCGGTGGCAGTCGATGAATCCGATGGGATTTGCGGCGTGATGGCCTGATCCAGACATAAAAAAACCGGGCTGTGGCCCGGTTTTTTTATGGTGCGACGCGCGGCATGCGCAGCAGGGATATTGCTCAGCGGATCAGGAAATCTTCCATCGACTTGCCGCTGGCCAAGGCCTGCGTCAGCCAGCCCGGACGCTTGCCGCGGCCGGTCCAGGTATTGCCGGCGGTATCGCGATAACGCACCGGCACCTTGCGCACGGCGGTCAGCTTCTTGCCGGCGGCAGCCTTGCCGCCAAATCCGAGGTCTTCGGCGGTCAGGCCAAATTGTTCGATTTTCTCGCGAATATCGGCGATCACTGCAGCCTGCTCGCGTGCCTTGATTTCTTCCGCCTGCTTCTGCAGTTCGCTGATTTTCTGAACGATTTCCTGATATGTCGCCATTTGTATCCCTCGATTTACTGGTGGGTCGTGAATTGACGAAAGGAATTATAACCACAGTCGCGCGGGCTGCAAATCCCCTTTCCGGCTTTCGCCTTGAAATGCGAAAACTCTCAATTAGGAAATATCGGTGAACTTTTATCGCTTGGCCGGGTCGCGCCGCACTATCCATCCAGGCAGCCCCGCTGGCCGCGCCGCAGGCGGAGATTGACAGGCGATTCGTCGCGGATGGCGCAACCGTGCAAAGGCGCGAAGAAATACTGATTTCGGCCTCCGAATTAATCGATCATTCCGCCCGACCGTATCGCCTGCGCCACCGCGACGCCAACGGGCGCGCGGTATTTTTATTTTCAGGTTTTTTCTAGCCCGGGCGCTTGCTGTTCCATATTTGGTGCGCTGATGTGCGTCAGTCGCCATTCGGAGAAACCTATTTGGAGTGCACCTCAAGGATGCAACGTCCCTGACCGTTATCGAGACCTGAGCAGGCCGTACGGGGTGTCGGGCTGCCGGACCGAAGCGTGGGAGTGGCTTCGGGTTATCTCCTAATGAGTCAGCACATCATGTCCTTTCATCAGAATATTCAGATCAAGACCCTTTTAAGGGCCGCCATGGCCGCGCTTGCCGCGATCCTGCTGCTCGTGGGCGGGGCCGGGCTGTACGGCATTTCGCAGTCCAATGATGCGCTGAAAGAAACCTACGCCAACCAGCTCGCTTCGTCGCAGGCGCTGGCCGAGGCGATGCTCGGCACCACGCGCCTGCGCCTGGCGCTGGACCGCGGCGTGATGCCGGGCAGCGAGAACGACGACGCGAAAAAGCACGTCGAGCGTTCGATGGTGTTCGTCGAGTCGTCGGACCGGGGCTGGAAGCGCTACACGGCGCTGCCGCAGAATGACGAGGAAAAGGCGCTGGCGACCGCGCTGCAGGCCCAGCGCCGCGAGTTCTTCGACAAAGGCGTGACGCCGTGGCAGCAAGCGCTGCTCGGCGGCAACCGCGAGGAAGCGCTGCGCATCGGCCGCGATGTGATGCCGGATCTGCAGCGCAGCCTGGCAGCCGCGCATGAGAAGCTCGAGAAATTCCAGATGGATGCCGGGCAAGCAAACTTCAGCGGCGCGCAGGCGCGCTTCGAAACCATCCGCGTGCTGTCGATCGCACTGATCGTGTTCGGTATCGCCATTGCAGTGCTGGCCGCCACGCTGCTCCAGCGCGCCATTGTGCGGCCGGTGGAGGAAGCGCTCTCGGTGTTCGAGCGCATGGCGGCCGGCGACCTGACGTCGCGCATCACCAGCATGTCGAAGAACGAAATCGGCCGCATGATGACCGCGCTGGCCAAGATGCAGGACAGCCTGTCGGGCATCGTGTCCGAAGTGCGCGGCGGCACCGACTCCATCGCCTCGGCCACGCAGCAGATCTCGGCCGGCAACACCGACCTGTCGCAGCGCACCGAGGAGCAGGCCGCGTCGCTGGAACAGACCGCCGCCAGCATGGAAGAGTTGACCACGGTGGTGCGTCAGAACGCCGACAACGCGCGCCAGGCCGGCATGCTGGCCGGGGAGGCGTCGCAGATCGCCATGAAGGGCGGCGATGTGGTGGGCCGCGTGGTCGACACGATGAACGAGATCAACGGCGCATCGCGCAAGGTGGTCGAGATCATCGGCGTGATCGAGGGCATTGCCTTCCAGACCAACATCCTGGCGCTGAACGCCGCGGTGGAAGCGGCGCGCGCCGGGGAACAGGGCCGCGGCTTCGCCGTGGTGGCCGGCGAGGTGCGCAGTCTCGCGCAACGCAGCGCCAATGCGGCGAAGGAAATCGAATCGCTGATCAGTGAATCGGGCCAGCGCGTCGAAAGCGGCACCAAGCTGGTGGCCGAAGCGGGCCAGACCATGGGCGAGATCGTGCAGGCGGTGCGCCGCGTGACGGACATCATGAACGAGATCAGCGCCGCTTCGCAGGAGCAGACCACGGGCATCGAACAGGTCAACCAGGCCGTCGCGCAGATGGATCAGGTCACGCAGCAGAACGCGGCGCTGGTCGAGGAAGCCGCGGCTGCCGCGGGTGCGCTGGAAGAGCAGGCGCAGAAGCTCAAGAGCGTGGTGTCGGTGTTCTCGCTGGCCGACGACGGCGGCGCCGCGCGTCACGCCGGCACGCCGACGCGCCCGGCGCATACGCTGCCCGCGGCGCCGGCCAACACCGCGACGTCGGGCGCAGTCGCCGCCCCGGCGCTG
>NZ_VZOW01000052.1 GCF_008801835.1 Cupriavidus pauculus | reverse complement strand
CACCAGCCGTACCGCTTCCAGCTTGAATTCCAGCGTGTACTGCGCCCGCTTTGTCTTGCTTGTCATCACATCTCTCCTTGCTTCAGTTTAACCTCAGCAAGGGATTCGTTTTGCGGGGGCAAGCTCAGATCGGCAGCGCCACCGTTCGCTTTCAACTCGCGCCGGGCGTCTATTGGGAACGCATCATCGACCAGGCGCACCGCTTCGGCGATCGCAAGGCCACCTTTCATGGCAGCTACGGCGGGATGTGGTGGCAGCCGCCCGGCAGCACCTTCATGGAGGTCGACGAGCTGTGGATTGTCGAAGGCATCTTCGACAACATCGCCCTCTTCCATCATGGCATTGCCGCCGCATCGGCCATGTCTTGCAACAACTATCCCGCGCTCGCATTGCGCGGTCTCGCCGAGCAATGCGCGGCCAACGGCAAAGACCGCCCGAAACTGGTGTGGGCACTGGACGGCGACAAGGCCGGCATCCGCTACGGCAAGCAATGGCTAAAGCGTAGCCGCGAGGAAGGTTGGGAAGCGTCGCTAGCAGTGCCAAAGCAGGTGGGCGCGAAGAAGCGCGACTGGAACGACCTGCATCAGCTGGGAAAGCTCACCGACCACGACCTGGTCGAATACCGCTATCTCGGCGACCTGATCGCTGCACCAACGCCTGCAGAAAAGGCCCGACTGATCTATGGCCGGACCAGCATGAGCCAGTTCGCATTCGACTTCGACAGCAAGCTCTACTGGTTCAAGGTAGATCTGGACGCGCTGACGAAAGAGATGGACGCCGTACGGCATGCGCACCCGGACATGGAGGAAGGTGACATCCGTGATGAAGCCATGCTCAAGGCGGGCACGATCACCAATATCGCCACGTGTCTGCCAAGCGTCCTGTACTACCAGGCAAACGCGGCGACGGACGAAGCCTGGTACTACTTCCGCGTCGCCTTCCCGCACGATTCGGAGCCGGCCAAGAATACCTTTACCAGCTCGCAGATTGCCTCGGCCAGCGAATTCAAGAAGCGGCTGCTCGCCGTCGCACCAGGTGCGTTCTACACCGGCTCAAACGGCCAGCTCGATGCATATCTGAAGGAACAGATGCATCGCATCAAGAGCGTGCAGACAATCGACTATGTGGGCTACTCCAAGGAGCACGGTTGCTATGTGTACGCCGATGTAGCGGTCAAGGACGGCAAGCTCTATTCGCTCAACGATGAAGACTTCTTCGATGTCGGGCGCTTGTCCATCAAGACCATCGGCGGATCGGCCGGCCTGTCCCTCAACACGAATTTGAAGGGCCTGAAGTACGACTGGCTAGATTTGCTATGGCGCGCGTTCGGCGCCAAGGCCATCGTGGCGCTGGCGTTCTGGCTGGGAAGCCTATTTGCCGAACAGATCCGAGAGGGAGATGGCATCAAGCAAAAAAGCTACCCATTCCTTGAGGTGGTGGGCGAGCCCGGTGCCGGCAAATCGACGTTGATCGAATTCCTGTGGAAGCTGTGCGGCCGACGCGACTATGAAGGCTTCGACCCGTCGAAGTCTTCGCTCGCAGCGCGTGCGCGTAACTTCGCGCAGGTATCCAACCTGCCAGTGGTCCTGATCGAGGGCGACCGTGGCGAGGACGGTGCGAAGGTAAAGGGCTTCGATTGGAACGAGCTGAAGACGGCCTATAACGGCCGCAGCACACGTGCACGCGGCGTCAAGAACGCCGGGAACGAAACCTACGAACCGCCCTTCCGTGGCAGCGTTGTGATCAGCCAGAACGCCGAAGTCAACGCCAGCGAGGCGGTGCTGCAGCGGATCGTCCACCTGTACTTCGACCGCTCGGGCCAGAGCCCGGACACCTTTGCCGCTGCACGGGCGCTCGAACAGACGGCAGTCGAAGATGTCTCCGGCTTCCTGCTGTCAGCGATTCTGAAAGAGAAGGACGTCCTGCGGCTGTTCGCGGAGCGCATGCCGCTCTACCAGGAGAAGCTGGCCGCTCACCCAGAGGTGAAGCACCAGCGCTTGGTCAAGAACCACGCGCAGATCATGGCCCTGGTCGACTGTCTGCCGACCGTGATGCCGCTGCCCATCGAGTATCGCAACGCCGCGCAAGCGCAGCTTGTACGCATGGCCGTGGAGCGCCAGCAGGCAATCGGTGCCGATCACCCGCTCGTGCAGGAGTTCTGGGAGCTCTACGACCACATCGAGTCCGCTGAAGACGATTACCCGGTGCTCAACCACGCCCGCGGCGGTGGCGTCATCGCCATTAGCCTGCGCCATTTCGAACAGGTGGCGAACGACCGCCGCCTGAATCTCCCCCCGCTGACAGAACTGAAACGCGTCCTCAAGACATCACGGGCACGCAAGTTCATCGATCTGCGGGTTGTCAACAGCGCGATCAACGCGCGATTCAACACCGAGCATCCCCATGCCCCGAAGCGTCCCGACACCGTCAAGTGCTGGGTCTTCGAGGACCGCTCGGGCAACTCAGGAGCATGAGCATGACTGTTAAGCCCATCGTCACTGACGCGCAACTGCGAAGCGCGCACCGGGCACTTCGCATTGCCACCCCGTTCGACGCCATGTCCGACTTGTTGCGCACGGCTGTTGCGGCCGCAGCGCGCGCCATGGCCACACGCAACCCGTCCCACCTAAGTACTGCTTCGGTTGACCTTAAGCGCCGCGCGGCGGGCGACTTCGAAAACTGAGCCAATGAGAGGCTGAACATGCATCACGTGACGTTTCACATCGACACCGACAACCTGCAGAGCTACACGGATGAATACCTGGCATCGCTCTGGCACATCTCCCAAGCGAATCCAGCGCCAATCCGTGACCGTGCAGCAGGTGAACTGGCTGAGCATATCGGCCGGGAAATCATTCGCCGTTGGCTACGCTGGGCTGGTGCGCCCTTGTGGAATCACCAGGGCCGCCACTACTACTCCATCGCGCTCACGGATCTGACGGAGAGCGAAGCCCCGCAGGAGAGCATCGAAGGGCCGCACGCCAGCGTCAGGGAGGTGCAGTAATGCCCGCGAGCAAGCACCGAAAGAATCGCCGCGTGCATCAGCCGCGGGAGAAATGCCTGCCGTCCTGTTTCCGCTTCAGCCGCAAAGCCGAGACGGATCTCCAGCTCCTGCCCCACAGCGAGCTGAGCAAGATCCTCGACGGCACGGCCACGGAATCCGCCTGGCACACCCTTGCATTCCGCATCAACGTCGGTCAGGCCATAGCCACCCTCTACTTCGCGGAGAACGGCGAGTTACGCGACGCGATGGATGCCGCTGTCATCGCCGTCGCAAACGTGGGCAAGCGCTTCCGCGCTTGTGGCCGGATGGGCGTGACCGGAGACGAATTCCGTGTCATTGGCCAGGGCCTGAACTTGACCGACGACATGCAGAAAGCCTGCACGCGGCGCCAGTTGCTGGTCGCCACGCTGCGGGTGCATGACACCGCCACTGCCACCGGCCCGGTCCAAACCGGCGATATCGCCTATATCGAGCAACAAGTATGACCATGAGCACCGTTTCCCTCCCCGTTTCGTCGTACGCCGAGCGCGTGGCGCAGATCATCTGCAACGGCCTCTATCCTGAGGCGACCGCGTGCGGCAAGACGCTTGACGACTTCCCAGAGGCCACTCGTCAGAACCTACTCACGATTGCCGAGGCCATTCTTGTAGAAGGGCCGCGTGTGGAGCACCCCGCGCTGCAATATGCCTGGTGGGTCTCCAGCTCGCCCGTACTGGACGATCTAGCGCCAGCTCAACTACTGATAGGCCAGCCGCTGGACACGTCTACGGGCGCGCCAATCGATGTGGAGGCGCACCAGACCGCGCATCTCGAAAAACCGTGGAGAGCGAGGCTGTCGATGCTGATCTATGCGCTGCAATGGGCCGACCGGAGGGTGATGGCATGATCCGGCGCGAACAGCGTGTAGTGCTGGTCTGCACGATGGGCTTGGCTGCGGCGTCATCTCTGGTTGCCGCATGGCTGTCGGCGGCTGGCGCCTGGAACAGGGGAGGCACGCTCGGCGAGCGTGCGCTAACCGCTTCGGTCGCCGTGCTGCTGACGCTGGCGGTCCACCAGCTGCCCGCTGCGCTGGCCACCGGAAGGCGCATGCCGGTCGCCGGCTGGGCGCTCTGGTGTGCGTGCCTGGGCTCCGTGGTGTGGGGCCATCTGGCTTTCTTCGCGGCGGCCAATGGCCACGCCGGCGATGCGCGCGCACAACGCCAGATCGAGGCCGCCGCGTCGATGCCCGTGGAGGCGCGGGCGGTAGCGCGCCCGCTCGCCGTGGTCAGTGCCGAGCGGGCCAACGTGCGCGGCGATATCGCGCGGCTGCAGGCCGCAGCCGCTAGCTGCCGCAATTGCCCGCTCGGGGCGGCGCGCATCACCGCACTCCAACAACGCGCCGAGGCGCTCGACGTGGAGGAACAGGAAGCGCGCCGGGCCATCCGGCAGGATGAGAGCGCCCGTGCCGCCGCGCTGAGCCATGCGGCGCGCGTTGACCAGGCCCGTCTCGATCCGGCCGCGCGCCTGTTTGCCGCCGCTACCGGTACGCACGCCGAAACGGTGCTGCTGGTTACTCAGCTGGTCGCGGTGATTTGCCTTGAGCTGGTGGGATGCGTGCTGTGGCTGCGTGTCGCGTCACTGCGTACCGCCGCCGATCGGGCGTTACCCTGCCACGCCCCACAGACAGCGGCCGTGACTGCGGCGCCGGACACAGGCACCGAAGCCAGTAGCGGCACCAGTCACGTGGAGGACCGCTCGGTCGCGGCGGCTGTGCGGCGCGGCGAACTCAAACCGACCGTCGCCGCCATTCGCCAGTTTGTCGGCTGCTCGCAGGCTCGCGCCATGGCGATTCGCCGCCGGCTACTGGCGAGTGGGATCGCGCCGGACGTTTCCGGAGGTGCCGCATGACTGGACATTGGCTAGCGGATCAGCTCCCAACTGCCGGTTGCGTCGTCTATGCAGAGCCCTTCCTCGCAGTCGTTGCAGAGGAACATCCGAGAGAGATCCGCGATGGTGTCTCCGGCTAGATCCGCCATCACCCGCTCGGCTGCGTGGTCGCGCCGCAGTGCCACATGGGGCGCACAGATGGCAGGCTTCCCTGACAGGGAAAGGCAGGCGGCGCAATGCATAGGAACTCCGAAAAACGGACTGCCGACCAGGCGGTTTCCGTGTAAGGCGGGAAATCTAAACCACAAGCAATTTGAAGGCCATCAGTGAAGACGCTTAGCCTTGAACAGGCCGCGGCGTGGCTGTTCACCACGCCCGATACGGTCTCGGAATGCATCCGGCGCCACGGCTTGCCGGCCGCAAAGGTCGGCAGGGCGTGGGTGCTTGTGGATGTTGATGTGATAGATTGGATTCGAAAAAAGTACGGGGAACAGGCGGCGTGCACCTCTTCAAAAGAACAAAAAACGGTCCCTGGTGGGTCGACCTCGGTATCGACGGTACGCGAGTTAGACGCTCTACTGGCACCACGGACCGTCGGCAGGCGGAAGAATTTGCCGCCAAGGTTGCGAGTGATTACTGGCGGCAAAAGAAGCTCGGCGAGCGCCCGGCGGTGAGCTGGGAGACGGCCGTCGTCCACTGGCTCAAACAGAACCAGCACCTGCGCTCGCTGGAGACCGTGAAGCAGCGCCTGCGCTGGCTGACCGGCAAGCTCGCCGGCACGGCGGTGCGCGACATTGATCGCGACCGCGTCAATGCCCTGATCGCGGCCAAGCTGGAGGACGGGGTGGTCGGTGCGACCGTGAACCGGCACATGGCTGCCCTGTCGGTCATCCTCAACCACTGCCGGCAGGAAGGCTGGATTGATGTCGTGCCGCCGATTCGCAAGCTGCCGGAGGGCGGCAGCCGGCTGACCTGGCTGTCCCGGCCGCAGGCAAGGCGCTTGCTCGAGGAATTACCCGGCCACCTACGACAGATGGCGCGGTTCGCGCTGGCCACCGGTCTGCGCGAGTCAAACGTTCGATTGCTCGAGTGGGCGCAGGTGGATACGGCGCGGGCGCTCGCGTGGATCCATGCCGACCAGGCCAAGGCCAAGCGGGTGATTTCGGTGCCGTTGAATGGGGATGCGCTGGAGGTGCTGGCCGAGCAGCGCGGCGAGCATCGGGACTACGTGTTCACGTATCAGGGGGCGCCGGTCGGGCGGATCTACAACCACGCCTGGCAGAAGGCTTGCCGGCGGGCGGGGCTGGATGGGCTGCGGTTTCACGACCTGCGGCACACGTGGGCGAGCTGGCACGTGCAGGCAGGCACGCCACTGCCGGTGCTGCAAGCAGCTCGGCGGCTGGGCCAGCTACCAGATGGTGCTGCGGTACGCGCATCTTGGCCGGGACCACATTGCGGCCTACGCGGACAACCTCGGCACGCTACGGCACAAACACGGCACAGTGCCAGAAATGGAAACGGGCGCCGAAGCGCCCGATCCCTTGTCAAACCTGGTGGCCTGGGACGGAATCGAACCGCCGACACAAGGATTTTCAATCCTCTGCTCTACCGACTGAGCTACCGGGCCAAAGAAGCGAAACTATAACCGTGCGATTCGGCCCCGTCAAGCGTTTTCTGCGTCACGCTTATTGCTCGGTGGGCTCCGGCTTGTTGCGGCCCAGTTCCACGCCCAGCTGCTTGAGCTTGCGATACAGGTGCGTGCGTTCAAGGCCGGTTTTCTCGGCGACGCGTGTCATGCTGCCGTGCTCGCGCACGAGGTGATATTCGAAATAGGCGCGCTCGAACAGGTCGCGCGCCTCGCGCAGCGGCATGTCGAACGAGAACTGCATCTCGCCTTCCGGCAGGCCGCGCGATGGGTTGCCGTTGGTGGCTGGCTCCGCAGGGGTTTCGTCGGGGGTGGTGGATGTCTCGTCGACGTCCTGCAGGCCCGCAGCGGTGACCGGAGCGGCCGAAGCGGCGGGCGCCGTGCGTGGGCGCTCGACGCCGCGGGCGAGCCCGGCTTCGACGGCCGACAGCAGCTTCTGCAACGCGATCGGCTTTTCCAGGAAGTTCAGCGCGCCGATCTTGGTGGCTTCCACGGCCGTGTCGATCGTGGCGTGGCCGGACATCATGATGACCGGCATCGTCAGGTATCCCTGTGCCGACCATTCCTTGAGCAGCGTGACGCCGTCGGTATCCGGCATCCAGATATCGAGCAGCACCAGATCGGGCGTGGCAGCCGCACGGAATTCGCGCGCCTGCTGCGCGTTCTCCGCAAGTTCCACCACATGCCCTTCGTCACTGAGGATTTCCGAGAGCAACTCGCGGATACCCATTTCGTCATCGACTACGAGGATGGTTGCCATACTTCCCCTCTTAACCCCACCGCAGCGCCACCGGAGGCGCCGGTGGTGCAAGATTGACTAAGCCAGTTTAACGAACAGGATCGAGATCTGGGCTCCCATGATCTCGGTACCGTTCATGCGATTGCGCAATTCGATGCGCGCGCCATGTTCGTCAATGATCTTTTTCACCATCGCAAGCCCGAGACCCGTACCCTTGGCTTTCGTGGTCACATAGGGCTCGAACGCACGACTCAGGATACGTGGCGCGAAACCGGGACCATTGTCCGTTATGGACAGCTTGACGGCTTGCCGGTCTTCGCCGGCAGAATCTTTGTATTCTACAGTCTCGGTGTGCAGAGTGATATGGGGCGCCGCCCTACCGGCCGCCACGTTGTCTGCCGCCGCATCCTGCGCATTCTGCAACAGGTTGTGAATGACCTGCCGCAACTGGGTAGGATCGCCCTTGATTTCAGGTAGATCCGGTCCCAGCGTCGGATGAATCACCGGATGTTCGTGCACCGTCGGATCATCGATCCCATACAGGTGCAGAACTTCCGCCACCAGGCTGTTCAGCGCCAGCGACTGCATGACCGCCGGCGGCGTGCGCGCGTAGTCGCGGAAATCGTCCACCATGCGTTTCATTGCCGCCACCTGGTTAACGATCGTGGTGGCCCCGCGCTTTAGCACTTCCGCATCGGCGTGTTCCAGTTTCGGCGACAGCTTCATCTGCAGACGCTCGGCCGACAGCTGGATCGGTGTCAGCGGATTCTTGATCTCGTGTGCCAGCCGGCGCGCCACTTCGCCCCACGCCACCGAGCGCTGCGCCGAGATCACGTCGGAAATATCGTCGAACACCACCACGTAGCCGGGCTCGTCGCGGCTGCCGCCGGGCAGCAGCGCGCCGCGCACCAGCAGGGTCAGCGGTTGTTCCTCATCGCCCTGCGGCAGTTCGATCTGTTTTTGCCAGTGTTGCGCGCCGCCTAGCACCTCGCGGGTGGTCTGCTCGGAAAACGCCTGGCGCACGATCTCGGCGAACTCGCCCATGCCCTGGATCTGCTGCACAGGCTGACCGATCACACCGGCGAACGGCTGGCGGAAGATGCGCTCGGCGCCCGGGTTTGCCGTGATCAGCGTGAAGCGGCGATCGAACACCAGCACGCCGGCCGTCAGGTTCTGCAGCACGCTTTCCAGATAGGCCTTCGACTGTTCCAGCGCAACGCGGTTTTCTTCCACCGCAATGCGCGCTTCGGAAAGCTGGCGCGTCATCTGGTTGAACTGCTGCGTCAACATGCCAAGTTCATCGCGGCTTTTCAGCTCGCGTTTGGGCGAGAGATCGCCTTCGGCCACTTCCTTGGTGCCTTGCAGCAGCATCAGCAGCGGCCGCGCGAGCTGTCCACCCAGCAACAGCGCCAGCATCACTGCGATAAACACCGCCAGGAACAGCGTCAGCGTCAGCGTGCCGATATACATCTTGCGCAGGCCAGTGCGGCCCAGCGCCTTCTCCTGATATTCCTGATACGCGCGTTGCACCTCGTCGGCGTTACGCGCCAGCACGGCCGGCACCGGATGCAGAATCTGCAGGTAGCGTTCCTCGCGCACCGTGTCGCCGACCAGTCCGAATCCCGTGGCCGGTGCGTCCTCGGGACGCCGTTCAACCGACAGGCCCGACCCTGCCCAGCGGTTGGCCGGCGATACCAGCGCGCTGCGCGAGCGCGACGCGGCAGCTGCAGCGGCACTCGCCGCGGCCTGGGCCTGTGCGTCGGCGGTCGTCGTGCCGGTTGCGGCGCCGAGCGGAACGATCACGCGGATCCGGTACAAATGGCTGCTGTCGATGTTGACCGGCGCCTTCTCGCCGACCGGATCGGTGCCGCCTTCCACCGCGGCATAGCCGCCCGCCATGCGCGCCTGTTCGGCCAGCACCCCCGAAGGGATGTCGGGCACCAGCGACGCGTAGCTGCTCGATGCGGTGGCCAGCACGCGCCCGCTGCCGGTGAAGATGGCAGCCTCCTGCACGCCGTATTGCTCGCGCAGGCGATTCAGCTGCAGCGAAGTGGCCATCCCGGACGCGCCGGTGAGCTGCTCGGCCATCAGGTGTGCCTTGCCTTGCAGGTCGGCAAGCTGGCTGTCGATCGTCGAGCGGCCCAGGTTCAGGCCCGCCTCGAGCGCGGTTTCCACGCGCACGTCGAACCAAGATTCGATACTGCGCGAGACAAACTGCAGCGACACGAGGTAGATCAGCACGCCGGGCAGCACGCCCACCACGCCGAAGAACACCGCGAGCTTGCTCATCAGCCGCGTGCCAAACTTGCCGCGGCGATAGCGCATCCACAGCGTCAGCGCGAGCGCGCCGACGGTCAGCACCAGCAACGCGCCGACGACGAGATTGATCTTGAAGAGAAGCGTGAAATACCGGTCGAAGAATTCGGTATTGGCCGATGCGCCGGCCAGCAGTCCCACCAGCACCAGCGCGAGGAAAACGATGATGCCGACCACCACGCGATACAACACGCGGCGAAACCTGCTGTCCCACGGATTGCCGTTCATGGCTGGCTGGCCGGTTGGACCAGTTGATTGGGCGACAGCACGTTCGAGACGGTTTGCGAGAACGGTGTGCGTGTTTCAGCCGACGGCGCGGAAGCTGCGGGCGGCGCGGACCCGGGCATGGCCGGCGGAGGCGGCGGCGCGACGGGCGCGACGGGCACCGGCGGCGGCGCGTCGAGATTGGTGGGCACCGTGTACGTGAAGCGCTTCCACTCCGACGACAGGTTCCACTCGCGCGTATTCACCGCATTGATCTGGAAGGGCTTGGGCAACTGGGAAAGATCGAGCCGCATGCGCGTCTCGGCGTGATAGGTCTCGCCCAGCTTTACGTCCTTGCGTTCGAACACGCGCCAGCCACGTACCTGCTGGATGAACTGCAGCGCGCTCTTGAGGCGATTGAACGGCAACTGCAGGCCGCCCGTCGACACCCTGTACTGGCGCGTCAGCGGCTGGAACGACAAACGCACCGAGCGCGTGGCGTTGACCGGTTTTTCGTCGAACCAGTACCAGCGCGGCCGCGTGAGCTGGAAATCGACAACGAAATACAGCGAGATGCCCTTGTGCAACGCGTCCTCGAGCGCCGGCGGCAGATCGAAATCGAACGCGGCGGCAAGTTCGAACGCGCCGTCCTGATACTCGATGCGGGCCTCGGTGTTTTCGATCAGCTGCGCGCGTGCCTGCGGCACATGCCACAGCAATATCGACAGCAGCGCCGCCATGCACCAGGCCTTGAACAGATCGACCCACGGCGCCGCCGCCCATCCGCGCACCGCGCGGCCGGGGGCACGTAGGACGAACAGATGCAGCAGGCTCGGCATTGGCGGAATGATCAGGCGCGTTTCTGGAAGCGGGCGTAGTAGAAGCCATCGTGATCCGATGGCAGGCTTGCCTGGCCGGCTAATGTGCCGCCGGCCGGTTCAGGCGCCTTGACACCGGGCAGTAGCTGGCCCGGCGCTTGCAATCGTATCGCATCTGGAAGCTGCGCACCAAACCAGAGCGCCTGCTCTTCGCCTTCCGTTGGGAAAATAGAACAAGTCACGTAGACCAGGATCCCGCCCGGTTTCAGCAGCGGCCATAGCTGCGACACGATGCGCCGCTGCTCGGTGATCAGCTTGGCAATGTCCGTTTCGCGGCGCAGCCAGCGGATATCGGGGTGACGGCGCACGATACCCGACGCGGAGCACGGCACGTCGGCCAGAATGCGGTCGAATTGCTGGCCGTCCCACCAGTCGCCCGGACGGCTGGCGTCGCCGACGACGACCTCGGCCTGGCGGCCCAGGCGCGCGAGGTTGTCGTGGATGCGCGCGGCGCGCTGTTCATCGCTTTCGACGGCCGTGACGTGAACGTCGGCCAGTTCCAGCAGATGACCGGTCTTGCCGCCCGGCGCCGCGCAGGCGTCGAGCACGCGCATGCCGTCGGAAAGTTCGCACAGCGGCGCGGCCAGTTGCGCGCCGGCGTCCTGTACCGACACGTCGCCGGCGGCAAAGCCCGGCACCTGCGAGACCGGGAATGCGCGCGCAAGCCGCACCGCCTGATCGCCCACCGCCGTACCGGCCATGCCGGCATTGGCCAGGTTCTGCAGATAGTCCTTGACTGAAATACGCCGGGTGTTGATCCGCAGGGTCATCGGCGGGCGCGCGTTCATGCTTTCGGCCAGCGTCGTCCATTGGTCCGGATAGGCCTTGCGCAGCAGCTTGAGCCACCATGCAGGCAGGTTCCAGCGCGCTTCGTCGTCCTTGAGCACCGCCGGCATCAGCGTCTTGTGTTCGCGCAGGAACCGGCGCAGCACGGCATTGACCAGCCCGCGCGCATGCGCAGTCTTGGGTTCGGACGCAGCCGCGCTTACGGCCTGATCGACCACGGTGAACGCGGAATAGCCGCCGCGCCCCACTTTGCTGCCGTCGCCCTCCTCGCCTTCGATCAACAAGGCCAGCGCCACGGCCAGCAGCGAATCGACCAGCGCGCCCGGCGGTCGCGTTACCAACTGCGTGACCAGCGCGCGCGTGGTGCCGAACTGTCGCACCGAGCGATAGGCCAGGTCCTGGATGGCGCCGCGCGTGGCGGCATCGGCCACGCGATCGAGGCGCAAGTGCGTGGCGACGTCTTCGATGGCCTGCGGCAGCGCCGTGCCTTCATGCACGGCGCGGACAGCCGCGGCGGCGCCGAGCATCTGGAAGGCAAGGGAATCGTGGGGCAGGCGCATGGGTAATACGTTGAATAGAACAGAAACGAGAAGAGACGACAGCACGGCGCGTGCGTCGCGGCACTGCGGATATAAAACTGCCCGCCGGTTCCCGGAGGAACACAGCGGGCAGTTTACCCGTTTGTGGCCAGCCGGCCGGTCAAAACCGGCGATCAGGCCGGATAGGTGCCGGTCTGCGCCATATGCATCAGGCGGGCGATGCGCTCCTCGGTGGCCGGGTGCGTCGAGAACAGGTTGGCGATGCCGCCACCCGACAGCGGGTTCATGATCATCATCTGCGCGGTGGCCGGATGCTCTTCCGCGGCCTGGAACGGGATGCCGCGCGCATAGCGATGGATCTTGTCGAGCGCGCTGGCCAGCGCTTGCGGATCGCCGCTGATCTCGGCGCCGCCGCGATCGGCCTCGAATTCGCGCGCGCGCGAAATGGCCATCTGGATCAGCGACGCGGCCAGCGGCGCGAGAATGGCCACCGCGATCGCGGCGATCGGGTTGGTGCGGTTGCCGTTTTCGTCGCGCCCGCCAAAGAACATCGCCATGTTGGCCAGTGCCGAGATGGCGCCGGCCATGGTGGCGGCGATGGTCGAGGTCAGGATGTCGCGATGCTTGACGTGGGCCAGTTCGTGGGCCATCACGCCGCGCAGTTCGCGATCGGACAGCGCACGCAGAATGCCGGTGGTCGCGGCCACGGCGGCGTGCTCGGGATTGCGGCCGGTGGCGAAGGCGTTGGGCGCGTCCTCGTTGATCAGGTACACGCGGGGCATGGGCAGGCCGGCGCGCTGCGACAGCTCCTGCACCATGCCGTAGAACTGCGGCGCGCTACCGGCATCGACTTCCTGCGCGTTGTACATGCGCAGGACCATCTTGTCCGAAAACCAGTAGGAAAAGAAATTCATGGCCAGCGCCATCAACAGCGCGAACATCATGCCGTTACGTCCGCCGATCATGCCGCCAATGACGATGAACAGCGCCGTGATGGCGGCCATCAGCATGAAGGTCTTGACCCAGTTGAACATGGCTTGGTCTCCAGATCTCAATAAACGACTTCCGCGAACCCGCCCCTGCGGGACGCGATGACGGTTAGATAGGGCCGGGAGCGTGGAAATTCAATGATGTTGGCAGGGTTTTACGCGCGTGAGGCAAAAGTGGCATATGCGCCGCCTGAAGGCCCCGTGCATCGGCGGCGACTCTCCGGCTGCGCTATCAGGCCGCGTCGGGAACCACAAAGCGAGTGCCGGGCGGCAGCGGCATGGACTGCAGGAATTGCTGCGCGGCCTGACGTCGTCCGCCGGGCTTTTGCAGTTCGGTCATCTGCAGCGCGCTGCCATTGCCGCACGCGACGATCACGCCAGCCGCGTCGGACGCCAGCACGGTGCCAGGCGGATGCGGCAGGCTGGTCGACGCGGCCAGCGGCAGCGCTTGCCAGCACTTGATCACCGTATCGCCCAGTTGGATCGTGGCGCCTGGGAAAGGATTGAAGGCGCGCACCTGATTAGCCAGTTCGGCGGCCGGGCGGCGAAGGTCCAGCGGCGCTTCGCTCTTGTCGATCTTTTCGGCGTAGGTCACGCCGGCGTCGGGTTGCGGCGTGGCGGCCAGTGGCTGGCCGCCCGCAAGCTGGCGCAACGCGTCGACGATCATGCGCGCGCCCAGCGCAGCCAGTGTGTCGTGGAGTGTGCCAGTGCTGTCCTCGGGGCCGATCGGCACAGACTCGCGTGAAATCATCGCGCCGGTGTCCAGACCTTCGTCCATCTGCATCAGCGTGATGCCGGTTTCGGCGTCGCCCGCCTCGATCGCACGATGAATGGGCGCCGCACCGCGCCAGCGCGGCAACAGCGAGGCATGGATATTCAGGCACCCATGGCGCGGCAGCGTCAGCACTTCCGCCGGTAGGATCAGGCCGTATGCGGCAACCACCATCACATCGGGTGCGATTTGCGCGAGCGTATCGACCGCGGCGCCGGCCTCTTCCGGATACTTGCCGTGACGCCGCAGCGAGCGCGGCTGCAGCACCGGGCCGAGACCCGCCTCCACGGCAAACTGCTTGACCGGACTGGCCTGCACCTGCAGACCGCGTCCGGCGGGCCGGTCCGGCTGGGTCAACACGGCCACCACGGGAAATCCGGCGGCGTGAATGGCCTCAAGGGCAACGCGCGCAAATTCGGGTGTGCCGGCAAACGCGACGCGCAGTGGCTGGGCTTGAGTCATGAAAAATGTCCGCGATAGAAACGACACCGGCCGCATAGCGGCCGGTACGTGAATGGTCTTCGGAAGGTGTAACCATAGCAGACGCCGCAGCCGCGGCATTCCACTGTTACATCCTTACATGCGCGATCGTACGCGCTTCTGCAGCTTGCTCTTGATGCGGTTGATCTTGAGCGGCGACAGGTATTCCACGAACACCTTGCCGTCCAGGTGATCGATCTCGTGCTGTATACATACGGCCAGCAGATCGTCGGCCTCGATCTCGAAGGTCTCGCCACGCTCGTTGAGCGCGCGCACCTTGACGCGGTCGGGACGCTCCACGCGGTCGTAGACTTCGGGCACCGACAGGCAGCCCTCTTCCCACACCTTGCGGTTGTCGCTGGCCCACACGATCTCGGGATTGATGAATACCATCAGCGCGTCGCGCGATTCGGACACGTCGATCGTAATCACGCGTTCGTGAACGTCCACCTGCGTGGCGGCCAGCCCGATGCCGGGGGCTTCGTACATGGTTTCGGCCATGTCCTGTACAAGCTTGCGGATGCGGTCGTCCACCACCGCCACGGGCTTTGCCACTTTGTGCAGACGTGGATCGGGGTAGGTCAGGATGTCGAGTTTGGCCATGATGCTCGGGCGCAACGCCGGGTGCAGTTCACTGCCCGGACGCCGTTGCGGCGTGCGGGGTTTCGATGCAGAATCGGGGCGCTAGTACAAAAATTCAAGGCGCGCCGCAGCAGGCACGCTCTACCTAGGGTCAATCCGGTCGTACTCCCGGCCGGTTCAGGAAAATGCGCGATCTTACCAAAGAACAGGCGGCGTCGGGCCGCAGGCTGCACGCGTTCACCCTCGCCATATTGAGTGCTGTTGGCGTCACTGCGGGGGCGAGCATGGCTGTCCAGTCCGCCGAGCTCGGCGTCTCGCCGGCGCAGCAGGCTCAGGCTGATGTCACGGCCCAGCAAGGGATCCCGGTAAACGAACTGGCTGCCGGCGCGCCCAGCCAGTATACGGTGCGCAGCGGGGACACGCTGTGGGGCATTTCGGGCAAGTTCCTGCGCCAGCCGTGGCGCTGGCCTGCGCTGTGGGGCATGAACCGGCAGCAGGTCCGCAATCCCCACCTGATCTATCCCGGCCAGATCCTGTACCTGATTCAGCGCGATGGCCGCGCCTACCTGTCGACCACCGCCCCAGCCGGCGCCAATGGCGATGTACGCCTGTCGCCACGCGTGCGCGGCAACGGCCTCGACAACGAGGCGATCCTCAGCATTCCGGCCAGCGACATCGAGCCGTTCCTGACACGCCCGCTGGTGGTGGATCAGAGCACGGTGGATACATCGGCGCGCATCGTCGCGTTGCCAGACGCGCGGGTCTATATGGGCCGCGGCGATTCGGCGTTCGTACGCGGAATTGCCGCGCCGGACGCCGTGGTCGGGAGCGACTGGCAGGCCTTCAAGCCGGCACTGCCGGTGCGCGATCCGGTCACCAATGCCGTGATCGGCTACGAAGCGCAATACCAGGGCAGCGTGCGCGTGTTGCGCGGCCCTGAAGGCCCGGACGCCGTGGCTACCGTGCAGGCGACCCAGTCTCCGCAGGAGATGGGCGCCGGCTCGCTGCTGTTGCCGCAGCCCCCGCGTGAACTGGTGCGCTACGTGCCGCACGCGCCGGACGCGGACGTGCAGGCCCGCATCGCCGCCGTGTATGGCGGTGTGCAATATGGCGGCGCCAAGCAGGTGGTGGTGCTGAACGTGGGCGCCAACGCTGGCCTCGAGCCGGGACACGTGCTGGCGCTGTCGCGCACGGGCGGCGTGGTGGCCGACCCGACCGACAGCAATCGCACCATCACGCTGCCCGACGACCGCTACGGCCTGGCCTATGTCTATCGTGTATTCCCGGGCATCGCCTATGCGCTGGTGACCGACGCGACAAACGTGATGAAGGTGGGCGATCTCGCCACGACGCCGCAGTAACCGGCTCGCGCGTACCGTGGTGTACGCGCGGCCGCGCATCCGATGATCGAATCCACCCGCGATCCCGCTGAAGTCGCTGCCTGGCTGCGACTCACCACCACTTCCGGAGTGTCCGCCCAGACGGCGCGGCGCCTGCTGGCCGCCTTCGGCCTGCCGCAGAGCGTGCTGGCGCAGGATGCGAAGCGCCTGCGCGAAGTGGCGGAGCCGGCCGCAGTCCGGGCGCTTTGCGCCGGGCCCGACGCCGACATGGCAGCGCGCATCGATCGCACGATGGCCTGGCTTGGCGAACCGCACCACTGTCTGGTGTCACTGGCCGATGACGCCTATCCGTCGCAATTGCTCGATCTCGCCGATCCGCCGCTGATGCTTTACGTCAACGGTGACCCCACCCGCCTGCACCGGCAGTCGCTCGGCGTCGTCGGCGCGCGCCATGCCACGCAGCAGGGCGAGCGCAATGCGCGCACGTTCGCGGCGGCGTTTTCAGCGGCCAGCGTGACGGTGGTGTCGGGGCTGGCGCTGGGCATCGACGCGGCCGCGCACGCGGAGGCGCTGAACGGTCCGGGCGGCACGCTCGCCGTGGTGGGAACGGGCGCCGATATCGTCTATCCGTCGCGCCATCATGCGCTGGCGCACCAGATCGTCGATGCGGGGGGCGCCATCGTCAGTGAATTTCCGTTGGGGACGCCGGGCCTGCCAGGCCATTTTCCGCGCCGCAACCGCATCATTGCGGCGCTGACGCGCGGGGTGCTTGTGGTGGAGGCGGCCGAGCGGTCCGGGTCGCTGATTACGGCGCGGCTGGCGTCCGAGATCGGTCGTGAGGTATTTGCGATTCCCGGGTCGATCCACGCCGAACTATCACGCGGATGTCACAAGCTCATTCGCCAGGGTGCAAAGCTCGTGGAGACCGCGGCCGACGTGTTCGAGGAGTTTGCCGATCTGGCCGCGCCGTCCCCAGTTGCTCCTTGTCGGGCAGCGCTGCCCAGCGCTCGCCGGCGTGACCGTCGGGACGCCGGCTCGTCGTCGGGCCCGGGGCCAGGTCCGGCGCAGCAAGCCCGGGAAGCGCCACCAAAAAAGGCGGCGCCAGGCGTGTCCGACGCGCTGGCGGCCGCTCTGGCCTATGATCCTGTCACGTTCGACGCATTGTGCGAGCGTGCCGGCGTGATGGCCAGTGTCGCTGCGGCGTCGCTTTTGCAACTGGAGCTTTCAGGCACGGTCGAGCGCTTGCCAGGCAACCGGTTCCGGCGTCTGGCATGATCCGGTGTATCGCCTCCGCCTCATTATTCCGTCGCAATGGCCGTTTACTTTCCCGAACACGATCTCGCCGCGTTGCGTCGCGCCATGGCAGCCCGGCCGCAGGGCAGGCTCGTGGCATGCCTATGCGCGGACTGGTGCGGCACGTGCAAGGAATATATGGATGGGTTTGCGGCTCTGGCTGCGCGTTACCCGGATGACTGTTTTGCCTGGCTCGATATCGAAACCCATGCCGATCAGCTTGGCGAGGACATCGACATCGAAAATTTTCCTACTGTATTGATTCAACCGCTTGCGGGCGGGACGCCGCACTTTTACGGAACGGTACTGCCGCATCTGGACGTTCTGGATCGCATGTTGGCGCGGGGAACGGCGATGCCGTTATCCGCATCAGAATTTCCTGAAGTGCTGTCCTGGTTGCTTGAGACCCCCGCCAGCCCCGGCTGAGCACGGTCCGGCGCCGCGATGGCGATTCTCTTGCACGCCCGTCGGAACCGCGCTTATTATTGGCGCCTCAAAGCCCAGGCGTGCTGTTTACACAGTTTGCTGTGAATTTCAAGAGGCGCAGGCTTCTCTTTACGAGGCCGCGCCACAAGGACCCGTTGAATGTCTAAAGCCCTCATCATCGCGGAAAAGCCATCGGTCGCCGCCGATATCGCGCGCGCCCTCGGGGGCTTTACCAAGCACGACGAGTACTTCGAGAGCGACGACTACGTGCTGTCCTCTGCCGTGGGCCATCTGGTGGAAATCGCCGCGCCCGACGAGTATGAAGTCAAGCGCGGCAAGTGGAGCTTCACCAACCTGCCGGTGATCCCGCCGCACTTCGATCTGCGCCCGATCCCCAAGACCGAATCGCGCCTCAAGGTGCTCAACCGGCTGATCAAGCGCAAGGACGTTTCGGCGCTGATCAATGCGTGTGACGCGGGGCGCGAGGGCGAGCTGATCTTCCGCCTGATCGCGCAGCAGGCCAAGGCCAAGCAGCCGGTGCGCCGGCTCTGGCTGCAGTCGATGACGCCGCAGGCCATCCGCGACGGCTTTGCCGCATTGCGCGAAGACGAGGAAATGATGCCGCTGGCCGACGCGGCCCGTTGCCGCTCCGAGGCCGACTGGCTCGTCGGCATCAACGGCACGCGCGCCATGACGGCCTTCAACAGCAAGGGCGGCGGCTTTTTCCTGACCACCGTGGGACGGGTGCAGACGCCGACGCTGTCGATCGTGGTCGAGCGCGAAGAGAAGATCAAACATTTCGTGCCGCGCGACTACTGGGAAGTGCGCGCCGAATTTATCGCGGCTGCCGGTCTGTATGAAGGCCGCTGGTTCGACCCGAAATTCAAGAAGAACGAGTTCGATCCCGAGGCGCGCGATTCGCGCCTGTGGAGCGAGGCCGAAGCCAAGAGCATCGTTGCGGCCTGCCGCGACAAGCCGGGCACGGTCACGGAAGAATCGAAGCCGTCGACGCAGCAGTCGCCGGCGCTGTTCGATCTGACCACGCTGCAGCGCGAAGCCAACTCGCGCTTCGGCTTTTCGGCGAAGAACACGCTCGGCCTGGCCCAGGCGCTGTACGAAAAGCACAAGGTGCTGACCTATCCGCGTACCGACGCGCGCGCGCTGCCGGAAGACTATCTGGACACGGTCAAGCAGACCATGGACATGCTGGCCGACAGCTCGCCGAACTATCTGCCGCACGCCAAGAAAATCCTGGCCAGCGGCTGGGTCAAGCCGAACAAGCGGATCTTCGACAACAGCAAGATCAGCGATCACTTCGCCATCATCCCGACGCTGCAGGCGCCCAAGAACCTGTCGGAACCGGAGCAGAAGCTGTACGACCTGGTCGTGCGCCGCTTCCTGGCCGTGTTTTTCCCGGCAGCCGAATTCCAGATCACCACGCGCATCACCGAGGTGGCGGGGCATCACTTCAAGACCGAAGGCAAGGTGCTCGTCAATCCGGGCTGGCTGGTGATCTACGGGCGCGAGGCCCAGGCCAAGGACGACAAGGACGCCAGCCTGGTGCCGGTGCAGAAGGACGAGAAGGTCAAGACCGACAAGGTGGAAGCGGTTGGCCTGACCACGCGTCCGCCGGCGCGCTACAACGAAGCCACGCTGCTGTCGGCGATGGAAGGCGCAGGCAAGCTGGTCGACGACGATGCGCTGCGCGAAGCCATGGCCGGCAAGGGCCTGGGCACGCCGGCCACGCGTGCGGCCATCATCGAAGGCCTGCTGACCGAGAAATACCTGGTGCGGGAAGGCCGTGAACTGATTCCCACCGCCAAGGCGTTCCAGCTGATGACGCTGCTGCGCGGACTGGGCGTGCAGGAACTGACGCAGGCCGAGTTGACCGGCGAGTGGGAACACAAGCTGTCGCAAATCGAGCGTGGGCGCCTCAAGCGTGACGAATTCATGCGCGAAATCGCGCAGATGACGCAGCAGATCGTCAAACGTGCCAAGGAATACGATAGCGATACGATTCCTGGCGACTACGCGACCCTCGATACGCCGTGCCCCCAATGCGGTGGCCAGGTCAAGGAAAACTACCGGCGCTTTGCCTGTACGGCGTGCGACTTCTCGATCAGCAAGATTCCGGGCGGCCGGCAGTTTGAAATCGAAGAAGTCGAAGAGCTGTTGCTGAAGAAGGAAATCGGTCCGCTGCAGGGATTCCGCAGCAAGATGGGCCGCCCGTTCGCCGCCATTTTGAAGCTGGCCAAGGACGACGAAGGACATTGGAAGATGGAATTCGACTTCGGCCAGAACGACGACGAAGGCGACGGCGAACCGGTGGATTTCAGCGGACAGACGCCTGTGGGCCATTGCCCCAAATGCAATGGCTCGGTCTACGAGCACGGCATGAAGTATGTGTGCGAAAACGCCGTCGGCAGCGAGAAGACCTGCGATTTCACCACTGGGAAGATCATCCTCCAGCAGGAGATTTCCAGCGAACAGATCGGCAAGCTGCTGAGCAACGGCAAGACCGATTTGCTGACCGGCTTCAAATCGTCGCGCACCGGCCGCAATTTCAAGGCGTATCTGGTGAAGCAGCCGGACGGCAAGATCGGGTTTGAGTTCGAGGCGCGCGAACCGAAGGCCGGGGCCGCAGCGAAGACAGCTGCAAAGACCGGCGCGGCGGCCAAGGCCGCGGCAAAGTCCACCGGCAAGTCGGAAGAAACCGAGGCTGCGCCGGTAAAGGCGGCTGCCAAGAAAGCGCCGGCCAAAAAAGCGGCAACGAAGGCCACGGCCAAATCCGCGGCCAAGCC
Source organism: Cupriavidus pauculus (assembly GCF_008801835.1). Taxonomy (GTDB): domain Bacteria; phylum Pseudomonadota; class Gammaproteobacteria; order Burkholderiales; family Burkholderiaceae; genus Cupriavidus; species Cupriavidus pauculus. Next base: position 1,923 of record NZ_VZOW01000052.1, on the reverse strand, counting down.
GGCGGGCAAGACCGCGGCCGGCAAGACGGCGACGGCGAAGTCAGCCGCAGGCAAGACTACGGCGACCAAGAAGACCGGTTCGAGTTCGCGCCAGACGGCCGAGGCGGAAGAGTAAGCGGTGCCACGTCACAGACTGCCGATCTGACAAGTTGATCGGCAGCCGATTGGGCCAGGACGGCGAGGTGAAAACCTCGCCGTTTTGCTATTTGGAATGCTTGCCGATGGTGTCGCTGGCGCGCTGCTGACCTTCTTCGAGCAGGAAGTCGATAAACGCGCGCACTTTGGTAGGCAGAAACTTTCGGCTGGGGTAGACCACGCTGACATCGCGCTTGGGCAATTGATATTGCGGCAGGATATGCGTCAGCCGGCCGGCCTCGATATTGGGCCGCGCCAGATACGACGACAACATTGCGATGCCCATATTGGCCAGCGCCGCCTGGTGCGCCAGTTCCGCGTTGCTGCATAGCAGCCCGGGGCGGATCGGGACGGTGACTTCGCCTTCGGGGCCGGACAGCGTCCATTCGTGCTCGGCGGTCGGCAGCCGCATGGCAATGGCGCGGTGGCTGGTCAGATCGTGCGCGGTGCGCAGCGGCGGATGCTCGCGCAGATAGCCCGGGGATGCACACAGGATGATTTCGGCAGAAATCAGCGGCCGCGCCACCAGGTGCGAGCCGAGCCCCAGATCGGAAAGCATCACCCCCACGTCGCGCCCCTCCTCGACGATATCGATCATGCGGTCCGAAAGCTGGACGTCGAACACCACGTCGGGGTAGCGCTTCTGAAAGCGCTCCAGGGTTTCCGGCAGCAGATGCAGGCCAAACATCACCGGCGTCACTAGCCGCAACGTGCCCGAGAGCGACTGGCTTCGCGCCGTGACGATCGACTCCGCTTCCTCGACGTCTTCAAGGATTTGCGAACACCGCTGCAGGTACGTTTCGCCCGCGTCGGTCAGCGACAGGCTGCGCGTGGTGCGATTGAGCAACCGGGTGCCCAGATGGCTTTCCAGATCGGCCACGTAGCGCGTTACCACGGCGTTCGACATTTCCAGTTGTTGCGCCGCACGTGCAAAGCTGCCTAGCTCGACAACCTTGGCAAAAACGCGCATCGATTGCAGCCGATCCATGACACAGTCTCCCGCTTTCGCCCTGAACTTTTACCCAACGCGAGTAGTTTATTGTTGAAATCACAACCAATCATTGTGGATGGCAATATTTATTCATATCAGGGGAATGCCTAATATCGCCTCAATCGATGCCGCGACGCAGCAAATTCTTTAATTGGTCGGCATCCTTGAAAGTGAAGGAATCGCCATGAAGACCCAAGTTGCCCTGATCGCTGCCCTGACCCTCGCCCTGTCGGCCGCTCCCGCCTTTGCCAAGGCGACCAAGTTCGATCCGTACACCGACGGCGCCAAGGCCAGCACGTTCGACCCGTACACCGATGGTGCGAAGCTCGGCAAGTTCGACACGTTCACCGACGGCGCCAAGGCCGGCAAGTTCGACAGCTTTACCGATGGCGCCCGCGCGTTCGACGTGTACACGGACGGCGCCAAAAACTGATTTTTCCGCATCTCGCAAAAAAACCCGTACCAATCCGGTACGGGTTTTTTATTGTCTGGCCACCTGCTTGCGCCTTCGGCGAGCGGGCGGCAATGCAAAACGGGCCTGCGAAGGCCCGTTTTGCTATCGATCGACGACTCAGTCGTGATGACGATGACGATGGTGCTTGCCGCGCTTGTCATAGCGACGGTCGTCGTCGTACGAATTGCTGCGCGACACGTTGCCGCCAAGCGCCGCGCCTGCCGCGCCGCCCAGGCCCGCACCGACCAGACCGCCGGTTCGGCCACCCATGGCGTTGCCCGCCGCAGTGCCCGCGCCGCCACCCACCGCGCCGCCGAGCACGGCGCCGGTGCTGCCGCCCAGC
>NZ_VZOW01000051.1 GCF_008801835.1 Cupriavidus pauculus | reverse complement strand
GCCCGCACCGGCGCAGGGCGGCCTGTTCGACGCGCCCGGCGCGCCGGCCGAGCACGACGCGCCGGCAGAAGACCTGCCGCCGGCCGAAATCCGTTACGAGACCGTGACGACCGAGGCCGCGCTCGATGCGTGGATCCAGAAGCTGGTCGATGCGCCGATCGTCGCCATCGACACGGAAACCACTTCGCTCGATCCGATGATGGCGGAACTGGTCGGCATTTCCGTATCGGTCGAACCAGGCGAGGCCGCGTACATCCCGGTGGCCCATCGCGGCCCCGATGTCGCAGGCATGGACGATCACGGTCAGCTGTCGCGCGAGTTCGTGCTCGAAAAACTGCGCGCGTGGATTGAGGACCCGTCGCGGCCCAAGCTCGGCCAGCATTTGAAGTACGACGCCCATGTGTTCATGAACCACGGGCTGACGCTGCGCGGCATCACGCACGACACGATGCTCGAAAGCTACGTGCTGGCGTCCTATCGCAATCACGGCATGGACAGCCTGGCCGAGCGCCTGCTGAACCTGAAGACGATCACGTACGAAGAGGTTTGCGGCAAGGGCGCCAGCCAGATCGGCTTCGACCAGATCGACCTGCAGCGCGCCACCGAGTACGCCGCCGAAGACGCCGATGTGACGCTGCGCCTGCATCGCAAGATGATGCCGCAGCTCGAGGCGGTCGACGGCTTGAAATATGTCTACGAGAAGATCGAGATCCCGGTGTCGGTTGTGCTGCAGAAGATCGAACGCAATGGCGTGTTGATCGACGCGGATCGCCTGGCGGCGCAGAGCGCGGATCTGGGGCTGCGCATGATGCAGGCCGAAAGCGCCGCACATGAAGCGGCCGGACAACCGTTCAACCTCGGCTCGCCGAAGCAGATCGGCGAGATCCTGTTCAACCAGATGAAGCTGCCGGTCGTGAAAAAGACCGCCAGCGGTGCGCCATCGACCGACGAAGAGGTGTTGCAGAAGCTGGCCGAGGATTATCCGCTGCCAAAACTGCTGCTCGACTATCGCAGCCTGTCGAAGCTGAAGTCCACGTACACGGACAAGCTGCCGAAGATGGTCAACCCGAAGACTGGGCGCGTGCACACCAGCTACGGCCAGGCCACGGCGGTGACCGGACGCCTCGCGTCGACCGAGCCGAATCTGCAGAACATTCCGGTGCGCACCGAGGAAGGCCGGCGCATTCGCGAGGCCTTTATCGCCGCGCCGGGCAACGTCATCGTATCGGCCGACTACTCGCAGATCGAGCTGCGCATCATGGCCCATATTTCGGGCGACGAAAACCTGCTGCGCGCGTTTGCCAATGGCGAGGACATCCACCGCGCCACGGCCAGCGAGATCTTCAACGTCGAGCGTGAAGCGGTCACGAGCGAGCAGCGCCGTTATGCCAAGGTGATCAACTTTGGCCTGATCTATGGCATGAGCGCGTTTGGCCTGGCAAGCAACCTCGGCATCGAACGCGAGGCGGCCAAGCACTATATCGACCGGTATTTCATGCGCTATCCGGGCGTGGCCAACTACATGGAAGAAACCCGCCAGAAGGCGCGCGACCAGGGCTTCGTGGAGACCGTGTTCGGACGCCGCCTGTGGCTGCCCGATATCCGCGGCGGCAACGGCCCGCGCCGTCAGGCCGCCGAGCGTGCCGCCATCAACGCGCCCATGCAGGGCACCGCGGCGGACCTGATCAAGTTGTCGATGATTGCCGTGCAGGACTGGATCGAAGCCGAGAACCTGGGCGCGCGACAGATCATGCAGGTGCACGATGAACTGGTGCTCGAAGTGCCGCAGGCCGAGTTCGATCTGGTGAAGGTGCGTTTGCCCGAGTTGATGTGTTCGGTGGCGCAGCTGAATGTGCCGCTGGTTGCCGAAGTGGGCAGCGGCGCCAATTGGGAAGAGGCGCACTGAGCGCAACAACGCTTGCCGTGTCAGTTGGGAGCGCGCCAGACCGGTACAGTCTGGCGCGTTAACGCTGTCTGCCGCGCGATGCCGATGTATGCACGAGAGTACCGATTGAATCGACTCGGCAAGGCTTGCCAGCTGTGTTGCTCTGCAGCACACTGGCGCTAACCGAGCCGTATTTTCCGTATTTTTCTGAGCAGCATATCGGCCTCGCGATGCGAAACCACAACAAGAAGTCGAAAGACAAAAGTCGCCGCGGGCCTGCACCGGTTTTCAAATTGAAAACATCGGGTAGACCATGAGCAACGCACAAGGCAGAGAGGAAAGCGCCCCCATTCCGACCGACACCATTGCGCGCGATGCACGCATCGACAGCGCGCCGCGATCGGCCAACCAACCGCACCGCATCGTCGTCGTCGGTGGCGGGGCCGGCGGGCTTGAACTCGTAACCCGCCTCGGCGACAAGCTTGGCAAGTCGCGCCAGGCCCACGTGACGCTGGTCGATCGCATGCCGACGCATATCTGGAAGCCGCTGCTGCATGAAGTGGCCGCCGGTAGCATGGATCCGAACACCCACCAGCTGGAATATGTCGCCCAGGCGCGCTGGCACCATTTCGAGTTCCAGCAGGGCGAACTGACCGGCATCGACCGCGCGCGCAAGGTGATCCATGTGGCCGCGTGCGTCGACCAGGATGGCGAGGAACTGCTGCCCGCGCGCGACTTGCCTTATGACACGCTGGTGCTGGCGATCGGCTGCGTGACTCACTTCTTCAATGTGCCGGGCGCCGCCGAACACGCCATCGCACTCGACACCGTCGATCAGGCCGAGCGGTTTCGTCGCAAGCTGATTGCGGCGTGCGTGCGCGCGCAGAACGGACGCGGCCGCACGGGCGAGGACGGCCGCCCGCGCGTCGATGTGGCGATCATCGGCGCAGGGGCCACCGGGGTGGAGTTGTCGGCAGAACTGCGCAATACGGCGCATGTGCTGAACGCGTACGGTCTGCATCAGCTCGATCCGCGCCGCGACGTGCGCATTCACATTGTCGAAGCGGGGCCGCGCATTCTGCCCGCCTTGTCCGAACGCGTGTCGGCCGAGACCACCAAGCTGCTGCGCAAGCTGGACGTCGATGTGTTCACCTCTGAGCGCGTGACCGAAGTCACCTCGGACGCGGTGCTGACGGCCAGCGGCAAGCATGTCGATGCGGACCTGACCGTATGGGCGGCCGGCATTACCGCGCCGGGCGTCCTCCGCACGCTTGGGCTGCCGGTCAGCAAGATGGGCCAGATCGTGGTGGGCCCCACGCTGCAGAGCGAGGTCGATCCGGACATCTTTGCCTTCGGCGATTGCGCCGCAGCGCCGTGGCCGGAGAAGCAGACCAGCGTGCCGCCGCGCGCGCAGGCGGCGCACCAGCAGGCCACGTTCCTGTACGACGCGATGCGCGCGCGCCTGGCGGGCAAGCCGTTGCCCAGGTTCGGCTTCAAGGATTTTGGCTCGCTGGTGTCGCTGGGCCACTTCAGTGCCGTGGGCAGCCTGATGGGTGGACTGATCGGCGGTTCGATGTTTATCGAGGGCCTGATGGCGCGCTTCATGTACACGTCGCTGTACCGGATGCACGTGATGGCGCTGCATGGCGCGATCGGCATGGGTCTGGACACCGTCACGCACTGGCTGCGCAGCAAGACCAGCCCGCGCGTGAAGCTGCACTGAGGAATCCCGGCGGCAGAACATGGCAATGGCAGGGCAGGAACGATGGCTGACGGCGCGTGCGTTGTCGGCCATCTTTGCTTAGAATCGACGCGCAACGCTTGCGTCACTTCCGACGCGCGATCACCGATCAAGACGTCCTCGATGCCAGGAGACCGTTCATGCTGAAATCCGAAGTGGAAAGTCTCGTCCCCGGTCAGTCGTTCGACCGCCGCAGTTTCGTCAAGACCGCGCTCGGCTCGGCGTTCGCCGCGGCCGTGCTGCCGGTGACGGCGCAAACCATCAAGACCGATTTCAACGGCCTGACCGCCGGCGAGGTCACCGTGGCGTCGGGCGGCTTCAGCATGCCGGTGTACCGCGCCCAGCCGGAGGGCAAGAAGAATTTGCCCGTGGTGCTGGTGATCAGCGAGATTTTTGGCGTGCACGAACACATCGCCGATATCTGCCGGCGCTTTGCCAAGCTCGGCTATCTGGCCATTGCGCCCGAATTGTTTGCGCGCCAGGGCGATCCGAGCAGCTACGGCACGATCCAGGAATTGCAGACGAACATCATCCAGAAAGTGCCCGACGCCCAGGTGATGGGCGATCTCGACGCCTGCGTCGCGTGGGCCGCGGCCAATGGCGGCGATGTCGAGCGGCTCGGCATCACCGGATTCTGCTGGGGCGGCCGCGTGACGTGGCTCTACGCGGCCCATAACAAGCGCCTGAAAGCCGGCGTTGCGTGGTATGGCCAGCTCGTGGGAGAGCCCAGTGCGCTGAAACCGACGAATCCGGTCGATGTGGTCGGCAGCCTGCACGCGCCTGTGCTAGGCCTCTACGGCGGCAAGGACACCGGGATCACGCAGGAACACGTTGCGAAGATGAAGGCGGCGCTGGCGGCGTCGCCCGACCCAAATGCCAGGGCGTCGACGTTCGTGGTCTATCCCGAGGCCGGACACGCGTTCAATGCCGACTACCGGGCCAGCTATGTGGAGGCGGCGGCCAAGGACGGCTGGCAACGTTGTCTTGCCTGGTTCAAGGAGCACAAGGTCGCGTAGGCCGTTTCGCGCGATTGGCCCCGATGTCCGCGCGGATGATTTGCAAAGTCGGCACGGACCTACGTACAATGCGGTCTTCGCGTTTTTGCAACATTGTTGCGTTAGTGCGCGAAAGTAGTCAGTCGGCGATGACTGCCCGGTGGTCGGGCGGGGGCCGGGCCGGGAGTTCATCATCCATTCCACGCTTTTGTACATCCTGCTGGCGGCGACGATTTCGGGCGTCGGCAGCATTCTGGGTGCGGCGCTGCTTTCGTTGACGGTGGCCTCGCGCGTGGTGGAGCGCATGGTGAGTTTCTCGGTCGGCGTGCTGCTGGCCACTGCGCTGCTGCATTCGCTGCCCGAAGCGTTCGAATCCGGCGCCGATCCGCGTGCGCTGTTCGGCACGCTGCTGGCGGGCCTGCTCGGTTTCTTCCTGCTGGAAAAGATCTCGCTGCTGCGCCATTCGCACCATCACGAAGGCGATGGACATCACCACCATCACGGCCACGACCGCGAGGAAGCGGGCCGCAGCGGCCTGACCATCCTGGTGGGCGACACGTTCCACAATTTTGCCGACGGCATCGTGATTGCGGCGGCGTTCCTGGCCGATCCGCATATCGGCCTGGTCACGGCGCTGGCCATCGCAGCGCATGAGATCCCGCAGGAAGTGGGCGACTTTATCGTGCTGCTGAACGCGGGATTTTCGAAGTCGCGCGCGTTCGCGTTCAACCTGCTGTCGAGCCTGGCCGCGATCCTGGGCGGCCTCGTCGGCTATTTCCTGCTCGACCAGCTGACGGGCTGGATCCCTTATGTGCTGGTGATCGCGTCGAGCAGCTTCGTCTATATCGCGGTCAGCGACCTGATGCCGCAGATGCAGCGCAAGCCGCGCCTGAAGGAGTCGGCGGTGCAGGTGGTGCTGGTGGCGGCCGGGATTGCCGCGATCGTCTTCATTACCAATGGCGTGCACGAGCAACATGCGCATCGCCATTCGCAAGTCAACACGGAAACGGCGTCACACTGAGCGGACGCCGGAGAACGGATCAGCCGCCGGTGGCAACCGGCCGGTCCGGGTTTGCGCACCATTCGCTCCACGATCCCGGGTAGAGCGCCGCGCCGGTCAGCCCGGCCACTTCCATCGCCACGAGATTGTGGCAGGCCGTCACGCCCGAACCACATTGCATGACCGTTTGCGCCGGCTCTTTGCCGCCAATGACCTGGCCGAATTCCGCGCGCAATTGCTCGGCGGGTTTGAAATAGCCGTCGGGCGTCAGATTGTCCTTGAAGAAGCGATTGACGGCACCGGGGATGTGGCCGCCCACCGGATCGAGCGTCTCGTTTTCTCCCCGGAAACGGTCCGCGGCGCGCGCATCGACGACCAGCATCGACGGCTGGCCGAGGTTGGCCAGCAGCGCGTCGGCGTCGACGGTGCGCACCAGCGACGCCTTGCGCGTCAACTGGCCGCCGACTTCCGGATCGGGCGTGGCGCCTTGTTCGACTGGCAGGCCGGCTGCGATCCACGCATTCTTGCCGCCATCGAGCACAGCCACGGCTGCGTGGCCAACCCAGCGCAGCAACCACCAAAGGCGCGCGGCATACATCCCGCCTTGCGCGTCGTAAGCCACCACCAGCGTGTCGTCATTGACGCCCAATGCACGCAATCGCGCGACAAACAATTCGGCGTCGGGCAGCGGATGCCGGCCGTTGACGCCGGTCTTGGGGCCGGACAGTTCGTTGTCCAGATGAAGATAGTAGGCGCCGGGGATGTGGGCCTGCTGATAACTGTCGCGGCCCGCTGCGGGGGCAGTCAGGTCGAACGAGCAATCGATGACGACGGTATGCGGCTGTCCGGCGGCGCGCAGCCGGTCCAGTTCTGAAGCGGTGATCAGCGGTGATGGCATGAACCTGTCTCGCGGTGAGTGAAAGTCTGCCGTAAATGCTACACCGACACGGGATCAGACCTCGGGATGGACTTCCGCTTCCGGTGATTTCACCGGCGTGGCCGGGGTGGGATGCTTGTCGTTGTCGCGCGCGCGGGTCAGCGTGGTGGCAATGCCGCTAGCCACGATCAGCGCCATGCCGAGCCACGAAATCCAGTTGAGCTTGTCGTCCCAGACCATCGTGCCCCACAGGCTGGAAAACACGATGCCCGCGTATTGCAGGTTGGCCGTCAGCAACGTGTTGCCGCGCTTGTAAGCGCGCGTCATCGTCGTCTGGCCCAGCGTGGCCAGAATCCCGATGGCGAGCAGCAGCCCCACGCCATGCCAGGTCAGCGGGCTCATGCCCGAGTACAGCATCCACACCAGGCCGCAGACCAGCCCGACCGCCGAGAAATAGAACACGATGCGGCCTTCGGGCTCGCCCAACTGGCCCAGCTGGCGCACTTCCACATAGGCCAGGGCCGTGAACATGCCCGAGATCAGTCCGATCATGCCGCCAGTCAGTTGGTCTTTGCCGACCGATGGCTGCAGCAGGCAGATCACGCCGGCAAACGACAACAGGATCGCGCCGATCAGTTTCTTGTCGGCCGACCCGGCCGTGCCCGCCAGCGCCGCGCTCGCGCCCAGGATCAGCGCGATCCAGACCGGCGACATGTAGTTGAGCGTCATGGCCGTGGCCAGCGGCAGCAGCGTGATCGATGTGAACCACAGCAGCAGCGCCGTCACGCCGAACAGGCTGCGCTTGATGTGCGTGACCATGTGCGGCGTACGCACCGAAATGCCCTGCGACGCCAGCATGATCCACATGATGGTGACGCCGATCAGGCTACGGTAGAAGACAATCTCGCCCGTGGTGTAGAACTCGGACGCCAGTTTGACGCCAACCCCCATCAGCGAAAACGAGAAGGCGGCAAACAACATCCAGAGCGATTGCATGATGAGAGGGGCGGTTCAGGTGAGACAACGCGCAGGCGGCTTTTCATGATTCTGAGGCGCTGCGGGAAAAAACCGTTGTATTGGCAACGATTGAGTGTGCGATTCTAGCAGTGCACCGAGCGGCGCTCCAATGCGAAACGGACCGTTTTCACGGTCCGTTTCGGTAGCCCCACAGATCGCGGGCGATCAGCGCACGGTCTTGCGGACGATCAGCGCTTGTTGTAGTTCATCGCACTGCGATACCACTCATGGAAGTGCTGCATGCCATCTTCCATCGGCGACTGATAGGGGCCGGTTTCGCTGACGCCGCGCTTCATCAGCGCCAGTCGGCCCGCGTCCATGCGTTCGGCGATTTCGTCGTCCTCGATGCACGTTTCCATGTAGGCGGCGCGCTCGGCCTCGACGAATTCGCGCTCGAACAGCACGATTTCCTCGGGGTAGTAGAACTCGACGACATTGCGCGTCTTGCGCGGACCCACAGGGTGCAGCGTCGAGATGCACAGCACGTTCGGATACCACTCGACCATGATGTTCGGGTAGTACGTGAGCCAGATCGCGCCGTGCTTGGGCAGCTTGCCGTTGTTGAAGCGCAACACGGCGTCATGCCACTTTTGGTACGTCTGGCTACCCGGCCGTTGCAGGCCCGCATGCAGGCCCACCGTCTGCACGCTGTGCCATTCGCCGAACTCCCACTTGAGGTCGTCGCAGGACACAAAGCTGCCCAGGCCCGGATGGAACGGCACGACGTGGTAGTCCTCCAGATAGACCTCGATGAAGGTCTTCCAGTTGTAGTTGCACTCGTGGACTTCCACATGGTCGAGCATGTAGCCGTCGAAGTTGAGATCCTCGGCCACACCCATGCGGGCGAGGTCGGCGCGGACGTCGCGCTCGCCTTCGAACAGCATGCCGTTCCAGTTCTGCAGCGGCGACCGGTTCAGGTGCACGCACGGCTGCTCCGCAAAATGCGGCGCGCCAAGCAGTTCACCCTTGAGGTCGTAGGTCCAGCGGTGCAGCGGGCAGACGATGTTCCTGGCGTTGCCGCGGCCGTTCATCATGATGGCCTGGCGATGGCGGCAAACGTTGGACAGCAGTTCAATGCCGCCCGGGTTGCGCACCAGCACCCGACCTTCATCCTCGGCGGCCAGCGTTTGGAAATCGCCGGTTTCCGGCACCATCAGCTCGTGTCCGACGTACCCCGGGCCCTTCTTGAACAGCAGTTCCAGTTCTTGTTGATGCAGCGCCTCGTCAAAATAGACATCCACGGGCAACTGCGAATCAGCCGGCGCCAGCTTGAGCGCGGTGCTGAGATTGGACATTATCCCCACTCCCTATGACAGGCGAAAGCAGTGAACAACCCAACCATCGAAATATGAATCGATTTGGGAAACCGTGTCAGACGAGTTTGATCCAGACCGGTTCCTGATGTCATGACCAGGAAAAATGCGTGATGTACGCGATGAGCCGGAACTCGCTGACGAGCCGGGGATTGTACCCGAGCCCAAAAGTTAAGGGACTGATTATTTTGCCTTTTTGGCGAAAAAGTCGACCCGGGTCGTCATGGAGGTGCCCTTTGGTGCCCATTCCGAAAGACGACCCGGGCGCACACGTCACTTCTGTGCAGAGCCGGGGTGGTCGAGCGGGTCGGTCCACGCAACAGACCGCCTTCCCCGGTCCTAATAAGACTGTTCAGCGACCGAGCCCCGGATTGACGTAAAATCGCGAATTCCCCAGATCGAGGCCTGCCATGCCAAGAACCACGACCGCCCCGGTCGAGCCTGAAGATTGCCCGGACCCCAGCGTGGCGCCGGCGTCCTATGAAGCCGCAATGGCCGAGCTGGAAACACTGGTGGCGAGCATGGAAAGCGGCGAGTTGCCGCTGGAAGCGTCTTTGGCCGCGTACCGCCGCGGCGCGGAGCTGGTGCGCTATTGCCAGCAAAGCCTGGAGCGGGTGGCGCAGCAGGTCAAGGTGCTTGAAGGTGACGCACTCAAGGCATTAACGGGCGAACCATCGTCCCGTACCGATAACAACAGCAACGGCGCAGATTTCGAATGAGCGATTTCGCTACCTGGATGCGGGCGCAAGGCGCCCGGACCGAGGCCGCCCTGGAAGCGGCACTACCTTCCACGGACACAATTCCATACACCTTGCACGAAGCCATGCGCTATGCTGTGCTCGGCGGTGGCAAGCGGGTTCGCCCATTGCTGGTTCATGCCGCCGGCGAGATGGCCGGCGCAGCTCCGCAGGCCTGCGACGCAGCGGCCTGCGCGGTGGAGATGATCCATGCGTATTCGCTGGTCCACGACGACATGCCCTGCATGGACGACGACGACCTGCGCCGCGGCCGGCCGACGGTCCACAAGGCTTACGACGAAGCCACGGCGCTGCTGGTCGGCGATGCGTTGCAGTCCCAGGCGTTCATCGTGCTCACCCAGGCGCCGGCGCTGGACGCCGAGGCGCGCCTGAAGCTGGTGGCCGAACTCGCGGTCGCATCGGGCTCGGTCGGCATGTGCGGCGGTCAGGCGATCGACCTGCAGAACGTGGGCCTGGCGATGACGCGCGACGCGCTCGAAGGCATGCATCGAATGAAGACCGGCGCCCTGCTGCGCGCCAGCGTGCGGATGGGAGCGTTGTGCGGAAACATCGATCGCGACGGTCTGGCTGCGCTGGACCAATATGCGGCCGCCGTGGGATTGGCGTTCCAGGTGGTTGACGATATTCTCGACGTCACTGCCGATACGGCGACGCTCGGCAAGACTGCCGGGAAAGACGCCGCCAATGACAAGCCGACCTACGTGTCGCTGCTTGGTCTGGATGCCGCACGCGCACTGGCTTCCCAACTGCGCACGGACGCCCACGAGGCGCTGGCGGGATTCGGCGCGCGCGCTGGCCGGCTGGCCGAACTGGCCGACCTCATCGTGCTGCGCTCAAACTGAACTGAAAAGCCGGACGCACAGAATCCGGCAGCCGAACGGACACCATGACCTACACGCTGCTCAACAACATCGACGACCCCGCGGACCTGCGCAAGCTGGATCGCCGCCAGCTCGGCACGCTGGCCGATGAACTCCGCGCCTATGTGCTCGAATCGGTTTCGCAAACCGGCGGCCACCTGTCGTCCAATCTCGGCACGGTGGAGCTGACCATTGCGCTGCACTACGTTTTCGACACGCCCAACGACCGCGTCGTGTGGGACGTGGGTCACCAGAGCTACCCCCACAAGATCCTGACCGGCCGGCGCGACCGCATGTCGACGCTGCGTCAGTTTGGCGGTATCTCCGGCTTCCCGCGTCGCGCGGAAAGCGAATACGACACCTTCGGCACCGCGCATTCGTCGACCTCGATCTCCGCCGCGCTCGGCATGGCGCTCGGCGCGCGCACGCTGGGCCAGAAGCGCGTGGGCATCGCCGTGATCGGCGACGGTGCGATGACCGCGGGCATGGCCTTCGAGGCCATGAACAATGCTGGCGTCTATAAGGACCTGCCGCTGCTGGTGGTGCTGAACGACAACGACATGTCGATTTCCCCGCCGGTCGGCATGCTTAACAAGCATCTCGCGCGCCTGATGTCGGGCCAGTTCTACGCGGCCACGAAGAAGGGCATCGAAAAGGTGCTGTCGGTGGCGCCGCCGGTGCTGGAATTCGCCAAGCGCCTCGAGGAACACGCCAAGGGCATGGTCGTGCCGGCCACGCTGTTCGAGGAATTCGGTTTCGACTACATCGGCCCCATCGACGGTCACGACCTCGAATCGCTGGTGCCGACGCTGCAGAACATCCGCCAGCGCGCCCTGGAAGGCCACGGTCCGCAATTCCTGCACGTCGTGACAAAGAAGGGTCAGGGCTACAAGCTGGCCGAGGCCGACCCGATCCTCTATCACGGCCCGGGCAAGTTCAACCCCGCCGAAGGCATCCGCCCGTCGGCCAAGCCGTCGCGCAAGACCTATACGGAGGTGTTTGGCGAATGGCTGTGCGACATGGCCGCCGCCGACAAGCGCCTGATCGGCGTGACGCCGGCCATGCGCGAGGGCTCCGGCATGGTGGAATTCGAGAAGCGTTTCCCGGATCGCTATTACGACGTCGGCATTGCCGAGCAGCATGCCGTGACGTTTGCCGGCGGGCTGGCCTGCGAAGGGCTCAAGCCCGTGGTCGCGATCTACTCGACCTTCCTGCAGCGCGGCTATGACCAACTGATCCACGACGTGGCGCTGCAGAACCTGCCGGTGGTGTTCGCGCTCGATCGCGCGGGCCTGGTGGGCGCCGATGGCGCGACGCACGCCGGTGCGTACGATATTCCGTACCTGCGCTGCATCCCCAACATGATGGTGATGACGCCGGCCGACGAGCAGGAATGCCGCCAACTGCTGACCACCGCATTCCAGCAGGATTGCCCCACCGCCGTGCGCTATCCGCGTGGCGCGGGCGTTGGCGTGGCGACGCAGACCGAGCTGACCGCGCTGCCAGTGGGCAAGGGCGAAATTCGTCGCGAAGGCCATGCCCGCGCGGGTCAGCGCGTGGCGTTCCTGGCGTTTGGCTCGATGCTGCACCCGGCGCTGGCAGCTGGGGAGGCGCTTGACGCCACGGTCGCCAACATGCGATTCGTGAAGCCGCTCGATGTGGATCTGGTGAAGCAACTGGCCGCCAACCACGATTACCTGGTGACGGTGGAAGAGGGTGCAACGATGGGCGGCGCGGGCAGTGCCGTGCTCGAAGCGCTGGCCGAAGCCGGCATCGAGATCCCGACGCTGGTGCTGGGTCTGCCGGACAAGTTCATTGACCACGGCGACCCGGCATATCTGCTGTCGCTGTGCGGGCTCGACGCAGCCGGCATCGAGCGTTCGGTGCGCGAGCGCTTTCAACTGGCGGAGCAATCGGTCAAGGTGGCAACGCGCGTAGCCTGACGCCGCTAGTCACGTAGAGCCAAAACCGGCGCGGAATTCCCGCGCCGGTTTTCTTTTGGGCGTCATCCACCGACGAGATGCCGCGGCCAATGCCGGCGGCATGCGGCAAATACGCGGAATCACGGGCGATGGCGGCGAGCTTCGGCAATATTGCGTAGAATCCCCTTTCCCATTTTTGTGTTCGCAACTACGGGCCGGCGCCCCAAAGATGCATCGTGCCTGGACCCGTCGTTTCACACTCGTTGCGCGGCGTGGAGAAATCCTGCGAAAACGTCGCGACCGTAAGGATGGCCGTCACCCCCTGCCGGCCTCCTGGAGGAAACCGTAGATGAATGACATCAATCCAGCCTTTGTGATGCCCGACGTGCAATCGAGCGTCGATACCCGCCAGATCGTGATCCAGCGCGTGGGTGTGAAAGGCGTGCGATATCCGCTGACGCTCAAGACCGCGCGCGGCGAAGTCGCTACCGTCGGTACGTTCGACATGGACGTGCGCTTGCCGGCCGACCAGAAGGGCACGCATATGTCGCGCTTCGTCGCGCTACTCGAAGACAACCGCGCTCCGCTGGATCTGGCCGCGTTCCGCGCGCTGCTCGACGACATGCTGGTGCGCCTCGAGGCGGACGCCGGCCGCATCGAAGTCACGTTCCCGTATTTCATCGCCAAGACCGCGCCGGTATCGGGCGTGCAATCGCTGCTGGACTACGAGGTGACGCTGATCGGTGAGAAGCGCGACGGGCAGACGCGCCTGTTCCTGCGCGCCCTGGTGCCGGTGACGAGCCTGTGTCCGTGCTCGAAGAAGATTTCGCAGTACGGCGCGCACAATCAGCGTTCGCATATCACGATGAAGGTCGAGCTTTCGGCCGATCTCGATGTGGAAACGCTGGTGCGGATGGCCGAGGAAGAGGCGTCGTGCGAGCTGTGGGGATTGCTCAAGCGACCGGATGAAAAATTTGTGACCGAGCGCGCCTACGAGAATCCCAAGTTCGTGGAAGACCTGGTGCGCGACATCGCGATGCGCCTCAATGCGGACAACCGTATCGTCGCCTACACGCTCGAAGCCGAGAACTTCGAATCGATCCACAATCACAGCGCCTATGCGCTGATCGAGCACGACAAGCGCCTGGGCTGATTGTGTGTCGCCGCTGCCTTTGCCTGCGCCTTGCAGGCAAAGGCCGGCAGCATCAGCGCTACGCTGGCAGGCGGATGTCGGAAAGATCCCAGCGCGGCGTCACACCGTAATCGTAATCATGGCGCGCCAGCCCTGGCGCGGCCTGCAGGCGCATGGCGCCGGCAAAGGCGATCATCGCGCCGTTGTCGGTGCAGAACGCCAGGTCCGGGTAGTACACCTCCACCTTGCGGCGCTTGCCGAGGTCATTCAGGCGCTCGCGCAGTTGCCGATTGGCGCCGACGCCGCCGGCAACCACAAGGCGCTTGTGGCCAGTCTGCTTGAGCGCGTTGAAGGATTTTGCGGCCAGCACATCGACGATCGCATCGACAAACGAGCGGGCAAGATTGGCGCGATCCTGTTCGCAGGGGTTGCCGAGCTTGCGGGTTTGCGTCAGCACGGCGGTCTTGAGACCCGCGAACGAAAAGTCCAGATTGCCCGAATGCAGCATGGGCCGCGGCAGGTCGAACGCGCCGGGGTTGCCGAATTCGGCCAGGCGCGACACCTCGGGCCCGCCGGGATACCCCAGCCCCAGCAGCTTGGCGGTCTTGTCGAACGCTTCGCCGGCGGCGTCGTCCAGCGTTTCGCCCAACAGCGCATAGTCGCCGATGCCCTTGACCTCCATCAGTTGCGTGTGGCCGCCCGATACGAGCAGCGCGACGAACGGAAACGGCGGCGGCGCGCTGGTCAGCAGCGGCGACAGCAGATGGCCTTCCAGATGATGCACGCCAATCATCGGCACATCGAGCGCAAATCCCAGCGCATTGGCAACCGAGGCGCCGACCAGCAGCGCGCCGGCCAGACCAGGCCCCTGGGTATAGGCGATCGCATCGATATCCGCGCGCGCGCGTCCCGCTTCGTCGAGCACCTGCCGCAGCAGCGGCAGCACGCGGCGGATGTGGTCGCGCGACGCGAGTTCTGGCACCACGCCGCCATATTCGCGATGCATGGCGATCTGGGAGTGCAGCGCGTGCGCGAGCAGCCCGGCCTCGGTGTCATAGAGGGCGAGCCCGGTCTCGTCGCAGGAGGATTCGATACCGAGGACAAGCATGGCTTCTGGTGCGGCCGGCGCTGATTTCGGACTGCAACTGCAGCCATCATGCCGGCAAAAAACGGGAGGGCAGCAGGGTAGCACACCCGCATCGCGCGCGCTTGCCCGGCCCGTATTCGCTACAATCGCGGCTTCTTGAAAGGGCGATATGACACGAGGCAGGAACGACCGGTTCGATGTGGCGGTGCTGGGCGCAGGCGCCGCCGGCATGATGTGTGCCGCGGTCGCCGGTCAACGCGGCGCGCGGGTGGTGCTGGTCGACCATGCGACGCGACTGGCCGAGAAGATTCGCATCTCGGGCGGCGGCCGCTGCAATTTCACCAATCTGCAGGCCGGCCCGGCCAATTATTTGTCGTCGAATCCGCACTTCTGCCGTTCCGCGCTGGCCCGCTACACGCCGCAGGATTTCCTGGGCCTGCTGCGCCGCCATGACATCGGCTGGCACGAAAAGCATCGCGGCCAATTGTTCTGCAACGACAGCGCCGAAGACATCATCAACCTGCTGCGCGCGGAGTGCGATGCGGGCGGCGTGCGTTGGCAGACCGGCTGCACCATCGAGGAAATCCGCAAGGAAGGCGACGATTTCCTGCTGCTCACCACGCAGGGGACGGTGCGCGCCGGCGCCGTGGTGGTGGCGACCGGCGGGCTGTCCATTCCCAAGATCGGCGCGACCGATTTCGGTTACCGCATCGCCCGTCAGTTCGGGCTCAAGATCGTGGAAACCCGCCCGGCGCTGGTGCCGCTGACGTTCGACAGCGGCGCCTGGCAGCCGTTTGTCCCGCTGGCCGGGGTGTCGATGGAAGTCGATATTGCGACTGGCAAAGGCAAGGCGGCGGGCGCGTTCAAGGAAGACCTGCTCTGGACGCACCGTGGCCTGTCGGGCCCGGCAGTGCTCCAGATTTCCAGCTATTGGTGTCCGGGCGAGCCGATCGAGATCGATCTGTTCGACGGAGAGGACGCCGCGGCCTGGCTGATCGACCACAAGAAGGGCAATCGGAAGCACCTGAACAACCTTCTGGCCGAACGGCTGCCCGCGCGGCTGGCGGCGGCATGGTGCGCGGCGGTGGGTCTGCCCGGCGAACAGCCGGTAGCCGATCTGCCGGACAAGGCGCTGCGCCAGCTAGGCGAGACGTTGAATCGCTGGCGCGTCGTGCCGTCGGGCACCGAGGGCTACAAGAAGGCGGAAGTGACGCTCGGTGGCGTAGACACGCGCGGACTGTCGTCGGCCACGATGATGGCGCGCGACGTGGCCGGGCTGTATTTCATCGGCGAAGTGGTCGATGTGACCGGCTGGCTCGGCGGCTACAACTTCCAGTGGGCGTGGGCTTCCGCCGTGGCAGCCGGCGAGGCGGTTGCCGAAGCGGCGCGCGGGGCGGTGGGCGCTGTTGCGTAGGCGGCACGACATGTGTCCATGCGTGTCCATCGCGAGCAGCGCGACAGGCCTTGCGCTACAATCGGCCGCTCTCGCTTGCCGCCGGCAGGGTTCCGGCACTTGATCCTGTTTATCTTTCCTTTTTTGGCCAGATGACCACGATTCGCCTGAAAGAAAACGAACCATTCGAAGTCGCGCTGCGTCGCTTCAAGCGCACCATAGAGAAAAATGGCCTGCTCCCGGAGTTACGGGCGAGAGAGTTTTACGAGAAGCCGACCGTGGAGCGCAAGCGAAAGCGCGATGCGGCTATCAAGCGCAATTACAAGCGCCTGCGTAGCCAGATGCTGCCGAAGAAGCTGTACTGACACCCGCTTCACGTTGGCTCAAAACCCGCTGAGAGCACGGCTCTGGCGGGTTTTTGCGTTACGGTCCGACCTGACCTCAATTTTTCGGAAGATTGCTATGTCCCTCAAAGCCCGCATCAACGATGACATGAAGGCCGCCATGCGCGCTCGCGAATCGGAGCGCCTCGGCACGATTCGCCTGCTGCTGGCCGCCATCAAGCAACGCGAGGTTGATGACCGCATCGAGCTGGACGACGCGGCTGTCACCGCCGTGATCGACAAAATGATCAAGCAGCGCAAGGACTCGATTTCCCAGTTCGAACAGGCCGGACGCGACGATCTGGTAGCCAAGGAAAAGGCCGAACTAGACGTTCTGGCCGCCTATATGCCGGCGCAGCTTTCCAGCGCCGAAGTGGCCGCCGAGGTGGAGAAGGCGGTCGTCGAGGCGGGCGCCACGGGTCCACAGGATATGGGCAAGGTGATGGGCCTAGTCAAGGCGCGCCTGGCCGGCCGTGCGGACATGACGGCGGTATCGGGCCTGGTCAAGGCGGCCCTGGCGCCAAAATGATTGACCGAGGGGTCAGTTATAAGCATGATTAGCAGTCGCGATTCACGAAGATATCGTCGGGTTGACGGGGCTTGACGGTCAATGTCGGCTAAGTCCGGCAATGCGTTGCGGCTGCACTACAATGATTCGATAGCACTCGTGCGTCGTTTCGTGCACGTATTTCAAAAAAGGGGTCGCCGGTACGCCCGGCAAGCCTCACCATCAGGACGGTCAGTCGGGTGATTCCGCAATCCTTCATTCAGGACCTGCTCAACCGCGTCGATATTGTCGACGTGGTGGGAAAGTACGTGCAGTTGAAGAAGGGTGGTGCGAACTTCATGGGCCTATGCCCGTTCCACAACGAGAAATCGCCGTCCTTTACCGTGTCGCCGACCAAGCAGTTCTATCACTGCTTTGGGTGCGGCGCGCATGGGTCGGCCATCGGCTTCCTGATGGAGTATTCCGGGCAATCCTATCCCGACGCCGTGCGCGAACTGGCGCAGTCGGTGGGATTGTCCGTGCCCGAAGAGCGCAACAGCCTGCCGCCGGCCCAACGGGCGGAGCAGCAGGCCCGGTCCGTCGCGCTCAGCGACGCCATGTCGCGGGCCTGCGAGTTCTACAAGAAGCAGTTGCGCGGCGCGCCCCAGGCTATCCAATACCTGAAGGGCCGTGGCCTGACCGGCGAAATCGCCGCGCATTTTGGCCTCGGTTACGCGCCCGATGACTGGCAGGGCCTGGAATCGGTTTTCGGCAGCTATCGCGACGATGTCATCGCCGCGCCGTTGATCGAAAACGGCTTGCTGATCGAATCGCAGGAAAAACGCGATGCCGACGGCAAGCCGCGGCGCTATGACCGGTTCCGCGACCGCATCATGTTTCCGATCCGGAATACCAAGGGGAATGTGATCGGCTTTGGCGGCCGGGTGATGGGGCAGGGCGAGCCAAAGTATCTGAATTCCCCCGAAACGCCGCTGTTCAGTAAGGGAACCGAACTCTACGGCCTGTTCGAGGCGCGGCACGCTATCCGCGAAAACGGTTACGTGCTGGTGGTGGAAGGCTATATGGATGTGGTGGCGCTGGCGCAGCTTGGCTTTGCCAATGCGGTGGCGACGCTAGGCACCGCTTGCACGGCGGTGCATGTGCAAAAGCTGCTGCGGCAAACCGACGCAGTGATCTTTTCGTTCGACGGCGATGCGGCGGGGCGCCGCGCGGCCCGACGGGCGTTGGAAGCGTGCCTGCCCCATGTGGCCGACAACAAGACCATCCGCTTTCTGTTCCTGCCGGCGGAACACGACCCGGACAGCTACGTGCGTGAAGAGGGCACGGACGCGTTTGCGCGCCAGGTGCAGAATGCGATGCCGTTGTCGCGTTTTTTGCTGCAGATCGTGACCGAAGAGCAGGATTTGCGGCAGGCGGAGGGGCGCGCGCGCGCCCAGTACGAAGCCAAGCCCCTGCTGCAGGCCATGCCCGCGGGTGGCTTGCGGCTACAGATTGTGCGCGAACTTGCCGATGCTACGGGTACGACGCCTGCCGAGATCGAAGCGGTTTGCGGGCTCGGCAGCGACTCGTCGCGTGTCGGCCGCTTTGCCCAGCCCCGTCCGCGTGCGCGCCGCCAGGCGCCGACGGGACTGGAACAGCGCGTGATGCAGCTGCTGATCACCTACCCGGCCCTCGCTGCTCGCCTCGATGACGATGCCCGCGCCTTGCTGCTCGATCCGCAGCGGCCCGAGGCCGAAGTGTTGACTCACCTCGTGGCGGCTTGCGACGGTATCCAGGGCGAGGTCAACTTCGCCGCGTTCAGCGAGCAACTGGCGCAGACGCCGTTTGCCGATGTCTATGCAAGCGCACGGGCCGCGGTGCTGAGAGAAGATATCGAAGAGGAGCCCGCGACACTTGAGTTCGACGGCGCGATTCACAAATTACTTGCCGATCCGCTTCAGCGCGAACTCGAAACCCTGCAGGCTGCCATCATCGCCGGAACCGCCGACGAGGAGGCCCGAGCCCGCTTCCGCTGGCTCGTCCCGGAGGTGCAGCGCAGGCGGCAGATGGGTTGGCGCCCGGCATCGGCAACGGATGACTAGTCCTCATCACTTCTTTGACTCGTCGCGCGTGGGCGGCGGGGCAAGTGCAGTAGGAAAGGTATAAGACAGGATTTTCGGCTTGAGTCGTTGCGCATGTGACCCAACTGTCGGCGAAAGGATGGGTCTAAACGCTTAAGCCTTGATTTTTCAGGTGAAAGCTATACCTGACAGGAAGCCGGGAAGTGGCGACGTGCTACAATGCCCGGTTTGGATTGCGAAATCTTTCTCTCCAGTACTGGCGAAAGTGAGCGTGCCAATGGCAAAGGCCAAAGCAACCGAAAGGGTAGCCGAGAAGGCTCCCTCCAAAGCTCCCCAATCAGGGAGCGGCAAGGCGTCCGTGAAAACAACGGCGGCGAAGACATCGACCGCGTCAGTCAGGACGACATCAGCCCGGTCTGTGCCAGCAAAAACCGTGCGTAGCGCCTCGGCGCCCGCCGGAACCGCTTCCGTCAGGAATCGCAAATCCGAAAATACCAAGCCCTCGACTTCGGCACGCGAGAGCGGCAAGAACGCCAATACAAGCGGCAAGAATGCCGCTGCACCAGTGAAAGGTAAGAGTATCACCGTGGCGAAACAGCAGAATACCGAAGTCGAGAGCAAGCGTGCGGCAACGACGGCCAGCACACGGAACAGCAGCGCCAAGGCGGGCGCAACTGCCGTGGCGCCCAAGGCCAGTGCCGCGACTCCCGCACCCGCAGCATCCGAGCGGCCCGCTGCTCCGGCCGTCAAGCCTGAGCCCAAGAAGCGTGGCCGCAAGCCCAAGGCTGAGATGCAGCAAGACGACAGCACCATCGAAGACGTGACTGAAGAGTTTTACGAAAACGACGCACCTGCAGCGCCTGCTGCGGCGCCCAAGACCGAGAAGCAGAAAGCCAAGGACCGCAAGGCCAAGGAAAAGGCCCTGCTCAAGGAATTTGCCTCGTCCAACCAGGCTGGCAGCGAGGAAGAACTTGAAATCCGTCGCCAGAAGCTGAAGGCGCTGATCAAGCTGGGCAAGTCACGTGGTTACTTGACCTATGCCGAAATCAACGATCACCTGCCGGACGACATGGTCGATTCGGAGACGATCGACACGCTGGTCGCCACGCTGAACGACATCGGCATCGCCGTCTACGAACAGGCGCCGGACGCCGAGACGCTGCTGCTGAACGACAACGCACCGTCGGCCACCAGCGAGGAAGAAGCCGAGGAAGAGGCCGAAGCCGCGCTGTCCACGGTCGACTCCGAATTCGGCCGCACCACCGACCCGGTTCGCATGTACATGCGCGAAATGGGCACCGTGGAACTGCTCACGCGCGAAGGCGAAATCGAAATCGCCAAGCGTATCGAGGCAGGCCTCAAGGACATGGTCATGGCCATCTCGGCATGCCCGGTCACGATTTCCGAAATCCTGGCGCACGCGGAGCGCGTGGCCAACGAAGAAATCAAGATCGACGAATTCGTCGATGGCCTGATCGATCCGAATGCGGAGGAAGTCCAGGACAACTCCGCCCAGCCGGCCGCGTCCGAGGACGAGGACATCGAGTCGGAAGACGATGCCGACGAGGAAGGCGAGGAAGATGACGACGACAGCGGCGCTGGCGGCGGCGCTTCGGCACGTCAACTGGAAGAACTGAAGGTCGCCGCGCTGGAAAAATTCCGCGTGATCGCCGAACAGTTCGACAAGATGCGCCGCGCTTTCGAAAAAGAAGGCTACAAGTCAAAGCCGTACGTGAAGGCGCAGGAAGCCATCCAGGCAGAACTGATGGGCATCCGTTTCACCGCGCGCAATGTCGAGCGTCTGTGCGACACGCTGCGTGGCCAGGTGGACGAAGTGCGCAAGCTCGAGCGCGCGATCCTCAATATCGTTGTCGACAAGTGCGGCATGCCGCGTGCCGATTTCGTGGCCCGTTTCCCGGGCAACGAAACGAATCTGGACTGGATCCAGTCCATCGTGGCGGACAACAAGCCGTACAGCACGATCGTCGAGCGTAATGTCCCGGCCGTGCACGAGCTGCAACAGAAGCTGATCGACCTGCAGGCGCGTGTCGTATTGCCGCTGAAGGAACTGAAGGACGTCAATCGCAAGATGTCCGAAGGCGAAAAGCGCGCCCGCGAAGCGAAGCGCGAAATGACCGAGGCCAATCTGCGTCTGGTGATTTCGATCGCCAAGAAGTACACGAACCGCGGTCTGCAGTTCCTGGATCTGATTCAGGAGGGCAACATCGGCCTGATGAAGGCGGTGGACAAGTTCGAGTACCGCCGCGGCTACAAATTCTCCACGTATGCAACGTGGTGGATTCGTCAGGCCATCACGCGCTCGATCGCCGACCAGGCTCGTACCATCCGTATCCCGGTTCACATGATCGAAACGATCAACAAGATGAACCGGATCTCGCGTCAGATCCTGCAGGAAACCGGCAACGAGCCGGATCCGGCAACGCTGGCCGAGAAGATGGAAATGCCGGAAGACAAGATCCGCAAGATCATGAAGATCGCGAAGGAACCGATCTCCATGGAAACGCCGATCGGCGACGATGACGACTCCCACCTGGGCGACTTCATCGAAGATACGAACACGCTGGCCCCGGCCGAAGCCGCATTGCATGGCTCCATGCGCGATGTGGTCAAGGACGTGCTGGACAGCCTGACGCCGCGCGAAGCGAAGGTTCTGCGCATGCGTTTCGGCATCGAAATGAGCACGGACCACACGCTGGAAGAAGTGGGCAAGCAGTTTGACGTCACGCGTGAGCGTATCCGTCAGATCGAGGCCAAGGCGCTGCGCAAGCTGCGTCACCCGAGCCGCTCGGACAAGCTGAAGAGCTTCCTGGAAGGCAACTAAGCCGTACGCCTTCCAAAGGGCCTCTAGCTCATGCCTGGTTAGAGCAGCGGACTCATAATCCGTTGGTGCCGTGTTCGACTCACGGGAGGCCCACCAATAAAATCAAGGGGTTACGGCGACATCGTTCGTCGTGACCCTTTGTTTCATCAGCAGGTGTAGGCATGGTGTAGGCATTGATGCGGCTTAGGAGTGCTGTGTGCGCTCCTTCGCGATGGCGAATGATGCGTTCAATAGCGACATTCAATCATCATTGCTAGGCGTTACATTACAATTCATCGCGCCAGGCCTTTACTGTGTACTGCTTTGGCTCGATATATGCGGAATCTGGGTGCGGCGGTAGCAGCCGCGGTTGGCAACGAAATTGATTCCGTGCTGCTGCCAACAGGATAAATTCAAAGAAATGGCGAAAAATTCGCAAAACGTCGCGAGAACTCACACGCCGCGCAAGGGAGATGGCACAGCCATTGATGTTGTGCATAGGACAAGCGGAGCTGGTGATGGCGCGGTTGTCCAAGTCGGCTTGGATCTCAACGATGCACCGGTGCCCGCTCGCAGATATGTTGCTGATGTGGGTTCGGTCGTACAGTCCCGCGGTGAGGTCAAAGTGATCTTCGGCCAAGAGAAAGTGGGTACTAGCGCGCTTCGTTCGATGTTGATCGTACAAATGTCTGCGGCCGGCACAAGTCAATTCCTGCAGTCATTCGCTGGATTGTCGCCTTCGGTTGATGAGATTGCGCGAACCGTCGGCGCTGTGCCGGAGCAACTGTCTGAAGGTATGGTTGAGCCCGAGCAGGCGGTTTCTTTTGCGGCGAACTTTGCTGCTGCTGCTATTGCAGGGCAGGAGGCTTGTCTCGATTTTTACCACGCTTCGCCTTTTTCATTGCGCAGCGTTCACTTCATAAAGAAGTTAAGCGTAGAGCCGGTCGTCCGAGTCGATCTCCGTTTGCCGCTGCTTAAGGCAATCATTGATGAACTCAAACGTATCGATTCGCAGGTCAGCGCACCGATTGTAGTTTCCTGAGGGGACTGCCATGTTTGGCTTTGAAAAATTTAGCGTGAGTGCCTGGGTTGAGGGTGGCATCACCAAGCAACCGAAGGCGGTCAGCGAATCTACGTCCAAGCGCCGCTCCGGTGCTTGGAAGGTTGTTGCTTCGCTTTTGCTTGCGGCGGCGGCTTCGACCTCGGCGGTGTCGATGGCGAGTAGCGCGGAGCAGACGGCTATTTCCAGTGATGGCTTCAGAATGATGCAATCCTCAGCTGGAGTCAGCCTGAGGCAAAGGGTTGGTGACCAGTTGTTGACCGTTCAATGGCGGCCGGACGCTAGCCAGTTGTTGGCTGCCGGAGTTGTTCCGACGATGTCGGATGAAGTCCGGGCGATGGCCTTGCAAGCTATCGAAGCGCAAAAGCTGGACGCTGATGATGATGTGGAGTCTTGGGCTCGATCCCTGGTGGAGGGCATGTTTAGTTAAATGCATGCATCACACATTGGGGCAAGTGCCTCCTGCGCTTGCTATGGTTGGGACTACGAGAAGTATGAGAAGGGTAATACCGTTGAGCGTCGTTGTTTTGATCTGCTCATAAGTTTGCGAAAAGGGGAGGTCAAGCCGACGGCCGCAATCGATACCCGTCCTACCCATCAGAAAATGTTCAATGGGTTGACTCATGCGGACTGCCCATACTTTGCTGGTGCTTATCGAGGTTCACGTGATTGTCTGGTAGGGTATGAAGTCAAAGTTGGTTCGGCGACAACGGAACAATCGGCGAATGTCGCTGCAGCAATGGATGCACTGTCTTCCCGAATCAAAGCCGACTTAGACTTGGTAGTGCAGGCTGGAAAAAGTTTGTCGCCTGCAGACGCGTTGGTTGCGCGGTTGGACGTTGTCTTGGACCGGATGGTCGAATTCTTGACGATCCATCCCTATGCCAATGGCAATGGTCATATGCAAAGGTTTATCGTTTGGTGTTTTTTTGCCGCGATGAACTTTTGGCCGAAGCATTGGCCGATGGACACCAGGCCGCCGAGCCCATATGACCAGTACATTTCGGCTTATCGTCAGGGGGTGAAAGACCCACTACGCCATTACATGCTCAGTCTTCTCGCGCGTAAGCCAAAGTAAAAAGCCCCGAGTTCTCGGGGCTTTTTTGTTGTGCTCAGTTTTCCTCTTGGTACGCCGGTCTTCTGAGGGCGCGAGTACGCAGAGCCAACACCTACAGACCGGCCTGGCACAGCAGCTCACTTAGTTTGATGTCCAGCTCCTTCGCAATTTTCTGCAGGTTCAGCACTGAGAGGTTGTGCTCTCCGCGCTCGATTCCCCCAACGTAAGACCGATCCAAATCCGTGGCATGGGCCAAGTCCTCCTGCGCTAGGCCATGCTTTTTGCGAATGGCGCGTATGGCTTTGCCAATCGACGTTAGAGTAGGGTCGCCAGAATGTTTGGGTGACGGTTTTGCCATCCGTACATGGTCGCCATTTGACGGAGGCGATACCACGGGATAAGATACCCAAATCAATATGAATCAATGCATGGCAATCCGGACGGAAATGCAGTGGCTTGGGTCTGAATTTAGACGCGGTAGAGACTTCCGAGCGAAGCAACCGTAGATTGGATGGGTATCGAGATGCCGGCATTCACTTATGGGGAAGCAGGATGCGGCACTATGGTCTCATTGGTGTATTGGCGCTTGCGGCGCTAGGCGGATGCACAACGTGGCATCACACCCAAATAGCAGATAAGGCCGTAGCTGACAGGCAGTTTGTGCTAGACGACGGTTACTGCGTGCGAGCGTCGCACGGCTCAGTGCCCGTACCCCAAGTCAGATACAACGATGTATCTCCCTGGTCTTCCTCCGCTGTAATCCAAGGCGCGACGTACAACACGACGACCGGCGCTACTAGCTACGGTACCTATAGCGCTCAAGCAGTTTCCACTCCTTCCCCAGGCGCCGCGTTCGCTGGAGGGTTAGCCAACGGCATGAACATTGGAGCTGCATTCGCGGCGTCTCGCGCGCAGGAGCGGATTTACAAGGGCTGTATGTATGCCAAGGGCTGGTCAGATAGCGCCAAGCCTAAAGATGAGCCGGCAGGAATGGCTTCATCGAGCCTCCAACCGAATGCGATCCCTCCAAAGACGGAAAGCATGGTGACGATCTACCCGACCCCAGAGGCACAATGGCGGGCAGATGCTGAAGAGTTCTTTACCGTCTATCCGGCATACAGAACGGAGCCGCTGTATGACCGTCTCAATAGTGAGGTCAAACAGATTGCCACGAAGAAGTCGGACAGTATCACCGGCCCGCAAATCCTGCTTTCCGCGCACGAATCGCTTGTTCGCAAAGCTTTGGGAGCTTCCGAACCCAAGGAGGGCAGCGACGAGCGTCTCGTGTCAACGCTCTACAAAGACGCTGTTTCCAACAATGTTGTTGGTCAAAATGCTCTTGGGATGGGTTTCTTGAATGGTTGGAAGCCCTTGCCAAAGGAGCCCAAGCGCGCCCTCTACTGGTTTCAGCAATCCGCTTTTGCAGGTGACCCAACTGGTCAGGCTGGATACGGCGTCATGCTGTTTCGCGGTAACGGTATCGCTCCCGACAGGAAGCAGGGCTACGCATGGGTCGCCAAGGCGGCAGCGTCAGGGGATGAGGTGGCGAAAGCGATTCTTCTCAAGTTGGATGGGGAGCTTTCCGCCGGAAGATGAGGGAAGGTATCGCGCGAGGAGGTTATGCAGCTGCGCTGTGCTATTTCAGGGTGTTGATGTCCATCGAATACTGACCCGCCGTTTTCATCTAAATTTGACCCACCCTCGCTTCATGGTCACAGCTCCTCTGGTGTAGATTCTGGCACTGCAGTTGTCGTTTTCTGGCTGTTTTTCCGGG
>NZ_VZOW01000050.1 GCF_008801835.1 Cupriavidus pauculus | reverse complement strand
GGCGTGCGGCTTGCTCATCGGCGCGCGCGCACGCCGCCGCCTGGGCGGCGCACGCTACGGCCAGCGCGGTGTCGCGCGCGGCGAGCTGGCCGCGCACCTCGCTCAGTTCGGCCCGCAGCAGCTCGACCCGCAGTTCGGCCTCGGCGCGGGCGGCCTCGGCGGTGTCGGCTGTGGCTTGCGCCTCGCGCTTCAGGCGCACCACGTCGTCGAGCTGCACCGCGACCGCGGCCTGCCACAGCGCGCGCATCGCTTCGGCGATCTCGACCGGAATCTCGGGCAGGGCGAGGTCGGCCAGGCCCGAGCGCACCACCTCGGCCTCGATCGCGTTGAGCGTACGCGACAGCGTTGCAGGGTCACCGCCGCCCAGGCGGTCACGCAGCTTGCGCACCGACACCACGCGGCGAAAGCGTGCGGCCGTGGGCGGCGCCGCGTCGCCGGCCTCGGTGAGCATGGCCAGCACGGTGGCGCGGATCTGGTCGGGGGTGGCGGCGAGGCGGGGCATGGCAGTTTCCGGAGGCGCATTTCAGCCTATCTTACGCACATACCTAACGTTAGAAAAGCCATTTATGTGTTGCTTGGGAAAACCAAAGACGGATAAATCTAGTTATCTTGCGGAAACAATGGCTTCCAGCCACAGGGCGCGCTTGGCCGCGCGGCGGGGGCGGTCAACGTTCCAAAACCAAGGGGAAAAGGACCAGTCAGCAAGTGACTGATTTGACTAGGGTTTTAGGGTGGGCATCACCCTGGAACCCGCATGGCTGCTACGGGTGGCTACCCCGGTAAATTGCGGCGAAATCAAGGGGACCCCTGATCCAGACATTCGTCTATTCGCTGGCCTGGCCGCATATCCAGTGGGCGGCGATGCTGGTGGTGCGGCTGCGCCCGGGTGCGGGTAACTAGTCGCTGGACGAACTGTAGGGGGCGAGCACTAACCGTCTCGCGCGGCGGCTTGCGAACCATAGGTCGGCCCGCGGCCGGAAAAATGCTTGACCTTCCCTGCCGTGGGAACGTCCATATTAACCATGGGGGACAGAAGCCCCTGCGGCGTGGCAGGACCAAGTCGGCAGAGAGCATCGGATTTTCCGCCGGAGGTTAGTCAAATGGGCGTTCCGGGGCGCACGTTGTATGAAGAGGTCTTTGCGGTGTTCGAAAGGGCATGCCAGGAAAGCGATTTCGAGCTGGCCGAGGACCTCCTGCTCGCCCTAGAAGCGATGGATCGCCGGCAGGAAGCTCATCGGCAACTCGACCGCGCCTACCTGCTGCTAGCCGATCTCTGAGAACGGGAGTCCCCCGACTTTGGTTTCTACCTGCTTGCCATCGGCTGGCCAATGCCCCTGGGGACAGCAGTGGTCCTCTTCCATGCCTTAGCGTGCAATATTTTCCGTTTTCTGAAGTGACCCCTCTCAGCCCCCGGTAGCGTGCCGGCAAGCCCGTGCGACAGCCTGTTTTGGCAAGATAACTAGATTTATCCGTCTTCGGTAATTTCAGATTACCTTTAAATTGCTTTCCTAACGTTATACATGTACGTAAGATAGGGTGACATTTACGCTCGGACGCCACCATGCCCCGCCTCGCCGCCACGCCCGACCAGATCCGCGCCACCGTGCTGGCCATGCTGACCGAAGCCGGCGACGCGGCGCCGCCTTCGGCCGCACGCTTTCGACGCGTGGTGTCGGTGCGCAAGCTGCGCGACCGCCTCGGCGGCGGCGACCCGGCGACGCTGTCGCGCACGCTCAATGCCATCGAGGCCGAAGTGGTGCGCGCGGGCCTGGCCGACCTGGCCCTGCCCGAGCTGCCCGCCGAGATCGCCGAAGCGATGCGCGCGTTGTGGCAAGCCGCGGTCGCGGTGCAGCTTGACGATGTGGTGCGTCTGCGGCGCGAGGCGCAACAGACCGCAGAGGCCGCGCAGTCCGCCCGCGCCGAGGCCGACCTGCGGGTCGAACTGCTGCGCCAGGAACTCAGTGAGGTCCGCGGGCAGCTTGCCGCGCGCGACACCGTACTGGCCGAAGCCAGAGCGGCCCTGGCAACGGCTAGCGCGCGGGCCGACGAGCAGGCGGCACGTCGTGGCGAACTCGAGACGGCACTCGCGACCGTGCAGGAACGTGCCGTGGCGGACGAGCGCGCCCACACCGAGGCGATCGCCACGATCCAGACGCGCTACGAGGCCCTGTCGAAACAACTCCTGCAGGAAACCGCCCATCAGCGCGATGCGGTGCGCGCCGAGCGCGCGCAACTGGCCTCGCAACTCAAATTTGCCGAGCGGCGCATCGCGGCGCTCGAGGAGGAGCGCGGACGACTGGACGCGGAACTGGTCAGCGAGCGCGCCGCGCGCCAGACCGCCGTCGGCGAGGCGAGCGCGCTCAAGGCCGTCACCGCCAGCCAGCGCGCCCAGCTCGACGAAATGCTGCGCGCGACCCTGGCCGCTGCCACGCCCGCCGCCAAGGTGGCACGTGCGACCCGATCGACCGCCAAGCCGGCCGGTAAGCCCGACGGCAAGCGCCGCGACAAGCCATGAATCCGGCCGACTGGATCGATACGGGCGCGGTGCCGCCGCGCCCCTTGCCGGCCAAGGTAGACGCGGCGCTCGCCTACCTCGCCGAGGCGCTCGGGCACCCGGTCTACGCGCACTGGACCCTGACGCGCATCAAGCGCCGCTACGGATCGCTCGCGGACGCCAAGGCGGCGCAGCCGACGGTCCTCAAGTTGCTGCTGACCCACGACGGGGCGGTCGAGTACTGGGAGCGCGGGCGTCTGCGCACCGCGCCGGCGGATCAGGCGCCGAGCCCGGACGCGGTCCTCGCTCGGCTGCTGCACACGCATCGGCGTCGCTTCCGGTCCGCCGACGCCTCGGCGAACGCAGGGGCAGTGCCGGCGACCGCGCAGACAACGGGGCTGGTGGCAAATCCGTGGTTGGCTGCGCACAGTCACGCAGATCACGCGTGGCTCGCGCGCACCGGCCGCTTTGCCCAGCCACAGGCCGCCGCCAACACGCTGGGCGCCGTCGACGACGCGCAGGCGCTGGCGCTTTTTCTGCGCGACCGGACTGGCCGATCGTCCCACACGCTACGCGCCTATGGGGCCGAGCTGCGTCGGCTGATGCGCTGGTGCGGCACGCATGGCTTCGGGCCTTTTTCGGATCTGACGCGCCAGCAACTGCTCGGCTACCGGCACACGTTGGAGCACGGCTCGTCCGGCACCGCGAACACCACACCGCCGCTGTCCGAAGCGACCCGCACGCGCGCACTCGCGGTGGTAGCCAGCCTCTACGGCTACTGGTACGCCACCGGCTACCTGCATGCCAACCCGGCCGCCGGACTGTCCGCCGGCAGCCGCGCACGAAGCGGCTTTGTGCCGACGCGGCTGATCCCGTCGGCACTGCTAGACGCGTGCGATGCCTGGCTTGACGCAAACAGTGCCGGCGATTTGTTGCCGGCGCTTCGCCAGCGTGCGATTTGGGCGCTGTATCGCTATGCCGGCGTGCGCCTGGCGGAACTGGCCTGGTCGGCCGAGACTGCACTGCCCCGACTGGAGGCCGAGGCGCCTGGGCGGTGGACGCTCTATGTCTGCGGCAAGGGGCGCAAGGTACGAGCCATCCCGCTGCCGGCCCAGTGCATGGTCGTGCTGCGGGCCTATCGGCGTGCCCGCGGCCTGCCACCCGAGCCATCGGCGCACGAAACATTGCCCGTGATCCACGGCAGCAAGGGGGAAGCGCTGCAGCAGACGGGGCTCTATCGGGAGATCAAGGCGATCTTCGCTGTCGTGGCCGATGGTCTGCAGGCGCGCGAACCCGCAAAGGCGATGCTGCTGCGCGCCGCGTCGCCCCACTGGCTGCGCCACGCCTACGCACGTACGCTGGTGGTCGACCACCAGGTGCCGCTGCCGGCCGCCCAGGCGCTGCTTGGCCACGCCTCCGTACAAACCACGGCAGCCTACGCCAAGACAGATCTGACGCAATTGCGTGCCTTCGTCGATGCCACGTTCGCTGATGATGTGCCCTAGTGACCGGTCGGGCCGGCGAGGACCCGTTGTGCAGGCGACGCGGCGCCTGGTCGACCAAATCAGATGGCGCGGAACAACCCATCTCAGTCGTTCGGGGACCTGACATGAAGTGACCGCTATGGGCGCCGATATAGACGTCCTGATCCGGAGCAGTCAGGATGTGCGAGCGATATTGCCAGAACGAGCGTTAAGGCCTCATAACCCGCATTGCGGGGTGATGATCTGCATTCTTCAGCGGAAGATAGATCTCATGCGAAGCGGGGTCGACGGCGAGGCTGTGCGCATTCGCTCCGACAAAGCCTTCCGCGACCTTTGTCACGTCTGTAGCTGTGACCTTGAAAACCGACAGCACGCCTGACTCGCTTGCCACATACACCTGGCCAAGATCTTCGTCATAACCCAGCACATCCGGCTCCCCGCCGACGCCGAAATTTGCGACGATCCGTTTGGCTTCCAAATCCATTACTAGCAAGCGATCAATGCCCTCACAGACGATGAACGCTAGCCGGAACTTCGGCACGATTAGCAACCCGTGGTTGCCTTCTGCTCCCGGCAGCGCGATGCGATCCAAGACTCTGTCAGTCTGCGGATCAATCTCGGCCAGAGACTGGCGACCCTGGACGTTCACGAAGATGTGTTTTGAGACGGGGTCGTACTGCGTGTTCCCGACGGCTCCGCCTAACTCAATGGTAGCCACACGCCGGTTAGTGCGGACGTCGATCACGGTTTCGGTGTTGCCATGCTCGTCAGAGACATACAGCTTGCCAACCTCTGGCGCATAGGCGATCCCGTCAGGATACTTGCCGCCTGGGATGCGGGCTACGATCTTAAATGTGGATGCATCGATTGCCACGACCTCATCGGTTCCGGTTGCCGACGCGTACACGCGATTGAGCTCGGGAATGGCGAGCGTTCCATGCACATGGCCCACGTTGGATATGGTTGCCGCAATGGTCTTCGTCTTGGTGTCCATCACGACGATCTCGCTATCACCGAGATGCGCAATGAATAGCTTGGAACGGGTCGGGTCGAGGCTGAGATAGTCCCATCGGGTCTTCCCACCCGGCAATCGAAAGTCGCCTACGTGTTGCAGCGGCAAGGCGCGAGAAGGCATCGTCGTCGTACCGGACAGGCAGGGAGCTGGGTCGAGCAACATAGCAAACAAGAGTGCCAAAACGGATAGGCCGTGGTATCGCAGCGATTGCTGTTCTCGCGGGGTGCGCCTTGTGAACATAGAGATGCTCCAGAGCCTATGGTTTATGCACGCCAGCCTGTGCGTCCAAGGCCTTCTTGATACTTGCGGCGAGCTCAGTCGCTTTGCCCTTGCCCCAATAATGCAGGAACATATAGCGCGGCTGTTCGTTGGTCATGTGCTGGTGGATGGCAACGATATTGATGCCACCTGATCGCATCGCTTTGAGCACCACCTGAAGCTCCTCTTCGCGCATCGCGAAGTCCCCGTCCACGATGGCGGAGTCATCGGTCCCGGCGAACGCCGCCCACGTATTAAGGCCCATCTCATTGCCGAACGTGACGCCATGCATGGTCCCCTTGGCACCGATGACAACTTTGAACATCCCGTTGCTCGCCTGTCCCTTCTTGCCGAAGACGGTTTCAAGCGGTGCGGCACTGATCGCATTCTCGTGCGGAATCGCACCTGAGAAGCCGCTCCCAACGGAAGGGTTGGCGGCGCGTATTTCGGCTATCTTGTCGTATAGCTTCTTCACGCCGGCGGCTAGCTGATCAGGATTGCCCATACCTCCGATGTGCATGAAGTACACCCGCGGTTGATCAAAGAAGAAGTGATTGTGGAGCGCCGTGACGTCCAACCCGGCCTCGAGCGCGACGCTCATGGCTGGATTCACTTCGTCCTCAAGAAGAACAGTGTCTCCCATCAGCATGACTTGATGTCCGTGTGCCGGAGTGAACGCTGCCCACGACGTTAGCCCCATGAAGGGGGGCATGGCCGCACCATCCACTTTGATCGGCACGTCGGTACGTGGTTTGGAAACCTTGAAGACGTTCTCGGCTTCGGAAAAACTGCCCTTCAAGCCGGTGATCTGCTCGAGTCGAGTGGTATCCAGTGCTACACGTCGCTCCACAGGGGCTGCGGTCGCGATAGTGCAGGCACCGATGATGCAGGAAACGGCCAGTACGACTTGCTTTGCAGCTTGCATTGTTCGCTCCAGTTTCGCGCCTGAAAGGCGCCAGGTCGGCTACACGCCGAATCTCGATCAGTTGAGCGGTTTGATCCGTCTGAAGGCGGTCAGAATGGCGAGGTCATAGCCGATTTTCAGCACACCGCAGGCCAACGGCGGTGCGCCAATCCAGCCCATGGCCATTAGCCCTCCTGCAAGTACCGGGCTGACCGCAGCGGCCAGGCTCCTCGGAACAGCAGTCAGGCTTGCCGCCGCCGTACGCTCAGCGGGAGTCACCACAGCCATCACGAACGCCGTTCTAGTCGGCACGTCCATTTGCGACAGCGCACTGCGCGCAAGCAACAGCAGCAAAGTCAATGCCAACGATGGCGCGAAGGCGGCAGCAATCAGAAAGGCGCTCGAAGGGATGTGAGTGAACACCATGGTGTTCAGCAACCCGATCTTGCGCGCCAACGGCACCGCCGCGAGCTGGGAGGCCGTTGTCAGCAATCCCGCCCAGAAAAAGAACTGACCCGCTGCTCCCGGGGACATCCCGAAACGCTGCATCAGCCAAAGCGACAACAGGGCATTCACTACCAGGCCGCCAGCAAACGCATCGATGCTGAATAGCATCGCCAGCCGGATAACGATGTGACGAGATGGGCCCAGGGGGGTAGTTGGTGCGGTCGACTGCGGATGAGGTTTGGGAAGGCGGGTATAGAGCGCCCATAACGCGATGCCGGTCAAGGCGTAAATGACAAACATCCACCGCATTGCCGCCAGAAACGACACATCGGCATGAGCGGAGATCCATGCCGGCAGGGCAGCAGCCAAGGCGCCGATGGCGGCGGAGAATGCCCCCACAAGGCTGTACCGAGCGAACAGCGCCGTCCGGGCCTCAGGTGTCGCGGCGTCTGCAAGACGGGCTTGCTCCAGCGGCAGGAACACGCTGACATCGCCCGAGCTCGGGTTCAGCGTACCGACAAAGGCTACGATCAACAGTGGCCACAGTGATGTCAGGACTGCAAAGCCCAGCCCTGTAGCCGCCATCAGCACCGCAGCAAGCATCAGCAGACGGCGTTGTGAAAAGCGGCTCCCAACGAGTCCGACGAGAATGGTTCCGAGCGCGGAGCCAATCAGCGTCACGCTGCTGATCAGTCCGACAGAAAACTGGCCGAAGCCAAGCCCCAGCAGATACGCTGGCAGGAGTACCGCGACATACCCGTCGCACAATCCACGCAACGCACGGCCGACGAGAAGCGGCTTCACGCTTGCGTCGATTCCAGGCGGAAGCACAAGACTGGCGAGTTTCGTACGGAAGGTTGCGCGTGCCGACATGCCAGCCTCGCCTGGTGCGGAGTCAGTCCTCGTCATCGTCGTCTGCGAGTTGTCTGCCATCCTCGCCGATCAATATTGTTGTCTTGTCAGCGCCGGACCCGAAAGTGACCTCGTATCTAGTCCTGCCATCCGCTACCTGCTTTTTGATGTCGCCGACGGCGCGGCCCCTCGCCTGCTGGTCAATCGTTGATCTGACTGGTGCGGGAACCTGAGCGATGGCGACCACCTGGTGACTGCGCTCGCCGAATGGGTGCCTGTCGCAGCCCGTCGTGGCCAGGGCTAGTGCACCAGCCAGTGCAGCCGATGCGAACTTGCGAAGACGAGAAGACATCGCAGGCTCCCTCCTTTCTTCACTGAATCACCAACTTCCCTTGCGCCAAGAGGACGCCATCGCGGCGATACTCAATCATTTGGCCGTACCGCCACACCTCGAAACACTCCTCGGCCTTTGCGCTGGGATAGGCCAGGCAAAGATTGCTGCCGCGTACACTCCAGCGCCCCTTCTGCACCTGGCCTTACATGATGGATTCGACGGTACCGTCCGATGCGAATTTGTCGGCCCAGTGGGGGCCGTCAGTGATCACCTTCCCGCTGATTGTCCGTTTGATCTCCGATGCCTTCAGGTGTCGAAATACGTCTTGCGCCGTTGCTGCGGTCGCTGAACTGGTGATAGCGATTCCTGCACATACCGCAGTCAGTATTCGTTTCATTTGAACGTCCCAAGGGAAGTCAGGTGGAGACCTGTGGTGGCCATTGATGGGTTTCCGCCTAACAGCTTTGACACCATGCGTACAATGCGTCGTACATCACCACGCCTTGCGCAAGCATCTCGTGGTCATTCGTGAAGACATGAGAAAGCCCTAGTGAAATGGCGTAGAGCCCGCTTGACTGCGGCGTGAGGTCGAGCCGCGAGGTATCCGCACCGCGAACAATGCTGGCTAGTTGCTGAAGGGCCGGATTCTCGCCTAACTTGTACTTCTCCAGAAACGCGTCGAAGCTGCACAGCTCACCGACATGCGTGAGCTCAACACCTGGGATGTCGTAGGGGATCGCGCCGGTTTCGTTGGCGATGCGAACCACGTCGCCCGACGGTACATACAGGAAGTCGGGCGCGTCATCGACAAATCGGGCGATCAGCCATGGGCAGGCAATACGATCGATCTTTGGCCGTTCACGTGTGATCCATTTCACGGCTCTATCCGTAATGGTTTCCGAATCGTCGGGTGATTACCTGCGATCCAGTCTTCGAATCCACCAACCAGATACGTCGCGTCGAAGCCAACGGCCTCGAGTAGCGCTGCGCAGTCCTGGCTGACCTGGTGGCCGTGGACGCAATAGACGGTAACCGGGCGATTCGCATCAAGCGTGGCGATCCAGTTGCCAAGTTCGTCCGGATTGCGCCAGGCAGCCCCCGCAATCATTTGTTCACTCGCATCGAACGCAGGCTTACGCCGGACGTCGATCAACTGCGGGGCGTTTAATCCGTGCAAGGCAGCCGCGAGTTCCAAGGAAGATGTGGCGTTAGGCATAGGTGCGCCTGCTTCGGTTAGTCCCGCACGGCAGCCGCGAAGCGAGTGGCCGCCCGTTGCCAGTGGATGTTCTGCATGAACACGTCCACATAAGCTGCCGCCTTTGCGCCGTAGTCCATGTGGTAGGAGTGCTCATACATATCGAGCGCCAGGACCGGTGTACCCCCAGCCAACGTATGGGCGTGGTCAGATGCCCACTGGTTGACCAGCCGCCCGTCACGCGGCGAGTAAGTAAGCAGTACCCAGCCCGATCCGCCGCCGAGCGCCTTGCCCATCGCGGTGAATTCGGCCTGCCAGCGTTCGAACGAGCCGAAATCACGTTCGATCGCCGTCTTTAAAGCGCCGTCCAGCGGACCGCCGTCACCCAGGCTGTCGAAGTACACCTCATGCAGAATCATGGAATTCGTCGCGATGAGTTCTTCGCGCTTCAGTCCGTTGAGCGTGAACACGGGAGCGGTTGCCATATCCAGCTCTGCGAGCGTGGCCGTAATGGCATTCAGTCGCTTGACCGCGCCGCCATAATTGTTCTCATAGTGGCTGAAGATCAGCTTCTCGGAGAGGCCAGTCAGCTTCGCAGGTTCACAACCTAGCGGCTTCATTTCGTAGAGCATAAGAGTCTCCTGTGGCATCTCAGTGATGCAACAACGGATAGGCGACCAGACCAATCAAGGCCGCCCCGGCAACGATCATGGGCTCGGACAGCTTCTTGAACTTCAGAAGCAATGCGACGGTGACAAGCGCCAGCAACGCTGTCGGGATATCAACGATCGACCGCTTCGCCAACACGATCACCGCGCCAGTAATGGCGCCGATGGCCGCCGCGGTGACACCGTCCACAAAGGCGAGGATCGCAGGTAGTTTTCCGTATTTCTTGAAATATGGGGCGGGTAGGACGGTGAACAGGTAGCACGGTAGAAACGTTGCGGCCGCAGCCACGCAGGCGCCAGGCAGGCCGGCGACGAGGTAGCCAATGAAGCCAACGGTGATGACCACCGGGCCGGGTGTGATCATGGCGACTGCGACGGCATCGACAAACTGCTTGTCGTTCAGCCAGTGGTACTCCGTCACCACACCACCGTACAGGAACGGCACGATGGCAAGTCCCGACCCGAAAACGAAGGCTCCCGCCTTGGCAAAGAACACGCCAATCTGGGAAAGAAGCGGCCAATCCAACGTACTCATCATGCCGCTTGCCGCCGGCAGTGGGGTCGCAGCGAACGCATTCATCTTGCCTTGGCGCAGCCACTTCGGCGGGGCGCGCCAGAACCAGACCAGGACGCCCGCGGCAAGGAACAGCCACGCCACTTCCGATTCTGTAATGACCGTGACGGCCACGAGCACCAGATAGATAAACCAGAGCAACTTGTCGTTGCCGACGCTCTTTTTGGTCAGCTTGTACGCGCTGATTGCGATGATGCCAATCACTGCTGCGCCTACGCCATAGAATACCGACTGCATCCAGGTCAGGCCGCCGAAGCGCACATATGCCCACCCGAGTGCCAACACCATGAGAAACGACGGCAGTACAAAGGCCACGCCGACGAGCGTTGCGCCTACGATGCGGTAGTGGACGTATCCCAGGTAAATGGCCAGTTGAGCGGCAAGCGGTCCCGGCGCGAGCTGGGCCAGGGCAAGGCCTTCCTTGTAGTCGGCATCGGTGATCCACTGCTTTGCCTCGACGAGGTCGCGGTGCATGTAGCCGGCTAGCGCCACGGGACCGCCAAAGCCGAGGGTGCCAAGCCGCAGGAAGTACATCACCAGTTGGCGTAGCGTATAAGTGGGCGCGGTATGTACCGAACCGGCTGCAGTGGTATCGGGTGGTTGGGGCGAGTTCATCGTGTCTGTTGAATAGTTTGCTTCTTTGTTGATTGGCAACGACTAGCGTTTGCGCGGGCTTGAGAAATGCGTGTACAGCGAGTCGAGGACATAGCCGACTTCATCCAGCAGTGCGTCGTCGTTAGGGAGGCGTTCCCGGGCGCCTGCCAGCACTGCCTCAAAGCCACTGGCTTCGGCAACCGGTGTGCCGCCGACATCCAGAACATGGATCATCTGGCCGAGGCGGGCGAGCCCTTTGTCTTCGTCTAGTCCGAAGCTGGCGAGCAGCACCTCAAACGAAACGCGGTCGCCAATGTGTGTGAACGTCGCGCCATCGAAGTCGAATCCAAGTGCGTCGTCAGGGCACTGACGGACATCTTCGAGCCAGAGAAAAGTGGCATGGGGATCGATAAAGCGCCGGATCAACCAAGCGCAGGCGACACGGTCTACCCATAGATGCTGGCGGGTCGCCCACTGGCGCCCCTGATACTGGGTCGGGTCACGTCGCGGAATGTTGCCGGCTACTCCGTGCGGCTCGCCGGGCGAAAGCAAGATGTCGATCGCTGCATTGAAGTCGCGCCACTGCAATTCGGCACGGGCGGACGCCTCGTTAGGGAAAAAATCGACCTTGCGGATAGCGTCGATCCCTCGACCGTGCCGGCGTGCCACGCGCAGCAGCTCCGCCTCGTCCGAATCGGACAATGTTGAGCGGGCGCTGGAGAGTTCGACCATCCATTCGGCATATTCGGTGGACCGGTCGAACAACGCGCGATACTCCGCCTCCTGCTGGTCGTCAGCGGCCTGTACGGACAGCATCCAGACCTTGCCATCCTCACTGGCCGCATCGGTTGCCAGTGTCTGCAAAGGTGCCCGCAGTCCTGGCAGATTGGGGAGTAGATAGGCCCCGTCCCGCAGTGCTGTGGCGCCAAGCGCCTTGATCCCGCGCCAGAATCGCATGCGCGCAGTGGAGGCGGATGTTGGCAAGCTAACGACGAGCAGTAGCCAGGCAGTCTCGGGAGAGGATGGGAGAGCGTTCATGCAGACAGCTTAGCGGGCTGTATGCGCTACTTCAATGTTGTAGAGATCTCTACAAAATCAACGTTCGGCGCCTTGGAGATTGCAATAAAGTGCCGTATGAGCACTTTTACCTCCATGGTGCTCGCTCCTTAACTCGCGAGCAGTCTGTAGGACGATGGCGGATGTATGGCCAGCCCCTATGGAGTTACAAGAATTCATCGCCCCCTGCGCATACGACAGAGCCCTCTACATCCGGGCCATCGTTCTTGTTGCCGAGTTGGGTCTATTTAGGAGGTGCCTTATGAAAGGACTCTCGATCGCATTGATTGTGATGGGATATCTCGCCGTTCCTTCTGCTGTTGCCGCCGCCCCGCACGCAAGCGAAGGCATTCTGGTCGACGAACAGGGAATGACGTTGTACGTCTTCGCTGGAAAGAGCGGCCCCGATGCCAAATCCTGCGAGGGGAACTGCGAGCGGAATTTTCCACCTGCACTCGCCGCTTCCGACGACAAACCGGTTGGGATGCTCACGCTAGTCCCCGGCCGCGGTGGTAAATCGCAATGGGCTTATCAAGGAAAGCCGTTGTATCGCGGCCTGATGGACAAGAAGCCAGGCGACCGTTCAGGGGATGGTCTGAATGAGGTTTGGCACAGCGTGCCTGTGCGATGAACGCTTGGTCGAAATGAGAGTTCGGGCGGGAGACCCTCGTGCATTGACTGCGGTCAGAACCCTGGCGGCCGCGACGTTGGCGGCCGCCAGGTAATGCCTGGCTTTGCTTTAGTGGCAGTGACGAATGCCGGTCTTGTGGTCCATATGACAGCCTTGACTGTCAGTTCCGCCGCTGTGCGCCCATACACTGCCCGATGCGCAAGCCAGAACGGCGGTGAGAATGATGGCAATCCGTTTCAAAGTCAGTCTCCCTGGAATATTGGTTTGCGGTCTCAATTTGCCGCACGCTCAAACTATCATCAGAGCGGTGATTAGGCCTTCCCCGCCACGGGAGGGCCTGTTGCGGCCGTGTCACAGCGCCAACGCCCGAGAATCTCGGCGGCAAGACGTGCCGCGAGGCTGAAGTCTCCTTCAGCCCCTGAGTCGCGAATTTCTGCAATTTTCTACCCGAGGTTCAAGGGGGAGTCCTTCGCGCAGCCGTATAAGAGGCAATGGATCTGGATGGAGGTTTGCCATGGCAGACGTGGAAGAGTGGCTGACGCACGCGAGAAAAGTGACGCAAGAGGCGTCCATTGGGGTCGATGTGACCAGCATTCAGGAGTGCATCAGTGCAGAGCCGGCCCAAAGAGTCCTCGTCGCGCGCCGCGACGCGTGGCGTGCCATCTGCTGCGCCGCATTTGCAGCCTTGGTCGCGTTTGCGGCAATCAATCGCGTGGCGACCATCATGTTGGAAAAGCCTGCCCCGACGTGGGTGGCGACGCCGTCCGCCGCCTCTCCCTTTGGACTCCTCATCGGTAAATGATGAAATCTCGTACCCGACGGCTTTCCTTGTCTACGCTGTTTGGCGCACTACTTGGCGTGTCCGTCGCGGCGGCATGGCTGTATTACTCGCATCGGAATGAAGCCGGACATGGTGACTTGCATGAAATCCTGCACGAAGCTGTTCCACTAGATGCCAACGAGCGCGAGATTCTTGAGTTGAAAGAAGATGCCTTTGCGCAGCGTCGGCGCGAGATCGAAACACGCCTGCGGGCTGCAAATGGCAAGCTTGCCGACGCCATCGCCAAGAATCCCGCCTGGTCACCGGAGGTGGAAGCAGCAACCCAGGAAGTAGAGCGGGCCGCCGGCGATCTCCAGCGAGCGACCTTGGTTCACGTGTTTGAAATGCGTGCGGGCCTGAAGCCGGAACATCGACCTGCTTACGATCGCGTTCTTATCGATGCACTACGCCGCGGCTCGCAGTGAATCCGGAAGACGCTGACAGGATCCTTGCCGCACAGGCCGCTTCCGGCAACCAGCGTGCATTCGGCCAACTTGTGGCGCGACATGGCGTGGCGCTGGCTCAGGCCGCGCGCAGCTTCGGCATCCCTGAAACCGATGTGGACGACGTCGTCCAGGACACCTTTGTTGCCGCCTGGCACGCCCTGGATGACTTCGATCCCGACAGGCCATTTCGCGCCTGGCTCTTCCGCATTGGGCTGAACAAGATGCGGGACTTGTATCGCTTTCGGCGCGTCAGGCAGTTCCTTTTCGGTGCCGAAAACCTCGGCGACCTGGAGCTTGCGGGCGGCGTGGCCAACGACGAGCCGGGCCCGGAGCAACAGGTTGCCGCCCGGCTGGAGTTGGCCCGCGTGGCTAGCACTTTGGGCAAGCTGGACACGGGTTCGCGAGAAGTCATAGTCCTGACGGCCATTGTCGGGATGTCTCAGCCAGAAGCGGCTGCCGTGCTTGGGCTGAGTGTGAAGGCTGTCGAAGGGCGCATCGGGCGGGCACGGGCCAAGCTTTCCGCCCTGCTGGATGCTGACTCGGAAAAATAAGTTTGGATTCACCGAGGGGAAGCATCGACCTGGTCCGTATAGAGAGGGATAGCCTCCACCGCTGACCTCTTGATGAAACAGGTGATCTCCTCGTTCCTTTGTCGACCTCGCTTCGTCGGCTCCGCAATATGGCTGCTGCCCGTTGCGTTGAGCCACGCTGCCGAGGCGCCTCCTTTTCCGAACCTGTTGCAGCAATCGCTTGCACTCGCTCCGGCGATGGTCGCGCAGGCCGCCAATGTTCGTGCGGCTGGCGCCGATGCTGCTCAGGCCCAAGCCTGGCTGAATCCGCGAATCGATACGGTGCTTGAAAACCTTGGCGCGCCCAGTAGTGATGGGCTGAGTCAGCGCCAGAATACCTATTCGATCACGCAGCCTTTCGAGCTGGGAGGTAAGCGCGGTGCGCGGATAGAGGTGGGCGAACGCAACTTCGCTGCGGCGCAAGCGCGGGAGCGGCAAGTGCAGGTAGCCTACGCCGCCGAACTTGCAGTGGCCTATGCAACGGCTGAAGCGACGCTCGGACGCAAGACACTGGCCACGGAAAACCTGGCACGCGCCAATGAAGAACTGGCGGCCGCGCGTGCCTTGGTCGATTCCGGGAAGGAAGCCAGCTTGCGCAGCGCACAGGCCAAAGCCAGTGTGGCGGCGGCGCAGGCCGCGGAGGCGGCAGCCACCAACGATGCCACCCAGGCGCTGGCGAGATTGTCCGCGATGTCCGGCGCCTCCGAACCCTATACGGCCGTCACGAGTTCCTTGCTGACGACCCAGGCCGTCGTCCCGAATGCCCCGGCAGCACTTGCCGAGTCTCCGTCAGTGCGGGCGGCCGAAGCGGAACGCAATGCGCTGGACGCTCAGGTGGACGTCGAGAGGAAGCGCTGGATTCCTGATGTTGGCGTCAGTGCGGGCGTTCGCCGCTATGGCTGGACCAATGCCAGTGGCTATGTGGTTGGGGTCACGGCCTCCATTCCATTGTTCGATCAGAATCGGAACGGCATCAACGCCGCAGTTGAGCGGGTTGCAGCCGCCCAGGCGCGTCTTGACAGCGTCCGGCTTGAGGCCAACGTGGCGCGCCAATCGGCCATATCTCAGGTAGCGACCGCCGACAAGCAGCTCGCTGCTGCCAGCGAAGGAGAGCAGGCGGCGGCAGAAGCCTATCGCATGGGGCGCATTGGCTATGAATCCGGCAAGACGCCACTGATGGAATTGCTAGCGGTGCGGCGAGCGCTCGTCGACGCCCGGCAACTGACGATTGATGCGCGCCTGGCGCGCGTGCGCGCCCTGGCGGCGCTGGCACAGGCGGACGGCCGCCTAGCCTTTGAGGAATCACGATGATGAAGAACGAGCGCCGGTCGGTCAACTGGCCGATGATCGCAGGGGTCGCCGCCGTAGCAGCGGCAGTAGGTTTTGGCGCGGCGCATCTCCCAGTGTCGGAGAAGTCCCCCGCATCTACACAGGCCCCGGAAGCACAGAAGCCACAATCCGCCCCAGTAAAGCCCGGTCTGAAGGAGGTTAAGATCCCAGCAACCTATCTTGCCGCCGCAAACATTGCCGTAGAACCTGTGGCGAGCGCCGCCGTCGGAACGGAAATACTTGCGCCCGCCACGGTTGCTGCGCTGCCCGGTAGCGAAGCCGTGATCGTATCGCGTGCGGCCGGCGCCGTACAACGCGTCCAGCGCCGGCTTGGCGACGTCGTGAAGGCTGGCGATGTACTCGCCCTGGTCGATAGCCCCGAGGCCGCCGGCATGGCAGCGGAGCGGAAAGTGGCCCAGGCCAAGGCCGATCTCGCGCGCAAGACCTACGAGCGCGAGGCGAGCCTGTTTCAGCAAGGCGTGACACCGCGCCAGGAAATGGAGGCGGCAAAGGCTGCTCTGGATGTTGCGCAAGCCGAGGCGCTGCGCGCTGCTACGGTGGCCCAGTCCGCTCACCTTGCGTCCGACGGGCGCTCGGTCGCCGTGGTCAGCCCGATTGCAGGAAAGATCACCGCCCAGTCCGTCACCCTGGGTGCATTTGTGGCGCCACAAGCCGAACTCTTTCGGGTAGCCGGAACTGGCGCCGTACAGGTAGAAGCCGCCGTGACGGCTGCAGATACCAGTCGCATCGTCGCTGGGAGCGAAGCCACCATTCTGTTGGCCAATGGATCGCCATTGTCAGCGCGCGTGCAGGCGGTGACGCCAACCGTGACGGGCAGCGCTCGCGTTGCAACCGTGGTGGTGGTACCAGCACAGCCGACAGATCGACTTGTCGTGGGCGAGGGTGTGCAGGTGCGTCTGCGTACAGCGGTTGCTGATGCCGCCGCCCTGTCCGTGCCGGAAGACGCGGTGCAGAACCTCGACGGCCGTGACGTCCTTTTCGTCCGCACGCTGGAAGGTTTCCGCCCTATGCCTGTCCTCGTCGGCACCCGCAGCGGCGGCTCGGCACAGATTCTGTCAGGCGTGCAGGCTGGAGAACAGGTGGCCACCCGTAATGCCTTCCTGGTTAAGGCCGAGATGAACAAAGGCGGCGGGGACGAGGAATGATCGAGAGCATTCTCAGCGGCTCAGTCCGCTATCGCTGGCTGGTTTTGTTTCTGACAGCA
The DNA here is from genome assembly GCF_008801835.1 of Cupriavidus pauculus. Taxonomy (GTDB): domain Bacteria; phylum Pseudomonadota; class Gammaproteobacteria; order Burkholderiales; family Burkholderiaceae; genus Cupriavidus; species Cupriavidus pauculus. Next base: position 12,089 of record NZ_VZOW01000050.1, on the reverse strand, counting down.
GTTGTCGCCGTGATAGGGGCCTGGCAGCTCAACCTGCTACCCATCGACGTCACACCAGACATTACCAACAAGCAGGTCCAGATCAACTCTGTGGTGCCAACGATGAGCCCCGTGGAGGTGGAGAAGCGTGTCACGTATCCAATCGAGACGGCGATTGCTGGTCTGAACGGGGTGGAAAGCACGCGATCGATGTCGCGCAACGGCTTCAGCCAAGTGACGGTGATCTTCAAGGAGAGTGCGAATCTGTACTTTATGCGCCAGCAGGTGTCAGAACGACTGGCACAGGCGCGGCCGAATTTGCCAGAAAACGTCGAGCCACAGATGGGGCCTGTTTCGACGGGGCTGGGCGAAGTATTCCACTACAGCGTGGAATACCAGTATCCGGACGGCACAGGGGCCTCTATCAAGGACGGCGAGCCCGGATGGCAGAGCGACGGCAGCTTTCTTACCGAGCGTGGCGAGAGGTTGGACGATCGGGTGTCACGACTGGCCTATTTGCGCACGGTGCAAGACTGGATCATCCGACCACAATTGCGTACCACGCCTGGTGTCGCCGATGTCGATTCCCTAGGGGGCTATGTCAAGCAATTCGTGGTGGAACCGGACACGGGGAAGATGGCAGCGTACGGAGTTTCCTACGCGGACCTAGCCCGGGCGCTCGAAGATACCAACCTATCTGTCGGCGCGAACTTTATTCGGCGCTCAGGCGAGTCGTATCTGGTTCGCGCCGACGCGCGTATAAAATCTGCGGACGAGATATCCCGTGCGGTGATTGCGCAGCGGCAGAATGTCCCGATCACAGTCGGCCAGGTGGCGCGCGTCAAGATTGGGGGCGAATTGCGCTCAGGCGCCGCCAGCCGCAATGGGAATGAAACGGTGGTGGGCAGTGCGCTGATGCTGGTCGGCGCCAACAGCCGGACGGTGGCGCAAGCCGTGGGCGACAAGCTCGAACAGATCTCGAAAACGCTGCCACCAGGTGTGGTTATTGTCCCGACCCTCAATCGTTCGCAACTGGTGATTGCAACCATCGAAACGGTGGCTAGAAACCTGATCGAAGGCGCGCTGCTCGTGGTGGCGATTCTGTTCACGCTGCTGGGGAACTGGCGTGCGGCCACCATTGCCGCGCTCGTCATTCCGTTGTCCCTGCTGGTCAGCGCGATCGGCATGAACCAGTTCCATATTTCGGGCAACCTGATGAGCCTGGGTGCGCTCGACTTCGGCCTGATCATTGATGGCGCGGTCATCATTGTCGAGAACTCTCTCAGGCGGCTGGCCGAGCGCCAGCACCGCGAAGGGCGGCTGCTGACGCTCGATGAGCGTTTGAAGGAAGTTGTTCAATCTTCACGTGAGATGGTGCGACCGACCGTCTACGGTCAGCTTGTGATCTTCATGGTTTTCCTGCCATGTCTGACATTCCAGGGCGTGGAAGGCAAGATGTTCTCCCCGATGGTAATCACGCTGATGCTGGCGCTTGCCTCTGCCTTCGTGCTGTCGCTCACCTTCGTGCCGGCCATGGTCGCCGTGATGCTCCGGAAAAAGGTTGCAGAGACAGAAGTGCGCGTCATCGTGGCGACCAAAGAACGTTACCGACCATGGCTGGAGCATGCCGTGGCACGCCCAATGCCCTTCATCGGCGCAGGCATCGCGACAGTCGCTGTGGCTACGGTGGCGTTCACATTTGTTGGTCGCGAGTTTATGCCCACGCTGGATGAGTTGAACCTGAACCTGTCGTCGGTTCGGATTCCGTCTACGTCGATTGACCAGTCGGTTGCCATAGACCTGCCGCTCGAACGCGCTGTCTTGTCGCTGCCGGAAGTGCAGACTGTGTATTCGAAGGCGGGTACGGCCAGCCTCGCCGCCGACCCCATGCCGCCCAATGCATCGGATAACTACATCATTCTGAAGCCGAAAAGCGAATGGCCGGAGGGCGTGACGACCAAGGAACAGGTGATTGAGCGTATCCGCGAGAAGACAGCACCGATGGTCGGCAACAACTACGACGTGACGCAACCGATCGAGATGCGCTTTAACGAGCTGATCGGTGGGGTCCGGAGCGACGTGGCCGTAAAGCTGTACGGAGAGAATCTCGACGACTTGGCGGCCACAGCGCAACGCATTGCCGCAGTCTTGAAGAAGACGCCGGGAGCGACGGACGTCCGCGTGCCTTTGACTAGCGGCTTTCCGACATTTGACATCGTGTTCGACCGCGCCGCAATCGCCCGATATGGACTCACGGTCAAGGAAGTCGCCGATACTATTTCCACCGCCATGGCGGGCCGACCTGCCGGGCAGATTTTCGATGGTGACCGCCGCTTCGATATTGTGATCCGCTTGCCCGGTGAGCAGCGGGAGAACCTCGACGTCCTCGGCGCGCTTCCCGTCATGTTGCCGCTATCGGAAGGCCAGGCCCGCGCCTCGGTGCCTTTGCGCCAACTGGTACAGTTCCGGTTCACGCAGGGGCTCAACGAAGTAAGCCGCGACAACGGAAAGCGGCGCGTCTACGTGGAGGCCAATGTCGGCGGCCGTGACCTGGGCAGTTTTGTGGACGATGCTGCGGCGCAGATCGCCAAGGAAGTGAAGTTGCCGCCGGGTATGTACATCGAATGGGGTGGCCAATTTCAGAATCTTCAGGCGGCTACGAAGCGCCTGGCCATCATTGTCCCGCTGTGCTTTATTTTGATCGCGGCGACGCTGTACATGGCGATCGGCAGCGCAGCGCTGACGGCGACCGTGCTGACCGCCGTGCCGCTGGCACTTGCGGGAGGCGTGTTTGCGCTGCTACTGCGCGGGATTCCGTTCTCTATTTCGGCGGCAGTTGGCTTCATTGCGGTATCCGGTGTGGCGGTGCTGAACGGACTGGTGCTGATTTCCGCTATCCGAAAACGCCTGGAAGATGGGATGGCACCCGACTCCGCGGTGATTGAAGGTGCGATGGAACGTGTGCGCCCGGTACTGATGACGGCTCTGGTGGCCTCTCTGGGTTTCGTGCCGATGGCGATTGCTACAGGTACAGGTGCCGAAGTCCAGAAGCCGCTGGCAACGGTCGTAATCGGTGGACTCGTCACCGCAACTGTGCTGACACTTTTTGTACTGCCGGCCCTTTGCGGCATAGTGCTGAAGCGCCGGACCGCCGGCCGACCGGAAGCGCAAGCAGCGCTGGAAACATGAGTTTGCGAGTCCACGCTCCCACTGCGCCTTGATCCTTGATTTCCCATGTCTATTCGTACCGCATCTCCGGCATTACTAGCCGCGCTGCTTTTCGGAGCAAGCACGCCGCTGGCCAAGGCGCTAACCGGGTCCGTTTCCCCGCTCCTGCTGGCGGGCTTGCTATATCTTGGCAGTGGCATCGGACTGGCGCTTGTGCTCGCGATCCGGAGAGTCTTGATGACGCCTGAGCCAGGAAATGGTCACTTAGGTATTCCGCGGGGGGAAGTGCCATGGCTGATCGGCGCAATCCTTGCTGGCGGTGTAGCGGGACCGGCGTTGCTGATGACAGGGCTCGTCTCAACCAGCGCTGCTTCGGCATCACTGTTGCTGAACGTCGAGGGCGTGTTCACGGTTGTCATCGCCTGGGTGGTCTTCAAGGAGAATGCCGATCGCCAAATTGTTCTGGGGATGATTGCGATCGTGGCAGGTGGCTTGCTGCTGTCGTGGCAACCGGGCAGCCTGCAAATGTCATCTGGCGCGCTGCTTATCGTTGGAGCCTGCTTGTGTTGGGCTGTAGATAACAATCTGACCCGCAAGGTCTCCAGTAACGACGCCCTGCTTATCGCTTGCCTGAAGGGGCTTGTCGCCGGGCTATGCAACACGACTCTTGCCATAACGCATGGGGCCGTATTGCCATCGGTCGGCACTGCGGCGGCAGCGCTGATCGTCGGGTTCGCCGGATACGGTGTGAGTCTTGCCTTGTTTGTGGTGGCGCTGCGTCTGTTGGGAACAGCTCGAACCGGAGCATATTTCTCTGTCGCCCCACTATTTGGCGTCCTGCTTGCGTTTGCGATCTGGCCTGAGGTGCCAGGCTTCGCATTCTGGGCGGCTTTGGCTTTGATGGCCTTGGGCGTGTGGTTGCATCTGCGAGAGCGGCACGAGCATGAGCATACCCATGAGCCACTGGCGCATAGCCACTCGCATCGGCACGACGAACACCATCAGCACGAGCATGACTTCCCATGGGATGGCAAGGAACCCCACAGGCATTGGCATCGGCACGAGGTGATGGTGCACAAACATCCCCACTACCCGGACGTGCATCATCGTCATTCTCACTAGAGTGGCGTTGCTCGGATCTGCCTTTCAGGGGCAACCGACTGTAAGTGGCCGTGAAGAGCCCGATGCGCCCTGCCGCGATAGCCCTGGGGTTGGAGCTGCCATTCGGGATGCATCCTGAAGACGCAGGAAACCCAGTGCCAATCTTCGATAACGGCCCGAGTTTGCTCGCCTCTTACAAACCTGCTTCTATAGATCAGAGACTCTCGACCTCCCGACGGCTCAGCCGAATAGTCTTGTTGGGTCATGCTGTACGCCATGCCGACGGTAACGTCTGCGCAATCGTGGCACTCGGCAGCAGTCGATGCGCGTAGCGAGCAATCGGAAAATCGAAAGTACCGCGCAAGTTGATGCCTTCCAGCCGAGTCGGTGCGATCTGACGTAGGTCCTCGGCACGCATGGATTCGCCGCCGATAGCCTCTATCGCCTCTAGGGCGTGCTGCATATGCAGCGTGTTCCAGGCCATCACAGCATTGGTCAGCAGCGTCAATGAGGACGAGACCGCTGCCAGCGACGCATCGTGTCGAGCCAACTCTAAGGGGATTTTTCCATAGTGGATGGCCCGCTGCACGGTGTGCACAGCCTCACCGCGATTCAGGGCATGCTGCATCTCTTGGCGGAACGCGGAGTTGGTGAAATAGTCGACGAGGAAGATCGTACGGAATAGCCTTCCCAGGTGCACGCCTGCCTCATACACGTGTTGGCCCCGTGCCGCCGCGCCGAAGCGTGTCAATGCCAGCACCGCCGTGCATTGGCCGGTCTGGACCGACGCCGCAATCCGGACCAGTTCATCCCAGGCAAGTTCGATCAACACCAGCCGAACATCCGCGTCGGCTACCGCGGCCAGTTCTGACGGAATCGCATGGCCTTTGGGGACATGCAACCGGCGATCACGCAGATGGGAAAGCCGCGGGCAGAGATCGAAGCCCAGCAACCGTGACAGACTCATGGCGAAGTCGGTGTAGCCGTGGGTATCGACGGCGAGCTGTGTGACGTCTTCCCCGCCATTCTGACGAATCACTCCCTCGATGGCGGCACCGGCTTGTCTTTCATTCAAGAGGATCGGCTGGTCATAGAAGATGCCCCATCGGTCGCGGACGTGAGTGTACATTCCAATCGACGCGGTACGCCGACGCGGGTCAGCCCGCGCTTGCCATACCGAGCGCGTCGTCTCCAGGGACATCATGTCCGATGACGCCAACTCGGCGCGCCCCCAATGCCTGGCGATGGGATGCTGATGCATGAAGACAAGCACTGCATCAGCGGAGTTTCGTAGCTTCCGTTCGTCCGCGATACGATGCATCATCTGGCGAATCGCGCTTGATGAGAGTTCTGGCACCATGCGTGCGAGGTCTGCTGCAGACATCGAAGTCCCGTGCGCGAGCACTGCGGCGTAGACCATGAGCAACTCACTGCGGGAATACGGCTCTCTGCCCAGCAGCATCCAACTGAAATGAGTGTGGCTGTCGATTTCCAGAAGGATCTCTGGTAACTGTCCGTCTGGATGCCGGTCAAACAGCGCACGCCGCAGGGCATCAACCGAAGGCTCGGGCCGCTTCGCCTTGAGCGGATCGACATGGATGGCACTATCGATCTTCAGTTCGCCCCGCCTGGCCGCATCGCGCAGCCGGGCGAGACCCGCATCCAGATGCGCAACAACAGGTTCCAAAAATGCGTTGGCGTCCTGCGGCAGTTTGAGATGGCCATAGAAGTGGTTGCGCCGCGCCTGCCAATCCTGGCCGGATATCAGCATGGTTGCTTGGCTGCGGAAGGCGAAGCTGTGATCCAGGAATACGGAGCCATTACGTAGCGCCACTCGCAGGACAAACAGCGCTCCCCATTCGAAAGCGGCCAGAGCTCGCCTACGGTCCTGCCCCTCCAGTATTGGCTGCCAGGCTCGTCCGAAACGCACAGTAACCCGATTTGGTAGCCAGTCGGCTCTTCGTGCATAGAGATTGCGCAGAATCTCCATTGCCTCTATCGCTGGATGGGCGGACTGCGTGGCGAATGGAAGCCGGATCAGTCTGGCCAGCATGGCTCTGGCAAGCCGATGCCGCGACAAGAGTTGCTCGCGAATCATGCCGGCACGGCTTCGCAAGTGCTTCTGGCTGGTTGCGGCGTCGGCCAACGCATCCAAATGTTGGCAGAGCGCTTCTCGTGTTAGCGTGTCATCAGCGATGAGCCTTTTGACGGCAGAAGCAAATTCTCGCAGCTTAATGTCAGGATCCGGTCGGCCAGCGTCAATGAGCCGTCCGGCGTCGTTGACAGATTTGCGAATCCAGTGGCGCAACATGGACGACATTTGGTCCGTGGCAGCACACAAGGCATACCGCAAAAAGCAAGCGGACTCCAGGCGGCGGGATTGTTGCACCACGCGTTTGCTGACCGAGGGCGGTCGATTCGCGCAACGTCTCGCGTAGTGCCGCACCACTGCCTCATTGCAGACCGTCGGCCAGCGATGTTGGATGCCCAACTTGTACAGCCGCTCGATCTTGTCAAACAGCTCCCCCATTTGATGCGTGGAGCTTCGCAACGGAACAGCCCACAGCCATTGCTGCAGACTCGTTTGATTACCTTCCGGGCGAGGTAGCAAGGCTCCCCATGCCTCAAGCGATGCCTCCCCATAGGCGAGCACTAACGCGTCGGTCAATGAAGCCTCGAAGATCTCTACTGCCTGGCTGATGAGGCGCTTCAGCGCACGATCATGAGGAATCAGAACACGATGCTCATACAGCCACCGCTTCAACTCGTGCAGCATGTCACTGCGATTGGGTTGTCCCGCCAATCGCTCCTTGAGCCAACGCGTCACGTAGCGGCGCTGATGCTCTGCCATCGGGCTGAAACCGAGCGTTTGATAGGCGAGCATCTGATGGTCCACCAGCGTGTCGGTGCGTCCGTCATACAAGGCGCCCAGCGTGCCCATATCCGGCGGGGTGATGCCGAGTTGAGCGCCCACATAAGCCCAGAGAAATTTCGGCACCTGCTTGGAGGCGTCAAGAGTGCGCCCCGTCATACGGACAAAGCCGATATGGACGGCACAGGCCAGCCGATACAGGTGGCTGCGCCGGGCGTCGATCAGCGCGCGCTCTTTGGGGGAGAAGGTGAAGAATGTCGCAAGCTCGAACTCGCTGAGCTCACGCGGCATCTGCCGCATGCCAAGATACGCCAGCCGCCAGTGATCCATCGCGCTTTCTCCCAAGCTGTAGACGGACCGCCGAGATTAGCGACAAGAAGACTGAGACGCAACGAGGCGCCGAGCAAAAGCCTCGCAAGCCACTTTGTGCGCTCAAAAATTGTGAGTCAGCAACCCATTGATTTACATGACTATCGTGTTCGTCTTCGCCCGGAAACCCGCATGAATGCTTGGGGTCGCTAGCCCGGCAAACTTCAGAATAATCAAGGGCACCCCGAGCAGCGCGTTGCGCAGCTCGCCGCACCATGAATGTCGTGAAGACAGCGGACGACGCGTCATACCACTCGAGCGGCCGAGTTGCCTTGTGGGTCCGCCGACGCAACAGCCTAACTCGTTGGTTTAGATAGGCCCAGTTAGTGGTCATGGCCACAGCTACCGAACCTCTCGTCGTTGTCCACATTTCCGGACGGCCGACGTTTCACATAGCTGAACCGATCGAGCTGCATTCGGGGCGGTGCCGGATAGTCGGACAGCGCTGCCTTGATGCTGCCGTCCGGGAAGAAATGAACCTCCAGATACTGCGGATCGGCGGGCACCGGGCCATCTAGAACGGCGCTCTGCCTGCACCAAGGCACGCGCCCATCCCGTTTCCAAGCGATATCGATCGTAATCGGTAGTGCAGCGCCGGCTGGGATGGCGGCACAGCACACGCCACCGCCACCGCCAGAAGTCTTTGACGAAACCTCGATGTTGCCGCCGCCGGCCCCGCTGACGGTAAAACTGCCGATGTAAGTATCCGTGTAGTTGTAGCCGACGATGGTCAGCCCGCTCATGTTGGCCGGCAGGCGATTGTGGGGGGTAATCGGAGGCATCCGGTCATCAACGCCCGAAACCGTGCCCGCCGCGGCGCCAGGCGATATCGCCAACACCAGAAGCCCAAACAGCACGGCTCCGAGGAAATTTGCAAATCCGTTAACTCGTGGCGACTTCATAGGCCGTTAATTCCTATCTATTCGACGCGCACAGCGGCCGCGTCCGCCAACGCATAGCACATGACCCTAACCTGGGCGCTACTGATGCCAGCGCTTACGCGCCCGCTCCTCTCTCGCTTGCCGGCTTTTCCGTCGTCGAATTGCACGGCCTTTCCTCCAAGCCGAAAAGCTCTTGACGAACCGGGAGGAGATTCCCCAGCCGTAGTCGATCAACCACACAAGCGCGAACAAGGCGATCACGATGCCGACGAGTATCAGTACGTCGACCAGCGTCTGCTCCCACGACACAAACCGCCCAATACCGCTGCTCCCATGTCTCATTGACGTCTACCTAAGATCGATCTCGAAAGAGCCGGTATGATCGGCACGCCTCGTCCTGGTTTCCCTGGACTATCTCGGCAGCATGTTTACTTGCATGTCGGTGATGGGCCCACCTTGGTAGTCGAATCCTGCGCACACCTCTATCCTGCCAATCTGCCATCGGGCCTCACAGCGCCCGTAGTCGAGCATCCAAAACTGATAGCGGTCTCCCAGCAAATCGACTGCCTCTCCCAGGGTCAGCGAGACCAGACGCAGAGGGTCGAGCAGCACCGCCAAGACTTTCCTCTCCCGCTCGTTCCTTTCCGCCTGTAGTCTGCGCAGTCGGCGCAACCGTACATATCGAAAAAGCACCCAGGCAAGCAGGCAGCCGACAGCTAGCGGCGTGGAGACCACCACGCGTAAGACCTGCGTCTCCACGGAAAGTACCTCGGGAATATGCATAAGCTGTTTGGGGGTGAATAACGTATTGTGCCGAGATCCGTGGTGGCTGTGCAACAGAGAGATACAACGCTCCTTCCACGATATGTCACAAAAAAAAAGAGCCCCGACTCTCAACGAGTCGGGGCTTCTCTTACATCAACACAGGGCCAGCTGGGCCTGCTTGATCGCGTGGGTTCCCCACGCTTCGCGCACCCTGCCCGGCAATGCCTCGGTGGGCACAGTGCGGGCCAGTACGTCTCGGACATCATAAGCGTCCGTCAATCCCAAGCGGTCCTTGAAGGCGGTGCGCCTCGCAATGTCATCGTGCTCTACCTTCTGCGAATGCGATAGCGTGAGACATCCAAAATGCAGGTACCAGCGGTACCCCGCCGTGATAGACCCAGGTCGGTTGCCCGCGTCATGCATCGCCAGCAGGCGCTCGACTTCGAAGTCAACAATGAAGGCAGCAGATTCGGCATCGACATCGAATTGCTGCTCTGTGGGGAGATCCAGTACAGCACGACCGTCGGACGTCGTGACGATCGCTGGCGCACAGCAACTCCCCTCGGTGAGAGCTTCTCGCATCGGGTCACGCAGACCAGTCCAATCCGCGCACGGGGCCGACTCATCCCAACCGTCCCCTACGTGAAGAAATCGAGCGGTCGGAATAGGCGTCGGCGCGACTTCAGGCACATCCGGAATGTCGTATCGTATCCCTCGCGCACGAATGTCACGCAGATCGGCCCAAGCCGCAAAGGGCCTTGCCACGCCGTTCAGAGACTGCATCGCATCGACGGCTATCATCAGGTCGACTGGCAGCAGCCGGAACTTCGGCGAGTCACCCGCAGCTGCCGCTCGTCGTTCTTCATCGAAGTCCAGCTGCAGCATGAAACGAGTCAACTGCCGCAGCATCGCCGGATGATACGTGTCAGGCTGGATCTTGATATAGCCACCTCGAATTGTCCGGCCAATCCAGTGTCGACGCTCCCAGTCATGGCGCGTAGCCCTGATGAAGCGGTTGAGCCGATGCAGGCCACGAGCATAGGCATAGCGCTCGTCGAATGCGATCATGTTGGCGAGGCTCTTGTCCTCCGCCATTTGGCACACGTGACATCCAAGACGGGCGCCACACTTGCCCTGCTTTCTTGCCGCTCCATCGAGGATCGCGTCGGCCACCACGGCGCAGCTGGTGCCAACCGAATGCGCATAAATCCGGCGCATCTCTTCGAAATCCGAAAAGCCTGGCAATGCACCGGACCCATAGAGAGCGACCGCCTCCCAGACATCGTCGTCGGACCACCGTGCGATCGGGCTGACTACCCAGTCGCCATCTTTGTTCTGCATGGCCGCATGATCCGACTCCCCGCGAGAACGCATTGCGGCCGCTCGCCTCCCGCTCTCGTCATACCTCGTGCCCAGGCAAGTTACCGGAGGCGGTAGACCTTTCGCCGCAAGCTCTCGGAATAGCTTTCGTCGGAACGCCCGCTGCGGACTGATCTTCAGGTCGGTACTGCAATCGCCGTGCGTCCCAGGAAAGCTTGGCAAGGCCCGGCCGGATAACACTTTCAACTGAAAGGTTGCGGCCATGGACGGTTGAACCACCTTGACGATAACCTTGAAGTCGTGATCCCTGCCGTACTGATGCATCCGGCGCAACTCCGCCCGGTAATGATGCGAGACCTCTGGCGACTCCACGAGGGTGTCGCCCGTCGTCGCAACAATGATCGGCGTGCCACCTGCCGCGCGATAAAGCATCGCAGCGTGCAACACCAATGCCGCTACGACACTGCTATCTTTGCCGCCGCTGAACGCAACGACAATGGGATGCCGTGCGTGCAACAGAGCGGTGATTATCGCGAGGGCGTTGTCGATCTTCTTCTCGATCGGCTCGAAAGCGCCTTGGGGAAATAATGAAATGGTTTCCATGATGGTCCTGAATGGACCAACGCCCAACGGGCGCTGGTCCCGTTGGGTTGGAAGGAAAGAAGCCTGCGATGACGCAGGCGTTATGAGACGTGCTGGAGCGACTTCGCTCAAACCAGCTTGCGGTTAGGGGGCAGCAAACCGAATTTCGCGAGCGCCTTCAAATTGGTCTCGACGTACGTCACCATGCCGTCGATCTTGACGGCAAGATAGTGGTCAAAGCACGCGGCGTCCTGCGACACCTCCACGCTTTTCGCAGCGTGGAACACCTCGAGAAGCTTCTCGCGATCCACATCGGCCCCCTGCCATCCAAATATACGGATGAATGTGTGGACCTTGCGGCGCCTTGGCAACAACTTTTCGGCCACTTCGGCCGTGACGAAAACTTTTGACATGACTAGTAACAGGGCTACGCCTGTGTGATTAACGGATCAGGAGAGCTCAAAGGCAGCCCTTCGGAAGGGGGATAAAATCCGACCGGCATTTCGGTGTTTGCGTCGATGCCGTACTGGCAAACGGGTCCAGTGCCGCAATTGCCGCCGCCACAAATCTGTTGGCAGTAGCTCTCGATGCCATCGGCTCGGAGTTGGGCAAAAACATCTTCAAGACATTCGATGGACATTCGAGACAAAAGAAAAGCCCGCTCCCTTTCGGGAAGCGGGCATACGGTTAGTGAATGGCGCCGGTCTACTGGAGCGCCAGCGCAACGACATCGATGACGCCGTCGGCGTCGTCGACCAGATCGGGCGTCTGTGAAATAAAGTACTCCCGCTCATACCCGCCGACTCGCAGCACCTCGCGCTTCATCTTCATGAAGGCGCGCTTGCGCTCCGGATCCAGCGGACCGTCAGCTTCATCGGTGAACAGCGTCTGGAAAGGCTGCTGCGCGTCCTGCGCCCGATAGAGGTGTTGATGTGCACGCAAAACTGACCCACTGCCGTACGTAGTTTTCATCGAAATTTGACCCACGTGTTCCAATGCCTGCTCGATGCCGAGCAGGAGAACCGGAGTGATTACGGTGAACATGTTGGCCA
>NZ_VZOW01000049.1 GCF_008801835.1 Cupriavidus pauculus | reverse complement strand
GTGCCGACGTCGGCGTCGCGCTGGTGCGCTCTCTTCGATAGTGTTCACGTGTCCACCAAGAATTTAGATGGACACGATGCTCCTTGCTCTCCTGCTTCCCTTCAAGACGGGTTCACCGGGCGCTTACAGTTAGATGCCTCTGCGAGGCAAGATCGTGCTGCTGAACATCTGGGCGACCTGGGGTCAGTCTTGCAGGTAGGCAGGCGATTGCATCTCTCGACCGCTTGCAGGCGAAGCTCGGTGGGTCCGACTTCGAGTTGATGGCGTTGAGCATCGACAAGGACGCAATGGAATTTGCCGACGTGAAGTCCTTCTAATCGCAGGCCGGCACCCGACATCTGCGCATCTTTCAGAACCCAACCTGCACCGCCGGGTTTCCCCTCGGGACAGTCGGCGTGACGGCCTTGTTTTGGAGCCGACCTGGCCGTTCCTGTTTCGGTACTTCTTGTCCAGTCAGAGTTCCATCTTTGGATGGCGGTGTTAGTTATGATGAGCACCTTGTTCTACTGGATGGATTTTTCAACCTCCTAGCAGGCCGAGAACAGGGCGTTTAAGATCGGCTCGGGGCTTGCCTGGGCCTCGGTGTTCATGGCGCTGGTCGGTACCATGGTCCGCTGGTACGAGAGCCATCAGATTGGCGCGGACATCGGCCACATCCCGGTGAGCAACCTTTACGAAGTTTTTGTCCCGTTCTGCTGGCTGACCACCACGTTCTATCACTACTGCGAAGAGCGGTCCAAGACCCGCATGCTGGGCGGCTGTTGATCGTCAGTGCCGCCGTGGGAATTCTGCTGCGGTTCACTTCGCCCGCCAGGCGCACGAGATACAGCCGCTGGTACCCGCCTTGCAAAGTTGGTGGATGAAGATCACGTGCCAGTGTCGCGCGCGGTTGTAATACGCAAACGCACTTTGGAATTGATACACCTTGTTGTAAGGTTGTTCCTTTTGGGCAACCGTGATCACCTACGAGGATTACATGGAAGTTCAGATACTGCGGCGCCAAGGCTGCAGCTTGCTAAAGATCGCGACCGAGACGGGAATGGCGGTCACATCGTTAGCGTTCCTCGGCGTCAACATGTTTCTCTCCGGGCTGCACTCCTATGGCGAGCTGTGAAATCCCCGGTGCCCAGAATGGGCTTGCACTCCACAAGTACGTGGGGCGCATAGACGTTGCTCCCTCCTCATCGTGTTCGATCCCAACATTGGGACCCCAACCGCCATGACCGCTAGCTCCAAGGTGCTCTGCAGGAACGCGAATCTGATCGCAATGCGGGGACTGTGAGGAGAGAAGGCGGAACCGCGCTCGTCCGCCGCCAAGTGGAATCGGTCGGACGACACAAGACCAACCAGATGAGGACGAACACATCGGCCTACAAAGCGAAGGCGATGCGGTCTGCCAATGACTCGGGAGGCGAAAGGACGCTAGGCAGGAGGTAGCAGGCACCGGCATTGGCTCCGCTACACAATCCGGCGGCCATCGCGACATTCCTTAGGAATCGACGCTGCTCGTCGGCCAAACTAAATGCCGGCGTGCTATCGGCCGTATCACCTCGGCGATCACGAGGTGGGAGGGCGGGGCCATTGGCATGGCAATAGCAGCTCTTACTCCGGCGGGACGTCAAGAAATGATGAACTTTTCCACGCGTCCCAGGCTACCCGCGGATTCCATGTTTGGCACTAACAAAGCGACCAGTGATATCAGCTCGCTTCGAGCAGAGAAGCTTTTATGACTAGGCTCAACTCACATGCCCGTTCTCAAACCTTCAAATTTGGTGCCTTGTGGGCGGTTTTCGCGAGGCCTTCAAGAATGCCACAGTCCCTTGCCTCGCGAGAGTGGCCGCATTGGCCGCGCAATTGCTTTAGGTCACGCTCTAATGCCATCAACTCTTGAACGCGGTGTTCCACGTGTGCGATGTGAACATCCAGCAGAACGTTGACTTCGCCACAGTCGTCTTGTGGCACATCCCTGAAGCGAAGCAGTACCCGAATCTCATCTAAGGTCATGTCCAGCGAGCGGCAATGCCGGACAAATGCCAAGCGCTCCACATGCTCGGAAGCATAGATTCGGAAATTCCCGCAGGAGCGGGCAGGTGCCGGCAACAAGCCCTTCTGTTCGTAGAAACGGATAGTCTGCACAGTCGTGCCGGCGGCTTGAGCGAGTTGGCCGATCTTCATGCGTTTCCCCTTTGTTGGGTTTTCATCTGACGTCGTCGATTACGGATAGTGTCGACAAATTCAAGTCCATGCAGTGTGAATGGCGGTCTGGACTGTGCCGTACATACAATCCTGGCGCCACGCAGTGGCGCTGGTCGGACTCCGAATGTGGAAACGAAGGTGCGCGTCAGGTGCGCGCTGTCGGCGAAGCCGGCGAGATGAGCAGCCTCGGTGAGCGTACAGCCATCGGAGAGGGTGCGCACCGCACGCTGCAGGCGCAACCAACGCACGTACGCGCGGAACGACAGTCCGCTCGCCTCCGCGAACCAATGCATGAAGCGGGAGGACGACAGGCCTACGGCGTCAGCGGCATGTGCGACGTGCACGGGTCCCTCCAGCGACGTCTCCAGCCACTGGAGGACCGAGGCCCAACGCGAAGCCTCCGTGGCAGGTTGTGACACATTCGCCGTTTCAGACGGCATCGCGCCTCGCAGCCAGCGGTCCAACTCATATTCCAGCATATCCGCCGGCACGGGGCTCGGCGCCATCGTGGCTGAGGGCCGACGGCCAGTAGGGCAAACGCTGTGCATGGTCTGGTCGAGAAACACCATGCGCACCGGGCCGGTCGCTACGATACGATGCGGCACCCCGGCCGGAAGAAAATGCCCCGGGGACTTCAATCCGCCCCAGACGCCTTCGAGGAGCAGCATCCCCTGCTTGCTCCAGGCCAACTGAGCTGCATGATGTCGGTGCGGCCGACCGTCCTCTATCGGTCCGATGTAAATGGCCCAGCCGCGGCCAATGGTCAGCAGCAGTCTGTCGGATGCTTCGTGTTCATCCGCGAGCTGGGCGTGCCTGTTTTCTGCCGAAGAACTCATGGAACACGATCAAGGCAGCGCCCAGTGTGATGCCGATGTCAGCCACATTGAAGACCGGCCAATGGTACGAAGCCCAATGAAGATCGATCCAGTCCACCACCGCTCCGCGTGCCACCCGGTCGATCAAATTGGCCAACGCGCCGCCCAGGATCAGCCCGTAGCTGATCCGTTCGGTACAGGATGTACCAGCACGCCGAATCATGTACACAAGGAACGCCGAGGCCGCCAGAGCGATTCCAATGAAGAAGAACCGCTGCCAGCCTCCCGCGCCGTGCAGAAAACTAAAGGCGGCGCCTCGGTTCAGCACATGCACGATGCTGAGGACAGGCAACCACTCGATGCTTGCGCCGTACTCCATCCAAGCCACGACAGCGGCTTTCGTCGCGATATCCATCGCCACGATAAGGGCCGCCAATACGAAACCCAGGCCAATGCTGCGATCAGCCCGCATGGTGGTCACGGTCAGAGGCGGGGCTGGTCCCCAGCAGGCGCAGTCCGTTGAACACCACGGCCAGGCTTGCGCCCATGTCGGCAAGAATCGCGAGCCACAGGCTGGCATGGCCGGTGAAGGCCAGCACCATGAAGACCGCCTTGGTACCGATCGCGAAGGCGATGTTTGCCTTCAGCACGCCACCCACCCGGCGCGACAGCTTGATGAACTCAGGCAGCTTGCGCAGGTCGTCCTGCATCAGCGCCACGTCGGCGGTCTCGATCGCGGTGTCGGTGCCAGCAGCGCCCATCGCAAAGCCGATGTTCGATTTGGCCAGCGCGGGCGCATCGTTGACGCCATCCCCGACCATGCCTACCGGCGCCTTCGCGCCAAGTTCGGCGATCGCAGCCAGCTTGTCGTGCGGCAGCAGGTCGCCGCGCGCGTCGGTGATCCCCACCTGGGCGGCCACCGCTTCCGCGGTCTTGCGGTTGTCGCCGGTAAGCATCACCGGTTCTACGCCCAACTGCTTGAGCGCCGCCACCGCACGCTTGCTGCTGTCGCGGACCGTGTCGGCCACTGCCAGGACACCCAGTGCCTGCTTATCGGTGGCAAGCACCACTGCTGTCTTGGCCTGCGCTTCCAGGCTCTCCAGCAGCTTGCGGACCTGCTCGCTGGCCACGCCAAGCTCATTGGCCAGGCGGTGGTTGCCGACGTAGTAGGTCTGGCCGTCGATGTCGCCCTTGACGCCACGGCCAGCCAGAGCTTCAAAGCGTTGCACAGAGGCGTGCGGCTTGTCTCCGTAGGCGTTGACGATAGCCGTGGCCACTGGATGCTCGGACAAGGCGTCTAGACTGGCGGCAATGCGCAGCACTTCCGCCTCCGAGAGCGCACCCGTCGGTACCGTATCGGTCAGCGCCGGGCGACCGTGCGTAAGGGTGCCAGTCTTGTCCAGTGCCACCGCACGCAGCAGACGCCCTTGCTCCAGGTACAGGCCACCCTTGACGAGGATGCCACGCCGCGCGGCCGCAGCCAGGCCGCTGACGACCGTCACCGGTGTCGAGATCACCAGGGCGCAGGGACAAGCAATGACCAGCATCACCAGCGCCTTGTAGACCCATTCGAACCACGGCGCACCGAGAAGTAGCGGCGGTATCACGGCAATGGCGATCGCTAGCGCAAAGACAACGGGCGTATAGACGCTCGCAAAGCGATCGACGAAGCGCTGCGTCGGCGCGCGCTGGCCCTGGGCTTCCTGGACCGAGCGCGCGATACGATCGAGCGTGGTTTCTCCCTTGCGCGAGTGCACTTCGAATTCCAGGGTGCCGCGCTCATTGATCGTGCCCGCGAACACCGTGTCGCCGGGGTTCTTTTCCACGGGCATGCTTTCGCCGGTGATGGGCGCCTGGTTGATGGCTGATGCGCCCGACACCACGACCCCATCCAAGGCGATACGTTCGCCGGGACGAACGCGCACGACGGCACCAAGCGGCACGGTCTCGGCCTTGACCTCTTGCCAGCGACCGTCGTCCTGGCGGACGAGTGCGGTTTCCGGCGCCAGGTCCATCAGCTTGCGAATCGCGTTGCGCGCCCGGTCCAGGCTCAGCGCTTCGATCATCTCCGCGACGGCGAACAGCCAGATCACAACGGCGGCTTCCGGCCACTGGCCGATCAAAGCGGCACCGATGACGGCAATCGTCATCAGCAGGTTCATGTTCAGTGACATCGTGCGCAGCGCGATCCAGCCCTTCTTCAGTGTCTCGATGCCGCCCAACGCAATGGCCATTAGCGACACGGCCACCACCGGCCATGCCGATTCACTCATCCCGGCGAATGTGAGGACTTCCGCGCCAACCGCCAGCACGCCAGCGGCCCCCATGCGCAGCCACTCCGCCTTCGAAATGCCGGTGCCGAAGTCTCTTGTGACCGCGGGGGCAGGCCGACTGTGGTCGCGCAGTACCGGCTGCATGCCGAGTCGCTCAATGGCCGCTGTGATCGGCGCCTCGTCCTTCAGCGAATGGCTGACGATCAGGGTCCGGCTCATCAGGTTGAACTGCAAGCCGCTGACGCCCGGCATGCCTTCCAATGACTTGCGCAGCAGCGCCTCTTCGGTCGGGCAGTCCATCTTCTCGATCAAGTAAGTGGCTTGTCCCTTGGAGCTGGCCCCTGCCTCGCGCTCGACCGTGGCGTGCATACCGATCTCGCGCAGTGCGCCGAGGACCGGTGCGGGATCGGCCAGACGGTGCTGCACCTCCAGCCGGCGGTTCATCAGGTCGAAGTCCAGCCGTTCGATGCCCTCCACCTTGCCCAGACGCTTGCGAATCAGGGCTTCCTCGGTGGGGCAGTCCATGTTGGTGATCAGGAACTGGGTGGTGTTGCCCCTGGCTGCAGGGGCGAACGAGGTGGCAGTCGTGCCGCAGGAACCGCAGGCGGCCTCCGGTGGCACTGCGCTGTTCACGGTCGGAGGAGCTGTGTCCTCGCCCAGCCTTGCCTGCATGCCGATCGACTGCAACGCCGCCAGCAGGGGTTCCGCCGAGGACAGGGTGTGGACGACCGAAAGCCGGCGTGCCGGGAGGTCGAACTCGAGCGACTGGACGCCGGCCAACAACTCAAGCCGCGCGCGGATCGCCGCCTCTTCGGAGCGGCAATCCATATTGGGAATCGTGAATACGTCCTTTGAAGAGGCGTTCTCGCTGCCGGCGCAGGATCCGGAGCAAGCGGCACCGCAAGCGGCATTCCCCGCCGCTTCGCCTTCGTCATCCAGCGAAGCGTGCATGCCAATCTCGTGGAGGGCCTCAAGCAACGGCTCCGAGGTCGGCAGCCCATGCCGGACGGTGAGGCGGCGCTGGGGAAGGTCGAAGGAAAGGGAATCTACCGCTGTCAATGTGGCAAGCCGTGCACGGATTGCCGCTTCCTCGTTGCGGCAATCCATGTTGGGAATGCGGAAGATGGTGGTCGTGCCGTTCGGGCGCCCCGCCTGCCCCGGACTTTGTGTTGCTTCTACGGCACTTTCGGTATGGGCTTGGTCGAGCTTCATCATTCGCCTCTTTCTGTATATGGCGGAATTTCACACCCTGAAGTAGATAGAGAGTCAAGGCCCATTTGATTTGTTGCGGCAAGATGGCGTATACGAGGGCGGCGCCCAGCACCGCCGTGGACGCCGCCCAAAGGCCCACGCCCATACCTGCCACGCATTGGCTCACATTAATCGGTAGCACCAGCCATAGGATCCGGCGGTCGGCGGCCTGCCTCGCGTCAAGGTCGTGTCGTTCGTCGTCGGCGCAGTCCGTCTTTCACCAGCAGAGTTGCTAAGCAAGTGCACACCCTGTACCCGCTAGAGAGTCAAGGCCTCACACGCATTCAGCAGGTTTGTTCAAGCCCATCGGCCATCGCTTCGGGACACTGGAGGAAATTGAACTCCGGAGTAGCAATGAAAGCGCGTTCTGTGGTGGGTTATGGCGCCTATCCGGCCATCATGGCCCTGGTAATCACAGCGGTTTCGGCCACCCCCACACAGGGCACGCGGCTGGCTTGGCTGGCGTTGTGCGCGGTTGGCGGACTACTTCTTGTTGCTTGGCTGGAGCGCTTTGTCCCGTTCGATGCACGGTGGCAGAAGCGAGACCTCGACTTTCCGGCAGATGTCGCCCATGCCGTTGTGAATCTGGCCGTGATGCACGGTGCTGTGTTGGGCTTCGTGGGGCTGCGGGAATGGACGGGTTGGCCCGGGCTTTGGTGGCCCGCGGAATGGCCATACTTGCTGCAGGTATTCCTGGCAAGCGCGCCACTGGACCTGTCGCTGTATGCCGTCCATCGGCTCAGCCACCACAACGGCTTCCTGTGGCGGCTGCACAGCATTCATCATTCCTCGCGGCGGCTCTACTGGCTAAATGGGGAACGGCGCCACCCGGTGCATGCAACCCTGATGGCTGGTCCGGGCTTACTGGTCCTGGGCATACTAGGCGCACCGGCCGCTGTAGTAGGTGGCTGGTTTGCGATTCTGGCAGTCCATCTGGCATTCCAGCATGCGAACCTGGACTATCGCCTGGGACCGGTGCGGTATTTGCTAGGCGTTGCAGAACTCCATCGCTGGCACCATCGGGAGCGCTTCGCGGACGCGCAGGTCAATTTCGGGGAGTTCTGGCTGGTATGGGACCACCTCTTCGGAACGTTCTATCAACCGCAGGCGCCACTGGGCCCAATCGGCATCGAAGGCAACCCGGTGCCGCATCGCTACGGAAAGCAACTGGTCTATCCATTTGAACGATCGGACCCGCAAGGCCGCCTGGGCAGCCAAGGCCCCTCCCAGGCCCGGGATGCTGATGTCTGAAGCCGCGCTCGTCCAGGCGAGACCGCTCGCACGCCGTCGCATGCCGGCAAGGTTGCTCAGACGGGGATCTGCCAGGGACTATTTGCTCCGGCTTGAAGCTTTGCGCCGTTTCGTGGACGAACCTGATCTGTGACTCTTCAGGCCGCGCTTGGTGCGCATCTGGCGATGAAGATGCCATGAAAGCAAACCTGTTGCGCACGTCATGAACGTCACGGCAACCACGATGATGACAATGACGTCGTGTGGCAGATCGAAGGGGGGGTCTCACTGTGGCGGAAGGGGGGTCTCACTGTGGCGGAACCTTTGTGGATAGCGATTTCGAATATGTCGCCATCGTTCTGAGGTCTGCCGAAACGGAATGACGGCGGAATCCGGCCCATGCCAGGCGGCGCGCGACCCTGACACGGGCAGTGTGCCGCCGGAGCGCTACTTGCGCTGCATCTCCACGACTCCGTCGATCTTGTCGAACACGGCGGTGACGGTATCCCCTTCCACGTTTGCGATCGTCATCTTCGATAAGTTCACGCCAACTAGCGCTGGCTGGCACCTCACTGCTGCGGGGTAGCTCACTCGCACCGCTATGGTGCAATTTGGTAATGAGCGCCAATTGGCGCAGGCTGGGTTCCGCTTCCCGGCCGGCAAAATCCAGTTCCCGCAGCGATGCGAGTAGCGCCCGGATCCGCTGATTGTCCTCAGTCAGTGTCTCGCGCACACTGGCCGCATGGCTCATGACGGGCTTGCCAGGTAAATCCCTCAGCAGCCTGCCGATCTCCGCGAGCCGCTCCTCGGCCGAGCGTTCGGCGTCGCCGACCAGCACCTTGATCGCTTGCAGGCGCTGGCGGTAGTCCGCGGCAGATCGGGCCTGCCTGGTCGTGGTCTTTTCGTAGGCCTGTCGGACCAGATCGGAGACCCGTCGCCCTGTCTGGTAAAGCAGGGAGTCCGTCAATTCCAGCAAGGTCACTCGAAGGAAGAAAACCAGTTCCAGCGTGCGCGTCGACGCCTTCAGTTCTTTGATCTTGACGGGGCGGCGCGCCTCGATGCGCTTGCCCAAGGCCCGCTGCTTCTCCATAGGCACCGCGTCTAATTGCCAGGTATGCGCACCGAGCTCCTTCAGAAATCGTATTTTCTCGAGCGTTTCGGCAATGGTTGTCGGGCTGTGACGTGCTGGTGGGGTCTTCAGCCACTCAAGAACGGTCACTCCCGACGTTCCGTGTCGGGTCGACAGAACTGCGTCCGCACGCGCAAGTTGAGATTCCGGGATGGCAGCCTCGATCATGGCTACCACAGCTCGCTCGATTTCCGCCCAGATCGAGCGGCCGAGATCGCGCAGCGCTCGCTCGGCCGGGATCAGGATCCGCCGCTCGTATAGCCAGGAGCGCGCGTGCTGTAGCAGGTCCTCAAGCGTCAGCGATTCCTTCGCATCCTGGCGCATCCACGTCCCAAGCCCTGCCCAATGGCCTGGCCCAATCCGTGTCAGCCCGAGATAGTCGCAGGCCCAGACTTGGTGGTCATAGAGCGTCTTGTAGCGGTGATACATGGTCCGCAGCGACGCGATGGTTGGCGTCGGCACACCAAGGCGTTCACCGATGTAGCGCAGCAACTGACGCGGCAGGGTGCCGACATGGTCCAGCGTATGGCCGCTCGCCCGAAGAAAGACCAGCTGGATTGCCGCGCCGGGGCGCCAGTCTCGGCGAAACCGCTCATTCACTTCCGCCATGTCGCTGTCGGTGAGCGCAAAGTATCGCTCCACGTCGAACTCCGACATTTTGGCGGGCAAGCGGTCGATTCCCACATAGCGAAATTCCATGCCTGGCATTTCCCTACCTCCTTGCGGCGGCGCGGTGCGCGGGCAGCTATGGTACCGCGGGAGCTCTCAGAGTCTGCCGACGGTCGCCGGAGTCGACCGGCAAGGCTTGCCAGTAAAGGCTTTCAGGGAAAGCGCCAGATTTAGCACGAAAAGTACGATTACCCCAGCTCCCACCACACCATTTTTTGGCGATGCACGGGCGGCGCTTACCCGCCCAACTGGCCGATTTCACACGCCAATTCCAGGGTGCTGAGAAAATCACTCGCGACCGTTGGTTGCCCGGAATCAGTCCTCAGTTGGACGGCGCCCGGCGTGGTGGCAGCGATCTGCGGCTGTTCACGCCTGCACCCGAGAGGGGCCGGCCAACGTTCCAAAATCAGGGTGAAGGTGCCAATCAGTAGGTGACTGATTTGGCAGGGATTTCATGCAGGCGTCGCCCGGAAACCCGCGTGGATGCTGGGAGTGGCTACACCGGTAAATTGCAGCGAAATCAAAGGGACCCCTATGGCGAAAATTGCTCTTTCCAGCATACGACCGATGGCCCCAAGTCAAGTGCATGCGAAATCTCCTTGTGGCCCTAACGTCCATAACATAACATTCATAACATAACGAAACGTAACGAACGGAGTTGTTATGGTACGGGAAGCGTCTATCACCCAGGAACAGGTGAATGCTGCGGCGAACGCTCTGCGTGCCGCCGGCACCAAACCGTCGGTCCGCGCCGTGCGCAAAGAGTTGGGGGACATCGGATCTCCGGCAACCGTGCTGCGTATGCTGAATGAGTGGAAAGGGAACCAAGTGAAAGTCCCCGAAGCGCCGCTTGCATTGCCAGCACCAATGCAGCGCGTTCTCGCCGACCATCTCGCCCAGCTCATTGCCGAGGGGAAGGTGGAGCTATCTGCAGAGTTGGCAGAGCAGCAGCAGCTCAATACGGATCTCGGCATGGAGAACGAGCGCCTCCTCGGCCAAGTCGAGGCATTGCAGGTTGAATTGGCTGCCTGTCAGTCTGAGCGGGATTCGTTAGCGGGCCGCGCGGAGCAGCAGGATGCTGACCTTCAGGTTGCCCGTGCTGAAGCGGAGCAGGAGCGTACTGCGGCCGCGAGTGTCAGGACGGACCTGGCCAAGGCACTGTTGCGGCTGGAAGCCCTTCCGCGGCTCGAAGATGACTTGAATGCAGCGCGCGCCGCGGTTGAGAAGGAACGCGCCGATCGAGTTACAGCGGAACAGGCCTCAGCGGTTGCGACCGCCCGGCTGGAGGGCGAGAAGAGGGCGCGAGAGCGCGTCGAGCTAGAGCTTCATGCAGTATCAGCGCGTGAAGAGCAAGCCAACGCCCAAGTGAGGGACCTCACTGCTCAGCTGGTCGACGGCCGCCTCGTGCGTGCCCGAAATGAGCGAGAGCCGCGTAAGCCAGTAGACTTACGACGCGGTGGTGCGCCGGAGCGAAAGTCGCGGGCTGGCCATCAAAGCGCCGCGCCCGGCAAGCAATCGCCCTCGGACAATAGTTAGGCATATCTCGACCAGTTTCGGGCGGGGCAGACATGGGCCGCAACTACATTCTCGAACGTACCATCGCCGATCCAAGGGTGCGCGCAGCCGAAAAGGCAGCGCGCAAACTGGCCGGCGCAAAACGCCTCCGGTCCGAGCGGGTGGCCACGGCTGCCTACGTGGAACGCGCCCGATGGTGCGCAAACGGTTGTGGCAAGCCTGTCGCCACAGGCGATGCCGGCTGGATCCCCTGTTGCTCGGAAGTGTGTCACTGCCAGTGGGAGGCCGCCGTATCGGCCCAGTTCGACGCCCAAGCGGCGCGACGCGCCCGACGAAAGAGTTGAGCCTTAAGACAACCCAACATGAATCCCCTGCGCGAAATGCTGCACCTGCCCGGAGGATTCGTGGACGGATACCTGTGAGGACAACCAGCGCGAAAGCTTCACGCTGGTCGGGCTCCGGGTAGTGACAGGAGACTGTGAATGCTGAGTTTCTTTTGCGATGCACAGGAGGCACGTCGCTTCATGCGCGAAGAATGCGGCTGGCCAGATCGAGACATCGACGCCCTTGCCGCCGTGCGGCCGCTGGAAGGCTGCGAGTGCGAGGTATATTTCGGGGCGTGGATCGTTTGGCAACCTTGCGCCGGCTGCGGCAAGAAGCTGCCCTGTGCGCCGGATGCCGTGGCCGACTATGAATGCGATGCTTGTGGCTACGACACGTACCAAGACGTCTGACAAAAGTCGCCCCGAAATAGAGGGGTACAGCGCCGCCCGCGCGTTGCCGATAGCTTCAAAGTACAAACCGGCGTACGCGCGCCCCGTACCGGCCGGCAGCCGGACGAGAGAGAACAATGTCGTCGTGGTTCAACATTGAGGATGTGACCGAAAAAAACTTCTGGCTTGTAGGCGTCGGAGAATTGGCCCGAGCAAAGAAGGAAGAAGTTACCGGTTTTGAAGTCCGGGCGACCGAGACCGGCTTTCAGGTCGTACTAGCGACGGCTGAGCATAAGTTTCCGATCGGTGCGGAGTTTGGTGTCCGGGCCGGCGCCGATAGCAAGCGCATCGAGCTTCAGAAGAAATACCTTTAAGCTGGTCGACAAGGGCCGCCCACAGACGGCTTTTTCGTGTCCCGCTTAGGAAGGTGCGCAAGCACCGGCCAACGACGAACGGCGAACTACCACAGCCCAGAGGCTAAGGAAAACGCCCCAACCGGGGATAACTGGCGCTCCACGCGCCCCGCACCGGCCGGCAGCCGCAAGAACGACGGGACATGACAAGGAACGAGGAGAGCGCGGCAAACTACGCGCGATGGCTGGGGGAGCTTCGCCAAATGCACGCCGATGTTCAGGCGCGGGTCGTGCAACTGCGCGGACTCGCGCGCCATGAGCAGGCCGACGAGGCGCAGCGGCAGTCGGAATATTTGGCAAAGGTGATTGACCAGACCGATATCTGGCGGCGGGAAGCGCTCGAAGGGCGCCACCATGACCCTGCGAACGACTGACCACGACCGCCATAACGCCGCCTCCGGGCGGCTTTTTTGTCGATGACGCTCATGCCGATAACTGGCAATATTGGCATGGCGTTTCAGGTGGCAGAATGGGCGGGTTCCGGAACGCAAGGGGTTAGCGCATGCCGACGATCACAGCAGCCTGGGGCGCAGTGCGTGCCTCCTTGCAGGGCGAATACTTCAACGACATTAAAACCATCGTCGGACTAGCCGGCCTCGATCTGACGGCGATCGGAAGCGTGCAGCAGAAGCAAGGGGAGGGTGGTGCTTCCAAAGGTCAACTGATGTCCGCCATCGACGTCGAGCTAGGCCAGCTGGACGGCGACGGGCAGCGACACTTTGTCGCCATCGTCGCCGAGGAGCTCTTGAGCCGAAAGCCTGACCTCAGTGAGCAGCTTGCGGATAAGCTGGCCCGGCATGGCTGGGGGCTGATCGACAACAGGCTGGTGCCGCTGGAACTTTTCGATCCCGCGGAACTTGCCACGTTGCCGGACGCGCCGCGCGCGGAGCTCTCCAAAGCCGCAGTGCGCTTTCGCGATGGCGACCTCGCCGGCGCTATTACCGCCGCATTCGGCGCGGTGGAAGTAGCCACCACAGAAATCTACCACCGTTTCTCACTTGGCGACCCCACCGATGCGTCGTTCCAGGAGCGTTGCAACGTCGCGCTCAAGAAAGCGGCGGACCACGAGAAAGGGCTGCGCGAACTCGGCTGGGATGATGCGTCGCTCAAGATGTTTGTGCAAAACCGCGGTAAAGCATTCGGGCAGGGCGCCTACGTCATGCAGACCCTGCGTTCTAGAATGGGTGACGTGCATGGCACGAAGCCGGTACTAAAACCTCTGGTATTCGAAGCGCTGAAGTGGGCGGAACTGTTCGTGCGCACGCTGACGATGGGCCCAGAGTGACTCGTAGTTGCGCACGCCGCCGGCGCCGCGAGCAATGCCGACGGCCTCGTTTAAGTTGAAGGAATCACACGTCCGCGCCGAACATCTCGCCGACTGCAATCACGCCGCTTCCGCGTTTGATGTTCTGAACCGTCTTCGGTTTGGCGTCCGACGGTCCGTGCCTCGCCCCGCTGATGCCCGAAAGATGCCCAAGGCTCTTGAGCTGCAACAGCAATACCCCAGCCGATACCGGTCCGCGACGCTTTAAGATGTGCGCGCGCACGAACCCTCCTGGTGCTGGCTCTAAGGCCAGGCGCAAGGGGGATGCAGATGCATCGTTCGCGGCCGACTGGGGACGAATGGCAAATACCATGGCATCTGTGGCCGCAGCCAGTCCCTGAAGACGCCGGATAGATTCAGGTCGTGCGCGAGGCAACCATGCCACGAGCGCGCCCAGCGCGCTCGATCGTAGGATGGTCTCACACGCCCACTGCGCATCAGCCGGCGATTCCGTTTTCACCCAGCGAACGTGCTTGGCCAAGCCAAGGCGCGTAAATTCTGGCGCATTCGGAGCAAACGGGCAGCCCACCAGCCATATCGGGCGGTTGCGCTTGGCTACTACGTCCAATGCACCGCGGAGTATTGATAGTTCGCCAATGCCGGGCTGTTTGACGATCAGCTCTGCCACACAGCCTTCCGCCCACCCACCGCCCGGCAGTTCAGCGTCCAGTGCCGCTATCCCGCTAGCCACCACCCTGCCAACCGGTCGTGCAAGCTGACTGGCGCGCCAGAGAGATGGATGGATCGATGCGGGGTCCAATAGGCCCTTCGGCGCGGCAGACATCGCCACTGGCCCATTGCCAATCACAGTTGCGCCTTTGGTCCGTGTCGCCGGTTGTCGCACTGGCGGGGGCACAGCCAGCAGTGACATTTGCTGTCCGTTGTCTTGGTCACGAGTGATAGTCGATCGCTTCATATCTGTATATATATACAGTATTGTCGTCACCCTCATCAAGCCCGCTACCTATAGGATACCTAGTAGCTATCAGATAGCTATAATAAAGCTTATGTTAAATCACATATGGAGGCATGCCTCGGACTGAATGTGGCGGTTGCGGCTTAGGCGCAGCATCTGTAGACTCCCTTCCCCCCTGTCTTTTCATCCACCCAAGGAGGGATCATGACGAAAGACGAACATCTTGATGCTGCCGGGGAAAAATGGCGCAGTGATGTGCACGATGGGCTGGCCAAGGACGCGGGAGCGTTCTCGGCCGTACAAGGCCTTTCGTTCCCAGAGGCTAAGGCCAAGGCCGAAGAGTACTACCGCTCGGTCGTCGCAGCCGAAAACCGAGGCCACGGCGAACCGCCAACTGCTCAAGAGCCGCCCAAAGTACCCGCGCACCTGGAAGCCAAAGCGAAACAGCACGCCCGCTTGATCCGCGCAGATTACGACGACAATCCCGCAGCCCTCTAAGTCCGGACCATTGCATCATGCTGGTACCGCCCAAAGAAGCAACCAAGCCCGCTTAAATAGCGGGTTTTTTTACGAAGGCCTGGCCAGCGCCCTACTAAGATCGCCCCACTTTTTCGTTGTTTGTCACGACCCATAAATTTTAGCAGCTAAATTTTGAATACTTTCTCCGTTTCGATTCAGGAAATCTTGGTTATCTCCAACCGCATGACTGACCTGCATTGCAAGGGGAAATATTAGCCGACGTGGCTTTTCGACACTCCAAGGAAAATAACGAGGTATTTTCTTTGACACTCGTTTGCACCGAAACTCGGCACGTAATTCACAGCCTCGGATAGAACGCGTAAGAAGAATAGCCAACCTTGTTTCGTCGGCGCCTAGGCGCCGGAAAGTGAAGCCCGGCGCCGCCTCCAGTCGTGTTGGGGCGCCACAACACTAGCGAGAGTAGCCTTGAGAGAGGCGCGAACCTCGGAAATCCCTTGTATTTCCGGCCATTATTCCCGGCGCCGCTCAGGCGCCGGCGAAAGAAAAAACATTTATTTTGTTTGGCAGTGCACCAAATGCATCGGGAATTTCTCGCGACATCTTGCGAACCGCGTTTCCCGTGTGCTGTAATACATGCCGACCCCATAAAGGTCGACGCCCACCAGGAAATCCAAGGTGGGCGTGCAATTTACGTCTGGAGTAAAAACCGTGGAGAACCACGAAACCTGGCTGGCGCTTATTACGCTGGCCTATCATGTGATGGGAATCATCCATTACACGATGTCGATGCTGGCGAAGAGCTAGTTCACACAAACCACCCGGTAAAGGGGAAGCCTTCGATCTTGCAGGATCGAAGGCTTTTTTCGCCTGTTGCTAGCTTACGGGGATTTGCAATTGATTGCAAATGAGCCTCATTGTGCACTCAAAATGCTAATACCAATTGCCCGAGGGTGAAGCTCGGCGGCTTCGCATATGCATGCAGCCGCGCGCCGCGCAATACTGGAGGCATGCGCCACCGAAACTTGTCATGCCCCGATCTCGCCGCAATGCAGCTCTCCCAGCGATTGAACCGATGTTGGCCCGTCGAAGCGCGACGTTGCCCCGCTCGGGTAGCTGGCACTATTCGCTGAAGTTCGATGGCTATCGGCTGCTGGCCAGCACTGGA
Organism: Cupriavidus pauculus; assembly: GCF_008801835.1. Lineage (GTDB taxonomy): Bacteria > Pseudomonadota > Gammaproteobacteria > Burkholderiales > Burkholderiaceae > Cupriavidus > Cupriavidus pauculus. The sequence continues at coordinate 19,232 of NZ_VZOW01000049.1, read as the reverse complement.
GTGACACAACTTCGGCTGCGTGGCGGCGGTGATGCCACCACTTGGTTTCCGGAGTTAGTGGCCTCGCTAGCGCCCTTGCCTGCCGATTGTGTGCTCGATGGCGAGGTTGTCGTTCTCGATGAAATCGGGCGCGCGGATTTCGAGCGCCTTCACGCACGCGCATCGCACCGCAGCTGGTATGTGGGAGCAGATCCTGTTGTGTTCTGCGCGTTTGACCTTCTAGTGAACCACGGCGATGACGTCCGCAACGAGCCAATCGAAGTACGACAGACCCAACTCGCAGCATTGCTGGAGAACATCGAGCGGGGCGTGATGTTCGTTTCCTCCACTGACGACGGGGAATGGCTGTGGCAGCAGGTACTGGCACTCAAGCTGGAAGGCATTGTGGCCAAGCGCGCGGGCAGCCGCTATGTCGGCGGCTTGTCGAGTGATTGGCTCAAGATCAAGCGCCCTGGCGTGCATGACCATGGAGCGTTTAAGCGGGAGCCATAGCAGCCCTTCCCTCGTTGCGACCCTGGACCAGTCGTGCACGCAAAGCTCACGGCCGAGTAAACCCACGTAGGCAAAAAAAAGCCCGCGGATAGGTACGCGGGCCAGTCACCGTGGGGTCAATCACGATGGCCGCATTTTGGATTAAAAAGTGCAGTAATGTCATCCCACCGCATGGGGGATATAGACAGGCCGCCGCCTGCCGTAGCAGGTCAGATCGGAATTCTTGTCGAGTGTTTGATTGGCACTGTATATTTATACAGGTATGCTATTCGAAGTCATGAAACTCTGTCTGGAAGGTCGCCGGTTACACCGCGGATGGTGGGGCGGGCAGCTGCTTTGGCGCGGCCAAGTGGTCATAGAGGACCGCATGGATAAGGGGGCGCACCGCGTCATACCGCATGCCATCATGCTCTACAGCCAGCACCAGGACGTCGCAGAACTCGGAGTGTTGTACGACGCGAAGATCGTCAGAATGACCGCCGACGATTTGATCGTCACGGGATTCGAGCGCGCTGACTTCGAACTGAAGGAATATCGGCAAGCGTGGCTGATGCGGCCGATCACGCGCGAGGAGATGGAAACACCCATTCCAGCCGACGTGGCGCGCGGCCGGCGGAAACCTGACGTCTAAATGGAGGGTAGCGATGTGCGTCAACTATGCGCCGGTTCAACGGCAATTGCTTCGAGACGTGTTTGGCGTCGAACCGCCCGCCGGAGAATGGCGATCGGAAGCGTGGCCGGACTACCCTGCCCCAATCATCCGAGCGACCGAGAGTGGCGATCGTGAAGCTGTGCTCGGATCTTTCAGTATGGTGCCTAAGGGAAAGATCCCGCCTGGCGTGCGCTACTACCCGACAGCCAACGCTCGATCCGAAACGATTGGAAAGCTCAGCTCGTTTGCAAAGCACTGGAAGGCTGGCCAACTTTGCCTGATAGGCGCGACCGCTTTCCACGAACCAAATTGGGAGACGGGCAAGGCCGTGCGCTGGAAGATCGGGCTTCCCGGCGGCGAGCCGTTCGCAATTGCCGGCCTGTGGCGCAGCTGGCCCGATGGCGCGGTGAGCTTCACTATGCCAACGATGGCCGCAGGAGAGCATCCGCTCTTGCAGCGGTTCCATAAGCCCGGCGATGAAAAGCGCGGCGTCGTAATTCTTCCTCGCGATACCTGGGACGATTGGCTGCGCTGCAAAGACCCTGAGGAGGCGCGAACGTTCCTGCGGCTCTATCCTGCAGATGCGATGACTGCGGAACCGGCCCCCTTGCCCTCACGCCAGAAAACGCGACCAGACGAACACTGAACACGTGCCAGCGTTTGGGCAAGATGGCCGCTATCTCTCATTCGCTAAGCGCAAGAGCTTCCGGTACCCCCTGCGCTGCAGCCGGCCTCGGCTTGTAGCCTTCCTCGGCTAGTTCGAAGCCTTTGGGCCTACGGCTTCGAGGGCTTTTGAGAACAGACTCACAGTCGGCCAGATTGCCAGCAGGCTTAGGCCATAGGCGAAGTATGCTGCAAGGGGGGCCTCAATTTTCGCCAAGTGCGCGCTCACAGCCAGGAAAAGAAACATCACAACAAGGCACCCGATCCCGCCCGCGCTGTTCCGAAGAAAGCTTCGGAATATTGGATGCGGCACCAACAGAATTCGCTTAGCAAAGTCGTAAGCAAGGCCAGCGCCGAGGATGACCGCGGCATAGCAAATCGGCGTTAGGAGGCTGTTCGTGTCATTCAGCTTGTCGTACGTTTTCTGCACGAGCCACACATAAGCACCCGATAGCAGCATCACGAGTGCCGCAATGCTAGCTTGCTCAAGGAACTGCAATGCTGTCTTCGCGTCGTTCTTTTTCGAGGGGGATGCGATTTCCTGGGGTCTCGTCAAGGGCGCTCCGTTGGTGTTATGCATTCACGCGCCGCCATCGCGGCGACCGGTGCGGTACGCGCAACGCATTGCTTGACTGTCGCCGTGCACGGTTACGCAGCTGGAACCGGCGCCGGCAAAACGTGAATTTTTCGGATTTCGTCTATCAACTTACTGAGAACCTCATACGCGGTCGCGGGGGTGGCCTGTGTCGGCACTGGCCTGCCCGAGTTGCGGTGTGCGATCCAGTCACGGTACCGCTTGATCTGCTTTACTTGGCCAATGAGGTCGGTATCTACCTCTGGTTTAAACAGATCAAGAATATCGTCGAAGCGCCAGTACTCCACTTCCGCCTTGAACTTCTCCGCCAGTTTTCGCGAATATTCCGCAGGGTGTCCTGCTGCGAGCCGTTCATTCGCCGCCTGTAGATGTTCGATTACGTATCTTTCGAACGTAGCGAAGAGCGCCAGTACGGCAAGATCGGAGGCCTGTTGGGAAGCCAACTCCAGCGCGGCTTCCGCCTCTTCCGGCGTGGCTCCCACAAATTGCGTTCGACGTATGAAGGGCTCATATTGCTCGCGGACCGTTCGAACTGCGACCTTAAAACTATCCCGCGCCACTTCGAACGCTTTGTAGACCGGCTCAAGAGGGTTATCAGAACTCATAGTCGGACACGTCCGTCAGCAGATCGAGGAACAGACTTTCGTCCACGCGCTTCGCTCGACGCACGCTCGACTCGATCCAATACCAGCCGTCGCCGTCCACACCATGTAACATCGGAGCTGTAGTGGTACTTACCGTTTTGCCGCCAGCAGTACTGGTGGACTTGAATTCTGGCCCCTTGCCGACATAGTAAAGAAGAGCCTGGGTCGCCAATATCCCGACGATATCCACTCGTCCGTAGGCAGCAATGATCCTCGATCCACGCGGGATGACTTTGGCCACTGACACGCCATTCCGGGAGACGTAAAGAGCCGGAGCGTCGTAGCTCCCGGTGCGCTCTTCACGCACGGTATAGGGCTGACGTTCGGTTTCAAGGCCATGGTCGCGACACCATTCGGCAGCCTCGGCAATCAATGCCGTGACCCGTTGGATATAGGCTTCGCGTTCTGTTGCCTGCTGGCCAGTCGTTTCGGTCATCCTAAAGCCCCTGATGGACCGCGTTACTCGCTCCGAGCGCGTGCCGCAGTGTGCCAGTTTAATAAAGTCGTTAGTGTACTTGAGCCCTGCCAACCACAGACAAATAGCCTCGCGGCCCGTCAAACGTGGCGATCGTCCTCTTCCCGCCACGGTGTGCTCCGGTTACGCATCCCATAGGTAAAGGTTACGCTCGACGCGCCATCCTCAAACGCGTAGGCAAACCGCCGGTGATAGGGCGAGACCATGGGCGAGCCGGCAGGTGACATGAACTGTTCGCCGGCCTGCGTGGCGATACCCGCATCGCGCTCTTCGACGGCACGGTCGATGGCCGCCCGCATGGGGTCGAACAGATAGCGGGCTGTTGCGGAAGGTTGGTGCATGGACGAAGTCGAAAGAATTGCTGGCTGGACCTTGCATTGTGCACCGACCACGCCGATGGGGGCCGCGCGACGCTGCAGGATCTAGGAAAACGCTGCCCGGCTGCGCCGAAATCGCCTCCGACAATGAGCGCTCTTCAATCACAGGAGTGCCTTGTGCCCCTCTCCCCGACCGCTCAGATGCTTGTCAACCTGGCCCGCGACCGAGATCGCGCCGATCTGCAGGTCACCTCTGTCCAATGCGCCGGCCCTGGCGGCCAGGTCGAGCGACATCCTCACACCGGCCCCGCGCGGGCCGCCAGAATGCAAAAACTTACCGATGAGGAGTACGCCGTTGTTCTTGGCGTTAGCCACCTGTGACGAAAGCGGGCCAGCCGGCCCGCTTTTTCTCACGGCTTCGGTTCGACAATGGCAATGGCCACGTTGCCGTTGCCAGCCGGGAACGGGCTGCCGGGCACCGCCGTCAGCGCCCCGGTCGCGCCATCGATCGCGAACCCATACAAGGCGCCGTTGAGCGACGGCGTGTACAGGAACTTCCCATTCGGTTCAATACGAAGCCGCCGACCATTGGTGCTGGCAGGCGTCGTGCCCACCACGGCAGTGGACGACCCGGTCCCGAGGTCCAGTTGATGGATCGCGATATTGTTACTCGTACTCCCAAGCACGTACGCAAATTGCCTGGAGGGAGTCAACGCGATATCGGCCGGCGCCAGCGCAGGAGTGACAAACAGGCTGGAGGGGGCCATCGAGCCCGACAACGGGTCAATACCGTAGACGCTGACGTCGTTGCTCGCAACGTTGGGCGCGTACAGGAAACTTCCATCGCGGGACAGCGCGAGGGAGTTGGGACCCGACCCAGTCCAAAGACTGCCCCCGTCGAGAGCAAAGCTACCCGGGTAGGTCCCCAAGTCAAAGCTGAGGACGACATTGGCAACCATGTTCGCCATATAGAGATACTGACCCGTCGTAGAGATCACCATCGAAACGTTGGAGCCGCTCCCGCCTATCGTGTTATTGGCCGGGGCAAGGGTCCCGCCCGCCCCAATCGAATGAGATTCGGCACTGCCCTGCCCGCTCACGTAGAGCCATTGACCCGATGGGTTGATCACGATCGATCGCGACGAGCCGACCACGGCGATCGGGGCGCTGGTCCCCGGCATCGGGGCCATGGCACCGGTGGCCGGGTCGAGCGAAAAACCCGTCACGGCGTTCGTATTAAGCGCGCCGTAGGCGGTCAGCCCCGAGGCCAGGAACGCGAGGTCGTTGACCGGGCCGCCGGCGGCGAAGGGGCTACCCGGCACGGCGGCCAGCCGCCCGTTTGTCGGGTCGATCCGGTAGACCGAGAGCGTGCTGTCGCTCTGGTTGGCCACCACCACGAACTGCGCCTGCACGCAGGTGATCGCGACGTTGGCCACGTTTGCCGCCGCGACCGTCCCGGCGCCGTTGGACACTGTACAAGTCTGCCCGGCCGGCTGGGCCGCCACGGTCACGGCATAGGCCGTGGCGCTCAGCCGCGCCGTCGGCATGATGAATCCGCCATTGGCGTTGACCACCTGGGTGTCGCCATTGGTGTCGGCTAGTTGCAGGCTCTTGCCTGTGGCAAGACCCGAGACCGTGCCGCCCACCGTATAGGTCGGGGGCAGCGACGCGTTGCGCGAGAGCGCGGCGTTCGCGCACAGCCTTACGCCGGCCGGGGCATCGGCGCAGGCCGTCAGGGTGGCCGCGCCGGCGGCGTAGGCCGTGGCGGGGCTGGCCACCTGGGCACTGCGGCCGTCGGCGGCCGGCGTCGCCACGAAGCTCGCGTCGTCGCTCATCCACGACCAGTGGGTCAGGTCCCCTGCCCCGTCCACGCCATCCGAGCGTCGCACGGCCACGGTCACGGTCTGCGCGGCGCCGCCGGCCGCCACGGCCACGGTCGCCGGGGTCAACGCAAGGGTGTAGGACTTGGCGGGCGCGGCCTGCACCACCAGGTGCGTGACGCTGGTGATGCGGGTGCCATCGGCCAGCGTCGCCATGGCCGTGATATCGGCCACGCCGGCCGCGAGCGTCTGGACCATGGCGTAGATGCCCACCGGAGCCGCCATCACCGAAGCCGAGGCCGCCGGCGCCTTGTCCGAGGCGGACAACACGGTGGCGACGGTCGGATCCGACGACGTCCAGGCAAAGGTGGCGCCCTTCACCTCCGTGCCGTCGGCGGCCAGCAGGGTCGCCTTGAGCGTGAGCGTGCCGCCGGCCACCGGTGCGGCGCTGCCGGTGTCGACCACCAGGCGCGATGCCGCCGGCGTGGCGGCCGGGGTCTGGGGACTCTCGTCGGAACCGCAGGCGGCGAGGAGCGCCGCGGCGAACAAGGCAAGGCCGGCAGCGCGCGCGCCGGCAAGAGCGTGTAGAAACATGGACCCAACCCGGTTTTAGAATCGTCGTGGCCGTCCGGCCTGGCCGGCGGCGGCTCGCGCCCTCAACGGGGCGTCTTGCGCGCGACTCTAGCAGCCGCGGGGTCCCCATCAAAACCCCCAATTGGGGGTGACTCCTCAACAACAGTGTCCGCGACCGGCGGCTGTCACCCCTTGCCGCGCAGCGCCTGCCGGTAGGCGTCGACACCGGCGCGCGCCGTCTTCAATTCTTCCTCGAGGAACGCCACCCGCCCCGACAGCGCGTCGCGCTCGGCCCGATAGGCCTGCCGCACGTTGTCGGTCTCCAGCGCCCGCCGCCGCTCGGCCGCCGCCTGGCGCTCGCCCATGCGCGCCAGTTCCTCGGTGGCCGCCTGCAGTGCCGCCACCAAGCCGGCCTCCTTGTCGGCCAGTGCGGCCCGCGCACTGGCCAGCGTCGCGTGCAGCGTCGCGACCTCGGCCTGCGCCGCCCGGCCGTCCGCCTCCGCTGTGGCCGCGCGCTCGCGCAGCTGGCGGTTTTCTGCTTCGAGTGTGGCCACGCGCTGGGTGAGCAGCGCCGCCAGCGTCCCCGCCGGCTCGCCCACGGCGTCCTCCCCCGTCACTGTGGTCGTTTGGACCGGGGCCGCCGCCGGTGCCCCGACCCGGGCGCCGGGCGCGCGCGGGGCCAGGGTGGCCAGGCCGCCGGTCTCGTCCAGCGCCACGCGGATCTCCTTGTGCAGGAACCCGCGCAGGCCCTCGTCGAGCAACGCGCGGCGCTCGGCCTCTGCGCCTGCCGTCGGCGCGGCCTTACGCTCGGCGATCACCGCGGCCACGGTCTGGCCGCTCGGCGACCGGGCCACGCCGGCGGCGGCCAAGAGGCGCCTGTAGACGGAGGCCCCGAACGTGCGCCCGGTGATGCGGTCGATCGCGTCGAAGGCGCGGCGCAGGAAGGAGCGGTTGTCGGCGTGGGCGACGTCGAGCTGCTGCAGCGCGCGGATGATGGCGAGCAGCTCGGCGTCGGCAAAGGCGGTGGGCGTGCGGGGCATGGGCGAACTATCAAATAGACGGCGGCGGGGATGTCGATAGTCTACCCTTTATTAGTACGATTATCAGTATTCGATAACAGTACGATTTGTCATTAGCCTAATAATGACAACTGGATCGGGAAATTGGCTATACTGCACCTGTCACGTCGCCACGCCGCCTCCCGCAAGGCTTCGCGGGCACCAGTCGCCGCCTAGGCGGCCCGATTTCCCCTGTCTACCGCCCATGGACGACCTCCTGCCCGCCATGCCCGCCCCCCTCCCACCGCGAGACGCTCTGCCGAACGCGCTGGCCAGCCCGGTGCTGCCCGCAGGCCAGACCGACGCCCAGCTGGTGCGGACCTGGCTCGACAGCAAGTACGCGGCGGGCCTGGGCATCCGCGCCAGCACGCGCGCCCAGTACGCGCTCGAGGCGCACCGCCTGCTGTGGTACGCCCATGCGCTGGGGCGGCCGCTGGCCCGCTGGCAGGTGGACGATGCCAACGGCTACCTCGCCTTCCTCGCAGATCCGCCGCCGCACGCCGTGGGCGACGGCCGCGCGCGGCAGGACAGCCCGGCCTGGCGCCCGTTGCGCGGTCCGCTCTCGGAGGCGTCGCGGCGGCAGACCGCCACCATCGTGGGCGGCCTATTCGACTGGCTGGTGGGGGTGCAGGCGCTGCGCGTGAATCCGTTCCAGGCGGTGCCGCGGGCGCGGGCGGCGCGCGGCCCGGGCTCGCAGCGGCGCTTCCTGGAGGCCGAGCAGGTGGCAGCGGTGTTCGATGCCATCGAGGCACGCTCGGCGCCGACGCTCTGGGCCCAGCTGCACAAGGCGCGCGACCGGCTGCTGCTCGCCCTGCTGTTCCAGACCGGCTTGCGCGCCTCCGAGGTCGCGGCCCTGACCTGGCCGGACTTTGAGCGCCAGCGGGGAAAAAGCGGGGAGTTCTGGACCGTGCGCATCCGTGAGGCCAAGGGCGGCAACGACCAACTGGTGCCCTGCGACAACGTGATGGGCGAACTCGCGCGCTTCCGGCAGTTGGTGGGCCTGTCGCCCGAGCCGCGCGCCACCGACACCATGGCCGTGATCCCAGCGATCGCCGGCGGCCGGCAGCGCCAGGCGCCGCTCACCGACGCGCTCGCACTGCAGCGCAAGCTCGGCCGCCCGGTGCGCACGCGCCAGGGCCTCTATGCCATCGTGCGCGAGGTGTTCGACGCGGCGGCGACGCGGTTGGACGCCGGCGGCCACGCCGACGATGCGGCGAACCTGCGCGCCGCGTCGACCCACTGGCTGCGGCACTCGCATGCCACGCACCTGCTGCGCGCGGGCGTGCCAGTCACAGACGTGCAACGCTCGCTACGTCACCGCGATATCAATACCACCCGGCGCTACACCCACGAGGCACTGGAGGACGTCGCGCGCGCACTGGCCGGCCGACTGCCCCAGGGCAACGGCTAGAGTAGTCCGTTCACGCGCGGATTTCGGGCTGCGGTTTCGATGAGGGTGGCGTTACTCGGACGCCGGCTCCTGGTTGTTCAATCCGGCACATCGTCGGTATCCGGCCTCGGTATTTGCTCCATTCCACTGACGTCAACGTTTTCGAATTGGTAGGTAACGGATATCGTGTCGCCCGTCACCCGATCGGTCCCTGACAGATCCATTTCGCCCGCGTGTAGGACGTCCTCCGCGGCATCTGGCCAAGGAAAGGGCTTCAGTTCGATGGGGGCATCCACTGTTAATCCTCCGTCGCGCTTGGGACATGGGACGTTGACCTGAAACCGCTGCATGCCGTACGACAGCAGCAAGAAAGCGTAGGGCACGCGATCCGGTGCGTCAGGCTTCCGGGTCAGTAGATGGATTGCAAGGCTGCTCGCAGGCGTGCTCGCCGCAACTAGCCATTCTGCTGAAGGCACCTGAATGATCTCATCACCTGTTCGGGCCTCCATGAGCCAGTCCAGCGTCTCGCTGAAGTTTGGGAGTTCATCATCCGGCATCACCGACAGCGCCATCTTCACGAACGTTTTGAGAACGGCGATGGGTCTATACGGATCGCGGGTCAATGTCAGGTTGACGATGCGATGGTCCTCACTGGCCGTGAATGGTCGATCGTCTTCGTTCGCACCCGCGATAATCTCAAACCGGTTGCCAGTCCGCTCAATGCGCCAGCCAGACGGCCCGCCGCCTTTCAAGGTCGGAATGCCTTTCTTCCCGCGGCGCCCTGCCAGTAGCCGAAGTGGCTTCGACCAATTCCCGAAGTCGTTCTCGATGCTTGAACCGAAGGACCGGTTGCAGTTGTCGCATTCGTACTCACTGAGAAGACGGCGGTTGCCGATTGACTCGGGAACGGCGTGCGCATCATCACGGAAAGCCACGTCTGGCGCGCCCTTCCCACAGAATCGACAATGCCGCGGTGTTGGCCCGTGCAGAATGCGCGTTGGCTGATTATCCAAGTCGGCCTGTTCGAACGAAAAGCACAGGCGATAGTTGCGCTGGTAGAAGGCTTCGGCCTCCTTGTCGTAATCGGCTTCCGTGGACGCCATTGTTGTTCTCCGCTCTACACGTCCATGTCCACTTGGCGGACCGTGTAACGTGCGTCACACCCCCGCCCCATCGTGGCGCCTTGGCGCCAGACTTGCCGTCCTCAGCCCTCGCCTTCCCCCTCGGGCTCTTCGGTCACGGGCCCTACCCACGTTGGACGCGGCCGATCCCCCGCGCCCAAGAGTGCCCTATTCATTCCAAGGGTCCGCGGGCGGCGCGATGCCGATGTTGTAGTTGTCTAGAAATACCGAGAGCATGTGGAACCGAGCCAAGGGTACGGATTCTCCACGCGGAACCATCGGCGCCCGGTCGAAAATCGCCACACTCGGCTCATTGCCGTAGCGCGCATAGAAATAGATGCCATCGATGTCTGGATACGACTGGTGGATGGCGGCGCTCCAGAGGTTTGGCCCGCGATAGTCCTCCGTCGCCAAAACGCGATTGTCCAAGCCGAGGTGAAAGTGCGGTTGAGTCAGGTCCGCCAGCCGCAGGGGCCGGCCCAGCGTGGTACCCAAGTCGCAGATGCTCCGCTGCGTCAGTTCCTCTTCGTCCAGCAACAAGGGGAGCGAGCCGCCCTGAAAGCGTCCCCGCACGACCGTTTCCGCCATGCACGTTGTGAAGCTTGGTGATGCATACAACACACCAAACTCGTCGTTCGGTGCATCAAAGCGAAATGGCTGTCCGCCCTTCGAGCGGCGATTGTAGTGAATCGGACCGTAGATGGAACGATGGATGCGCCAGAGGTGGGTCGTGCCGAGGTCTAGTTCCTTCACCGGCATGACACGGTCGGCCAGATCCTCAGGCGGCAACGGGCAGCCCAACTCCTCGGCAGTCAGAGCTTGCATCAAGCTGCCCCCTGCTCGCCCACGTATCGGTCTAAAACCGTCTGGACAACCGGCTCAATCGGCTTGGACTCATCGACAATCCAGTCCATGGGACGTGCGCCTCCGAGCGGTTCGAGCGGCCGTTGCATGAAGTTGTGCACGACCCAGCAACTGGCGCCGGCCTCGATGAAGGGCGCCAGCACGGCGGCCAGCCGGCCCGCATTAGCTTCAAACTGCCATTGTGGATAGCGCAGGCCCCGTTGCTTGCCGGGCGGGACCAGAGCGTACAATTGCCCCTTTATGCGGGCCTCATTGATGGTCCGATCGGAGCGCCCCGAGTAAATCGCCGCGTCACGTAGCGCGAGATTCTCTGGGCGCTGCAGTTCCGCCAAAGCATGGTGGCGCCCTCGATCTCGGGCAGCCTGGAGCGGGTCGGAAGAAGCAAACTCGCTTCGGGTAACGGCCTGGCCGCGGGTGATTTCTTGAGCGGCGCTCACAATCAAATCATCCATCGCGCGCTCGGAATACGAACGAGGCGTCAGCGCACTGCCTAGAAGTTGTTCGATCCTTGCATACAGGTGGCTGGCGAGCAATGCGCGAGCGGGTTGATTGGATAGTTCGAGCACCACGGCCGTGGCAGCAAGTCGCTCGTCGACGTTTGCATTGAGGTGTGCTGCCAGCCGGGTCCCGGTGGCATGGCGAACGTCATTTTCGGCTATTGCTAGAGCCCTCTCGGTAGCCCCTTGTAGGGATTCATACGCGTCTCTTGCCGCCGTAAACGCGGCCTTCACGATCGCGGCGGTCGACGTCGAATCGGCCGGAACGTATGCAGGCGACGTTGTCACTCCCGCATGAGGGCCGTAGATTGGGTCCAGTCTCTCGGACGTCGACTCCGAAATCCTGATCGTGAAGCCCTCTTCGAGGAAAGAGGGGGGCGGCGTTTTCGTTTCCATGACCTCATACTAGTTCATGAAATTCATGAACGCAAACGAGCCCTTCCTATTCGCTCTTGCCGCGCTGGTGGTTGCGGCGCATCGAGGCATGACGAAGCCGCGGTCAGCGATACGACTCGCTCAGTATATAAGAATGTAAGCCTGAATTGATCGCAGCCCTACCCTCCTTCCTCTACGATCGTTGCAGCACACTCCCTTATCAGCCGCCGGCGGCGGCTGTCGAGCGAGGGATATCGGATAGCTACCAGATATCATCGCAAAGGCACCTGTTGCCTTCAAAGGCTCTGTGCTCCGTGCGTGGTGACGGTCGTTATCGGCAGACAAGCGTACGGGACCCCTGCACACGGTCCCAACAGATCGATATCTGGTAGCTTTCAGATACCATTTCCACAGGTTATATAGGCTAGGCTAGTGAGCCCGTCGCTGATGGGCACGGAACGGTGTTGATTCAATGAATCAATAACTAGGGCCAGCTATCCTTAAGCTATCCTTACGCTATCTATTAGATATCTTCTAGATATCCCTAAGATACCAAAAACGGATAGCCATAAGTTACCCGATAGCTATCCGATTTCCCTTGGCTACCGTGGTAGCTATCAGCTATACTCTGTGCGCCGGATACCACAATGGTACCAAGCAGCTAACATCTATCCGGTAGCTACCAGCTACCAACTTAGGAGCGTTTATGCCGGTGATCGCGTTTGTCTCTCCGAAGGGTGGCGCTGGGAAGACCACCAGTTGCCTGGCACTGGCCACTACTGTGGCTGAGAAAGGCGCCACGGTGACAGTCATCGATGCCGACCCAAATCGTCCCGTTCAAACCTGGGCGAAAGGTGGCGCAGCACCGGAGACGATGAAAATCGTGTCCGACGTGACCGAAGAGGACATCGCAGATCGCATTGATGAAGCTGCTCGGGAATCCACGTTCGTCTTTATCGACCTCGAAGGTACAGCAGCCACCATCGTCGCTCACGCCATCAGCGAAGCCGACTTCGTGGTGGTACCGACGCAAGGCTCGCAGCTGGACGCAGAACAGGCGGGCAGGGCGTTCAGGCTGATCCGCGCACACGAGCGAGGAATCCAGAAGCACAAGCCCGACTACCGACTCCCGTACGCGGTGCTCTTCACTCGTACGTCGGTGGCCATCCAGAGCCGTGACACCTCGCACATCCGGAAGACGTTTGCCGAAGCCAACATCCCGGTATTCAAGGTCGAGTTGAACGAGCGAGCCGCATTCAAGGCAATGTTTTCCTACCGACAAACGCTCAGCGGCCTGGGTAGGTCTGAAGTGTCAAACGTTGAAAAAGCCATCGAGAACGCCGAAGCCTTTGCGGCCGAGGTCTTTCAGATGCTCCGGGACCCGAAGCAACATTCGCAAAGTGAGGTGACACAATGACCCGAGCGAACCCGTTGGATCTTTCCGTCGAGGACTTCGCCCCTCGCACGGGGGACGACAAGCCGCGACCGAATCGTGAATCCATCGACAAGGTGGCCAAGGACAATGGCTTCCTGAGCCGGGACGCTTCTAAGGTCGAAGCAGCGACGGCTGCATCCCCGCGCAAACAGCGACGCTTCACGACAGGTCGGAATCAGCAGCTCAATATCAAGGCAACCGCCGACACTGTCGCGCGTTTCAACAAACTCGCTGATGATTTGAATCTGCCCGCCGGCGCTCTGCTTGAGCGCGCAGTGCAGGTTCTGGAAGAGAAGTTCAAGCGGGGATGAAAGCTATCTGGTAGCTCGTAGCTACCAGATAGCTTTTCCATTTGACGCACCGAGTCCCGGCCGCAGAATCCCAGGTGGGTAGGGGGCTTCACAAATAGTGGCGTGCCCAAAGCATCTCACATGGGCGAACTATCAATACCCTGGTCTAGCAATTGCCGAACTATCAAGCCGGGGGGCACCATTGGCGAACCATCAAACGGCCGCTATCGAGGATTGGCGAACTATCAAAGCCAACGCGCCACCCATTGCTGAATTACCAATACCTAACTGGGCAAAATGCTACAAATAGTGCCGTTTTAGTCACATTAAGTCGCCCATACGCCCCGCTTGGTCCGGCTTCTCAGCGAAAGCTCACCGTTTGAGCCCACTCTTTTGATAGTAGAGCGATGCTAAACGGCATAACGTCCGTGGAAATCCTTTTCTGTTGGGCGATATATTGAGAGTGAATACTTACGTACAGAAGGCTACTAACAAGCTATCTGCTCGAAACAGGTAGGGCACAAAAACCCTGGATCGACCCACGCAGCATGGGATGTGCACAAGTTGCCGCTTCTCGGCGATCAACGCTTGGTCAATCGGCGAGCTATCAATAGCAGATCGGCGATCCACTAATAGCAACACAGCCGAATCACTAGTAGCGGTATACGTGAATTACTAATAGTCATTCGCCACTTATCCACAAGATTTTATTCTTTAAAAACAAACACTTACGTGTTTCCCTAATCAGGGTTTAATCGGTTTACCTAATCCATATACGCAAGCGGCACTTCGACCTCACAAGCCGGGTCTACGTCTCTTTTCAGAGAAAATTTCAAAACCATCGGTGAACTATCAAACATCATGGGCGAATCACCAATAGCGTCGCCTTGACACACGTATACACCCCCCCATAATGCACCGGAGTCAAGGAGAGGATATGGACCACAGTCCACAACCGGAGGAAGAGTTCCAGCTCGTACCCGAGTCTGAAGCTGAGCCCACACGTGGCCGTGGTCGCGCGCAAGCCGGTGGCGGCCGTGTCTCCAAAAATCAGGACCTGCTGAACGCGACAGAAAAGCTCATCGCTTCTGCAGCAACGAGGAAGGCACGCGGCGTCATCAATACGCCGATTCCCTTGGAACTGCCGTTCTGGACAGAAAGCAAACGGGCACTGCCAAATCCCCTCGCTCGTGGCGCACTCTTCACGGCGACCAAAGACAACAACCGCGAGTATTACAAGGGCACGAAGGTCACCACCCTCGCAAACATCGACATCATCTACACGGGCGAGGAGCTTCGCCAGGATGATATGAGCGTGCTTCTCACGATTTTCCATCTCGCTCGTCAACGACCGCTTTCCAAGGACGATCCCGTTGAATTCACTGCGTACAGCTTCCTCAAGGAAGTGGGATGGACCATCAACGGTCAGGAGTACAAGCATCTGCAAGAGTGTTTTGATCGGCTTTCCGCGAACCAGGTCAAAGTATTGGCGGATGGAGGGAAGGCGGGCTATGCAGGCTCGCTGGTCCGATCGTTCGAATGGCGAGATTCAAACGGCGTCTCGCTGAGCAAATGGAAAGTGTGGCTCGAGCCAAAGATTGCCGGTCTTTTTACCCAAGATTCTTTCACGCTCATGGAGTGGGCGGACCGTAAGAAAATCGGTCAGCGTTCACCGCTGGCACTGTGGCTCCACAGTTTCCTGTCCACGCACCGCGAGCCGATACCCCTCTCCGTTGAGAAGTACAAGGAGCTGAGCGGTACCAAGGAAAAGTCGCTCGCAGGCTTCCGTATGCGCCTGAAAGCTGCCCTGAACAAGCTCAAAGAATGCGGCATCATTGACTCCTTCGAACTGAAGAATGACCTTGTCTACGTCACTCGAACCAGAGCGAAGCAAATAGCCGCCTAAAGCGCAAAGAAGAGCTCGTTGGAATTTGATACTAGCGGTGACCCAGACGGCGTTTCTTCTTCCGCTCCTCAATGGCCTCACCCTGGCCCATCCGGATGCTCCATCACTACACGTCGGTTCATACTCTCGAGCTTATCCTACGGAACCGGACATTACGCTTTACCCGCTTGGACCAGTTCGACGACGTCGCCGAAGGCCGGAGCATCGGTAATTTCCCACTCGGAACAAGGCTTTTTGCAAGTTGCTGGTCCGCCGACGACCGCGAGAGCATTCCCCAATGGGAAATGTACGGCGATCACATGAGAGGCGTACGCCTCTCCTTGCCAGAGAACCCTTTCGTCTGGCACCACCATAACTTCCGGTGGCACGAAAGTTTCGGCGTGGACCGACTTGATGCTCCGTTCAGCCTGCGAGAGATGTTAAGCGCCGGCATAGTCATAGCCCCAACGGTCCAGATGCGACGGACCTTCGGCCAGCGCGTGAAATACGTTACCGACGTGACCTCGGCGACAAGACATCTGTTTGAAGTGGGAGACAACGGAGAAATGATCTTCAAGGGCGAGGGCAACGAGATCGCGTTCTACAAGTCAGACATGTGGGCATTCCAGAAGGAGTACCGATATGTCCTCATAGTTACACCTGGCCATCCCGAACCCTTCGACGGTGACATCGAGGCATATCTTGAAGGCCGGCGAAGGTGGGCACGCAGCGGAATCAATTTTATGACAGCCGTACCCGAACGACTGCACATAGACCTCAGTCTGAGTTCCGCTGCACTCTGCCAAGCTCAAATTCTTGTCGGCCCACTGGCAACGGAGGAAACAAAGGATGCTGTCGTATCACTGGCGGCCGCGCTCGCGCCCGGCGCGAGAATTGCCCGCAGCGGCCTGAGCGGGACCATTCGACAATAGTCGAACTGGTTACTCAAGCAGCAACTGGACGCACCGTTCCAGTCTGCAAACGTCCTTACGAAAGAGCGTTGCCTACCGAGCCTTCACTCGCCCGCTACGGTGGACCCCTTCCGCATCAGTGAGACGCGATTTCGCTTTCCGACCCATACGTCTGGCCTCGCGTCGGAGAATGAGGAACTCAAGGAACATACGTACCGTTGATGAAGTGTCATCCAGATCATCGACGACGGTAAGGTAGCTGCTGGAGGAGCTGACGGAATGGTCCCAGAGCTACTGCGGCTTGAAGATTCGATGAGCTTAGGCGTGCCGCGCTTGCGGCGGCGTTCCGATTGATTGCCCCACCGCATGCCGATCGACTCTAGGCGACGAACTTTGGACGCTTCCAACAACCCTGCGGAATGGTTTTTGCGCTGTGTCCCTAGCCAATAGCCCAAGTTGATGCTGGCGACGCCGTCGGCGCCTTCCGACATAGTTCCAACTGGGGGATTGCAATGCCCATTGAGGTCAGCCCACGCTTTTGCGGCATTGAAACCTTCCTCCCATTGCGCATCGCGAAAGTTCCAAAGAATACCGAGGCCCTCGACTCGCTGTTGTCGCTCAACTGGAAGAATGCCTTTCGAGTAGGACAATCTTAGGGAAGAAATCCAAGCGCCCAAGTGGTACCCACTGCTAGTAACGTAGCGCTGGGGAGCGTTGCAATGGCCATGGGTCTCGGCCCAGGTCTCGGCCTCACGAAAGCCCTTTTCGAACGCATCGTTCAAGGGATCCCAAACGAACCCGGCATTCGTCAGCCTATCGATCTTGTCTTCCGAAAGTCGGCCGGTACGACGATGGCTTCTCTGGACCGATGCCCATTGACCAAGATCTTTGACGGGGACATCAGCATGCACGCTTCCAACGGGCACCGAGAAATTCTTGTTCTCGACCATCCAGCGAATAAGCCCATCACAAATGAGGTGCCACTTGGTATCCGTGGGCCTCCAATCCATGCCAATGGACTCCAGTCGCCTCGCTCGCTCGTCGGTCAGGTGGCCCTTCTTTCTGGAGTCACGTTGCCCGGCGATCCATCGGCCGAGCGCGAAACAGCCGCTGGACCCACTCGGCCACATTTCCTCGGTAGCTGCGTTGCAGTGCCCACGCTGCAACGAACGTTGTCTGGCCAATTCATACGCTGCTTCCCACGTATCAGAAAGATCGTCGACAAGAAGCGGACGTAAAACGTCTGCGATCTCTTTCGTATGGCGTCCGCCAACGAATCTGACCTTACCTAGCGGATCAAAATCGCTTGCCGTTGCCCCCGCCATAGAAGCGGAGCGGGCGCGGTCCAGTGCAGCAGCAAACTCTTCGTCATGTGCCCTGAGTGCAGCGAGTACGTGCCAAATTGTCCGAAACTGCGTGCTCACAGCGACTTCCTCTGGCGACTCGCCCTTGCCTACGAGAATCGGCAAGACAACGGTACCGACAGACTTTCCCGGGTTGACCCGCAGAACGCGTCCCAGGGCTTGAGCGATGTCGATCTCGCTAGTGCGCGGATCGACGAACACGATGCCATCGACGCTTGGCACATCGATTCCTTCTGTCAGGCAGCGTGCGTTTGTGATGACGCGATGCTCAGAATCGGAAGCCGATGCCAATTCCGACAGCAAAGCACGACGAACATGAGCCTTCATCTTCCCGGATACAAAGGATGCTTCCACTTTTACGCTCGTCTTTCCAATGGAGCGCATCGTGTCAGCGACCGTACCGATGTCCCGTTGAAACCGGGAGGCCTTGCTCAGTGAATGGTGGAAGGTGATGACCTTACGGAGATTAAATTCGTCGAGGGCTTTTACCACGCCGATCAGACCGGCATCCAACAATCGGTCTGTTTCGCTCGCTGGCTTCGTCTTACCGCCCTCGATAAGCACGCTCCGCAGATCCTCGCTATCAGAAAGCACAACTACGATCTGGTAATCGCAGAGCAGCCCCAGGTCAATAGCGCGTCTGAAGGAGAGGGTATGGAAGCGAGGTCCAAACACTATCTCGTTGGTCATATCGAAGGTGTGCGGTGCAGTAGCCTTCGTTGACGATCCGCCACGGACGCGCGGGGTGGCGGTGGCGTATAACCTTTTGACTGCCCGAATCCGGCGATCGTCCAGAACCACGGCGAATGGCGAGTCGGAAGGGCCGGCACAGCGGTGGGCCTCATCACATACCATCAAATCGAACGGAGGCGCTGGGGTAGCTGCTTGAGCAGCTGCCACGACACTGGCGGAATGATACGTTGAGAAAACCAACCGCGGACCCGGGAGGCAAAGAAAGCGACCAACCTCGTCGATATCAGTAGTTACGGAGAGTCCGCCGAGGCGCAGTGTGTCGACAGAGATATCATCCGACTCGGAGCTTCGCGCAACACTATCATCTGAGCAGACGCACAACACGTCGAAGTACTGCCGCGCATTGTCCCGCCAAGAGTTGGCAAACTGCTCCAACAATGAGATAGACGGGAGAAATACAATAGTAAGCCGTGACCTAAGGGCCTCGGCGATCCACAGCGCAGTCAGAGTCTTTCCAGATCCGCACGCCATCACCAGTTGCCCGCGATCGTGTGATTGAAAGCCCTCCAGCACGTCGCGTATTGCCTCATGCTGATGCGAACGAGGGGCGTGTTTCTTCATGGCGTATTTATCGATGTGGCTGGTACAGAAAGGCTAACTTCTAGCTCGAGAAGTCAAGTTCTGACGGCGGAAAGCGCAGAAAACTTGAGTTAAGCTAGGCCAGCTTCGACGACAAAGCGCGATGTGGGGTGTTTTTTTGCGGTGGAGAGGATCATGTTGCGCCGCGCACGAGTGAGCGCCACATAGAACAATCTCCGTTCCTCGGCCTCGCTACTGCCTTCATCGGGTATGACGCTTTCCTCCAACCGGATGAGGGCAGTATGGTCCCACTCGAGCCCTTTGCTCGAATGGAAAGTCGTGAGCACGACCGCATCCGCAACTGGCTCGTTGTTCTTACGACGAAGGAATTCCAACCTGTCTGAGAATGGGCTGTTGATGTGCACGCAAAACTGACCCACTGCCGTACGTAGTTTTCATCGAAATTTGACCCACGTGTTCCAATGCCTGCTCGATGCCGAGCAGGAGAACCGGAGTGATTACGGTGAACATGTTGGCCA
>NZ_VZOW01000048.1 GCF_008801835.1 Cupriavidus pauculus | reverse complement strand
TGCTGGCGGTGGGACGCATCCTGCGCACCGGCGCCAATCTGCTGCTGCTCGACGAGATTTCGGAAGGGCTCGCGCCGGTCATCGTGCAGGCACTCGCGCGCATGATCCTGATGCTCAAGGCCAAGGGCTACACGGTGGTGATGGTGGAGCAGAACTTCCGCTTTGCCGCGCCGCTGGCCGACCGCTTCTATGTGATGGAACACGGCGCCATCGTCGAGCGCTTTGCCGCCGACGAACTGCAGGCCAAGATGCCGGTGCTCAATGAACTGCTTGGCGTGTGAGCGCGTGTAACGAGGGAACCGACTTTTCATGACTTTCGATATTGGAATCCCGCTGCCGGCGCTGATGTCGCAGCTGCTGCTGGGACTTGTCAACGGCGCGTTCTACGCGATGCTCAGCCTTGGCCTAGCGGTCATCTTCGGCTTGCTGAACGTGATCAATTTCGCGCACGGCGCGCTGTTCATGGCCGGCGCGGTGCTGGCCTGGGCCGGCATGGAATACGCCGGACTGAACTACTGGATGATGCTGATCGTCTCGCCGCTGGTGGTGGGCGCGCTTGGCATCGTGATCGAGAAGACGATGCTGCGCTGGATCTACAAGCTCGACCACATCTACGGCCTGCTGCTGACGCTGGGCATCACGCTGGTGATCGAAGGCGTGCTGCGATCGGTCTACGGCGTCTCCGGCCTGCCCTATTCGCCGCCCGATGCCCTGCAGGGCGCCACCGATCTCGGCTTTATGGTGATGCCGAACTACCGCGCCTGGGTAGTGGCCGCGTCGGTGGTGGTGTGTCTGGGTACATGGTTCACGATCGAGAAGACCAAGCTCGGCGCGTACCTGCGGGCCGGCACGGAAAACCCCAAGATCGTCGAAGCGTTTGGCGTCAACGTGCCGCTGATGGTGACGCTGACCTACGGCTTCGGCGTGGCGCTGGCCGCGTTTGCCGGCGTGCTGGCCGCGCCGGTAATCCAGGTATCGCCGCTGATGGGACAGAACCTGATCATCGTTGTGTTTGCGGTGGTGGTGATCGGCGGCATGGGCTCGATCATGGGGTCGATCGTCACCGGCCTTGGCCTCGGCGTCATCGAGGGCCTGACCAAGGTGTTCTACCCGCAGGCGTCGTCGACCGTGGTGTTCTTCATCATGGTGATCGTGCTGATGTTGCGGCCCGCAGGTTTGTTTGGGAAGGAAAAATAATGCTGCAGAAATCTTCCGGCCGCGGCCGGTTCGCGGTGTACGGCGTGCTGCTGTTGCTGGCGCTGCTGGCTCCGGCGCTGGGCGCCTATCCGGTGTTCGTCCTCAAGGTGCTGTGCTTTGCGCTGTTTGCGTGCGCCTTCAATCTGTTGATCGGCTATACCGGGCTGCTTTCGTTCGGACACGCCGCGTTCTTCGGTGGCGCGGGTTACGTGGCCGGGCACGCAATGAAGCAATGGGGACTGACCCCGGAGCTTGGCCTGCTGCTGGGGACCGCTTTTGCGGCGCTCACCGGCGCGGCCATGGGCGCACTGGCCATTCGCCGCCAGGGCATCTATTTTTCGATGATCACGCTCGCGCTGGCCCAGATGCTCTACTTCTTCTGCCTGCAGGCGCCGTTTACCGGCGGCGAGGATGGAATCCAGGGCATTCCGCGCGGAAAGCTGCTCGGCATGCTGCCGCTCGATAGCGATCTCGTGCTCTATTACTTTGTGCTGATGGTCGTGATCGCCGCGTTCGCACTGATCGTGCGCACTATCCATTCGCCATTCGGACAAATCCTCAAGGCGATCAAGGAAAACGAGCCGCGCGCGGTGTCGCTGGGCTATGACGTGGACCGCTTCAAACTGACCGCGTTCGTGCTGTCCGCCGCGCTGTCGGGGCTGGCCGGGTCCCTCAAGGCGCTGGTGCTTGGCTTCGAGACGCTGACCGACGTGCACTGGTCGATGTCCGGCGCGGTCATCCTGATGACGTTGGTAGGCGGGCTGGGCACGCTGACAGGACCAATCGCCGGCGCGTTCGTGGTGATTGCGCTGGAAAACAAGCTCGGCGACGCCGGCACGTTCCTGGCCAGTGCGACGGGCATCGATTGGTTCAACACGCTCGGCGAATCGGTCACCATGGTGACCGGCGTGATCTTCGTGATCTGCGTGCTGACCTTCCGCCGCGGCATCGTCGGCGAAATCATCGGCATGGCCGGACAGTGGCAGGCGCGACGCGGACCGTCCGCGCCGCACCGCTCACATCTCGTCGATCGCGGTTGACGCGGTGACCACGCCCGACTCCTTTTCCAGCGAGAAGCGGTCGCGCGTGGTCACGTAGAAGCTGGCGCCAAAGCGTCCCACGGGGAAGTAGTCCTGCAGACGCACGCGCCAGCGCTCCGTGTCGATCAAGCCGTCGCGCGCATGCAGGCGCAGCACGCGGCCAATGAAGATCTGGCGGCTGTCCGTCTCCAGCGTCTCCCACAGCTTGCACTCGAAGGCTACCGGCGCTTCGGCGATACGCGGCGGCGCCACCTGGGTGCACGGCGCACTGGTCAGCCCCACGTGCTCGAGCTCGCTCATATGCGGCGGCAGCCTTTCGCCGCAGCGATGCATCTTCTCGGCCATCGCCTCATCGCTCAGATGCACCACGAACTCGCCGGTGCGCACGATATTGGCTGCCGTGTCCTTCAGCGCGCCGTCGCCAAGCCGGTTCACGCTGATCATCACGATCGGCGGTTCTTCGCCCAGCATGTTGAACATCGAGAATGGCGCCGCATTGGCTGTGCCGTCCTCGCCCACCGTGGTCACCAGCGCGATCGGGCGCGGCACGATCAGGCTGGCCATGAGCTTGTAGCGCTGATATTCGGTAATGGCGCTGAAATCGATTTCCATGCGTTTCCTTGTTCAAGCCTGCGGCTGCGCCAATCCCAGCATCTGGGCCAGGCTCTTCTCGCCCTGCATGCGCGAGGTTTCGATCCTCTGTTCCAGCTCGCACAGATGGGCCTCCATCAGCGCCACGGCGCCCGCGGCATCGCGCGCCTCGATGCAGGCCACGATGGCGGCGTGCTCGTCGTGCTCGCACGGCGCGTGTCCCGGCGGTTCATATAAACCGACAATCAGCGAGCAGCGCGAGACCAGTTCGGTCAGGTAGCGCTGCAGCACCGCATTGCGCGCCAGCGCGGCAATGCGCAGATGAAAACCGCTGGCCAGCCGCGCCCAGGACGGTTGATCGAAGCGATGCATCGCGTCGTGCTCGTCGGCCAACTGGCGGCGCAGGTCGCGCAAATCCTCTTCGGTCACGCGTGCGACGGCCAGTTCCACCAGCACGCGCTCCATGGCGCGGCGCGCCTCGAATATCTGGCTTGTCTCTTCCGGCGTCGGCTCGGCGATCACGGCGCCCTTGTTCGGGCGCAGCGCCACGATGCCGTCATGCGCCAGTTTCTCGAGCACACGCCGCACCACGGCGCGTCCGACGCCGAACAGATTGCACAGTTCGGGCTCGGGCAGCTTGGTGCCTGGCGTGAGCCGGTGATTGAGCACGCCGTCAAAGATCGCGCGATAGATGCGCGTGTCGGCATCCTGCCCCTCGTCTTGCGGATCCTGCGGCTCGGGCGCCATTTCCGCCGGGGTTGCGGCACGTTTGGCCGCGGCGCGCGCGGGCGCCTTGTGTGCAGCGTTGCTTGACATGAAATCGCTCAAGGAAACAATGGCCATGAATGTTAACGCGAAGCGTGCGGATTGCTGGCGGCTGGCGACGGCAACGCATCCATCGCTGTGCAGATCGCGCCGGGCGTTGTCAGCCAGACATCGCCATGCGCGCGACGTGCGGCAATGTGCGCGAGCGCGCGGCGCAGATGCCGCAGTCGATACGGCTGCCCCACCAGATACGGATGCAGCGCAATGCCCATCACCAGCGGCTGCGGATGCAGCGCGTGGTTGGCCTGTGCCAGCATTTCGTCGAACTGGTCGATGATCATGTCGGCAAACGCCGCACCATCGAGCTGTCGCCCAATGATCATCGGGATGTCGTTGAGTTCCTGCGGATACGGGATCGACCACAGCGACGAACCGTTGCGGGTGTGCATGCGCACGGGCCGGTCGTCGTGCGCCCAGTTCAGCGTGTAGCGATAACCGGCCTCGGCCAGCAGATCGGGGGTGGTCATCGTTTCCGATATCCACGGCGAGAGCCATCCACGCGGCGCTTGTCCGCAATGTTCGCGGATACGGTCGCGGCAATGCTCGATCAGCGCGCGCTCGCCGGCCTCGTCGAATTCGCTCTGGCGGTGCGCATTGGTATGGCCGTGGCCGATCAGTTCGTCGCCGCGCGCCAGGCATGCGTCGAGCACTTCGGGGCAGTGGTCATACAGCGCGGTGTTGAGCAGCACGCCGGCCGGCATTTCGAGTTGGTCGAACAGATCCAGGCAGCGCCATACGCCCACGCGATTGCCGTATTCGCGCCAGCTGTAGTTCAGCACGTCCGGCTGCGGCGATACCGGCCCGAGGTTGGCGCCAAGCCCCTCGCCAAACGCAAAATGCTCGACGTTGAAGCCGAGATAGACAGCCAGCCGCGCGCCGTTGGGCCAACGGAAATCGTCGACATCGGTGATAGGCCGATACGGAAATCTGCCGTGATGGCGCAACGGGCCAAACGTGGGCGCGGCGGCGGCCTGTGCGGCTGCCAGCGGGCTCGGGTTGAAGGTCATGAACGATTGCCTCTCTTCTGGTTGGTGCATCCGCTCCGCAAACGGCACCGTCTTCGTGCGCGACGCCCCGTTTCAGATCGTATGCATGCATGCTGGCAAATCGTTCGCAATATCTGCGCCATATCGTCTACGTGTTGCCTGTGGCGATGTCTCGGCTCACAACGACGATTCGTCGACATCGTGGCACGGGTCTTGCGAGTCAGCGGCTCCGAAACCAACCCCCATCCGGAGATCCGCCATGTTTCGTCCCCAACGCCGTGCACTGATCGCAGCCGCTGCCGCTGCCTGTGTCATGACCGCCCTGCCCGCGCATGCGGCCGACACCATCAAGATCGGTCTGATTACGGCGCTGTCCGGCCAATCGGCGCGCGCCGGCGAAGCGCTGACGCGCGGCATGACCGTGGCGATCGACGACATCAACGCGCGCGGCGGCCTGCTGGGCGGCCGCAAGCTGGAACTGGTGCGCCGCGACGACGAAGGCAACCCGGCCAAGGGTGTGCTGGCCGCGCGCGAGCTGATCTACAAGGAAAAGGTAGCGGTGCTGTTTGGCGGGCTCGATACGCCGGTGTCGATGGCCATCGTGCCGATCGCCAACCAGGAAAAGGTGCCGTTCATGGGACCGTGGGCCGCCGGCACGCCGATCACGCACAACGGCGCCAATCCGAATTTCGCGTTCCGTGTGTCGGCCGTCGACGAAGTGGTCGACAAGGCAATGCTGCAGTACGCACAGAAAGCATTCGGCGCCACCAAGCCGGGCCTGATCCTGGTGAACAACCCATGGGGCGAATCGAACGAAAAAGGCATTGTCGCCGCGCTGGCGGCAAAGGGCAGCAAGCCGGTAGGCGTGGAGAAATTCGAAGCCAACGACGTCGACGTGGTGCCGCAGTTGGGCCGCCTGAAGGCGGCCGGCGCGGATGTGCTGCTGATGGTCGGCAACGTCGGGCCGTCGGCGCAGGTAGTGAAATCGCTCGACCGCATGGGCTGGAAGGTGCCGGTGGTATCGCACTGGGGCCCGGCTGGCGGCCGCTTTACCGAACTGGCCGGCCCGAACGCGCGCAATGTCCACTTCGTGCAGACCTACAGCTTCTTTGGCACGCAGACGCCGGTCAGCACGCGCGTGATCAATGAGCTGAAGGCCAAGTACAGCGATGTGAAGGGGCCGGACGACATCACTCCGGCGGTGGGCGTGGCCAACGCGTACGACGCCACGCAACTGGCGGCGCTGGCCATCGCCCGTGCGGGCAGCACCAAGGGCGATGCGGTGCGCGAAGGCTTCTACAAAATCGACCGCTACGAAGGACTGATCAAGACCTACGTGAAGCCGTTCTCGCCGCAGCAGCACGACGCGTTGACCGAAAACGACTACGTGTGGGCGCAGTTCATCGACAACCGCATCGTGCCGGTGCAGAAGTAAGGCAGGCGCCGGCGCCGCCGGCTTCCGCCCTGGCTCCTCCCGCGGCGACGCAACGTGGCCGCAGGAGGAGCGCAACCGAATCAAGGACTCACCATGTTATGGATATCCGCCCTCATCAGCGGGCTTGGCCTGGGCAGCATGTACGGGCTGATGGCGCTGGGGTTTCACATCACCTATGCGGTATCGGCCACGGTCAATTTTGCGCAGGGCAGTTCGATGATGCTGGGCGCCGTGCTCACCTACGCGTTTGCGCAGACGTTGGGATGGCCGATGCCGCTGGCCATCGTGCTGGCGTTGGCGCTGTGCGCGCTGTACGGCCTGGCCGTCGAATTCCTGGCGGTGCGCCCGTTTGCCAGCCGCGGCTCCAATGCGTGGCTGATGGCCACGGTGGCGCTGGGCATAGTGCTCGATAACGTGGTGATGCTGTGGTTCGGCACCGAGCCGCGCAGCCTGCCGTCGCCGCTGGCCGCGCAATCGATGCAACTGGGCAGCACCGGCGTGGGCGTGTACCCGCTGCAACTCGTGATTCCCGTAGTGGGGCTGTTGCTGGCGGCGCTGCTTCACTACGTGCTGCGCAAATCGCGCTGGGGCGTGGCGATGCTGGCCGTGGTGCAGAACCGCGATGCCGCGCGCCTGATGGGTATTCCGATCCGCCGCACGATTGCCGGAGCGTTCGCGATTTCCACCTTGCTGGCGGGCATTGCCGGCGTACTGATCGCCCCGCTGTTCAATGTGCAGGCGGACATGGGCACCGTGTTTGGCCTGAAGGCATTCGCGGTGGCCATCCTCGGCGGGCTTTCCAGCGCCTGGGGCGTGATGATTGCCGGATTGATCTTCGGTGTGGCCGAAGCACTGGTCACCGCTTCGCTGGGCTCCAGCTACACCCAGATCATCACGTTCGCGCTGGTGATCGCCCTGCTGGCCTTGCGGCCGGATGGGCTGTTCGGTCGCGCGGAGGTGCGCAAGGTATGAGCAAATCCATGGTGTCTTCCGTTTCCGCCGCGCCGCCGGCCAATGCGCCGCGCGCAGCCGCGCCCGTGCTCGGGCTGGGCACGCCGCTGCAGATCGTGGCGATGATCGCCGTGCTGGTCGTCTCGGCTGTGCTGGCGCTGACGCTGAACGGCTATTTCGTCTTCGTCATCGCCGGCGTGGCGATGCTGGCCATCTGCGGCGTGGGGCTCAACCTGCTGTTGGGGCTTACCGGCCAGGTTTCGTTCGGGCATGTGGGCTTCTACGCGATCGGCGCGTACACGGTAGCCATCCTGACCGGGCAAGCGGGATGGAGCTTCTGGGCGGCGTGGCCGGTGGGCGCGCTGATCGCAGCCGTGCTAGGCGCGCTGCTGGCGCTGCCGGCACTGCGCGTGAAAGGCCCAGGCCTGGCGATGGTGACGATTGCATTCGGCTTTATCGTCGAGCACGGCGCCGTGGAGTGGCGCACGCTGACCGGCGGACAGAACGGCCTGATGGGCATTGCGCAGCCGTCGCTGCCCGGCGTGGACGGCGGCGAGCGCGCGCTGGCGCTGATCGCCATCGCCGTGCTTGGGCTTGCGGTAGCGGCCTATGCGCGGATCGCGCGCGGCAGTTGGGGCGCGGCGATGCGTGCCGTGCGCGACAGCGAAACCGCCGCCGCCTCGATCGGCATCGACCCGCTGGTGGTCAAGACCGTCGGCTTCGCGTTTTCCGCAGCGCTGGCCGGCCTGGCGGGCGGACTGTTCGCGCCGCTGCAGGGCATGGTCACGCCCGGCATGTTCTCGTTCCTGCAATCGATCCTGTTCGTGCTGGTGGTGATGATCGGCGGTGCGGGCACGGTCGCCGGACCGCTGGTGGGCGCGGTGATCGTCGGCCTGCTGCCCGAAATGTTGTCGAGCCTGGAGAACCTGCGGCTGCTGTGCTTCGGCGTGTTGCTGCTGGTGGTGCTGTGGGTGGCACCGACCGGCATCACCGGTGTGGTGACGGCGGCGCTGCGACGGCTGCTTCCGGCGCGGCTGGCTGTGGCCGACGCGGTGGGCGGCGCCACGCTTCCCGTGCGCGATGCCGCAGCGCGGCGCGGACTTTCCGCCATCGGGCTGTCGATGGTATTTGGCGGCGTGCGCGCGGTGGACGACCTGTCGTTCGATTTGCCGCCGGGACAGGTGACCAGCCTGATCGGTCCCAATGGCGCGGGCAAGTCGACGGTGCTCAACATGCTTTCCGGCTACTACCGCCCGCGCTCGGGCGCGCGCAGGCTCGGCGCGCAAGCGCTGCCGGCGCGTGGCGCGTGTCATAGCGCGCGGCACGGCATTTCGCGCACCTATCAGACCACGCAGCTATTTGCCGGCATGAGCGCCGTCGACAACGTGGCCATCGCGCTCACGCGCGGCAAGCTCGGCGCGCTGCTCGGCATCGCCGGATTCACCGCGCCGTCAGTGCGCAACGAAGCGCGCGCGCTGCTGGCAGCGTGCGGCTACACCGGCAACCCCGATGCCAGCGCCGCTGACCTGGCCCACGTGGATCGCCGTCTGGTGGAAATCGCGCGCGGATTGGCGACGCGCCCGGCGGTGCTGCTGCTGGACGAGCCGGCGGCTGGGCTGTCTCGCGAAGACAAGGCGACACTGGGCCGGCTGCTGCGCCGGATCGCCGACAGCGGTGTGGCGGTGGGCCTGGTCGAACACGACATGTCGCTGGTGATGGACGTCTCCGACAACATTGTCGTGATCGATGCGGGACAGCATCTGGCGGCGGGCACGCCGGACGCGGTACGCACCAACCCGGCCGTGATGCGCGCCTATCTGGGCGAAGCGTCGGACGCGCCGGCGCGCAGCCGCCCCGCCACGGCGCAGGCCAAGCTGCCGCTTCCCGAAGTGATTGGCGTATCGGCATTGCGGGCCGGATATGGCGCGGCCCCGGTGCTTCACGATGTCGACCTGCAGGTGCGCGAAGGCGAAATGGTGGCCCTGCTGGGCGCCAATGGCGCGGGCAAATCGACCCTGATGCGCGCCATGGCCGGCCTGCATCGGCCGGTGCAAGGCGGCATCACGTTCGATGGCACCGACCTCGCGCGGCTCGACGCCGCGAAGATTGCGGAAATGGGCGTGGTGCTGGTGCCCGAAGGGCGTCAGGTGTTTGCGGAGCTGTCGGTGCTGGACAACCTGCGGCTGGGCGCCTTCCCCTCGGGCCGCATCACGCGCGCCGAGATGATGCAGCGGATCGAAGCGATGTTCATGCGCTTTCCGCGCCTGCGCGAGCGGCAACATCAGCGTGCGGGCCTGCTCTCCGGCGGCGAACAGCAGATGCTGGCCGTGGCGCGCGGGCTGATGTCCAAGCCGGCCGTGCTACTGCTCGACGAACCGTCGCTGGGCCTGGCGCCGAAGGTCATCGACGAACTGTTCGCTTCGCTCGACAAGCTGCGCGAAGCGTCGATCACGATCCTGCTGGTCGACCAGATGGCCGCGCTGGCGCTGTCGCTGGCAGACCGCGCCTATGTGCTGGAGGAAGGCCGCGTGGTGGCCAGCGGCGATGCGCAATCGCTGGCCGCGGATCCGGCCCTGGTGCAAGCCTATCTCGGAGGACAGCACGCATGAGTGCGCTGGCCACTTCAAGCGCGGGCATGGTCACCAGCCCTCATGCGCTGGCAAGCGAAGCCGGCCTGGAAGTGCTGCGCGCGGGCGGCAACGCAATCGAAGCCGCCATCGCCATCGGCGCCACGCTGGCCGTTACCTATCCGCATTTCACCGGCCTGGGCGGCGACGCGTTCTGGATCGTCAGCGACGGTGCGGGCAACGTACGCACGCTATCGGGCATCGGCCAGGCGGCGCAGACGCTGCCGGCCTATGCGCAGGCGATTCCCACGCGCGGCGCCGCGGCTGCGATCACGACGGCCGCCACGGTCGACACGTGGGATCGCGCCTTCGCCATCAGCCGCGATCTGTGGGGCGGCACGCAGGCGTGGGGCAGCCTGTTCCAGCGCGCCATCGGCCACGCGCACGACGGCTTCGACGTGACGCCGTCGCAGCGCTTCTGGCAGGCCTTCCGCCAGGACGAACTGCGCGACTGGCACGGCTTTGCCGCCACGTTCATGCCGCACGACCGGCTGCCCGAGCCGGGCGACCGTCTGCATCAACCGGCGCTGGCGCGCAGCCTCGATCGCATTGCCACGCATGGCGCGCGCGACTTTTACGAAGGCCACCTGGCCGAACGCATCGTCGCCGGCCTGCGCGAAGCGGGCTCGCCGCTGACGCTGCAAGACCTGCGACACACGGCCGCACGCGACGAAGCACCGCTGCGCGTGGCATATCGCGGCGGCGAACTGCTGAGCCTGCCGCCGCCCACGCAAGGCGTGACCACGCTGCAGATCATGGGCATGCTGGAGCGCTTCGACTTCACCGATATCGCCGAAGGCAGCGCGCCCTTCTATCACCTGCTGGTGGAGGCCGTGAAACAGGCCTTCATCGAACGCAACCGCTACGTGGCCGATCCTGATTTCGTCGACGTCCCCGCACGCGCGATGCTCGCGCCGGACCGGCTGGACGCGCTGGCGGCCCGTATCGACACGACCAGCGCGCTGCCGTGGCCGCATGTCTACCAGCATGGCGACACGGTCTACCTTGGCGCGGTCGATAGCCAGGGCCGCTGCGCAAGCGTGCTGCAAACCGTGTATTTCGATTGGGGCAGCGGCGTGGTGGCCGGCGATACGGGCATCCTCTGGCACAACCGCGGCGCGGCATTCAGCACCGCGCCAGGCCATCACAACGTCATTCAGCCCGGCAAGCGGCCGTTCCATACCCTGAATCCGGGCATGTACCTGCGCAACGGCAAGCCCTGCCTGCTATACGGCACCCAGGGCGCCGACGGCCAGCCGCAAACGCTGGCGGCCGTGCTCACGCGTCTGATCGATTACGGCATGGATCCGCTCGACGCCCTGTCGCGCCCGCGATTCCTGCTGGGCCGCACGTTCTCCGACGTGCGCGATTCGCTCAAGATCGAAGCCGACGCCGGCGACGATGTGATCGCTGCGCTTATCGCGCTTGGGCACGAGGTCAGCGTGATCCCCGCGCAAAGCCCGCTGGCGGGACACCCAGGCGCTATCGCGTTGTATGACGACGGACGCTGCGCGGGCGCGCACGATCCGCGCAGCGACGGCATTGCCATGGCCGTGTGAGGGACATCGCGCAACGCAGCGCGAAGGTGGGGCATCATGCGCGGTATCGACATGCCGCCTGCATGACGAGGCGGTGAAAGCCCCGCGTTTTGTAGTGGTTTTGTATCGGCACGGAACCCGTGCCGCAGCGACCCGTCCAACGCAGTGACTGTCGACTTGCCATCACGATGCATTGCAGCGTGCATGGTCCGGGGCGATGGTCCACAATCCCGTCGGAGGGGCGTCTGGCTGCACCGGTCAAGGCGTCCCCCAGTCCCCAGCAACCGCTCCCCTTTACCAAAGGAGAACACCGTGCTGAGCCCACATGAACTGGCCACGCTGATGTTGATCGGCAATGGCCCGCATACCCGCGATGACACCACCGCCACCGCGCCGCGCGAAATCGATCCCGTCGATCTCGACGCATTGATCACAAAGCAGCTTGTTGTTCTGCATGGCGACCAAGGCCAGCGTCCCAGCCCGCGCATCACCGACCATGGCCGCCTGATGCTCGACGCCATGGGCCGCGCGGGCTGAGCGCGCCAGGCGCACGCCCGCAGGCTACGACGCTACAGGTACACCAGCGACACCGTAGCAATGCCTTCCAGCGGCACGCGGGCCATTACGGTTGGCAACGCGCTACGCGCGACCACTGCCGCCGTCACCGTCATCGGCACGATGACGGTCGTGAAGGCGCCCGGCATATAGCCGGCATCCTGCGTCCACGAGTAATACACGCCGTCCAACGTATAGGCAAATCCCCCCGATTGGTCGGACGCCGTGCCAACCCTGCTCCATCCCGACGCCAGATTTGCGCTGAACAGCATCGACCCGGGCTCGCCGTCGACCAGCGGCGACGCATAGCGAATGCCGTAGCCGCCAAGATTGGTGCCACCCAATGCGCCAAGCCCGAACACGCTGTAGACGCTTGGCGCGCCGACCGCTTCGTCCATTTCGGCTGCGGCCGTGCCGGCACGCGATTCGCGCGTGGCGATGGCCAGCCGTGTCGGGCCGTCGCACGCCACGGTCAGCGTCACCGTGCGCGCGGCAAGATGCGTGGGTGACGATGGCTGGAGCGCATCGGCAAGCACCAGGCCAAAATCGACGCGACCGTTGCCGCTCAGCGAGACATCACACGCCGATGGCAGCGACTTGCCGCCCATCGTCAGGTTCATGGTGTCTTCCGGCAGCCCCGCCAGGGGAACCATCGCTGCCCCGATCGCCAGGACGCTCCGCCACGTCAACGGTTTACGCATGTTCGCACTCTGCCTCATCTGACTGAACAGGCCGCGCGCGACATTGCGCGGCGCCACGATTTCGCTCCTCTCATAAGCTAGGCCAAAGAAGTGCGATCGGCCAGATCGTCATTGCGCAGGCGCGCGAATTCCCCGCGCAACCGTGGAAAATCGGCGCAGCGGCGCAGGTTCTGCGCGTGTGATGTCTGGCGCGATGGTGTCGCGCTCAGTCAGTGCGCGGTGGGCAACTGGTAACCATCGGTCAGCGTCTTCAGGAATGCGATCACATCGCGCATCTCGCCTTCCGTCATCCGCGGCTTGTCGCCGGGCTTTCCGCCGAATGGCGCTTCCATGTTGACGTTGTCGTGGTATTGCGCGGGCAGGTCGTCGAACTTGCGGACCTTGCCGTCGGGGCCGCGCGGATACCACTTCTGCGGCTTGACGTCTCGCTCGGCATAGAAGTGCATGACCTCGTCGAGCGAATGGAACACGCCGTTGTGGAAGAACGCCTGGCGCAGTGCCACATTGCGCAGCGAAGGCGTGCGGAACAGACCGCAGTAGTCGGCGCGGTCCTTGAGGTCAGTGCGATCGGGTCCGCATAGGCCCAGGTCGTGGAATGCGGGGTCGGCATTGCCCGCCAGCTTGCGGTTGCGCGGCACCCCCAACGCGATAAATCCAAAATCGGAGAAGGCAGGGAACGCGCCTTCACGGATATCGCCCGGATGGCAAGCGGCGCAGTTGCCCTTGTCGGGATCGTTGAAAACCCGCAGGCCGCGTTGTTCCTGCGCGGTCAGCTTTGCCTGCCCGCGCAGCACCGCGTCGTACTTGCTGGTGTACGGATAGAACTCCGCCGGCGTCTGCTGGAACACTTCCAACGCCATCAGTACCGCATTGAAGGCCGTCGCGTCGTCATCGAGTACATCGTTGCCCAGCACGGCGCGGAATGCCTGCGCGTGCGGGCCCTTGCGGACCTTTTCGACCACGACGATCGGTTCGCCATTAGCCATCTCGTGCGCGGACAGCAGCGGAATGCGCGCCTGCTCGTGCGTGGAATTCGCGCGGCCATCCCAGTTGTGCCCACCCGTCGGGCCCTGGTCCTCGGCGTCGTTGCCGTCGTTCTCGTGATAGTGATCGGTGTAGGCGGGCACGTTCTGCACGTAGCGCAGTGAGGGTGCGGCGCGTACGCCGGTCAACGTCATATCGGCACCGCCCAGTTGCACCGACAGCGCATTGGGCGGCCCGTACGCGTGCTCGGGACTATGACAGCTCGCGCACGACTGCTTGCCAGACGCGGACAGCGACGGGTCGTGAAACAGCGCCTTGCCCAGTGCATTGAGCGCCGCCATGTTGGGGCGCCGCTCCGCCATCATCGCGTAGAACGGCTTTGCTGCGGGCTGCCGCGCGGCGGGCGTGCTTGTGGCGATGGGCGCCTGCGCAGCCTGCGCACCCGCGGCCGGGTCGGCCTTGCCACAACCGCCGATCAGGCTCGCCAGCATGACCATCAGCAGGCCGCCGGCGATGCGCATCCAGGTAAAGAGCGATGGGGATGCAACGCTCCACAGCAGCGGTGGCAGGGTCATGACGGCGTGACGACGGCGAGGGTGACGAAGGAATGGCGCAACAGCCTAAGCACCATTTATGACAGCGCCATGTCGATTCATCGAAATGACACCAGCGGCGGCCGTTGACGCGCGGCATGCCGACGATCACGCGCACCGAGGCCGCGTGCGCCGCATCATCAATCTGACATATACGCGGATCACACTCGCGGCGCACCCCGCAGTACTCATGTTTGTCGACGCATCGCAATTCCCACATATAAGAAAGAGGAAAGCCATGAGCAGTTTCAACCGTCTGTGGCCCCTGGCCGCAATAGCCGCCGCATGCCTGTCCGCCTGTGGCGGCAGCGATTCCGGCAGCGCCGCAACGCCGGCCGCCACCACGTCCGGCGTGGTCACCGGCAGCTACTTCGAGCATGCCAAGGTCTGTATCGACGCCAACAACAATTCGCAATGCGATAGCGGCGAAGTATCGGCCTATACCGACGCCAAGGGCGCGTTCACGCTGACGGGCCAGGGCCCGGTGGTGGCCGTGATCGACACCGATGCGTTCCGCAACGACGATGCCGGCGGCCATAACGCCGTGACGCGCAAGCTCGTGTTCCGCGCACCAGCCGGCGCCAACGCCGTGATCAGCGCGATTTCCACCGAACTGACCGCGCTGATGGACGCCAATGGCGGCAACCTCGACAACGCCCGCACCCAGTTGGCCACGCGCCTGGGCGTAGCCGCCGACAAGCTGCTGGAAGACCACAACAAGGAAACGGACAGCACGATCAAGGCTGCGCTGCAAGCCGAAATCGAACAGGCCATCGACCTGATTGCCACGGCGGTGGCGTCTGGCGGCGACATCGGCGCGGCAATCCGCGACGGCGTGACCAAGCGCCTGGCGTTGAACAACATCCAGAACGTAGTGGTGATCTACGCGGAGAACCGCGGCTTCGACAACCTGTACGGCCTGTTTCCCGGCGCCAACGGCATTCCGGGCGTGAATCCGAGCTCGGTCGGCACAGCCGAACCTCAGAAGGATTTCGACGGCAGCACGTTGGCATCGCTGCCGCCCACCTGGGGCGGCCTGACCGCCGCGGGCCAGAGCGTGACGCTGCCGCAGGACAGCACCGTGGGCTGGGCCAACAAGCCGTTCCGCATCGACGATCCGGCCGGCGTGAACGGTACGGGCACGGTGGTTGGCCAGAACGTGGTCACGCGCGATCTCGTGCACCGCTTCTACAACAACCAGATGCAGATCAACGGCGGCAAGAACGACAAGTTCGCCGCGTTCTCCGATGCCGGCGGCCTGACGATGGGCTACTACGACGGCAGCAGCATGGCGATGTGGAAGCTGGCGCAGGACTACGTGCTGGCCGACAACTTCTTCATGGGCGCATTCGGCGGCTCGTTCCTGAACCACCAGTATCTGGTCTGCGCATGTGCGCCCCAGTATCCGAATGCCGATAAATCGGTGGCTTCGGGGTCGATCTCGGCCATCGACACCGACGCCAACGGCAATTTCAAGAACCTGACGCTGAAGGCCACCAGCCCGGCCAGCGTGCTCACCGGTACCGCGCAATACCAGAACGACAGCACGCTGACGCCAAAGGACAGCAGCGGCATGTACTACGCCGTCAACACGATGCAGCCGCCGTACCAGCCCAGCGGCAACGCGCCGGCGGCAGCGGATGGCACCAAGCTGCTGGCCGATCCGGCCAAGGCCAGCACGCTGCCTGAGCAGACGCAGGACACCATCGCCACGCTGCTGGACCAACGCGGTGTGAGCTGGGCGTGGTATGCGGGTGCGTGGAAGGCCGTGTCGGCCAACAGCTCGCTGATCTACAACAACACCACGCCCAACTTCCAGGCGCATCACCAGCCGTTCAATTACTACGCGGCCTTCAATCCGCTCAATCACGCCGACTATCGCGCATCGCACCTGAAGGACTTCGATTCGCAGTTCCTGGCGGATGCCGCGGCAGGCAAGCTGCCGGCCGTAGCGTTCTACAAGCCGCAAGGCAACCTGAACCAGCACCCAGGCTATGCCAACGTTGCCGACGGCGATGCCCACATTGCCAGCGTGATCGCGCAACTGCAGAAGAGCCCGCAGTACAAGAACATGCTGATCGTGGTGACGTACGACGAGAACGGCGGCTTCTATGATCACGCACCCGTGCCGAAGGCCGATCGCTGGGGTCCGGGGACGCGCATCCCGGCCATCATCGTGTCACCGTTCGCCAAGCGCGGCTTCGTCGATCACACGCAGTACGACACCGCTTCGGTGTTGCGCTTCATCACGCACCGCTTTGCGCTGCCGACGCTGCCTGGCCTGAAGCTGCGTGACGATGCGCTGATCGCCAACGGCAAGCCGGCGATGGGCGACCTGAGCAACGCGCTGACGTTCCCGGCGCAGTAAGGCGCAGTAAGGCCCACTCAGCCCGCAAGCCAGCGCGGCCAGCCGGGCCAGTCAGAAAAGGGAGTTCCATCGCGGAACTCCCTTTTTTCTATGGCATCGCGCGATACCCCGATACGCGCTGCCGTCACGCGCAACGTGCGACCGCCGCTTTCCCCTGCTGCGCTGTCCCCCGGGGTCGCAGCGCATCGATCATGGGTCGAACGCGCGTCGGCCAGGCGCCGACAGCCAGCCGTATCCTGACGGGCTATGATCGCCGCAGCCCTCCGCACGATGCGCTGCAGGCGCTGGACCCGGCCACTGCGCGGCGCGTGCGGCATGACGAACAAGGAGACCGCCATCGCTGCCTGGCATTCCGATATTCCCGCGCGTCTGGATCGACTGCCGTGGTCGGCGTGGCACTGGCGCGTCGCCATCGCGCTTGGCATTGCCTGGGTGCTCGACGGCCTTGAGGTCACGCTGGTCGGGTCGGTGGGCGCCGTGCTCGAGCGGCCCGACACGCTCGCGCTGAGCGCCACGCAAGTCGGCTGGTCGGGCTCGCTGTATATCCTCGGCGCGGTGTGCGGAGCGCTGGTATTCGGGCGCATGGCGGACCGTCTTGGCCGCAAGCGGCTGTTCCTGGCCACGCTGGCCGTCTATATGGCCGCGACGCTGGCTACCGCGTTTTCGCCGAATTTCGCGTTTTTTGCGGTATGCCGTTTTGCCACCGGGCTCGGCATCGGGGGCGAATACGCGGCGATCAATTCCGCCATCGACGAACTTATTCCCGCGCGCGTGCGCGGCCGCGTCAATCTGGCCATCAACGGCAGCTTCTGGCTTGGCGCTGCGCTGGGGGCCGGGCTCAGTCTGGTATTGCTGGATCCGCGCGTGTTCGGTCCCGTGCATGGCTGGCGCGTGTGTTTCGCCCTCGGCGCCGTGCTGGCCGTGGCGATCGTATTGATCCGCCGCCATGTGCCGGAAAGCCCGCGCTGGCTGACCACGCACGGCCGTCACGACGAAGCCGCGCGGGTGATCGACGAGATCGAAGCCGAGATATCGCGCCGACACGGCAAGCTGCAGTCCGTTGCCGCGCATGCCACCGTGGCCTACGCCGGCAAACCCGTCCCGGCGCTCAAGGACATCGTGCCGTTGCTGTTGCGCCGCTATCGCACGCGCAGCATCGTCACGTTCGCGCTGATGGTGGCGCAGGCGTTTTTCTACAACGCCATCTTCTTCACGTACGCGCTGGTACTGACGCGCTTCCAGGGCGTGCCCGAAGAGCGCGTGGCCCTTTATATCTTTCCGTTTGCGCTCGGCAATGCATTGGGGCCGCTGGTATTGGGCCCGCTGTTCGACCGCATCGGCCGGCGCAAGATGATCGCGGTCACGTACGTGCTGTCGGGCGTGGGGCTGGCCGCCACGGGCTGGGCATTCATGCAGGGCTGGCTCGATGCGCGGTCGCAGGCGCTGTGTTGGTCGGCCGTGTTTTTTCTGGCCTCGGCTGCCGCCAGTTCGGCCTACCTGACCGCCAGCGAGGTGTTTCCGCTGGAAATGCGCGCGCTGGCGATTTCGGTGTTCTATGCCATCGGCACCGGCACCGGCGGATTCGTCGCCCCGCTGCTGTTCGGCATGCTGATCGAAACCGGCAGTCGCGGCGCCGTGGCGATCGGCTATGGCATTGGCGCCGCGCTGGTGATCATCGCCGGAACGATGGCGCTGCGCTACGGTGTCGATGCGGAAAGGCGACCGCTCGAAGAGGTCGCGCCGCCTTTGGGAACGGAGCGGTAGCCGTTTTGGGGCGGTCTGGCGTGCGGGTTCGTTTTTCGCCGCATCGCGTCCTTTTATTATGTAATAGCATATCTACACCATTATTTATATGTTATTTCATAATTTCAAAACCGATGCTATGCTTTGTCATAACCACATCGACCACGCATGGCTTCCTTCTACCAATCCCTCCAACAACTGCGCCGCCGCCGGGCCTTATCGCTGGCCGAAGTCGGGCGTCTGATCGGCATGGCGCCGTCGAACCTGTCGGTCGCGCTAAGCGGCAAGCAGGATGTGCGCGCATCGACACTCAGCTCCGTAGCCGCCGCGCTCGACGCCGAATGGGTGCTCGTTCCCAAGGAGCAACTGGATGCCGTGCAGCAGGTGCTGGCCGGCAAATCGGCCGGACCGGACCGCGCCGCGCCTACGTCGATCGATCTGTTGCTGGGAGATGAATCGTGACGGACGGCCTTCGCCCACGCTATCTCGCCGTCCACCTGCACGGCGTACTCTGCGGCTACCTGTGCGAAGCCGGCCGCACCACGCGCTTCGTACCCAGCGAGCAGTTCCGCGGCGACAGCGCACGCCCCACGCTCAGTCTTTCGCTGACCATCCCTGGCAACGAAGCGCTGACTGCCACGATTCTGTCCAATCCATTTCATCCGGCGCTCTACAACACCCAGGGCGAATTGCCGCCCTACTTCGCCGGGTTGCTGCCCGAAGGGGAACTGCGCAAGCGCCTGGAAGCAACCCGCCACCATCCCGATGACCGCGACGATTTCGGCGTGCTGGCGGCCGCCGGCGAGGACCTGCCCGGCGCACTGATCGTGCGGCCCGCCGATATCGCGACGCTGCCGGACCACGTGCGCACGGTCGGTGTGACCGGCGGCGCGGACAATCTGGAAGTGGCCGTGGTGGAAGGCGCAACCGAAGGCGCGGCGTCGGTTTCCGGCGTGCAGAACAAGCTGGCCCTGTCCACCGCGCATGCCGGCAAGCGCTATACGATGCCGGCGCACGGCCGGCTTTCGGACCTGATCGCAAAGCTGCCGGCGCGCAACGACGACAGCCAGATCTTCAATGAATACGTGTCGATGCAGCTGGCGCAGGCAGCCGGCATCGCGGTGGCCGTGTGCCGGCCGCAACCGCTCACGGCCATCGACGTGCCCGGGCTGGCCGACGCGCTTGGCGCCGACCTGCACTTCCTGGCCGTGGATCGCTTCGACCGTGAACCGGGCGGCCGCGTGCACGCCGAAGACGGCTGCCAGGTGTTGACGCGCATGCCGGCTCGAAAATACGCGGGTAACGACGCCTACGTGGCCATCGTGCGTCTGCTGGAACGCCTGAGCGTGCGCGGCATCGAGGACGTGCGGCAGTTTTTCATGCGGCAAGCCGTCAACACGCTGATCGGCAACAGCGACGCGCACTTAAAAAACTTCTCGTTCCTCTATCGCAACGGCACGATGCCCGAACTGTCGCCGGCCTACGACATCGTCTGCGTGGCCGCGCTGCCCGGCTTCCAGGCGTTCGGCCAGAACGTGGCCATCGATGTGCTGCAGCGTCAACAAACGCTGGAAACGTACCGCAACTTCGCGCAGGAAGCGCGCATCGCCGAACGGATTGCGCTGGCGGCCGTAAAAGATGCGGTCTCGCTGGCGCAGGATCGGTGGCCGGCGTTGCTCGATGCGCTGCCCACCCCGCCCGCCATGAAGGCCGCGGTGCTCGACCGCCTGCGCACGCTGCCGCTGGCGCGCCTGAACCGGCGCTAGCCCCGGCAGCGGACGCGCGGCCCGGCGTCGCATCGCGCCGCACCAGGTCCCGCATTTTGAGAATCGTCGCATGTGCGCGGGCTTGCGTCCGGCCGACAATCGATGGGTCGGTCGGCGGAGCAGGCAGATGGCGCCGCCGCTGGCGCCGGTGTCGGCCACTACCAGCCGCGCCGGCCGCAGAACACCGGCGTCTGCTCCGTCGTCTGCTTCGCTAACTCAACCCGTCCAACACGAGATGCTGCCCATGAATCGCGTCCGCCGCGTCGGAGGCCAGGAACGCTACGGCGCGCGCCGCGGCGCCGGTCGACACCCACATCGCAGGGTTGGCGGACGGCATGGCGTGCCGGTTTGCCGGTGTGTCCAGGATGCTGGGCGCAATGCTGTTGACGCTGATGCCGGCGCCGCGCACTTCGTGCGAAAGGCTCTCCACCAGCCGCTGCAACGCACTCTTGGACGCGGCATAGGCGCCCATGGTCGCTGCGCCCGTCGAAGCGCCCCGCGCGGACACGGCCACCACCTTGCCGCGGCGCTGGAACATCATCGCGGGGATGAAGTGCCCGGTCACCGCGATAAACGACCATGCGTTCAAGTCCATCATGCGCATCCACGATTCCCGGCTCAGCGCGTGCGTGGGCTCGCCCATTTCAAACCCGCCCGCCACGTGCACCAGCACATCAACCGTGCCAAACGCATCGAGGATGGCCGCCGCCACCGGCGCCATGGCGGTGTCCGACGTCACATCGGCCGCATGCAGCAAGGTGCCGCCGTGATCGGGTTCGGGATGGGCAAAGACGCTCTGCAGTTGCTGCAGCTCGCGGTCGATCAGCGCCAGCCGCGCGCCCTCCGCGGCAAACCGCGCCGCAATTGCGCGGCCCAGCGCACCGGCGGCGCCCGTGATCACGACATGACGGCGTGCGGCATTGGCTTGCATGGCGAACTCCGGAAACGGGGTTCCTCAACCATAGTGCCTGCGCCCGGCACGCGCCAAATGCCTCGGCGCGTGCAACTGTACAGCGCCATGTGCCGTGATCTGTGTATGGCCGGCCATGCGCCTTTGGGGCAAGATGCGCCACCGCCCGGAACCGGGCCTTCAGTTTTCAGGACGCGAATTGCCCCTCAGCCGCATCAAACAAAGCGACACCCTGCTGGCCGTGCTGGCCTTGATCGGCTCGATGGCATCGCTATGCGTCGGCACATCGTTTGCCAAAAGCCTGTTCGGCGCGATTGGCGCGCAAGGCACGGTGGCGCTGCGCGTGGGGTTCGCGGCGCTGATCCTGATCTGCGTATGGCGGCCGTGGCGCTTTGCGCTGTCCGGCGCGCACGCGCGCGCCATTGCCCTGTACGGCGCGGCGCTGGGCGCAACCAACCTGCTGTTCTACATGTCGCTGCGCACCATACCGCTGGGCCTGGCGATCGCCATCGAATTCACCGGTCCGCTGGCGGTGGCGGTGTTGTCATCGCGCCGCGCCATCGACTTCCTCTGGATCGCCTGTGCTGTCGCAGGACTGATTCTGCTGTTGCCGCTTGGCCAGGCGTCCACGCATCTCGATCCCGTCGGGATCGGCTTCGCGCTGGCGGCGGGCGTGGGCTGGGCGCTCTATATCGTATTTGGCCAGATGGCCGGCAGCGCGCACGGCGGGCAGGCCACCTCGCTGGGGATGACGATGGCCGCGTTGTTGGCATTCCCGTTTGGCGTCGCCCACGCAGGCGTCGAGTTATTCAGCCCCGCGTTGCTGCTGTCCGGGCTGGCGGTGGGCCTGCTGTCCAGCGCCATCCCGTATTCGCTGGAAATGGTGGCACTGAAGCGCCTGCCGCGCCGCACCTTCGGCATCCTGCTAAGCCTCGAACCGGCAATGGGCGCGCTGGCCGGTCTGGCGTTTCTGCACGAACAACTGACGCCGGTTCAGTGGGTGGCCATCGCGGCGATCATCACGGCGTCGATCGGCTGCACGGCGACATCGCGCGGCAAATCGCAGGCTTGACCACGGTCCGCCGCGGCGCTGCAGAGTCGCGCGGCGCATCCTTGGGCTCGGGTAACTGGGGCGAAGAAATGCGGCGGAGACAGCGGTTTCGCGGCTTACCTCGCCGCAAACCAGTCCCGGGGCAGCCAATCGTTGCGCACGCGCTTGGGGGTCTCGTGCAGCGTCAGGCTGACTTCATGCAGACGGCTGTCCTCAGGGTTGCGTCGGGCGGAAAAGCCGCAGTCGCGCATGATG
This sequence comes from Cupriavidus pauculus, assembly GCF_008801835.1. Classification (GTDB taxonomy): domain Bacteria; phylum Pseudomonadota; class Gammaproteobacteria; order Burkholderiales; family Burkholderiaceae; genus Cupriavidus; species Cupriavidus pauculus. The sequence continues at coordinate 16,964 of NZ_VZOW01000048.1, read as the reverse complement.
GCCAGCATGCGACGGTTCTCGCTGAGCACATCACCACGCATGCCATGCAGACGGCCAGCACGCGCCAGTTGTTGCAAGCGCTGGATCAGCCGGCGGCCAAGTCCCTGGCCCTGCCAGTCGTCGGAGACCACTACCGCAAGCTCGGCCACGCCGTCCGGGTTGACCACATACTCGGCGTTGGCCACGATCGATTCGCGCCCGTCGGCGGCACGGTGGGTCACCACCACTGCCACATCGCGCCCAGGGCGATGGTGGACAAATCCGCGGATGGTGTCATCGGCCACGCGTCCGCCGGTCAGGAATCGGAAATATCGGCTTTCCATGGACAGGCCGTCGACAAATGCACGTAGTCCGGCATAGTCGCCAGAGCGTGCCGGCCGCATTGTCACCGAGACGCCGCCGCGCACCGTCCAGTTCTCTTCGGCAACCGCTTCGGCAACCGCTTCGGCAATCGGCCCGCCTGCGGCGTCGTCATTTCCCGGGTATCCCATCGCCCACCCCTAACTACATTTTTAATAGTCAGAACTATAGTCGAAACCCTGACTTTTGCAAATGAAGTTAGCCTGCTATGCTGAAACGCATGACGACCGAATCGCCGACCACTTCCGCGCCTACCGCCTCTGCGCCTACCACCTCTGCGCCGACCACCGCCCCGTCGACGCCCATCGCGCAGTTCGCCGACTGCTCGATCGCGGCGGCGCTTTCGCTGATCGGTGAAAAGTGGACGATGCTCATCTTGCGGGACGTGTTTTCGGGCGTGCGCCGATTTGACGATTTTCTTACCCGCCTTCAATGCTCGCCGGCCGTGCTGTCGGCGCGCCTGAAGACGCTGACCGACGCCGGACTTCTGCGCAAGGTCGGATACCGGCAGCCGGGCGAGCGTGAGCGCTTTGCCTATCACCCCACGCGCGCGGCAGTGGAACTGCTGCCGGTGCTGGTCGGGCTGATGCAATGGGGCGACGCACATATGAAAGCCGACGGCCAGGGACCGGCCGAGGTCCGGTCGCGCGTGAGCGGCCTCAGGGTGCGCGCGGCACTGATTGATGAAGCGGGCGAACCGGTTGCGCCGTCCGACATGCAATTGATGGCGAGGCCTGTCGCCGGCACCGGCCGGGATTAAGCCGGACCAGGTCTGGCGCCAGACCCGCCGCTGAACGGCACGCACTGCGCACCGCCGACGCACATTGCACTGCACCATCCCCGTGCGGGCGCCCCAGTCTGGCGCCGCACCAGGATGCGCTCAAGCGTATCGATCGGCACAATTTCGCCGGTCATCCGTGGCTTCCCCTCCTGAAAGTTCCCAGAACGATACGCGCCACCGCTGGCACAACGCTTGCGTGATAGAGCGCGGGCCGATCAACGGCGATCCGCCCACCCCACACAGCGCGGCCGCTATGCCATGTAGCGGTCGTCAGGACAACGGCGTCCCCAGAACTGGCCCCATGCGGCCAGGCTCTCGGGACGCCATTTGTTTTTGGAGCCCAAGGATGAACGGCAAAGCCACCCGGATCGATCTGCTCAGTCTCAAGACGCCGCAGATGCGCGCCTTCCATCTGACCTGGATGGCCTTTTTCGTCTGCTTCTTTGCGTGGTTTGCGTGCGCGCCGCTGATGCCGGTGCTGAAGGGCGAATTCGGCCTGACGCCGGGCCAGATCGCCAATATCAATATTGCCGCCGTAGCGGTGACCATCCTGGTGCGCCTCGTGATCGGGCCGATGTGCGATCGCTTCGGCCCCCGCAAGACCTACACCGGCCTCCTCGCCATCGGCGCCATCCCCGTAATCGGCGTGGCCTTTGCGCAAAACTACGAGACGTTCCTGTTCTTCCGTCTGCTGATCGGCGCGGTGGGCGCCAGTTTCGTAATCACGCAGTACCACACGTCGGTGATGTTCGCGCCCAACGTGGTGGGCACCGCCAATGCGGCGTCGGCCGGCTGGGGCAACGCGGGCGGTGGCGCCGCGCAAGGCGCGATGCCGCTGCTGCTGGCCGCCGTGCTGTTCCTTGGCGTCGATCATGCGCTCGGCTGGCGCATCGCGCTGATCGTGCCGGGCGTGCTGATGCTGGTCATGGCCGTTCTCTACTGGCGTTTCACACAGGACTGCCCCGAAGGCAATTTCTCGGACCTGCGCGCACGCGGCGTCGCCGTCAGCGGCGGCAAGGGCGGCGGCGGTTGGGCAAGCTTCCGCGCGGCCAGCGCCAACTATCGCGTGTGGATGCTGTTTGTCACGTACGGCGCCTGCTTTGGTGTCGAGATCTTCATCCATAACGTCGCCGCCACGTTCTATGTCGACCGCTTCGGCCTGTCGCTGTCCGCCGCGGGCATGGCCGCCGCCAGCTTTGGCCTGCTGGCCCTGTTTGCCCGTGCGCTGGGCGGCTATGTGTCCGACAAGGTGGCAAAGCGCAGCGGACTCGATGCGCGCGCGGTCGTGTTGTTCGTCTTCATCCTGGGCGAAGGGCTTGGGCTGCTGGCCTTCGCCCACGCATCGGGTGTGGCCACCGCGCTGGCCGCCATGCTGATGTTCGGCCTGTTCACCCATATGGCATGCGGCGCCACCTACGCGCTGGTGCCGTTCATCGATCGCAAGGCACTTGGCGGTGTGGCCGGCATCATCGGCGCTGGCGGCAATGTCGGCGCGGTGGCGGCTGGCTTCCTGATGAAGGGCCTTGGCGATCTGCAGTTGACGCTGACGTATCTGGGCGTTGCCGCCACGCTGGCCGCACTGTGCGCGATTGCCGTGCGCTTCAGCGCGGAGCACAAGGCTCAGGAACAGGCGCTGTACGACAGCGCGCTGGCCAACTGAATCACGTTACGACACTTCGGGACAAGGAAAGCATCATGAAGATCATCATCGTCGGGCATGGCATGGTCGGCCACAAGTTGCTGGAATGCCTGGCCGAGGCCGGCGCTCGTGACCTCCACGTGACGGTGCTCTGCGAAGAGCCCCGCCCCGCCTACGATCGCGTCCATCTTTCCGAATTCTTCGCCGGCAAGTCGGCCGACGACCTCTCGCTGGTAGCGCCGGGCTTCTTCGATGCGCACGACAACATGGTGCTGCGGCTCAACGCCCGAGCCACCGCCATCGACACCGCTGCCAGGACGGTGACCACGTCCACCGGCGAGACGCTGCCCTACGACAAGCTCGTGCTGGCCACCGGGTCGTATCCGTTCGTGCCGCCGCTGCCCGGCAACGATCGCAAGGACACCTTCGTCTATCGCACCATCGAGGATCTGGAAGCGATGCGCGAATGCGGACAGCGCGCCAAAACCGGTGTGGTGATCGGCGGCGGCCTGCTGGGGCTGGAATGCGCCAAGGCGCTGCGCGACATGGGCCTGGCCACGCACGTGGTGGAATTTGCGCCGCGCCTGATGGCCGTGCAGGTCGACGACGGCGGCGCCCGCGTGCTGCGCCAGAAGATCGAGGCGCTGGGCGTAAAGGCCCACACCGGCAAGAACACCGTCGACATCGTCGATGGCGTGGACGGCACGCACCGGATGAATTTCGCCGACGGCACGCATCTGGATACCGACATGATCGTATTCTCGGCCGGCATCCGTCCGCGCGATGAACTGGCGCGCAGCAGCGGTCTCGCCGTAGGCCCGCGCGGCGGCATCGTGATCGACAATCACTGCCTGACATCCGATCCGAACATCTACGCGATTGGCGAATGCGCGCTGTGGGACGGCAAGATCTACGGGCTGGTGGCGCCCGGCTATGACATGGCGCGCGTCGTGGCGCGACATCTGCGCGGCGACATCGCGGATGGCGTGGCGTTTGCCGGCGCCGACATGAGCACCAAGCTCAAGCTGATGGGCGTGGACGTGGCCAGCATCGGCGATCCGCATGGCAATGTGCCGGGTAGCCGCTCATACCAGTTCACCGACGAACGCAAGCAGGTCTACAAGAAGCTCGTGGTGTCCGATTGCGGCAAGTATCTGCTGGGCGGTGTGCTGGTTGGCGATGCTGCCGAATATGGCACCTTGCTGCAAATGATGCTGAATCGCATCGAACTGCCGGAATCGCCGGAATTCCTGATCCTGCCTTCATCCGACGGCAAGGCAAAGCCTGCGCTGGGCGCCGACGCATTGCCAGACACCGCGCAGATCTGCTCGTGCAACAACGTCAGCAAGGGCCAGATCTGCGCGGCCGTGGGCGACGGCGCCACCAGCATCGGCGCGATGAAGTCGTGCACCAAGGCCGGCACCGCGTGCGGCGGCTGCGTGCCGCTGGTCACGCAAATCATGAAAGCCGAGATGAAAAAGCAGGGCATGGCCGTCAACAACCATGTCTGCGAACACTTCCCGTACTCGCGCCAGGAGCTGTATCACCTGGTGCGTGTAGGCAAGTTCAAGACCTTCGACGACCTGCTGGCCGCCCATGGCAAGGGGCTTGGATGCGATATCTGCAAGCCCACCGTGGGCAGCATCCTGGCCTCCTGCTGGAATGAATTCGTGCTCAAGGAAGAACACGCCAGCCTGCAGGATTCCAACGATTACTTCCTGGCCAACATCCAGAAGGACGGCACGTATTCGGTGGTGCCGCGCATGCCGGGCGGCGAAGTGACACCCGACGGCCTGATCGCCGTGGGCCAGGTCGCCAAGAAATACGGCCTCTACACCAAGATCACCGGCGGCGCGCGCGTCGACATGTTTGGCGCCAGACTCGAGGAACTGCCGATGATCTGGGAAGAACTGATCGCCGCGGGCTTCGAATCGGGCCACGCCTATGGCAAGTCGCTGCGCACGGTGAAGTCCTGCGTGGGCTCCACCTGGTGCCGCTATGGCGTCGACGATTCCGTGGGGCTCGCGATCGACATCGAGAACCGCTACAAGGGCCTGCGCGCGCCGCACAAGATCAAGTTCGGCGTATCGGGCTGCACGCGCGAATGCGCCGAAGCGCAAGGCAAGGACGTCGGCATCATCGCGACGGAAAAGGGCTGGAACCTTTACGTGTGCGGCAATGGCGGCATGAAACCGCGCCACGCGGAACTGCTGGCCGGCGACCTCGATCGCGCCACGCTGATCCGCTACGTCGACCGCTTCCTGATGTTCTACGTGCGCACCGCGGACCGGCTGCAACGCACCAGCACATGGCGCGACAACCTCGAAGGCGGGCTCGACTACCTGAAGTCGGTGGTGATCGACGACAAGCTCGGCATCGGCGCCGAACTGGAAGCCGAGATGCAGCACGTGGTGGACACCTACGAGGACGAATGGAAGCGGGCCATCACCGATCCGCAAACCCGCCAGCGCTTCCGCCACTTCGTCAACAGCGACCTGCGCGACGACAACCTCGTGTTCCTGGAAGCGCGCGGGCAGATTCGCCCGGCAACGCCGGAGGAACGGAAATTGCAGCGGTCCCGCCTGAGCCACATCCCCGTGGTTGCCGTGCCCGCAAATGCAGCTTGATACGAGGAGAACGTGATGAGCCAAGCCCACCATCCCGAGACCTGGACCGCGATTTGCACCTTGCGCGATATCGTGCCCAATACTGGTGTCTGCGCGCTGGTCGGCCGCCAGCAGGTTGCGGTGTTCCGCATCGGCCGCGGCGAAGACGTCTATGCGATCGCCAATTTCGATCCCAACGCGCAGGCCAACGTGCTGTCGCGCGGCCTGGTTGGCAGCCTCGGCGACCGCTTGGTGGTGGCCTCGCCGATCTACAAGCACCATTTCGACCTGCGCACCGGCGAATGCCTTGAAGCCCCCGAACACGCCGTTGATGCGTATGCCGCGCGCGTCTACGACGGCAAGGTGTGGGTGGCGACGTCGGCGACGCAACGCGCCGCGGAAGAAGAGCTGGCCGCCTGAAGCGCAAGCCTCATCCCACCCAGCACAACGCAGCCCTTTTCGCACTTCTCGCCCCACAGGAAGCCGCCCATGACGTCGCACGCTATGTCCCATGCCAAACCCAGACTGGTCGTTGTCGGCAACGGCATGGCCGGCATGCGCACGGTCGAGGAACTGCTGAAGCTGGCGCCGGACCTGTATGACATCACGGTGTTCGGCGCCGAGCCACACGGCAACTACAACCGCATCCTGCTGTCGCCGGTGCTGGCCGGCGAGAAGACCGTCGACGACATCATGCTGAACTCGCGCGAATGGTACGCGCAGCACGGCATCGAACTGCTGGCTGGCGATCCGGTCGTCTCGATCGACCGCCCACGCCGCAGCGTGCGTTCGGCATCCGGCCGCGAAGTGCGCTACGACCGCCTGCTGCTGGCCACCGGATCGAAGCCGTTCATCATCCCGGTGCCCGGCCACACGCTCGACGGCGTGATCGCCTTTCGCGACATCCAGGATGTGCAGGCCATGCTCGATGCGGCGCGCAATCATCGCCACGCGGTGGTGATCGGCGGCGGCCTGCTCGGGCTTGAGGCGGCCAACGGGCTGATGCGCCAGGGCATGGACGTGACCGTGGTGCACCTGTCCGACTGCCTGATGGAGCGCCAGCTCGACAAGCCCGCCGCCGCGCTGCTCAAGGGCGCGTTGGAACGCAAGGGCCTGCGCTTTCTGCTGAACGCGCAGACCGCCGGAATTCTCGGCGCGGACCGCGTGACCGGCGTGCTGCTCAAGGACGGCACGCAAATTCCGGCGGACCTGGTGGTGATGACGGCCGGCGTGCGCCCCAATATCGAACTGGCCGCCAGCGCCGGCCTGCGCTGCGAGCGCGCCATCGTGGTCGACGACACGCTGCAGACATTCGATCCGCGCATCTACGCGGTGGGCGAATGCGTGCAGCATCGCCAGGCCACGTTCGGTCTGGTGGCGCCGATCTGGGACCAGGCGCGGGTGTGCGCCGCGCATCTGGCCGGCGCCGGACATCGCCGCTATGTGCAGCAGGCCACGGCCACCAAGCTCAAGGTGACCGGCGTCGACCTGTATTCCGCAGGCGATTTCATCGGCGGCGAAGGCAGCGAAGACCTGGTGCTGCGCGATCCGCGCCGTGGCATCTACAAGCGCCTGGTGCTGCAGGACGGGCGGCTGGTAGGCGCGGTGCTGTATGGCGATGTGCGGGACGGGCCGTGGTATTTCGAGCTGATCCAGTCCGCCCGTCCGGTGGGCGCGCTGCGCCAGCGGCTGCTGTTCGGCCAGGCACAGTGCGAGGCGCTAGCCGCCTGATCCCCCTCATAACCAGGGCGCTTTCGTCGCCCAGCGAGACCGACCCGTGAACCTGTCCGATATCTCCGTGGTTGCCACCGCCGCCACTCACACCGTGCGCACCACCTGCCCATACTGCGGCGTCGGTTGCGGCGTGCGCGCCACGGTGCGCGCCGATGGCCAGGTCGAGGTGCAGGGCGATGCGGATCACGCATCGAATTTCGGGCGCCTGTGCGTCAAGGGATCCGCGCTTGGCGAAACCGTCGACCTGAACGGCCGTCTTCTCCATCCGCAGGTGCGCGACGCCGATGGGTCGCCGCGGCGCGTCAGTTGGGACTCCGCGCTCGACAAGGTCGCGCGTGGCTTTGCCGACGTGATCGCCAAACACGGTGCCGACGCCGTCGCGCTGTACGTGTCCGGGCAGATCCTGACCGAGGACTACTACGTCGCCAACAAGCTGATGAAGGGCTTCATCGGCTCGGCCAATATCGACACCAATTCGCGCCTGTGCATGTCGTCGGCCGTGGCAGGCCACAAGCGCGCGTTTGGCGAGGACCTGGTGCCCTGCAACTACGAGGATCTGGACCAGGCCGATCTGGTGGTGCTGGTGGGATCGAACACCGCGTGGTGCCATCCGATCCTGTTCCAGCGCCTGACGCGCGCCAAGGAAGCGCGGCCCGCCATGAAGATCGTGGCGATCGATCCACGCCGCACCGCAACGTGCGAGCTGGCCGATTTGCACCTGCCGCTGCGCGCGGGCAGCGATGTGCGCCTCTTCAATGGGCTGCTCAGCTATCTGGCGCGTCACGGGCACACCGATGAGGCATTTGTGCAGACCCACACCGAAGCGCTGGGCGACACGCTTGCCGTGGCCGATGCCGATGGCGCCGACATCGACGCGCTGGCGCGCGCGTGCAAGCTCGATGCGCAAGACGTGCGGGCCTTCTTTGAGATGTTCGCCGGCACGCAAAAGGTCGTGACCGCGTTCTCGATGGGCGTGAACCAGTCGTCGTCGGGCACCGACAAGGTCAACAGCATCATCAATTGCCATCTGCTGAGCGGACGCATCGGCAGGCCCGGCATGGGCCCGTTCTCTCTGACCGGCCAGCCCAACGCGATGGGCGGGCGCGAAGTGGGCGGACTGGCAAATATGCTGGCCGCGCATATGGAACTGGCCAACCCGCTGCATCGCGATATCGTGCAGGATTTCTGGGGGTCTCCGGCCATGGCGGACAAGCCCGGCCTCAAGGCGGTGGACCTGTTCGAGGCTATCGAGCAAGGCAGGATCAAGGCCGTCTGGGTGATCGGCACCAACCCGTTGGTCAGCCTCCCCGATGCCGACCAGGCCCGTCGTGCGCTGGCCGCCTGCGAGCTGGTGGTGGCATCGGACATCGTCGCCGACACCGACACCAACGCTGCCGCGCATGTGCTGCTGCCCGCGCTGGGTTGGGGCGAAAAGGACGGCACCGTGACCAACTCGGAGCGCCGCATTTCGCGCCAGCGCGCATTCCTGCCAGCGCCCGGCGAAGCGCGCGCCGACTGGGACATCCTGTGCGACGTTGCGCGGCGCATGGGCTTTGCCGGCTTCGACTATGCGGGGCCGCACGAGATTTTCGACGAACATGCGCGACTCAGTGCGTGGCGCAACGGCGCCGACGACGCGCGACACGCGCCGCGCATGTTCGATATCGGCGGCTTGGCCGGATTGGACAAGGCCGCCTACGACGACTTCGAACCACGGCAATGGCCGGTCCGCGCCGCCGCACCCGGGCAGACGGCGCAAACGCCGGAACTATCCGGACTGCCGGAAACATCGGGAACGTCGCGTCTGTTCGAGGATGGGCGCTACGCATTTGCCGATGGCCGCGCGCGTTTCGTGCCGACCGCATCGCGCGCGCCAGCCCACGCGGCCGACGACGACTTCCCGCTGATCCTCAATACGGGCCGCGTGCGCGACCAGTGGCACACCATGACGCGCACCGGCAAGGCAGCGCGGCTGAGCGACCATATCCCCGAGCCGTTCGTCGACATGCACCCGCAAGACGCGCTGCTGTGCGGCGTGGGCGAAGGCAAGCTGGCGCGCGTGACCAGCCGCTGGGGTGCGATGGTGGCGCGCGTGCGCTGTGGCGGCGGCATTGCACGCGGCAATGTGTTCGTGCCGATTCACTGGAACGACCAGTTCAGTTCGGACGCCCGCGTCGGCGCGGTGGTCAATCCCGCGGTGGACCCGGTGTCCGGCGAGCCGGAGTTCAAGCACACGCCAGTGCGCGTCGAGGAATTCCGGGTCTCGTGGCATGGCTTCGTACTGAGCCGCCAGCCCGTTGGCACCGATACGCTGACGTACTGGACGCGCATCCAGGGCCGGCAATTCCAGCGCCACGAATTTGCCGGACGCGACGCCATCGCCGACCGCGGCGCATGGGCGCGCCAGTTGCTTGGCGTACACGACGCCGAAGCGGACTGGCTCGAATACGAAGACCGCGCCGCCGGCGTCTATCACGCGGGCTATGTGGTCGATGACAAGATCGAGGCTTGCATCTACGTCTCGACCCGTGCTGAGCTGCCGTCGCGCGCATGGCTGTCGCAGTTGTTCGGGCAGAGCCGGCTCGAAGACAGCGATCGCATCGGCCTGCTGCTTGGCCAGCCGCTGGAAAAAACCGCCGATGCCGGGCCAACCGTTTGTTCGTGCTTCGGCGTGGGCCGCAACACGATCTGCGATGCCGTGCGCAAGCACGATCTCAAGACGCCGGCCGAAATCACTGCCTGCGTAAAGGCAGGCGGCAACTGCGGCTCGTGCGTGCCGGAACTGCGCAGGCTGCTGGTGGAAATCCGCGTGGCCGAAGAAACCGCCTGATCCACCACTTCCGCCACTTCCACCCCACCCACCGAATCCATCGCATCCATCGCATCCACCGGATCCACCCAATCCTCCTAAGTCTGCGCGCGCTGCCGGCGCGATACGGCCCAAGTGCTTGTCGCGCCTTTTTCATGCCCGAACCTTGACATTTCGTCCACCTCTATACAAACTGTCCAGCATCATTGATGTCGGGGATGGGCAGCGCTCATGGCAAAACGCACCGCTGAACAGCGTGTATTGCTGGACCAGGTCAAGCAGATCGCCGACGGGCTGGGTCAGACGCTCGCGCCCTTTTGCGAGGTCGTGGTGCACGACCTGCTCGATCCGGAGCAATCGATCCTGGCAATCCACAACAACCTGTCGGGCCGCGAGGTGGGCGATCCCACCACCGAACTCGGCCAGGCGCGCATTACCGACCCGGATTACCCGCAGGTACTGGCCAACTATGCGAACCAGTTTGCCGATGGACGGCAAGCCAAAAGCACGTCGATTGGCATCAAGGACGGCAGCGGTCGCTATATCGCCGCGCTGTGCATGAATGTCGATCTGACGCTGTTTCGCAGCCTGCAGATGGCCATGGGCCAGTTCGTGCAGACTGCCGCCGAAGGCCCGAAGGAAACGCTCGACCCCACCGGCGCCGACGCACTGCGCGCCCGCATCGACGCCTTCGCCGCGCGCCTTGCTACCACGCCGCGCGCATTGAAGACGGAAGAGCGGCGCGCGCTGCTGGGCGAACTGAAGACCTCGGGTCTGCTCGATGTGCGCCGCGCCATGGAAACCATCGCGGCGCATCTCGGTGTGTCGCGCGCCACCGTCTACAGTTATGCACGCTGACATGCCCGCCACTTCCCACCCGCACGGCAACCACGCCGACACCGCCGCCGCGCAGTTGCTGCTGCTGGACAAGCACGCCGTCGAAGCGGCGCTGCTGCCCGACGACGTCATGGCAGCCGTGCGCGAAGCATTCGTGCTGCACAGCCATCGCGAAGGCCGGGTGTTCCCGGTGATCCGCGAGAAACTCGCCACCGGCGGCGTGTTCGGCATCAAGGCGGGCGACGTCGGCAAGCAGAACCTGCTTGGCTTCAAAGCCGCAGGATTCTGGCCCGGCAATCGCGCGCGCGGCGGCGAACCGCATCAGGCAACCATCATGCTGATCGATCCGGCCACCGGACGCCCGCTCTGCGTGCTTGACGGCAACGCCATCACCACCGCGCGCACGGGCGCGGCGGGCGGCCTCGGCCTCACTGCGCTGGCGCGCGCCGACAGCCGGCGCTTGTGCGTGTTTGGCACGGGCGTACAGGCGCGCGTGCAGGTCAGCTACGCGCTGCGCCTGATGCCGTCGCTTGCCGAGCTGCGATACATAAGCGCCAACGGCGCGCGCAGCGCCGCTTTCGAAGCGCTGTTTGCCGATCGTTGCCGTGTGACGCTGGCCACCGACCGCAACGCCGCAGTGGCCGATAGCGACGTGGTCATCACCGCCACGCCCGGCGGCGGCCCGCTGTTCGATGCGCACGCCGTGCAGCCGGGCACGCATCTGACCTGTGTGGGCGCCGATACCACCGGCAAGCGCGAGCTGCCCGAAGGCCTGCTGGAACGCGCGCTGATCGTGGTTGACGACCTCGACCAGGCACGCAGCATCGGCGAATGCCAGTGGGCGCCTGAGCTGCCTTGCGCCGAGTTCGGCGACGTGCTGACCGGCGCGGCGACGATTACGCGCAAGCCCACCGACATCACCGTTTTCGACATGACCGGACTGGCGCTGCAAGACCTGACGGTCGCACGCTTCCTGCATGAACGGGCCCTGGCCGATGGCGCCGGCACGCGCATGGCCTGGCCCTGGTAAATCCACCGCACTGCAACCCTGACCAACATGACGACCATTTCCCTGCCCACCTACGCGGATGTCGAAGCCGCTGCCCAGCGCATCGCCGGCCATGCCAATCGGACGCCAGTCAATACGTCGCGTACGCTCAACGACATGCTCGGCGCCGAGGTGTTTTTCAAATGCGAGAACTTCCAGCGCATGGGCGCCTTCAAGTTCCGCGGCGCCTTCAACGCGCTGTCAAAGTTCACGCCCGAACAGCGCAAGGGCGGCGTGGTGGCATTTTCGTCGGGCAATCACGCGCAGGGCATCGCACTGTCGGCCAAACTGCTCGGCATGCCGGCCACGATCGTGATGCCGCACGACGCGCCCGCGGCAAAGATCGCTGCCACCAAGGGCTACGGTGCCAACGTGGTGGTCTATGACCGCTACAAGGAAGACCGCGAGGCGATTGGCCGCAACCTCGCCGAGAAGAACGGCATGACGCTGATTCCGCCCTACGATCATCCCGATGTGCTGGCCGGCCAGGGCACGGCGGCGAAGGAACTGTTCGAGGAAGTGGGCACGCTCGACGCGCTGTTCACGCCGCTCGGCGGCGGCGGCCTGCTTTCGGGCACGGCGCTGGCCACGCGCGCACTGGCGCCGCAGTGCAAGTTGTACGGTGTCGAACCGGAAGCCGGCAACGACGGCCAGCAATCGCTGCGCAGCGGCTCGATCGTCCATATCGACACGCCCAAGACGATTGCCGACGGGGCGCAGACGCAGTATCTCGGCAACTACACATTCGGCATCATCAAGCGCGACGTCACCGACATCGTCACCGCATCGGACGCCCAGCTGGTGCAGGCGATGCGCTTCTTTGCCGAGCGCATGAAGATGATCGTCGAGCCGACCGGCTGCCTTGGCCTGGCGGCCGTCACGCAGATGAAGGACGCGCTGAAAGGCAAACGCGTCGGCGTCATCATCAGTGGCGGAAATGTCGATATCGCCCGCTTTTGCGAATTGATGGGCGGCTAAATGAATGGGGCGGAAGGCGGCTGGTGGCGTCTGCGCCCTACACTTCTTCCGACGGCTGGGCGGGGGCCGGGGCCGTTTGCTCCGGGTCCAGCTGCATGAAGATCCACGCCGATGCGGAGGTGATCAGTCCCACGCAGATAAAGGTGGCGTGGAACGCGGGCAGCACGTCGAAGTGATGCGATCCGATGCCGGCCTGGAAGGTGGCCAGCAGCGCGCCCGCCGAGGTCACGGCCAGGCTCATCGACAGCATCTGCACCATCGACAGCATGCTGTTGCCGCTGCTGGCGTTCACGCCGCTCAGGTCCTTCAGCGTGACCGTATTCATGGCCGTGAATTGCACCGAGTTCACCGCGCCGAAAATGGCCAGTTGCACCAGTACAATCGGCAGCGGCAGCGTTGGGGAAATCAGCGCGAATGACGCCATCACCAGTCCCACCACGAACGTGTTGGTCACCAGCACGCGACGATAACCGAAGCGTTCGATCAGGCGCGTGGCCAGCCGCTTGGACGCCATGCCCGCCACGGTGGTCGGCACCATCATCATGCCGGCGTTCAGCGGCGAATAACCGAGACTGACCTGCAAGGTCAGCGGAATCAGGAACGGCATCGCGCCGTTGCCGATGCGCGCAAACAGGTTGCCCAGCAGGCCCACGCTGAACGCGTGAATGCGGAACAGCTTCAGCGGGAACAACGGCGTCTGACTCTTGTTGGCGTGCAGGACATAGGCGGTCAGCGCCGCCATGCTGGCAATCAGCAGCATCAGCACAGTGGCGTGCTGGAAGCCCATCTCGGCCAAACCATCCAGCGAAAACGACAGCGTGACCATCGCAATCGCCAGGAACGCATAGCCGGTGGCGTCGAAGCGGCCGATGCCCGGCAACCGCGCGTTGGGCATGTACCGCACCGTGGCCAACGCGCCAATGATGCCGACAGGCACGTTGATCAGGAAGATCCAGTGCCACGAAAACGTCTGCGTGATCCAGCCGCCCAGCGTCGGTCCGATCAGCGGACCGATCATGCCCGGGATGGCGACAAAGCTGAGCGCCTGCAGATATTGTTCGCGCGGAAATGTGCGCAGCACGGACAGCCGTCCAACCGGCAACAGCATCGCCCCGCCCGCGCCCTGCACCACGCGCGCGGCGGTCAGGAACGGCAGCGTGGGCGCCCACGCGCACAGCAGCGATCCCAGCACGAACAGCCCGATGGCAACCTGAAAAATGGTGCGCGTGCCAAAGCGGTCCGCCAGCCAGCCCGACGCCGGAATGATCACGGCCATCGTCAGCGAGTACGCGATGATCACCGACTGCATGCGCAGCGGGCTTTCGCCAAGGCTGCGCGCCATCGACGGCAAGGCGGTGTTGACGATCGTCGAGTCGAGCGTCTGCATGAAAAAGCCGACGGCCACCACCCACAGCATGATGCGCAGCTTGGGGTCCTGGGGCATGGTGTCGGTCTGGGCGGGGGGCGTGGCTAGCGACATGGCGTCGACACGGGGGCAGCGGCTAAAGGTGCAACCTTAGGCCCGTGGCGCGCGGCTGGCAAGTGCGGGCGGCGAAGATCGCCCGCTTCGCACGCCGGACCGATGCGCGCCGCGCTCACATCGAGGCGCGCATGCCCACGAAGAAACGGCGTCCCGGCGCCGGTTCGTAGTAGCGGCCATTGGCTTCGTTGACGATCACCGAGCCGATGTAGTGGCGATCGGCCACGTTGTCGATACGGCCAAACACATAGAGTTGCGTGCCGCCGAGCTTGAACGTGTAGCCGGTCTTCAGGTTAAGGATGAAGTAGCCCGGCGCGGCCTGCGTGTTGAGATCGTCGGCGTATACCTTGCTGTCGGCCTTGGCTTCCACGCCAACCATCCACTGTCCCCAGGGACGGTAGGTGATATCCGCGCCGAAGCTGTGGCGCGCCGTGCCGGGCAGCCGATTGCCGGCCGCCACGGTTGCGCCCTGCGCGTTGACGAACGACTCGCCGAAATACGCATCGAGATAGGTGTAGCCGAGCCCCGCCGTGAAGCGCTGCGCGGCGCCGAACGCACCGCGCCATCCGAGTTCAAGACCGCGGCGGCGCACGCCGTCGACATTCTGGTAGACCGTGCGGCCGTTGTCGTTCGATAGCGGCACCACTTCGTTGTGACTGTCCGCATCGAACAGCGCCGCTTCCAGCCGCTGACCACCTGACTGCCATTTCATGCCGATTTCACCCTGGCGGCTGGTTGATGCCTGCAGGCCCAGATTGGCGCCAGTGCCGCCGGGGCCATAGGCCACTTCGGTCAGCGTCGGCGTTTCGAAGCCGCGGCCAAGATTGGCGTAGACGTTGAGCGTTTCATGCGCGTGCCATACCGCGCCCAGCACGGGGCTGACATTGTGATACGTCGACGTGCCGCTGTCATCGGGACTTGCCGCCGTGACGAAATGGTCGTCGATGCGCAACCGCACCATGCTGGCCCGCACGCCGCCCACCAGTTCCCAGGCCGGATGCACGGTCCAGTTGAATTGCGCATACGCGCCATAGTCGGCAGCTTCGTCGGTTTCGTCGCGCCGCAGAGCGCCCTGTTGCCCGTTGTTGTTGACGTAGCCATGGCGCGCATCGCGCATGCCATTGGCTTCGATGCCGGCGGTCCACTGCAGCGGCAGGCCGTTGGCGGTAGTCTTGCGCGTCCATGACAGCGCGCCTCCGCCATAGGTGCGATCCAGATCGACGATGCCGCCCGCCGATGACGGCGCCGCGCCGCTGAAGCCGAGCCGCTGCGTCAACTGGCGGCCGCCGCCGTAGAGCCGAAAGCTAAGGCTGTCGCGCTCGCCGAGTCGATGGTCGACGACCACACCGGCCTGCGTCTGCTCCACTTCCTTGCCCGTGTTGAACTGCGTGGCGGCGGCCACGGACTGGCGCGGATTGGCTTCGGCTTGCGCACGGGTCAGTCCGAGCGGATCCTCGGCCAGCGGCTGGTTGAAGTAGTTGAATTGTCCGGTGATGCGGGTCGCGGACGTCGGCTGCGCGACGATCTTCGCATTGAGCTGATAGCGCCGGGCGGCGCTGTGATCGCGATAACCGTCGGTCTGATAGGTCCACGCGTCGAGTGTGCCGCCGAGCTTGTCGTTGCCGCCACCGAGCGACACGCCGGCCTGCCATTGCCCGTCGGAACCGAAGCCCGACGAAGCCCTGCCGGTGAAACCCTTGGTGGGAGGATCAGGTGTGAATACCTGCACGACGCCGCCCGACGCGTTGCCGTACATCTGCGCGAACGGTCCGCGCAAAATCTCCACGCGCTCCGCATTGGCCAGGTCGAAGGTGGACGCTTGTCCCTGCCCATCGGGCATGGTGGCCGGGATGCCATCGACGAACAGACGCACGCCGCGCACGCCGAAAGTGGATCGGCTGCCAAAGCCACGCACGGCGATCTGCAGGTCCTGCGAATAGTTCTGGCGATCGCGTACGGCAATGCCGGGGCTGGTCAGCGTCAGTTCGGAAAGATTGACCAGAGGCGACGTGGCCGTGAACGGGTTGACCGCGATGCTGTCGATGGCGGCTGGCGCATCGAAGCGGCGCTGCTCGTTGCGGCTGGCGCTGACCACGACGTCGGGCAGCGTGGCGGTTTCCTGCGCATCGGCGGGCGAACAGACCGCCAGCGCCGACGGCACGAGCCAGCTGGCGATGGCCAGGCAGCGGCGTTCGAGAATGAATGACAGGGTGCTGCCGGTAGCGTGCATGGGGGGCGCGTTCCGAAAGATAGACACCTCGCACGCGCGACCATCGCGCGTGGCGCATAGTCTACCCTCAGTCGCCGCGCCCCTGCCCTACAGGCAAATACCGACTGCGCCGCGCGCCTCAGTTGCCAGCGTCGACCAGCGTGCGGGCGTCCACCACCTTGTCGCGGTACGCTTCGAAGATCCGCCGCAGCGCCTGCTCCATCGTCACCTCGGGCTTCCACCCCAGCTCATTGATCGTGTTGTCGATCTTCGGCACGCGGTGCTGCACATCCTGGTAGCCCTTGCCATAGAACTCGCCCGACGACGTCTCGACGATCTTCGTCTTGCGCGCCTCGTCCGCGTACTCCGGATAGTCGGCCGCCATCTTCAGCATCATCTCCGCCAGTTCGCGCACCGAATGGATATTGGCAGGATTGCCAATATTGAAGATCTTGCCGCTGGCCACGCCACCCTGGTTCTCGA
>NZ_VZOW01000047.1 GCF_008801835.1 Cupriavidus pauculus | reverse complement strand
CGCGGGGGACGTGGCGCTTGCTCGGGGCGACCGCGACGCGGCTCGCCATCCGGGCGAGGCGCGTGCGGGGCGGCCTGCGGACCCAGCGGCGGCGCGCCCTTCGTTGCTGGTCTGGGCGGCCGTGCGCCGCCGCGCGCCTGACGCGGCGCGGCGTTCTGGTTGGCCTGGGAAGTTGCGGCCTCGGCAGGCGTGGCCGGGGCAGGTTTGGCGGGACGTTGTGCTGACATTGGGCGGGATTATAATCCGCCGCATGAATGCCAGAACCGACTCCCCCAAGCAGGACCCCGATCCTGCCGCCGCCCCGCTTACCGCTGAGGAAGCCGCCCCCGAAACGCTGCCTGCCGCCGCCCCCGTTACGCCCATCCCGTCGGCCCTAGCCGGCGTCGAGCTGGCCGAGGCGAGCGGTCCGGACCGTCAGCAATTCGTCGACTGGCTGCGCGCCGTCGCACCGTATATCCACACCTTCCGCGGCAAGACCTTTGTGATCGCGTTCAGCGGCGAACTGGTCAAGGCCGGCGTGCTCAATGCGCTGGTCAACGATGTGGCGCTGCTGCATGCCATGGGCATGAACGTCGTGCTGGTGTTCGGCTCGCGCCCGCAGGTGGAGGAGCAACTGGCGCTGCGCAACGTGCAGTCGCAATACGCCGACGGCATTCGCATCACCGACAACGCCGCGCTGGAATGCGCCAAGGAAGCCGCCGGCGAACTGCGCCTCGACATCGAAGCGGCGTTCAGCCAGGGCCTGCCCAACACGCCGATGGCGGGCGCCCAGCTTTCGGTCGTATCAGGCAATTTCATCACCGCCCGCCCGGTCGGTATCGTCAACGGCGTGGACTACCAGCACACGGGCCTGGTGCGCAAGATCGACGGCGATTCGATGCGCATGTCGCTTTCGCACGGCAAGGTGGTGCTGCTCTCGCCGCTCGGCTTTTCGCCGACGGGCCAGGCATTCAACCTGTCGATGGAAGACGTGGCCAGCGCCACGGCCAGCGCACTCAAGGCAGACAAGCTGATCTTCATCACCGAGGTGCCCGGCGTACCCGATCCGGTGGGCAAGCTGATGAAGGAAATGTCGCTGCGCACTGCGGTGGAACGTTTGCAGAACAATCATCTGCCGCCCGACGTGGCCTATTACCTGCAACATCTGGTCAAGGCCCTGAAAGGCGGCGTGCCGCGCGCCCACCTGATTCCGTTCCAGATGGACGGCTCGGTCCTGCTGGAACTGTTCCTGCACGACGGCGTCGGGACGATGGTTTCCGACTCCGACCTCGAAAGCCTGCGCGAAGCCACTCTGGACGATGTTGGCGGGATCCTGCAGCTGATCGCGCCGCTCGAAGCCGATGGCACGCTGGTGCCGCGCGGCCGTCACCTGATCGAACGCGATATCGACAAGTTCTCGGTGATCGAGCACGACAACGTGTTGTTCGGCTGCGCCGCGCTCTATGAATTCCCGCGCGAAAACATGGGCGAAATGGCCTGTCTGACGGTGTCGGCCGAAGCGCAAGGGACCGGCGACGGCGAGCGCCTGCTCAAGCGCATTGAACGGCGCGCGCGCACGCTCGGTCTAGACCGGCTCTTCGTACTCACCACGCGTACCGAGCACTGGTTCCTGAAGCGCGGCTTCGTGCACGCATCCGTCGACGATCTGCCGGAAGACAAGCGAAAGCTCTACAACTGGCAGCGCAAATCGATGGTGCTGATGAAAAAGCTGTAGTTCCCCGCAAAGACAACAGACGCCGCAGGGGCATGGCCGGCTGGCGCCGCCCTGTCCTGCCAGCTTGGCTACAATAGCGGCCACACGAACAAGGAGTCCCTCATGGCCCGTACGGTCCATTGCGTCAAACTGAACAAGGAAGCCGAAGGTCTCGACTTCCCGCCGCTGCCCGGCGAACTCGGCAAGAAAATCTGGCAAAGCGTGTCGAAGGAAGCGTGGGCGGGCTGGCTCAAGCACCAGACCATGCTGATCAACGAAAACCGCCTGAACATGGCCGACGTCCGCGCGCGTCAGTATCTGCTCAAGCAGACCGAAAAGTATTTCTTCGGCGACGGCGCCGATCAGGCAGCCGGATACGTGCCGCCTCCGTCGGCCTGACCACCGCCGCACGTCCATCGAGGGTGCCGCCGGCACCCTTTTTGTTTTGCTCACCCCCTTGACCACCATCACGTCGCGGCCATGTCCCGCGGCGCCATCTGGTCGATGAGCGACCGTCACCGCCTCCGCGCAACGCCGTCCCCTCGCCGAATATCGTCCCGCCTATGCCGATGGAACTAGTTCCGCGGACCTAGGATATTTCCCAGCCGCCTGTACGGCCGGCGTATGTTCGCGCCCCAAGCCAACGCCTACTCTGGTCTTACTCTTCCAAGTGACTCCGGACTTCGGCCATGGCCACCGCAATCTCTCCCAGTCGCGTTGGCCTTGCCTTAGCAGATTTCCCCCGCTCACGACGCAAGGCCTTCGCTATCTGAACGGGATCAAGCACATACATCATGACCATTCAACATGTACTGAGCGCTGTGCTCAGCTACCCCGAACAATCGCTGATCGACGGCCTCCCCGACATCGACTGGACCCTGGCCGAATGGCCGCAGGCGCGCGACATGCTGGCGCCATTGACGGCGATGTTGCGGAACCAGCCGCTGATCGCCCTGCAGGAAAACTACGTGGCCACGTTCGAGACGGATGCCGCCCACTCGCTGCATCTATTCGAGCATGTGCACAGCGAGAACCACGACCGAGGCCAGGCAAGGATGGATCTGCTCAAGAAATATCGTGGCGACGATTTCGAGCCGGCAGGCAACGAGTTGCCCGATCATGTCCCACTGTTCCTTGAATTTCTGGGCGCGCTGATCGTCGATGGCCAGGAAGAACGCGCCGAACAACTGCTTGGCGAAGCCATCGATGTACTTGCAGCAATCGGGTATCGCCTTGAACGCAACGCAAGCCCATACGCCGCGGCCTTTACGGTGATGCGCACGTTGACCGACACCCAACCCGAGCCCCAGCGCGATCCGCCCGTGCGCGACATCGATGAAGGCGGGAAACGCTCGACCCCAGCGCCAGCGGTGTCGAGCCACGGCTGACGGCGCGGCCATCTTCCCGTTCGAGCGTGTTGCGCGGTTCGGACGCGCGCAATACACGTTGAAACGGGACAGATGGCAGATGCTGTATTCGGACCGGGCAGACAGTTTTCTGCCACTGGTTTGTCCATTGCACCGACGGTCGGCGGCACCGGCTTGAGAGTATCGACGGCGTGGTGGCAGAAGCGCGGGCACTCGCTGCGCAAACATTTTTCAGGATGGTTTCATGACACAGCATTGGCTAAAACTGGCGCAACGACGGTTGCTCCCCATTGTGCAAGGCGGTATGGGAATCGGCATTTCTGCGCATAGGCTTGCAGGCACCGTGGCGGCCAATCAGGGCATGGGCACGATCGCCAGCATTGATCTGCGGCATCACCATCCCGACCTGATGGCGCAAACTCGCGGCTCGCGTGACAAGGCGCAGATCGAGGCCGCCAATCGCGTGGCACTCGATCGCGAAATCCAGGCGGCTCGCAGGTTGTCAGATGGACGCGGGATGATTGCCGTAAACGTCATGAAGGCCGTCGGCTCGCACGCGCAACTCGTGCGGCAAGCATGCGAAAGCGGCGCCGACGCCATCGTGATGGGCGCGGGCTTGCCGCTCGATCTTCCGGATCTGGCCGCCGACCATCCAAATGTCGCATTGATTCCGATCCTCTCGGAATCGCGTGGCGTGGGGCTGGTATTGCGCCGCTGGATGAAGAAGGGGCGCCTGCCGGACGCCATCGTGATTGAGCACCCGGCGCATGCCGGCGGCCATCTGGGTGCCGCAACGATCGAGGATCTGGGCGACGCGAGGTTTTCGTTCGGACGCGTACTTGCAGAATGCCGCGAACTGTTCCACACGTTGGGGTTGGCATGGAACAGCATTCCGCTCATCCTGGCCGGCGGCATCAACACTCACGAGGATGTGAAGCATTGGCTCAATGAAGGGGCCGCCGCCGTCCAGTTGGGCACAGCATTCGCTGTGACTCAGGAAGGCGATGCGCATCCGGCATTCAAGCAGGTGCTTGCCACCGCCACATCGGAATCGCTGAAGGAGTTCACCAGCGTGGCTGGACTGCCAGCGCGCGCCGTCATGACGCCGTGGCTGTCGCGCTATCTTTCCAGCGAAAGCCGATTGCAGCGCCGCGCCAAACCTCGTGACTGCCTGGAGGGATTCGATTGCCTGCAGGCCTGTGGCTTGCGCGATGGCATTGCCAAGATCGGCCAATTCTGCATCGACCTCAAGCTGGCGCAGGCGGTGCGCGGCGACGTGGAACGAGGCCTGTTTTTCCGCGGCAAAGGCAAACTGCCGTTCGGCGACGCCATCCGCCCAGTAGCCGAACTGATGCACTATCTGATGACCGGCGAAAAACCGGCAGCACTGGCTGCGCCGCCCGCCGCGACGGCCTAGCCCTTCTCACCCAAGCCGTCCTTGGAAGGCCGCCGGGCAACTGGCAACTGATCGCGCCGTTTATTGAGCCAGCGCAGATCGTTGGTGGGCTGGCTCGCGCAGAATCGCTCACGATACTGTGCCCGCCCCCTTGCGCCAGTCCCTTCCATGCCAAGCCCCAACAACCGCCCCGCATCGCGCGATCCAGCACCAAACGCGCAGCTTCCGCTCCCTGACACTGGCCACGTTCACAAACCCGTCCGGATGACGCCCCTGCGCCATCGACTGCCCAGGCGCATCATTCTGCTGTCATTGGCATCGGTGCTGGCGGTGCTGACAATGATCGCAGGCACCCGTTATCTTCCCTGGAAGCTGGAAGGCGCCGGCGCGGCCATCGCATGCATGGGCACGATGACCGTACTCCACCTCTGGATCGTCCGTCAGCATCTCGCCGCACGCGTGACGCACAAGACTTCCGAACTGGCGCGCCAGAACCGCGATCTGGAATCGCTTTATGACATGGCGGCCTTCCTAAATCACGCCAACGAGAGCAGTGCGTTGGCGCGCGGCTTCCTTGATCGAGTGATGCAGCGGTTCGGGGGCCGACGGTGGCACGGTGCGCATGTTCGACGCACAGCACGGCATGCTGCACCGGGTGGCGTCGATCGGACTTTCCTCCGCTTTGGCGGAGCACGAGCGTTGCGGGAACATCGACGCGTGCCACTGCGGGCACGCCACGCGCAGCGGCGTCGTGTCCATCACGGACCTGCGGGCCGCTTTTCCATCATCGGACGACGCCTCTCCGTGCGGACAGGAAGGATTCCGGTCGATGGCGGCGTTCCGTCTCGACACGCAGCGCGGCGCCGTCGGCACCTTCACGCTGCACTTCCGCGCGCCACGTGAGCTGTCCGCGTCCGACCGGCAACTTCTGAAAACCATGGCGCAACATCTGGCCACGTCGCTCGAACATGTGCGGCGGTCCGCAAGCGCACGCCAACTGGCGGTGATGGAAGAACGCAATCTCATCGCCCAGGGACTGCACGACAGCATCGCCCAGGGACTGAATTTTCTGAACCTGCAGGTGCAATTGCTGGACGCCGCCGTCGAACTGGGCAACGCCGATGAAGTGCGCGAAATCGTTCCGATGCTGCGGCATGGCGTCGAGGAAAGTTATCAGGACGTGCGCGAACTGCTGCATAACTTCCGGTCACGCCTGACCACGGGCGATATGCGGCCTGCCGTCGAGGAAACCGTCTCGCGCTTTCGCCGGCAATGCCGCACCGAACCGACGCTGACAATCGATGACCGGGGACTCCCGCTACCGCCCGAACAACAACTGCAAGTGCTGTTCATTCTGCAGGAGGCCCTGTCGAATGTGCGCAAGCACGCAATGGCGGAAACCGTACGGATCGTCATGCAGAACGGCACCCTGTTCCGGCTCGTCGTGCAGGACGACGGCGACGGCTTTGAACCGACGCGGCTTGGTGCGACAAACACCGGCCACGTGGGTCTGCACATCATGCAGGAGCGCGCGGCGCGCTTGGGCGCAACGCTGGCGATCGACGCCTCGCCCGGCCAGGGCACGCGAATCGAGCTGATTCTGCTCCGCAGCGACATTGCGCCACCGCATCACCATGCCGCCTGGCCGGCGCCGCAACGCGCCGCTATGCCCGAGGTCGCTGCGTCATGACCATCCGAGTTCTGCTGGTCGATGACCATACACTGTTCCGCTCGGGAATTCGTGCCCTGCTGCAGCGACAGTCGGATATCGAGATCGTCGACGAAGCGGCGGACGGCGTGGAAGGCCTCAAGCGCGCCAAGCAGCACCGGCCCGATGTGATTCTGCTCGATCTGAACATGCCCGGATTGTCGGGACTAGACACGCTGCAACTGATGGTCGAAGACTTGCCCGACTGCGCGGTAATCATCCTTACGGTGTCAGAGCAGGCCGAGGAATTGGCCGCGGCATTGCGCGGCGGCGCGCGCGGTTATCTGCTCAAGAATATCGAGACCGAAGCGTTGACGAGCGCGATCCGTCGCGCAAACGCAGGTGAACCGGTGATTTCGGAAAGCATGACGTCGAAGCTCGTGCAGCAGTTTCGCGCACAAAAGACATCGCCTGCGCCATCACGCGGCGCGGAGGCCGCACGGCTCACCGCGCGGGAGCGCGAGATCGTTCATGGACTGGTGCGCGGAGACAGCAATAAGGAAATCGCGCGCCGCCTGGGCGTAGCGGAAAGCACGGTCAAGATTCACGTGCAGAACATTCTCAAGAAGCTGAAGCTGGCCAGTCGCGTTCAGGTGGCGGTCTATGCGGTCGAGCACGGACTCGCCACCAGCTGACAGAGCGGCGGGGCCACTAGCCGCTCTGCCCGCGTGATCAGTAGTCGGTGCGCTGGACGCCCTGCTCCGTGCCCAGCAACAGGACATTGGCCCCGCGCAATGCAAAAAGTCCCACCGTGACGACGCCGGGCAACTGGTTGATCCGTTGCTCAAGATCCCGGGGATTTTCGATTTTCAATCCGGCCACATCCAGAATCACATTGCCGTTATCGGTCTTGTAGATGCTGCCTTCCTTGGTCATGCGCAGTCGCGGCTGGCCGCCCAGCGCTGCCAACCGTCGCGCGACAGCGGCGCGTGCCATCGGGATCACCTCGACGGGCAGCGGGAATGCGCCCATCGTGGGCACTAGCTTGCTGCCATCGGCGATGCAAACGAAACGATCCGCCACCGACGCGACGATTTTCTCGCGCGTGAGCGCTCCGCCGCCGCCCTTGATCATCGCGCCCGACGCGTCGATCTCGTCGGCGCCGTCAACATAGACGGGGATGCTGTCAACTTCGTTGAGATCGAGCACCGTGAAACCGTGCTGCTGCAGTCGGCGTGTGGACGCTTCCGAACTGGACACCGCGCCGGAAAAACGTTCCTTGAACGCCGCGACGGCGTCGATGAAAAGATTGGCGGTGGAGCCCGTGCCCACGCCAAGAACGGCACCTTGGGGCACTTCCTGCTTCACGTAGTCGGCGGCGGCTTGCGCGACCAGCGCCTTGAGTTCATCCTGAGTCATGACAACAGCCAGATTGCGTTGGGGGAATCGCGTAGTGTAACGGATTGGCGTGACCCGAGAAGATTGGCGCCCATGGCTTGCTGTCACGGGACGCCCCGTTACAATGCCCTTTCCCGAAGCAATCTCCTTGACCCGTCTCTTTGCACAATTCCCTGAACGGAAGCAGATCATGAATGCGCTCGAACAACTCAAGCAGTTCACGACGGTCGTGGCCGATACCGGCGACTTCCAGTTGATGAAGCAATACACGCCGCAGGACGCGACCACCAATCCGTCGCTGATCCTGAAGGCGGTGCAGAAGTCCGAGTACCGGCCGCTGCTGGAACAGGCCACGCGCGACCATCACGGCAGCGCCGGCATCGACGCGGTGATGGACCAGCTTCTGATTGCGTTCGGCTGCGAAATCCTTTCGATCGTCCCGGGCCGGGTCTCGACCGAAGTCGATGCGAGGCTGTCGTTCGACACACAGGCCACCGTCGACAAAGCTCGCCATCTGATCGGACTGTACGAACAGCGCGGCATCGCAAGGGAACGCGTACTGATCAAGATCGCTTCGACGTGGGAAGGCATCAAGGCCGCCGAAATCCTCCAGCGCGAAAACATCCGATGCAACATGACGTTGCTGTTCTCGTTGGTTCAGGCAGTGGCCTGCGCTGAAGCCGGCGCGCAGCTGATCTCGCCGTTTGTCGGCCGCATTCTGGACTGGCACAAGAAGCAGGCCGGCGACAAATGGGATGCGGACGCCAATGCAGGTGAAAACGACCCGGGCGTGCGCTCGGTGCGCCAGATTTACGACTACTACAAGAAATTCGGTTACGCGACCGAGGTAATGGGAGCGAGCTTCCGCGGCACGGGGCAAATTCTGTCGCTGGCGGGCTGCGATCTGCTGACCATCAGCCCGGAACTGCTCGAACAACTGGCGGCCAGCAATGCCACCGTCGAGCGCAAGCTTTCGGTGGAGCAAGCGCAAGCGGGCAATATCGCCCGCATTGCCGCCGACGAAGCCGCATTTCGCTGGCAATTGAACGAAGACGCCATGGCGACGGAAAAACTCTCGGAGGGAATTCGCCTGTTTGCGGCGGACGCGGTAAAACTCGAAAAGCTGGTCGCGGAACTGGCGGCCTGACGGTCGGGCTGGCTGCCCGCGCTCGGGCCCAGGCTCGCAGGCGGGCCGGCCGTTTCCGTGTTCGGAGTTGGCCGGTCTTAGCGGCTCACACGCTCTGTTGTGGCCAAAGCAGCGGCAGGCATTCGCCCGCGGCGGCCCGCAGCACCAGGTCCGCAGTGTCATCGAGTGCGGACGGTTGCGGATTGACGACGATCACGCGCGCCCCGTGCTCCTTTGCCAGCCCTGGCAATGCGGCGGCCGGGTACACCAATCCCGAAGTCCCCACCACCAAGCACAGATCGCAGTGTTGCGCCGCATGATCGGCCCGAAAGCGCGCAACGCGCGGGAGATCTTCGCCAAACCAGACCACGCCCGGACGCATCATCGCGCCACACAGCGCGCAATGCGGCGGTTCGCCCGGAACAGGCGGCACGGTATCGCAACGGCCGCAGCCATCCAGCCATTTGTTGGCGAACAAGTTGCCGTGCAACTCCACCACATGCTCGCTGCCCGCCTGCTGATGCAAGCCATCGATGTTCTGCGTGACCAGCGTCACAGACTTGCGCCTTGCCAACTCCGCCAGCGCGTAGTGGGCAGGATTCGGCTTTGCTGCGGACACCAGCTCGCGTCGGTGCTGGTACCACTGCCAGACGAGTGCGGGTTGTCGACGGTAGGCCTCTTCGGTCGCCAGCTCTTCGGGATCGAAGCGCGCCCAGAGGCCCGTCAGCGCATCGCGGAATGTCGGAACGCCCGACTCGGCCGAAATCCCGGCCCCGGTCAGGACGAAGATGTTCTGCGCGGCGTGCACCCAGGCGCGCGCCGCTTCCAGATCGGCCGCGTCCACGACCATCGTCAGCGGGGAAGACGGCGCTGACGCACCGCTTCGTAAAGACACACACCGCTTGCGACGGATACGTTGAGGCTTTCCACCCCACCGGCCATCGGAATCGACACGAGATCATCACAGGTTTCGCGCGTGAGGCGACGCATGCCCTCACCTTCCGCACCCATTACGATCGCGGTCGGTCCCTTCAGATCCACGTCGTACAGCGCCTTGTCGGTGCCGTCGGCAGTGCCGATCACCCAGATGCCGCGTTCCTGCAATTCGCGCAGGGTGCGGGCGAGATTGGTGACGGTGATGTACGGCACAGTCTCGGCTGCGCCGCTGGCAACCTTCGCAACGGTCGCGTTAAGGCCGACGCTACGATCCTTTGGCGCGATCACCGCATGGGCGCCAGCGCCATCGGCAACGCGCAGGCATGCGCCGAGGTTGTGCGGATCGGTGACACCATCGAGCACCAGCAGCAGCGGCGTCCCTTCGATGCCATCGAGTAGTTCGTCGAGATTCAGCGCGAGCGACACGTCGTCGGCGCGTGCCACCACGCCCTGATGGCGGTCGGTGCCGGCCATGCCGCGCAGCCGCTCGGCATCGACCGGATGCAGGGTTACGCCAAGACTTTCCGCCAGGCGAATGAAATCCTGCATGCGCCGGTCGCGGCGATTTGCTTCGACGTAGATATCGGACACGCTCTTTGCGTTTTGACGCAGGCGTGCATTGACGGCATGAAAGCCGATCAGAAGTTTGTGTTTGGCCATGGCGGGCATTGTACCCGCCATGGCGACACTCAATCGCGCGATGTTCGCCTAGCGCTTGCGTGCAGGGCGCACGCTCTTACCCGCCGGCTTGGCGGTACGCTTGGTCGCGGACTTCTTTTCCGTCTTCAGATGCGCCGGCTTTGGCTTGGCTGCATGCCGCGCAGGCTTGCCGGTCGGCGATTTCTTGGCCGCGCGCCCATGCGTCGCATGACCGACATGCGCCTCGCGTGGCTTGAGCGGTGTAATGACCGCTTCAAACACCGGCTGCTCTTCGATCACCCGATCGAGCGTCTCGTCGAACGATTCCTCGGGCTTCGACGTTCCGCCCAGCAACGCTGCCAGTTGCCGGCCCTTCTTGCGCGCAGGCACCGCGTGCGCCGCAGGTACCCGCGGCTGCTCGGGTGCACCGGCGCGCCCCCGCAGCGTCTTGGCCGAAGGTTCCTGGACAAGGCGGAAATCGATCTTGCGCGCGTCGAGGTCGACACGCGAGACCTGCACGCGCACCCGGTCGGTCAAGCGGTAGCGAATGCCGGTGCGTTCGCCGCGCAACTCGTTGCGGGCTTCGTCGTATTGGAAATAGTCGCTGCCGAGCTCGGTCACATGAACCAGACCTTCGACGTAAAGTTCATCCAATTGCACGAAGATGCCGAACGATGTCACCGCGCTGACCGTGCCGGCGTAGTCGCTGCCAAGCTTGTCGCGCATGAAGTAGCACTTCAGCCAGGCTTCCACATCGCGCGACGCCTCGTCGGCGCGCCGTTCGTTGGCGGAACAATGCAGGCCCAGTTCATCCCAGATGCCTTCGTTGCGCTTGGCGCGCGCGGCCGCATTCTCGGCGCGGCGCTCGGCATCGGCGGCCTGCATGCGGCGCGCTTTCGGCGAAACCTGCGTATTCAGCTCGGTGCCCGGGATAAAGGCCGGCTGATACTTGGTATGTGCAAGAATCGCCTTGATCGACCGATGGACCAGCAGATCGGGATAACGGCGAATCGGGCTCGTAAAGTGGGCGTAAGCCTCATACGCCAAGCCGAAGTGGCCGATGTTGTCGGGGCTGTAGACGGCCTGTTGCATCGACCGCAGCAGCATCGTCTGCAACATCGGCGCATCGGGACGCGACTTGATCTTGTCCATCACTTCGGCGTAATCCGAGGCCTGTGGCTTGTCGCCGCCGCCCAGCGTGAGCCCCGCGGTCTTCAGGAACTCGCGCAGGTTCTTGAGCTTTTCTTCGCTTGGGCCAGCATGGACCCGGTACAGCGCCGGATGCTTGAAGCGTTCGAGGAAATCGGCCGCGCAAACGTTGGCCGTCAACATGCATTCCTCGATCAGTCGGTGCGCGTCGTTGCGCGTGCGCGGCAGGATCTGCTCGATCTTGCCCTGCGCGTTGCAAACGATATAGGTCTCGGTGGTATCGAAGTCGATGGCACCGCGCGCGCGCCGCGCCTTGAGCAAGACCTGGAACAGCTCGTACAGGTTTTGCAGATGCGGCACCAGTTCCGCACGCTTGTGCGCCTCCGGCCCCTTGGTGTTCGACAGCACCGACCAGACCTCGTTGTAGGTCAGTCGCGCCGACGAATGCATCACGGCTGGGTAGAACTGATAACCCTTGAGTTCGCCCTTCGCGGTAATCACCGCATCGCACACCATGCAAAGCCGATCCACATGCGGATTCAGCGAGCACAGGCCGTTCGACAATTTCTCCGGCAGCATCGGAATCACGCGGCGCGGGAAGTAGACCGACGTAGCCCGGTCGAGCGCATCGGCGTCCAGCGGCGTGCCCGGGCGCACGTAATGCGACACGTCGGCAATCGCTACGATCAGACGCCATCCTTTCGCGCGCCCGATCTTGACCGGTTCGCAATAGACGGCATCGTCGAAGTCGCGGGCGTCTTCGCCGTCGATCGTCACCAGCGGAATATCGCGCAGGTCGATGCGATGATCGAGATCGGCCTGCCGGACCTCGTCGGGAAGCGCCTGAGCCTCCTTGAGTGCGGCGGGCGAAAACTGGTGCGGCACGCCGTACTTGCGCACGGCAATCTCGATCTCCATGCCGGGATCGTCGATGTCGCCAAGCACCTCGACCACGCGGCCCACCGGCTGCACGTAGCGATCGGGCCATTCCATCAGCTCGACGCTGACGACCTGCCCGACCTGGGCCTTGCCCTGCGCCTTGGGCGGAATCAGGATGTCCTGCCCGATACGCTTGTCTTCAGGCGCCACCACGAGCACGCCGTTTTCGGACAGCAGTCGGCCAATCACGAAACGATTTGCGCGCTCGACGATTTCGACGATCTGACCTTCGGGACGGCCGCGGCGGTCATAACCCACCACGCGCACCTGCGCGCGGTCGTTATGCATCGCCTTCTGCAGTTCGCGCTCGGGCAGGAAGATATCGTCCTCGCCGTCATCGCGAATCAGGAAGCCGAAGCCGTCGCGGTGGCCTTGCACACGGCCAACCACGAAATTCGGCTGATGCGCCAATTCGTATCGGCCCTTGCGATTCAATTCGATCTGGCCGTCGCGCTCCATTGCGGCGAGCCGTTTCTGGAAACCGTCATGCTCCTTGCGCGTGACGGCCAAGGCCTTGGCGATATCGCCGGCCGACTGGGGTGACCCCGAGGTTCTCAGTACGCCAAGGATTTCTTCCCGGCTAGGGATCGGATAGTTGTTCTGATTCAATTTTTCTCGAAACTATTTGACAAACGTTTTACGGTCGCTATAATGGCCGCTTCGGTTGTTTCGACACCTGCCCAGGTGGCGGAATTGGTAGACGCACTAGGTTCAGGTCCTAGCGGTGGCAACACTGTGGAGGTTCGAGTCCTCTCCTGGGCACCAAGATTCAGCAAGGAACCCGCAACACACGTTGCGGGTTTTTTGCTTTTGCGCTGCTGAATCCTTCAAATCCTTTTCCTCTCATTTCCGTTGACTCGCTACCGGCCTAAGCCGCCGTTGAGTGTATCAGCTTCAGTGTCGATTCCGGCATTATCTCGCCATCTACGCAACAGCGATTGCGAAAAATACCCTGCCGCGCCCGCCCAAATTGCGGTTGACGTTATCGCGATATGTAACTACCATGGTTTCACATTAAGATTTCCGCATGACTACCAGCAGCCGATTCGCCGTCGCCGTCCATATCCTCACCCTGCTCGCCCAGTCGGACGAGCCCGTGCCGTCGTCGATGATTGCCGGCAGCGTGGGCACTAATCCCGCCCTGATCCGCCGGCTGATCGGCGTACTAACCGAAGCGGGTTTCGTCACCACGACGATGGGCAGCACCGGCGGCGCAGTGCTGGCTCGACCGGCGTCGGCGATCACGCTGCTCGACGTTTTTCGGGCCACCGAGACAACCGCGTTGATTACGCTGCACCAGAGCGCCCCAAATCCCGCCTGCATGGTGGGCCGCGAAATTACTGGAGCACTGCAAACGGTGGCGACTCGTGCTCAGGCAGCAATGGACGCCTCTCTTGCGGCAATCACGATCGCAGGCATGCTCGATGAAGTCGAACAGGCCGCCAGGCGCCGCAAGCGCTGATTTTTTTAACCGGATATGTAACCACTACGGTTTCATATTGTTCAACCAAAAGGAAAGACCATGAAAATCGCCATCATTGGTGCAACAGGTAATGTGGGCACCCGCTTGACCGACGAAGCCCTGCGCCGGGGCCACCACGTTCTGGCGCTCGCGCGGCACGCATCGTCGCTGCCACAGCGCGAGGGCGTCACCGCGCACGATGTCGATGTGAGCGATGCGGCTGCGCTCGCGAATGCGTTGCGCGGCAACGATGTTGTGATCAGTTCGGTGCGCTTCCTGCAGACGACGGCGGCGCAGATCACGCAAGCGGTCAAAGCCGCCGGCATCAAGCGCCTGCTGGTAGTGGGCGGCGCTGGTAGCCTTTATGTCGCGCCCGGCGTGCAACTGGTCGACACGCCGAATTTTCCTGATGCGTACAAGGCAGAAGCATCGGCCGGCCGAGATTTTCTCAATGCGCTGCACGGTGAAGACCAACTGGAATGGACCTTCTTGTCGCCGTCAGCGCTATTTGCGCCAGGCGAACGCACCGGAAAATTCCGCCTCGGCAAGGACGATCTACTGACCGCAGCCGACGGAAAGAGCTGGATTTCGATGGAAGATTATTCCATCGCAATGCTCGACGAAATCGAGCGACCGACGCACGTGCGGCAGCGATTTACCGTCGGCTACTGAAACCACGCTGAAATCGGCCGAAATCACCGATAAGGCTTCGCCCATTTGATCGCACGACCGAAAAAGGCGAAGCCTCAGCTCAGCGCCTATGCGGCCGAGTCGTCTTCGAGCAAGCTGGCGCGCTTGCCGCGCTTGAGCCACGCAGCGAGGTTATGCGGACGAAGCGTGTCGTATTCCTCGAACGGCTGGTGAATCCACGGATTCGACGGCAGGAACGTCACGTGGTAATCGGGCTCCACCTTCGAGCACGCCTTGTACCAGAGCACCGCCGAGCGAACTTCCGTCACCGCGGGATAGCGCTCCTGCAAATGCCGCCCCACGCGCTCAAGCGTGACGCCGGAATCGACCAGATCGTCGACCAGCAGGATCTTGCCGGACAACTCGCCGCGCGTCATCGTGATGTACTGCGCGATATCGAGATCGCCCTGTTGCGTACCTGCGGCTTCGCGGTACGAACTAGTGGCCAGAATGGCCAGCGGCACATCAAAAATGCGCGACATCTGATCGCCCACGCGCAGGCCACCGCGTGCCAGGCACAGAATCTTGTCGAACTTCCAGCCCGACTCGTGCACGTTCAGCGCAAGGCGGGCAATCAGGCGGTGGTATTCGTCCCACGAGACCCAAAGGTTCTCGTCGTCATTAATTGGCAGGTTCATGGCGTCTTTTGTTCTATTCGGCTGCAGCAGCGGCCGTTCGATAAAGCATCGGCCCGCATGTCGCGGGCCGAATGGCTTTCGTGAGGCTGCGACGCTCTTGGCGCCGCAGTCAAACTCACTTTGCAGTACCAAGCAAATCAGGCAACCAGGTACGGATGGCGCAGCAGAATCGTTTCGTCGCGATCCGGACCCGTCGAGATCATGTCGATCGGAATGCCAACCACTTCCTCGATGCGCTTCAGGTACACGCGCGCGGCTTCAGGTAGCGCATCCCAGGTCTTCACGCCAAACGTCGACTCGTTCCAGCCCGGGAATTCCTCGTACACGGGCTTGCATGCCGCGACGGCATCGGAGCCACGCGGCAGGATGTCGACGCGCTTGCCGTCGAGCTCGTAGCCGACGCACAGGTTGATCGTTTCCAGGCCATCGAGCACGTCGAGCTTGGTCATGCACAGACCCGACACGCCGTTGATTTGCACAGAGCGCTTCAGGGCTGCGGCATCGAGCCAGCCGGTGCGGCGCGGGCGTCCGGTTACCGAACCGAATTCCTTGCCGACATTGGCCAGACGCACGCCAACGGCGTCCTGGCGGGCAGGATTGTCGTTGTCGTACAGCTCGCTCGGGAACGGGCCCGCGCCAACGCGCGTGCAGTACGCCTTGGTAATGCCAAGGATGTAGTTCAGGCGGCCCGGGCCGACGCCGGCGCCTGCGGTAGCCGCACCAGCGACGCAATTGCTGGACGTGACGAACGGATACGTGCCGTGGTCCACGTCGAGCAGCGTGCCTTGCGCACCTTCGAACATCAGGTTGCCGCCCGCTGCATTCACGGCGTACAGCTCCGCGGAGACGTCGGCCACCATGGGCTTCAGACGCGGCGCGTAGGCCAGCATTTCGTCGAGGATCTGCTGATAGTCGACCGCTTCGGCGCCCAGGTACTGGGTCAGCATGAAGTTATGGAACTCGACGTTTTCGCGCAGGCGCTCGGCGAAGTGTTCGGGGTTGAACAGGTCCTGCACGCGCAGCGCGCGGCGAGCCACCTTGTCTTCATAGGCGGGGCCGATGCCGCGGCCGGTCGTGCCGATCTTGGCGGCGCCGCGACGCGCTTCGCGCGCCTTGTCGATGGCCACGTGATACGGCAGGATCAGCGTCGTTGCTTCGGAAATGCGCAGACGGTTCTGCACCTGCAGGCCTGCCGACTCGAGTTCTTCGATTTCACGGAACAGGGCTTCAGGCGAGAGCACCACGCCGTTCCCGATATAGCAGACCGTGCCTTCGCGCATGATGCCCGACGGGATCAGGCGCAGGATGGTCTTCTTGCCGCCGATGATGAGCGTGTGGCCAGCGTTGTGGCCGCCCTGGAACCGCACCACGCCCTTAGCATGATCGGTAAGCCAATCGACGATTTTTCCTTTGCCTTCGTCACCCCACTGGGTTCCGATCACGACGACATTGCGTCCCTGGCTTACTGCGGATGCGGACATGTTGAATTGGTCAGAAGGTTAAAAACGTATTCTACTCTCGTTGCCGGACGGTTCCCGGTTTCGGGCAGCCGTATGAGAGACGTTTGTCGCCGGTTTTGGGCGATCAAAGGCCCCGACGGGCATCGAACGTCATCCGAGAGCACGGAAAGACGAGCCGGCACGAACGGTCGGCCCGCAGCGAAATCAGCGCGGCACCACCACCCACGCGCCGCCCTGGCGCACCAGTTGCCGGTCGCAATTAAACTCGTCGAGTTCGTGCGTATGGCCCGGCAACGACTGGATGACGATTTCGCCGGCGTCGCGCAGCGCAGCAATGGCGCCGCGCAGCGCGGGATCGGAATCCCACGGGGCGAAAATCGCCAGCGCGCGGACTTCCACGGGCGACAGCGCGGCAACTTCGCGCAGGTCCAGCGAAAAGCCCGTCGCCGGGCGCGCACGGCCAAACGCTTCGCCTACTTTGTCGTAACGGCCGCCACGGGCGACGTAGTTGGGTAGGCCCGAAACATAGGCGGTAAACATCACGCCACTGTGATAGTGGTAACCGCGCAAATCGGCAAGATCGAGATTCACACTCGCGCCTCGCACCCGACCGGCAAGCGCGGCCAGTTCGTCGAGGGCCCGGCCGATCGCCGGGCTGGCGGGCAACGTGGCGCGTGCGCGCTCGATCACCTCCAGGCCGCCATAAAGCGTGGGCAACGCCAGCAATGCATCGCGCTCGGTTGCGGGCAGATCCCGGGTCAGCTCGCGCAGCGCAGGGACATCCTTGGTCTCCAGCGCGGAGAACATCGCGTCCTCGATGTCGCGCACGGACGGCAGCGCCGCCAGCAGTGCTTCGAGAATGCCCGCGTGACACAGATCGAGCCGGATATCGGCAAGCCCGGCCGCCTGAAGCGCAGCCAGCATCAGTTCCTGGATCTCGACGTCAGCTTCAAGCCCCGCGTGGCCATAGATTTCAGCGCCGATCTGGATCGGCTCACGCGTGGCGTGGAAGCCCGCGGGACGCGCATGCAGCACATTTCCGGCATAACAGAGGCGCGTCACACCCGGACGGTTCAGCAAATGGGCGTCGATACGCGCTACTTGCGGCGTGATATCAGCGCGCAGGCCCATGGTCCGCCCCGACAGTTGGTCGACCAGCTTGAGCGTGCGCAGATCGAGATCGTGGCCGGTGCCGGTGAGCAGCGACTCCAGGTACTCGAGCATGGGCGGCATGACCAGCTCATAGCCATAGGTCCGGAACAGATCCAGCATGCGGCGGCGCAACTCTTCGATTTTGCGCGCTTCCGACGGCAGGACGTCGGCGATATTTTCAGGCAGGAGCCAGCGGTTGGACATGTAAGTCTCTTCTATCAAAAACACGGCCGGTAAGGCGTTGGCGCCCCCAGCCGGACAAAACCCCGGGCGGACCGGGGTTTCGTCGAATGTTGCGTTTTAGGGCGCATGCACGCCCGGCGCGCGGTCTACCGGCTACTTCTTGCCGCCCGCAGCGGCTGGCGCGGCGTTACCGCCGGACGAGCGCATGTAGCGGAAGAAGTCCGAGTTCGGCTCCAGTACCATCACGTTGCCCTTGTCGCGGAACGTGTTGCGGTAAGCCTCCATGCTGCGCCAGAACTGCGCGAAGCTGGGATCCCTGCCGAACGCGTCGGCATAGAGCTGAGATGCCTTGGCATCGCCCTCGCCCTTGACGATCTGCGCATCGCGATAGGCCTCGGCCAGGACGACTTCGCGCTGGCGATCGGCATCGGCGCGGATTTTCTCACCTTCCGCTGCGCCCGTCGAACGCAATTCGTTGGCGACGCGCTTGCGCTCGGCCTCCATGCGGCGATAGACCGACTCGCTGATCGCCGGCAGCAGATCCACGCGCTTCAGGCGCACATCGAGGATTTCCACCCCGACGGACTGTGCGTATTCGGCCATGCCGGCGCGGATATTCTGCATGACCTTCTCGCGCTCGCCGGCCACCACATCGGCCACCGTGCGCTTGCCGAATTCTTCACGTGCCACGGAGTCGATACGCTGCGTCATGCGGTCTTGGGCGCCCCGCACGTTGCCGGCGAACGCCACGAAGAACTTGCGCGGATCGGTGATGCGCCATTTGACGAACCAATCCACGACCATCGATTTCTTCTCGGCGGTCAGGAAGCGCTCGCTGGCGGCAACGTCGATGGTCTGCAGGCGGCGGTCCATGAACACCACATTCTGCAGCGGCGGCGGCAGCTTGAAATGCAGGCCTGGTTCGCGCACCACCTGCTTGATTTCGCCAAATGCGAAAACCACGGCGTATTGGCGCTGATCGACGACGAAAAGCATCGACGAGACAACCGCCAGCAGGATAAACAGGCCAATCGCGAAGGAAATCAGTCGGTTCATGACGGCTCTCCTTAGCGAACGTCACGGTCGCGGTTGCGCATGGCTTCACGCGACCGGATATCCTGCGAACCCACGTCCGGCACAGCCGGTGCGTTCGTACCTGGCGCCGGGGCCGGCGTCGTGGCCGACGACGACTGCACCTGCGACATCAGCTTGTCCAGCGGCAGGTACAGCAGGTTGTTCCCCGATTTGGCATCGACAAGAATCTTGTTCGAATTGCTGTAGATCTGCTGCATGGTCTCCAGATAGATTCGGTCGCGCGTCACTTGAGGCGCCTTTGCATACTCGGTTTGCACGGAACGGAAACGTGCCGCGTCACCCTCGGCTTGCGCCACAACGCGCGCGCGATAGGCCTCGGACTCTTCCTTGAGCCGCGCCGCGGTACCCTTGGCGCGAGGCAGGATGTCGTTCGCGTAGGCCTGGCCTTCGCTGATCGCTCGCTCGCGATCCTGGCTTGCCTTGTTCACGTCGTCGAATGCCGCCTGAACCTGCTCGGGCGGCTGCACGCTCTGCACGTTCACCGAAATCACGCGGATGCCGGTCTTGTAGGCCGACAGGATCGACTGGATCGACTTGGCCAGGCCCTGCGCGATCTGTTCGCGGTTTTCGTAGAGCACCGAATCCATGCGGTTGCGGCCGACGATCTCACGCACCGATGTCTCCGCGGCCTGCGTCACGAGTTCTTCGTCGCCACCGCGATCGGTCTTGTTGAAGAACAGATATTCGGTGGCGTCCTGGATGTCGTACTGCACGGTAAAGCGGACGTCGATGATGTTCTCGTCCTGCGTCAGCATCGACGAATCTTTCAGGTTGCTGTCCTTGATCGACGTGGCGCGCCCCACTTCCACAGAACGCACGGCCGACAGGTTCACGACCTCGGCCGACTGGATCGGCCATGGCGCCCGCCAGTTGATACCGGGGCCGGTGGTGTACTTGAACTTGCCGAACTGCAGAATCACGGCGGTCTGCCCTTCCTGGACCATGAAGAAACCGCTGGCGAGCCAGATGCCGACAACTGCGGCAACAATCACGCCGATGCCAATGTTTGATCCCTTGCCGGCGGGGCGCTGGCCGTTGCCGAAACCCTGGCCGCCTCCGCCATTGTCCTTGCGCCCGAGCAGGCCGCTCAAACGGCGATTGAAATCGCGCCAGAGCTCGTCAAGGTCGGGCGGACCGTCTTGCGGGCGCTGGTTCTGCTGGCGACCCTTGTCTTTATCTTCATCATCCTGTCCGTTACGGCCCCAACGAGGATCGTTCAACGAGAAGATGGCGCGCAGGCGGGGCCAGCGCGCAAACCGCGGGGCGCGGTTGCCTGGCACGATATGCGAGTCAGGATTCCGGGGGAACAGGGACATGAAGAGCACGGGTCCGGGAAAGTTTGGAACAGGGGGATTCTAGCAGCCATCTTGATCACTTTTGCTCAAAATCCCCTAATCAGACAGTCATTCGCTGCCAACCGCGATCAGATTGATCGGTCTGGCCGCCGATCGGGGCCATTTTCGGTCCGATCTTCGTGGTCGCCGTCGTGTTCGTCGGCATCCCATTCGCCAGCATCCGGCGGCAGCGGCGAGCCGTCCAGGCGCGGGTCGTATGGCGCCGGCGCGTCGGGTTGCGACGCGAGCCATTGCGCCACCTCGACAATCGCTTCGCGCAGGCCGTCGAGTCCCAGACCCTCGCGTGCCGACAGGAACACGCGGGTCGGCACGCCGTCCTCATCACGCTCGACGCGCGGGCCCTGCTCCAGCAATTCGGGCATCGCGTCGATCTTGTTCATCACGACGATCTGCGGAATGTCCGATGCGTCGATTTCCGCCAGTACGCGGTTGACCTGCTCGATCTGCTCGTGACGCACGGGACTCGATGCATCCACCACATGCAGCAGCAGATCGGCATGCACCGTTTCGTCGAGCGTGGCGCGGAACGCCGCCACAAGCTGCGTCGGCAGATCACGGATGAATCCGACGGTGTCGGACAGCACCACGTTGCCGAGAC
Organism: Cupriavidus pauculus; assembly: GCF_008801835.1. Taxonomy (GTDB): domain Bacteria; phylum Pseudomonadota; class Gammaproteobacteria; order Burkholderiales; family Burkholderiaceae; genus Cupriavidus; species Cupriavidus pauculus. The sequence continues at coordinate 18,265 of NZ_VZOW01000047.1, read as the reverse complement.
CGTCCAGAAACAACCGGCGCGATGTGGTGTCGAGCGTCGCGAACAGTTGATCCGCCGCGTATGCACGGGCCTTGGTCAATGCGTTGAAAAGCGTGGACTTCCCCGCATTGGTGTAACCCACCAGTGAGATGCTCAGCGTGTCATTGCGCGCACGGGCACGACGCTGGGTATGGTGCTGCCGTTGCAATCGCGCCAGATCGGACTTGAGCCGTTTTGCGCGTTCGTCGAGCATCCGGCGGTCCAGCTCCAACTGGCGTTCTCCTGGGCCGCCGCGCATACCGATGCCGCCCTTCTGCCGCTCGAGGTGGCTCCATGCACGAACCAGGCGCGACGCCTGGTATTGCACCTGCGCCAGTTCCACTTGCACCTTGCCCACGTGGCTTTGCGCCCGCTGCCCGAAGATATCGAGGATCAGGCCAGTGCGGTCGATCACATGGCGCTGCAGAAAGCGCTCGAGATTGCGCTGCTGCGCCGGGCTCAACGCATGGTTGAAGACCACCACGTCGGCGTCCAGCGCATCAGCGGCCTGCCGGAGTTCCTCGGCCTTGCCCGAACCGATGAAGAGCGCGGGATCCGGTCGCGAGCGCTTGCCGGTCAGCGTATGCACCGGCACCGAGCCGGCCGTGCTCGTCAGCAGAGCCAGTTCCGAGAGGCTTTCCTGAAAATCGTGCTTGCCAAAATCCACGCCGACAAGAATGGCGCGCGATGGCTCGGTCTGGGATGTAGCTCTGGGTTGCAAGCGGATGGACGCGTGGCGCCGGAAAAAGTGGTTGGGAAAACTGTTACCAATACAGCAACGACTGACCCGACCGCGACAAGTTGCCGCGCCCGGAGGCCGCAAAGCGCCGGGGCGAAATGGAGTTCGATCGGGAAACGGTTGCTGCGGACGATGCCGGGCTGGTAACGCACAAACAGCCGGACAGCAAAGGCGGGGACATGCAATGCGACGGCCGCATGCAAATACGGCCGTCCACTAACGAGGAAAAATCAGGCCTCGGTGGAATCATCCACACGGAAATTCACCGCGCGCGCAGGCACGACGGTAGAAATCGCATGCTTGTACACCATCTGCGTCACCGTGTTGCGCAACAGGACGACGTACTGGTCGAACGACTCGATATTGCCTTGCAGCTTGATGCCATTGACGAGGTAGATGGAAACCGGCACGTGCTCTTTGCGCAGCGCGTTCAGGAACGGGTCTTGTAGCAATTGCCCTTTGTTGCTCATGGCACACTCCAAATTTATAGATTTAGTGATGGATCATGGGGACGAAAGTCCCCGGTTCAAGTCGGTTGACGCAAAAACGCGTCAGAAAAAAGATCAAAAGCGGTACCAGTCTGGCATCAACGCGCAGGGCTCCCCCTGCTACCGTGAATTTAGCCTCAGTTCCAAACGAACGCAAACGAAACTTGGTCGCAAGGAACGGCACCTTTTTGGCTCAATCCTTCGATTCGGCATACGGGTTTTTGTTCGTACGGAATTCGATGCGCAACGGTGTGCCCTTGAGTTTGAACGCCTCGCGGAAGCGGTTTTCCAGATAACGCTTGTAGCTGTCGGTGATGTTCTGCAGACCGTTGCCATGGATCACAACGATCGGCGGGTTGGATCCACCCTGGTGCGCGTAGCGCAGCTTCGGCCGCGACACGCCCGCACGCTTGGGCTGCTGGAACTCCACCGCTTCCTGCAGGACGCGCGTCAACTGGGGCGTCGGCAACTTGACCATCGCCGCCGCGAACGCGTCGTCGATCGAGCGGAACAATGCGCCGATGCCGGTGCGTTCCTTCGCCGACACAAAGTGGAAATTCGCGAAACTCAGAAACTGCAGCTTGCGCTCGAGATCATGCTTGACGCGGTCGCGCTGATGGCCATCCAGGCCATCCCACTTGTTGACGCCAACCACCAATGCACGGCCCGATTCGACGATAAACCCGGCGATATGCGCATCCTGCTCGGAAATGTCCTGTTGGGCATCGAGCAACAGCACCACGACGTTGGCATCCGCGATCGACTGGAGCGTCTTCACCACCGAAAATTTCTCGATCGCTTCGAACACTTTCCCGCGCTTGCGCAACCCGGCCGTATCGATCAGCGTATAAGGCCGGCCACCGCGTTCGAACTCGACGTAGATCGCATCGCGAGTGGTACCCGGCATGTCGAACGCAATCACACGCTCTTCGCCGATCAGCGTATTGACCAGCGTGGACTTGCCGACGTTGGGCCGTCCGACGATGGCGATCTTGGTGCCGCGCTGGTCGGCCGCGCTCTCTTCGGCCAGCTCCGGCCGCTCCTGAACCGCCAGTTCCAGCGCCTCGTCGACCAGTTCGCGCACGCCGTCGCCGTGCGTGGACGAAATCGCATAGGGGTCGCCCATGCCGAGTTCGTAGAAGTCCGCCGCCACCGACGTGTACTTCATTCCTTCCGCCTTGTTGACGGCTAGCATTATGCGACGCCCCGTTTTACGGAGGTAATCGGCGATCACGCGGTCCTGCGGCGCCAGGCCCAGGCGGCCGTCCACCAGGAAGATGACGACATCCGCCTCGACCACCGCCTGGCGCGTCTGTTTGGCCATTTCGGCGACGATCCCGTCCTTGGCGACCGGCTCGAAGCCGCCGGTATCGATAACAATGAACGGACGATCGCCGATGCGCCCCTCGCCGTAATGGCGGTCGCGCGTCAGGCCCGGCAAGTCGGCGACGAGGGCGTCGCGCGAGCGGGTCATGCGATTGAATAGCGTCGACTTGCCCACATTGGGCCGGCCGACGAGTGCGATAACTGGTTTCATGCGATAAACGGAAACAGGGGGCGGCTCGCGCCGTCCCCCAGCAACTCCGGAGTCATGTTGATCCGACAACCAATGTGCTCAGCGCCACTGGCCTCTTTTCCTGTCGGGCGGATGCGGGGCATCTACCCCAATCCGCTGTTGTTGGCACGACCAGGGATCATGCTACCGGATTGGCACCGCCCATGCGACAGGGGCACGGGCGGGCTTGCGTGCGTTGGCGATCAGTTCGGCACGAAGCCGTAGACATCGCCGTCGCGGGTCTGGACCACCAGCGTCTGACCTGCCGTGACGGGTGCGGCACTGATGGCACTGCCGTCGGTCTTCATCCGCGCCAGGATCGTGCCGTCTTCCCGCGAAAGAAAGTGGACAAAGCCTTCGTAGTCGCCCACCACCACCGAGCGGCCCACCGTAGCCGGCGCGCCAAGGTTACGGTAGCGCAGATCGGTATTCTTCCAGCGCTCGTTGCCGTTCTGGCGATCGAACGAGAAGACCGTCGACGACTCGTCGCTGGCAAACAGCGAAGTTTCGTCCTGGGCCAGACCGGCGGGCGAGGAAAAATCCTTGCCCCACTGCGGCTGACCATTGGCAAGTTCCAGACACGATACCCGACCCTGGAAGGTCGTGGCGCAAACCTGCCGACCCAACACCGCGGGAACGCCGGTCACATCGTTCAGGCGCTCGATTTCGGACACACCCTTGGGGTACGAAACCGTGCTTTCCCACCGCAGCACGCCATTGCCCGGCGCCAGCACACCGAGCTTGCCGCCCGGAAAGCCCATGACGACGCCGTCGCCGGCGAACACCATGCCCATCGCGGCACGGAGGTTCAGCGGCGTCTGGGAACGCTGGTAGATCCAGCGGCGATCGCCGGAGCCTGCGTCCAGCCCAATGACACGCGTATCGGTGGTCCGCACGATCACAAGGCCGTTGCCAACCAGCGGGGCCGACAGCACTTCGCCGTTGACCTGCTTCTTCCAGAGCTGCTTGCCGCTCTTGTCGAACGCGTAGATCGCGCCCTTTTCGCCCGCCACCGCGGTGATATCGCCATCCGAACCGGGGCCGGACGTCAGGTCGAGATCGGTCTTCGCCTTCCAGAGCGTCTGCCCGCTGGCGGCGTCAAGCGCCATGACCGAACCGTTTTTAGCCGATACGAAAACAGCGTTGCCGGCCGCCACGGGCGCCATGACATACGGGCCGCTTTTGCCCACATCGGCCTTCCACGCCTGCTTGACCGACAAGGTGGCGGAAACCGGCTTCAACTCGGTGGGCTTGTGCTTGTTTTCCTTGCTGAACAGCGAGCAACCGGCCAGCAGGCCGAGACAGGCCCCGGCCAGAAGCGTGCGCGAAGCGGCTGTACGAAGCAATGACGTCATAGGAAGCGGTCCTGAATATTTGAATAAGGTCGGCAACCCGCTCAAGCGGTGCCCAATGCGTCGAGCTTGAACTGGATGATCTGGCGCATGCCAGCCTCGCCCGCGCCGAGCTTTTCCAGTGCGCGGCGATAAGCCGCACGTGCGTCTTCGCGCTTGTCCTGCGCGGCAAGCAGATCGCCGCGACGATCCGCGAACAGTCCCGCGTATTGCGCAGGCTCGTCCTTCAGCAGCGCCAGGCCCTGGTCGTACGCTTTCTCGTCGAGCAGCACACCGGCCAGGCGCACGCGGGCCAAAGGCGCGTAGTTATCATCGCCATGATCGATCACCCACTGCAGCTGGGTCTTGGCGCCAGCCAGATCACCTGCGTCGTACAGCACCTTGGCTGCAGTCAGCGCGCTCATCGGGCCATACGCCGTGCGGCCGAACTTCTCCTCGAGATCGGTGGCGGCGCGCTTGACGCGCTCGGCATCGCGCGACTCCGCGGCCTTTGTCACCTGCTCGTACAGGACGGCAGCATCGGCGGCCTGCGTGCGCTGCCAGTACTTCCAGCCCAACCACCCTGCCAGAGCGAGCAACACCACAATCAACGCCCAGGTGACAGTATTTCCGTACTGGTTCCACCAGGCCTTGAGACTTTCCAGCTGTTCCTGTTCTTCTAGATCGTAAGCCATGTCGAGGCAGCTACCCGCATTGGTTGAAATTGACACGGCCGCTTCCGGTGACGGCAGCGGCCGTGGAACTTGATATCGACGAAAGCGTTATTGCTCGTCGTCCTCGTCGTCAGACTCGATCTGGTCGACCATTGCATCGATGATGAAGTCGACCACGTTTTCCGCCGGCACACTTGTCTGCGGACCGCCTTCAGCGGCATTGCCGCTGCGCAGTTGCTTGACCTGCACCGTGCCCGCCGCGATTTCGTCCTCGCCAATGATAACGGCAAAGGAAGCGCCGCTTGCGTCCGCGCGTTTCATCTGCGACTTGAAACTGCCGCTCTTGCCGTCGGGCGTGGCGTGAAGCACCACGTCCAGACCCGCGTCGCGCAGACGTTCCGCCGCGATCATCGCCTGCAGGCTAGCCGCCTCGCCTTGGTGGACCATATAGATGTCGCACCCCGGCGCTTCCGGCGTCAACTTCTCCTCGCGGATCAGTTCGATGATCCGCTCGATACCCATTGCCCAGCCACAGGCTGGCGTCGGCTTGCCGCCCATCTGCTGGATCAGCGGATCGTAGCGGCCGCCGCCAGCGATCGTGCCCTGCGCGCCAAGCTTGTCGGTGATCCACTCGAACACCGTCAGGTTGTAGTAATCGAGGCCGCGCACGAGACGCGGGTTGATCTTGAACGGGATGTTGTTGGCCTTGAGGATGCGCTGCACGCCGTCGAAATGCGCGAGCGACTCCTCACCGAGGAAATCGATCAGCTTGGGGGCGTTGGCCGCCATCTCCTGCAGCGCCGGATTCTTGGTGTCCAGCACCCGCAGCGGATTGGTGTACAGACGTCGCTTGCCGTCTTCATCGAGAATGTCCTGGAAGCCCTCGAGATACTTGATCAGTTCCTCGCGGTGCGCCGCGCGTTCGTGCGCCTGCCCCAGCGAATTCAACTCCAGGCGGACGTTGGTCAGGCCCAGGTCGTCCCACAGGCGTTGACACATCAGGATGATTTCGGCATCGACATCCGGGCCCGCAAAGCCAAGCGCTTCCGCACCGAGTTGGTGAAACTGACGATAGCGGCCGCGCTGCGGCTTTTCATGCCGGAACATCGGCCCCGTGTACCACAGCCGCTTCGGGCCGTCGTACAGCAGGTTGTGCTCGATGATCGAACGCACCGCGGCCGCCGTCCCTTCCGGGCGCAGCGTCAGATTCTCGCCGTTCAGCGAATCGGTGAAGGAATACATTTCCTTCTCGACGATGTCCGTCACCTCGCCAATGCCACGGACAAACAGCTGGGTATGCTCGACGATCGGCGTGCGGATTTGTTGATAACCATAGGCGCGCAGCATGCTGCGCGCGGCGTTCTCGAACATTTCCCACAACGGGGCGTCGGCGGGCAGCATGTCGTTCATGCCCTTCACGCCCTGCAGTGCCTTTGCGGCCTTCGTCTTGTCTTCGCTCATGTTTTCGTCGTTGATTCCAGTGCCTCCCAAGCGCATGCGCTCAGGCCACTGCTTGCTGTGTTGCCTGTTTCGCGCCCGGGCCATAGTGCGAGCGGACATACTCGTCCACGATCGCCTGGAATTCCTGGGCAATATTGTCGCCGCGCAGCGTCTTGACCTTGACCCCGTCGACGAATACCGGCGCCGCCGGCGATTCGCCCGATCCGGGCAGGGAAATACCGATATTCGCGTGCTTGCTTTCGCCCGGACCGTTGACGATGCAGCCCATCACGGCCACATCCATTTCCTCGACGCCTGGATAGGCATTCTTCCAGACCGGCATCTGCTCGCGCAGGTACGACTGGATGCTCGCGGCCAGTTCCTGGAAGGTCGTACTGGTAGTCCGGCCGCAGCCGGGACATGCGATGACCATTGGGGTGAAATTGCGCAGCCCCATCGTCTGCAGGATTTCCTGGCCGACGTAGACTTCCTTCTCGCGCGGCGCGCCCGGTTCGGGTGTCAGCGAAATACGGATGGTGTCGCCGATGCCTTCCTGCATCAGCACCGACAACGCGGCAGTCGATGCAACGATGCCCTTGCTGCCCATCCCGGCCTCTGTCAGGCCCAGGTGCAGCGCGTATTCGCAACGGCGTGACAGTTCGCGATATACCGCGATCAGGTCCTGCACTTGCGAAACCTTGCACGACAGAATGATCTGGTTGCCAGGCAGGCCGATTTCCTCGGCCTTCTGCGCGGATTCGATCGCCGAGGTGATCAGCGCCTCGATCATCACGTTTTGCGCCGGCCATGGCGTCGCGCGATTGGCGTTTTCGTCCATGATGCGGGCGAGCAATTCCTGATCCAGGCTGCCCCAGTTCACGCCGATGCGGACGGCCTTGTCATAGCGGCAAGCCATCTCGATCATCTCGGCAAACTGTTTGTCGCGCTTGGCGCCCTTGCCGACGTTGCCGGGGTTGATGCGGTACTTCGACAAGGCCTGCGCGCACTCGGGAAAATCGTGCAGCAGCGTATGGCCGTTGTAGTGGAAATCGCCCACCAGCGGAACATTCACGCCCATGCGGTCGAGTTGCTCGCGAATCGCGGGAACGGCCGCCGCGGCCTCCGGCGTGTTCACGGTGATGCGGACGATCTCGGACCCGGCACGCGCCAGTTCCTTGATCTGGATGGCCGTGCCGATCGCGTCGACCGTATCGGTGTTCGTCATCGACTGCACGCGCACCGGCGCACCGCCACCGATCGTCACGACGTTATCGCCCCAAACGACGCTGGCCTTGCGCGATACGCGACGCGGCAGCGGACCCGGAATGACCGGCTGGGAAACGTTCTGATTCATTGCATTACCACCTTCATCAAGCATGGTTGACTGCGCTGCCACGGCCCACGCTACTGCAGGGTCAGGCGCGCCACGTTATTCCGGTTGGCGGACTGGAAGTCGACGGGCGCGCCATTGTGCGCCACGGATTCCACGCCTTTCACGTTACCGAGGACGACCTTGTACGGCCCCCCCGCGCCGCTGGACGATACGGTGTCGCCAGCCTTCGCCGTTCCGCCAAGAATGACCTTGCCGGTACGGTCACGCACTTCGTACCAACTGTCGGCGGCAAAACGGATTTGAACAGCGCTGTCGCCCGACGGAGGCGTAGCACCGGAAGAATTTTTTGATACGGCGGGCGCCGGAGATTGAGCCGGTGCCGGGGATTGGGCCGGCGCCAGCGCTCCGCCCGTGGCCAGCGGCATTTCCGCTGGCGCGGGCGCGGCCGAGGCCGGAACGGCTTCCGAAGGTGCCGGCGAATCGTTACCGGCCATCACCGGCGGCAATGCGGCGGTGATCGTGCCGTCGCCATTGCTCTGCCGCGTAGCGGGGTCCTCGGCCGGCCCCGCCGCTACGACGGCAGCAGGCGCCGCGGCACTGTTGCGCGCCTCGTCAAACCACGCCTTCGCGCGATCGAAGCCAAAATATGCGCCAGCCCCCACCAACGCCACGACGCACACCAGCCAGAGCCAACGGCCACCCGCCCCGCCGCCCTTGGAACCGAACCGCTTGCGATCGTCGAACGCCTGGTTGATCGCGCCCTCGTGCCGTCGCGTGATGCCGGTCACGGGCATGGCCTGCGCCTGCGCGTGATAACGCCCCAGCAGATTGTCGATATCGATTTGCAGCGTACGTGCATAGGCGCGCATCACGCCTTTGGCAAACGTCACATCGGCCAGGCTCGACACATCGCCGGCCTCGATCGCCACAAGCTTGCTCGGCGACACCTTCAGCCGTGCGCTGACATCCTCGAGCGACAGGCGTTGCGCTTCCCGACCATCCTTCAGCTGTGCCCCGATTTCGCGGGCCACGGCCTCGCGGTCGGAGTCTCGTGCCGCGCCGCCGCCGACGAATGTCGTCGTTGTAGCCTGGCTTTCGGCGCGCTCTTGATCACTCATCCCAAGCTCCTCTTTCGTATGCTGTCAGCTCACGAGAATCGGGAAACCGATTGCGCAGTTCCGCGATCATCGCGCTCTGCGTCTGGGCGTCGCCCTGCCGATGAGCAATGCGCGCGCCCAGCCAGAGGGATTGCGCGTTGACAAAACGGCTGCCGTTGACGCGACCGACATATTGTTTGGCCTGCGCCATGTCCCCGCGTTGATAGTTCAGTTGTGCGAGCCCCATGATCACCGTGGGATCGTTGCGGTCGTAACCGTAGGCCGCCTGCAGGCTCTTTTCCGCGCCCGCCAGATCGCCGTTGCGCATCTCGCAGGCGCCAAGATTTGTCAGCGGCTTCACCGGCCCATTGACCGACGGCGCTTGCACGGCGCGCTGCAATGTCGCCTTGCCGTCCGCGTAGCGGTTGGTCTGACACAGAAACCAGCCGTAGTTGTTGAGCACATCGGGATCGTTCGCACGCATGTTCAGCGCCGTGCGGAAGCTGTCCTCGGCCAGCGCGCTCTCGTTCATGCCCATGTAGATCAGGGCGCGGACGTGATAGGCATCCACGTTGGTGGGATCGATGCTGATGGCCTGCTTGACCTCGTCAAGCGCCACCGGATACTGACGCGCCTCGAGGTACTGCGTAGCAAGACGCAAACGGATGGCGGCGCGTTTATTTGCGCTGGTCTGATCGGAGGCAGTCTTGATGTCCTGCGTCGGTGCGCTGGGCAACGTACAGGCGGACAGCATCAACAGCCCTGTGAGGGCAGCGACTATCAGACGAGTCATGCAGGACGGGCCTCTTTTCGAGCGGGACTAGCCGCGACCGGAACCAGCGGCGTGATCTTGCCGAACTTGCCGCGCTCGGCAAGCCGGGTTCGATCCATGACCTCGCCAGCCAGTTGCCCGCAGGCGGCGTCGATATCGTCGCCGCGGGTCTTGCGGATCGTGGTGACGATGCCCGCATCCAACAGCACCTGGGCGAAGCGGCGGATCTGCTCGTTATTCGAGCGCTTCAGACCGGATTCCGGGAACGGATTGAATGGGATCAGGTTGAACTTGCATGGCACATCGGCCACCAACTTCAACAGTTCCCGCGCATGCTCGACGGTGTCGTTGACGCCGTCGAGCATGCAATATTCGAATGTAACGAAATCGCGCGGCGCGAATTCCAGATAGCGACGGCATGCCGCCATCAATTCGGCCAGCGGATATTTGCGATTGAGCGGAACCAGCACGTCGCGCAATGCATCGTTCGACGCGTGCAGCGATACGGCCAGCGCCACCGGCAGGTCCTTCGACAGGCGGTCCATCATCGGCACCACGCCCGACGTGGAAAGCGTGACGCGACGGCGCGACAAGCCGTAGGCGTTGTCGTCGAGCATCAGCCGCATGGCCGGCACGACTGCATCGTAATTGAGCAGCGGCTCGCCCATGCCCATCATCACCACATTGGAGATGACGCGGTCGTCCTTCGGGCCACGGCCCAGCTGGGTGCGCATCGCGAATTCGGCCATCCAGAGCTGACCGATGATTTCGCCGGTCGACAGGTTGCGGGAGAAGCCCTGCTTGCCAGTCGAGCAGAATCGGCAATTGACGGCGCATCCCGCCTGGGACGAAACGCACAGCGTGCCGCGCGTTTCCTCGGGGATGTACACCGTTTCCACGGCATTTCCGGCGCCAACGTCGATCAGCCATTTGCGCGTGCCATCGGCCGACAGGTTGTCGGTGATGACGGCAGGCGCACGGATCTCGGCGCGCGTCGCAAGCTTTTCGCGCAGCGACTTGGCGAGATCCGACATGGCGTCGAAGCGGCTGGCGCCGAACTGGTGGATCCAGCGTTGCAACTGCCGCGCACGGAAAGGCTTCTCGCCGAGCTCGCCGCAATAAGCGGTGAGCGCGTCCGCGTCGAGGTCGAGCAGGTTGACGAGATCATTCATGACGGCAGTTTCCAGCTTTGACAACAGGTTCAGTCGTGATGTCTAAAGACAATCAACGGCTGTAAACGTTCATGCCCGGGAAGAAGAACGACACTTCAACCGCGGCGGTTTCAGGTGCATCCGAACCGTGCACTGCGTTGGCATCGATGCTGTCGGCGAAATCGGCGCGGATCGTGCCCTTTTCAGCCTTCTTCGGGTCGGTGGCGCCCATCAGGTCGCGGTTCTTGGCGATTGCGTTTTCGCCTTCCAGGGCCTGGATCATGACCGGGCCCGAAACCATGAAGTCAACCAGGTCCTTGAAGAACGGGCGCTCCTTATGGACCGCGTAGAACTGCTCGGCTTCACCGCGCGACAGGTGAACCATCTTGGCAGCAACGATCTTGAGGCCGGCGGCCTCGAAACGGGCGTAGATCTGGCCGATAACGTTCTTGGCCACGGCATCCGGCTTGATAATCGACAGGGTGCGTTCGATCGCCATGAAAAACTCCGAAAAATGAAGGGGTTACAAATGGATTAAACGTGCAATTCTAGCACGACCGCATGGCGGATTCGAATATGGCCGGCGATGGTGGACATGGCGCACTCTCGGACATCGGCGCACCGCGAATTTGATATTCATAAATCACATTACAATCGTGAAATGTGGGAACACCCCGCCTGCACGCGCGTCCAAATGTTGGCGTTTTCGGAAAACAACTATTCACAGGGGTAATTGTCAAGACAAGGCCCCTTGCAAATCCGCGGGCGCGATGCCACATTGGCGCTGTGCCGTCGGGTCGTCCCGGCGCCTCACCGTATATCTGATGACAGGAGTCATGATGAACAACAAGCTGAATACCTATGGATTCGGCAATAGTGCAGCGGGAGTCACCGATGTGGCCGTCCGCAACCGGGTCCTCCGCAATACCTATTGGCTGCTGGCGCTGTCGATGGTGCCGACGGTCCTCGGCGCCTGGATCGGCGTCGTAACCGGCTTCACGGCGCTGATCTCTGGCAGCCCGATGATGTCGGCCCTGCTCTTCCTGGCCGTCGCCTTCGGCTTCATGTTCGCGATCGAGAAGACCAAGAACAGCAGCATGGGCGTGGTCCTGCTGCTGGGCTTCACGTTCTTCATGGGACTGATGCTGGCACGCATCCTGAGCATTACGCTGTCGTACTCCAACGGCCCGGCGCTGATCATGTATGCGTTCGGCGGCACCGCCGCGGTGTTCGGCGCGATGGCAACCATCGCCACGGTCAGCAAGCGCGATTTCTCGGGAATCGCCAAGTTCCTGTTCGTCGGCGTGATCCTGCTGATTCTGGCAAGCCTGGCCAACATCTGGCTGCAACTGCCGGCTCTGATGATCACCGTGTCGGTCATCGCCATCGGCATCTTCTCGGCGTTCATCCTGATCGACGTGCAGCGCGTGGTGAATGGAGGCGAGACCAACTACATCACGGCGACGCTCGCGATTTATCTCGATGTCTACAACGTGTTTGTGAATCTGCTTTCGCTGCTGGGGATCTTCGGCGGCAGTCGCGATTGACGTGACATTACAGTCAACAAAAAACCGCCCGAGGGCGGTTTTTTGTTGTGCCGGACGCGGCCTCGCCGTTTAGTCGCGCTCGAATACCGCGATGGATTCCACGTGCGAGGTGTGCGGGAACATGTTGACCACCCCGGCGCCCGCCAGACGGTAGCCGGCCTCATGCACCAGCAGTCCGGCGTCGCGCGCGAGCGTGGCGGGGCTACACGACACATAGACGATGCGCTTGGGCAACACGTCGCTGCCGGCCTGATTCAGCTCGCCCAAGGCCTTGCAGACGGCCAGCGCCCCTTCGCGCGGTGGGTCCACGAGCCAGCGATCGAAGCGGCCCAGCGCGGCGATGTCTTCCGCGCTCACCTCGAACAGGTTGCGGCACGCAAACGTGGTCTTGTCGGCCAGCCCGTTGTACTGCGCATTCGCCAGCGCGCGCGTGGTCAGCGCTTCGCTGCCTTCGATACCGGTCACCGACGCACCCTGCGTGGCCAACGGCAGCGTGAAATTGCCAATCCCGCAAAACAGGTCGAGCAGTCGATCGGTCGGCTGCGCATCGAGAAGCCGCAGTGCGCGTCCGATCAGCACACGATTGATCTGATGGTTGACCTGCGTGAAATCCGTCGGCTTGAACGGCATGCGGATGCCGAATTCCGGCAGCGTATAGGCCAGTTCCTGCTCTGCGGGATAAAACGGATAAACGGTGTCCGGCCCCTTCGGCTGCAGCCAGAACTGGACCCGGTGCTGGTCGGCGAACGCGCGCAGCAGGTCTTTGTCCGCGTCGTTGAGCGGTTCGAGGATGCGAAGCACCAGGGCCGTTACCTCGGCGCCCATCGCCAGCTCGATCTGCGGCATGCGCTCGCGGATCGACAATCCCGAAACTAGCTCGCGCAATGGCACAAGCATCGCCGATACATGCGGCGGCAAGATCTCGCAGCGCGTCATATCGGCCACGTAGCTGCTCTTGCGCTCGTGGAATCCCACCAGGACGCCGCCCTTCTTGGCCACGTAGCGCACCGTCAGGCGAGCGCGGTAGCGATAGCCCCAGTCGGGACCGGCGATCGGCCGGAACACTACATCGGGCTTCACCTTGGAGAGGTGCCAGAGGTTGTCTTCGAGCACGCGCTGCTTGATCGCCAATTGCGCGCGCGAATCGAGATGCTGCATCGAGCATCCGCCGCAAACGCCAAAGTGCTGGCAACCCGGCTTCACGCGCATCACCGACGGCTGCTTGACCTCGACCAGATGCGCTTGTTCGTAGCTCGGCTTGCGGCGAAAGCTCTTGTAGCTGACGGTTTCGCCCGGCAGCGCGCCTTCAACGAAAATCACCTTGCCGGGGGTGCCGTCGTCGTTCTCCAGACGGCCGACGCCCCGCGCCTCCATGTCGAGGCTATGGATCGTGACAATGGGATCGGCGGGCGGATGCGATGCGCTGGCTGCGGCACCTGGCTGGGCCGATTGGGTAGACGGGGAAGACACGGCTTGAGACACCAGTGGGACCTGACGTATTGTTTTGCGAAAGCGCGATTGTAGTCCAGTCAGGAAGCCGTCACGACAGACATGCGTGGCGCAACGGAGCAGATCACCATGGAACTGATTTCGTGGAACATCCAGTGGGGTCGCGGCGTCGATGGGCGGGTCGATCTGGCGCGCATCGTCCAGACCATGCGCGACATGGCGGACGCAGATGTGCTGTGCCTGCAGGAGGTGACGCGCGGATTTACGGATATGGCTGGACAGCCGCAACACGACCAGATCGCCGAACTACGCGCCTTGCTGCCTGGCTATCGCGTGATGTTCGCGCCGGGCGTGGACCGCGTGCACGGCGACGGCACGCAGCGTCAATTCGGCAACGTCATCGCCACACGGCTGCCGGTGCTCGAGATTTTTCGACATGCGCTGCCGTGGCCTGCCGATCCGGACGTGGCGTCGATGCCGCGTGTCGCGCTCGAAGTCACGCTGATGGAAAACGCCAAGCCGCTGCGCGTCATCTGCACGCATCTCGAGTACTACTCGAAGACCCAGCGCGCCGCGCAGGCCGATGCGCTGCGCCAGTGGCACGCCGAAGCCTGCGCCCACGCGCAACGTCCGGGCAAATCCGAAAAGAGACCCGGCCCCTTCACGCCCGAGCCACGCCCTGCCTCGGCGATTCTTTGCGGGGATTTCAACAGCAGGCCCGATGACATCGCTTATCGAAGAGTGCTGGAGCCATACACCGACACCACACTGAACTGGCGCGATGCCTGGTGTCATGCGCACCCCGGCCAGCCCCATGCACCAACCTGCGGCCTGTACGACAAGGAACAGTGGCCGGAACCAGCGTTCGCCTGCGATTTCGTGTTCGTTACTGACGACCTGCTGCCGCGCTTGGACAGCTGCGAAGTCGATGGACAGAGCCGCGCGTCCGATCACCAGCCACTGCTGCTGAAACTGCGGCCGTAAGAACGCACCGACTGCTCACGCGTCGTCTTCCAATTCAGGGCTCATCGGCTGCAGGCGGAACGCGCGCAGATAGTCCATCCATTGCGCGCCCGGCAGCTCGGCCAGCGTTTCCTGCACGAGTGACACTTCCATGTCGAACTCGCGCGGCGTGAGGCCGCCGCGCATCAACTGAAATCGGCAATACACCAGGTATGTATTGACGACGTCGGTTTCGCAATAGTCGCGGATTTCGCTGAGCTTGTTTTCCTGGAAAGCCTGCCAGACCTTGCTGCCGTCCATGCCCATCTTGCCCGGAAAACCGCATAGCTTGGCCAGATCATCGAGCGGCGCGCTGGCTCTGGGCTGATACATCGCCAGCAGGTCCATCAGGTCCAGATGCCGCATGTGGTAGCGGCTGATGTAGTTGTTCCACTTGAAGTCGCGGCTGTCGTCGTCGCGACCTTCGCCCATTTCCCAGTAGCGCGGGGCCGCCACGCCATGGATCAGGCCTCGATAGTGCAGCACTGGAAGGTCGAAACCGCCGCCGTTCCACGACACCAGTTGCGGACTGTAACGCGCAATCAGTTCGTAGAACTTCTGGATCAATGTGGCTTCGCCATCCTCGAGCGTGCCCAGCGATCCGACGTGGAAAACAGCGGAGCCATCGCGCTGGGTCCGGCGCAGCACGCACGAGATGGCGGCCACGCGCTGCAGGTAATGCGGCAGGAAATCGGAGCCGGTCTTTTCCCGGCGGGCAGCAAATGCATGTTCGGCGACTTCCGCGTCGCTCATCGATGCAGGATGGTCATGCAAACGGCGCAGGCCGTCGACATCGGGAATCGTCTCGATGTCGAATACCAGCACAGGGGTCATAAAACTGCGTCCTTGCGTACACCTTGCGAAGCGAAATGCCGCTTGAGCTTGACCAGCGCCTCCTGCTGGATCTGACGCACGCGTTCGCGCGTGAGACCCATCTCCTCGGCCAGCTCTTCAAGCGTGGCCGGCTCGATATGGTTGAGGCCGAAACGGCGCTCCACCACATAGCGATGTTTCTCCGACAGGCGCGCCAGCCAGAGTTTCATCAGGTTCTCCAACTCGCGGTGAGCCACTTCCTGATCGGGCGCGGCGTTATGCTCGTCGGACAGAAAATCGAGCAGGCTGGAACCGGGATCGAGATCGAACGGCGTATCTAGCGAGGTGGTGTGTTCATTGAGTGCCAGCACGTCCTGCACCTCGTCCGGCGTCTTGCCGAGCAGGTGGGCGATGTCCTCGAGGCTGGCGTCGCGGCCGTCGGTGCCACCTTTTTCAAGATGGCGCTTGGCGCGCAGGACCTGGTTGAGTTCGCGAATCACGTGCACCGGCAGGCGTACGGTGCGCGCCTGGTTCATGATCGCGCGCTCGATGCTCTGGCGGATCCACCACGTGGCATACGTCGAGAAACGGAAGCCGCGCGACGGATCGAATTTCTCGATCGCGTGCATCAACCCCAGGTTGCCTTCCTCGATCAGATCGAGCAGCGGCACCCCGCGATTGAGATAACCCTTCGCGATGCTGACGACCAGACGCAGATTGCGCTCGATCATCACTTGCCGCGCGGAAAAATCACCGCCCTTGGCCAGCGTGGAAAAGTGCAATTCCTCGGGCGCCGAGAGCAGCGGCTTGATGCTGATGCGATTCAGATAGTGCTGGACGGTATCGGCGGCCAGCTCCGTGTGCAGCACGGTGCGGAAGTCGTCAGGCTCGGGCGCGGCTTCGCTGCTGGCCTCTTCCTCTTCGTCTTCCGATTCGTCGTCGCCTTCGTCATCGTGATCGGATTCGTCCGCGCCGTTTGCCTCGGCGCGGCGGCTCGCTCGCGACATGGGGGCGATAGGCTCATCGGTGACGGGCACCATGTCGGAGGCCGGATCGGCGCCGAGCACTTCGGCATCGATCTCGTCGTCAGGTTGTCTCGCCACTCCAGCCTTTCCTTCCGGCTGCTTGGGACGACGGGTCCTGCTGACAACTCCGGATGAGACAGTTTTCTGGCGTGGCATGAAACCTCACTGTGGCGGCAGATACCGCATCGGATCGACCGGTTTTCCGTTCTTGCGAACCTCGAAGTGCAGCTTGACCCTGTCAGTATCACTGTTACCCATTTCGGCAATCTTCTGGCCCTTGCGGACCGTTGACTGCTCTGCCACCAGCACCTTGTCGTTATGACCGTAGGCGGTGAGATACGTGTCGTTGTGCTTGATGATGACAAGATTCCCGTAGCCGCGCAAGGGGCCAACATGAATCACGCGACCGTCATCGGCAGCGGTTACAGGATCGCCTTTTTTGCCCCCGATATCGATGCCCTTGTTGCCCTTGTCGTCAAATTTCCCGATCAATTGACCGGTAGCCGGCCAGGCCAGACGCACGTCGCCAGCAGGCGCCGAAGCACCGGCCGATGCGGTTGCCGCGGGCGGCAGCGCTGCAGGTGCGGAAGACGCGACAGGGGCGCTCGACGATGCGCTCATCGGCGTGCCAACGGGACGCGAGGCGTCGATCGGCTGCGCCTGCACGGTACCCGGTGCGACCGGCACGGTGGCCACGCCCGGCGCGGCGTTGACGTCCGCGCTCGGCGGCACCACGCGCAGCAACTGGCCGACCTCGATCTGGTTGGCATTGGCCATGTTGTTCCACGCGGCCACATCGCGATAGGACTGGCCGTTTTCCAGAGCGATACGGTAAAGGGTATCGCCACGCTTGACCCGATAGTATCCGGGCGGCGCGGGTTCCACCGGCGCAGCGCTGGCCTGGCCCGGCGCGCCACCGGTTGTGCGGTCCACCACGGGGGCGGGCATGGGCGAATTGGCGCAGGCCGCCAGCACGGCCGCGCAGGCAACGACGCTGAGGTGCTGTCCGATTCGTGCGAGATTCTTCGGATTCACGATGTTGTGCATAGTTCGACTCAGATGGTGCCCGATTTTAAAGGCACAAAGAAAACAGCTTCAAGCGCGGTTCGGTGAAACCGATGCCGATTGAGGCGCTCGATCAGCAAAAGTTGCTGGGTGACCGTCTGGCCTTGGGCGCCGCCGCCGGTGGCCACCACGGGTGCGATCAGACGCCCACCGATGGCCAGTTGCTCCAGCAGTGCCTGCGGCACTTCCATCCCCGCGGCCGCGAGGATGATCGATGAGAACGGCGCCGCCTGCGGCAACCCCAGCATGCCGTCGCCGTAGTGCAGGCGAATGTTCGGCACGCGCAGCGGACGCAGGTTGGCCTTGGCCTGTTCGTGCAGCGGACGGATCCGCTCAATGGAGAACACTTCCTGCGCCACCAGGCTCAACACTGCAGCCTGATAGCCACAACCCGTGCCGATTTCCAGCACGCGGGACAGTGGCTGCTCTGCCGGCAGCCCTTCGCGCAGCAGCTCAATCATGCGCGCCACCACGGAAGGCTTCGAGATTGTCTGCTGGTGGCCGATCGGCAGCGCCGCATCCTCGTAAGCCTGCGAGGCGAGACCAGGTTCCATGAAGAGATGGCGAGGCACGGTCGCGATCGCGCTCAGCACACGCTCGTCGCGAATGCCGCCAGCGCGCAGGCGCGCTGCCAGTGCCGCCCGTGCGCGATCCGACGCCATGCCGCCTCCGCCCGCCCGCGCCGCGGACGTGCGCGCCTCCACCGCGCTGCCGGGCGCAGGCGGCGCCTTCATGGCCCAGCACGACAGGGGAGAGGCCCTCGGGG
>NZ_VZOW01000046.1 GCF_008801835.1 Cupriavidus pauculus | reverse complement strand
CGCCGGCGCGGCGGCCTGCGGGGCCGGCGCATTGGCCGCGGCGCCTTGCGCGGCCTGGCGATGCAGCGCGGCGTCGATGGTGCGCGCCGCGACGCGCCGCTGCCGCCATTGGCGCAGCAGTGGCCATGCGAGCAGCAGCAACGAGACGGCGCCGGCCAGCAGGCTTGCGGAGATCAGCGTGGTCGGATCGATCTGCATGGGCGTTTGCACCTAGACCGACTTGGCGAGTTTGTAGAGCATCAGCACACCGGCCACTTCCAGGCCCGCGGCCGTCAGCAGCATGGCCTTGCCGGCCGGATCGCGCCACATCAGCATGATGTAGCCCGCGTTCATGACGAACAGCGCGCCGGCCACGATGATCGGCAACAGGCCCAGCACCCACGCAGACAGCCGCGTTTCGGCCGACAGCGCCAACAGTTCGCGCTGCGCTTCCTCGCGGTCGCGCATAAACGCCGCGGTGCGCTCCATCACCATGTCGGCCCGGCCGCCATAGCGTTGGGACAGCCGCAGTACCGAGGAGACGATCACCAGCTCGTCCAGCGCGTAGGCGCGTCCCATCTGCAGCACGGCCTGATCGAGTTCCTTGCCGGCGCGTTGCAGATGGATGGTCTGCACCAGGCACTGGCGCAGCGGCGGCTCGGTGTTGGCCACGGAATTCTGGAACGCGGCCGGCACGCTGCTGCCGATCGTCATCAGCCGCACCACGCCATCGAGAAATCCCGGCAGCTGGCGCAGCATCTTTTCCTTGATGCGGCGGATCCGCATCCAGAGTAGAAACGCCGCGACCGCCGTGCCGATCACCGCCATCGATATCGCGCCGATGACGCCGCCAATCGTCGCACCCAGGATGGTCAGAAGCACTACCGGCGCGCCCCATGTCAGACCGGTCTTGCGCGTAGGCGCGAGATCGGCGCGGCGCAACAGGTCCGACCAGCGTTTGCGCAAGTCCTGCGCGTTGGCGAGCATGGCCGGCTCGGCAGCCGTGGCGTAGCGCGCGCGTACCTGCTCGGTCTGCGCGGCCAGATGGGCGCGCGCGCGCTCGGCGTTGGCGCGTCCGCGCGCGGACGCCAGCATCAAGAGCCCCAGTCCCAACAGCACCAGGGCCAACGCACAGAGGAAAAGGCCGGCGCTAGAGATCAAAGCGGTCATCCAGCGTGAAGTTGGCGGGACGCATGCGCGCGAGCTTTGGCGAATGCGGCAGGATGCCGAGCGACTGCCAACGATCGGTCTCGGTGCCATCCGGGTTCTGCACCGGCTCGTGGCGATACAGCTCCTGCGTCGAGATGATGTTGTCGCCCAGCCCGGTCACTTCGGTGATCGACAGAATGCGCCGCTTGCCGCTGGACAGCCGGCCGATCTGCACAATGAAGTCGATGGCGTTGGCGATCTGGCGGCGCAGGCTGACTTCGCTGCCCTGGAAGCCCGCAAAGCCCGCGAGCATTTCCAGCCGGTACAGGCATTCGCGCGGGCTGCTGGCGTGGATCGTGCCCATCGATCCATCGTGGCCGGTGCTCATCGCCTGCAGCATCTCCAGCACTTCGCCGCCGCGCACTTCGCCCACGATGATGCGGTCCGGACGCATGCGCAAGCTGTTGCGCAGCAGATCGCGGATCGTGACCGTTCCGGTGCCCTCGAATCCGCCGGGACGGCTTTCCAGTCGCACCACGTGCGGGTGGTTGAGCGCAAGCTCGGCGGTATCTTCGATCGTGATGACACGCTCGGTCGGCGGGACAAACGTGGCCAGCGCGTTGAGCAGCGATGTCTTGCCTGAACTGGTGCCGCCGCTCACGAGTATGTTGCAGCGCGCGCGCACTGCGGCCTCGAGCAATTCCGTGATTTCCGGGCTCATCGTGCCGAGCGACTGCAGGTCCAGCGGCGTGAGCGGATCCTTGCGGAATTTGCGGATCGACACCACCGGGCCTTCCAGCGCCAACGGAGGAATGATCACGTTGATGCGCCCGCCGTCGGGCAAGCGCGCGTCGACCATCGGATTCGATTCGTCCAGACGCCGGCCGATCGGCGCCAGGATACGGCGCACGATGCGCAGCAGATGGCCGTTGTCCGCAAAGCGCACCGGGATGCGCTCCAGGATGCCGTGGCGCGACACGTACACGTCGAGGTGGCCGTTGACGAGAATATCCTCCACGGCCACATCGTTGAGCAGGTCCTCGATCGGCCCGAAACCCGCCAGCTCCTTGGTCAGCGCTTCCGATATCTGGCGCAGCTCGGCCTCGTTGATCGGAATGCGGCGCAAACGCGTGAAGCTCTCGAGTTCGAGATCGACAAAGCGCTGGATGGCCGCGCGCGACCAGCGGCCGAACTCCGCGCCGAGCTCCTCGATCCGCGTGAGCAGATGCTCGTGCGCGGCCTCCTTGATCTTGTGGAATTCCTGCGAGACAGGAAACGGAGCAGCGTGGTTGTCCGAGAATTCGATCGCGTCGGTCATGTCAGTTCCCTGCCCGTGCAGTACGCGCGACACGCAATGCTTCGGGCAATTTGTCCTTGATCCGGGCCAGGAGCCCGCGTTCGGTGGTCGGTCCGGCGTGGTATCCCAGTCGCTCCATCAACGCGCCCACGGCGCGCACGTACGGGTCGGCCGGTGCGTGGTCAGCCAGCACCGCGCCGCGATTGGCGGCTTGCAGCAGCGCGGCGCGCCGGTCCGGCAGCGTATCGACCGAAGCCACGCCGATGCGCCGGGCGATTTCGCCGGCATCCACGCCAAGATCGGGATCGAAGCGCGACACCAGCAGATGGATGTCCTGCCGGTCGATCTCGCGCTTCTTCAGTTCCTGCAGCAGTTCGGCGGCCGAAACGATGGCGCCGACGCTCTGCTCGGCCACCACCACCACGGCGTCGGCGGCCTTGACGATCTGCGCCATGAATTCGGCATTCGAAAAGCCGCCGAGATCGATCACCTGCAGATCGAAGAACGCGCGCAGGCGATCGAGCAGCGCCAGCGCCTCCGAAAACGAGATGTCGCGCAATTCGGCCAGCGTGGCGGGCAGCGGCAGCACCGAGACGCCGTTGGCGTGGCGGGCCAGCGCCGTCTGCACGAAGACGTGGTCGAAGCGACGCAGGTTGCGCACGGCCTCGACGAAATGGAATTCGGGCGCGATGTTCAGATACAGCGCACCGTCGCGCGCGGGCAGGCCCAAGTCCAGCAGCAGCACCTCGGCGCCTTCACGCTGGCGCACCGCGGCGGCCAGGTTGACGGCGAGACTGGTCACGCCAACGCCGGGCCGCGCGCCGAGTACCGCGACGGTCCTGCCGTGGCGATGCGCGGGCGCCACCGCGCGCACCTGCGCCCGCGGCACCATCAGGCGCTGCA
The DNA here is from genome assembly GCF_008801835.1 of Cupriavidus pauculus. Taxonomy (GTDB): domain Bacteria; phylum Pseudomonadota; class Gammaproteobacteria; order Burkholderiales; family Burkholderiaceae; genus Cupriavidus; species Cupriavidus pauculus. Next base: position 37,599 of record NZ_VZOW01000046.1, on the reverse strand, counting down.
CGGCGGCGGTGGCCTGCGCCGGTGCGCCGCGCAGGTCGATGAAATCGCGCACGCCGGCACGCAATGCGGCCAGCATCGCCTCGGGCTCGCCGGCGTTGCCGACCGCCACCAGCGGCAGTTGCGGAAACAGCCGCGCAATCTGTTCGGCCAGCCGCGTCGATGCCACCGTATGCGGCGTCGAAAAATCCAGGAAGACCAGACCGGGGCGCAAGGTGCCGATCTGTTCGACAAAGGTCTCCTGCGCGCCGTCTTCGGCCACCAGCGTGCCCACGCCCGCGAGCGCCTGGCCCAGCCAGTGGCGCACGTTGTCACGCGTGGTGTTCAGCAGGAAGTGATCCATCTGCTCGTCTCGCTCCATGGTCCGCCCTAGCGGGAAAATCCCGGCAGGGTTGGATCGGCATATTCACCCAATACAAAACGGCCCCAGACATTGGGGCTGGCGCTGGTGCGCCCGTCGTTCGCCACGTTGGCGGCGGCCTGCGAGTCCTTGGCAAGTGGCTGAACCAGATGCGGCGTGACCACGATCATCAGTTCACGGTCCTCCTGGTGGAAGTTCAGGTTCTTGAAGAAGCTGCCGATGATCGGCAAGTCGCCCAGGAAAGGAATCTTGTCGACGTTGCTGACGGTGTTGCGGCTCACCAGTCCGCCAATGACAAAGCTCTCGCCGTCGCCCAGCTCGACCGTGGTGTCGGCCCGGCGCGTGACGATCGCGGGCACCGACGCGCCGTTGATGGAGATGCCGCGCGACGGGTCGAGATCGCTGGCTTCGGGCGCCACCTTCAGCGCAATACGGTCACGTGCGATCACGGTGGGCGAGACGGTCAGGCCGATACCGAACGGCTTGAACTGGATCGTCGTCGTGCCCAGCGCCTGGGGCACCGGAATCGGAATCTCGCCGCCGGCCAGAAAGCTGGCGCTCTGGCCGGACAGCGCCACCAGGCTGGGCTCGGCCAGCACGCGCACGAGGCCATTGCTTTCCAGCAGGCTCAGGTTGGCGAAGATGCCCTTCGACGCCGACGCCACGACGAGGTTGAACGCGCTGCTGATCGGCTGCGTGCTTTCGAACGTTGGATTCGGGCCGATCGTCGCCTTGGTCAGCGACGTCGGGCTGAACGATCCGAAGGTGAAGCCGCCATTGTTGCGCACGAAATTCAGGCCGATCTGCTTGAGTACGGTCTTGCTGATTTCCACCACTTTCACGTCGACCTGCACCGTGCCCGATACCGGCACGGTGGAGCGGTCGACCACCACCGCACCCTTGTTGTCGACACCGCCCAAATGCCGCGCGCGCCGACATCTGCGCGCGTGCAGCGGCCCGGGCGTCCTGCGACTGTCCGGTGATAGTGGCGCCTGCCGTCGACAGATCCACCTGCGGGCCGCCGGGGTCCTGCGCCACGGCGTTGACCTGCACTGCGTAACGCACGGGCGCTGCGCCGCCACTCCACATCATCAGGTCCGTGACGCCCGGTTTCTTGGCGACCACCAGCACGGTGGGCGACGCGCCGCGATGCTTGAGCAGCAGCGCATCGGCCACCGCCGGATTTCCTACCGCCACGCGCTCCAGGGCCTGGCCGGGACGGATTTCCTGTTGCGCGCCAGCCAACATCTGCAAGGTCCGCACCGGCGCACTCGCGGCAATTTCCTGCGCGCCAAGCGGCCGGATCGCCGCCACCACGGCCACCGCTACCGTCATCGCCATCGCCATCCATGCCGGGATGGCCAGTTGCTGCCTGATTCGACGCGTTGGCGTCCACACACGGTCTTTCATCGAATGGGTCATGCCGTGTCGTCCGTTATTCGATTTCTCGTTTGCCGGCGCGGATCACTTCCACGCCTTGTTGGTTGTCCTGCGCCTGCCGGCGCGGCGTGGCAGCCGTCAGCGTCGCGGCGGCGGGCAATGTCGCGGGCCGCATGGCCGGCGCGGGCGATCGCGGCGCGGCGTCGCCAACCAGTCCGGACAGGCTGACGCCAGCCACGGCACGATCGACTGGCGCGCGTTCGGCTTGCGGCGGCACACCCGCGCGCGCCTGCAACACCGGCGGCGGATCCGCGAACATCCCTTCGCTCGGCATGGCCTCGTCTTTCGGATTGCGCAGCGCAAGGATCAGGCGTCCGGCCTGCTGCGCCATGGCCAGCTTGCTCACCTGTTCCAGCGGCACCGACAGCACGGCGGTCTTGGCGCCTTCGCGCCGCGTCATCATCTGTTCGGACTGCGCTTTCGGCGCTTCATTGACTGCCCCGCTGCCATACGCGAGCACACGCAGATGCGACAGCAGCAGACGCGTCTGGCTTTCGCCGATCTCCTGGTTGTCGCGGCGCAGGATCACAAATACATCGACAAAATCGCCAGGCTGCACCTGGTTGCCGACACCGACCACTTCGTCGACCGCCACGGCAAGCGCGCGATCGCCTTCCGGAATCTGGCGCGCCAGCCCGGATACCAGTTGGCTTTCCAGCACCGGCACATTGGCGCCGAGATTGATCACGGGTACTTGTCCGGCCACGCGCGCCACTTCCTGGTAGGCGCCGGTCGGATCGATCGGCAACTGCATCACGGTCAGCGCGTCGGTGCTCAACGGCTTGCCGGCTTCGACGGCGCGCGTGGTGACCACCACCGCATGGGTAGCCACGGCGTTCTGCGTGGGCAACGGCACGCGCTGGTGGCGCGCCACCTGCCAGGCCAGCACAGCGAGCAAACCCGCCAGCACAAGCAGAACAACCGCAAGAATCCTTATCTGTTTGCTGGTCATGTCACGGTTGTCCGGGTTGGATTGGGATGGCTTGGGAGCGATGAGACGCGACGGCTCTGCATCATGTCCTCAGGTATCTGGAGAAAGCTGGACGACGGCCGATCCCGTCAGACTGGAAGGCACGGGCATGAAGGGCACAGTGGGGAGCATCGATTGCGTGAGCAGGTTCAGCGTGACCTGCACGCATTGGGCGCCCGCGGGCGCGGCGCATGCAACGGGCTGGGCCAACGCGCCCGAGGCCAGATGCGCGGCAATGCTCGCGGGCAGGGTGCTGCGCGCGGTCTGCTCGGCGGCGGCCACGCGCAAGTCGATGGTGTTGGCCAGCGTTCCGCCGTTGGAAGTCAGCGGATAACGCAATGCAGCCCGCGCGCCTTCCTCGGCCGCGAGCGTGAGGGCCTGCTGCATTGCGAGCACCATGCCGTAATAGACAATGCCCAAAATCAATGCCAGCAGCACCGGAAAAATCAGTGCGAATTCAATCGCCGCAACCCCGCCACTACGACGGCGTGCATTCCCCCGTGACGCCATGCTTTACCCGGTATTTTTTTAATCGCGCAATCAGATCCCACGAAACACCGTACCGCTGGCGCCGGCGCGTTGCCAACGCCAGCGGACGGCTTGCCTTATGGGCGTACACCTACAACGTACCGCGACTTGGCACCACTCTTATCTCTCTTGCCTGGCCGTCCGTGATTGCCTGCGGGCCAGTGCCGTGCTACCACTTCCGATGCAGACTGCGATGCCTACCGGCAAGCGACAGGACGAACCGCGTCCGCAACGCGATCGCCAGGATCCGTCGTACCGATGAGGTCGAAAGCGAAGCACTGCACCGCAGACGTCAGGACGATATCCGTCCCGCGCACGAGCGGACGCTCATGCGGAAACGCATGCATTGCAGTACTTCGTAAAAGGTAAGTTCGCCTGCCACGCGATCAGCCCGCGTGACAGACGCGCCTTTTCGCCGTTATTTGAACCAGGTGGTGACTTTCGTCGCCAGTCCGTCGAAAGCCGTCCCGAGGTTGTTACCGAGATTGGTAGCCCCCGTGACGATGGCAATGGCAATGAGGCCTACGATCAGGCCATATTCGATCGCGGTTGCGCCGCGTTGACGATGGTTGAAGCGCGCCAGCTTCTTGTTCATGGTAGTCACTCCCGAAGTGCGGTTTTACCCCTAATTGGATCCCAGCGGCAATTCCTGACCCGATCCGATTTGTCATCTTGTGAAGCTGTGACGTAATTATTTGTTTTATCCGCTGACAGAACATTTATAAGACATGGTATGTCTCAACCATACCCCCCATTCGAACTAGGGGTGCGCCAGCTTAAAGTGGCACAGACGTTTGAAACAACGGCCGATCCGCACTGACTATCGGCATGAACAAAAGCGAATTGTTAAAGAACGCGCAATAAATGCAGCATGCCGTGCGGCGGCCTGCACGTATGGATGCAGGCTCACCGCACGGCAAGAAATAAAAGGATGCGCCGCGCGGGGTAAGGACGACAGCGCACCGTAAAGTAGTCTTTTTGGATGACAGGGAAAGTCCCGTGTCATCCGTGCGGGAATCAGTGGCGCGTCAGTCCGCCAAGCAGGCCGGTGACCGGTGCCAGTGGGGAAGCCGCGCTGCCGCTGCCGGACGTGGCGCCGCCCGTTGCGCTGGTCAGCCCGCTGGTCACGGTATTGAGCAGGCCGGTGACTGGCGCGAGCGGATTGCTGCCGCCAGACGTGCCACCCGCCGCGCCGCCCACGGATCCGAGCAATCCGGTGACTGGAGCCAGCGGGCCGCTGCCGCCCGACGCGCCGCCGAGCAGACCTGTCACCGGCGCCAGCGGACTGCTGCCGCCTGCGGCACCGCCAAGGCCAGATAGCGGCAGCGTGTTGAGCAGCCCGCCCAGCGGACTGCCTGTCGCGCTGCCATTGCCATTGAGCAGCACGCCCGCCGTCGCGACGGTCTTGCCTGCTTCGGTCACCACGCCGCCAAGCGGCGAGACGATTGGCGTGTTGGTGCCGGAAATCATGCTGCCGCCGGTGGCCAGCGTGCCGCCAACCTGCGTGAGCAGATTGTTCACCGGTGCGCCCAGGCCAGTGGCCGCGCCCACCGTCTGCGTGGTGTTGGTCAGCGTCGTCGTCAGCGGCACGATGGCCTTGCTGGTGCTGTCGGTCAGCTGCGCGACAGGGCCGGTGGAGAGCGCGTCGCCCAGCTTGCTGCCGCCGGCGATCACCGCACCGCCCACGGTCTGCACCAAGCCGCCGACCGGATTGGTGACCGGTGACAGCGGCGCAAGCTGATCGCTGCCCACGGCCTTGACCAGATCGCCGGCGCTGACCACGGTCACGCCGGCCTGCGTCACCACGTTGCCGGTATTGGCCACCGTTACGCCAACAGGGTTATCGACCGCGCCGATCTTGCCCAGGCCGTCGCGCACGCCGGCGCCGAGCGTGGCAACTGTTTCGCCCGCGTTGATCACCACATCGCCGGTGGCGTTCTTGGCGCCGGCCGGCACGAGCGGCACGTTGGTGTCCTTGATCTGCTGTCCGATCTGGCTCACGGCATTGCCTGTAGCGGTCACCGTGTTGCCGGCGCCTTCCAGCACCTTGGCGGTGGGCGTGGTTTCGGCGGTCGGCGTCGGGTTGGTCGTGCCGGGATTGGTCGGCGTGGTGGGCGACGCCGGGCTGACACCGCCGCTCGAACCGCCCGAGGCGCAGCCCGCCAGCAACGCGGCAGCCGCGGCGCAAGCGATGGCCATCATGTTGAGTGAGCGCGTTTGCATCGTTGCTTTCATGACCTGATCTCCTTCGATGTTCTGTGTGTTCGGGTTTTCCCGCTCATCGCCGCGACCCTGATCTACCCCATTGCGATATGAGCGTTGACTGGTGTGGCGTCGCAACCCGATAGCGCAATCGCTGTGCCAGGCTCAATCGCACGTTCGATTCGAGCGCTGCGGGTGCGCGCCATGCGTCCCCCAAAGCCTTGCGCGGCGCGGCTTTGCGGTGCGATGTCGAGAACCGATTGGCGCCAGCGCGGCAGGCGCGGCAAGCCGTCGCAGAGGCTGCGCGCGCGTTACGTGCTACGTAACGTGTTACGCGGCGTGTTCCCACGATGCGGGTGCGTCGCGATGCGTCATGCATGCGATGCGCGCGGCTGGCACGGCTTCGGTCTGCCGCGGCACGCGCTTTCCATGTCGACGTCCCACGCATGCGCGCGAGTACGCCCGCTCGCGACACGACAGTCACCGAGCTGACCGCACCTGCTTCGTCGCAATCGCGTCGCGTGGATGCCCGAGTCCGCGCCGCACCGTCCATCAAGTCCCTGTTTCCGTTCCCTTGGCGTCACCGCGCGTTACGTAACGCGTAACGCGAAACCAGCGCGAAACACGCGCCTCGCAACGCGCGGCCGCTTTATGCGCGCGTTTGATCGGCCGCCCGCAAAGCCTTGTCAGACGGGCGTTTGCGACGCGCGCCTCCGGCTTTGGCGGGGTGCGCTGCGCGCGGCGCTTCGCATTGGCACACCGCTTGCGCAATGCATGTCAGACACGGCACGCCGCACACGCTGCAGCAAAGCATCGAGATCCGGACGCGCACGTGAACCTGGTCGGGAAGCGACTCATAACAACGAAAGGAACAAGGTCATGCGTCAACAACAACGTCTTGCAAGGCAGGTGGTAATTACCGCGCTGCTGGGGTCTTTGCTGGCAATGGGCGGCTGCGCAAGCGGCAGCGGTTCCACCTCGATGGGTACCAGCGGCTCGAGTGGATCGACGGGATCGACCGGATCTATCGCTACCGGTGGATCGGGCAGCACGGACACCGCCAACAACGGCGGCACCAAGAACAACGGGGGCGGGGGCGACAACAACAACGGCGGGGGTGATAACCACAATGGTGGCGGCGACAACAACAACGGCGGTGGCACCGCCGCGCTGACGCCGACCAGCACCATCGTCAACAACGCTGGCGGGATCGTCGGCGGTGTCGGCAACACCGTCAGCGGCGTGGGCGACGCGATCCAGAGCGCAACTTTGCCCGGCGTACCGAAGCAGACCACCAGCGGCCTCGGCGGCGTGGTCGGATCGCTGGGCGATGCGGTCAGCGTGCTTGGCACCGGCGTGCAATCGGGCCTGGGCAACATGCCCAACGCGACCAACCCGCTGGGCACCACGGTCGCAAGCACCGGCGGCGTAGTGAGTCAAGTCGGCAATGCCGTGACCAGCGCCGGCAGCGCGGTCAGCGGCCTGGGCAGTGGCGCACTGGCGCCGCTGGCCGCGGTGACCACGCCGCTGGGCGGCGTGGTCTCGCAAGTGGGCGGCGCCGTCAACACGCTCGGCGACAAGCTGGGCACGGCCCTATCCACCGGCCCCGTCGAACAGCTGACCAGCAGCGTCAGCAAGGCCATCGTGCCGCTGACCTCGACGCTGACCAACGGCACGCAAACACTGGGCGCGGCAACCGGTCTGGGCCAGCCCGTCAACAACCTGCTCGCCACCGTGGGCGGCACGCTGGCGACGGCCGGCACGCAACTGGCCAATACCAACACGCCGGTGGTCTCGGGCGTGGGCGGTGTCGTCACGGGCGCGGGCAATACGGTGGCATCGCTGGGCGGCGTGGTGAACGGTCCCGCAGGCGGCGCCGGCGGCAGCCCTCTGGCACCGGTGACCGGACTGATCGGCGGGCTCACGGGCGGGCTCGGTGGCGCCACGGGCGGTTCCGCGGGCCCGCTGGCGCCGGTTACCGGCCTGGTCAGCGGCCTTACCGGCGGCCTCGGCAGCGCGACGGGCGGCAGTGGCGGCCCGCTGGCGCCTGTAACGGGTCTCGTCAGCGGCATCACCAGCGGACTGACGGGCGCGGCCGGGGGCCAGGCCGGTCCGCTGGCGCCGGTGACGGGACTTGTCGGCGGCATCACCAGCGGCCTTACCAGCGCAACGGGCGGCAGCGCCGGTCCGCTGGCACCGGTTACCGGCATCGTGGCGGGCCTGACCGGCGGCAACGCGCCGGCGTCCGGCAGCACCGGCAGCACTGGCACTTCGGGCGGCAAACCCGCCAATCCGTTGGCCCCGGTAACGGGTCTGGTCGGCGGACTGCTCGGCGGCGTGACCGGTGCACTGGGCGGCAAGCGCTAGCGACAAAGCGGAAGACACGTCCGGGCGCGTGCGCGCGTCCGTATCAGCAAAGCGTCACGGCTACAGATGGGCGGCAGGAAGAGCGGCATTCCTTCCGCCCGTGGCACGCGACCTCAATAGCCGCAATGCAATTTTCGATCGAGGGGTAATACCATGCGTACACGCGAACGCGTTGCCGCGCTGTTGATCGGCGTCGGCGCCATGCACAGTGGTCTGTCTCATGCGGAACGGGGCCCGGTACAGGGCGATCCTACCCAGACGCTGCCCGCCATCGCACCTAGCAAGCCCGCGCAAAGCAATGTCACCGTGCAGGTGGAGCGCCCGGATTCGGCGCTGCAGAACCTGCTGGCCTCGCGGCTCACGCCCAGGCATTTCAAGATCGAAGGCGCCAAGACGCTGCCGTTCGACCAGATCGCCGCAAAATTCACGCCGCTGGCCAATCGCGAGATCACGGTCGCCGAATTGCTGCAGGCGGCCGAGTCCGTCACGCAGATGTACAAGGACGCCGGCTATCCGCTGTCGTTCGCATTCGTGCCCGCGCAAGCGTTCGAGAACGGCACGGTGCTGATTACCGTGGTGGAAGGCTATGTGGCCAATGTCACGGTGCGCGGCAAGCCCGGCCCGGCCGAAGGCCGCCTGCGCAAGATTGCCGAGCAGTTGAAGAAGGACCGCCCGCTGCGCCAGGAAAGCTTCGAGCACTACGTCAACGTGCTGGCGCAACAGCCGGGCATGCAGGTCAATGCAACGGTGCAGCCGCCGACCACCACCGACGGCGCCTGCGAGATGGTTCTGGAAGTCAAGCGCAAACCGTTCACGTTTGGCACCGGCGTGGAATGGATGTCGCCCGGCATTCGCGCCATCGCCACGGCCACCACCAACAGCCTGACGCCGTTCGGCGAACAGTTGTCGTTCTCGACGCTGTTCCCGAAAGGCCGCGACAGCGAGGAATACTACGCCGCCACCTACGCGCAGCCGCTCGGCACCGAAGGCATGCTGGCGAAGATCACCGCTTCGCACTATCGCGGCGTGCCGGAGAACGCATCGCTGGCGCCCATCGGCTTTGAATCGCGCTATGTCAACGACTCAAAGCGCCTGGGCGGCACGCTGGCCTATCCGCTTATCCTCAACAACCGCCATGCGCTGACGCTGACCGGCGGCTTCTACGCGACGAGCCAGTTCGAACGCTACACGCAGGCGGTGAATCCGGGCGCGGGACGCAAGGTGGAACTTTCCACCAGCGTGCGCGTTGCCAGTGCCGAGGTGTCGTATCTGCAGCGCGGCACCGGCGTCACGCGCAATGCCACGCTCGGCCTCTACAAGGGCTTCGATGCGCTGGGTGCCAATCGCGAGAACAATCTCAACGACTTGAGCTTCTGGCGCACGCGGCTGCTGGTGTCGCAGGCCAACGACCTGCCGTTCGGTTTCGGCATGGCGCTGTCCGCCGCCGGCCAGTACAGCGACAACCGCCTGGCGTCGAGCGAGCAGATCAGCTTCGGCGGCCGTTTCTTCGGCCTCGGTTATCCAGCCGGGGAAGTGGCCGGGGACAAGGGCTGGGGCGCGTCGGCGGAAATCAACCGGCTGTTCACCGTCGACTTCACGTACCTGAAGACGTTGCAGCCGTTCATCGTGACCGACATGGCGCGCGTGTATTCGAACAGCGTATCGCTGTCGCATCGCACGCTGCAGTCGGTGGCGATCGGGCTGCGTTTTTCGGATCGCCGCTTCTACACGATGGATGTCTCGGTGGCGCAACCCGTGGGCGACAAACCGACCAATGCCAGCCACCGCTCGCCGCGCATCAACCTGCTCTGGTCGTACCAGTTCGACTGAAAGGCGCCGCCGACGCGCTCACGCACTTACGTGCTCATAGCGCGAGCGGCGCCATCGTTGTTCGCACCATGCGGCTCAATTGACGCGAAAGCCGATCTTGAGGGTGACCTGGAAATGCGCGACCTTGCCGTCCTCCACATGGCCGCGCGTCTCGGTCACTTCGAACCAATCGATATGCTTGATGGTTTCGGCCGCCTTGGCGAGCGCATTGCGAATGGCGGCGTCGCTGCCGTCGGGCGACGATCCAACGATCTCCACGAGCTTGTAGGTGTGGCTGGACATAGGGGTCTCCTTTGTTCGGTTCACGCGGTGCGACGAGCCGCCGCGCGCGATGTCCATTCATCATAGGCATCACCGGATCGAGTCCCAAGATCGATTGCAGTTCCTCTCCAATGCATCCGCGGGCAAACTGCGCGGTTTCCTGTTGCGAAAGATGCGCGTGGCCTGTTACGCTGCGTGCCCCGCATTTTCATCACCCCGTGTAACCTGATGTTTCCTCCCTTGAATCGACGCAGGCAGCTTGCTACGGCGAGCGCGATGGGCCTGCTCGCGCTGGCATCCGTTTGCGCCAGCACCGCGCAGGCACGCAGCACCTCGACGCTCGATCGCCTGGCCGACGCGCTGACCGCGCCGCGCGCGCAAGCCAACCAGTTCGCCAGCGGCAGCACGTACACGCTTTGCTTCGTGCCCGACGGCCCGAGCTGCCAGGACATGATCATCGACGCCATCAACAAGACGCGCAGCAAACTGCTGATCCAGGCGTATTCCTTCACCAGCGCGCCGATTGCAAAGGCCGTTACCGAAGCGCATCAGCGCGGCGTGGACGTGCGCGTCATCGTTGACAAGAGCCAGGTGTCGGAGCGCTATACCAGCGCCACGTTCCTCAAGCATGCGGGCATTCCCGTGGTGATCGACAAGCGGCCGGCCATTGCGCACAACAAGGTGATGGTGTTCGACGATCAGGCCGTGTTTACCGGATCGTTCAATTTCACGAAATCTGCGCAGGAACGCAATGCCGAGAACGGCATGCTGATCCGCGGTGACAAGACCGTGGTGAAGGCGTATTCCGACAACTGGCACACGCGCTTCGAACAATCGACGGCATATTGAGCGGCGGGTGCGGCGCGGCATGCATCGCTGCAAACCGCGGCCATGTGCGTTGCAATCGATGTGTGCGCAGCCTCTCATTCGCACGATGTCTGACTGAAAGCGGGAGAAATCCCCGCTGTTCCACGTATGCCTCGGCGTCGTCCCGCAGGAAGATCAGCGAAACGCCGACAGAACGTCGCCGCGGCCCGGCGTCTACTACAGGTGAGTATCCGCGGATGCCGCGACAGGCTGTTTTCCGCGCCTGTGTGCCCGCTGTGAACCTGCACCACGGCCCGCCTCGCGTCATCCGGTCAACCTGGCAGGAGGAAGCGATGAAAACCGATTCGATTGAAATGCAGTTGCCGCTGCGCCGACAGGGCCGCGTGGTTCTTGCAGCCGCCGTGCTGGCCGCATCGATGGGCTTGTCATTATCTGCGCATGCCGACATGAGCACCGCCAGCGCCGGCCCGTTCACCTATGTTTGCGGCGGCGTGGCGGCCGACGAGCAAGCCCAACTGAACAGCGAGGCGCGCAACTACGACATGGGCTTGTTGTTCACGCAGGGCGGGCGCGGCGAGTACCTGTCGGACGTTAACGTGAAGTTGATGCGCAACGGCCAGCAGGTGGCGGAATTTACCTCGACCGGCCCGCGTTGCCTGATCAAGGGGCCGCGCGCGTCGTATCAGGTGGTGGCGACGTACGATGGCACGTCCAAACGTACGACGCTGAGCCCCGGCGAAAAGAATGTGCAGTTGCGCTGGTAGGCGCGCCTTAACGATGGCGCGAAACGACAGCGCTTAACCGAGAGTCAAGCAGTACTGCGTCGCACGATGGTGCGACGCCATGCCGGCCATCGCCCCGCGGATGCCGGCATTTTTTTGCGCGATCGGTTGTGTGGTCGGAAGCGTGAACGCGGATGTCCTGCACGATTCGCGGGCCGGTGGCACACTTTCGGCTCTGCGCGGAGCCGTCGGCCCTGCGAGAGCCCGATACGTCCTGAAGTCATTCACGCAGCCCCGGAGCCATCACATCATGAGCAATTCGCCCAATAGCCGCTGGATTCAAATCGACACCCCCGACGGCAGTTTCGACGCCTACCTGAGTTTGCCGCCTGCGGGCAAGCAGGTCGCAAATCCCGGCATCGTGCTGGTACAGGAAATCTTCGGCGTCAACGAGCACATCCGCTCGGTGGCGGACCAATATGCATCGGACGGCTACGTGGTGATGGCCCCCGATGTGTTCTGGCGCAGCGCACCGCATGTGGAACTCGGTTATTCCGGCAAGGACTGGGAGCAGGCCATGGCGCTGCGCAAGGCCGTCAATGTGGAAGCGACGCTTTCTGACATCGGCGCCACCATCGAAGCCTTGCGCGGGGAAATCGGCGCTGGCGGCAAGGTGGCGGCCGTGGGCTACTGCTTTGGCGGGCTGATGTCCTACCTGGCCGCCGCGCGCGGCATGGTGGACGCCGCTGTGCCGTACTACGGCGGCGGCATCCAGAACAATCTGCACGAGGCGGCCGCGCTCAACGTGCCGGTGCAGTTCCACTACGGCGCGCTCGATGCGCATATCACGCCGGACGATGTGGAAAAGGTGCGGCAGGCGGTGGCGGGCAAGCGCGGCACCGAAGTGTTCGTCTACGACCAGGCCGACCACGGCTTCAACTGCTGGGCGCGCGAGTCGTACCACCAGCGGTCCGCAGCGCTGGCGCATGGCCGCGCGCTGACGTTCCTGGCCAACGCGCTGTCGTGATCGACAACGCTGGCTAAAGGCGCTCGCGGCGCGCCGCGCGACATTCAGTACGGCGTGGCAACGCCGTTCTGGATCCGCACGCGGTCGCCCGTGCGCAGGTTGTAGGGGCTGGCCTGCGTCAGCGTGAGGCTGCCGTTGTCATTGGTACGTACGCGCACGCGGAACGCCGGCGCCGTCGTGCCCGAGCGCTTTTCCACCTCGTTGCCGGCCAGCGCACCGGCTACCGCGCCGCCGATCGTCGCCACGGTATTGCCGCGGCCGCCGCCCACCTGATGGCCCAGCAGACCGCCGACCACGCCGCCGATTACCGCGCCGGCGCCGCTGGTGTCGGCGGGCTGGCCGCCCACTTGTTCGATCGATTCGACCCAGCCGTAGCGCACCGCATAGGGATCGCCATAGCCGCTGGCATTGCCGCCGTAGCTGTTGTCGTTGCCGCCCTGCGCCTGTCGCGGATAGCCATACTGGTCATAGCCCGGTTGCTGCGGGTACGCCGGATACTGGGCCGGCGGCGCATAGCCGGGCGCGCCGCTGATCTGCGTACCCGACGTGCCATAGGGGGCGCCATATCCGGTATTGCCATATCCGGTGTTGGCATAGCCGGTGTTGCCGTATCCCGCGTTGCTGTAGCCCGTCTGATATCCGGCCGGATACCCGTTCTGGTAGCCGGTTGGATAGGCGGCCTGCGGCTGGTATCCCGTGCCGTAGCCATTGCCGAAGTCGGTCCCGTACGGTGCGGCGCAGCCCGCCAGCGCTGCAACGGCCATTGCGGCAACTGCTATCGACCTGGCGGCCGTGCGCGTGGCAAGACTCGATGGGAAGGACATCATGGGGGCTCCTGCGTCGCTGCGCGTGTTGATATTGCGCGGGAGTCTAGGGCCGCGCCATCGCGGCAGGTGTCACGGGAAGTTGTGATGGGTAACCGGCTGTAACGCGGGCTCGCTCCTGCGGTCCGCCGATGCCTCAGTCGCTCAGTCGCGTTCCGATTCGTCGTCGTTGAACGCGGTGATACGGGCCACGCGAAACGTGCCGCGCAGCGATTCGAGTTCCGCCCGATGCAGCGCGGCCAGCCGGTTCAGGCAACGCTCACCCTTGGCCAGCAGATGGATCTGCACCACGCGCCGATCCTCGGGGTGGGTGCGCCGCGTCACCAGTCCGGACGCCTCGCAGCGATTGACCAGCGCCACCACGCCATGTTGCTTGGCCTGCAGGCGTTCGGCCAGCTCGCCGATCGACGCCCAGTTGCGGTCGCGGCTGCCGCGGATATGCAGCATCAGCAGATACTGTTGCACAGTGACGCCCTCGGCGTGCGCCGCGTCCTCCGAAAACCGCAGGAAGCGACGCAACTGATAGCGAAAATCGGACAGCGCTTCGAAATCCTGTTTGCTCAGTGCGGCGGATGCGCTGGGCGGTTTCGCGGAGGCGGGCTTGCGGGGCATAGACGGGGCGAGCATTGCGGGAAGATTGGCCGGCCATTATATGAGGCGATGACTGCGCTTCCGGTGCGACAGGCCGCATTTGCCCCGCATTTCCTCAAAGAGACGGCAGCGCGGTATGGCAGAATCTGTGCGGTCGCCGACACCCTGTCGCCGTCTACCGCCGCTTCCGCGGCCTTAACGCCTGAAAAGGGAAATCCGCCAGATGTTCACGGAAATCATCCTGTTTTTGCTCGACACCGTCTTTACGCTTTTTGGCATGGCGCTGCTGCTGCGCCTGTGGATGCAACTGACCCGCCTGCCATCCCGCAATCCGGTTTCGCAAGGGGTTTTCCAGGTCACCGACTGGCTGGTGCGCCCGCTGCGCCGGATCATCCCGGGCATTGGCGGGATCGACTGGGCGACGGTGCTGGCGGCCTACCTGACCGCCGTGGCCTTCCTTGTTTGCCGTGCACTGGTGCTCGAGGCCGACCCGATCGCGTTCCTGCCGGTGATTCTTGGTATTGCGCTGCTGACGATGCTGAAGTGGGGCATCAGCATGGTCATGTGGGTCACCTTGCTGATGGCTGTGCTGTCGTGGGTGAATCCGCAATCGCCGCTGGCCGGTCCGATCTGGCATCTGACCGCGCCGCTGCTGCGGCCAATCCAGCGCGTGATGCCGCGCCTGGGCGGTTTCGACATCTCGCCGCTGATCCTGTTTGTGATCGCGCAGATTCTGCTGATGGTAATCGCCGGCCTGAGCCGCGGCGTAGTGTAAGCGATCACTGACCCCACACCGCCCACGGGTGGCGGAAATACCCCCGTAGCACCGAGCGTCACCCTAGGGTTTTCCCGTATTGTTCGAGACAATGGACAGTGTGTCGAGGATTCGCCCTTTTTCCTGGGCGTGCCGAAGCCTACATTACAGCCAACGCGGAACCAACCGCGATCTCTGCCAAAAGTAGGAAAACAGCACAACCATGAAGACCCTCGCCCTCTCTCTGCTCTGCGCCATCGGCCTGTCGGCCGGCGCCACCGCCGCCCAGGCATCGCAACCCGTTTCGGACCTCGCCCGCCTGGATGGCAGCATCGGCCGCAAGATCGACCCGTACCTCGACGGCGCGCGCAGCGTGACCGAAAAGCGTGACGTGTACTCGGAAGGCGCGCGCGACGTGACCGAAAAGCGCGACGTCTACTCCGAAGGCGCCCGCACCGTCACCGAAAAGCGCGACATCTACAGCGAAGGCGCTTAAGTCCCTGAAGCACTTCCAAGCGCTCGGCCGCGCTGCCCTCCAGGCGCGGCCAGTTCGATGTGGCGCTCCCCACGCCGATCGAACGTCCAGACAGCGCAAGCTACTGCCCGAGATCGTCGAGATCCGCCCCCATCATCGATTCGATGGCTTCCATGAAGGCCCGCACCTTGCGCGGCTGGAGCCGCCGGTCGGGCAGTAGCGCAAACACCCGCAGCGGCGGCAACGGATAGTCGGGCATCACCCGCACCAGCCTGCCCTGCGCGATTTCCGATCCGGCCGACGTCATCGGCACCCGCGCGATACCCAAGCCCGCCAGTGCCGCCTGCATCCGCAATTCGGCGTTGTACGTCTGCATGCGCGGGCGGATGGGTACGGCGATCCGCTGTCCATCCCTGGAAAATTCCCAGACCGATACGCCCGGCGTGGCCAGCGTCGGCAGGTTGGACAGGTCTTCCGGCTGCATTTGCGCCGGCAAGCTGGCCGCCAGCGATGGCGCCGCCACCAGGCCGCGTTCGACGTGCCAGATGCGGCGCGCGATGGTGCCGGAATCGGGCAGGTCTGCGTCGACGGTCACGAAGGCAATGTCGAATCCTTCGCGAATCGGATCGACGAGGCCCTGTGCGATTTCCACCGTGATATCGAGCGCCGGATGGGCGGCAAGCGTGCGGCAGATGACGCCGCCGAGCTGCTGGGCGCCGAACTCGTACGGGGTGGCGATTCGCAGCATGCCCTGCACGCGCTCTTCCCGCGCCAGCGTCTCCTGGCGGATCTCGCGCAGGCGGGCAAACAGCGGCGCCATGTCGCGATAGACCGCGCCGCCGGCGTCGGTCAGGCGCATGCGGCGCGTCGTTCGCTCCAGCAGCTTTGCGCCGATTGCCTCTTCCAGGCGGGCCACCGCGGCCGAAACCCGCGATTTCGGACAGTTCAGCGTCTGCGCCGCCGCCGTGAATGTCCCCTGCTCCACCACACAGCAGAAAGCCTCCCAATCATTCCACTGGATTGTCTCGTTCACAGCACTGGTTTTCCTTGTTCACACGGTTGTCGAAACCGCTTGTCGCCGGCGGGTTGCGGCGTTGTGCAAACGCACATTATGCGATAGACAGGTTGGTCCCGGCAGTCCGCAAGAAAGTTCTGCGCCCGAACAGTCGCGCGCGACAGGATGCCGGGACTGGCAATGCCCGCGCATTTCCTCTACCCTTTCGGCCTTTCCGAGCCCTTTCAGACCCATGGCGAACCCTGCCGACTCCGCAACGTCCCGCGCACCGCTTGCCGGTTCCACCGAAAAGCCGAGCGACAGCTACGTGCAGTCGTTTGCGCGCGGGCTGTCGGTGATCCGCGCGTTCGATGCCAGCCATCCGGCGCAGACGCTTACGGAAATCGCCCAAGCCAGCGGCCTCACCCGCGCCGGCGCGCGGCGCATCCTGCTGACGCTGGTCGGGCTCGGTTACGTGCAGAACGACGGCCGGCTGTTCCGGCTGACGCCCAAGATTCTCGATCTCGGTTTTGCGTATCTGACCTCGATGCCATTCTGGAACCTGGCCGAACCGGTCATGGAGGCGCTTTCGCAATCGGTACACGAAAGTTGTTCGATATCGGTGCTGGATGGCGCTGAGATTGTCTACGTGCTGCGCGTGCCGGCGCGCAAGATCATGACGATCAATCTGTCGATCGGCAGCCGGCTGCCCGCGTATTGTTCGTCGATGGGCCGCGTGCTGCTGTCCGGACTCGACGACGCGGAGCTGGACCGCGTGCTGCGCGCGTCCGACCTGCAACGGCGCACGCGTCGTACCGTGACCGATATCGACGCGCTGAAATCGCTGATCGCCGATATCCGCACGCGCGGCTGGGCGCAGAACGATCAGGAACTGGAAGAAGGATTGGTGTCGCTGGCAGCGCCGATCCGCAATCGCGCCGGACAAGTCATCGCCGCGATCAATATCAGCGGCCAGGCCAACCGCACGAGCGCGCAGGAAATGGTCGACCAGTTCCTGCCGCCGTTACTGGAAGCGGCCGAGAAAATCTCCGCGATGGTGGGCCTGCGCACCTGAACCGGCTGCGGTGCGCATTGCTTTGCCAGTGACGATCGGCGTCGCTCCCTCGACATTCAGCGCGGCGTCGTCCGCGGCTCCCACGACACCGCGACGTCGCCCTTGATGAAGGTCTGGCACGCCATGCGATAGCCGGCACGCAGGTCGTCATCGTTCAGATGCTTGCGCTCCTTCGGCTTCACGTCGTCGGTATTTTCCAGGCCCTGTTCGATCCGGCACTTGCACGTACCGCAGATGCCGCCGCCGCATTTGAACGGAATACCACCCTGTTCGCGCAGCGATACGCGCAGCAGATTGCTGTTGTGCGGCGCGCGTACGGTCTTGCCTTGGTTGGTCACGAAGGTGATTTCAACCGTGGGCGTCTTTGCCGGGGCTTGGGTATCGTCGATCACAGTGGCACCCGCTTCGGTGTCGGCCATCATTGTTGTTTCCTCAGGGAAAGATCCATGCTGCCGAAGTGCGCGAGCTGTTGGAGCGCGGCGTGGGCAGCGTCGAGCGTGTCGAAGCGCTCGAGAAATTTGGTGGGCACATGATTCACAACCGGGTCGGCATCGGCGTCGCCCGTTTCATCTATCACGCGCACCTTCACGGTCTTTTGCGTTTCCACCAGTTCGGCGATCACGAAGATGGCCTTGGTACGCCCGTAGAACAGGTATTCCCACGTCTCCAGGGGCTGCACACCAGCCACGGCTTCGGTGCGGAACTGGCCCGGCTTGCTGGTCAGAATCACGAACATGTCAGACCTTCAGCTCTTCCTGTTCGAGTTCGATGTCATGCGTCAGCCAGATCTGGCACGCCAGCCGGAAACCCTGCTCCAGCCGATCACCGAGCTGCTTTTTCTCTTTCCAGTTCGGCGGCGGCAGATGCTCGGCACCGGCCAGCACGCGGCATGCGCATTTCGAGCATTTGCCCATGCCGCATTCGTAGCGCAGATTCGGATACGGAAACTGCTTGATGCCAGCGCGCACGACGAGATTGGTCTCGGGCTTGACCTCGTCCACGAACACCTGTCCGTTCTTGTGGAAAACAACTTTCGGCATAGGACTATTCAGAAAAATCGCAAAAGGAAGGACCGGCGTCAGCGCCAGATCAGCATGGCGCAGATGGTGGAAACGATCAGCCCCGTCACCACCGGCAATAGCAGCGCACGCACGGCGTCTAGCACGGGCACCCGCGCGAAGCCGGCCACCGCGATCAGCGACGACCACGCGATCAGCGTGCCGCCGCCCGTCCACACCGCGCCCATCTGGCCGACCGCTGCCAGCGTGGCCGCATCGAAGCCCACCACCGGACCCAGCGCCCCGGCCAGCGTGCCGGTCAGCGGCAAGCCGGCAAAGCCGGACCCGTCGATGCCGGTGATCATGCCCACCAGCAACACGCCGAACGCCACGAACACGTGGTTGTCGGGAATCATGTGCTGATAAGCCTGTATCAGTTCGAACAGCAGGCTCGGCGCCTTGCCCGCATCTACGCCAAGGATCTGCGCGGCGGTTTCTCCGGCGCCGACGAAGAAGAAGCCTGCAATCGGCAGCACTGAACCCATCGCCTTGAATGCGAACACGAAGCCGTCCGTGATGTGCTCCGGGCAGACGTCGAGCATCTTGCGCGGGCCCTCGGCGGCCAGCGTGGCCAGCATCATCAGCAGCGCGGCCACGCCGCCGACCAGCGCCGCGGCGGCTCCGCCTTTCAGATCGGGCATGCCCGAGGCGATCTTCGGCAGCACCATCAACGTCACCACGCAGACAAAGGCCAGCGGCGTGACCACCGCAAAGAACTTCGACCATTTGATACGGCGCCGCGCCACCATCGCCAGGCTCTGTTCGATATTGGCCTCGGTGACCAGCGGTTCCGAATGCGACGTGCCGCGTGCAATTTCAGCCTTGTCGAACGTGCCGGTCGCCTCGACGGCGGGATCGACGCCCGTGGCGCGCGCCTGCCAACGATCGAGCAATGCGCCGCTAGCCGGCACGATGTGGCGGCGCATGGACAGGTACGCCAACGAGAGCGCAATCGCGCCGGTGATGATCGACAAGATCAACGCGCGATCCGCCACCACCGCCGCGCTGACTGCGGCGCCGGCCGCCTTGGCACTGATGCCGGGCGCCACGCCGATCACGTAATCGGACGACAACGCCATGCCCTGGCCCGCGATGGCAATCGCCATGGCGCCGGCCAGCGGCGGCAATCCGGCGGCGATCGCGGCGGGCAGCAGAATGGCCGACACCAGCGGCACGGCCGGCGTGGGCCAGAAGAACAGCGATATCACATAGGTGATGCCGGCAAGGATGAAATAGGCGCTGTGGCCGTTCTTCATCACCACGCGGAACGGCTCGACCATGCGGATATCGGATCGCAGCGACTTCAGCGCGTTGAGCAGCGCCGTCATGAACGCGATCACGAGAAAGATATTGAAGAGCTCCTTTGCGGCAACAAGGCTGGCGGAAAAGATTCCGCCCAGCGCGCTGACCGGGTTGCCCGTAATGGCCAGAATCACGAGGAACGTGCCGACGATGGACGGCACCACGACATTGGCCCGCAGGATCATGGTCAACACGATCACTGCGACACCTAGCAGATATACCCAATGTGCCAGGCCAATCTCTACGGTTTGATGCATGAGGCTCCCCTGATTCATGGAGGCCCTGGTGGGGGCGGTATAGGAATTTTGTGACGTTACTAGTTTTGTATACTATATCCCGACTAGATCTAAGAACAAGCAAAAACTGCCTGACCTAGGGAAATCACCCGCACGGTGCTGAAATCCGCTCCCAAGCACGGTTTCAGCGCATTGCGCACCAGTTCGGGAGCATCTGTCGCGTTGGGAAAACCCTCTGGTGTTTTTCTAAACTTTGTGTAGACTGTATACCGAAATAGCCAATAAGACGCCTAGCCCATGCTTCATGTCACCGATGCAATGATTGATCGCCACGTTACGGCCGCCGACGCGCAGGCCGCGATGCTGGAAGCCTTCCGCAGCTTCGGCCGAGGCGACGCCGCCATGCAGGAGCGTATTCGCACCGAAGCGGGCGGCGTGAAGCTGTCGACGCTGGGCGCGGTCATTCCCGATCAGCACGTGGCCGGCGCCAAGGTCTACACGACCATCGCCGGTCAGTTCTCGTTTGTCATCCTGCTGTTTTCGACGGTTGACGGCCGCCCGCTGGCGTCGTTCGATGCCGGCGCGATCACCCGGTTGCGCACCGCCGCCTGCACCGTGCTGGCCGCGCACCGCCTCGCCCGCCCCGGCGCGCAAACGCTGGCGCTGTTCGGCGCCGGCACGCAGGGCGTACAGCACGCGTTGCAGCTGTGCGCCGCGCTGCCGCTGACGCGTGTACTGATCAGCGATCCGTATGCCGACGCCGGCGCGGCGCAACGGCTTGCCGACCAATGCGGCGTGCCCGTGGAGTTTTGCCAGCCCGACCACGCCGCCGCAGCGGCGGACATCATCGTGACGGCTTCGCGATCGACCACGCCGCTGTTTTCCGGCGCACTCGTCAAACCCGGCACGTTCGTGGCCGCTATCGGATCGAGCCTGCCGCATACGCGCGAACTGGACGACACGCTGTTATCGCGCGCCGCGACGGTGGTGGTGGAGTGGCGCCAGCAATCGCTGCGCGAAGCCGGCGATCTGGTATTGGCCGACAAAGCCGTGCTGCCGGACAGCAAGATCGTCGAACTTGCCGATGTGCTGCTCGACACCCGCCCGATTCGCCAGCATGCCGACGACATCGTGATCTACAAGTCGGTCGGCGTGGGACTTGAGGATGTCGCGCTGGCCGGCGCAGCATGGCAACGCATCGCCGCCGCCCAGGAGCCGTCCGCAGCCGCCTGACCGTTTTTATGCAGCAAGTGCCGCCCAGCGCGGATTTTTTTTCGCCGATTCATTGTTGTAGAAAGTATACAAATCACGAAACGCCGCGAGACGCATTGCGCGCCGCGGACATCCAACCCCGAAGCGTCAAAAACAGGAGCCCCAAATGGCCGAACTGATGAACCGTGAAGATTTCCGTGCCGCCCTCGAAAACGCCATCAAAGGCAAGAGCGCCAACCAGGCGCCGTTCAGCAAGGCGTGGGCCAGCGGCACGCTGAGCCGCGACCATCTGGCGCGCTGGGCGGAAAACCACTATCACTACGTGGGCCCCTTCGCCGATTACCTGGCTTATATCTACGCCCGCACGCCCGACCACATGACGGAGGCCAAGGATTTCCTGCTGGCCAACATGTACGAGGAAGAGATCGGCGGCGATCGCCACACCGACCTGCTGATCCGCTTTGCCGAAGCGTGCGGCACCACGCGCGAGCGCGTGGTCAACCCGGACAACATGTCGCCGACCACGCGCGGCCTGCAGAGCTGGTGCTATGCCGTGGCCATGCGCGAGGACCCTGTGGTGGCCGTCGCCGGCCTGGTGGTGGGCCTGGAATCGCAGGTGCCGTCGATCTATCGCAAGCAAACCCCGACGCTGCGCGAAAAGTACGGTTTCACCGACGAAGAGGTGGAATTCTTCGACCTGCATATCGTGTCCGATGAAATCCACGGCGAACGCGGCTACCAGATCGTGCTCGAGCACGCCAATACGCCTGAGTTGCAGCAGCGCTGCCTGAAGATCTGCGAAATCGGCGCGCAAATGCGGCTGCTCTATACCACCGCGCTCTATTACGACTACGTCAACACCCAGCAGGAAGCCGTGGCGGCCTGAGGCGAAGCGCTCAAGCCGGATGCGCTGCGCGTCCGGCCTTTTCCGAATTCCAGAACAGGCCCCGCAAGATGACCGAGACGTACCGCAACTACATCGACGGCGAATGGTGCGATAGCGCCAGCGGCCGCACCTCCGACAACATCAACCCCGCCGATACGCGGGACATCGTCAGCCGCCACGCCGCCTCCGATGCGCACGACGCGGCCGCCGCCGTGGCCGCCGCAGCCGCCGCGTTCGACGCCTGGAAGGCGACGCCGATCGGCAAGCGCGCGAAAATCCTCAACGATGCCGCCGCGCATCTCGAAGCCAACGCCGATGCCATCGCCGCGGAGCTGACGCGCGAGGAAGGCAAGTCGCTGAACCTGGCGCGCGACGAGGTGATGCGGTCCGCGCAGACGCTGCGCTTCTATGCTGTGGAAGGGCAGACCTTCAGCGGCGAAAGCTATCCGAACGACGATCCGGACATGCTGGTCTACAGCCTGCGCGAACCGCTGGGCGTGGTCACCGTGATTTCCCCGTGGAATTTTCCGGTGTCGATTCCGGCGCGGAAGATCGCACCGGCGCTGATCACGGGCAACACCGTGGTGTTCAAGCCGTCATCAGATGCGCCGCTGTCCGGCTATCGCCTGGCCGAGGCCTTCGTGAAGGCCGGCATTCCGAAGGGCGTGCTCAACTTCATCACCGGCAGCGCGGCGGAAGTGGGTCCGACGATCGTCGAATCGCGCGCCGTGCGCGCCGTATCGTTCACGGGATCGACCGCCGCCGGCGAGCAGATCCACAAGTCCGTGCCGATGACCACGCGCACGCAGATGGAACTTGGCGGCAAGAATCCATTGATCGTGATGGAAGACGCCGACCTGGACCGCGCGGTCGACCTGGCCATCAAGGGCGGACTGTCGCTGTCGGGCCAGGCTTGCACGGGCACCAGCCGCATCCTGGTGATGCGCGAGGTCAAGGCCGCATTCACCGAAAAGCTGGTGGCCAAGGTGAAGACGCTGAAGATCGGCAACGGCATGACGCCGGGCATGGATCTCGGCCCGCTGGCCACGCGCAAGCAACTGGAAACCGTGCTCGGCTACATCGCTGCCGGAAAGCAGGAAGCCACGCTGCTGTGCGGCGGACAGCAACTGACGGACGGCGAATTCGCGCACGGCTATTACGTGGCGCCCGCCGTATTCACGGACGTGACGCAGGCGATGCGGATCGCGCGCGAGGAAATCTTCGGGCCCGTCTTGGCGATCATCGAAGTCGACAGCTATGCCGACGCGATCGCCAAGGCCAACGACACCGAATACGGCCTGTCGGCGGCCATCGCCACACGCAATCCGCGCCATATGCACGCGTTTGCCCGCGATATCGAATCGGGCACCGTCAAGATCAATCGCACCACCACGGGAAATCTCGTCAATGCGCCGTTTGGCGGGCTCAAGCGATCCAGCACGTCGACCTTCCGCGAATCGGGCCGCGCTGGGCTGGAGTTCTACACGCAGATCAAGACCGTCTACCAGGGCGTCTAGCGCCACTCTGGCGCCACGCCAGACAAAAGCATCGCAAGGACACTGACATGAAGAAAGCCATCAAGCTTGAATTGAAGGAAGCCCGCCACATGGTGGCGGCCGCCATTCGCAAGGCCGAGGAAATCGGCGTGCTGGAATCGGTGTGCATTGTCGACGACGGCGGCTATCCGCTGCTGCTCGAGCGCATGGACGGCGCGCGCATTACAGGGCCGCAGATCGCATGGAACAAGGCCTTTACGGCAGCCGGCCACAAGCGGTCCACGCATCTGTTCAACACGCCGCCCAACGGCCCCGCCCTGCCCGGCAACGAGGCGTTCGGGATCCAGTGGAGCTTCGACGGCAAGTTCGCCGTATTCGTGGGCGGGTATCCGATCGTGGTCAACGGCGAGGTGATCGGCGGCGTGGGCCTGTCTGGGGGCAATGGCGAGCAGGACACCGCGTGCGGCGTGGCAGCGCTGGAAGCATTGCGCGACCTGCTGGCCGCCGAGGACCTGACCGTGCTCGCGCAGGCCGACATCAAGAAGTAAGCCGCCATGGATCGCGCCAAGGAGATGTCATGTCCCATCGCGTAGAAATCGCGGAAACGCAGCAGGTGTTCACCGTCGCGCCCGGCGAATCGGTGCTCGACGCCGCGCTGCGCAGCGGCGTCCGCCTGGCCCACGAATGCACGTTTGGCGGCTGCGGCACGTGTCGCATGCGCGTGCTGGAAGGGTCGGTCTCGTACGAGGAATTTCCGATGGGGCTGAGCGAGGCGGAAAGCGCCGAAGGATTCGCGCTGGCCTGCCAGGCGCGGCCCAATGGCGATCTCGTGATCAGCACGGCGCGCGGCGCGGACGGACTGGCGCCGGCGCGGCGCACCACGGCGACGGTCCAGTCGGTGGCGCCGCTCGGCCCGGAGGTGTTGCACCTGCATCTGGCGCTGCCCGATGAGGAACCGTTCCAGTTCGCACCTGGCCAGTACCTGAAAGTGCTGCTCGACGACGGCAGCCACCGCAGCTTTTCGATGGCATCGGCGCCGGGCAGCAGCGTGGTCGACTTTCATGTGCGCCAGATCGAAAACGGACGCTTCACGTCGCATCAGCTTCCGCAACTGCGCGCCGGCGATACGCTTGAAGTGGAACTGCCGCATGGCAACTTCAGCCTGCGCAAGGAAGACTACCGGCCGCTGCTGATGGTGGCCACCGGCACTGGCCTGGCGCCTATCAAGAGCATGCTCGAATCGCTGATGGACGATCCGGACTGCCCGCCCGTGTGGCTCTACTGGGGCATGCGCAGCGCAGCCGACCTGTATCTGCACGACGAGATCGCGGGCTGGGCCGAGCGCCTTTACGACTTCCAGTACGTGCCCGTGCTGTCGCGCGCCGACGATAGCTGGCAAGGCCGGCGCGGCTACGTGCACGAGGCCGTCGCCGCGGATCTGGGCGATTTGTCGGAACACGCGATCTATCTTTGCGGATCGCCCAACATGATCCGCGACGCCAAAGAGACCTTCATGGTGCTGGGTGCACAGGCGCCGTTTATCTACGCCGACGGGTTCACGTTCCAGCACACGGCCGGTTGAGTGGGTGCGCGTGGATACGCGTGGATGTCTGCCAAATGTCTTCGATACGGAGGTGACGGTATACAATAGCGGCATTCACGCCGTGGCCAACCGACCGCGGCGCTTCACAGAATCCCGACGGCCGATCCCGACCATGAACGACGCCACCGCCAGTGCCACCAAGCTGAATCCGGACACCCCGGCTGCTAGCCTGGGCGCCCAGCATTCCCCTCTTTTCGCGCTGGTGACCGACACCTTGCGGCAACGCATCCTCGCCGGCCACTATGAACAAGGCGAGCGGTTGGTGGAAAACACGCTGTCGCTGGAACTTGGCGTCTCCCGCATTCCCGTGCGCGAAGCGCTGCGCGCGCTGTCGGCCGAAGGACTGGTGCGTATCGAACCGCGCCGCGGCGCATCGGTGGCGCGGCTGTCGCCCAATATCGCGCGCGAGATGGTGGAAGTACGCGCCACGCTCGAGGGACTGAACGCCAAGCTGGCGGCGCAGCGCCGCGATCCGGCGCTGATCCAGGAACTCGAGAAGGTACTAAAGGAAGGCAACGAAGCGGTCGACAGCGGCCAGACCGAGCGCTTTGTCGAGCTCAACTCCCGCTTTCACGAAGTGCTGGGCAATATCGCCGCGAACAGCGTGCTGCAGGACATGATGCGATCGCTGCGCGAGCGCACGGCGCTGCTGTTTGCGCCAGCCAATCTGAATCGCGCCCGCATCAACTGGGACGAGCACGCGCAGATTCTGCAGGCCGTGATCGCCGGCGATGCCGATCTGGCCGCGCTACTGGCCACGCGCCATGTCTTCAGCGCGGCCAAGGCGGTCGAATCGATGCAGGGCAATAGCGGCGAAACCACCGCGCCGACGGCCGGCAGCCACGGCTGATTGCTCGCGCGGGCGGCGACGCGGCCTGATGCGCGCTGCTGCCGGCAGTTCATGCCGGGCGTGCATGCCGGCCGTTCTGCATGCCGTCCTGCATGCCTCCCAGGCATGCCGGGGATGCAGTCCGCACCCTTTCTGGTCACACAAATCCCCGTTGCGCACCGTGAAATGGCGCAGTGCACCATCGCGGTGTATACTGTAGGCGTTTGTTGACCACAATAGGGAATGACCATGAACTACCCGGAGGCTTCGTATTTCGACCGTCCGGTGGGCGAGCAGCTTCTGAGCCACTTCGCACGCCGTGACGCCGTCCGCCACGCCACGCCGCTGCTGCCCTTCCGTTTTGCCGATCTGTTTGCGCTGTTCCGCAGCGCGACTGCGCGACGCAACGCGGCCTGAGCCGCCCGCTCGCAGGCCCCAGCAAAAAGCCGCCTTCATCGAGGCGGCTTTTGTCTTGTGGCGGGGCTGATCGGCGCGACGGCCGATTCGATTCGGCTACAGCAAGGCGGGCGGCATCTCCACACTGCCGAATTCCGCCGAGCGCGTGCCGCTGAGCGGCCGGTTGCTGGCGCCAAAATACGCGAATGCCACCGACAGCTTCACGGCGTCCGAATCGTTGCGGCCCGCGGCGTGGAACAGCCGGCTGTCGAACATCAGCACATCGCCCCGGTGCAGCGCCAGCGGCATGGCGCCCTTGAGCAGCGCCTGGCTGGCAGGATGTGCCTCCACCAGGAATTCGGCTGGATCGAGCTGCGCCGGATCGAGCCGGGCGCGGTGCGAGCCCGGGATCACGCGCAGCACGCCGTTGCGCTCGTCTTCGTCGCCCAGCGCCAGCCAGACCGTGACCAGATCCGGCTTGACGAAGGCCCAGTACCGGGTGTCGCGGTGCCAGCCTGTCTGGCTGCCGTAGTGCGGATGCTTGGTCATCACGCAGTTGTGGTGCGCCAGCGTCAGGCGCACCGGCTCGCCAAGCAGCGCCTCGACCGTGGCCACCACCTGCGGGTGGCTGGCCCAGCGCCGAAACACCTCGTCGCGGCCATAGGCCTGCCGCAGCCGCCGCACCGTGCTGCCGCCAGCCGCCTGCCGCGTGGCCGGCGCGCCGGGATAACCGAGATCGGCTTCGAATTCCACCGGCGGCACCGCCCCCGCGAGGTGCTGGCGCGTGACCGCTTCCAGCGCGGCGCAGGTGGCCTCGTCCGCAAAGTTGCGCAACACGATATAGCCACCGCCATGGAATTCCCGCGCCAGGCTGGCCAGCCCGGCCTGGTCGGCGAGCGGGGCAGATGAATCGAAATCGAGGGAACGGGACGCGCCGGGGGTGCGCTGTTGCGAAGCAGTCATTGCAGCGAATGAGACGATTCGGAAAATGGCAAAGGCGCCAACAGGCCGATGATGCCAGAACCCGCGAGATCCGGCGCGGCCTGGCGGGTGAATGGGCGGGTTTTCCGCGCGCGCAAGCGATCTGTCAGGGGCGGCAAGCGTGCGCAAACCCACTGTCCGGCGCCCGCTTTGCGCCGCTACAATGGCCGGACCCTGCCGCATGTAACGCCGCAGCCAACCTCCAACGGATGCCGCCACCGTGACTGCCCGTCCCAAAATTGTCGCTTCGCTGGCCGAAGCCCAGAATCAGCTCGGACGCATCGTCCTGGGCAAGCCACGACAGGTGCGGCTGGCGCTGGCGTGCATGCTGGCCGGCGGCCATCTGCTGCTCGAGGATGTGCCCGGTGTTGGCAAGACAACGCTTGCCCATACGCTGGCGCAGACGCTGGGCCTGCAGTATCAGCGCGTGCAGTTCACGAGCGATCTGCTGCCGGCCGATCTGGTCGGCGTATCGGTTTTCATGCGCGATGCCGGGGAATTCCGCTTCCATCGCGGCCCCGTCTTCGCGCAGCTGGTGCTGGCCGACGAGATCAACCGCGCGCCGCCGAAGACGCAAAGCGCCTTGCTCGAGGCCATGGCCGAACGCCAGGTCACGCACGACGGCGTCACGCATGCGTTGCCCGCGCCGTTCTTCGTTATCGCCACACAGAATCCGCTGGAGCAAATCGGCACACACGCCCTGCCGGAATCCCAGTTGGACCGCTTCACCATGCGGATCTCGCTCGGCTATCCCGAAGCCGCGTTCGAGCGCGTGTTGTACCTGGGCGGCGCGTCCACTCAGGAAGCCACTGCCGTGATGGACGCCGAACAAGTGCAGGCGCTCCAGGCCGCGGCGGCCCGCGTCTACACCAGCCCGGCACTGGTGGACTACGTGCTGGCGCTGGTGCAGGCCACGCGCGCCGACGCGGCGTTTCCGGCCGGGCTGTCGCCGCGCGCCGGGCTGGCGTTGCTGGCGTGCGCGCGTGCGTGGGCCTTGCTCGATCAGCGCGAAATGGTCGTCCCGGAAGACGTCCAGGCCGTGTTCGAACCTGTTGCGGCGCACCGGCTTCTGCCGTCGGGTCACGGCGCCGCCGCGATCGACCGTTTGCTGGCTGGCGTTGCCATCCCTTGATGCGCGGTCACTGCGACCACGTCCCGACCCAGCCATGCGGAACGCCACTCCGATACCCGGCTCGCGCGGCGCGCCATCGGCCTTGACGCCGCGGCCGCGTCGTCCACGCCGGCCGGTCAATGGCGTGGTGACGCTGGATCGCCGACATCTGTATATCCTTCCCACGCGCGGCGGCCTTGGCTTTTTCGTGCTGTTGCTGGCGATGCTGACGACATCGCTCAACTACAACATCAGCCTGGGCTTTGCGCTGACATTCCTGTTGGCCGGCATCGGCATGGCGTGCATGTGGATGGCCTATCGGAACCTGCTTGACCTCGAGCTATCGGCCGGCGCCGTATCTTCAACGTTTGCAGGCAACCCGGCCACCTTTGCCTTGCGCGCGACCAACCGCGACGACGGCGCGCGGATCGGCGTGGAAGCGCGCACAGCCTCCACCGCACCGCATGAGCCGGCCTCGCTGACGCTGGACAGCCAAGGCGCCGGCGACCTGACCATCCACCTTCCCGCACCGCGCCGAGGAAGGCTGGCGTTGCCGCGAGTGACGATCTCGAGCCGCTTTCCCTTCGGCCTGTTCCACGTCTGGAGCTACGCCGATTTTCCGCTCGCCACCCTGGTCTATCCGTCACCAGAAGCCAATGCGCCGCCGTTGCCCGTGGCGCCGCACGCCGACGAAGGCGACCAGGGCACCGACAGCGCCGCGTCAGACGACGGCGTGGATCAACTGCGCAGATACCGACCGGGCGATCCGCTGCACCGCATCGCCTGGAAACACAGCGCGCGCACCGGACGCTGGCTCAGCCGGACGGGCCACAGCCAGCGTCAGCCCGAATGCTGGATCGACTGGAACGCACTGCCGCTGTCGATGGAAACCGAGGCGCGATTATCGCGACTTTGCGCGTGGGTCCTGGCAGCCGGGGACACGATGGACGTCGGCTTGCGATTACCGGGCGTGGAAGTCGCGCCCGCGCGCGGCGCTGCCCATCGCAGGGCGTGCCTGGAGGCGCTTGCCGTCTGGCCGGAGCGCCGCGCGCCATGAAGACCACCGCGATGTCGGCCCGGCCCCTGGGACACCAGGAGCACGGCATGCTGATCGGCCAGTTGGCGTTAGTCCTGGCGCCGCAGACCCGCACCTTGCCGGTGTCGGTCAGCCTGTTACTGATCTTGCTGTTGGGCTGGCGATGGCTGCTATGGCGACAGCACGCGCCGCTTCCGTCGAAACCGATGGTCGGCTTGACGGCCGTACTGGTGCTGGTGATTGCGGCGGCGCTGATCTGGCAGTCTGGCGGCAGTCTCGGGCGGGAACTGTGCGTGGCGCTGCTGGCGGCGTTTGTCATCCTGAAACTGATGGAAACGCGCGCATTGACGGACGCCACGCTGGTGACGCAATTGTCGTTCTATTTGCTGCTCACGCTTTATCTGGTCGACCAGCCATTCTGGCTGGCCATCTACAGCATGGTGATTGGCGCATGGATCTTGCGAAACTGGCTGCTGTTCCATCATCCGGAAGCACGGGGCCGGCTTGCGATCTGGCCGTTGCTGGGTCGCATGGCGCTGTTCGGGCTGCCGTGGGCGTTGCTCTTGTTCGTGCTGTTTCCGCGGCTGGACCACCCGCTCTGGCGCCTGCCACAAGCGGAGCCCACCGGCAGGACCGGTATCACCGACACGCTGAAGCCGGGCAGCGTGGGCGATCTGATTCGCTCGCCGGAAGTCGCGTTTCGCGCCGACATCATCGGCGCGCCGCTGCCGGCCAGCTCGCTGTATTGGCGTGCGCTGGTGCTGTGGGACTACGATGGCCAGGCTTGGCGCCCCGCGATACCGCAGCCGATGCCGCTGGCGGAGGCCCTGCGCGATGATGTCGCCGACGACGCGCCCAGCGCGACGGCAAAGGCGGGGCTGCGCGAGTACAACGTCACGCTGGAGCCCACCCAAAAGACGTGGCTCTATCTGCTGGACCGCGGTACGGCGGTGTCCGGCAGCTTGTCCGCGCAGGTTTCGGCCGACGGCGAGTTCTTCGCGCGCACGCCCGTGGATCGCCCACTGCGATATCGCGCGCAATCGTCGCTGTCCGGCGCGCCGCAGCCTCTGACACGCAGAACACTGCAGTTGTCGCTCAGCTTGCCGGAAGGCAATCCGCGCAGCCGGGAACTGGCCGCGCAGTGGGCGGCGCAATACCCCGATCCGTGGCAACGCGTGCAGGCGGCCATGCGGCTTTTCGCTGCCGCCCCGTTTGCATACACGCTGTCGCCGCCGCCGCTGGGCAAGCAGCAGGTCGACAGCTTTCTGTTCGATACGCGCCGTGGCTTTTGCGAGCACTATGCCAGCAGCTTCGTCTTTCTGATGCGGGCGGCCGGGGTGCCCGCCCGCGTGGTGGTGGGCTATCAGGGCGGCGAGTTCAATCCGGTCGGCAGGCACTACGTGATTCGTCAGTCGGATGCGCATGCGTGGTCGGAAGTCTGGATCGATGGGCGCGGCTGGGTGCGCGTCGATCCGACCAGCGCGGTAGCGCCGAGCCGGGTCGAGGAGGGCGTGGACGCCGCGCTGGCCGGGGAAGATTTGTCGGCCCTACGTGAACTGCGCGCCCCCGGATGGCTGCGCGATCTTCGCTGGGGATTCGACGGGTTGGCCTACAAGTGGCAGCGTTGGGTGCTTGAGTACGACCGCGGCCAGCAGACCCGGTTACTAGATCAGATCGGCTTCGGCAATCAGTTGCCGAGCGTGCTGGCAGCGGGACTCAGCGTGCTCGGGCTGCTGGCGCTGGCACCGATGTGGCTGCGCCGGCGTCATGTCGATCCGGTTCAGGCCCTTTACGACCGCTTTTGTGCGCTGCTCGCACGGCACGGCTGCGTGCGGATGGCTTCGGAAGGACCGCGGGATTTTGGCGCGCGGGCCGCGCGGGCGCTGCCGCGTGCCGCCGCCGCGGTGCGGCTGTTCACCGACAGCTACGTCGCCTCGCGCTATGGTGCGCCGGGCTCGCTGGCCGAAAGCGTGATCGTGCACGATCTGCGCGCCGCGTTGCGCGACCTCTCCGCGAGTCTGCGTCGCTGAGCGGCATGCCGGAATATCCGGCCAGACGATCAGTTTGTTCTTGTCGCCGACCTTGCTTTTACCCGCGGCCACTCATATAGTTTCATTCGAAATTATCCCGAATGAAACTATATGTCGTTCGAACGACGCATTGACCGTTTTTGTGCCGAACATCCCGAAGCACCGCGCGATCTGATTCTGGCTTCGCGCCTTCTGTTGCGGACCGCGCGACTGCTGCGTCACCATATCGAGCGCGCGCTTGCGCCATACGACCTCGATCTGAACCAATACCTGGTGATCAGTCTGCTGGCGATCGACGCCAGCGAGCCGACGATGCCTTCGGAGCTTGGCATGACCATCGACGCCACGCGGACGCAGATGACCCGGCTGATCGATGGACTGGAGGCGCGCGGACTGGTCCGGCGCAAGACGTCGGAGCACGATCGCCGCAGTCTTGAGCTGACGCTGTCCCCTGCCGCACGCGCGTTGCTGGAAAAGGTCGCGCCTGTCGTGCACGCCGCATACGCCGAGGCATGGGCGCCCATCGGCAAAAGCGGGCTGGCCGTGGCCACGCGCGACCTGTCGCGGCTGCATCAGCATCTGGTCTCGCTCGAGGCAATCAAGCCGTGATCGGGCACGCTAGCCGCCGGCGCTGGCGGGCCAGCCTGCGTTGGCTGCGGCTGCTGAGCCGGCAGCAACGCCAGACGCTGGTCATGATGCTGCTGGGCCTGACCACCGGCGTCGAATTCCTGGAAAACATCATGTTCGTCTTTGCGTCGAGCCACATCGTGGGCGGCATCGACGCGGATCCGCGCAGTTTTGCGCTCGTGCAGGCCGCCTATGCGGTGGGCAGCATGATGATGATCCTCAAGCAGCAATGGCTGGCGCAGCGGTTTGGCTATCGCCGCTATCTGACCGGGGCACTTCTGCTTTTCATGGCGGGCACGCTGGTAGCCGCGACCAGCACCGGGCTACCGCAGATGGTGACCGCGCGCTTCATGCAGGGCGTCGGCGGCGGCGCGTTGTTTACAAGCTGCCGGATTCTGGTGAACTTGATGTTTGCGCCGGCAGACCGGCCGCGCGCGTCGCGCATCTTCATGTTGGGAATTTTCGGCGCATCGGCCCTTGCGCCGGCGCTGGCCGCGGAACTGGTCGACCATGGAGTCTGGCAAGACGTGTTCTACGGCGTGCTGCCATTTGCCGCGCTCGCAACGCTGGGCGCGTGGGTACTTCTGCCCGATGCCGAGCCCCGCGATGACATGGAAGGACCGGCACTTGGTCCGCTCCTGCTGTTCGGCGTTGCGATCGTGGCCCTACAGGCATCGATGACCGAAGCGCGCTTCGACATCTTTTCACATCCGCTGCGCGTCGCCATCGTCGCGGCTGTCGCGCTGTCACTGCTCGGCGCATTCATCTGGCATCAATGGCATCACATCTCGCCGGTACTTCACTTGCGGGCGCTGCGACAGCCCGTGTACATGACCGGACTGGCGATGTACTTCGTCTATTACATGATCAGCAATCTCAGCAGCTATGTGTTTCCGATCTATGCGGAACAGGCGCTGCGCTTTCCGCTGGCTACGACGGGATGGCTCAATACGCTGGCCGCCGGCATCAGTCTGGTCGGCATCTGGATCTACCTGCAGATTGCCCGCAAGCTCACGCACAAGAAGCCGATCATGGTTGCTGGCCTGCTCCTCATGGCGGCGGCCATGACGTGGTTTTCGTTCATGCCGCCCGACGTCGGTCCCTCGGCTTTAGTCTTGGGATTGTTTGGCAAGGGACTGTTCGGCGTGATGGTGATCATCCCAATCGCCGGCCTGACATTCCGCTCGCTCGCGGGCGATGACTTTGCGCATGGCTATCGCAGCAAGAATCTGGTTCGACAGATCGCAAGCTCGTTTGCGTCGGCCCTGGGTGCCGTGCTGCTGCAAAACCGGCAGTTCGCGGTGCATACGAGCCTGGTGCATGCAATGGGCCAGCGCCCGGCGGAAACGGAACAATGGATGCATGCCGCCCAGACGGCCTTGATGGCGCGCGGCTTCGATCCCGGTCAGGCCCATGCCGGCGCATTGGCGCAATTGTCGGCCATCGTCGATCAGCAGGCGCGGCTGATCGCCTGTGAAGATCTGTATCGATTGATTGCCGCGCTTGCCGTAGTGGCTGCGGTCTTCATGCTGGCACAACGCCGGCTGGATTAGCCCAGGTGTTTGCAACGCCAGGCAGTGCTGCACAGGCTGCGTCCGCAGGCATCGACGCTGGGACAAATCCCGGCTGTCGGGACGATGGGGACGCTATACGCTATGACGGCGCGTCGCCGCCACGGATGGGCTGCTGATGCCCGCAAATGTTGTTCGCGGTTCAGCGGATCGGCTGCTCAGAACAGCGACAGTTGGCGCATTCCGAAACCAACGGTCTCTTCTACGCGCGCGCGCGCATGCGCAAGCGAACCTTCGGCGCCTGAATAATTGCCGGCAGCCCAGCGATACACGACGGGCCATTCGCCGCGATCGGACAAGCGAACTTCGCCGAGCTTGTCGCCGCGTTCACTGCGGTAATAGTGGGAACGATAGCCGCGCTCCCAGTGGGGCGGGGCTTCCTTCTTGCGCCGACGCGGTGTCGGCTTGGCGGTGGCTGACGTCAACCGCCGTGCCAGGTCGGTACCCGGCGAGATAGGGGCGCGGGTGAAATCCAACTGCATAGACTTCCTTCTTCTGTCGATTTAGCAGAACCAGAAACGGAGACGCGCGTCTCCGCAAGTTTCATGCATCGCAGTCGAGATCATACCCGTTCAAACGCGTCTTTGGTGCGTTTTGTCACCCCGGAATCGGCCTCTGGCTTGGGTTTGCGGGCGTATACGTCCCCACGTATACGCCCATGTATACCTGCCGTATACGCGCCGCATGACGCGTATACCGCTTCGGTAAAAATCTGCGACAAGGCTTAGCCGAGGTCCAGCGGAATGAAGATTCGCGCATCATCGCGCTGCACCAGCAAAGCGACCTGCTTGCCCGACTTCGACACAAGCGCACGCAGTTGTTCGGCCGAGGAAATCGGCGTGCCGTTGAGCGACAGGATGACATCGCCCGGCTGAATGCCAACGCGCGCGGCCGGACCGGCAACGTCTTCGACGACGAGCCCGCCATCGATGCCGCTGTCACGCTTTTCGGCCGGCGTAAGCGGGCGCACCGCAAGTCCGAGACGACCGCCTGTTTCGCCACCATTCTTGCCTTGCGCGACCGCGTCTTCCTTCACTGCGCCGACCTTGACGGCCAGCGTCATCGGCTCGCCTTTGCGGATGACCTTGAGCTTGATCTCCGTTCCGGGCCGGATGTCGGCGACGTGCTCCGGCAGATCGCCGGAATGATCGATCACGTCGTCGCCGAGCTGCACGATCACGTCGCCAGGCTTCAGGCCGGCCTTGGCTGCAGGACTGTCGTTCTCCACGGAATTCACCAACGCACCCGCCGGGCGTGGCAGGTTGAACGACTGCGCCAGCGCCTGGTTGACTTCCTGCACCGAAATGCCAAGACGCCCGCGCGTGACCTTGCCGTGGGCCACCAGTTGCTGCTGCACCTTGGTCGCAACATTGATTGGGATGGCAAACGACAGGCCCTGATAGCCGCCCGTCTGGCTGTAGATCTGCGAATTGATGCCGATTACTTCGCCGCGTTGGTTGAACAGCGGGCCGCCCGAGTTGCCGGGGTTCACCGCGACGTCAGTCTGGATGAAGGGCACGTATGTGTCATCGGGCAGAGAGCGCGATTTGGCGCTGACGATGCCGGCCGTCACGGTGTTTTCGAATCCATAGGGCGAGCCGATGGCCAGCACCGGTTCACCGACGCGAGTCTTTGACGGATCGCCGAGACGTACCGTGGGCAGGTCCTTTGCATCGATGCGAATCACCGCGATATCGGTCTGCGGATCGCTGCCCAGGACCTTTGCCTTGAACTCGCGGCGATCGGTGAGCTTTACCGTGACTTCCGTGGCGTTATCGACGACGTGGGCATTGGTAAGAATCAGACCGTCCGGGCTGACGATAAAACCGGAGCCCAATCCGCGCACCAATTGCGGCTGCGCATTCTGCGGGCCCTGGAATTGCGGACCAAAACGCTTGAAAAACTGGAACAGCGGATCGTCCGGATCCATGCCCTGAGGCATTTGCGCGGAAGTATGTTGTGCGCGGGCGGTAACGCTGATGTTGACGACCGCCGGCCCGAACTGATCGACAATGCCGGAGAAATCGGTTGGCGTAGCGACGGCAACCGGCGCGCTCGCGGTGACTGGCGTTGGCGCGGCGTAGCCCGGGGTAATGGCATCCTTCTGCAAATAGGCGTAGCCGCCGGCAAGCGCGGCAAGGGCTGCAACACCGACAGCGGAGCGGGCAAGAGTCTGGCGAATCATGATGCGTTCCTTTCTGGAGGATGGGTAACGCCGATGCGGTATGGCGTGACAGAGCCATAGTAGGGACGCACACTTAAACCAGACTTAAGGAGCGCCTGGATTCGCCGGGCGGCAGCTCCGACTTTGATCCAGTACACATGGGACCTATGCTCTATGAGCCCGATTGGAAAAATATCTTGCACACAATTTAATTGTGTATAAGATAGCTACATGACGACGACATCGACAAGTGCCCCGCAGACGGACGATTGGCTCCAGTTAGATCGGCAGTTGTGCTTTGCCATGTATTCGACTTCGTTGGCCATGACGAAGATCTACAAGCCACTGCTGGGTAAGCTTGGACTTACTTATCCGCAATATCTGGTGATGCTGGTCCTTTGGGAACAGAGTGGAATCACGATTTCGGATTTGGGCACCAGGTTAAAGCTGGATTCAGGCACCTTGACGCCGCTTCTGAAAAGGCTCGAAGCAGCTGGCTTTGTGAATCGTCAGCGCGATGTAGAAGACGAGCGCCGCGTTCTGGTCCATTTGACGGTTGCCGGCCGGAAACTGCGCGAGCAGGCGAATGACATTCCGGAAAAGTTGTTGTGCGCGACGCAGTGCTCGATCGACGAGATTCAGCAATTGACGTCACGCCTGCATGCCTTGCGGGCCTCGCTGGAAGATGCGCGCTCCGAAGATTAATCGCCGATATCGGCATGTTTATTCGCAGCCCTTCTGGGCAAACTAGGAGAGTACAAATGAAACTGGAAAAAGTCCTTTATACCGCCCACGCCTCAGCCACTGGTGGTCGCGACGGTCGTGCCGTGACGTCCGACGGGCAACTCGACGTCAAGTTGGCGGTACCCAAGGAAATGGGCGGCGCAGGCAATGGCCTGAACCCCGAGCAGCTTTTTGCCGCCGGATATTCCGCTTGCTTCCTGGGCGCAATCCGTTTTGTCGCCGGCCAGCAAAAGATTACCGTATCGCCGGATGCCAAGATCGAAGGTGCGGTCGGCATCGGCCAGATTCCCCAGGGCTTTGGTATCCAGGTGGAACTCAAGATCTCGCTGCCGGGGATGGAAAAGGATGCGGCCCAGAAGCTGGTGGAAGCTGCACATCAGGTCTGCCCGTACTCGAACGCGACGCGCGGGAATATCGACGTCAATTTGGTCGTCGTGTAATGCCCTGCCGCAGGTAGACGCAAAAACGCCGGCAATTAGCCGGCGTTCTCATTTTATTTCGCACCGTTGCTGCATCTCCGGCATGCCGGCACATAATGCCCGCTTTTGCGCGGGAGACATGCTCTTGGTTCGTATCTCGGCCTTCAAGGCCTCTGATTTATTGGGAAACTGCACCCAGCCCAGCAACCGCAAGGGCTTGCGGGCGCGGGTATATTTCGCGCCTGTCCCGGCCAGATGCTGGGCGTAGCGGCGCTGGATGTCCGTGGTAATGCCGGTGTAGATCGAATTACCTTCGCATTCGATCAAGTACAGAAACCAGGGAGTCTCTTCCTGCGGCGGGAGATCATTTTCGACGGTCATGGCGTTGCCGATCATACCGTGAAAGCGGCTACAGGATTGGTAGCGGCTGACCAGAATGGCCCGCTTGGAATAGTGAGTTGTCGAGGCCCTGGCGGCGGCTTCAGAGCACTCCGACTCCGAGATCGGATGGGCGCTGTAAACCGTTCGCTCAAAAGCAAAACCCCCAAGCTTTTAGGGCTTGGGGGTTTTGGGGATAAGAGCCTGGCGATGACCTACTTTCACACGGGTAGTCCGCACTATCATCGGCGCAAAGTCGTTTCACGGTCCTGTT
>NZ_VZOW01000045.1 GCF_008801835.1 Cupriavidus pauculus | reverse complement strand
GTGCGCCTGCCATGCGCGAAGGGGGAACGTTTCCTGCCCGCTGATCGCGTCACTACAGGGTGGAGCAAGCTTGGCAGGTTCGGCTATGCCTTAGCGTGCTTTATTTTCCGTTTTCTGAGACGACCCCTGAGAGGCCAATCTAGGTTCAGGGGACGGAGCAAAGGACCAGTCAGCAATGACTGATTTGACTGGGGTATCAGGCGAGCGCTGGCCGGAACCCCGCGTGGAGACTAGGGGCGGCTACCCCGGTAATGTGCAGGGAAATCAAAGGGACCCCTGCTCCAAATGAAAAGGCCTGGCAATGTGCCAGGCCTTTTTGCTTGATAGGCAGCGGTATTACAGAGCCGCGTCTTTCAGCTTCTTCAACGGACGGACCTTCACCTTCACCGAGGCCGGCTTCGCGGCGAACCATTGATCAGCGCCAGTGAAGGGGTTCCGGCCGAAGCGCTTCTTGGTCGCAGGCACCTGGATGGCCGACACCTTGAACAGTCCCGGGAACGTGAACTCACCGGCCCCCTTTTTGTGAATGGCGCTGGCGATGGTGTTCTCCAGATGGGCAAGCACCGTCTGAACGGTTTTCTTGTCCAACTCAGTCTGCGTCACCAGGTGGGCGAGCAGGCTCGACTTGTTGAACGTATCCTTGATCGGCTTGGCCACGGGCGCGGCAGCTGCCTTCTTTGCTGCTGGTGCAGCCTTCTTCGCCGGCGCTGCCGGTTTCTTGGCCGCTGTCTTCGGGGCGGCCGTCTTCTTTGTTGCCATGGAGCTCCTGTTTCGAAAATGTCGGCATCTGGCCGGACCGAAATAGCTTAGCGAGAAGGCCGCGTTTCGTGCAATAGGAATTGCTAGTCTGCGGCCTTTGCTGCGGCCTCGTAGCGCCGGCGTTTGTGCTGATTCTTTGGCGCGATGGTGTTGAGAATCGCGCATGACGGGCACCAGTGGCCAGCCTTTACCCCGGACGGGGTTGCGTCCCATACGTGGCCACGATGGCATTCCCACTTGAGCTTCGCTTTGCCGGTGCGGTAGGTTTCGGAGAGACATTTGCCGCCGCGCTCCCGTGCCACGGCGTGCATGGCTTCGATGCCCAGCTTTTGTCCCTCGTTGCGGCAACGCCGGCACCAGCCTCCCTGGAGGACGTTGTTGCCGAGTG
This sequence comes from Cupriavidus pauculus, assembly GCF_008801835.1. GTDB lineage: Bacteria > Pseudomonadota > Gammaproteobacteria > Burkholderiales > Burkholderiaceae > Cupriavidus > Cupriavidus pauculus. The sequence continues at coordinate 40,586 of NZ_VZOW01000045.1, read as the reverse complement.
CATCCCATTCGTGGCCAGCCTTGCAGAGGAACCGGTAGGTCGCGGCCGTTCCATGATAGGCGGTGCTCAAACATCGGCCGCCTTGCTCGTGAGCGGCCTTCTGTATGCGCGCTAAGCCCTCGGCATCGGTACGCCTTTCCCCAAGTCTGGCATCCGTGCATGCTCGGCACCAGTTCCCCTGTTTGAGAACCTTGTAGCCCATCGCTTCCCACCGGTGGCCGGCCGCGCATTCGAACGGGTAATGATCGCGACCAGTCTTCCACACGGCTGCAAAGCACTTTCCACCGTGCTCGGCGGCCTTTCTGTGGAGGTCGATCAGACCGTACTTTGACGCTTTCGGTTGCGGGGTGGAAATCGTGGGCTTTCCAGCGCAACGAGGACACCAATAGCCCGCCAATACGCTTCGGCCCTCTGGCGTCCATTCATGGCCTTTTTCGCAGCGTATCCGGTGTATCGCTGCTCCACCCAAAAATCCGCCGTCGTTCAGGCACTGGCCGCCGCGTGCGGCCACGAGCTTGTGGAACTTCGCTGCGACGTTGGCGCGATTGCATTCAGGGCAACCGGAGGCCTTGTATAGGACGCCGTATGCGGCGCGCTCGAAGCGATGCCCACTGGCGCATTCAAGGAGAATCTTGGCACTGACGCTGTGCCATGTCGTCGCGTGACAGACGAAGCCTTGCAGTGTGGCGGCGGCGCGAAGCCTGGTAAGGGCGGCCGCCGCGCGCTGCGACGTTTTGGGACTGGCTTGTTTCACTGTGCGACGCGATCAATCGATACTCAGACCTTCGGAATCCTAGCATCCCATCCGGTACTGTTGGTCGCGGATCACGCGGTGCTGCTGGCGCAGGTTGTCTTGCCACGACGATGGGTTGGGGCGTCGCATCGAAGCTTCAACGGCCCTGGCCTGCTCGGCGAGCGCATCGCATGCAACGGCCTGTGGCTGGGCCTGTACGGACGTGGTAGCAGTGGCGTTCTGCGCCCCCGCGCGAGACGTGCTCGCGCGCGCCTCGAGATACTCCTGCTCTTGCCGGCGCACGCCTTCACTTTTGCCGATAGTAGAGACCGTCCCGACGGCAGTGCTGGCAACCGGAGAATAACCTGTTGGGCAGTACAGATCCTGCGTGTACAACACTCGGCTGGCGCGCTGGCATTTCGTAAAGGCATGGGCTGTGCCCAGCGAAGCGCCGATCATGGCCAAGGCCGCCAAGCAGATCGTTACTCGACCCATGCGTAGCTCGGGTCGTTCGTGATAATCCAGCGCAGGCCCGCAAAAAGCGCGGCCAAGAGGGTGAGGGCGTACAGAGCCCAGGCGAGGGTGGTGACCATGTTGCTTCTCCCGGTGTTGTTCAGTTCGTTTGTCCGGAAATTCGAGCTGCGAGTATGGCGTAGCAGGCTTGCGACGGCCTCCCCGGCTAAAGAGGGGGGCGATCCTGGCTCTCAGGCGGGTCGAGTGTGGCGGCGATTCGTGTAACCGTCCGGTTGCTGGCCAGGCCCAGCCGCTCCGTAACTGCGTCGGGCGCGACGCCACGAATCAACAGCCGCCGGCAGTAGGTGTTGCGCAGTATTCGCGGGCCCATGTCTTCGGCCTCGTGGTCAACCGCGGCGAATGCCTCACGAACGATCTTGCCAAGGCTCATGTCCGTGATCGGCGTGCCTGTGCGCTTGAGGGAGAACAGGAGATCGCCCTCGGCTGGCCAAGCTCGGCGCTCACCGAGCCATGCGCTCAGTGTCGCGACCGCAAAGGGCTCCAGATGAATGGTTCGGGATAGCTTGGGTGGGCGCGCCGGTACGTGGAGATATGGCGGTGATGCGTGGGGGTTCAGGTCTTGGATGCGCGCCGCGCGGCCTTCGCTGGCCGTGACACCGGTGCTGAGGAACATCGCGATGATCGCCCGTTTCTGCAGGGTGACCGGATCGTCGGAGGGCTGTGGTCGTACGAACTCCTGCATGTCACGGTCGACGTCTTCGGGCAGGAACAGAACATCGGGATCGTCGACGGGCCAGTGCTGACCGACGACGAGTTCGCTGGCAGGGTTGGCATCCCGGACGCCGATGGCCACAAGATGCCTGCAGAGGCGATCGACCAGCTTGAGATAGCGCATGCGCGTCGCTGGCGAGTAGTTTGCGGCATCGCCGTCGCGCCAGAAACCATCGAGAACATCGGCGCCGAAGCTGGCCAGCGTGGCACCGCACCCGACCAGGTATCGGTGGAACCTGTCGAACATCGCCCGATGCTGAACGATGGATTGCTGGGAGAACGGCCGCCGGTCAGCGCCAGCGGCTTCGCGGGCCTGCCAGTCGGCATACGCCCGTTGGGGATCGGAAAGCCACAGTTTATCCATAAGAATTTATATACTGAAAGTTGCCTGCCTCGCAAACCTATCGTCGCTTCGCGACGCGATCTGCTTGCAAGTGGAGGGGTAGCCTGCCCGAGCGCGGCGCCCGCCGAAGGCGCGCGTAACGAGGGTAGTAAGCGTCCATCGCCTGTTCCACCGCTTCCACGCGGCTCATCTCAAGCGGCGGGCATTCGAGTAGATGCTCGTCTGCGCAGTAACGGAGGATTTCAAGCAAAAAGGCGTGCCGGCGACTCTCGGGAAATTGGAGTCGACGATTCCTTGTCCAAGCGTGGTAGCCGGCAAAGGCGAGGGCGAGCAACTGCTCGGCCGTACCGTCCAGATGTTCCGCGAGGCGCTGGGCCTCCCCACTCAAAATGCGCTGGTTTTCGGCCTCGATGCTCATGACGTTAGCCCCAAGTCCGTTACGCTGACCCAGCGAGTACTCCCTCTCATGCGACCTTTCACATCGCAAGCGATTTCTACCTCTGCGGTCGGCCCGATAGGTCCCGGAAAGAGCGCAAGAACGTGCGCAGGCGTGGTCGTCGAACCTGGAATCACCCGGTATTGGAGTTCTACCTCGGCGCCCACTTCGAATGGACCATATCGCCGAAACACCGGGTTGCCGTTCGGATGCGAGCCAATCTGCTCGACAAACTGCGGGGCCATTCCAGCGAGGAAACGAGCAAGTTGAGAGCGCTGGTTGCCGATACCGCCGCTGACCTCCTCGATGGGCAGGCGCTCCGCGCCTACCAGCCGGATCGCAGCGCGCATCACGCGCCGGTAAGTTTGTCCTCCGGCGAGGAGCACTCTACTGGCCCTGAATGGCCAGGCCACCTGCATCACGGACTGATTCAGCCTTTTCAAGATTTCGTCTGCGCGGGCAGTTGTCATCTGCAGATCGTACGGGTCGAGCGTGTCGTCGGGCGCTACGAAACCGTGCTTGGCGGAGAGGATGACCATCGCAGGCGCGGCGGTGCCGCATGGAGTGTGGGCACGGTAGGTCTGGTACATCACGCCTTGGTAGAGATGCAGGGCAGGGGAGCGGACGGCGGCTTTCTTTCCGGAACAAGCCAGAACAATCAGGGCCGCCGCCGCGGGATCAAATTCGACTTTTGTGTTGTGCGGGAAGAAGGCAAGCTGCATTGCGGGCACTCAAGCGATGTGGCGAAATTGCCCCTTGAGCGTACGCCACTAAGCGGCATGTCAAGCATCCAGCTTGCGTTCGCTATGCACAAAACATAACATTCATAACATAACAATACGTAACACATTGGAGTTGTTATGATCCGTGAAGCGTCCATTACGCAAGAACAGGTCAACGCCGCGGCCAACGCCCTCCGCGCCGCCGGCGCCAAGGTCACCGTTCGGGCAGTGCGCAAAGAACTTGGTGACGTCGGCTCTCAGTCGACCGTGATGCGTATGCTGGCCGACTGGAAATCCGAGCAGGTGCAAGTCCCCGAAGCGCCGATGGCACTGCCGGCGCCGCTGCAGCGCGTCCTGGCTGACTATCTCGCCAAGCTCATTACGGAAGGGAAGGTAGAACTGTCCGCAGAGGTGGCTGAACTTCAGCAGGTCAACGGTGACCTTGGCATCGAAAACGAGCGGCTGATCAGCCAGCTTGAAGCCGTGCAGGCCGAGAATGCGGCTTTGCAATCGGAGCGCGATGCATATGCGGGGCGCGTACAGCAGCTCGAGGCAGATCTGGGCGTTTCTCGTGCCGAAACGGAACACGAGCGCAACGCGGCCGCATCCGTCCGGACGGACCTGGCCAAGTCGCAACTTCGCCTGGAAGCCGTGCCGGGGCTGGAGGAGGAACTGAAGGCGGCGCGTGCCGAGGCAGCGAAAGAGCGCGGGGATCGAGTTATCGCGGAGCAAAAGGCGGCCGTAGCCGCCGCCCGACTTGAAGGCGCGGAAAGGGAGCGCGAGCGCATAGAAAGCGCGCTTCGCGAAGCATCGGCACGCGAGGAACAGGCAAACGTCCAGGTGAACGAGCTCACGGCGCAATTGGTAGACGGCCGGCTAGTGCGAGCGCGCGGCGAACGGGAAGGGCGAAAGCTGGTGGATCTCCGGCGCGCTGTTGGGCCGGTATCGCCTGAGCGAAAGGCCGGCTCCGAGAAGCGCAGTGTTGCGCGCGGCAAGCCGACGCCCGACGCATCGGGCACGCCATAAGCTCTGAATCGACGGGCGAGTCCCCGAAGGAGATGCGCTGATGCCTCTCGCGCTCCATGCTGACCTGGTGAAAACCATCTACCGGCAAGCCATCGACCCGCACGCCAGCGATGGCGAGGGGCACCACAGCCGGCAGCCGGCTTGGGGTGAATTGGGTGCTCCGTTGCGCAACGCGGCGCGAAGAACCCACAAGAGGAAAAGTCTCCGGCGGTGCCAGAAGATTGGCCCAGCCAGTCGACGCCACGAAGTCGTGACAGAACACTGGCCATTCGATTCACACGGAGAGAGGGTGCCATGGAGCACAGCCAAGATCTGCTAACAGCGGCCTACCAGCTGGCCACGATTGGGATGTTTCTGCTGGAACTCAGGAAGCTACGGCGCAAGTCATAGATCGGCCTGAGGCGCTTGATTGGGCCGCCTTTCGGGGCGGCCTTTCGTCCCTTATGACAAAGAAAACGCCCCCAGGGTCACAAAACCGGCGCCCTAGGCGCCCCGCACCGGCGGAAGCCGCAACCTGAGATAGAGAAGAACATGAGTCAAGGTCCAAGTCCTGAACGAATCGCGGAACTGAAGAACGAGGGCTACCGCGTCCACATGGTGAACGATCAAGACGGGCTGTACGCCTGGTACCACCCCACTTCGGGGGCAAGCCAAAGCCATCACAAGGATGTTCAGCCGCCGCGCACGTCCGAGCTTCAGGCATGGGACGACTGTGATGCCTACGTGTCCTTGGACATGCCGACCAAGCTTGTGCCCGACTGGGGCAAATAAGTCGGCTGGCCAGCCGCCTCCGGGCGGCTTTTTCGTGTGTTACGCCCATGCCGATAATTGGAATTATCGGCATGGCGTTTGCTGCTGGAACAGCAACGTCAGGTGCCAGCTCCGGCCACTTCAACGATCCCGGCGACCTTCTTGCGATCCCTGTCCTTGTCCAGAGTCGTCTCTGAATTGGGTCGGACCTGCCCGCGGTTGCCACCACTGAGTCCCGAAAGATGTGGAAGGCTCCCAAGCTGCAACAGCAGAATATTGGAAGCCGCTGGCCCCCGACGCTTCAGTATCTGCGCGCGCACGAAGCCTCCTGACGCTGGCTCGAGCGCGATCCGCAGCGGTGACGCGGAGGCGTCATGGGCAGCCCCGATAGAACGTATCGCAAACGCCAATGCGTCCGTTGCCGCTACGAGGCCCTGCAGGCGCCGGATCCCTTCTGGTCGCGCGCGAGGCAACCATGCCACAAGCGCGCCCAACGCATTCGACCGCAGGATGGTCTCGCACGCCCACTGTGCGTCGGCAGGCGACTCTGTTTTACCCATCGAACGTGCCTGGCCAATCCAATGCGGGCTAGCTCGGGCCCGTTTGGAGCATACGGACAGCCTACCAACCATATCGGGCGATTGCGTTGTACCGCTGCGTCCAGCGCTCCTCGGAGCATTGATAGTTCACCGATGCCCGGGTGTTTAACGATCAGTTCCGAGACAGATCCCTCAGCCCAACCGCCGCCCGGCAGTTCCGCGTCCAGTTCTAGAATCCCGCTGGAAACGACACGGCCAACGGGCCGCGCAAGTTGACTCGCGCGCCAGAGGGACGGGTGGATAGTTGTCGGATCGATTACTCGGGCCGCGCTAGCCGTCGGCACTTGAGCATCCTCGCCCGCCCGGACTGCGGGCGCAATGGTCTCCGCCCGCAGCGCTGCAGGCGCCGTGCATGGCGAGTGATCAACCAGCAGCGGCAATTGCTGGCCAGCATCAGAATGGATTGTCTGCCTCATACTGTGAATATATACAGTATGAGGAAAACGACATCAAGCCATGCGTAGCTATCTGGTAGCTACCAGATACCAATAATAAGGTTTATGTTAAATCACATTGACACGTGATTCGGAACGGAAAGTGGCGGTTGCAGCTTACACGCAGCATCTGCTGACGCCCCGCAGAATGGCCCGTAGGACAGTATCTGATACCGAAACGCCGATTCGAATAGAACACTGAAGTCAGGCCAACAAAGGAGACGATCATGGCCAACGACATCCACGTGGTTCCGGCTGGCGACGGCTGGGCGGTTGAGGCGGCTGGAGGAGGCAGGCGGACGATGTTCGCTACTCAGGAAGAAGCCATTGCGGCTGGTACCGAACGCGCCAAACAAGACGAGGTCGAGTTGCTCATCCACGGCCGCGACGGTCAGATCCGTGAGCGCAACACCTTCGGCCATGACCCGCGAGACGTTAAGGGCTAAGGCCCATGCCGCGAGGTACGGAACCGTTGGATCTGGCGGCATTCGCGCCGATGCTTCCCGGCCTGCGCAAGTCGCTGCCGCGCGGCGACGGCTGGTGGGCCGAGGTCAAGTACGACGGCTACCGAGCTTTGGCATTGACCGGCTCGATCCCGTCTGTGCGAACAAAGAACGGTGCCAACTGTACTACCTGGTTCCCCGAACTACACCACAGCCTCAAGGCCCTCCCCGCCAACACGGTCCTCGATGGCGAGGTCTGCGTGCTGGATGCCGTCGGCCGCGCCGACTTTGAGCGGCTGCATGGGCGGGCCAGGCGCAAGTCCTGGTACGAAGGCGCCGACCCGATTGTCTACTGCGTCTTCGACATTCTCGCGATCAGGGGTCGGGACGTGCGGGTGCAGCCGATCGAGGAGCGCAAGACTATGCTGCGCCCGCTACTCGCTGCCCTGCCCGGCCTTCTCTATGTCCAGGCTGTCCTTGATCAGGCGGATTGGCTCTTCGCGAGCGCTCTAGCGCTCAATCTTGAAGGCATCGTATGCAAGCGTGCCGGCAGCCCCTATCAAGGTGGGCCAACCACTGACTGGATCAAGGTAAAGCGGCCCGATGCGCATAAGCACGGCGCATTTCGGCGTAGTTAGCGTGCGTGCCTGCCAAAGGCAAAAAAAAGCCCGCGGATGGATACGCGGGCCGGGATCGTCACCGTGGGGTCAATCACGATGGCGCATTTTCGGTTCTTAAGTGCCGTATTGTCACCCCGACGTCCGAGGGATACAGCCAACCTAGACGAAGTGGTTCCCGTCAGATCTTGCGGGCCGTTTAGTGAGCACTGTATATTTATACAGGTATGCTTTTCGAAGTCATGAAACTCTGCCTGGAAGGACGCCGGCTACACCGCGGATGGTGGGGCGGGCAGCTGCTATGGCGCGGCCAGGTCGTGATCGAGGACCGCATGGATACGCGCGCCCACCGCGTCATACCGCATGCCATCATGCTCTACAGCCAGCACCAAGACGTTGCGGAACTTGGCGTGCTGTACGACGCGAAGATCGTCAGAATGACTTCCGACGATTTGGTTGTCACGGGATTCGAGCGCGCCGACTTCGAACTGAAGGAATACCGGCAAGCCTGGCTGATGCGGCCGATCACGCGCGAGGAATTGGAAACGCCAATTCCTGCTGACGTGGTGCGCGGCCGGGGGAAGTCCAGCAAATTGAATGGAGGGTGATGATGTGCGTCAACTACGCGCCGGTCCAATGGCAAGTGCTCCGAGACGTTTTTGGCGTCGAACCGCCTGCCGGAGAATGGCGATCGGAAGCTTGGCCTGACTACCCTGCCCCGATCATCCGCGCAACGGAGAGTGGCGAGCGTGAAGCCGTGCTTGCATCCTTCAGTATGGTGCCTAAGGGGAAGATCCCACCCGGCGTACGCTACTACCCGACAGCCAACGCTCGCGCCGAAACCATCGGAAAGCTCAGCTCGTTTGCAAAACACTGGAAGGCTGGCCAGCTTTGCCTGATAGGCGCAACAGGCTTCTATGAGCCGAACTGGGAGACGGGCAAAGCCGTGCGGTGGAAGATCGGCCTGCCTCACGATGAACCGTTTGCGATTGCCGGCTTGTGGCGCGCATGGTCCGACGGGGCCATATCCTTTACGATGCCAACGCTCAACGCTGAGAATCATCCGTTGATGAAGCGGTTCCATAAGCCCGGAGACGAAAAGCGCAGCGTGGTACTGGTTCCTCGCGCCGACTGGGACGACTGGCTTGCCTGCAGGGATGCCGAGCGCGCTCGCACGTTCCTTCGCCTCTACCCTGCTGAATCTCTCATCGCTGAGCCAGCGCCAATGCCTCCACGCACGCGCAAATCAACAGAGAACACCGCAGACATATAGGCGGATCCCTGCCCTGCGCCACACACAACGCGTGGAGCACAACGCTCACCAGCCCAGGTCCGACCATGAGGCTTAGTACATCACGCAGGTATTCATGACCGTTGAAAACTTCTGGATTTTGTTCGTAGCTGGTGCGACCTCCGCTGCAAGCAGCGTCGGCTTCTTGATTCAAGTATGGTCAGCTCGGAAGACCGCCTTGGAGATCGAGAAACTTAAGCTCGAAATCGCTGCACTACGAGAAGCTCAGCGAAGCGCCCGTAGCCGGATAGCCCTTCCAACCTCCGAGGAAGTCAAAGACGTCGTGCGGGCTCAGCGCCATTACACGCGCGATAAGGCGCCGTCATCAGGGAATCGGCCGATTCAAAGTGAATATGGCATTCTTGGCGTGCTGCTCGGCATACTGGCATTGGCGGGCTATCTCTTGTGGAAGCACTTCATCGGGTGATTGCCATGCCACCATCGCGAAAGGCTCAGAGCCGAGCGGATTGGCGTTGACACTTACCTAAGGTCGCCAAAATGCACGGCTTCTCCCGGCCACCGAGCGTGGTCCCCAAAACTTGAGCAACGACATGCTCGCAGCTAATCCACAGGCCACACCGAGCAACACCAGGGCTGGCTCATCGGTCTTGGGACTATCAAATAGCTTCAAAAGAATTCCTACCACCATGCAGGCAATGACCGGAAACCAGTAGCGCTTCCAGTCAAGCCTGAAGGGTTCGATATCGTGGATAGTTCGGGAAACCAACTCCGCATCTGATCGCTCCTTGCGGGCGAGCTCATCAAGGTCAAGAGCCCTGTCTTCCTCAGCCGAACTGCGGGGCTGGTTATGAAAATTACGTTGACGAACGGCTTGTATGACTAGGTCCTTGTCGGGCATGTCGACGAGCTCGCGCCAGCGAGCTTCTTTCACGCCATAAGCGCGCATCATCGCGCTCGATACCTCTGGCCGTCTGAGAACTTGCACGTATCGTCCATCCAATATCGCCAGCCATTCCTCCCCCTCATCTGGCTTAACGATGGTAATGCGGTCTGCGTCAGGGTACATCGCTTCACTCACCCACGCAGCAATTGCAGGCTGGTCGTGGGCACGCATGAACGCGACACGGTGTTTTCCCTCGTGCGCGCAGAGAATCCCCAAAGCGCGATACCAGATGTAGTGGACGTTATCTATCGAACCGAACGTTTCCGCATATTTCTTGATACGGCTAGGGACTTCAGCAGCAGCTATGTCTTCCGGTTTTCCCTTGATACTCGCCCCCAACACGAACCTGGGATCGACAAAGGCCTGGAAAGGCCGGCTATGGCCATCCTCCCACCTCAAGAACGGGATTACAACCTCCAGGAACTCGTCACCCCAAAAGGCGCACGTCCCCGGTCCTCCCATCCAATCATTCAGGTAGGCCTGACCAACAAAGCGGCGCGCATGTCTGTCAAGGGTGATCTTCAAAGCGCAGAGGGCCGCAGATGCTTCCAGCATGCCTGACGATACGCCAAGCTCTAGCTGCTGCGGCTCAACAACTTGGAGGTCTGTCATAAAGAATCTCGGATCCTGATGCGCAGTGAATGCGCAGGGTTGGTGTCCATTTCGCCGAGCTTGGTCGTCGCCATGCAAATCCGGCTGGATGGCCGCTCGTGCGGCCATCCCCTCGACTTCGTTACGGCAGCTGAACGGTCACCTTCAGGGACGCTCCGTTCGATCCACTAAGCGACATCGATTCCGACTTGCCGCTGGCCAGGTTGAAATGGCTCTCGGCGCTGGCGCTATCAACGTCCGGCAGCTCGATGTAGCAGCCCCCCTGCTCCACCTTGTCCATCTTGCGAAGGCGCGTGTTGACTGCGACAACGTTCGCAATCACGCGCGTCCCATCGTTGATTTGCTTGGGATGCACTGTGACCGTCGTTCCTTCGAAAACCGTGGCACGCTCGATGCTCGGCTTACCGCTGCCATCCACCTTGCAGGATCGTGCGTAGCTAATCGTCCTGCCATTAGAGGTGACCGAAGGCGCGAGCGTCGACACCAACGCTTCTTGCTTCCCCGAAGGGGTTTCGATCGAGAGTGTCATGGACGGTGTGCCCACGTTTGCCGCCATCACCGCTGCCGAGCCAGACAGGAGGCCCGCAAACAGGAGTGTCTTCTTCATGATTTTTTCCGTTTTCTTAGTTGACAAGTACTGCATTACGCAGTCTATTTACTATCGGCTCAAGTCAAGAAAAAGTTGAGGTCCGGAGCGTTCCTGCCGGTCGATACGTACCCTGCAATAATGGGGAAAAGCACAATGGACGCCAAAACAAAGCCACGACAGTTTCGCACTCAAGAAAGTCTCCAGGCAGAGCGACGTAGCCGAAATCTCGTCAAGCCATTCCTTGAATCGAGGGGCTTCGTTGCCGTTGACGACAACAGACGTCCGGTAGGCGAGGCCGAATCACAGACCGTCAGCGCGACTAGCCCCTCAGGGACACGCATTTCGGCCCGAGTCCGATTGTGCTGGCGGTATCAGCGCGGAAAGCCCGAGACCATTTCAGCCGCCCAACTGCGCGCACGCCTTACCGACGATGACTGGGATCTCACGCTTTCGGAAATCCGCGACAGAGCAATGGAATCTGGCGTGACCCATTTTCTCCTGTTACAGCCACGAGGCGATGGTTTCGATTTTGCCGCCCTTCTCCCCGTTGCCGATGTTCCTCGCATATGGAGAGCACAGTGCGAAACGAGCGAGTCTCTGATTGCCACCGGAAAGCTCGGGCGAATCCGGAAGAACCACGCCAAAAACGGCGGCAGCCCAACGCTGTATCTGAAGGACACAAGGACACCGGACGCCCACGCGGTGCCGGATGTCCTATGGTCGTGGCCTGGCGTAAGCGACTTGTGCTCGTTGCAGGAGGTTGGAGGGGAATCGCCTTTCGGTCCGATTGACGACACGCTGGATGACCTACAGGCGCCCTCGCCTGCCGCGGCCGGTAGCGACAGCCCTGAAAGAAGGACTGCAGAGCGCTCGTACGTGAAACGCGATGACCGCGTCCGGCGTCAGGTATTGGACCGCGCTGATGGCGTCTGCGAGAATCCGACGTGCAGCATTCGTGCGCCCTTTCCAAGCTTCCTGGACGTGCATCACATTTTCGGCGTCGAAACTAGCGACCGAGCGTGGAACTGCGTTGCAATCTGCCCAAATTGCCATCGAGCCGCTCACTATGCTCCGGACAGGAGCGCCATCAATGAAGAGCTGCTGCGTGTCGCCTCTCGAGCTGATCATGAAGCGACGTAGGCACGTGCACTCAAGAAGTGGCACCGTTTTTCAGCTTGTTTCGAATCTCGATGGTAACTGCGCAATCGACTTCATCGTCCGAAGTAAAACATCCAAACGTCCGATGCCATTCGGCTTCTGGTAACCACTTGGCGCAAAGGAGTGCCTCCACCGAAGCGAGGTCCGTTCCTTTGTGCCAAACGTAACGCCCGCGATATCGGCCTCCGCCTTCGTCGATGATGCGAAGGGAATAGACAGCTGCGTCGTCGAGAACCAGCACACCTACCGGAAACTCATCCGCCATTGGCCCCTCCCATTAGTGCCGCGCAAAAGTGGGCAGCGCCCTGCCTAGCGCCGTCGCCTGCCCACACCGTGGCGTTACGAAGTCTCCCTCTTCAGCGCGGCCTCCACGATAGAAAGGCTGTTTAGCACGAACTCTCTCGGCCGACAGGATTGGTACCCAGCAGACAGAATTTCGCGTACACGCCGCACTGCCGCGAGCCTGGAGGGACCGTCCAGAAGAGGCCTGCCATTTGCGCCTCCGTAATAAAGATCCAGACTCTCGCCAAGGCCTGCCTTGTGCTCCAACGAAATCCAATTGTCCAACGTGGATCGGACTTTTCCTACCGCCATCGTTTGGCGGTACTCAAGATCGGAGACCAAAAGCGCCTTCAGCAAATACGCAGCCTCGCGGTGGCTCGACACGCCCATTGGTTTGGCTGGCCGCCATAGCGACCGGCTTCCTCCAACAGCGTTGCCGTATGGCAAGGCTCCATTGCGAATAAGGCCCGGCACAGCCGGCATCGGCCGCCGCCGACGGGGCCTATCCAATGCGGCACGCGCGGGACTGACAAATTCACTGTCGTAGCTGCCCACCTCCCACGTGCCAGGAGTACCGTTCGTTAGCCGTGCGATGGCATCCGCCACACTGGTTGCGACAGTTTCGTTATCGCAGAAGAAAAAAGGAACCGTCAGTTGAGGGGAGTAGAGACCTTCCCACGCGGGGCGAACCATCGTCATTCCATTGCGCTCTGACCAACTGGCACGCTCCGCAAGCTCCGGCTTGTTATACGGTTCGTCCATATAGATCCAATCGCCGTTGCGGTCGATCCACAGGGAATAGTGATCGGCACCAGGCAACGTCTCGAATCGCGAAAGTAGCGGCCAGCGCTCCCTTTGGGTGGTAGCCGGACGCAATCCAGTCGCAGCCAAGAAACGCAGCGTCCGCGCCGCAGCTTCCAACGTTTCACGAGCGCCCTCTTCCTCCCGTGGGATATCGAGCTTTAACTCAAGATGATCCTGGGCCTCGATGCGAAAGCCGGCTAAGTGCCTGGCGCTCATGAGCTGATGCCTGGATACAGTCTGATCAAGGGGCTTGGACAGCTGGACTGACAAAGTAAGCCGGCCGCGCTCGAAATACTCGCCTCGCGGCTTGACCCAATAGGCCGTAAGGTGGGCCGTATGATTTGTGTCAGCGACCACGGGTGCCGACAGCACAGATGAGGCATGGCGGAAGTTCTGGAAGCCGGCTTCCTTGGCGGCCAAGTCCAGAGCCAAGCTATGGGAAATCTCGTGCTCGCGCTTGATCTCGATGCCCAAGCGCTTGATTCCAGCCACAGTAGAGGGAGGGGTAGAACGACGACTCATGACGATCTCCAGCCCGGATTCAAGCGTCACCCGTCAACCGCTTAGCCCAGGGCCAAAAGATAGCCATGGAAGAATACTCATGAGGACGCAGTGCCGTTTCCAGCTTTGCAATGACGGGTAGCAGGCGCCTACGTTGAGCGCACCTGTGAATGCTAGCACAAATTGGAGTGCCTACCCTCCACACGATGGTTAAGCGGTGCCAAAATTGGCGATCTCCTTTGTCAGACCCCGCTTCGTTCCCATGCGCTTTACTCCTACTGGCCCCTCAATACCCGATGAACTGCTAACCGCCCGCGATGCCGGTGACGTTCTGTTTTTTTGCGGAGCGGGTGTTTCGAAGGCGAGCGCTGGGCTCCCGGATTTTTACCGTCTCGCCGAAATGGTGATGGACGAACTCGGCGCAATTCAAACTAGCCCACCTCGGCAAGTATTTGCAGCTACAAGAAAGCTCCAGGAAGAAATTCAGAATCCTGGCATTGGAGGCTTGGTTGCAGCTGACCGACTTTTCTCGCTGCTTGAACGAGACTTCGACGCGATCGACGTGCGAGCCGCTGTCGCTAAGTCCCTGAAACCGGTAGTCGATTCATCATCTGCGCTCACACCCCACCGTACTCTCCTAGACCTCTCAAGAGGGCCCACTGGAGAGCCGCGCCTGGTCACAACGAACTTTGACCTGCTATTTGAGCAATGCGATGCGACTCTCCCTCAGTTCAGCCCTCCCCATCTTCCAGACCCACGCCGCGAGCAAGACTTCCGCGGCATCGTCCATCTACATGGTCGGGTCAACGACTCTTACACAGCAGCGCATGACAACGAACTTGTCATGTCGAGCGCCGATTTTGGGTATGCCTATCTGTCGGAGGGATGGGCGACACGCTACATCAATCTTCTGCTGCAGAGATATCAGATCGTGTTTGTCGGCTATTCAGCAGATGACCCACCGATCCAGTACCTGCTCGAAGCGCTAAGCCGCTTCTCCACGCCAGGGAACGCCATGTATGCATTCCAGTCTGGTGACACGGCGCAGGCCGGTGCATTGTGGGCGCACAAGGGTGTTACTCCGATTGCCTACAGTAGCGACCACCAACATGCCGCACTATGGGAATCCCTAGAGCAATGGGCCATTCGCGCACGGGATGTGGATGCCTGGAACGACGATGTCTTGTGCAAGGCCATGTCTGGCCCTGTTGCCCTCGAACCTCATGAGCGCGGCATAGTCGCGCATCTCGCCTCGACACTGGACGGTGCCAGCAGGATCGCTGCTGCGCAAGTTCCGATCCCCGCAGAGTGGTTGTTTGTTTTTGATCGCAACGCCAGGTACTTCGGGCCACCCCAAGAACCCCGAATCTTGCTAAGCAATGATATTCCGCCATTCTTCGATACCGTCTGCCTCGACTCCGACGAGCCACCAATTCGGGACGAAGACTTGACCCTGAATGCTTCGAGCATGCCCGCTGAGGCGTGGGACGCGTTCGAGATCAACCGCGGGGATATCGCAGTCGTTGGACCAGAGTCTGTGGCTGGCTGGCGTGATTGCCAACATCCAGACTTGCCGCACCGGCTCAGATCCCTGCAGCAATGGTTGCTTAGAGTGTCGCACCAACCAAGCGCCTTGATCTGGGCCGCCGGCATCAGCGCCCTGCATCCGGGCATTATTTCGCGGCTACAGTACAGACTCCGTTTCGACTCGGCCAAGTATTCTCCTAAGCTTCGGAGTGATTGGCAGTTCGTCCTTTCTTCCCTTAGTCAGCACCGGTCCGATCCGGACCACCAAAAGTACTCCGTCGAAGGCAAAGCCAGCGTCAGCGGCTGGACAGCAAGCTTGGTACAGGAAGCGATGCGGCTGTATCGGCCACAGCTACGCGTGGAGCCGTCACACGGGGTGTCCGCATTTTGTGGAGCAGCCGAGCAAGATCTGATACATGTCAGCCTCGATTATGTCAGGCCTCACAGCGAGATTGATATTCCACCTCATCAGAGGAAATACGCTCTGTCGCTACTCAGACAAGAGATTGAACACGCTATACGCCTGGAGCGGGAGATCAATCCCGATTTCTACAGCTACCTACATACTCTCGTCCGCAATGACGGGGCACCAGGAGACCGCGATTCGCATGGAATCACTGGACACGTGGTTGCCTACATTGGACTGCTATTTGCGCTCGCCGATGTCGATGCAGCAGGCGCACGTCTCGAGGTATCGCACTGGGGGGACTCTGACGACATTTCCACTCGAATCAGGATTGTGGCCGCTTCAAGATCCGATCTTGCGTCGCCGGCGGAAGCCGCGAATGCTTACTTGAACTTGACGGACGTTGATTTCTGGGATGACGCGCACGAACGAGATCTGCTTATCAGCATCAGAGCTCGATGGCCCGAACTCCCGCCAAACGCCCAAGAGCAATTGACCAATCGCATACTCAACGGCGAAATTCCATACGATGGTGTGGCCAACGACACGAAGGTGAGATGCCGACTTGGTCGCGTTCAATGGCTAAAGAAGCATGGCATAGATATCGAAGCAAGCCATTCGGACAAGATCGACGAACTTCGCAATCTGGTTCCGGATTGGACTGAAGATGCAGCATTTTTTACAGGACGTCCGAAATTCGAGGTCTTTTCTGTTGACCAAGATACAGCGTTGGCTCCACTTGCGGGAGTTATGCTGGTAGACATCGTTGCCAAGGTGGAAGAGATTCGCAATCAACAGCCTCGCCATCTACATACCGTAAGCGAGCCCTTCCTTGGGCTTGTAAATCACAGTCCATCGAAGGCACTTAAAGCGCTGGTACTGGCCCAAAGAAAGGGAATCTATCACCCTTGGACGTGGGCGACACTGTTGAACAAGGAACATGCATCTCCGCGATTGGTGTACGCGCTCGCAGCGCGACTTTCGCGCCTCTCGCCACACCAACTCAGACAAGTGGTACGCGAAGCGGCCAATTGGTTGCGGCGCAATACCCAGCGTCTTGATTCCATTAGTCACCAGATGTTTTGGGATCTGTGGCAAGCCTGCGCTGAAAGCCTCCGCTGCGAGCCATTCGATGACCCCGCTGGCAAACGTAACAGGAGTTGGATTGAGCAGAGTGTGGACAGTGCGGCCGCCCGGCTCGCCGAGTCGGCTTTTTTGGTCGACAGCGACTTGGATACTCCTGTGATTCTTTCCGAATTGACGACCCGCATTGTGCAACTCTTGCAGCTGCCGGCCCCTTTTCGGCAGCACGCAATATTCCGCATCGCGATGCGTTTCGAGGTCTTCTTCGCGAAGGATAGTCAATGGACCACAGAGACGTTGCTACCGCTATCTTCATCTCAAGGCAACGATTCGGCAGCATTTTGGCAGGGCTACCTTTACCGCACTACTACCCTTTCTCCCAAGGCATTCGCCTTGTTCAAGGATGTCTTAATCAGTCACGTGCGAGATAGAACTTTATTGAAAGGTGGCAGTGCGCTAATTGCAGCAACACTTCTTGATCGTTGGATGCAAAGAACCGAGGCTGCTTGCGCCGAGGAAGCAATGTCTGACTCAGAGCTACGCGAGATCTTGGTGCTCTCGGATGAAGAGTTCCGCGACGAGCTAGTTCGGACACTTGCAAGATGGACGAAGGAGTCTCCCGCCAAGTATGACGACCAAGTCCTCTACTTTCTGGAGAAAGTATGGCCGCTGCAGAAGGTCGTGAAAAATGCTCGTATGACTGCCCGGCTTGTGGATCTTGCTTTCGCGGTTTCCGACAGGTTCAGTGAGGCGGTCAAACTCATCGTTCCAAAAGTGGTAATCGCACCGCGGGAACTATCGATGCGATATTACAAGGTCGACGAACGGGTCGTTCAGAGCCACGGCCCGGCATTAGTCGACCTCCTTTGGCAAACACTACCGACAGCGGCGTCGATGTGGCCGGACGATGTCGACAACCTACTGACAGAACTCCAGAGACTACCGACATTAAATGGATCGGCTAAGCTCTCGACACTACTTCGTCGGTCAAAGTATCGCAGGTGAACTAATCTAGCAACCACACTGTACAGCGTCGTGCCCAGAGGCCTTTTTCTTCGTGCGGGTAGGATTAAAACGGCACGGTGTCTTCGGTTGTTCCGCTTGACGGAGTTAGATGTTGAAGCAAGAGCCGCAGTTTGCCGAGTAGCTCATCGAACGTCACGACCTCAACGTCTTTACAGGCGTTCCGAAAGAGTTCGAAGCTTCGCCTTTGCGTCTCGTCGCTTGGCATCGTCCCTGCGAGCACTATGCATTTGATGGCATCCGGCTGCGAATCTCTCAGGGCGGCTTCTGCCCGATGCAACAGCCAGTTGCTTTGAATGGCACTTCGCTGGTAGAGCACCTGGGTTATTGCGCCGCTTAGTTCCGCATGTGGACCGAATACCTCGCGATTGCGATATGGGGTAGCCTGCACAAGTGACGACGATGGTTTCTTGATCTCGACGATCGCCAAGGCTTGCCCCTGCTCCGCGAAAAGGAAGTCACCTATTTGGGCCCCGGTACCGTCCAACCGAGATGCTTGCGCGTGAAATTGCGTGTGCAACAGCCGAACGGGCCGCGAAAACACGAGCGACAGAACAAAAAGGTTGTTCTCGAAGAACTGTTGCCATCGTGGTTCTGGCAGGGACTGCTCCAGCATGGTTGCGTACCGGTCGATCATCCTTGCAAGGGTGACCCGCTCGATTTCGGCGTGCAACTGCAGGACCTCTGCCGGTGCTTCCGTCGCAATGGTTGCAAGTTCCTGCCGAACAGCTCGTACCGCGGCTTGCCTCTGCGCGCGTTCACTGACATCGGCGCGCCTCCCTCGAGTACGCACGTACTCGACAAGCGGTGCAGCCGCAGCCGCAGGAGCCATGTGAGGGAATCGGTCGGGATCGAGCGTTGCGAGTAGATTATTTCTGACATCCCAGCGCCTAGCAACATGCACGTGCTCGCGGGCTAGCCGCTTGAAACGCTGGAAGTTGCGCCGGAAACGATGGAGATCACTCACCGTGATCCACGCGATGCTTTCCGTAACCGTCGAAGTTCCGGACCTGGTGACGCCGATGGCGGTAATCGCTGGAATCCCAGATAGGCTGCACCACACCTCGTCAAGCTCCGGAACGAGGCCAAGGCCATAGGTACTTTCGGAGAAGCATTTCCATGGAAGAGACAGATCGATTTCCGTAACTGCCGCGTCGGCCGTTTCAGGCAATGGCTCGTCTACTTTGCGGTGAAAGATGACGGAAGTGAGCGGGCCATGCTTCGGGCTCAGATATCGCTGGGCGTGGGGGTTGGTAAAAACCGGATAAGTAAGAAGCCGGTCTGGATACACCCGTGCGAGGCAGTGCCACTGCTCCCTCGGTTGGGCCACCCATACGTTCGGATCATTGGCTCCTCGCTGATAGGTCTGCAGATACAGATCCCGATACTGCACGCCTTGATCGACCCCGTGCGACAACTCAAAGGATGGATTCAAGACCTCATTGTTGTTGAACGTTGCAGTAACTTCCAGCCTACCTTGCTCCATATCCCCTCACTCAAAAACACCTCCCTACACGGGCGAATACCGCCCGGATCAGATCCTTGGCGGCATGGTTGCATCATCTAGGCGACGATGAATTAGCGATACCAGAGTCAGCAGGTCCTCAGCGTCTCGTTGCGTCATGTTCCAGAGGATCTTGGGTGTGTGCGCGGTTGGGTTGCGGAACATCCCAAATACACCCTTTACCAGGGTCGCGAAGCCGCGCTGCTCGCTCCATTGGCTTTCGTCGGCCAACTCATTGATGGCTAGCATCGGAGGATTCCCCGCGAGCCCACGGTCGACAAGTAACGCACCGTCGTCCACCAGTCCCGTTTTATCGCGAATTTTGGCCGCGATACTCTTCGTTGCCTCCAACACGGCGTGAAAATAGTTGTCCGCGACGAGCTCTGCTCGACAATAGGACAGGACGTCCTCGTGAAGGCCGCGCGCAGCAAGATCTGTTCTAAGCGTTTCCGCCCTGCGTTTTGCTTCGACTAGTGTAGAGACACCGTCGCTCTCGGCGAGCGCACCCGTGGGCTCCACCTGGAGAGCGGCAAATGCCAAGGCGCGATTTAGATTCGCCCGCAAAGGTTCAAACCGATGAGCTTCATGTGCAAAGCGCTCAGGTTTCATAGCGAACCGTATGAAAGCAAGTACGTTGCGCCGATGGCCGAGCTGGTTTTGACAATGCGCGAACGCATTGAACAAGCGCTTCCACTTCGTCATCAACGGATCGCTGTCCGTGATGTGGGCCTTGGCCAATAGATACGCAATCTCGGAGCCCGTAAGACCCTCTCCAGTGTCGCCCAAGGCGCGCGCGATCGCTTCCAGTTGGCTAGCTGTGAATGTGATGTTGCCAGTCATGCCGACGATTCACTCCCCTTTTCCAGCACGACTGCTCGCGCTTACCAACAAAAAAGCCTCCCGAAGGAGGCTTGTCCGCTAGAGCGCTGCACTACTTAGTAACCGAATAAAGATCGGATAGTGCAACGCGAAGCTTGCCGCTATATGCACTGCGAGCGGGCGCGCGTGCCTTCACGCTGCCGGATTCTTCAACGCGTGATAGCAGTACTTGAACACCACGCTTTTGCATGGTCACGACATCCGTCCGCAGCCGTTTGCTCGGCTTGCGCGCGGTCGTCAGACCGACCATCGTCGACTTACCTGCGTTCAAAGCCATAGAAACCTCCTGTGTCTGCATTCGGGCGCGTAACACATTCGAACCGGGGACCGTAAGCACCAGCCTCGAAGCGCCTTCCGAGTCTATTGTAAAGCAGATCGAGTTGGCTCGACTGCGTCATATAGAAATACTGGGGGATGCCCGGGAAAAACTGAGCATGGATCGATAGTGCTCTAGCAAGCACTTCACAGAACTGCCAGATCAGCCGCGGGTGGGGCAGCGGCCAGGCCTCCGGATCGAACATCGTATCCGCGTCGGCATCTGCACGCATGAACTTCACCAAGCGAGCTGCCGGAGCAGGCTGAAATCCGTTCGCCCACTCGTCTGCCGTCTCCTCGATCCACTCTGGGTCACCCAGTGCATAGACGAGTACATCGGCAAAGAACACGACGAAACGTAGGCCTGCGAACAAGATTCCAATCACCTCAATGCCCTCGTCCAGCGACAGCGGCTCGGTAATGTCGATCACATCGGGCTGAAGACCTGCCGGTGGCTGGCCCGCAAACAGATCCTCAAGGACCTCCGGGGTAATGTAGTGATACATAGTTAAACGGCGGTAGGCATGTGCCCATTGTATCTCCCGGCTTTGAATGTCAAGCCACCAATTCATCGACTAGGAAAACGCTCCATGTCGGCGCCGAAATCGCCCCCGACAATTGCCGCTTGTCTAACTAGTAGGAGCAATCAATGCCCCTTTCCCGCACCGCCCAGATGTTCGTCAACCTGGCACGCGAACGAGACCGCGCTGATCTGCAGCACCCCTACGTCGAATGCGCCGGCCACGGCGGGCAGACCGAACGTCATCCCCACACCGGCGCAGCACGGGCCGCCAAGATGGAAATCCTCACTGACGAGGAATATGCCGTGCGCCTCGGGGTGAGTCACCTGTAGGGTAGGAGCGCCGGCTCGGTGCCGTCGGCATTCAGGCATAAGGGCGGCGCGGGGCTGACCACTGGGGCAAGAGGTGTTGCAAATGATGCGGCCGGTGCCGCTCCCGCCCAGGGCGAAACTATGGATTTCATCTATATATATATTGCGCCGCCCTGCCCCCGCCGGCGATCCGCGCCCGCGCATCGCCTCCGAGCACGGCCGAGGACCGATTCGGCGCAGTAAATCTTGGCGCGCGGTTGAGGACCGCCTATGCAGGAGGGAGAACGCAAAACGCCGCCAGCCGCTTTCTCGCCTGCTTCGCGGGGGTCACCGAGGCGCAACGCCCCATTCCTGGTCGAGCGCAAGCCTAAAAGTACCGAAAAAATCACTTTAAGGCATACTCTGCTCCCTACCATACCGTTTTTCGCATTCTTGATAATCTTTCTTATCAAGAAGCGAATCCTGGCGGCTGCCGCCCAGGAACCAGCAGACTGCCCCAGAGTTGGTCGTCTCTGCGGAAGCCTCGATTACGCCTTCACCTCCACGGCAGATCGAGAAGTTAGCTTGGACGACCGCGCAGCGCCTGTCGATATGCGTCCACGCCAGCACGCGCTGTCTTGAGCTCCTCCTCCAGAAAACTTACCCGCCCCGCCAGCGTGTCGCGCTCGGCCCGGTAGGCCTGCCGCACGGCGTCGGTCTCCAGCGCCCGCCGGCGCTCGGCCGCGGCCTGCCGCTCGCCCATGCGCGCCAGTTCCTCGGTGGCCGCCTGGAGCGCCGCCACCAGGCCCGCCTCCTTGTCGGCCAGGGCCGCCCGCGCGGCGGCAAGCGCCGCCTGCGCGGATGCCGCTTCGTCCTGCGCCGCCCGGCTGGATGCCTCGGCGGTGGCCGCACGCTCCCGCAACTGCCGATTTTCTTCCTCGAGCGTGGCCACACGCTGAGTGAGCAGCGCCGCCAGGATTCCCGACGCGGCGCCCTCCCCCACCGTATTGCCGCCCGTCGCTGACAACGCCGCGGTTGCCGGCACGGCCAAGCGCGGCGCGCCCGCGCCGGTTTCGTCCAGCGCGACCCGGATCTCCTTGTGCAGGAAAGCCCGCAGGCCGTCGTCCAGGATGCCGCGCCGCTCGGCTTCTACCGCGTCGGTCGGCTGGGCCTTGCGCTCGGCAATCACCGCCGCCACGGTCTGGCCGCTCGGCGACCGGGCGACGCCGGCGGCGGCGAGCAGGCGCCGGTAGACGGACGCCCCGAACGTGCGCCCGGTGATGCGATCAATCGCATCGAAGGCGCGGCGCAGGAAGGCGCGGTTGTCGGCGTGGGCGACGTCGAGTTGCTGCAGCGCGCGGGTGATGGCGAGCAGTTCGGCGTCGGCAAAGGCGGTGGGGGTGCGGGGCATGGGCGAACTATCAAACGGCGTCGAGACGGACGGCTGATAGTCTACCCTTTACTAATACGATTAGCAGTATCCTATACCTCTACGATTTGTCATTATCCTAATAATGACAAATGGATGCCCACAAAGGCTATACTGCACCTGCCGTGAGGCGAAGCCGCCTCCCGCCTTGGCTGGCGGGCACCTGCCGCCGCTTTTGCCCGCCGATTTCGCCGCCGTTGCCGCCTGATGGAAGATCTCCTGCCTACGCTCCCCTCGCTGGACCACCGCGACGCACTACCTAACGCCCTGGCCAGCCCCGTACTGCCAGCCGGCCAAAGCGATGCCCAGTTGGTGCGCACCTGGCTCGACACCAAGTACGCGGCGGGCCTCGGCATTCGCGCCAGCACCCGCGCCCAGTACGCACTCGAGGCGCACCGCCTGCTGTGGTACGCCCACGCGCTCGGCCGGCCGCTGGCCAGCTGGCAGGTAGCGGACGCTAATGGTTACCTTGCCTTCTTAGCCGATCCGCCAGCGCACGCGGTCGGGGACGGCCGTGTGCGGCAGGACAGCCCGGCTTGGCGGCCCTTGCGCGGCCCGCTCTCTGAGGCGTCGCGGCGTCAGACTGCCACCATCGTGGGGGGCCTGTTCGAGTGGCTGGTCGGGGTGGAGGCGCTGCGCGTGAATCCGTTCCAGGCGGTGCCGCGCGCTCGGTCGGCGCGCGGGCCAGGCTCGCAGCGCCGCTTCCTAGAGGCCGAGCAGCTAGCGGCCGTGTTCGACGCCGTCGAGGCGCGACCGGCGCCCACGCTATGGGCGCAACTGCACAAGGCACGTGACCGCCTGCTGCTCGCCCTGCTGTTCCACACCGGGTTGCGCGCCTCCGAGGTGACGGCGCTTACGTGGCCGGACTTCGAGCGTCAGCGCGGCAGGCATGGGGATTTCTGGACGGTGCGCATCCGCGAGGCCAAGGGCGGCAGTGACCAGCTCGTGCCCTGTGATAACGTCATGGCGGAACTGGCCCGCTTTCGCCAGCTGGTGGGGCTCTCGCCCGAGCCGCGTGCCACCGACACGATGGCCGTCGTCCCAGCCATGGCCGGAGGCCGGCAGCGCCTGGCCCCGCTCACCGACACGCTCGCGCTTCAGCGCCGGCTTAGCCGTCCGGTACGCACGCGCCAAGGCCTCTACACGATCGTGCGGCAGGTGTTCGAGGCCGCAGCTGTTCGGCTAGAAGCATCTGGATACGCCGAAGGCGCGGCAAACCTGCGGGCAGCGTCCACGCACTGGCTGCGCCACTCACACGCCACGCACCTGCTGCGGGCCGGCGTGCCGGTAACCGACGTGCAACGCACGCTGCGTCACCGCGATATCAACACGACGCGACGCTACACCCATGAGGCGCTGGAGGATGTCGCGCGCAGCATCGGCGGCAAATTACCGGCGGTGTAGGGTCGGCCGACTTCGCTGTGCCCTCCCCCTTCACGAGTTCCAAGGGTCTTGGGCGGGCGCGATGCCGATATCGTAGGCTTCCAGAAAAGCCGGCAGCAAGGGGAACTGCGCTAGCGGAATTGGCTCTCCTTGCGCCACGATGCGGACCCGATCGAAAATCGCCACGCTAGCTTCATTGGCAAAGCGGGACGTGAAATACAGCCCGTCAATGTCCGGGTAAGCCGCGTGGATGGCGGCGCTCCACAGGTTCGGACCGCGGTAGTCTGCCGTCGACAGAATGCGGTTGTCCATTCCAAGGTGAAAGTGGGGCTGCGTGAGGTCGGCCAGGCGCAGCGGGCGATTCGTTGCGGTGCCCAGTCGGCTTACGCAGCGCAGCGTCAGCTCCGCTTCGTCGAGCAGCAAAGGTAACGACTCGCCCTGAAATCGGTCCCGGACCACCGCTTCGGCCATACATGCCGCAAAACTCGGGGACGCATACAGGACGCCAAACGTATCGTCGGGTGCGTCAAAGCGGTAGGGTTGCCCTCCCGTGGAGCGGCGGTTGTAGTGGATCGGCCCGTAGACGCCGCGATGGATCCGCCACAACTTAGTTACCCCCGGGTCGAGTTCCTTCACCGGCATGACGCGGGCAGCCAAATCCTGCGGAGGCACCGGGCAACCCAGCGCCTCCGCTGTCAGCACCGGCATCAAGCAGCTCCCTGCTCGCCGGCGTACCGGGCGTTGATGACCTCGACGAGTGGCGCGATGGGCCGCGCGGCGTCCATCACCCAGTCCATCGGCCGTGCACCGTCAAGAACTTCCAGCGGGCGCTGCATGAAGTGATGGACCACCCAGCAACTGGCCTTGGCCGCGATAAACGGGGCGAGCACGGCTGCCAGTCGGCTAGCCTCGGCATCAAACTGCCATTGGGGGTAGCGCAGGCCGCGTTGCTTGCCTGGGGGCACCAGTGCATACAGCTGCCCGCTCAAGCGGGCTTCGTTGATCGCGCGGTCGGAGCGACCCGCGTACGCTGCCGCATCGCGTAAGGATAGGTTTTCCGGCTGCTGCAGCTCCTCCAACGCGTATTGGCGGCCGCGCTCCCGAGCAGCTTGAAGCGCATCGACAGGGCCATTCTGGGTGGTCGGCTTCGTGCCAACTTCGCCCAAAGCTTCCGCCGCGCCCAAGATCAACCGGTCCAGGAACGCGACCGTCATCTTTTGACTGTGCACCTCGTCCCCTGCCAGCTCCACGACTCGCTCTAGAAGCTTGTCGGCAAATATCCTGCGCCCGGCGTCCGTTGGCACGACGGTAGTTCTCGCTACGCCACTCGAGCCAGCGGCTTTGTAAGTGATCCTGCGATTCGGAACGGGTCGGTTTTTCGTTTCCATGCGAACATGATAGTTCATGAATTTCATGAAAGCAATTCTTGCCTGCCGATTTTCGTGGGCGTATTGCGCTTCGTTCAGTATATAAATACTGTTTGCCCTCGCCCTCTCGGCGCAGCGCATCGTACGAGGAAGGTTCATCGCAATGGCATGAGACGCTTCGGGCAACGGTAGCCCCGTTGCTGTGGGCCGCTCCGTGGTGTCATGACCAATTGCGCTCGCGCGTCCGGTGATCCGTTGCCAATTCGGCGATACCTCATCGCTCGATCATCTAACGCAGTTCCTATCCGTCGCGCTGCGACGAATTCTGGTCCGAGTGCTTCGGACGCGGGCTGGGTGACGTCTGCATGTCAATACGAATAGCAGCCGCGAATTCGCCTATGTTTGCTTGGTCGGTCTTTACCTGTTGTCGCCAGCGTACCTCTTGCCCTGCCCTATTGCCGATAGCTGCTATCACTGCTCACTTGGAACGACTGCCGTGATCAGCTAGGCCGCGTAGCGCACGGTAGGGCGAAACGAGCTTCTCCATGGCCTTTGCGCAGTTTTAGCAGCAGGTCTGTCCTCTTGATCTGATTGGTGAGCTGGAATCCCAAGAAGCCCATGACCATGTTCGCCACGGTGGGCAGGACGACTACGTAATCTGTCAAATCGGACATATGCCCGTCTCATGCGGCCGCGCTTAAATAATTTGCATTGATTTCCGGGCGACAGAAACGCCCGGATCGGCATTCAACAAGGCGTGAAGCCTTGATCTGCCAAGGCTTGCCGGACTCCCTATGGCTTCGATCTTCACGGAAGCCTCGTCGTGATCTAGGCCCACTCGCGAATGTCGAAGCGGGCCGCGAAAATGCCTAGTGGTAGGCAAGTTCCAGGGTAACGGTGACAGTGGGATCGATCTCAGGCACGTGGGCTTCCCGGTTTGGAAGGTTCGAAATCGAGCGTCACGCCGCCGTCCCATTCGAGCGTAACCGTGGCATGGCAAGTGCTGCAGTGCCCGGCGTCGCCATCGTGGGTGTCATCGTCAAAATGAACCTGGCCGCGATGGTCGCAGGCAGAGCAACGGTAGACGTACAAGACTTGGTCGGGCATGAAGCTTCCATTCGAAGTCGTCACAAGTTATGCAGCTTACTGCTTTTCAGGCGGGGCCTGGTCGAAGGACGGGCTCCGTGTTCGTTCGGAGATTCTTTCAGCGCAAAACACACCCTAGGCCATGGCATGAGCATTGTTCGTCGTGTTTGCCGCGTTGGCTGACCTGCGGTCGCGCAGCATCGCTCGCAACGCCGATAACGTCGAAGCCGCCTCCTTTCCCCGTTTCTCGAGCCGGCCGCTTGCTCTCTGGGGAGCAGCGTAGACCTCAGCTTTCTGGTACGCACCAGCGTGTAGTCGCCTTGCAAATTCGGCGAGGGAAGTTCCTACCAAGCGGGAAGTGACCGCACTTTGGACCTCGGTGACAAGCACTGAGCTTCCGTCGCTTTCGACTTCGAAATGGTTGCCTTTTTCGTCCACGAAACACTGCCGCGCTGCCCCTGCGAGTATCGAACGCACGAAATCGCGGTCCTGCACTTGGATTCGGGCTTTGTCTTCTTTGAGTGCCTTTGCTTTGCAGACAGCACTGAAATCGGTGCGGGCGGTGAGTAGGGCAAGCAGATACGCTTTTGGCACGCGTGCTTTCGCAAGACTCTCCCATGTCGCGCTTACGACATCTGAGAGAAAGTGGCCTTGCTCTTTAGCCTTTCGCATCAACCAAAAAATTAAATTTACATCAAGACCCAGGCCGCGCAGACGTGTCAGGTCCTGGGGGAGCCGATCCTGCTGTCTTTTTTGAAAGGAGTATGGGACACGATCTTCTGTAAACAGGACTCTCGTTTTGAGAGACGGTTGCGCCATAGAAGAGGGTGGTGGAACGGCCGGCTCGCCGAGCTGCGCTGTGTCGTCCTCGCCCGTACCCGTGGTTTCTTCTTCTTTTCGCGAGCTTAAGCCGAGCATCTCCGTCGCTTTTTCCGTCAGGTAAATGTAGGCTCCTGCGAATCGGCCAAATCGCTTCCGAACTTGAACGTCGACGGTAATTAGGCCCAAGTCGAGCAGTTCTCGTTGAGCACGGTACCAAGTAGCCGGCGACATTCCGGTTTCGGCACAAAGCGTTTCCCGGTGCTTAAAGATCTTACCGGTGGGGTCATCGTTATTCGCCGTGCGGGCGAGGGCGGCAAGAGCTGATCGGGCGCTACGCCCGATCCCGACGATTCGAGTTGCGCGCTCGACTGCTTCGATAGTCTTGCGTTTGAGGCGCTTGGGCGCCGGAGCAATCAGAGCGTCTGTCTGGTTAAGGTGTTTTTGTGGGCGAGCAACATCCTCGCCAGCAACGGAGCGTTGCGCGAAAGTCATATGACCTTCCCATTCGTAAAAAATGGTTGAAGTCGCTTGACTCAGGTTCGCGTTCCGCTACACTCCGACTAACGAATCCATGTCGAGTGGCTTCGGTGTGTAGCGGCCGGGAAACTGGTCAGCTTGAAGTTCTCAAAAGCCCACGGTTGCCGCCGTGGGCTTTTGTTTTTGTAGGATTACAGTCTAGACATGGCTTAAAACCTCGATTCGTAGTACGAAGTCCTTAAAAAACAAGCACTTAGCTTTTTGCGTCTTCCGACGCAGCTTTAGCTAACCCTTCCAGATGTTCGCGAATGGCCGATTGGGCCGCTTCCGCTTCTTCCTCGCTGCGGAACTCAATGCGCATGACTTTCTTTGCGATACGAACATCGCACCAAGTCGCCTTTCCCGCCTTGATTTTGAAGCCGGTAGATGCGGCAGGCCTGGTCTTAACCTGCTCGGCCTTAGTCATCCGTACGGCCTGCTGTTGATCGATCTTCTTCTCGGCCAACAACTTAACCGCTTCGACGACCCGATCCCCGCGACCGTCTTTGGTCGCCCTTGCCAACTCGGCGCCAGCATTCGACCCGAGCAGGTCTGGGCGGCTATCGAGAAGGCTTAGGACCTCGGGAGGCAAGTTCCGGAACGACAAAATCTCTGAGAGAGTCGAGACAGGTACACCAGCCTGTTCAGCTATTGCGGCTTGAGTCTTGTCTGGGCTGCGAAGCAGCAGTTCGTCGAACTTCCGAAACTTCTCGAAATCCGTTAAATCTGACTGCATAAGGTTCGCGTAGAACGCGCCCGTGTCAGCCTCGTCTGAACTAAGTTCGCCGAGCACGCAGCGTATGTGATCGCGCCCAAGCTCGCGGTACGCGTCTGTCCGGTGATGCCCGGAGACAATCTCGAAGCCTCCCGCAGGCCGAGGGCATACAATCACAGGATGAACGAGCTTGTTGTGCCTGAGGTTTTCCCTCAATTCGACATACTTCTCGGGAGGCATGAAGCGTCTGCGGCCTGGGACCTCATGCAGTTGGTCGATAGGCACATCCACTGCGCCGCCGCTGACGCGGGCCGACTCAAGTTCTGCTCTTAGTTGCGCGATCTCGTTAGCCTGTCGCTCAACCTTCCCTTGCATATGCATTAACTGACCGGGCGCAGTTCGCGGCGCTTGCGGACCGCGCGCAGCGGCTTTCTCCAAGTCTTCCGCCGTGACCTTGATGTTCCCAGCCTTTGCGGCAAGCTTTTCTCTCAAACTCATTCTTCAATTCCTTGCCAAAGCGCGCTGACCTTGTCGTCCACATAGTCGACAAACTCATCGCAGGGTTGGCGAATGCGTCGCATCGTCTCGGTGTTCGCCTCGCTAGAGGAGAGGTCATAGACCGTGCGAAATTGAATGCTGCTGTTACGGGCGAGGTCCGTCTCAGGGATCTCAATCGGCAGCACGCGCGACCCATAGACGCCGCGAATCCAGTCTGCCACCAGGCGAGGAGCGTTCTTTTTCTCCATGCGTGTCATGAGAACATCGAGAAAGTCGAACTCCTTTTTAGATCCCTCGCTCTGCTCTTCCATGCCTGTTACTAGGTCCGAGAAGAGTTGCCAGAACTGGACCATAGACGCGAAAGCCAAGGTGTCCGGGACCACCGGTACGATGACGCCATCGGCAGCGAAAATCGCGTTGATGGTCAGGTAGCTGAGGGTAGGAGCCGTGTCGAGGATGATGTAGTCATATTCGTCTTTCAACGAATCGAGGCCGTTACTTAACACGCGCTCGAACGGAATATGGCCTTCCTCTGCCGTCGCCCGAGCCGGAAGCATAAACTCCGCGTTGAAAAGCTCAGTAGACGAAGGAATCAAATCCAGGTTAGGCCAGTAAGTCTCCTGAGGAAGCCCTCGCATATCGAAGGACTCGCCCGCCAAATACGCCTCGATGAGCGGCATAATGGTGTTTTCGGACGACACCTCGGCATGTGGATTGATGCCATACA
Organism: Cupriavidus pauculus; assembly: GCF_008801835.1. Lineage (GTDB taxonomy): Bacteria > Pseudomonadota > Gammaproteobacteria > Burkholderiales > Burkholderiaceae > Cupriavidus > Cupriavidus pauculus. The sequence continues at coordinate 11,006 of NZ_VZOW01000045.1, read as the reverse complement.
GCGTGGTTGCGCTTCCCTGCGGATCCAGATCAACGTGGCACACCTTCCGACCTCGCCGCAGACTCAAGCCCTGGCAGAGGAGGGTGGACATAGTGGTCTTCGTGACACCGCCCTTGAAGTTCGCAACTGCAATGACTTTACCTGGTCCCCTTCGCGGGACAGGCTTAAGTTCCGCTCGGATCCATTGCATTGCCTCGCTGAGGCTGAAATAGCGCACTGCACCGGGTCGCGATTGCTGGCCCTGAGGGAGATCCCCCTTTTTGAGGGACCGGTTCATCCGCGTTTTGTCGATGCCACACAATTCTTGTAGGCGGCCAGACGGGATCAGCGGGGCTTCCTTCCGAGGAAATGGCTCCAGCATCTCATCCCGAATTTTCTGCAGCATCACCGCGGAGAGATTTGCCAACTGCTTCAAATCCTCAGGCGTCGTCTTGCTGGGGTGGGCTAGCTTGATATCCATTCGGTTCAAAAACCTTTAAGCTGTTCACCGGAACCGCCGGTGGATCGTGCAACCGTTTTCGGCAAAAATGACGTCCGCGGTTGCGTTGCCGTGAAGGTTAGCGGCCCTTAGACGTATACGCAAGTTAACTTTGTGCCTGTTGTACCCGAGAGATCGAGCTGTTCCCCCGGTACTTACGGGTCGTTGTTAAAGTAAAAGGCGAGGAATTCTACGAAAGTGCCATATAACGCACAAAGAATGCGCGCCTCAGGAAGTAAGGCTTAGGCCAGCCTCAAGGACGAAGCGCGAGGTCGGGTTCTTCTTCGCCGTTGAGATAAACAGGCAATCCCTGGCGCGCGTGACGGCGACGTAGAAGAGGCGCCTTTCTTCGCTTTCTGGGCTTTCGCTGTCGGGAACGATTGTCTCTTCGGCTCGGACTATGGCTACGCTGTCCCACTCCCGTCCTTTTGAGGCGTGCATGGTGGTTAGCACGAGGGCGTCGGCGGCGGGTTCGTTGTTTCTCCGTCGAAGATACTCAAGGCGGGCCACGAATGGTCCGTTGAGCTGGCTGAGGACGTCGTAGCAGGTGTTGATGGCACGCTTGCCGGCGTCCTCAGTCACATACTTGAGCATCCATTCGCGGACCCCATCCAACGTCAGCGCATGGAATTCGCGATCGTATAGGGCACGCCATTCGGCGAGTCGTTTCAAGAAATCCCTGTACTTCTCGGCCGTCTCCTCTGATATTCCCGATTCGACCAGGTCCTTTTTGCGCGGGGCAGAGATCAACTCACCCTCGGCGGCTTCCTGGGCGTGAAGCTGTTGAAGCTCAAGGGTTCCGATGCCAGAGTATCCAAGTAGAGCATCGACACCAGTCAACTTTGCTCGCTGTATAAGCTCCAACATATCTCCCATCAGTGCTGCCTCGGGACGATCGAGGATCGATTTGCCGGCGGCACGGTAGTACTTCACTCCATGGGATCTACACACCGCCTCTATGGGATCAAGAATGCGATTAGTCCGAGCGAGCACCGCGGCGGTCTTCCCAGCACGAATCGCCGGCGCCAGCGTTTCAACTACGGCAACCGCTTCCTTGTACTCGTCGTCGAATCTCTTGAATTCGACTGAGCCGCCGGAGCCCCGATGTGCCAACAGGTCCTTCGAAATCCGCTGCGCGTTGTTACGGATAATTTTGTCAGCGGCACTCAGAATCTCGGAATGAGAGCGATAGTTCTTGCCGAGCACGATAGCGCGAGCATCAAACTCCTTGATGAACGCCTCCATGCCCTGATAGCCGAGGGCGTCACGAAAGCCAAAGATGGTTTGATCATCGTCCCCGACGACACACACAACAGAGCCGGCCGCCGCATGCAATGAAGTCCACCGCGATTGCAGGCTATCGCAATCTTGATATTCGTCGACCAGCAGGTGGTGAACGGAGTAGGGCCGGATGCCACCCGTTAGCATGCCGGCCACCGCCATGCGCAGCATGTCCTGAAAGTCGATCTTCCCGTTTCGTGACAAAGCGGCTTGGTATGCCTCGAAGATCTGTGCGTCTACAGTACCGGGCTTCGGATCGTCCAAATGATGCTTCGAACGTTCTATGGAGGCCAGCGCATCCTCCACCTTCCAATCGATGCCGCGCTCCTGAAGGATCTGGCCAACGATCGCTGCGCGGACACCGTCGGTGACGATGTCGTTCAACTTGCCTCCATTCTTGCCCAATTGCTTGTATGCGAGTGAGTGAAAGGTGCCTGCGACCAGCCGCTTTTTTGCCGTAGGACCCGCCAATTTGAGAATCCGATCGCGAAGCTCAATCGCAGCATCCTTGCTAAAAGTGACCGCACCTACGGTAAGGGCTGGGTTGCTCAGAAGCAACGCGGCTTTGGCGGCAATCGTCGCTGTCTTCCCTGCACCAGGCACAGCGACGGCCACGCAATGGTCGCGGCAGTCAACGACTTCCCGCTGGGACGGATTCAGCTTTTCGAGAACTTCTGCGAGAGACATAACTCGGTGTGGCGAATGCCTGGGATGGTCATTGACCGACTTGGTCGGACTTGGTGCCAGCAACGAAGAGGAAGTGCCACCAACTGCCTGTTGCTTGACTTGTGCCGTTATGCAAACAGGCACCATGTAAGACTTAGCCCCAATTGGTGGCACGTGCTGACACAATGTCCGACTTACGCTGTGGGTAACTCCGATCCGTCATCTGGCACCTAATGGCACCACGTCCAACCATGTCGGATGGCGACGGACTTGGTGCGACCATAGTCGCGCCGGAAGCACTAGATGCCGCGCACGGTTGTCATGAGCTTCAGGTGCGTCGTGTAGCTGCGCAGGCCCAAAGGCTGGAACTTACGCAAGAACCGCGACACCTCTTCATTGACGTCGCTCTGGTCGCGGATGCCGTTCCACACCATGAAGTCGAACTGGTCCATCGTCTGGTCGAATTTGATCAGCACCTGCAACGCCCGCACCGCGAACCGGGAGTACGCCTGGACCTCAAGGGAGACCGACGGGCGCTGGATCGTAGGTACAAATACGATATCCCCGGCCCCCCGCATCTCGGTTTCGCGTTGCTCTCGGTATGCGCTGGCCACTCGCACCTGCTCGTCCACATAGTCCTCGAGCTTCGACAGTTCGCGTTCCAGGAACGTCTCCAGTGTGGACAACTCCGTTCGCGTGAAGGTGCTCTGGCCGAAGCGCTGGAGATTCAGCGACATCCTGTTCATGTAGGGCCACCATTGTTCGAACAGGGGTCGCAGGCGCGTGTGATTCAGCTTCAGGGCGACAGACACGACGGCAGCGCCCGCGAGTTCGCGGTCCAGGATCTGCAGGCCCAGCTCGCGACGCCGGCGGATGATTGCCTGGCGCTGTTCCGGCTGAAGTTCGCGAAAGAGCTTCCGGGTTCGCTCGACCTCAGCCTTGCGTTGCTCATGATCGGCCGGCGAGAGCAGCCCCTCATTGCGCAGCGCATCGGCGGACGCGTCCATCTCGTTGAGCTCGTGCTCGACGTCCCCGGTGCTGTCGATGGTTCCGAGCGTGCTCGGGGTAGGGGAAGCCGCTACCGAAGCGTCAAGGCTGCTCTCATCGGCGGGGATCAGGTCGGTCGTGGTCATGATTTCTCCGTTTGGAAGGCCATCCACATGGCCTCGTCGTAATTGAGTGGCCGGACTATTTGCCGACATGGAACGACGCCGCGAGGCGCCAGCAAAGCAGGCCCACCAGGCACACCACATAGGTCCACCAATTGGCGAGCAGGGAAATCGGGAGAAGCAAAGCGGAGGCTCCAATCCCGAAGCAAAGCATCAGGCCGTGGGCTGCGACATGGAATGACACGGGATTGGCGAATCCCGCGCTTGCAGCGTGGATCTTTCGCGATACCGATCCGTCATTGAAAATCGCCAGAATCAACACTGTCGCGCCCAAGAGCCAGTGGTGGGCAACCGCGGAACGGTATAGCGCCCGATAGATGGTCAGCCAGAAGTGCTGCATCCAGCCGCGGCCGAACGTTGACGCGCCCCCGTCCGAGAAAGCAGTTGGGGCATCGGAACCGGCGAAGGATGCTTTCACCGCCCCAGAGTCGATGAACCACTCGCGAAAGCGAGCGTTTGCCGATGCCACCGCGATATCGGCCTTCTCCGTCCCAAGGACCCCTTCCACAGACGCCCTTTCGGAACGACTGATTTCGAACGCTGTCTGGTCCTGAATGAATGGCGCCAGCGTGCAGATCATGAGTGGCGAAATAATCAGCCAAAGACGGACGTGGGATGCGAATCGGCTACTTGCCATGGTTCAGATCCACCGCAGTAGCAGCAGGACGGGGAAGCTGGGGATCGCAACAAGCGCGGCCCAGAACACACCCGGCTTGGCGAGAGAGATGTTCACAAGCGCGAAGCAAGGTGCGGCCTTGGTGGCTGTGAACGCCTCAGGCGGCGTCTCGTCCGGGTAAGCATGCGAGACCAACCAATCTTGCATGGCCAGCGCCAGGGCCGGGTCGACGTTACAGATGCGTGCGGCCACCATAGCCGGAATACGGCGAAGCCGCTGCCCGACCCAGCGGGCGTCAGTGTGCAAAGTTGCCAGCGACATCGTAGCTCTCGAAGTAACGGGAGAAGGCGTATCCGGTCAGCACCCGGGCCGCGAGTTGAAACGCAGCACAGCGCTGGGAAACCTCGCCGGGGACCGGCTCGTCAACGACTTGGCAGACGTAGCCCGCCAGCTGCCGTTGCTCGAATGCCGGGATCGATTCGTGGAACGGGTACCAGACGTTGTACTTTTCGCCCTTGAATGCGGCATAGCGCTTGTTGTACAGGTCATGCGCGCGCGAGAAGAGGCCCTTCATGAACGCGACAGACGGATCACCATGCTTGCGCGCGGCGCGCCATGCTGCGATGCCGTCCGTCAGCATTTCTTTGATCAAAGGCTCTTCCCGCACACGGTAGTTCGTGCCGATGTAGTCGACCACGCGGGCACAGATCTCATCGAGGTCCGGAGAGAGGGTGAACACCGGGGAGAGCTTCGCCGACAAATTGTGTTGCTTGATAACTTCGCGGAACAGGCTGCTGCGCATGGATGGTTAGTCCTGAATAATTGGAATACGACCTTGGTAGACGGCGCCGCCGGATATCCGTAGGAAGTACTGGAGGTTCGGCAGTTGCATGACCAGGTCATGCGGAATCAGGGGTACCTTTTCAAGCTGTGCGGATCGCGAAACGGAGCCACTAAATTCACCTACGTGCGCTTCCGTGCCGGTACTCGTGCTGCTGGAGATCACCAGGTTCCGGATAGCCGTCGTCCCGGCCTTCTCGGCGAACCACTGCGCGGTGTCGATGTCTTCCAAGCGTAGAACGATCTGGTTGTTCAGATTGCCCAAAACCTGCTGCATTTTGGCCACGTTTCCAAGTTTTGCCGTGAAATCGGAACGCGTCTGGTAAGCAACGAACGCCTTGAAGCCTGCACCACGCCCCTTGTTGAGAAGCTGGAGCAACTGCTCGTTGATGGCCTCAGCCGTTTCGTCAACTTGAAGGACGATCTCGGGAGGCTTCGCGTAGAAGTTGTAGATCGCGCCAGCGACCGAAGCGATGTCCGCGAGCAGCATGGACATCACCGCTTGCGCGACCATGGAGTTCGACAGGGAGTCCGCACCGACGTAGAGCACGGCCTTCTGTTTGATGACCTTGTCGATATCCCAGATTTCTCTATCGTCCTCGAAGTCATCCGCTTTGGGCGCTAGCATGAGGCCGGTCTCGCCGGTGGCCAGCATCTGCAGGAGGGGCAGGGCAGAGGCGATGATACGGCCGTAGTGGTCTCGATCGTGTTGAAACGTCGAGATGAGACCGTCGATCGACTCGTGGCCCTTGCCCAGATTCGAGAAGCGGTCGATATACAGTCGAACCATAGCGTCCAGACGGGTACCGCCACCTTTCTGACCGACTTGCTGCATGTATCCGGCGACCTCGTCTTCCCAGTCCGTCATGCCGGCTTCGGGGAAAAAGCGCTGAAGCGCACGCTCGAGCAGGTTGTTGATACCGTTCTGTGCGTATTGGAGGATGGAGCGCAGGTTGGGCTTGTCGCCGACGTAGAGCTCGCCTTTGACAGAACGATCGATGAACAGGAACGCAAACTGCCGGAACGGGCCTTCCTCCATGAGCTGGGCGACGCGCGTGGGTATCTCCGACGGTTGCGACCAGTTTTCCAGTGGATTCAAACGGATGGATTGGGACGGCGCCGCCTGCTTCCAATACAGAAACTTCCGACCCGTACGCTCGCATTCTCGCCGGCATCTTGCGACCCACTCGACGTCGTTCTTCGGATCGATCACGATCAAAACGTCATTAGGGTTATGAATAACCTGCGTGGAAATCAGTTCGAATGTGCGCGTCTTGCCCGCACCGGTGGTGCCGCTGATGGACGTGTGGCCGCCCATCGCCTTGTAGTGAAACGGCACTGGCTGCTTCTTGGTCTCCAGACCCGCAATCCAAGGTTTGCCTTGAGGCGAATGGTCCGCAATGCTGTTGGCGGGAGCAAAGGCCTTTTCGATGGCACGTACCGTTTCGTTCGGCAACCATTTTGGCAAGCCGGGAATATCGGTGGACGGCATGCGCAGAATATCGTGCGCAAGTTGACAGTGCTTCTGGGTCCATTCGTAGCCGGTGCCGAGGTACATGGCGTCCACGTCTTTGTCCTTCGAGCGGAGACCGCGGCTGGCATCGAGAAGATCATCGATCTTGACCACGGTAAGCCACTTGGTGGAAATGGCGAGTCGGAATCTGAGGGCGCGCCAAACCTGCGCGGACCGTAGCAGTAGGGCACATAGGCACAAGAGCGCGAAATAGCCAGCGTGCGGCATGCCGCTCAACAGAATCAACAAAGCTGCGACGGTCCAGCCAACGGCCGCGCGAAATTCGTAAATGGGCCGGAAATGGTTGATGTAGTGATTCATCATGATGCAGTCTCCGGCGCGATGAGACGTCCTACTTCGTCGACCAACAGAATATTCTGGCCATCGACCTTGTATAGGTGCTTGCCCTTTCGCAGATGCTCGACAAGGGTGTCGGACGCCAGGCCAAAGTTGCCGAGCGAGCGCTTGCTAATCGAGACTTTGCCGTCGATCCGCGCGACCTTGGCTTTGCCGCTGGCAACGTCCTGGGCCAGCGCCTTGAAGAACTCCCGCATCAAGTTAGAGCTGCCGGCCAAAGCCTTGAAGGGATCGTCGGCGGATAACTCCTTGCGCAACGAACGCGCTCCGTCGAGCTGAACCACATTTCGCGCCGCCGAGGCATCCGAGGCCGTGGCATCCGGCGATTCGACCTGAGCCTGCGAACCAAGGCCCGCGGATTCCGCTGGCGAGACGTTACCCTTTCCGTCGGCGTGCTGCGTGGAAGTGGCCGGCGGCGGCGCCGGCACCGGTGCGTCAGCCTGAGCCAAGGACGGATTGACAGCCTTCTCCAGCCTCTCGGCTGTCGGAACGGGCGTCGAGTCCGGGGGGAATTCTGCTTTTCTGGCCTTGATCTCGAACTGGGTCAGTGTGTCGATGGATTGCCGTACAACCTTATGCAGCAGCGTTTCGAGTCCGGTCGGTCGAGGATCCGGATTGATCGCACCGAAAAGCTCGGTGAGCACCTGGCTGTCGAAGGCACTTAATCGTTCGCTACCAAGAATCTCGCGCGCGAGAAGTGCGGTGCGCATACGCTCAATGGGCTGGATAGCCTCGCGTCTCGTGACACGGTAATTGCTTGTGCCGACCCAGGGACCGAAGGCGCCGTGGGCAGCGGGGATCCACTCTGCACCATCGCTGTCGCGATAGAACTGAAAGTGACGGCACGGCTCGTCGAGCCGCGAGCAGCACGCTGCAAGGAAAAGGGCGTAGAGATACTGAGGCTCGAGCATGCGCCGGCGCTCAGACGGCTGGTCTGCACCGAACTTCTGCGCGCCGGACAGGCGCATCGCAAAGTACGCCGCTTCGACCGTAGCGCGGAATGCACCGCCCGGTTCCGCATGTTCAGCGAAGCGCAGGGGCATACTGGAAAACCAGTCCGCGCACCGCGTCAGAATGCTCAGCCACTTTACGGCGAACAAGTCGCCGGACACCTCGTTTGCATACTGCCGAATCAACGCGATCCGGCTCTCGTGAGCTGACAAAAGCGCTGCTGCCGGCATCGAGGAATGGGTGTGCGTACTCATTATTTCAACTTCGCAAGGAACTTGCCGATGCCGCCGGCGGCCTTGAGGCCAACCCGCATGGCCCCACCGCCGCTGATGCCACCACCGGAGCCGAAGATCGCACCGGCGATTTTAGGAAGCTCGAAGGCGACAAGAATCATGAACAGCGCAATGCTCATGGCATACACGGCACCAGCCAGCGTCGCTGTGCCGGCGCTCTTCTGATCGATAAGCGTGGACACCAGTGCACTCGAGACGAGGCGAGCCATCACAGCGGCAACGACCGAATACATCGATGCGCCGATCATATAGTCCAGCCACGAAGAGAAGTAGCGACGGCTATAGTCGGAGAATCCGAGGGCGACTGCGATAGGTCCAATTACAATTCCGATGGCTGCCGCAATCTCGCCCAGGGATATGAAAAACGTGTAGAGAAGAGCTGCGAGGGCGCAAAAAACGAACGCAGCCAGCAACAGCATTCCAGCAAACGCTATCATCAAGACGTCTGAGATACCGCTTGCCGCCTTCATAGACTCAATATAGGAATCAATGAATCCGGCGCCGACGGAAGCGAGCGTCATCGCAGGTGACATCGCTTGTGTGCCTGCGATTTTGTCGGCGAGATGCTGGAAGTATTCGTAAATGCCAGGCCCGAACTTGTCATATCCGGTGTAGAGGGACGCGAAGATGCCAAGCATAAGGAGCGTCTCGAAGACCTCGGTCCAGGCCGCGACAGGTTGCGACGCCGCGGCGAAACGAATTCCAGCCAACGTCAGCGAAATGACGGCAAGCCCGAAGGCGATCTTGTCCGCGTCCGGAGTGAGGGTCTTGCTCAATGTGGTGGCGCCCCCGATCAGACCGGTACGGAACGATTCGAACTGGCTGAGCCAGCTCTTGAGCGATTCACCAATCGATCCCGGCTGCGCGAATAGCCCGGGCTTGCCACCCTTGTTCGGGGCAGTTTGCTGTGCGGTGTCGGTGCCCGCTTCAGGGGCGGACGCTTGTGCGAAAGCCGGCGGCGAATGCAATAGAAGGGCCGTCAGAAGCAAGACGATGAAGCGGGCGATCTGCATAGTGTGTGACGGTCAGTTGGACTGCAGCTTGCGGGAGAAGACGCGGGCCCGGAGGTTCTTGAGCTCTTCATCTTGAGCGGCTGCCAGTGATCGCATCGCTTCTGCGCTCTGGGTCTCCTTGGCAACGGTCTGTTGGTCCCGATCGGCGTCGGCCTGGGCACGCACACTCATGAGCTGTAGCAAATCGGAGTTCTGGCTCGCCAATACGTCGAGCATCTGGTTCGTGGTTTGCGCGGCAGCTTGCGCGGTTGCCGAAAGCTTGATTTGCGACTGGATCTTCTGGCGGCGCTTGGCGACCGATTGTGTGTTCTTGAAGATCTGCTCGCCCAGGCTGAAGAGCGCCTTGGCAGTTTTGTCGCCGTTGGTCAGGAGGGAGCGCTGATCTTCGAACCACTGTTCCTTCGTCTTGCCGGACGAGACGACCATGCTCTGAATCTTCTTCAGATAGTCGGCGTTGTCGGAGACGGTGCCATAGAGGTCCTTGAGCGTGGTGCCGTACACCTCGTACTTTCCGATCTCGTCTTTGATGCTGTTGAACTGCTCGGTGATGGCCTCTGCATCCAGACCTGTAGCTTGCAGCAACTGATTCGCCATCATCTGGTACTGGTAGACGATGTTGGTGTTCTCGTACACCTCGGACTTGATGGACTGCAACGCCGAGATCGTGGTTTGCACCAGACCCACCCAGTCGGTGACGGGTAGGGCGGCGTGAGCGGGGGCGGCGCCGAGCACGGACGCGGCGACGGCAAGGTTGGCGATCCACTTCTTCACTCTTATATCTCCCTGTTTAGGCTGCGCGCGCGAGCATTTCGCGCACGTAGCGGTCTTGCCAGTCGGGCTCGCCCGACGCGTAATGGGTGTCGCAGATGGATTGCGCCACACCGTCCGAGCGCAGCATCGCCACCATCTCGTCGTTGAAAGCGGTCTGGAGCATGCGGGTCTGGACGTTGGTGATCCAGAGGTAGTCACGGTTCGGTACCGCATCGGAGATCATCTGGATCTGGTCTTTGGTCAGGCCAAACATGTCTCCGTAAAGGTCCGTGCTCGTCTTTGCCTGGCTGTTCGGCAGATAGATCCAGTTGGCGATGTTTTCCTTGAGGATTTCAAAATTCGCCACACGCGCGATTTGCCGCAGGGACTGCGTCGCCGCCCAGATGGCTCCGTTGAGCTTCCGGATGGTGGTGATCCAGTCTTCGAAACGCTTATAGAAGCGCTCGTTCTGAAAGAAGAAGCCGCATTCCTCCACTTCGATGACGGTGTAGCGGATGCCGTCCATCGACTGGCTAATCCGGTAGAACGCATAGTCGGTGAAGAGAGCTGCCGCCCGAGGAAACTTCTGGAACAGTTCGCCGCACTCGATGCAGAGGTTGTCGCTCACTGCGAACGCATCCTCGACGTGATCAAAGAAGTGGCCGTACTGCCCGCCCACCAGCCAGATCTGAAGCCGCTCGCGCAGATCGGCATGGAGCATCGTGGAGAGGGCACTGAGGGTCCACCGCTCGCGGGGATAGCTCGCGAGCAGCTTCACTGCCTCGAACATGTCCTGACTCTGTTGCGGAGAAAGGGAGAAATCGTCGTCTTCGAGGGCCAGCGTTAGCCATTCGGTGACGTAGGTAAAGCTGCCCGGGTCGGCGAGCAGAGACAGCGGATTGACCGGTGTGCTCGCCTGGAACTTGCCGGTTACGTCGATGAATGCCCCCCCTGTTGATGTCCATCGAATACTGACCCGCCGTTTTCATCTAAATTTGACCCACCCTCGCTTCATGGTCACAGCTCCTCTGGTGTAGATTCTGGCACTGCAGTTGTCGTTTTCTGGCTGTTTTTCCGGG
>NZ_VZOW01000044.1 GCF_008801835.1 Cupriavidus pauculus | reverse complement strand
TTTGCAGAAGATTTTTTATCTGCCGTCAGCGCCCTTTCCTGCCCAGACACCAACCACTGCCGCCCCGCAAACCCTTGCCAACACTGCCTTGGCAGCGCGCTTCGTGTTGCGAGGGGGCGAATATTAGGACGAATCTCCGGGCTTTGCAATACGTTTGTCATGAACAAGCGAAACACGAGCCCGGAAGCTCTATTCAAACCGTTGATCGGAAAGGAAATTCAGCTTCAAGATCAATTTCCTTTCTCGCACAATAACCGACCATCGCTATCGGGTATTCCCGATACGTCCTACTGATGCTTGAAGGCAGGTGCCCTTTTCTCCACAAACGCCGCCATACCCTCCTTCTGATCTTCCGTGGCAAACGTGGCATGAAACAGGCGCCGCTCGAATCGCACCCCTTCATTCAGAGTCGTCTCATATGCGGCGTTGACGGATTCCTTGATCATCATGACCACGGGCAGCGAATAGCTAGCAATGGTTTCCGCAGCGGTTAAGGCCTCGTCGATCAACGCGTCGGCCGCAACAACGCGCGATACCAGGCCGGCTCGTTCGGCTTCGGCGGCGTCCATCATGCGTGCGGTCAGGCAAAGGTCCATTGCCTTGGCTTTCGATACCGCCCGTGGCAACCGCTGCGTCCCGCCGGCACCCGGCATGGTGCCGAGCTTGACCTCCGGTTGCCCGAACCTGGCATTGTCGGCCGCGATAACGATGTCGCACATCATCGCCAATTCGCAGCCGCCGCCCAGGGCGTAACCAGCTACTGCAGCAATAACGGGCTTGCGGATGCGACGGATCGTTTCCCAGTTCCGGGTGATGTAGTCGCTTTTGTAAGCATCCATATACGAGTACTTGGCCATCATTCCAATGTCCGCACCCGCCGCAAACGCTCGCTCGCTACCCGTGATGACGATACAGCCGACGGCTTCGTCCTGGTCGAAGGCAACCAGCGCAGCGCCCAGTTCATCCATCAGCGCGTCGTTCAGCGCGTTCAACGCTTTCGGCCGATTGAGAGTCACCAACCCCACCCGGCCGCGAGTCTCCACCAAGATGTTCTCGTACGACATGTCTTCTCCTAGCAATCGATGGTTCTGTCCTGTTGGCAGTGCACCGATACTCTCCCGCGCAGTGAATGACGGTCAAGACGACTACGCGCCAGCCCGGCCTCGCGCCGCCACACTCTTGCGCCCCCGCCCCAAGCCGACTAATATTTGCCGACCGACTGGTCGGTTTATTTAATGACCGCGGGGCTACCTACAATGACCCAGCGGCACGCCGTGGCAACGCATCCACATTCGACCGTCCCGGAGAACCATATGGCGCAGGAGACAACCATGCCCCCAAACCCGGCCCATTCGCAGGCGCGCGTCCAGCTTGAGTCCGGCCCGATTTTGCTGCGATGGCACGGCGATGTGGCGGTGGTCACGCTCAATCGGCCGGAAAAGCTCAACAGCTTTACACGCGACATGCACCGCAGCCTGGTGCAGGCGCTGGACCATGCCGAAGCGGGTGGCGCCCGCGCGTTGTTGCTGACCGGCGCTGGGCGCGGATTCTGCGCGGGGCAGGATCTGGCCGATCTCGACTTCAGCCCGGACAACGCAACGGATCTCGGCGAACTTATCGACACCTGGTTCAACCCGCTGGTGAGGCGTCTGCAAGCGCTACCGCTTCCGGTTATCGCCGCCGTCAATGGCACCGCCGCCGGCGCGGGCGCGAATCTCGCGCTGGCCTGCGACATCGTTCTCGCAGCCAAATCGGCCAGCTTCATCCAGGCGTTCGTCAAGATCGGGCTCGTGCCCGATTCCGGCGGCACGTGGTTGCTGCCGAAGCGCGTGGGGCTGGCGCGGGCGCTCGGCCTGGCCATGACGGGCGACAAGCTCAGCGCCGAAGACGCAGAGAAGTGGGGACTGGTGTGGGAAGTCATGGACGATCCCTTGCTGTCCGAACAGGCGATGGCCCTGGCAACCCATCTCGCCGCGCAACCCACGCGCGCGCTGGCGGCGATCAAGCAGGCCATGTATGCCAGCGCCACCAATTCGCTGGACGCACAGCTCGATCTCGAGCGGGACCTCCAGCGCGATCTGGGCCGCTCACATGACTACACCGAAGGCGTCAATGCCTTCTTGGAAAAGCGCGCACCACGCTTCACCGGCGCTTGACCCCGACTCCCTTCCACTGAATTGGAGACTCATTTGATTGACGATCCCCAGGCGCTGGCCGAAGCCACGGCCCGCGCCATGTACGAATCGGACGCCTGCAGCCGCTGGCTGGGCATGGTGCTGGAAGAGGTACGCCCAGGTTATGCGCGTCTGTCGATGGAGGTGCGAACCGAATTCCTGAATGGCCATGCCATCTGCCATGGCGGGCTGATGTTCACGCTCGCTGACTCGGCTTTCGCGTTCGCCTGCAACAGCTACAACATCAGCACGGTGGCCTCCGGTTGTTCGATCGACTTCCTGCGCCCGGTGCAAGGCGGCGATGTACTGACTGCCGAAGCTGTTGAACAGGTACTGTCGGGCCGGCACGGAATTTATGACATCAAGGTGGTAAATCGCGCCGGCGAGCCCGTCGCAATGTTTCGCGGCAAGTCGGCACAAATCAAGGGACACGTCATCGCGCCGTCCTGAACCTTGGTCCGCCTTGGCAACTCGCTTCGCGCCAACGTAGCGCCCCCCGGAAGTGGAGACATTCATGAGTACGCGCCTTACCGACCTGCCCCTGGAGCCGATCGAAACCGCTAGCCGGCAGGATCTTCAGGCACTGCAGCTTGACCGCCTCAAATGGTCGTTACGCCATGCCTACGAGAACTCGCCGGTATATCGGCGCAAGTTCGAAGATGCCGGCGTACACCCAGACGATCTCCGGTCCCTGGCGGACCTAGCGCGATTTCCGTTTACGACGAAGAAGGATCTGCGCGACAACTATCCATTCGGCATGTTTGCCGTGCCCCAGGACCGCATCGCGCGCATCCACGCATCGTCGGGGACCACCGGCAAACCAACCGTGGTCGGCTATACGCTGCGCGACATCGATACGTGGGCGACCGTGATGGCGCGCTCGATCCGCGCATCGGGCGCCAAGCGTGGCGACAAAGTTCACATCAGCTACGGCTACGGGCTTTTCACGGGCGGACTGGGCGCACACTACGGCGTCGAGAAAGCCGGCCTGACGGCAATCCCGTTCGGCGGCGGCCAGACGGAGCGCCAGGTGCAATTGATCCAGGATTTCCGGCCCGAGATCATCATGGTGACGCCCAGCTATATGCTGGCCATTGCCGACGAACTCGAGCGCCAGGGCATCGACCCGGCATCGACGTCGCTGCGCATCGGTATTTTCGGCGCCGAGCCGTGGACGCCCGAAATGCGGCTGGCCATCGAGAAGCGCATGGGAATATCGGCGGTCGACATCTATGGATTGTCCGAAGTGATGGGCCCGGGCGTGGCCAACGAGTGCGCGGAAACCAAGGATGGCCCCACAATCTGGGAGGATCACTTCTATCCGGAGATCATCGATCCGGATACCGGCGAAGTGCTGCCAGATGGCGAATTCGGCGAACTGGTCTTCACATCGCTGACCAAGGAAGCGATGCCGGTGGTCCGTTATCGCACCCGCGATCTGACGCGCTTGTTACCAGGAACGGCGCGCGCGGCGTTTCGGCGGATGGAGAAGATCACCGGCCGCACCGACGACATGATGATCGTGCGGGGCGTCAACGTGTTTCCGTCGCAAATCGAGGAATTGATCCTCAAACACAGCGAACTTGCGCCGCACTACCAGTGCGTGCTGGGCAAGGAAGGTCCGCTCGATACCCTGACCGTGCGCGTCGAATGCAACCATGGCGCCGATCCGGCGATCGCTGGCCAAGCGCAATCGGTGCTGGCGCACGATATCAAGGCCTACATCGGCGTAACGGCTGCGATCGAGATCCTGCCCGAAGGCGGCGTCGAGCGCTCGGTCGGGAAGGCGCGCCGCATCGTCGACAACCGGCCGCGCTGACAGAGGCTCGGGCGGCTCTGCCGATTATGAAGCAGGGCCACACCGAGGGCCACACCGGGGCGGGAGGGGACGCGAGGCGCTCGCCCCCTAGCCATACGACGCTCGCTTGATCGGCGTGGGATCAGCTGCGCGGCATCAGCACCCACATGCGGCCGCCCTGCTTCATGCGCCCCGCGGTTTCGCCGGCAGCATCGCCGGCGCCCCAGAAAAAGTCGGCGCGCACGCCGCCTTTGATGGCGGAGCCGGTGTCCTGCGCGAACATCAGGCGCTGGATCGGTTCGACGGAAAGCGGGCGCGTCGTCGACAGGAACACCGGCACACCGAGCGGAATCGTGGCGGGATCCACCGCAATCGACCGCTCCGCAGTCAGCGGCACACCAAGCGCGCCCACCGGCCCATCGTTGCTCGGCGGCAGTTCACGGAAGAACACGAAGCGAGGATTCACGTTGAGCATCTCGTCGACGCGGCCCGGGTTGGCGCGCGCCCATGCCTTGATGCCCTGCATTGTGGCCTGGGCAGGCGTGATCTCGCCGCGGTCGAGCAGCCATTTGCCGAACGAGCGGAAAGGCTGGTCGTTGGTGCCACCAAACCCCACCCGCATCATCGTGCCGTCGGTCAGACGGATGCGACCCGATCCCTGGATCTGCAGGAACGCGGCTTCCACCGCGTCGTCCACATATACGAGTTCATTGCCGCGCAACGCCGGGTTCTGCAACAGTTCGGCCCGCGCAGGCAAGGCGCCACGGCCCAGTTGCGGCGGCCGCTTGTACAGCGGGATCTGGTACTGGCCCTGGCGCGAGCGGGATCCGTGCAGGATCGGCTCGTAGTAACCGGTGATCAAGCCGCTGTCGGTCCCATCGGTATTGACCACGCGGTATGGCTGGAAATTGGTTTCGAAGTACTTGCGCATGGCGTTCAGGTCGCCAGCATCGACCATCAGCCCCGTCGTGCAGACGCGATTCCATTCCGGCTTCTTTTTCAGGGCCTGGCAACTGGCCTGCAGCGCCGGCCACGCGGCGCGCACATCATCCTGGCTCCAGCCACCGATCTCGGTCCAGCTTGCCGGCTGCAGACGGCCTGCCGCCGATGCGGACGGCGCCGTGGTGCCCGGGGCGGTGCCGCCGGGACCCAGGATGCGTGGCGGCGGGCCGCTCATGCAACCGGCCAGCAACGCCGCGCCGATGGCCGATGCCGTCAGGGCCAGCCAATCGTACCGACGCTGACGCGAAGTCGACGAAATCGAAAGTGCGCGGGGGGCGCGCTGGGAATGCTGATATGCCATCTGATTCGTTCTCTGCATGACGCGCGCGAGGTTCCGGCGGTGGCGCGGTCCGGCGCGTCGCGTATGTCCTACAATCTCAATCCGTCGCGTCGACCGCCCCTATCGAGATGAGCCAGTTCTTCGAAAACCATCCCACCCTGCTGCTGGCCGCCGAAGCCGGCGTGGCGCTGTTGCTGCTGATATTCATCGTGGTGTGGACGATGGGGACCGCCAAGAAGAACCCGCGTCCCACACGCGCGCCAAGCGATCATCCGTCGCGCGCCAATCCCGCACCGAAGGACGCAGACAGCGGCCCGGACGCGTAGGTTCCCACGCCCGGTGCGCGTCCGCCGCGCGGTTCAATGCAGCATGCGCGGCAGAACCAGTGCAAATTCCGGAATCGGCGCCTCGAAGCGGTGGCCGTCCTCGGCCACGCAGAAGTACTCGCCCTTCATCGACCCAACCGGCGTCGAGATCGTCGCCCAGCTCGAATACTCGAAGTGCTCGCCCGGCTTGAGCAATGGCTGGTGCCCAACCACGCCCAGCCCGGAAACTTCCTGGGTGGTGTTGTCGCTGTCCGTGATGATCCAGTGACGCGAAATCAGCTGTGCCGCCACTTCTCCGGTGTTGTGGATGGTGATGGTGTACGCGAATGCGTAGCGCCCGCGGTCCGGATCGGACTGGTCGGCCATGTACTGGGTGCGTACGGCGACGGAAAAAGCGTACTCGCTCATTGTTCGACGGGTGAGGATGGTGGGCAGGCCACGCGAGGCGGCCAAGTGTTGCGCATTGTGCGGCAAGGGCTGGGCAGCGGCAAGCGGCCCGTTGCGCGCCCGCCGCCGGGGCGGCCGCGACCGGACCGGCGTAAAATACGCGCCCGATTCCCCCACTTTGCCGCTTTCCGGCCGATTCACCGAGGCCCCACCATCATGAGCCAGCCCACTTTCCGCATCGCGCCGTCCATCCTGTCCGCCGACTTCGCCCGCCTGGGCGAGGAAGTGCGCCGTGTTACCGAGGCGGGCGCCGACTGGATCCACTTCGACGTGATGGACAACCACTACGTGCCCAACCTGACTGTGGGCCCGCTGGTTTGCGAGGCGATCCGCCCGCACGTGACCGCGCCGATCGACGTGCATCTGATGGTGCGCCCGGTGGACCGCATCATTCCCGACTTCGCCAAGGCGGGCGCCAATATCATCACCTTCCACCCGGAGGCGAGCGATCACATCGACCGCTCGCTTGCGCTGATCCGCGACCACGGCTGCCAGGCGGGACTGGTATTCAATCCGGCCACGCCGCTGCACCATCTGGACCATGTGATGGACCGGCTCGACGTGATCCTGCTGATGTCCGTGAATCCGGGCTTCGGCGGCCAGTCGTTCATCCCCGAGACGCTCAACAAGCTGCGCGCCGTGCGCGCCCGCATCGACGAATACACCGCACGGACCGGCCGCCAGATCCTTCTGGAGGTGGACGGCGGCGTGAAGGTCGACAACATCGCGGAAATCGCGGCGGCTGGCGCGGACACCTTTGTTGCGGGATCCGCGGTGTTCGGCAAGCCGGACGCCGACGGCGGCTACAAGGGCATCATTGCCGCGCTGCGCGCCGAGCTGGCCCGCGCCGGCAAGTAATCCGGAGGCGCTTGGCATGAGCCTCGAAATCCTGCGCCGTACCGACTGGAGCGGCATCCAGGCGGTGATCGTCGACCTCGACGGCACCATGGTCGATACGGCTGGCGACTTCCATGCGTCGGTCAATGCAATGCTGCTCGCGCTGGTGCACCAGCATCCGCATTTGGGGCCGGTCGAGCCGATGTCCGCGCAGGAGATCGTCAGCTTTGTCGGCAAGGGTTCGGAAAACCTGATCCGCCGCGTACTCGACGCGCGCTTCAGCCCGCTGCACGCCAACAGCCTCTTCGCCGATGCCTACGCGCTCTATGACCGCGAATACGTGCGCATCAACGGGCAGTTCTCGAACGTTTATCCGAACGTGCGGGAAGGGCTTGAGGCGCTGAAGGCGCTGGGGCTGCGCATGGCGTGCGTCACCAACAAGCCGTGGAACTTCACCGAGCCGCTGCTGGCCAAGACCGGCCTGGCGCAGTATTTCGAACTCGTCTACGGCGGCGATGCGTTTGCGCTGCGCAAGCCCGATCCCTATCCGCTGCTCAAGGTGGCCGAAGTGTTCCGGCTGGATCCGGCAGCGGTGCTGGCCATCGGCGACTCCGAAAACGACGCGCGCGCGGCCCGGGCGGCCGGCATGGGAGTGCTGTTGATGCCTTATGGCTACAACCATGGCAACCCTGTACAAGCCGTCGACGCCGATGGTATAGTCGCCGACATTGCCCGCGTGGCGGCGCTTCTCGCCGCACATCGGACAACCCAACGCTGAACACCATTCAATGTTCCTCAACCGCAAACGCATCTTTTCTGGCAGTGATCGGCAGGCTTGGCCCTGGCGTCGCTGGCGCGCCTCTGAACAGGCGTAAAGTGCGTTCGCGAGTTTCCTGACGGGCTTGCCGCGATATATCCGGCCCTGCAGTCATCTGCGGGATCGATATCCGCAAGCTCCGCCGGACCGGTCCGATGACCGGCTTCCCCGGCAGATCCTTCCGCCAGCGCCGTAGTTCCGGTTGCTCCTGTCTGCGCCTGTGCTACGGTTAGCCTCTAGAACGCGCCACACGCCATCGCCCGGCCGTGTGCGCAGCTTTTTGCGAAGTCGTGTGCACCACGGTCCGCCCTCCGGGGCGGGTTGACGCAGCCTGTCGCCCTCCCCTGCCGAGACATCCCGGTGCCGCCCGAACCGACCCGACTGGCCGGCGCCGCAAGACGAGGATCGACATGACCGAACTGGAATTCAAATCGCTGGCCGACCAGGGCTACAACCGCATCCCCATCATCGCCGAGGCGCTGGCGGATCTCGAAACCCCGCTGTCGCTGTATCTGAAGCTGGCGCAGTCGCAGACGCGCGGCGTAAATACGTTCCTGCTGGAATCGGTGGTCGGCGGCGAGCGCTTCGGCCGCTATTCGTTCATCGGCCTGCACGCCCGCACGCTGATCCGCGCCTACGGCCGCCGCACCGAGGTGGTTACCGACGGCAAGGTCGTCGAGACCCACGAAGGCAACCCGCTCGATTTCATCGCGGAATTCGAGAAGCGCTTCAAGGTGGCGCTACGTCCGGGACTGCCGCGTTTCTGCGGCGGCCTGGCCGGTTACTTCGGCTACGACGCCGTGCGCTACATCGAGAAAAAGCTGGCCGACAAGCAGATGCCGGACGACCTCGGCCTGCCCGACATCCAGTTGCTGCTGTGCGAAGAACTCGCCGTGATCGACAATCTGTCCGGCAAGCTCTACCTGATCGTCTACGCCGATCCGACCACGCCAGAGGCGTACCCGCGCGCGCGTCAACGCCTGCGCGAACTGCGCATGAAGCTGCGCCAGCCTGTCGATGTGCCGGTCACCAGCCCGTCGGTGCAGACCGAGGTCTATCGCGAATTCGCCAAGGACGACTACCTGACCGCCGTGCACAAGGCCAAGGAATACATCATGGCCGGCGACATGATGCAGGTTCAGGTCGGTCAGCGCCTGATCAAGCCGTATCGCGATTCGCCGCTGTCGCTGTATCGCGCGCTGCGTTCGCTGAATCCGTCGCCGTACATGTATTTCTACAATTTCGGCGACTTCCAGGTGGTTGGCGCGTCGCCCGAAATCCTGGTGCGCCAGGAAACGCGCAAGGTCAGCACGCCGCAGAACAATGGCGAGACCGAAACCGCGCACATCGTCACGATCCGCCCGCTGGCCGGCACGCGCCCGCGCGGCAGCACGCCCGAACGCGATGCGCAGCTTGCCGTGGAACTGCTCAACGATCCGAAGGAAATCGCCGAGCACGTGATGCTGATCGACCTGGCGCGCAACGACATCGGGCGTATCGCCAAGACCGGCTCGGTCAAGGTCACCGACAAGATGGTGATCGAGAAGTACTCGCACGTGCAGCACATCGTCAGCTCGGTGGAAGGCACGCTGCGCGACGGCATGAGCAATCTCGACGTGCTGCGCGCCACGTTCCCGGCCGGGACGCTGTCGGGCGCGCCCAAGGTGCGTGCGATGGAAATCATCGACGAGCTCGAACCGCGCAAGCGCGGCATCTATGGCGGCGCGGTCGGTTACCTGTCGTTTGGCGGCGAAATGGATCTGGCCATTGCCATCCGCACCGGCGTGATCAAGGACGGCAATCTCTTTGTGCAGGCGGCGGCCGGCATCGTGGCGGACTCGGACCCCGAGGCCGAATGGAGGGAAACCGAGGCGAAGGCGCGCGCCGTGATCCGCGCCGCCGAACAGGTCCAGGACGGCCTGGACGCCGACCTCTGAGCCCCCGGGAGAGATGACATGCTGCTGATGATCGACAACTACGACTCGTTCACCTACAACCTCGTGCAGTACTTTGGCGAACTGGGCGCCGACGTGCGCACCTATCGCAACGACGAAATCACCGTCGAACAGATCGAAGCGCTCAATCCCGATCACATCTGCGTCTCGCCCGGCCCCTGCAGCCCGCGTGAGGCCGGGATCTCGGTGGACGTGCTCAAGCATTTCGCCGGCAAGGTGCCGCTGCTGGGCGTCTGCCTGGGCCACCAGGCCATCGGCGAAGCGTTTGGCGGCAAGGTGATCCGCGCCAAGCAGGTGATGCACGGCAAGGTCAGCACGATCGAAACCACCCAGGAAGGCGTGTTTGCCGGACTGCCGAAACACTTCGACGTGACGCGCTATCATTCGCTGGCTATCGAGCGCGAAACGCTGCCCGATTGCCTGGAAGTCACGGCCTGGACGCCGGACGGCGAGATCATGGGCGTGCGCCACAAGACGCTGAATGTGGAAGGCGTGCAGTTCCATCCGGAATCGATCCTGTCCGAACACGGCCACGCGCTGCTGGCCAACTTCATCAAGGCGCCGCGATGAGGCGGGCCGAATTTTCCGCGTTCGCCGCCCCCACTACCGAACCAACCGCTATGTCCATCACGCCCCAGGAAGCGCTGACGCGCTGCATCGAACACCGCGAGATCTTTCACGACGAAATGCTGCACCTGATGCGGCAGATCATGCAGGGGCAGATCTCGCCGGTCATGGCCGCGGCCATCCTGACCGGGCTGCGCGTGAAGAAGGAAACCATCGGCGAGATTTCGGCAGCCGCGCAGGTCATGCGCGAATTCGCCAATCACGTGACGGTGCAGGATCGTCAACACTTCGTCGATATCGTCGGCACCGGCGGCGACGGCTCGCACACGTTCAACATCTCGACCGCGTCGATGTTCGTGGCCGCTGCCGCGGGCGCCAGGATTGCCAAGCACGGCAACCGGGGCGTGTCGTCGAAGTCGGGCAGTGCCGACGTGCTCGAGGCGCTGGGCGTGAACATCATGCTGACGCCCGAGCAGGTGGGCCAGTGCATCGAGCAGACCGGCATCGGCTTCATGTTTGCGCCGACGCATCACCCGGCCATGAAGAACGTGGCGCCGATCCGCAAGGAAATGGGCGTGCGCACGATCTTCAATATTCTCGGCCCGCTGACCAACCCGGCCGACGCGCCCAACATCCTGATGGGCGTGTTCCATCCCGATCTGGTCGGCATCCAGGTGCGCGTGATGCAGCGCCTGGGCGCGCAGCATGCCATCGTGGTCTACGGCAAGGACGGTATGGACGAAGTGTCGCTGGGCGCCGCCACGCTGGTGGGCGAACTCAAGGACGGCGAGGTCCGCGAGTACGAAATCCATCCGGAAGACTTTGGCCTGTCGATGATTTCCAACCGCGGCCTGAAGGTGGCCGACGCGGCCGAATCGAAGGAAATGCTGCTCGAGGCGCTGGGCAACGTCGCCGGCACGCCGCGCGAGATCGTGGCGCTCAACGCCGGCACGGCGCTCTACGCCGCCAACGTGGCCAGTTCCATAGAGGACGGCATCCAGCGCGCGCGCGAGGCCATTGCCAGCGGCGCCGCGCGCGAAAAGCTCGATCAGTTCGTGCGCGCCACGCAGCAATACAAGTAAATCGCCATGTCCGACATTCTCGAAAAGATCCTGGCCGTCAAGGCCGACGAAGTGGCCGCGGCGCGCAAGAAGCGCGACCTGCCCAGCCTGCGCGCGGAGGCGGAAAGCCTGCGCACGGAACCCGGCCTGGCGCCGCGCGGCTTCGAGCGTGCGCTGCGCGAGAAAATCGCCGCCGGCCACGCAGGCGTGATTGCCGAAGTCAAGAAGGCATCGCCGTCCAAGGGCGTGCTGCGCGAGAACTTCATCCCCGAAGCGATCGCCGAAAGCTACGCCTCGCACGGCGCAGCCTGCCTGTCGGTGCTGACCGATGTGAACTTCTTCCAGGGCCACGCCGACTATCTCAAGCGCGCCCGCGGCGCATGCCCGATTCCGGCCCTGCGCAAGGATTTCATGATGGACCTGTATCAGGTCTACGAAGCGCGCACGTGGGGCGCGGACTGCATCCTGCTGATCGTGGCCGCGCTCGATCACGGCCTGATGGCCGAACTCGAAGCCTGCGCGCACGAACTCGGCATGGACGTGCTGGTGGAAGTGCATGACGAGGAAGAGCTCGACGCCGCCCTGCGCCTGAAGACGCCGCTGGCGGGCGTCAACAACCGTAACCTGCGCACCTTCGAGGTATCGCTGGACAACACGCTGAACCTGCTGCCGCGTATGCCGGCGGACCGTCTCGTGGTCACCGAATCGGGCATCCTCGGCCCGGCCGACGTGCAGCGCATGCGCGACGCCAACGTCAACGCGTTCCTGGTCGGCGAAGCGTTCATGCGCGCGCCGGAACCGGGCGTGGAACTGGCGCGGCTGTTCGGCTGACGCGGCGCGATGCCAACCGAGATTGAACTGAAACTGTCCGTGCCCGACGTGGCGCTGGCCGCCGTGGCAGCATGGCTCGACGCGAACGGGCAGCCGTGCGGCGAAACCACGCTGCTGAACGTGTATTTCGACACGCCTGAGCGCAAGCTGGCACAGTCCCGCGCGGCGCTGCGCCTGCGCAAGAAGGGCGATCGTTGGCTGCAGACGCTGAAGACGGCCGGCAAAAGCGCGGGCGGCCTGACCGCGCGCCATGAATGGGAAATGGAAGTGTCCGGTGAAGCGATCGACCTGAGCCGCTTTCCCGACGACGCGCGCGGAGTTTTGGCGCCGCTGGCCGATCGGCTCGCACCCGTGTTCCGCACCGATTTCACGCGCCGCACATGGATCGTGGAGCAGGACGGCGAACGGATCGAGGCCGCGCTCGATATCGGCACGATCAGCGCGCCGGGTGTCGGCAAGACCGATCACATCCAGGAACTGGAACTCGAATGGCTGCCGCGCGACGGGGCGTCCGACGACGTTGCGCAGGCCGCGCTGCGCGCCTTCGCGCGGCGCATCGCCCATGTGGCTCCGCTCACGCCATCCGATCTCAGCAAGGCCGCACGCGGCTACCGTCTTACCAGCCACCTCTGATGCAAGCCGACCTGTTCGCCACCGAATCGCCGCCCAACGCCAATCCGGGCGCCAACGCCAACGCCAATGCCAATGCCGTCGCCCCGCTGCAAGCCCAGGTCGACGCGCTGCCCGCGGGATGGCGCGAGTTGCTCCAACCCTGTCTTGGCAATGCCGCGTGGACCGCGCTGTGCGATTTCGTCGATGGCGAGCGCGCCGGGGGCAAGCCGGTATTCCCCCATGCCGTGTTCCATGCGCTGCATCTGACGCCGCCGGACTCGGTGCGGGTGGTGATCCTGGGCCAGGACCCGTATCACGGCACGGGCGTGGTTGGCGGCGCGGAAATCCCGCAGGCGCATGGACTGGCGTTTTCGGTACCCGATGGCGTCAAGGTGCCGCCAAGCCTGCGCAACATCTTCAAGGAAATCGGTGCTGAATACGGCGCCGAGCCGGTGCGGGCGTCCGGCAACCTGGAAGGCTGGGCGCGCCAGGGAGTGCTGCTGCTGAACACGGTGCTGACCGTCGAGCAGGGCAATGCGGCCAGTCACGCCCGACGTGGCTGGGAAGCAGTGACCGATTGCCTGATCCACGCGCTGGCGATGTCGCGCCCCAACCTTGTTTTCATGCTGTGGGGCAGCCACGCGCAGGCAAAGAAGGCCCTGCTCGAAGGCAAGCCGCACTGTGTGCTGGAGGCGCCGCATCCGTCGCCATTGTCGGCGCATCGCGGCTTTCTCGGCTGCGGACACTTCCGTCAGGCCAACGACTGGCTCGAACGCCACGGCAAGCCGGCCATCGACTGGCTGGCGAGCTGAGTCGGGCCGAGCCGGGGCTCAGGCCGTCGGCCGGCAATCGAATCGATCGAACGACTCAGGCGCTGCGACCGTCATGTCCACATGCGATACGCGCGCGGCCGGCGGTCCGCTCTCCATCCATTGCCGCAGTGCTTCGAGCTGCGCTTTCGTGCCACTCGCCATCACTTCCACCGTGCCGTCGACACGGTTGCGCACCCAGCCGCCAACACCAAGCGCCACGGCGCGCTCGGCGCACGCCGCGCGATAGCCCACGCCCTGCACGCGGCCGTGCGCGAACAAATGCCAGGTTTGCTCCGAAGTCGTCATCATTTCTCCCCTACTAGGTAAACTACCTAGCCTGCTGGGGCGTTAGGCAGTCAGTCGGCAGCCAACATACGCTGCCTTTGGCGCACCCCATCCCGCCCCGCCATGCCACCAACGCCCAACAACAAACCCGCTCCTGGCTACGTCGGGCCGCTGCTCACCGCGCCGCCCAACCGCTTTGACATCGCGCTGCTGCCAATCATCCTGGCCGCCATTGTGATCGTCGCCTATGCCGCGCGCCAGATGGATGTGCCGTACCAGCCCGGCGAGATGCTCGACGTCCATCTCGACATCGCGTGGCTGCCGTATTACCTGATGCGCACCAGCATCCGCATGCTGGCCGCGCTGGTCGCCTCGCTGGTGTTCTCGTTCGCCTTCGCCGCGATCGCCTCGCGCAATCGCACCGCCGAAAAGGTGATGGTGCCGGCGCTCGACATCCTGCAGTCGATCCCGGTGCTGGGCTTCCTGTCGATCACCGTCACCGGCTTCATCGCGCTATTCCCCGGCTCGCTGGCCGGCGTGGAGTGCGCGGCGATCTTCGCCATTTTCACGTCGCAAGCCTGGAACATGGCGTTCAGCCTGTACCAGTCGTTCCGCACAATCCCCGGCGATCTGCTGGAAGCGGCGGCCATGTTCCGGCTTTCGCCATGGCAGCGCTTCTGGCGGCTGGAAGTCCCGTACGCGATGCCCGGCCTGCTGTGGAACATGATGATGTCGGTGTCCGGCGGCTGGTTCTTCGTGGTGGCGTCGGAGGCCATCTCGGTGTCCGGGCACGATATCCGCCTGCCCGGCATCGGCTCGTATATCGCGCTGGCCATCCAGCAACAGGATCTCGCGGCAATCGGCTGGGCCATCGTGGCGATGCTGGTCGGCATCGTGGTCTACGACCAGTTCCTGTTCCGTCCGCTGGTGGCGTGGGCCGACCGCTTCCGTTTCGAGACGCTGGCGCAGGACGCGGTGCCGCAGTCCTGGCTGCTCGATCTGCTGCGCCGCTCGGCCTGGGTTCACGCGCTGCTGAAATGGACGGCGGCGCTGGGCGGCCGCACGCTGGCGTGGAGTGCGCGCCATCGCGGCATGGTCGCGTTGCCAGCCGCGCCGGCGCGCTGGAGCGCCTCGCTCGACCGCGTGCGCGACGCGATCATCGTCCTCGTGGCCCTCGCGGCGCTCTACCGCGTATTTCACTTCATCCACAGCGAGGTGGGCTGGGCCGAGGCGGCCCATGTGCTGTGGCTGGGCACGCTGACGATGGTGCGCGTCATCGTGCTGATCGCGCTGGCCGCGCTGGTCTGGGTGCCGATCGGCATCCGCATCGGACTGAACCCCGCGGTGGCCCGCATCGCGCAGCCCATCGCACAGTTCATGGCCGCGTTTCCGGCCAACCTGATGTTTCCGCTCGCCGTGATGGCCATCGTCAAGTTTGGGCTGAATCCCGAAATCTGGCTCAGTCCGCTGATGATCTTCGGCACTCAGTGGTACATCCTGTTCAACGTGGTGGCGGGTGCATCCGGCATCCCCACCGAACTGCGGCTGGCCGCGCGCAACTTCGGCCTCAAGGGCTGGCTGTTGTGGCGGCGCTTTCTGATTCCGGCGGTGTTTCCGAGCCTGCTGACCGGGCTCGTCACGGCGGCGGGCGGCTCGTGGAACGCGAGTATCGTGTCCGAATATGTGACCTGGGGCGACCGCACGCTGGTGGCGACGGGTCTTGGCAGCTATATCGCCGAGATGACCGCCCGCGGCGACTTCCCGCGCATTGCGCTGGGCATCGGCGTGATGGCCCTGTTCGTGGTGGGCTTCAACCGGTTGCTGTGGAACCGTCTTTACGATCTGGCGCAGTCGCGCACCCGGCTTTGAGGCAAACACGATGGCACTGCTAGACAACTCCACATCGGTGATCGATCTGCGCGGCGTCGGCAAGATGTTCCGTACCGCCGACCATTCCGACCGGGCCGTGCTCGAAGGCGTCGACCTGACGCTGCGCGAGGGCGAGATCGTCGCCATGCTTGGCAAGTCGGGATCGGGCAAATCGACGCTGCTGCGCATCATGGCCGGCCTGGTGAGCGCGGACCGCGGCGAGGTGCACTTTCGCGGCCAGCGGCTGACCGGCACGGCGGAGGGCATCGCGATGGTGTTCCAGTCGTTCGCGCTGTTTCCGTGGCTGACCGTGCAGCAAAACGTCGAACTGGGCCTGGAAGCCCAGGGCGTGGCCAGGACCGAACGCGCGCGCCGCGCCGAGGCCGCGATCGACATGATCGGTCTGTCCGGCTTCAACAGCGCGCTGCCGCGCGAGCTATCCGGCGGCATGCGCCAGCGCGTGGGCATCGCGCGGGCCCTGGTGACGCGGCCGGACCTGCTGCTGATGGACGAGGCGTTTTCCGCGCTCGACGTGCTGACCGGCGAGACGCTGCGCGACGAAATGCTGGACCTGTGGGAATCGGGGCGCGCGCATATCCGCAGCATCCTGATCGTGTCGCACAACATCGAGGAAGCGGTGATGATGGCCGACCGCATCGTCATCCTTTCCAGCGATCCGGGGCGCGTGCGCGCCGAAGTGCGCGTGCCGTTCCCGCGGCCGCGCAATCGCGACGACGCGCAGGTGCGCGCGCTGATCGACGAGGTCTACACATTGATGACGTCGCCCGCCGCCACCGGCCTGCGCGTCCCCGCGATGGTGGCCGCGCGGGAAATCGGCTATCGCCTGCCCGAAGCCGACATCAGCCAAATGGAAGCGGTGCTCGACCTGCTGCACGAATCGCCGTTCTTCGGCCGCGCCGATCTGCCGCACCTGGCCAACGAAGCTGGCCTCACCGACGACGAACTGCTGCCGGCCTGCGAGGCCATGCAGTTGCTGGGACTGGCCACCATCGAGCGCGGCGACATCACGGCCACGGCGCTGGGCCGCAGCTATTACGAAACCGAGCCGACCGAGCGCAAGGTGCTGTTTGGCAAGCAATTGCTGGCGCACGTGGCGCTTGCCGCGCACATCCGCCGCAAACTGGAACAGAGCGAAGACGGCCAGGTGGGCGAGGAATCCGTGCTGCGCGAGATGGCCGCCTTCCTGAAACCGGACGAAGCCGAGCGGGTCCTGAAGATTGCGATCGACTGGGGACGCTATGGCGAGGTCTACGGCTATTCGTACAACAGCGGCATGCTGACCTTGCCCGAGTTGGAAGGCGCCGCGCCCGACGCCACACAGCCGCCTGCGCGCGAGGGCTAGCCGCGCGCAGTCAGAGCGGCCTCAGCGCTTCATCGGCGCGCGGATGGCGCGTCCGATCGCGCCGGTGCGCAGCGCGATCTTCGCGGCATCCTCGCGCAACGCGCGCAAGCGTCGTTCCAGCAGCGCATTGGCCGCGCGCCCCGACGAGCTTGCCGTCGACGTCGCATGCTGTTCCTGGGTCTTCTGCAGCGGTTCATTGACGCCGATTTCCCCGGCCGCGGCCGCCTGCGTCAGCACATCGGCCTTGCGCCGGTCCGCCGAATCGGCAATGCGCGCGCGGCGTTCGTTGGCGTCGTCTTCCGACACCGTCCTGGCCGGCTCGCCCTGCCCCAGGTCGACGCCCGCCACGGCCGCTTCCACCGGTGTGCGGACAAAGCCCGCGCCGCGCGGCCCGTGCCGTTCCTCGCCGGCCAGCCGCTCGCTTGCCAGGTTCAACGACCGCAAGGCCGCCGTCGTGGCCTGCTCGATGGCGGTTTCGGCAGCCGGGATATCCAGTTCGCCATAGTGTTCGCGCACCTGGATGCGCGCTGCCGCAACGTGGGCCGCCACCAGATAGTTCTGCACGATGAAGCGGCTCAGGTTGTCCACCGCCCGATGCCGGCTGCGCGGTTCGTCGAGCATGCGCTGCGACGACGAAATCAGCGCCGACAGATTGTCCATGAACTGCTTGCGCTGGATGCGATAGGCAAAGTCGTCCGGCGTCTTGCGCAGCAGCAGATCGCGCGTGGCCGAGATGTACTTGCGATTGGCCTGCAGCACGTTTTCCACCAGGCGCGGAATCGCGCGGTATTCCCAACTGGGCAGCACAAAGCTGAAAATCGACGCGATTATGCCGCCGATCACCGTGTCGACGAGCCGCTCGCCCACCACGG
Organism: Cupriavidus pauculus; assembly: GCF_008801835.1. Taxonomy (GTDB): domain Bacteria; phylum Pseudomonadota; class Gammaproteobacteria; order Burkholderiales; family Burkholderiaceae; genus Cupriavidus; species Cupriavidus pauculus. The sequence goes on along the minus strand of NZ_VZOW01000044.1, from coordinate 24,855 downwards.
TCTGGCTGCCCGGCAACAGCAGGTTAATCTGGATCAGCACCTGCACGCAGGCGGCGATGGCGGTGTAGCGGTACTTGATCGTGGAGAACGCGGCGCTGCAGACCAGCGCCACATAGAGCACGCCGAGCAGCACCAGCGGATTGTGGATCCAGCGCAGCACGGCGACGCTGATGATGCAGCCGATCAGCGTGCCGATCAGGCGATCGTTGTAGCGCTGCTTGGTCATGCTGAAGTTCGGCTTCAGGATCACCACGATGGTCAGCAGGATCCAGTAGCTGTGCGACGCATACGGCAGGTGATCGCCTACCCACAGGCCGACAGCGACCGCCATCGTGATGCGCAACGCGAACCGGAACGCGGGCGAGCGCCAGTGCATGTTCTCGCGCAGCACGCGGAGTTCATACTTCTGGCGCGTCAGGAACGGCGTGAAATCGAGACCCGGCAGAATCTGCGCGGGTTCTACTGGCGTGCGCGAGGCCTCGTGCAATTGCCCCACCAGCGTGATCGCGCCGCGAATCATCTCGAGCGTGTCGCCGAGCGCCGTCATCGCCGCTGGCGATACATGGTGATGGCGCAACTGCGCGATTTCGTTTTCCACCGCGCGCAGGTGCGGGCCGTAGTCGAACGCGCTGTACGACGGCCGGCCACGCGTCACGTCGAAGGCGATTTCCTCGAGGTCCTTGCAAAGGCCGAGCACCAGTTTGCGTAGTTCGTCGAGCACCGGCGTGCCGCCGAACGTCTGGCGCAATAGCGCGTAGTCGGTATTGGTCGACAGCAGATATTCGTAGAGATCGAGCATGCGCAGGTGCACGCGCATGAGCAGCCCGTCGTGGCGCGTCTTGTTGGCGCGCAGCACCATGTCGCGCGCGGCCTGCTGGCGTTCCGCCACCACCATCTGCTGGCGCACCAGCCGGTTGAACTGCTCGTCGTAGTCGGTGCCGGCATCGTAGAACGCCGCCTTGATCTCGAGATAGGCAGCCATCTCGTAGAGCGATTCGGCCAGCACCTGCTGGCGCGTGCGCCGTTCCATGATCCAGCTGACGGCCATCGCATAGACCAGATAGCCAAAGCCGCCGACGCCAAACTGGAACGCATGCTCCATGGCTTTGCGCACCACGAAGTCCTCGTTGACCGTCAGTGTCATGACGAACAACATCGAGAACTGCAGCGGCATGGTCTTGTTGCCGTACACGGTCAGCATGCCCGCCAGGAACGTGACCAGCACCAGCACGAACGGCATGACCCGCGGGAACGGCGTGGCCAGCGCCACGAAGGCGGTGATGGCCGTGCACAGCAGCACGCTGGCCAGCATCTCGTTGAACTTGTGGTTCAGCGGGCTGGGCAGATCCATCAGGCTGGTGCACAGCGCGCCCACCGAAACCACCATGGCGCTCGGCAGATCCATGAACTGCATGGCCACCAGCGTTGTGCCGATGACACCGGTGGCCGAGCGCAGGCCACGGTAGATGTAGTGCGAGAAAAGGAACGTGCGGGGATCGTGCGCGTATTCCATGAGGCAGTCAGTAGCCGAAGCGGTTGGGGTGATGCCGTGGCGACGCGCGCCACGACATCGTGACAATCAGATTACTGGCCCAGCCAGCGCGATCGTCCCGCATGCTTGCCCGCCTCCACTACCACCTTGTACTGCATGGCCGGCTCGCGCGCCAGTGTGACCGTCAGAATTTGCAGCTCGTCGCGGCGGAAGACGTGCAGTTCGACCGAATCGCCCGGCCGATAGCGCGCCAGCAATTTGTCGAGCTGGCCCGGCGCCACGCGCAGGCCGTCCACCGCAGCCAGCAGGTCGCCGGCGGACAGCCCGGCCGCCTGGCCCGCGCCGCCGTCCAGCACCTGGGTGACGCGCACCCAGCCATCTTCGGTGCGCGACTTGATGCCAAGCGCCGCGCCGACGGCCGGCTTCTGCGGCTGCGCGGCGATGCCAAAGGCGCGGAACAACGGCGCCAACTGGATCTCAGCGGTGCCTTCGGTCAGCGCGCGCAGCAGGCCGCCAAGCCGCAGGCCGGTGATCTCGTCGAACAGCGCGTAAATCTCGGCCTCGGTAACGCCGCGCTGCACCGCGCCCGGCGCGTAGAAATCGCGCCCGTAGCGCTGCCACAGCGCGCGCATGATGTCATCGAGCGATTTGCGGCCGCGGGTCTTCTCGCGGATCGTCAGGTCCAGCGCCAGCGCCACCAGCGATCCCTTGGTGTAATAGCTGACGATGGCGTTGGGCGCGTTCTCGTCCTGGCGGTAATACTTGGTCCACGCATCGAACGCGCTTTCGGCCACGCTCTGCTTGGTGCGGCCGTTGCCACGCAGCACGCCGTTCCACGTCTTGGCGAGCATGTCGACGTATTGCTGCTCGGTGACCAGCCCCGTGCGCACCAGAATCAGGTCGTCGTAATAGCTGGTGAAGCCTTCGAACAGCCACAGCAGCGGCGAATAGGTTTCCTGCTCGAGCCGGTACGGCACATACGCGGCCGGCTTGATGCGCTTGACATTCCAGGTATGGAAATATTCGTGGCTGCACAGTCCGAGGAACGTGCGATAGCCTTCGCTGGTTTCGGGGTTGCCGCGCACCGGCAGATCGTTTCGCGCGCACATCAGCGCGGTGCTGGCGCGATGTTCGAGACCGCCGTAGCCGTCGGTCGTCACCATCGTCATGAACACATAGCGGCGATTGCTGTCCAGAAACGGCGCGCGTGCGGTGCGCGGTTCGAACAGCCGAATCTGCGCTTCGCAAATCTGTTTCAGATCGCGACAGATGCGCGCCAGATCGAGTTGCGGCACCTTGCCCGTGAACACCACGTCGTGCTGCACGCCGCAAGCGCGGAAGCTGGCCAGCGCGAACGTGCCCATCTCGACCGGATGGTCGATCAGTTCGTCGTAGTCCGCGGCCTGGTAGCGGCCGAAACCATGGCGGCGCGCGCCGCCCGGTCCGCGCGCCTCGGGCAGCGCGGTGGCCACGCGCCAGTCCGCATAGGTCTGGCCGGCGGGAGGATGGATATCGACCGTGCAGGGCAGGTCATCCTGGCCCACCACGCGCAGGAATACCGAACTGCCGTTGTAGAAGGCGTGCGTGGTGTCCAGATGCGCGCTGCGCACGGACAGGTCCCACGCGTAGACCTCGTACGACAGCGTCAGCGGGCCGGCTTCCAGCGGCAAGGCCGCCGCCTGCCAGGTTTGCTTGTCGAGCTTGGTCAGCGGCACGCGCACGTCGCCGGCATCGGCGCGGATGCGCACGATATTGCGGGCGAAGTCGCGAATCATGTAGCTGCCCGGAATCCACGCCGGTAGCGTGAAGACCTGACCAGCGGGATCGGGAATGTCCACCGTCACGGTAACGGCAAACAGATGGGCTTCCGGTTGAAGCGGGGCGATGGCGTAGCGGATCGGCGTCATGGCCACGATTGTAGCGTCACGTTTTGAAACAGCGTCCGCAGTGCGACGATCCGCGGATCGGTGGATCGGCGAAACGCTGGACCGTTGGACTGCATGGTCGCCGGAACGACGCCAGGCAGGCGCGCCGGAGCCCGCGACAATCGCAGGCTCTCGCCCCACAGTTGCAGGCTCGGCAGTGGCTCGCTGTCAGGCGTTCACATCCACCACCACGCGCCCGCGCATGCCGCCCTCCATGATCCGGTGGCCGGCATCGATGGCCTCGGCCAGCCGGATCTCGCGCGTGATGGCCTGCAGGCGGTCCGGCGCGAGATCCTGCGCCAGGCGATTCCACGCGGTCTGGCGCAACGGCATCGCCGCCATCACGCTGTCGATGCCGGCCAGCGTCACGCCGCGCAGGATGAACGGCGCCATCGACGCCGGAAAATCCATGCCCTGCGCCAGGCCGCATGCGGTGACCACGCCGCCGTAGCGCACCTGGGCACATGCATTGACCAGCGTGTGAGATCCGACCGAATCGACCACTGCCGCCCAGCGTTCCTTCTGCAACGGCTTGCCCGGAGCACTCAGCTCCGCGCGATCGATCACGTCGGTCGCGCCCAGCGCCCGCAGGAAATCGGCCTCCGCCGTTTTGCCTGTGGAGGCGGTCACGCGATAGCCCAGCTTGGACAGCAGCGCGATAGCCACCGTGCCGACGCCGCCGGACGCGCCGGTCACCAGCACGTCGCCGTCACCGGGGCGCACGGGGCCGTTGACGCCGCCGCGCTCCAGCGCCAGTACCGACAGCATCGCCGTGTAGCCGGCCGTGCCGATCGCCATGGCCTGTCGCGTAGTGAATGCGTCGGGCAGCTTCACCAGCCAGTCGCCCTTGAGCTTTGCGCGCTGCGCAAGGCAACCCCAATGCGTCTCGCCCACGCCATAGCCGTTGAGCACCACGCGATCGCCCGTTTTCCAGCGCGGATCGCTCGAATCGAGGACCGTGCCCGCGCCGTCGATGCCGGCCACCATCGGCCATTTGCGCACCACCGGCGAGCGCCCCGTGATCGCCAGTCCGTCCTTGAAATTGATCGTCGAATAGTCGACGGCCACCAGCACGTTGCCGTCCTCGGGCAACTGGCTTTCGTCGAGTTGCGCGATCTGTGCCTGTGTCTTGCCGTCTGCCTGGGTCAGCAGCAGTGCCTGAAACGTCATGATGTTCTGTCTCCCGTGGAATGTGGTCTGATGATCGATGGCGCAAATGAAAAGCGGCCGGACAGTGCCGGCCGCGTCTGACAGCCGGTTGGGGTCCGGCGTGCGGTTTACTTCTTGAGGCTGGCGAGCTTGCGTTCCAGCGTAGCGGCGTCGGCGGCGCCCGGAATCCGCGTGCCGTCGGTGAAGAACACCGCCGGCGTGCCGTTGATGTTCAGGCTCTGCCCGAGCGCCAGGTTGTCGTCAACCGGCGTCTTGCAGCTGCCGTTGCCCACCAGCGCCACGTGGTTGAGCATCCAGTCGCGCCAAGTCTTGGTGCGATCGGCCGAACACCAGATCTGCTTGGCCTTGACGCCGGAATCGGGCGACAGCACCGGGTACAGGAAGGTGTACACGGTAATGTTGTCCATCTGCTGGAAGGTCTGCTCGATCTTCTTGCAGTAGCCGCAGTTCGGGTCCGAGAACACCGCCACGCTGCGGCTGCCATCGCCCTTGGTCCACTTGATGGCGCGCGCCAGCGGCAGGTCCGCCCACTTGATCTTGTTGATCTCGGCCAGGCGTTCCTCGGTCAGGTTGGTGTTGGTCTTGGTGTCGATCAGCTCGCCGTTGAAGATGTATCGCCCGGACGCATCGGCGTAGACCAGTTGGCCGCCGACATTGACTTCGTAGAGACCCGGCACCGGCGCCTTGGTCACGCTTTTCACCTCGGCGCGGCCGCCCAGCATTTTCTGGATCGACGCCTTGATCTTGTCGGCACCCGGCTCGTCCGCGGCCAGCGCGTGAAGCGCGTATCCTGCGACAGCCACGCCGCTGGCCAGGGCGGCCATTGCGGCGACGCGGGTGGATCGGCGGCGGAACAGTTGAAACATATTGACTCCAGGTAGCGATATGCCGGTCAGTGTGCCGGCTTGTATCTCATCGGTAAATCGTGGTTGGTCGGTTTGACCGCACTGCCGCGGCCGGTTTGGATTCCATGCTGCCTGTGTGATCGCTGCCTGCGTGCCGGTGCCGATTGTGCCTCTAACCGAGCGCCCGGCTGATCAGAAACCGTTTGAGCAACCCCTGACCGCCCACCACGCGCATGCCAAGGTTGCGCACCATCCGCGCGGGCGTGCCCGGCAGCGAGAACAGCCGATGCAGCCCGTCGGTGGCGGCGGTCAGCGAGAGCAGGTCCGTGGCGCGCGCGCGCTCGTAGCGGCGCAGCAGCCGCAGGTCGCCCTCATGGCGGAACGCTTCTTTGTCGGCCATGACGCGGCCAAGTTCCACTACATCGCGCAAACCCAGGTTCATGCCCTGCCCCGCCAGCGGATGCACCACATGCGCGGCGTCCCCGATCAGCGCGACATGCGGCTGGACGAACTGCTCGGCGCGTTGCAGCACCAGCGGAAAGCCCTGTGCGGGCGTAATGCAGCGCAAAGTGCCGAAATGGCGACCCACCGCGCCATTGGCCAGCTCACCAACCGTGGCGGCCAGCGCTTCGGGCGTCAGCGCCAGCAGATCGCGCGCGTGCGCTTCGTCGGCGGACCACACCATCGACACCCGTTGCCCCGGCAACGGCAGCATCGCCAGAATCTCGCCGTTGGCCGCTTCCTCGTCGGCCATCAGTTTTTCGGGGGCGCCGAGAAACCATTGCCATGCGGTTTCCTGATGCGGCAGCTCGCAGCGAAAGTTGGCCACCACACCCAGTTGCCGATAGCGCCGCTGCGTGGTGCCGATATGGCATTGCTGACGCACCCACGACCGCGCGCCGTCGGCGCCGACCAGACAATTGGCGCGCACGCGCTGCCCGTCGCCCAGCGTCAGCGTGACGCCGTCCATGTCGCGCTCGAGGGCCTCGGCGGTGCCGTCGAACCATTGCACCTGATGCTGAAACCGCAGCGCGGTGTCGAGCACGCGTTCGACGTGGCTGGATTCGATGATCCAGGCAAGCTGCGGCACGGCGGCCGCGTAGGCCGAGAAATGCAGGTCGCCATGTGCGGTCGGGTTGGTCTGCGCAGCGCTTTCATCGCCGAACACGCGCATGTCTCGCACCGGCTGGATGCGGTCCGGATCGAGCGCCTCCCAAACGCGCAGGCGCTCCAGCAGCGCCTGAGAACTGGCCGAGAACGCATAGATGCGGCTGTCCCAGTCGTCCTCACCGGTACGCGCGGTATCGCCCACCGGACGCGGCGCGATGAGCGCCACCTGCATGCCCTGCTGCGCCAGCAACAGCGCGCAGGCCTTGCCGACGATGCCACCGCCGACGACGGCGATCTGGAAGCGGGAGGTAGATTTTGACGACATGTGGAGGGTGGCGGCGTCAGACGCCGGCACGGCAAGTGCGGATATGGCTGGATTATAGCGACGTGATGGCGACGTCATGAGCGCCGCACTCCGGGGCCGGCGCCGCGCCCGCGGATCGCCAATCGTCCCCGGCCGCGGGCCCCCATCCGCTAGAATACGGCTTTCGCCATTTCCTGCCTGACACCATGAGCCTCAAATGCGGCATCGTCGGCCTGCCCAACGTCGGCAAGTCCACGCTGTTCAATGCCCTGACGAAAGCCGGCATCGCCGCCGAAAACTATCCGTTCTGCACCATCGAGCCCAATGTGGGCGTGGTGGAAGTGCCGGATCCGAGGCTTGCCAAGCTGGCCGAGATCGTCAAGCCCGAGCGCATCCTGCCGGCAACAGTTGAATTCGTCGATATCGCCGGCCTGGTCGCCGGGGCGTCCAAGGGTGAAGGCCTGGGCAACCAATTTCTCGCCAACATCCGCGAAACCGATGCCATCACGCACGTGGTGCGCTGCTTCGAGGATGACAACGTGATCCACGTGGCCGGCAAGGTCGATCCGCTGTCGGACATCGAAGTCATCAACACCGAACTGGCGCTGGCCGATCTGGCCACGGTCGAAAAGGCGCTGGCGCGCTACGTCAAGCCGGCCCGCGCCGGCGACAAGGAAGCGCAGCGCCTGGTGGCCGTGCTGGAGAAGGCGCAAGCCGTGCTGGACCAGGCCAAGGCGGTGCGCACGCTGGATCTGGCGCCCGAAGAATGGGAAGCACTGCGCCCGTTCTGCCTGATCACGGCCAAGCCGACCATGTACGTGGCCAACGTGCGCGAAGACGGCTTCGAGAACAATCCGCACCTGGACGCCGTGCGCGAATACGCCAAGACGACCGGCTCGCCGGTGGTTGCGGTGTGCGCCGCCATCGAGGCCGAGATCGCCGACCTTGACGATGCCGACAAGGCCGAATTCCTGGCCGACCTGGGCATGGAAGAACCGGGCCTCGACCGCGTGATCCGCGCCGGCTTCAAGTTGCTGGGCCTGCAGACCTATTTCACCGCTGGCGTGAAGGAAGTGCGCGCCTGGACGATCCACGTCGGCGACACCGCGCCGAAGGCCGCTGGTGTGATCCACACCGATTTCGAACGCGGCTTCATCCGCGCGCAGACCATCGCCTACGATGACTACATCGCCTTCAAGGGCGAAAACGGCGCGAAGGAAGCTGGCAAGATGCGCGCCGAAGGCAAGGAATACGTGGTCCACGACGGCGACGTGATGAACTTCTTGTTCAACGTCTGACGGTTTTTTCGGAACTCAGGAGCGTTCGGTAGCGCTTGGTGGATTGGGCAGGCCTTTTTAAATCAAGGGTTTGCCTAACAATACGGTCTGCTGAGCGTTCCTATTGTTCATCGAGGTCCAGAAAATTCGGGGGTAGCGTTGGGGGTACTCGTGTTCAACCGTGGGGGTACTTTTCCCCGCAGTGGAGTCCAACGATGCCCGAAAACCTACTCACCGACCTCAAGGTCAGGTCGGCCAAATCGACTGATCGAGATTGGAAACTTTCAGACGGCGGGGGCCTGTTCCTGCTGGTCAAGCCCACCGGCGGCAAGCTCTGGCGGTGGAAGTACCGCTTGCAAGGCAAGGAGAACCTCTTTGCCATTGGAGGCTTTCCTCAAGTAAGCCTTGCGGAGGCGCGCGCGGCCCGCGAGAAGGCGCGCGCATTGGTCAAGCAAGGCATCCATCCTGCCCATGAGCGGCAGCAGGTCAAGCAGCGCAACCTCGAAGTGCTGGAGGAACGCAAGCGCGCAAAGGAAAGCTCGTTCGCCAAGGTGGCGCAGGCGTACCTGGCCGAGATCAAGCCAGTCTTTGCGCTCAGTTCCTACCGCACGAAAGAGTCACGCATTAGGAAGTACCTGTCGCCCAAGTTCGATGGGATGCCGATGAGCGACATTGGCGTGAAGCAGATTCGCCCGCTGCTGGAGGAATGCAAAGCTCATGGCGCGTGGGCGGCCATTCACGTCAAAGGCGATCTTTCGGCGATCTTTGAGTTTGCGGTGGTGCGGGGACTGGTCGAGGCCAATCCGATTCCCAGTCTTCGTGGGCTGCTGCGCGTGCCGTTCAGCGAGAGCAAGGCGGCGATGACGCGAGAGCAAATCCAGAAGTTCTATCAGGAGTTGCGCGGCTACCGGGGCTATCCGGAAACCTCGTTGTGCCTGCGGCTGATTGCGCTGACCGCCTGCCGTCCAGGGGAAGCGGCGGATGCCGAATGGGACGAGTTCGACTTTGAGGATGCCTTGTGGCGTCGGCCTGCGGCGAAGATGAAAGCGCGGCGTGACCATGTCAGTCCGTTGTCTGCACAGGCCATTGCCGTGCTGAAGGATTTGCAGTGCATCACGGGCGGTGGCCGCTATCTGTTCCCACACCGGAGCGGCAAGGGCTTCACCACGCCCAACCGACTCACCTACGCCATGCGTGACATGAATCTGGGCCGGGGCACGACGCCGCATTGCTGGCGGACGACCTTTTCCACCTGGGCCAATGAGAACGGATACCGGCCTGATGCGATTGAGCGGCAGCTTGCCCACGTGGAAAGCAACAAGGTGCGGGCGACGTACAACAAGGCGTTGTTGCTGGATCAGAGAAGGACGCTGTTGCAGGATTGGGCGGACTACCTGAGTGCTGCGGAGGGCAGCAGCACGGCATAGGGACAACTTCGCCGAGTGTTGCAGAACGAATGGACAGGTGCGGCCTTTTCCTTTTCTGGGTAGGGCCGTTGCCCCTTGGGTGCCGTTCCCTTGTCCTTTGCCTTTGCCGAAGGATGGGCGCAGGGAAATGGGGTAATCACTTTGGGGTATTGAGGTAATTTTTATTGGATTACCCCATTTTGTGTCGCCGTATCAAGGTTTCCCTGGTTGTTCGGCAATGATTATCAGTGGATGATATCATTGTAAGTCAACGTGTCTTTGGATTTATGCGCATGAAACGCTGCATTGTCGGTGTTCGGCAACTGGATCGCCCGCCCCAGCAGGGCAGCGAGGTTCCCAGCATCTGGTTCCCATCCTTGGCGTCGCTGGCCGCCGTGCTATCGGATGACAACCGCCGTCTGCTGCACCTGATCCACAACAAGCAGCCTAAGTCTTTGACGGAGCTGGCTGAGCTCAGCGGCCGCAAGGTGCCAAACCTGTCTCGCACTCTGAAGACGATGGCCGATTACGGACTGGTTTCACTGCAACGCAATGTTCGCGATGTTCAGCCGACTGCGTTAGCAACCGAATTTCTGGTTGTGTTGGATTGAGTGTCATGGACGAAGAGGATGACGTCGCTACACAGCTACAAGATCGCGCGTCGAACACCGAACGACAGGCAGGAACAATGGGGAAAGGCCGCATGGAAGGAACTACATACTATGAATAAGCAGACGCTCAGCGAACGCGACATCTGCACCAAGTTCATCACGCCAGCACTAGAAAAGGCCGGATGGGACGTCCTGACCCAGGTGCGCGAAGAGTTCCTGCTGACCAAGGGGCGCATCATCGTGCGCGGCAAATTGCACACACGTGGTCAGCACAAGCGCGCCGACTATGTGCTATTCCACAAGCCCAACCTGCCCATTGCCGTCATCGAAGCCAAGGACAACAAGCATGCCATCGGCTCGGGCATGCAACAGGCCCTCGGCTATGCCGAAATGCTGCAAGTGCCTTTCGTATTCAGCAGCAATGGAGATGGCTTCCTGTTCCATAACAAGATCGCCAAGGACGGTATGATCGAGCGCGAACTAAGCCTGGACGAATTCCCCAGTGCCAATACGCTGTGGCAATGGTGGGCAGAGCATCAGGGGCTAAGCACGCAGCAACAGGCCCTGGTAGCCCAAGACTACTACAGCGATGGCAGCAACAAGACGCCCCGTTACTACCAATTGCTTGCCATCAACAAGACGATCGAGGCGATTGCCAAAGAGCAGAAGCGCATTCTGCTGGTGATGGCCACGGGCACAGGCAAGACCTATACCGCCTTCCAGATCATCTGGCGGTTGTGGAAGTCGCGTGCCAAGAAACGCATCCTGTTCCTGGCTGACCGCAACATCCTGGTCGATCAGACCATGACCAACGACTTCAAGCCGTTTGGCGCAGCGATGACCAAGATCCAGAAGCGGCAGGCCAACAAGTCGTATGAGATCTATCTGTCGCTTTACCAGGCCGTCACCGGTAACGAAGAAGAACGGAACATCTACAAGCAGTTCAGCCCGGAATTCTTCGATCTGATCGTGATCGACGAATGCCACCGGGGCAGCGCCGCTGAAGATTCAGCCTGGCGCGAGATCCTGACGTATTTCCACTCCGCCACACAGATCGGCCTGACCGCAACGCCCAAGGAAACCAAAGACGTATCCAACATCGACTACTTCGGCGAGCCCATCTACACCTACTCGCTACGCCAAGGCATCGACGATGGCTTTCTCGCGCCCTACAAGGTGGTGCGCATTGACCTGGACAAAGACCTGACCGGCTGGCGTCCCGACAAGGGCATGCTCGATAAGCACGGTAACGAGATCGAAGACCGTATCTACAACCAGCGTGATTTTGACAAGACGCTGGTGCTGGAACAGCGCACGCAAGTGGTGGCGCGCAAGATCAGCGAATACCTGAAAGCCAGCAACCGCTTCGACAAGACCATCGTCTTCTGCGACAACATCGACCATGCCGAACGCATGCGCCAGGCGCTGGTCAACGAAAACGCCGACCTAGTGGCGCAGAACCACCGCTATGTCGTGCGCATCACCGGCGATAACGAAGAAGGCAAGATGGAGTTAGATAACTTCATCTTCCCGGAAAGCAAGTATCCCGTCATCGCGACAACTTCTAAGCTGATGACCACGGGCGTCGATGCCCAGACCTGCAAGCTCATCGTGCTGGATCAGCGCATCCAGTCCATGACCGAATTCAAGCAGATCATCGGGCGCGGAACGCGCATCAACGAGGACTTCGACAAGTACTGGTTCACCATCCTCGACTTCAAGAAAGCGACCGAACTGTTCGCCGATCCGGCTTTCGACGGCGACCCCGTGCAGATCTATGAGCCAGGCCCAGGAGAGCCACCGCTTCCTCCAGATGAAGAAGATGGGGGGGCGTCGTCTGACGATGAATTCACCTATCCCACGCCGGACGAAAACCCCACGTCCCCCGGCGGCGTAGCCGAACCCCTGCCAGGTGAGGAAGGCAGCAACGTGCGCCGTTACGTTGTCGCCGACGTCGAGGTTAAGGTGGTGGCCGAGCGGGTGCAGTACTTCGACGCCAACGGCAAACTGATCACCGAGTCCCTGAAGGACTACACCCGGAACACCCTGGCCAAGGAGTTCGCGTCGCTCGACGATTTCCTGCGCCATTGGAGCAAGGCCGAGAAGAAGCAGGCCATCATCGATGAGCTGGCTCATCAAGGCATCTTCTTCGAGGCTCTGGCCGACGAGGTGGACAAGCAGTCTGGCAAGGATTTCGACCCCTTCGATCTGCTATGCCATGTGGCCTGGGATCAACCCCCGCTCACACGTAAGGAGCGGGCCGAACAGGTCAAGAAGCGCCATTACTTCGCCAAGTACGGCGAGCAGGCGCAGAAGGTGCTCGAAGCCCTGCTCGACAAGTATGCCGACGAAGGCGTGGCCGCCATTGAGGAAACGCAGATCCTCGCCATCGCCCCCTTCAACCGCCTGGGCACACCGATCGAACTGGTACGTGCCTTTGGCGGCAAGACCCAATACCAACAGGCCGTGGGCGAGCTCGAGCGTGAGCTCTACCGCGCCTGACCGGAACTAGACGCAGGAAGTATTCATGTCACTTGCAACTCTCATCAAAGCCATCCAGGACATCATGCGCAAGGATGTCGGCGTCGATGGCGACGCCCAGCGCATCAGCCAGATTTGCTGGCTGTTGTTCCTGAAGATCTTCGACGACAAGGAACAGGAGTGGGAACTCACCCAGTCCAGCTACCGTTCGCCGCTGCAAAGCCGCTTTCGCTGGAGCAACTGGGCCAAGGATGCGGAAGGCATGACCGGCGAAGAGCTGATCGACTTCGTCAACAATGACCTCTTTCCCTCCTTGAAACAGCTTGCCACCAAGGCGGGCGTGTCCGCGCAAGGCCGGGTGATCGGCTCGGTGTTCGAGGATGCCTACAACTACATGAAGTCCGGCACGCTGCTGCGCCAGGTGATCAACACCATCGAAGAGGACGTGGATTTCAACTCGTCCAGCGACCGGCACCTGTTCAACGATATCTACGAGAAAATCCTCGCCGACCTGCAGTCGGCCGGCAACGCCGGCGAGTACTACACCCCGCGTGCGGTCACGCAGTTCATGGTCGATATCCTCGACCCGAAACTCGGCGAGAGCATCCTCGACCCGGCCTGCGGCACGGGCGGCTTCCTGACCTGCGCCATCGAGCACCTCAGAAAGCAGGTCAAGACGCCAGATGACAACCGGCTGCTGCAAGAAAATATCCACGGCGTCGAGAAGAAGCCCCTGCCGCACATGCTGGCCATGACCAACATGATGCTGCACGGCATCGACGTGCCTACCCGCATCCGCCACGACAACACGCTCTCTCGCCCCTTCAAGGACTACGGCCCACGCGACCGGGTGGACATCATCATCACCAACCCACCGTTCGGTGGCATGGAAGAGGATGGCATCGAGAAGAACTTCCTCGCCAAGCACCAGACCCGCGAGACCGCCGACCTGTTCATGGCGTTGATCATGCACCTGCTTAAGCACGACACAGGCCGCGCCGCCGTGGTGCTGCCGGATGGTTTCCTGTTCGGCGAGGGAGTGAAAACCACGCTCAAGCGCGAACTGCTGGAAGAGTTCAACCTGCACACCATCGTGCGCCTGCCCAAAGGCGTGTTCGCCCCCTACACCAGCATCGCCACCAACATCCTGTTCTTCGAGAAGGGTGGCCCCACCAAGGACGTATGGTTCTTCGAGCATCCCTACCCGGCAGGCTACAAGAGCTATTCCCGTTCCAAGCCGCTGACCATCGATGAATTCGACCGCGAGAAAGCCTGGTGGGGCGGCCCGCAACGCAAGGGGCGCGAGACCACCGAGCATGCCTGGAAGGTCTCGGCCAAGGATCTGGCTGCTCGCAACTACAACCTGGACGGCAAGAACCCGCACGAGGTGGCTGTCGAACTCGGTGACCCGGACGAACTGATGGCCGAATACCAGGACATCACCCGCCAGTTGCAGGCTGCCCAGCAAGCGCTGAAAACCGAACTGCTGGCCGCGCTCAAGGCCACCAGCCGGGAGGCGGAATGAGCGACAAGCCCGTGTCTCTCGTTACGGCCCCGGAAGGCTACGCCAACTGGTTGGGCGAACTGAAGAACCGCATCCACAGTGCCCAGCAGCGGGCCGCGCTAGCCGTTAACCGCGAGCTGGTACAGCTCTACTGGCAGATCGGCCGTGACATCCTGCAACGACAGGCCGAGCAGGGCTGGGGAGCCAAGGTCATCGAGCGGCTGGCGCACGACCTCAGAGCAGCCTTTCCCGAAATGAAGGGCTTTTCCCGCGCCAACCTGATGTACATGCGCTCCTTCGCCGGCGCCTGGCCGGACGCGGCAATTGTCCAACAGGCTGTTGGACAATTGCCCTGGGGCCACAACCTGGTGCTGCTGGCCAAGCTGAAGCAGCCAGAACAACGCCTGGCCTATGCCCAGCGCGCCGTGGAACACGGCTGGTCGCGCGCCACGCTGGAAATCCATATCGAATCCCGCTTGCTGGAGCGCGAAGGCCAGGCGATCACCAACTTCGCCGACCGTCTCCCTGCGCCGGGAACCGATCTGGCTCGGCAAGCCCTCAAGGATCCCTACCTGTTCGACTTCCTGGATGTCGGCCAGGAAGCCAACGAGCGGGAAATCGAGTCAGCGCTGGTCAAGCACATCACCCAGTTCTTGCTGGAACTGGGTGCGGGCTTCGCCTTTGTCGGCCGCCAGGTTCATCTGGAAGTGGGCGGCGACGACTTCTACATCGACCTGCTGTTCTACCACCTCAAGCTGCGCTGCTACGTGGTCATCGAGCTGAAAGCCGAGAAGTTCAAACCGGAGCACCTCGGCCAGTTGAGCTTCTACCTCACCGCCGTGGATATGCAGGTCAAGGCTGAACAGGACAACCCCACCATCGGCCTGTTGCTGTGCAAGAGCAAGAACATCGTGGTGGCCGAATACGCATTGCGCGACAAGACCCAGCCCATCGGCGTGGCGGAATACCAATTGATCGAATCCCTGCCTGAAGAACTACAAACCAGCCTGCCCAGCATCGAACAGATCGAACGAGAACTGGGGGGCGAGCATGAATAAGCACACCGCCGAACTGCTGGAAAAGCACTTCGACACTGCCTTTGCTGCACCCGATGGCATCAAGAAACTGCGCGAGCTGATCCTGACGCTAGCCATGCAAGGCAAGCTGGTACCGCAAGATCTGGACGAGCAGCCTGCAAGCGAACTGCTGAAAGAAATCGAGGTCGAGAAACAGCGGCTGATGAAGGAAGGCAAGATCAAGAAGCCCAAGTCTTTGCCGCAGATAACGAAAGAAGAACAGGCTTATTCGCTGCCGCAGGGGTGGGAGTGGGTCAGATTGGGAAACATCGGCCTTATCAACCCTCGTAACAATGCTGATGATGACATGTCGGCGGGATTTGTGCCCATGCCGCTTATTCAGGAGGGCTATTCGGTATTTCACTCCTTTGAGGAGCGTCCGTGGGGAGAGATAAAAAAAGGCTATACGCACTTCGCGGATGGCGATGTCGGGATGGCCAAAATTACCCCATGCTTTGAGAATGCGAAGTCTTGTGTATTTTCCAATCTCCCCAGTGGAATCGGTGCCGGAACAACCGAGCTCCATATATTTCGCAACGCCTTTCACGCAGTTGACCCGCGTTACCTTCTCTTTTTCTTGAAGAACCCAAAGTTCATTTCCGCAACAGCGGCAAGAATGACAGGTTCGGCGGGTCAGAAGCGTGTGCCAACGCCTTTGTTTGCGGAATTGGAATTTCCTTTGCCTCCTATCTCCGAACAGTACCGCATCGTCGCTAAAATTGACGAATTGATGGCTCGCAGTAATGAAGTGGAAAGGCTGCGCACTGCGCAGAAGGAAACATGCCTGACCGTTCATGCCGCAGCCATCAAGCAACTGCTGAACATCGCCGAACCCGACCAACACCAGTACGCCCAGGCTTTCCTCGCCGAACACTTCGGCGAGCTCTACACCGTCAAGGAAAACGTTGCCGAACTGCGCAAGGCCATCCTGCAACTGGCGGTGATGGGCAAACTCGTCCCGCAAAACCCGGACGATCAGCCCGCCAGCGAACTATTGAGGAAAATAAATACTGTAAAGAGAACGCTAGAAGAAAAAGAAGGACTACGCACCTCAGCGGCACCGTTTGTTAGTCAGTCAGAAGAGCTCTACGGAAAGCCTGAAGGATGGTCCTATTGCAGGCTTGGCAATATCGGGAAATTTATCGACTATCGAGGGAAAACACCGACGAAGGTCGAGGCCGGAGTTCCTCTAATAACAGCTAAGAATGTGCGATTCGGCTACATAAATCGAGAGCCAAAAGAATACGTCACTCCCGAAGAATATATTCGATGGATGACCAGAGGATTTCCGAGAGTTGGAGACATACTGTTTACAACAGAAGCTCCGCTCGGAAATGTCGCAATAATTGACATTGAAGAAAAATTTGCACTTGCCCAGCGAGTAATTTGCCTCCAGCTTCACATGCCAGGGATTGCCACATGGCTTAAAAACTTCATGATGTCGGATTCGTTTCAAGAAAGGCTTCTGTTGGAAGCAACAGGTATGACTGCGACCGGGATTAAGGCGTCGAAGCTTAAGGAAATGCCTGTTCCGATTCCCCCGTTAGAAGAGCAATATCGCATCGTCGCCAAAGTGGACCAAGTAATGGCATTGTGCGATTCACTAGATCATCAGATTGATGCCGCCACCACCAAGCAAGCCGAACTGCTGGGCGCAGTGATAGCGCAGGTGTAGGGAAATGCTATGCGTCTGACATCGCTCACTATCAGCCAATACAAAAACCTCCTGGATTTTTCCCTGAGCTTCGACAGCAGCAGCTTTATTGACGTCTTCGTTGGCAAGAACGGCAGCGGCAAGTCGAATCTTTTCGAGGCACTGGTTGAAATCTTCCGCCACATCTACGAGTTCGATAGGGAGAACGGCGACATCAGTTTCGACTACTCCATCAAATACGAAATCGACAGCAAAGAAACTGAAATCGCTTGGAGGGCAGGTAAGCTCAGCATCAACGGCAAGGAGCGCGCCACTATCGGCAGGACGCCATTGCCAGACAATGTGCTGATCTACTATTCTGGTCACAACATCACCGTGGCCGATCTGGTGCATCGGTACGAGGGTGGCTTCCGTAAGCGCATTAAAGGCGCAAATCTCGATGAAAGTCGCCGCTTTATCGGCGTTGGCCAGGAGTACAAGGCACTTCTGCTATCCGTTTTGCTGACACAACCAGCGAATAACCGGGCGCGGCATTTTGTTTCCCAGAAGCTGGGAATAGAAAGTATTGGCACTGACTTGGAGCTGGTGTTGCAGCGGCCATCATTTGCCGCTGGCGCACTCAAGGCACTTGGCGCGGACAGCATCGAGAACTTTGATCCTCGTACCCACTATTGGGGTGCGGACGGCATCACGCGTGACTTTCTGGAGAAATTGGTCACCTGTGTCAAGGGTGAGTTTAATCATGGCGACGTGTTTGATGCAGACAAAGACAGCTATCAGATACCCGTCAACATCGAGCTGTTTCAACAGCGCTTTGCCGATGAGTCGATGTCTGACATCTTCCGCCAATTCGATAATTTAAAGACACTGGGCATGCTGGCGGATATCTCGATCCCGCTCACGCTGACCAGCGGATTGAACGCCACTATTACTCATTTCAGCGACGGCCAGTTTCAGTCTATCTACATCTATTCGATCGTTGAGTTATTCAAAGACCGCAATTGCCTGATCCTACTGGATGAGCCGGATGCTTTTCTTCACCCAGAATGGCAGTTTGATTTTCTGCGGCAAGTTTTCGATATCACGGATGCAGCAGCAAAAACCAGCCATGTCTTGATGAGCAGTCACAGTGCTGTAACGCTCATTCCTCACGACAAGAAAAAGATCAAATTTTTCGACGTCAAGGACAGTCAGACGAACTGCTATGACTTGCCGAAAGCAATTGCAATCAAAAAACTGAGCGCAGATTTAATCAAGTATTCCGAGCAAGAGCAGCTGCTAAGTATCATCAATGCGATTCAGATAGAACGAAAGCCTGTGCTATTTACCGAGGGTAGCACTGATCCGATCATCCTCAAGGAAGCTTGGTACAAGCTATACGAAGAGGAGATGCCCTTCATTCCTTTCTATGCGTTCAGCTGCACATACATCAACCAACTGCTAACCGATAACCGTATTCACGGCGAAATGGGTGGCTTGCCAATATTTGCGCTATTTGACTTCGACAAGGCCTATAACCAATGGAATGGTTTGGATGGCGAGGTGCTGATAACTGATCCAACACAAGGTTTGATCAAAAAGTGGAAAAATGGTGAATCCTACGCACTCATGCTACCCGTTCCGCCACATGTAGATATTCAGAGGCAGGTCATCAAAAACGCGGCAACAGGTGAGACCTTTGGTGGTGAATCGTGTTGCGAGATCGAGCATCTTTTCTATGGACATGATATTGCTTCGGATTATTACCACCAAGAGCCGTGCCCTGGAGGTAGCAAAGTGGCATTCAAGTCGGACAAAGATAAGACCATTTTTGCAAAAACGGTCGTGCCGCAGTTGCCTGTAGCATTTTTTGAGCCACTTAGACCCGTCTTCGATTTCGTCGCCAGAAAATGTCGAGCATAAGAGAGCTGGCATTGCCAATCTAAGCTATCCAGGAGGGAATGGTGCCATGATACTGACGGACAACGAAACCAAAGTCGATCTGCTCAATAACGAGGCTATTGCCTCGACGATCATTGAGTTGCTTCGCGCCAGACCTGACCACCCAGTAACGATTGGCGTTCATGGTGATTGGGGCGCAGGCAAATCCAGTGTTCTCGAAATGATCGAGTCCGGGCTGGACGGAAAGGATGATGTGCTATGCCTCAAATTCAACGGTTGGCGGTTCCAGGGCTTCGAGGATGCCAAAATCGCCCTGATCGAAGGCATCGTGACCGCGCTGATCGAGAAGCGCCCTGCGCTGACGAAGGCCGCAGGTGCGGTAAAGAACGTGTTTCGCCGCATCGATTGGTTGAAGGTCGCCAAACGAGCCGGTGGTTTGGCTGTCACCGCTTTCACTGGGATTCCAACACCTGATCAGGTGCAGTCCATTGTCGGCTCTCTTGAAGCCGTATTGGCTGACCCTGCCAAGCTCGCCACGAAAGAGAATCTCTCGGCAGCAGTGGAGGAAGTGAAAGGGATACTGAAGCCGAGCGAAGCAACGAATGTCCCCGAGGAGGTAGAGGCATTTCGCAAAGCCTTCGACAAACTGCTCGAAGAGGCTGGCGTCAAGCAGCTTATCGTATTGATCGA
The DNA here is from genome assembly GCF_008801835.1 of Cupriavidus pauculus. Lineage (GTDB taxonomy): Bacteria > Pseudomonadota > Gammaproteobacteria > Burkholderiales > Burkholderiaceae > Cupriavidus > Cupriavidus pauculus. Next base: position 5,429 of record NZ_VZOW01000044.1, on the reverse strand, counting down.
CGACCTTGATCGCTGCTTGCCGGATACCGCCATCGAGACACTTGAGGCGATTCGGTTGTTCGTCTTCACCGCGCGTACTGCTTTTGTGGTGGCGGCTGATGAGGCCATGATCGAGTATGCGGTGCGCAAGCATTTTCCCGATCTGCCAGATAGTACCGGCCCGAGAGACTATGCACGCAACTACTTGGAAAAGCTTATCCAGGTGCCGTTCCGCATTCCGGCGCTAGGTGAAGCCGAAACGCGAATTTACGTGACCTTGCTGCTGGCAGGGGTCGAATTCGACGAGACGGATGCAGGATATGCAAGGCTCATCCAAGCTGCACGCGAGAAACTCAAACGCCCTTGGATGAGTGGTGGCCTGGACGCGGCAACCTTCAGGGCCGCACTGGGCGAGCAGGCTGAAAAAGCCAATAACGCACTTGTATTGAGCGACCAGATTGGCCCTATTCTGGCCAGTGGAACGAAAGGAAACCCAAGGCAGATCAAGCGCTTCCTCAATACCCTGTTGCTACGCGAGCGCACGGCAACGGCCAGAGGCTTCGGTGAAGACATCCAACTGCCGACGCTCGCAAAGCTCATGCTCGCAGAACGCTTCCTCCCGAAGCTGTTCGAGCAGATTGCCTATGTGGCTGCAGTTCATCCGCAAGGGCAGTGCGAAGCTCTTCGGCTCTTGGAAGAGAACCTGAATACCGCTTTGCCCAGCGATTCGCCTGATGATGAAGACAAGAAGCAGGCGAAAGAATCATCACCGGCATCAGAAACCGTCATGCTCACAGAATGGAAGGCATCGGATGTGGTGTGCGACTGGGCTCGGCTGACACCTGCGCTCGCAGGTGTCGACTTGAGACCCTATCTCTTCGTCGCCAAGGATAAGAAGGACTACTTCGGACCGGTTTCCGTCTTGGGACATTTGGCGGGCGTGGTGGATAAGCTGTTCGGCGGCAAGATGACCGTACAAGGCTATGAGGCAGAGTTGAAGCAATTGGCTCAGCCTGAAGCTGACAAGGTATTTGAGGCCGTGCGCAGTCGAATCACGAGTACCGGCGCTTTTGATACCAAGCCGGACGGCATTGACGGGCTTATCGTGCTCGTGAAGGCTCAACCGAGCCTGCAAGGACCTTTGCTGGATTTTCTGGAAGCACTGCCTCGAGAAAAATGCGGAGCCTGGGTAGTTGGGGGCTGGCAAGGAGTCGTCAAGGATACAGAGTGCAGTGCTCGTTTGCTCAAGCTATTGGGTGAATGGAGCAAGGTGACGAAGAATCCTTTCTTGAAGGCCGCAGCAGAGAATGCACTGAAACCACCGAAGGGAGTCCGATAATGGGGACGTCAACAGCATATGGTGGCCCGGGTGGAGACACTCCATTGGTTCCTTCGTGGTTGGGGGACCCACCAGCATCACCGCCAGCGAATCCCGATGGAGCCCCAGACGGAACGCCACCACCTGATGCAGCCAACCCACCCTCGCCTCCGGAAAAGCCCCCAATACCAAAGGTTGCGGATCCGCAGCGTTTTTCAGGCGCACGCAACAACCTTACGAGATTCGCAGGATCTGGCGGTAGTGATCGAACCAATCTTGGCCGAGCCATCTCGCGGTATGTCTCCACATCCTCTGGCGGCGCTCGCCAAGCAGCACAACGGATGGGCGCATCACGCAGTGCCGGCGCAAGACTGCTTGGATTCCTTACCGATGCGAATGCGCGAGGGATGCGTGAAGCGCTGCGTGAGTTCAATCTCGACTCCATGGCGGGACGCCCCGTCTCAGAAGTGTTCATTGCGCTGGCCGATCACATCTGTCCGGGAGCGGGTACCGTCGATGAAGGCATTGCGCGCGAAGCGTATATCGAAACAATCATCGATCTGGCGAACGAAGGATTGGCCAATCTGACGGCCTTCACGCCGGAGCAGATGGATACGGTTTTTGAGTTGTACGCCACCCATGCGATCGAGGCGCGTATTTGCAATGACATTGGCACGAAGGTGGTCACGATGCCATCGGATGCACAGGCCGCACATCGAGTTGAAAAGCAATTGAGGGACTTCATACGTGGAGGCGTGAGCGATGCTTTGGCGCGGGCGCGGGAGCACTCGCCAAATCTTTCTCATGATCGTATTCAGTCATTCGTAGACAGCGTTTACGAGTCCGCATTTGCCATTCTGCAGTCTCTGGGAGAAGTGGAGGCCGACCAATGAAGCGACAACTGTTGGCTGGCCGCTTCGGCCCAGATGACCAATTGGATATTCCTGTAGGCAGGGATGAACAGCGCACCTATCTTCAGCTCGTGGCTGGAGAGAAATCGCTGGATTATGGCATTGCTGGCGCGTTGAGCAGTCTGAAAAAGCTTGGCGTTACGCCATCTGAAATCGGTGTGGATTTGCTGGTGTTGGCAGCCCATGTACATGCCGCAGATACCCGTATTTCTCGTGCCGAACAGTCTCAAGACTCTTGGACACGAGAGATCCGCCTGGTCGTACCGGTCAGCGATGCGCCTCAATGGATGGCCGCTGCACCCATACTGGAAAGCCTGCTGAATTTCTTAACGGGAGATCGGTGGGAACTAGGCTTCAGGGTTCGCCCTTCTCGATTTAAATCAGTTGTCGAGCCAGCAGCCCCCAGCCTGATTGCCCATCCCTTCGACACTCTAAGTCTATTCTCAGGTGGTCTGGATAGTCTGATTGGCGCAATAGACCTGCTGCATAGCGGGAAGACTCCTTTGCTGATCAGCCATTCAGGAGATGGTGCAGCCAGTGATGCCCAGAACAAACTATTCTCAGGCTTGAAAGCACACTATAAGCAGTCGTCGTTTGAACGGCTGCGTGTGGGGATGGCCTTTAAGCAGGAATTGATAAAAGGCGTTGGCCCAGAAGACAGCACGCGGGGAAGATCCTTTCTCTTCTTCGCAATCGGGGTCTTTGCCGGAACCGGGTTGGGACGAAGCTTCACCCTACGCGTACCAGAAAATGGATTGATTGCCTTAAATGTACCGTTGGATCCGTTACGCCTCGGATCCAACAGCACACGGACGACTCATCCTTACTACATGGCACGCTGGAATGACTTGCTAAGCGCGCTTGGCATAGACGGAAAAGTGTGGAATCCGTTCTGGGACAAGACGAAAGGAGAAATGGCGTCCGGCTGTCTTAATCCCGGCTTGCTGAAGCAATTGGCCGAGGACTCGTTATCTTGTTCATCACCCACCAAAGGTCGCTGGCAAGGCTTGGGTATTGAGCATTGCGGCTACTGCCTACCCTGTCTCATCCGGCGTGCAGCGTTGGAAGCCGCATGGGGGGCAGGGAACGATGGCACTCGGTATACGGTTTCCGATCTGCACGCACAGATTCTGGATACTCGCAAAGCTGAAGGCGTTCAGATCAGGTCGTTCCAATATGCAATTGAGCGACTCAAGAAGCAGCCCCAGCTTGCAGCCCTGTTGATCCATAAACCTGGTTCTCTCGCCGATGAGACTGCACATCTCGATCAGCTCGCCGATGTCTATAAACGTGGGCTTGCGGAGGTCGGAAAGTTAGTCGCGGGCGTGAAAACCAAACCGAGTTGATGTGGAGAGATGTGAGCGTGACGGCAGGATTGGTGGACTTCCATTGCCATCTGGATCTTTATCCAGACCATGAAACGGCTGTCCGTGAGGCCGACGAGGCTGGCGTTTTCACACTTGCGGTAACTACAACCCCAAGGGCATGGCCTCGCAATCATGAGTTGGCACAACGCACGAAACATGTACGCGCGGCACTAGGGCTGCATCCTCAACTGGTGGCAGAGCGTGAGGCAGAAATCGCGCTGTGGGATGACTACCTATCCGAAACCCGCTATGTGGGCGAGGTTGGCCTGGATGCTGGGCCGCGTTATTACAAGTCAATGGAGGCCCAACAGCGCGTTTTTCAGCATGTCCTCCGACGCTGTGCGGGAGCAGGCGACAAGATCATTACGGTTCACAGCGTGAGAGCTGTAAGAGCCGTTCTGGAGCATGTCGAAGCGTTCCTGCCTCGCAACAGGGGTAAAGTAGTCATGCACTGGTTCACCGGTACGAAAAGCGAAGCTAGGCGAGCCATGGAGTTAGGATGCTACTTTTCCATCAACGCAGCTATGCTGGCCAGTGAGCGGCATCTGACCATGGTTCAGGCGATTCCGTTGGATAGGCTACTGACAGAGACAGACGGGCCATTCACTCGAACAGAGGACAGGCCATCCAAGCCGTCCGATGTAGCGTCGGTCGTGGAGGAACTTGGCCGGCTACATCGGCTACCTGCAGCGCAGGTTGCTAAGATCGTTCGCGACAACCTGCGGAATCTTGTCAGCTGAAACGCTGTTCTCAAAATCCCAGGTAAATCGACGTTACCGCCATGCGCTCGTGCCCAAGCTCACGGCTAATCTGCTGCCGGGCTTGCTGATCCAGCAGGCGTTGGGACGAATCCAATTGCACCGTACTGAGGCCACCCGTCGCCGACGCCTGCCACCCCGTCAACACCTCATACCGCATCTGAGCATACCGATGCCGCAGGCCGTGCATATTGCTCAACCCTGCCGCCTTGCACTGCCCGTCGTAAACATGCCGCTGCTGGATGTAAGTCTTGTGCGACGGAATCAATGATCCTAAGCCTGCCAGGCGATGGGCCTTATCCAGTATCGCACGCTGTTCCGGCGTCGAGATTGGCACCGTCCGATCACGCCCGCCCTTTGCCCATGATCCCTTGATGGCGATATAGTCGCCATGGTCCGCATAGCGGGGCTGGAACTTGATGGACTCTTCCCGCCGCAAGCCGAAGGCAGCCTGCAAACGCAGACTCATGCGGACATGAGGATCAGTGATCCTGTCCAACCTATCACCCAGTTCCTTGGCCTTGTTTTCATTGGTCACATAACGCCGTTCAGGAATGCCCAGCTTGGTGTTGTCTGCCGGCAAGATGCCTGCCTTGCCAACCTTCTCGGCCCACCAGCGCAGATGCGCCATACGGTTCTTCAACGTACCGGCGGACAGGCCTTCGGCTTGCCAGCGTTGCAGCAGGGCTTCGACATGCTTGCCCTTGAGCGAGTTGGCGCGCATTTGGCGGAAGCCCGCCTCGCGCAGTTGGCGAGCGGCCAGGCTCAGCGAGCGCTGCCTGTCAGCCTGGGTGGCGTGGCTACCGTCACGGTTGCGCTGGCAAAGCTGCCGCAGGGTGTAGGTCAAGTCGTCCATCTTCCGGCCTCCAAGCAAAGCGCCGTACTGCGTTGTCCTGAAACTCAATGGTTAGTGTTGGTGCCAGCTCGCCAAGGCGAGATCCCGTGAGGGCAAGGGCATGGTGTTCGGGATGTGCATAAGCAGCTTTCGTGATGCCGAAAGCGTGGGGATTTGAGCAAGAACGGTGATGGACGCTGGAGGGGTTCCCTCAGGGAGCGTGCATGCACGCGCCTGAGGGAAGATGTCGCCTTTATTGTG
>NZ_VZOW01000043.1 GCF_008801835.1 Cupriavidus pauculus | reverse complement strand
CACCAGCCGTACCGCTTCCAGCTTGAATTCCAGCGTGTACTGCGCCCGCTTTGTCTTGCTTGTCATCACATCTCTCCTTGCTTCAGTTTAACCTCAGCAAGGGATTCGTTTTGCGGGGGCAAGCTCAGTTCGCTATATGCGGCCGCGAAGCGGGCAATGGTTGCGCTGTTCGAAAGGCATTACCAGGACCTGGTAAATGGCAACTACGTCCCGCGGCCACAAGATCTTTCCAAGGGAAGTTTCCACCTTGCCAAGGAACTCGAGCCGGCCAGCGAAGTGTTTCTCGACAAGTCATATCAGGGCAGAGAGATCTTGAACCTGCTGAGGGCCCGAACGTTTCCGGGCAACCCGTCGTGCTATTTCCACGACGGGGGAAAAAAATACGAAGTGCGCATATCAATTGAAGAGGTGAAAAATGGGGCCGATTGAAGAATTCCAGCGACGCAATGCAGAACTGATCGAGAAGGGTGCAGCCGACGAGTCGCTCCGTCAATTGACGCGCCAGTGGTTCGATCGTGCCAATGCGTTTGAGTATTCGTACCATTACGCCTGGATGTCGCGCCCGATTATCCAGTACCCGCAAGACGTGATGGCAATGCAGGAGATCATCTGGCAGGTCAAGCCGGATCTGATTATCGAGACCGGTATCGCGCACGGCGGATCGTTGATCATGAGCGCGTCGATGCTCGCACTGCTCGACTACTGCGAGGCCGTCGAAAACGGCACGACACTCGACCCCAAACACACGCGGCGCCGTGTGATCGGCATTGACATCGATATTCGCGAGCACAACCGCAAGGCCATGGAAGCGCATCCGATGAGCCATCGCATCGACATGATTCAGGGATCGTCGGTGGACCCCGCGGTTGTCCAGCGCGTGCACGAGGCGGCCAAAGGCTATAAACGCGTGCTGGTATGCCTGGATTCGAATCACACGCACGACCACGTCCTGCAGGAGCTGGAAGCCTATGCATCGCTAACGAGCATGGAAAGCTATTGCGTCGTGTTCGATACGGTGGTTGAAGACCTGCCCGATGAAGCGTCGTCCAATCGTCCGTGGGGCAAGGGAAACAATCCCAAGACCGCCGTTCACGAATACCTGCGCCGGCTTGAAGCCAATGCCGTAAGCGGTTCAGACGGTGCGCCACTGCATTTCGAAATCGACAAAACGATCGAGAACAAGCTGCTGATCACCGTCGCGCCGGACGGGTTCCTGAAGCGTGTGCAACGGTAATGTTGTCAATTGTCGATTAAAGGTCCAAATTGTCTGCAGCAATTTCCTCCTCGATCCCGCTGGTTAGCGTAGGTGTGCTGGCGTCGACGTCCATTGACAAACTGGATGCGCTCTTGGCCTCGGTGAGCCAACAAACCTATGGGAATCTCGAGATTCTTGTTTCCGGAGGCTCCATCCCTGGACCAGCTTTAATTCACTACTTGCGACGCAAGCAAGCGAGCGATGCACGAATTAAGTATGTGCCGTGCCAGGATGTCGATGGGCAAACTGCTCCATTCCTTTCCCTGATCAAAAGTTCTGCGGGTGAATTTTTTACTTTCGCCTGTAACACGATGCAGTGGGATCTTCGGTTCGTCGAACGTTGCGTCGCCGAGATTGGATCGCACGGTTCTGCGATGAGTGGGGTGAATGTAAAGGGAAAATCGGCGCATTTGCCTTTGCTCGGTGGGCAACGATCAAGATATCGAAATCTTTGGTCGTTTTTCAACTATCCTACTGCCGCGATTTTACTGGGCGTGCACCGCACGTCTTGGATCAAGGAGTTCATCGAAGAGGCTGCGAACTCTTCGAATTCGTCCCGGACGCTGTTGCAAAGCGTCCTCCGCGGACACCACAAAGTATTTGCAGAAGCGCTTTGCTCTTTTGACGGCGAGGATAGCTCCGGAGCGGAATTGCTGCCGCCTTGCTTGGTGCAAGGTATCGAAGATCTGGGTCGCTTTTTGAAAGATCAAGACGTCAGTGTGCTTCGCAAGCGGGAATTTATTAAAACCTTCTTGCCTGCATTGAGAGAGCATCTTAGCGAAGGCCAAAGGAGCAGGCATGCTTCGGAGCTTCCGCTCATGGCGAGAGAAGAAAGCAAGGAATCGTTCTCGCAATCCGGCGAAGACATGATAGTTGATTTCGTCTTTGGCGCGATGCAGATTCAGCATCCTACGTATTTGGATCTTGGCGCGCATCATCCCTCACTGTATAGCAACACACGTTTTTTTTATAAAAAGGGCTCACGTGGGGTGAATGTCGAGGCTGATCCTGCGTTGTTTGAGCGATTTGTTCTCCAGCGACCACTTGATGTGAATCTAAATGTGGGAGTTGGATTAGGAAATACAGGTGCGCTGCCTTTCTATGTGATGTCAGTGCCCACGCTGAATACTTTCAGCAAGCAAGAGGCGGAACGATGTGTGGCAATGGGCACGCATCAGATAGTTGACGTCATTGACGTGCCTTTGCGTGACGTAAATGAGCTGATTGCAGAAAATTTTGCAGGCGAAGCGCCGGACTTCATATCTATCGACGTGGAGGGGCTCGACTTTGAAATCGTGAAATCCATAGATTTTAGTCGTTATCGCCCGGTTGTAATTTGCGTGGAGACAATTACGTTCAGCGAAAATTTCGACGGCATGAAAATTGCCGAGATCGGCGAATACTTGCAGCAGAACGATTATATTTTGTACGCAGATACAAGAATAAACTCAATTTTTGTTGATAAATTGCGTTGGCGCCGACACTGATGCAGTGCAGAAGATGGGAAGAATAGATGTCGAGAAAAAAATTGGTCTCTGTCCAGATTGGCATGCCGGTATACAACGGCCAAAAATTCATTGATGAAGCGCTGACATCTTTATTGGCACAATCGTTTCAGGATTGGCAGCTTACAATTGCGGACAACGCATCGACCGATAACACGGAAGATATATGCCGAAATTATGCCAAATTGGATCCTCGAATTAATTACGTGCGCCACGGTTCAAATATTGGTGCGCCGAAAAATTTCAAGTTCGTGCTTGATCAGGCTGTTGCCCCTTACTTCATGTGGGCTGCCGCGGACGATGTTTGGGGCTCCGGGTTTATTGAGAGTTGTATCACACGTCTTGAAGCGAAGCCTGACTACGGAATGGCATTCACCGGTCTCGATGTCATCGACTCGTTCGGGCAGATTGTCAGGCATTGCACGGATATTCCGGCTTTTTCTGGACTTCCGAATTTTGCGACGATCGCTCGCTACGTATGGTCGCCTGAGTTTCACGGTAAAGCGAACCTGATTTATAGCATCTTTCGAACTGACTTATGCAAGGTTGCACATAATCGCTTTCCTTTCACTCTTGATTGGGGTGGCGATATGTGCTTTAACCTTGCGGCCATGAGTATGGCTGGCGTCGATGTTATCAGCGATGTGCATTTTTTTAAGCGCGATCCACGTGCTACAGACCGGCTTGGATCACCAGAAGAGATAGTTGTGCCTGCGAGTCTGGTACAGCGGTCCTGTCCTCTTCAGCATTTTTCCGCATATACGCGCGACATGCTGAAAGCCGTTCAGGGCACGCGTTTCTACCCGCTGGTATATGCGGTCATGAAGGCACGTGAGTTCCGTCTCAGACATTTGGCCCGTTAAGGTCAGGACATTGATTGAAAGGTAACTTGTGGAAGCTGTTATTGCCAACCTCATCGGCGGACTGGGCAACCAGATGTTTCAGTACGCCACGGGCCGCGCCGTGGCGCATCGGCATAATGTGCCGCTTCTGCTCGATGCCAGCGGTTTCGCGCATTACGATCTGCGTCGTTATGAATTGGGCGAACTGTCGATCCGTGCGCGTGTGGCGTCGGAAGACGAGTTGACGCGTTTCGGCGTCAAGGCAAAGGCACCGACGCTGTTCAATCGCCTCGGCAAGGCACTGGGATTGGACAAGCCTGCCAATCAGCTCAAGGAGGCGTCGTTCACCTACGACGCGCGTATCGAGCAGGTCGTGCCGCCGGTATATCTCGATGGCTATTGGCAGAGCGAACGCTATTTCGCGAATATCGCAGACTTGCTGCGCGAGGAATTCACGCTGAAGGCGCCAGTCGATGCGGCCAATGAACGGATTGCGGCGCAGATTCGCGAAGCCGCGGCTGCCGCGGTGTCGTTGCATATTCGACGCGGGGACTATGTGAACAACCCGCAGACCGCTCAATATCACGGCGTCTGTTCGCTCGACTATTACCGGGCAGCGGTGGACTACATTGCCGCGCGCGTGTCGGCCCCGCATTTTTTCGTGTTCTCCGACGATCATGCGTGGGTGAGCGAAAACTTCAAGCTCGATCACACGGTCACGCTGGTCGATGTGAATGGCGCCGATCGCGGCGTGTGGGATATGGCGCTGATGAAGGCGTGCCGTCACCACGTGATCGCCAATAGCTCGTTCAGTTGGTGGGGCGCATGGCTGAACCCGCACGCGGATAAGATCGTGGCGGCGCCGCAGCGCTGGTTCAGTGGCGCGTCGCATGATACGCGCGATCTGATTCCCGCTTCCTGGATCCGACTATGACGACGCCGCTGATCAGTGTCGTGCTGCCGGTGTACAACGGCGCGGCGGATGTGAGGAAGGCCGTGGAGAGCATTCTCGCGCAGACCTTCGAGGACTACGAACTCATCCTCATCAACGACGGGTCGAAGGACGACTCGGCTCGGGTGCTGGAGTCGCTGAGCGATCCACGGATTCGTCTGTACCACCAGGACAATATGGGCCTGGCGGGAACGCTGAATCGCGGTATCGGACTGGCGCGCGGACGATATATCGCGCGTCAGGACCAGGACGACCTGTCGCATCCGGAGCGCTTCGCGCGTCAGGTCGACTTTCTCGAAAAGCACCCGGATCATGGCCTGCTGGGTACGGCCGCGCAGATCTGGGTGGGCGACACGCCAACCGACCGCGCGCACGATCATCCCACCGATCATGGCGCACTGAGCTTCGAGCTGCTGTTCAACAATCCGTTCGTGCATAGCTCGATCATGATGCGCAAGGCCACCGTCGAAGCGGTGGGCGGCTATACCACCGATCCTGCGCGTCAGCCGCCTGAGGACTATGAGCTATGGTCGCGCATGGCGCGCGCCGGCCGCGTGGCCAATCTGCCCGAGCGGCTGCTGGTGTATCGCGAGGTACCGGCCAGCATGTCGCGCACCGGCCCCAATCCGTTCCTGGAGCGCCTGGTGCTGATTTGCGCGGAGAATGTCGCGGCGGCGCTGGGGCAGCAAGAACCCTCGGTCGATGTTCTTGATGTGGCGGCGCTGACACATTCAGCGCTTCATCGGCTGTCGCCGCGCCCCGATATCGAACGCATGTGCAACGTGGTTCGCCTGGCAGGCCAGAAACTTGCGGCACAATCTCCGCAATCGGATGTGATGCGCCGCACGGAAGTAAAGATCCAGAATTTGCGTCATCAGTATCTGATCCAGAAGCACAACATGAGCTGGGCCCGTCCCATCGCGCGCGCTGTGCGCGACTTCGGTCGCCGAATCGGCATCCTGCCGCGCTGATGCGAAAAAGTAGGTGACGATGATGCGGATTCTGTTCTGCTGCGAGTTTTATTACCCCAGTGTTGGCGGGGTACAGGAAGTCATGCGCCATCTGGCGGAGCGTCTGGTGCAACGCGGCCATCATGTGACGGTGGCCACGACGCGACTGGCCGAGCGCGACTTTACATCGCATAACGGTGTGGAAATCGTCGAGTTTGGCATCACGGGCAATGCAGTCCGTGGGATGCACGGCGAGCTGGACCGTTACCGCGACTATGTGAAGGCGTTCGACGGCGACGCCATCATGATCAAGGCCGCGCAGCAATGGACGTTCGACGCGCTGTGGCCTGTGCTGGACCAGATCCGCGCGCGCAAGGTGTTTATCCCGTGCGGTTTCTCGGGATTGTACGAGCCCACTTATTCGGGCTATTTCGAAGCGCTGCCCGACGTGCTGCGCCAGTTCGATCATCTGATTTTCTATGCCGAGCGCTATCGCGACATCGATTTTGCGCGCCAGCACGGACTCGAGCACCGCACCATCCTGCCCAACGGCGCTTGCGAGGTGGAATTTTCCGTTCCGCGCGACAAGGAATTCCGGAGCAGGCATGGCATTCCCGAAGACAGCTTCGTCTTTCTGACTGTCGGCAGCATCACGGGCGTCAAGGGGCACAAGGAAATCGCCGAAGCGTTTGCGCGGCTGCGCAACGGGCGCCGCAAGGTCACGCTGATTCTGAATGGCAACCCGCCGCCGGCACCCGCGGTCGTCGTCACGCCGCCGCAGGAAACGACGCAGGCGCCGCGCAACGACGTGCAAAAAGTGATCGGTTTCCTTGGCGGACGGGTGCGCCGCGTAGCGGGACTGGCCTGGCGATCATTCGGGGTATTGCGACGCGAAGGCCTGCGCGGTGTGCGCTCGCGCATCTACGCGCTGGCGGCGGCGCAACTCGATGCGGCAGGACATCTGCACTGGTTGCCGCATCGCATGCGCAAGGCGGCCGATCCTATCGGCTACTGGGTGGACCGTGCCAGCCGACAGCAGAACAAGCAGGTACTGCAGATCAACCTTGGCAGGCGGGAACTGGTGCAGGCCTACATGAATGCCGACCTGTTCGTGTTTGCGTCGAACATCGAATACTCGCCGCTGGTGCTGTTCGAAACCGCCGCGGCAGGCACTCCGTTCCTTTCGGTTCCGGTAGGCAACGCCGACGAGATCGCGCGCTGGACCGGGGGCGGCGTCATCTGCGACGCGCCGAAGGACGAGCGCGGTTACACGCGTGCCGATCCGGAACGCTTCGGCGCGGAGATGAAACGTCTGATGAACTCGCCCGCCGAGCTCGACGTGTTGGGTCACACGGCGCGCGATCGCTGGCAAGAGCAATTTACGTGGGCGAAGATCGCCGATCGTTATGAGGCGATCCTGCAGGGCGCTGTGACCGCGCCGACGCGGGAAACGCTGACCGAACCGACGGAAGGCTGAAGATCAGGTCCGCATCCATGACAAACAGTATTCAACGAAATACACGCGCGCGTTGCTGCGTGATTGGCGGCGCGGGATTCATCGGCGCATGGCTGGTGCGCGAACTGCTGGCGACGGGGCGCGAGGTTTGCGTGCTGGGCCGGCGTCCGACACGGCCGGCAGCGCTGCCTGCGGCTGCCGAATACACACCCGTGGGGGAGGGCGCGATCGACTGGCCCGCATTGCTCGCTGGCGCCAACGAGATTGTCGATCTGGCCTATGCAACCGTACCGCAGACCAGCTACGCCGATCCCGTTTACGACATTCTGGCCAATCTGCCGCTTACTGTCGGCCTGCTCGAGGCCACGCGCAACCTGCCGCTGCGCAGGATGATCGTGGTGTCATCGGGCGGTACGGTATACGGCCACGTCGATTCGCTGCCCATTTCCGAAGGTGCCCCGACCAATCCCGTGTCGCCATATGGCATCACCAAACTCACGCAGGAGAAGTACGCGCTGATGTTCCACCGGCTGCATGGCGTGCCCGTCAGCATCGTGCGACCGGCCAATGCCTATGGACCGGGCCAGCGAGCCTTCACCGGGCAAGGGTTCATCGCAACGGCGATGGGCGCCATTCTCAAGCGCCAGGAAGTGACCGTGTTTGGCGAAACTGGCACCATCCGCGACTACATTCATGTGGCGGATGTCGCGCGCGGCATTCTGGCGGTGCTCGACGGCGGGGATGCAGGGCAGGTTTACAACCTCGGCACCGGCGTCGGCCGTAACAACCGCGAAGTGCTCGCGGCGCTTGAGCCGCTGGCCGCAAGGCACGACCTGCCGGTGCGGATTCGCCTGGCGGCGGCGCGCGAGTTCGATGTCCGTGCAAACGTGCTGGACAGCACGAAGTTGCGCGAATGCTCGGGATGGGCGCCGGCGGAAGATTTCAACCAGGGGCTGTCTTCCATGTGGGACGCCATCGCCAGCGACATGGAAGGGCAGGCATGAACCCTGTGAATTCGGCAATGACCCCAACCGTTTCCATTCTTCTTCCCGCCTGGAACGCCGAGCGCACGCTGGGCGTGGCGTTGTGTTCGCTGCTGTCTCAGACGTACTCGGACTTCGAGGTGCTATTGCTCGATGATGGATCGAGCGACGGTACGGTTGCGGTGGCGCAGGCGTTTGCCGACCCGCGCGTGCGCGTGTTGCGCGACGGACGTCGTCTGGGATTGGCGCGCCGGCTGAACATGGGGATCGAGCTGGCACATGGCCGCTATCTCGCCCGCATGGATGCCGATGACGTCAGCTTTCCGGAGCGGCTGGCACGCCAGGTGGCTTTTCTCGATGCGAATCCGCAGATCGATCTGGTGGGCTGCAGGGCGGTGGCGTTCCGCAGCGACGGCGAAATTCTCGGCATGCTGCCTTTTGCGGGCACCCATGAAGCCATGTGCGCGCGACCGTGGCGTGGCATTCCGCTGCCCCATCCGGGCTGGATGGGACGGCGCGAGTGGTTTGCGCGGTTCCGCTACGGGCTTCCCGAAGTGATGCGCGCGGAAGATCAGGAACTGCTGTTGCGCAGCCACAAGGAGAGCCGCTTCGCCTGTCTCAACGAGGTTCTTCTCGGTTATCGCCAGGGGTACTTCGACCTGCGCAAAACATTGCTGGCGCGCCGGTCGCTGCTGGCGGCCCAGCTCAGGTATTTTGTGCGCGAGCGCGAGATCGGCTACGCGGCGGGCGCCCTTGCGTTGACGGCGGCGCGCGTCGCCGTGGACCTGGTTGCGGCGCTGCCACGGGCGGACAAGCTCTATTTCGTGCGGATGTCCGAGTGCGCGCCGACAGAAGCGGTTCATACGCTGCGCCACAGTCTTGCGCATTGCACATCGGGCACGCCCGGCTAGCTGAAAGCGCCTGGCGCCGGGCTGCCTTGTCGGGCGCGGCTTTCCTATCGTGCGGACAGCTTGCGAGCCATCGCGCTGCCTACTCGCGACAGTACGGCAGCGACGCGACCCTGGACGTACCAGCCCAGCATCATGGCCGCGTTGCAGCGCGCGTCCGCCACCTTCAGCGCCTGCCGGTTTCGGAACAGGAAGCGCGCGGTGTTGTAGAGCGCGTAGCTTTCGTAGGACAGCCGCCCGCGCCCGCGCGCACCGCCGGTCGCTTGAGACGGCGGCAGGTTGATCTGCACGGCGCGCGGCTCGTAGACAATCTTCATGCCGCGCGCCCGCGAGCGTACGAGGTAGTCGGTTTCTTCCCGGTAGCAGTTGCCCACGTAGCCTGTGTCGAAATCGATTGCCTTGGCTGCGTCGGTGCGGATCAGGAACGATGCGTGGCACACCGGTACGTCGATGGGCCGCGATGCCCCCGCGGCGAAGTCGAACTGCAGGCGATCGAGCCGCACCACGTCGTCGGCATTGCCGGCGACGTTCCGGCGTCGCATCACGGCCTCATCGGTGTCTCTGTCGTCGCGCAGGTACAGCGCGGAGGCTCCCACGATATCGGCGGACGTTTCCGCCGCGGTCAGCAGCAGCCGCGCCATCGCGCCGGGCTGCAGGATGGAGTCGTCGTCGCCGAAGTACACGTACTCGGTCTGCGCCAGCGACTTGCCCCGGTTCTTCGACGTCGTCTGCTTGCCATTGACCGCGTTGCGCAGATATGTGACCTGCGGATGGCGCTGCATCAACTGCCGGGCCACCTCGGGCGTATCGTCCGGAGAGCAGTCGTCCACCAGAACGAGCTGCGCCACTTCAGGCTGCAGATACGATGCGATGGTCTGCGGCAGCAGATGGGCGCGCTTGTAGGTCGGGACGACCACCGTCACCTTAGGCTGGCTGTCTGACATGGTGGATCTTGGCAATAACGTAGACGATTGCGGCAAACAGCAGTGCCTTGCACATCGGCACGACGAAGAAGAGCTGATTTTCGCGCGGGATCAGCAGGAAGAAGGGCAGCGTTGCCGCCAGAATGAACAGGCCCAGCGGCGCCATCCTGGCTACGCGATAGAGCACCTTGAGCACGCCGCCGGTGAAAGCACCCGCCAGCAGCGGTCCGACCAGCGGCGTGTACAGCATCGATTCGGCCACCGCCGAGCCGCCCATGCCCTTGCCGTTCAGGTACATTTCCGCATCGACGATGAACGACAGCCGATGCGCGAGGCTGGCCGTCTGGTGCGCGAATTCCAGCGTCTGGCCCGTTGGCAGGCTGCCGAAGGTGCGATGGTAGCCATCGATGAAGATCGCAAAGGTCGATTGCAGTCCGTCCACGACCGGCGTGAACTGCGCGATGTGCTTGAGCGTGGACACCACGAAGATCAGACTCACGCCCTGGCCGTAGAAAAAGCCGAACAGTGTCTCGAACGGATCGCCGGTCAGCGCAGTGGTAATGGGCATGCCGATTCGCACGCGACCCACCACGTCGGCCAGCAGCGCCATGCTGAATACCGCGGCGCCGGCTTTCCACCAGGACACGCGGATGTCCTGCGTCGTCACCAGCAGCCACGTCAGGCCGATGATCTGCGCCATGGGAATGCCGCGGGCGCCCTTGAACATGTCCAGCGCGCAGAGCAGGATGCCGACCGCGTATCCGGCGAGTGCCGGGCGCAGCCGCGGGCGCGACGCCAGGTAGGCGAACACGCACAGGATCAGCCAGCCGCCCAGCGCGTAGGGAATGCCGCCGGGACCGCCGTACTTGTACATTGCCAGGTAGTCGCCCGTGCGCCACGTGTCGACGTTGATGTAGACCCGATACAGCGTGAACGGCAAGATCGCCAGGCCCATGCGCAACGCGATTGTGCCAAGGTAGCTGTCCTCGCGGCGGGGCAGATCGCCAAGCCGGCCAGCCACAATCGCAATGCCGCAGAGGAACAGACAGATCGCTGCAAGCGCCTTGGCGACGAGCACCTCGTCCATCGGACCCATCAGAAACCAGTCGCCATAGCGATAATCGGCCCATCCGGCGAAGTAGGTAATCAGGAAACGGCTCAGCAGGAACAGCGTCGTAGTGGCGCAGATGAGCATCGTTGGATTGAACCGGCTGGTGGCCGCATGACTGACCCTGTACATGCATGCGAAGAACGTCAATGCGGTCAGCGGAGCCTGCCAGGCGAGATCGCCAAAGGCGCCGCTGATCAGATTCGCAACCGCCAGAAGCAGTATCGCGAGTAACGACAGCTCAGGCATCCCGGACTCCAAGAAACAAAACGAAAGCAACCACCAGCAGTACGAGGTTTGCCAGTGCATAGGCCACGGCCGCACCTGCAAGGCCGCTCATGCCGGTCAGTATGTAGGTGGCCAACACGAAGCAGGCCGAAAAAATCAGCTCGAGCGCCCAGGAAAAACGCAGATTTCTCTGGTAAATGAAGAACGCCACGAACGGCATGGCCAAGGCTTTGAACGCGTCGCCAAGCAGTTCGATCCACAGCAACGGGGCGATGCCCGAAAAGGCATCCGAATACAGCGTGCGCACCACGACGTCGGCAGCCTGCCAGAGGATGGCCGCACCCACGGCAAAGCCAAGGGCCACCAGCGCCGCATATGTCGGCAGGCGCGACTTGAGCGACCGGCCAGGCGCGCCGCTGCGAAACACTTCCGGAAGCAGCACGAAGCTGACCACGGCCTGCGCCATGGCGACAACGGCATCCGAAATGCGGAACATGCCCTGCCAGAGCCCCGCCGCCTCGGGTCCGACGCGCACCGAAACGACTTCACGCACCGTGATCACGGCCGCCGTGCCGACCACCGCCGGCGCTAGCGCAATCAACACATAGGGCGCCAGCGCGCGCGCCGCGGCCATGCCGTCGGACAGCGACGCCAGGCCGCCGTGCCAGCGGGTGCGGGTGAATGCGGCAACCGCGAGCCAGGCGACGAGCGTGGCGGCAAATCCGGCGAGCAGGGCATGGACGGCGCTTTGTACCGAGCCCGGCGTCACGAACCACCAGTAGCTGGCAAGCGCCGCGACGCCCGAGAACGCCAGCACCAACGCGTTCAGCCTCGATCGGCCTTGCGCCAGCACGCTTGCCTGGATCTGCAGTGCAAGTCCGGCCAGCAGGCCAAGCGCCAGCGCCGCCAGCGGACCAAGCGCCTGCGCGCCGCTGACGATACCCAACTGCCGGAAGCCGCTGTGCCACACCGCGATCAGCACGGGTACGCAGAGCGCAAACAGCATCCCGCCGTTCAGCCACTGGTCGCGTGCGCGCTCGTCCTGAGTTGGCGTCGAGAGCCGTGCCACGAGGCCCTGCGCAATGCCGCCGTTCGAGAAGGTGGTGTAGAGGGTGGCCAGGCTGAAGACGTTGCCCCAGGCGCCAAAAGCGATGGGGCCGAGCTGGGTCGAGAGGATCTTGTTGGCGGCAAGGCCGCAGAGCAACTTCAGTAGAACGCCCAGACCCGAGATCAGGGCATTCAATGCCATGGAGGCGATGCCAGAGTCTGGTGCGGGCTGGCGATGCGCGCCATCAGCCGCGATGTCATGGCGTTTAACAGGTAGCTGGTCAGGAAGAACGCCGACGTGATCTTGCCGAACCCTTCCATGGTCCGCATGATGAACCAGACGGAATGGGCGGAGCGAATCTTGTTCGACGAAAAGGACCGCTTGCGAACGCGGTACCACGCCAGCGTTTTCGGCAGGCGTTCACCACGCAAGCCACCTTTTATGAGGATGGCCCATGCCGCGAAGTCCTCGGCGACATGGCCAGGCGGCATGGCGGGAAACACGCCGTCGCCGGCGATGTCGCGCTTGAGCATTACAGCCAGACACCCGACGCCGCGTCGCGAATTATGAGAAAACAACGTCAATCGATTCGGCCCGCATATTTTCGATATTGGCCGGCCGCTGCCGTCTTCGAACGGAATATAGTCGTGGTAGCTGAAATCGAGATCGTGTTCGCGCATAAACCGCACCTGCTGCTCCAGTTTATGTGCATCCCAGATGTCGTCGGCATCGAGAAATGCGACGAATTCGCCCTCGGCTGCCGCGATTCCGATATTGCGCGCGCGCGCGGGGCCATATGCGACCGGATTGGTAATGATTCGAATACGTGAATCGGACGCGGCGAGGCTGGCCAGGACGGAGGCCGTCTCGCCATTGGAGCCATCGTCGACCAGAATCCACTCAAAATCGGTCAGGCTCTGCTGCAGAATCGAGCTGGCAGTTGCGCCGATATACTTTCCGTCGTTATGAACGGGTGTAATGACGCTAACCAGTTTTTTTGCGCTCGGCATGGTCATTGTGCAGGGAGAAGCAGTTCAAGCCGCCTGGT
Organism: Cupriavidus pauculus; assembly: GCF_008801835.1. Lineage (GTDB taxonomy): Bacteria > Pseudomonadota > Gammaproteobacteria > Burkholderiales > Burkholderiaceae > Cupriavidus > Cupriavidus pauculus. The sequence goes on along the minus strand of NZ_VZOW01000043.1, from coordinate 30,018 downwards.
TTGCGACGCATGCGAGTATAAAGCATTGAATGCTGCGGTTGCAGCATGCCGGAGTGGCGAGAGATCCCGGGTTTGTAAAATTCTGTGAAGTGTGCTCGCCATCTCCGAGGCATTTTCCACCACGCAAATTGCACGGCAGAATTCGGTGTCACTCAGTGCGGCGTCATAGCCAACCGCCGCATTCGGCATGCAAATCACGGGCAGCCCAAATGACAGCGCTTCCGCCACCTTGGTTTTCATGCCGCTGCCCCAGCTGACGGGTGCCAGGTAGACGGTGGCGCCTGCAAAGGTCTGCGCCATGGCTGCCGGCGAAGGCCCGTCCACCACCGTCAGTCCGGGGTAGCCGGCCGCCATTTCGGCCGCCCGTGCGCCTGCCACGACGAAGTCCGCCCGCACGTCCGATATTCGGAAAAACAGTCGAGCCACCTCGGCAAAATCACGCAGGGCGCTTTGATTCGGTTCGAACCCGAAATGTGCCGTAAAGAGAATTTTCGGGATGCTGGACGCGCCGCCGGCACCCGCTTCGCCCGACTCACCCGGCGGCAGCGAAATCGGCAATATTCCGGTGCGCCCGGGCGTGCCGTATTGGCGATCAAATAGCGCGCGATCCGCCTCGGTGATAAATGTCACGAAGTCGGCAAAGCGGCTCGGTGCTTCCGCGCGACGGATCAGCCAGGTATCGACGGCATTGCTTACCTGTCGTAACACATTTCCTTCACGATGCTGGCGTTTTAGCTCGGCCTCGACGTTGTCGCTCAGGATGCCATAGGTCTTGCCCGGCATTTTCCTGCGCATTTCCGCCATCAGCCCGCCGCAGCGCGAATTATGGAACAGCACCACGTCGGCGGCGCGGGCGTGGCGCATCAGCAGCGGGCGATGGGTAATCAGGTACGTGGGGTAAAGGCGCAGCCGCGCGACGACGTCGCGGGTTTTGTTCTTTTCGAGATATACGCGTTGGCAATGGGACGGGAAATCGAAAATCTCGCCGTCTCCCATGTCCTTGCTGACGACCGTGACCTGGCTTACGCCCCGCACGCCGCAAAGCGCCTGTGCCAGCGATCGCAGGTAGAGCCCGCCTCCCGATAGTTCCTGCAGGCCGTTGGGTGAAATCAGCAGAACCTTCACGAATTCAATAATTGCAATTGGGCGCGGAGCTGATCGCAGAACCGCGCAATGGAAAAGGAGCGCGCAATCAGGGCATGCATCGCGGCGGGATCGGAATGCTGACGCAAACGGGCGAAAATCCCGGGCGCCTGCTCGAAGAAGGCCGCGGAGTCCGCTGGCAATTCGCTGACCCATGGCACACCCTGGCGCAGGAATACGTCGCACGCGCCGACCCGCGTGCCCAGTACGCTGACGCCCGAAGCCAGTGCCTCGAGGGTCACCAGCTCAAACCCTTCGAACAGCGAAGGGAAGACCATCACGTCGATTCGGTCGTAGAACTCGCCCATCCGCTGCGGCGCGAGGCCCGACATGATCGTGACGTTGGGCAGGCCTTGCAGCGCAACCGGCGCGTCGCTGGTGGTGGCGATGGTCAGTTCGATATCGCGCTGGGTGCCGACCCAGCGGGCAATATCGATCAGGTATGGCAGTCCCTTGCCATACTCGAGCCGGCCGGCAAATCCGAGCCGCACCTTGTCGCCAACGAACTTCGGCCGCGGACGGAATACGGACGCGTCGATGCCGTTATGAATGACCGTGCATTTTTCGGCGGGCACGCCATGCGCTGCGACGCAAATGTCGCGCACCGCTTCCGAGACGCAAACCACCCGGCGCGCGCGGCGCATCGTCATGCCTTCCAGCAGCGCCAGCACCCGCATGCCCAGAAACCGGTTACCCGATCCGGCAAGCGCCCGAATATAACCGGTGGCCGAGCCGTGCACGATTACCGCTTCGGAGGGGTAGACCGGTGTGTACGACGAATTCGAAATGGTCTCGAACCTGTGTCCCGATATTCGGCGCACCCACAGCCAGGCAGAAGCGGCCAAAGGAAACAAAAACTGGGTAATGCGCTTGCCGCGCAGGAACTGTGGTAAAACCGTTGCTTCGTCAACTAGTGCTACTTGGGCCCCGTGGCGGATCAGGTCATTTTGGAGCAGATGGACCACACGTTCGACTCCGCCGGTATTTTTGACCCCGTTACGCGATACAAGATAAATAGGCAAGAGCATGGACGAAACCGAAGTGGCGCGTGTGCCGTGCACAACGCTGAGGGCCGGCCCCACTATCGGAGCATCATGATGTGAAGTTTAATGTTGGCTGCGCGCGCACCTGGCTGCGGCGTGAACCCGGCACATTCTACGCGAATCGTTTTTGCGCGAAAAAAATCGCAACCTTCGCGCTGCCGATACAGATCTGAGTTTCCATGTTCGAATTTTTCTGGCTCCCCGCGATCTCGGCCATGCTGAGCGCGGGCGCTGTACTGATCCTGCGGCCGTTGGCAACGCGCGGCGGCCTGCTTGACCACCCTGGCGGCAGGAAGCGGCACGAAGGATCCACGCCGCTGGTGGGCGGCATGGCGATCCTGATTGCGTTATGGATTTCCAGCGCAATGTTCGTGCGGGGCTACGATCACTACACCGCGCTCTATATCGGCCTGACATTGCTGGCGCTGGTCGGGCTTTTCGACGACCTCAACGGCGTGTCGCCGCTGAGCAAGCTGGCGTTTCAGTTCTTCGCGGCGATTCTGATGACGTCGTGGGGCGAGGTGTATCTGCACTCGCTGGGAGACCTGCTGTACAAGCGCGACGTGATTCTCTACGCCTGGGGCATCCCGCTCACGCTGCTGGCCACGCTGTCTGTGGTCAATGCCATCAACATGACCGACGGCATGGACGGCATGGACGGCCTGGCCGGGGGCTTGTCGTTGATCGTGTTCGCATGGTTTTCGTGGCTGGCGCATGACGTGGGCAACCCCGGGGCGCTGCGGATCTGCCTGCTGATGTGCGGCGCGATTGCGGGCTTCCTGCTTTTCAACATGCCGAGTCCGCTGCGTCAGCGGCTTGTGTTCCTCGGCGACGCCGGCAGCCTGCTGCTTGGCTACGGGATCAGCTGGTTCTCCGTCGAACTGTCGCAGAAAGAGTACAACCCTGGCGGCCACGTGCCACCGGCGGTGATGCTGTGGGTGGTCGGACTGATCCTGATCGACCTGCTGGCCGTCGTGATCCGGCGGGCGGTGCAGGGCAAGAATCCGCTTTCGGCCGACCGCACCCACCTCCACCATCTGCTGCTGCGCATGGGTTTCAGCACCAAGCAAACCGTCTGGTTTCTGCTCGTGGGCAATTTCGTGCTGGGCCTGATCGGCGTGGTCGCGTGGAAAAAGGGCGTGCCGGAGTCGATCATCTTTGCCGGCTTCCTGCTTTTTACTGGCCTCCACTTGCTGGTGATGCAACGGGCGTGGATCGTCATCCGCTGGGTGCGGCGCATTCGCTCGCGCTAGTCGCCCGCGGCATGGCCGGACGTCATGCCCGGGCCGCCACGTCCCGCAGAAGCGATTCCCATTGGCCAACTATTTGGTCGACGGTGTGTGCCCTGGCCGTCTGCCGGCCGCCATCAGTCAGCCGATGCCGCAAAGGTGGGCTGTCCATGACATCGAGCAGCCCCGCCGCGAGCGCGTCCGCCGAATCCACGGGTACGACGCGCGCGTTGACACCGTCCTGCAGCAGCGACCTGGGCCCGGTGTCGCAGGCGGTTGCCACCACCGGCAGGCCATGCGCCATCGCTTCCAGAAGCACCAGTCCGAATCCTTCATAGCGCGAACTCAGGCAGAAGACACTGGCGCCGCGATATGCGGTTTCCACGTCGCGCCGCGCGCCGGGCATCGACACGGTGTCACCGATGCCAAGCTCCTCGATCAGCGTCTGCAATGCCTGCCGTTCCGCACCTTCCCCGACGATCTCGAGCTGCCAGCCGGGTGCGGCGACAACGACTGTCTTCCACGCGCGCAGCAGCACGTCGAAGCCTTTTGCCGGCACCAGGCGGCCCACCGCAAGGACCTTGCGTGTGTTGCCCGCCGCGGGTTCGGCAGGCAGGTCGAAGGGCAGCGGATTGGCGATGGCGCGCACGTCAAATGCGTGCCGGATCGCCGTGCGCCAATGCGCTTGATCTGCGGCCGTCAGCACCACGATGGCCGACGCGGTGCGCGCCGCAAGGCGACGCGCCACGCGCCGCAATGGCTTGCCCAGGTCCTCGCCAAAATGACAGTGTTCCCAGCCAATGCGGCGCACGCCGGTTCGGGCCAGGGCGGGCAGGGTGAACAGCGTCAACATCGGATCGACTTCGATCATGATGTCGATGCCGTGGCGCCTGGCGTCCTCGCGGATGCGTCTGACTGCGGTCAGGTAATGGCGCTTGAACGACGGCCGCGTGTCAAACAGGGCGCGCAGTTCCACATCCGGATGCAGCGCGAAACATGTCGTGGGATCGAACAGACTGACGATGTGAACCACGTAGCCGCGCGCGGCGAGCGCGTTGGCGACAACCGCCGTCATCCGCTCCGCGCCGGCGTACGCGTTCATCGTGCCCGTCAGGAAGCAAATGACCGGCGTCTGGCTCATGACTGCTGTGTCCGGCGTGCGTACGCCCATGTGACGATGCCGGCCAGCACTGCCAGCGCACCAGATGTCGCATATCCCAGGATTGCCCCGCGCGCGCCGAGTCGCGGAATGGCAAGCAAATCCACGGCAACGGTCGCCGCGCATGCGAGCGCCCACTTGGCTGCGATCCAGCGCGGCTTGCGCAGATAGGCGGCCAGAACGGTGAAGCCGACGTCCGCGAACACCAATGGACTCACCAGGATCGCGAGTTGCATCAACGCAGTGGCATCCGCAAAGGCCGAGCCGTAAAGCAGATGTACGATCCACGGCGCCATTACCGCCAGGACAATGGCGCCGGCCGCGCCTACGACGGCCAGGAAGAGTGCGAGTTTGCCAACGTTGGCAATGCCGGCGGCGCGCTCGCTTTTTGCGTACAAGAATAACGGCGCGATGCCGCTGGCCAGGATACTGCCCAGCGCCGTGAAGTTGTCGACGATCTGCATCGACGCGGCATAGGCGGCAAACTCCGCGGCCTCGACATGCGGATGGAGAATCAACTGGTCGATGCGCCGTGCCGCCATCATCAGCATGAAGCTGACCCAGAACAGCGCACCGTCGTGCAGCAGTTGGCGGCTCAAATTGAGGTCGATCGGCACACGCGAAACCGGCATCCGCCGGCGGTAAAGCGCGCAAAGCAGGATGGCGGCAAGCACCGGTTCCAACACGAACGCCGTCGCATAGGCGCCCGTCAGCTCGATGCTGCACAGCGCCAATACGATGACCGTGCCGACCTTCAGGGCCAGCGCCGCAACATTGATCAGTACGACGGGCCGGGTTTCGGTGCGCGCCTGCATCCAGGCGATGACCACGCCGAAGGGTTCGCGCAACAGGATAGCCAGGCCAAGAATCAGCGCGGGCCACCAGTTCCGCGCTGGCTGACCGGTGGCGGCCAGGAAGCCGGCGACCAGGGCGTAGCCGCCCACGCCCGCCAGCAAGCGCAGCCAGAAGACATGTACGAGCAAGCGGTGCTGACGTGTGGCGTCGCTTAGTGCAACCAGTCTCGGGATGACCACTTCGCCGCCACAGATCAGTGCGACCGATGCGCCAATGAACACGAGCGACTGCGCGTACTGGAAGGCGGCGAAGCCGTCAGTGCCAAGTGTGCGCGCCAGGATTGCAACGACGCCGACACCCGCAAGCACCTGCGCGCCCCGGTCCAGCAGCATCCAGCCAACATTGCCTGCTATGCGCCGGCGCATGGATGGGCGTGGCCGGTGTGGCCGCGCGAGGGGGCGCTGAGTTCGTGGTAGAGCGCCAGCCACCGATCCGCGGCGGCCGCGATGCCGAAATGCGTGACGATGCGTTCGCGGCCAACCCGGCGGTCGGCGGAAGCCGTGTCCACCGTGGCCAGCGTGCGCAGCATGGCGCGCGCCAGCGCATCGGTATCCCCCACCGGCACCATCGCGCCGACATCGCCCAGCAACTCGGCCACGCCGGGTGCCGATGTGGCCACGACCGGACACTCGCAAGCCAGGGCCTCGCCCAGCACGAGCGGCATGCCCTCGATGCGCGACGATAGCGCGAAGACGTCGGCCGCATTCAGCAGCGCTGGAATATCGTGACGCGTGCCCAGCAGCACGGCCAGGTCCTGCAGGCGATGATGGGCGATCCGCGCTTCGAGCGCGGGCCGTTGCGGCCCGTCGCCGGCAATGAACAGCCGCGTCGGCGTGGAGCGGTCCAGGCGTGCAAACGCATCGATCAACGCCACCTGGTCTTTCTCGGCGGCAAGGCGGCCGATGTTGAGCACCATGCGCGTTCCCGCGCCCAGTCCAAGCTGCGCGCGTGTCTGTTCGCGCAGCAGCGCGTCGGGTCTGAATTTGTCCGTGTCGATGCCGTTGTACATCACGCGCACGCGGTCGCCCGTCACGGCGCCGGCCCGAATCATCTCGGCTCGGCTGGACTGGCTCACCTGCGTGGTGAGCGTGCACCAGGTGTTGGTCAGCCGATACAGCGTCATGCGCAACCGGCCGCCTTCGGAAAAGCTGTGCGCGGCGCAGATCAGCGGCGGCAGATCCGCCACGCGCGTCAGCACGCGGGCGAACATGTTGGCGTGGAACATATGCGCGTTGACGATGTCCGGCTGCCAGCGGCAGGCAAAGCGGCGCGCCGCCGCGAGGGCCAGGGCCATCGAGACCGGCGTCTTGCGCATGTCAAGCATCAGACGCTCCACGGCGTCCGGCATCGGCACTTCGCAATCCGGGGTGAGGCTGATCAGGGCCACGCGGTTGCCTCGATCGAGGAATTCACGCGCCAGCGCGGCGACCTGTTGTTCGGCGCCCCCCATGCGCAGGCCCGTGGTAACCAGGAGAATGCGCAAGGGTCGTTCAGTGGCGGAAAACGCGTGAAGGGTCAACGTGCACCGTAGCCGGTCAGAAGGGTCCGCAAGGTCTTGATGGCAATCAGCAGATCAAGGGCGAACGAGCAATGCTTCACATAATAGAGGTCGTAGCTGAGCTTGGTGACCGTTTCCGCGTGCGTGCCCACGTAACCCTGCTGAACCTGCGCCCAGCCCGACAGGCCGGGCCGGACCAGGTGGCGATACGGATAGTAGGGAATGCTCTGCGAGAACTGCTCGACCATCGGCACCTGCTCGGGGCGCGGCCCGATCAGGCTCATGTCGCCGATCAACACATTCCACAACTGGGGAATCTCGTCCAGCCGGTATTTGCGGATGATGCGGCCGACGCGGGTGACGCGCGGATCCTGCTTGGCCGCGAACTGCGCCGGAGCGTCCGCATCGGTGGTCATGCTGCGGAATTTCAGCATGACGAAGTGCCGGCCAAACAGGCCGACGCGCTGCTGGCGGAACACAACCGGTCCGGCCGATTCCAGCCGTACCGCGAGGGCCGTCACGATGCTCAGCGGCAGCGCGATCGGCGCCAGGCAAAGCACCGCAACGATGTCGAGCAGTCGCTTGAAGAAACCGTAGAAGTAATGCTTGGCGTAGTCGTCGAGAAAATTCTCATCGATATGTGCCAGACCGACGCGGCCGGTCAGCATCTCGCCGATACGTTCCACCGAATAGAGCCGCACATGCGTCATTTTCAATTGCGACAACTTGCGCGTGCGGTCGGGGTCGGCCGTGGCGTTGCGATCGACCATCAGCGCATCGCATCCGGTGGCGTCCTTCAGCGAATAGATTTCCTCGAGCCGATGCGGGCTCGGCGGCGCTGCGCCCGGCATGCTGAGAATGCTCTCAAGCTGGGTGAGCGCTGCCTGGTCCGAGTACCCGAACGTCGGAATGTAGTTGCGCACGAACAGGCGGTAGCCGATCCAGGCCCACGCAAGCGTGCCGAAGTAGCTGAACAGCAGGGCGACGCGCGAATACTCGAGCCTGACGATTGCAAACCCGACCAGTAACCCCGCAAACGACAGCGTTACCGACAGGCCAACCAGGCTGTTGCCCTCTGCCGCGGGCAGGTGCAAGGACCGCAGCGTGAGCACGAATGCGAAAAGGTATGCAACGCAGGACCAGATCAGGGTGCGGGTAAACAGGTTGGTGACCAGGCCGGTCGACCGGCGCAGCATTTCCGCCCCAAGAATGGAAAGACCCAGCAGCACCAGTCCAAGTAGCGCCCACCCCACCATGCGGCTGGCCCGGCGGATGATTTCGGATCCTCGGGCGCGTACTGCAGGCGCTGAGCGGGGAATACTATTTGTTTTCGTCATTCGCGATTCTAGCCTTGCGTCCACCGCTCACCCCGGTCGTCGGTGCCATGGATTTACAAATATTTTCAATCTGAAACCAATCATTCCGCGATCACTGCCATGCCGTTTCAGCAAGTATGATGGCCGGACGTGGTGGAAGAAGGTGCACAGTAGGGCTCAATTCGAAGGGGCGGTCTTCCTGATCGCTCCGGCGCGGGCGGACAGGCAATTGACGGCCGGCGGCGGCGCACGATTATAACTGTACCCCTGCCCGGATTTCACGAAAGTGGGCGTAAGCGCAACGACCCGGCCGCACCTGCCGCGCGTGCGGACACCCGCTTCGATGGTTACCCGGACTTCACAATCCGGCACAATGCTGGTTTGTCACCGGAATGGCTTCGCCTGTCTTCCACTGTGGTGAACACCGCTCATATCGACTGGAACGCTTATGCAAATTGACCCCTCGATCTTCAAGGCCTATGACATTCGCGGCATTGTCGGCAAGACGCTGACCCCGGAAGTTGCCCGCGCCATCGGCCTGTCCTTTGGTTCGGCCGCTGTCGAGCTTGGCGAAAAATCCGTGGTGGTGGGCCGCGATGGCCGTCTGTCCGGTCCGGACCTGCTGGGCGGGCTGGTCGAAGGCCTGCGCGCTGCTGGCCTTGATGTCATCGACCTGGGCATGGTCGCCACGCCGATGGTGTATTTCGGCACCAACGTCGAACTCGACGGCCGCCGTGCCACGTCCGGCATCATGGTGACGGGCAGCCATAACCCGCCCGACTACAACGGTTTCAAGATGGTGCTGGGCGGCAAGGCGATTTATGGCGACCAGATCCAGGCATTGCGCCAGCGTATCGAAGCGGCGAATTTCACCAAGGGTGCCGGCGACTACAAGCTTGTCGACATCCGCCAGCAATACCTCGACCGGATCATCGGCGACGTCAAGCTGGCTCGCCCGATGAAGATCGCGCTGGACGCCGGCAACGGCGTGGCGGGCGCATTCGTCGGCGACCTATTCCGCGGGCTGGGCTGCGAGGTCGTGGAGCTGTTCTGCGATGTGGACGGCCATTTCCCGAACCATCATCCGGATCCGGCGCATGTCGAGAATCTGCAGGATCTGATGAAATGCCTGCGCGAGACCGACTGCGAGCTGGGCCTGGCGTTCGACGGCGACGGTGACCGTCTTGGCGTGGTGACCAAGGACGGGCAGGTGATCTTCCCCGACCGCCAACTGATGCTGTTTGCCGAAGAAATCCTGTCGCGCAATCCCGGTGCGCAGGTGATCTACGACGTGAAGTGCACGGGCAAGCTGGCGCCGTGGATTCGCCAGCACGGCGGCGAGCCGCTGATGTGGAAGACCGGCCATTCGTTGGTCAAGGCCAAGCTCAAGGAAACCGGTGCACCGATCGCCGGCGAAATGAGCGGCCACGTGTTTTTCAAGGACCGCTGGTACGGTTTCGACGATGGCCTGTACACGGGCGCCCGCCTGCTGGAAATCCTGTCGCGCCACGCCGATCCGAGCGCCATCCTTAACGCGCTGCCGAATTCGAACTGCACGCCCGAGCTTCAACTGAAGGTGGCCGAAGGCGAAGCCTTCACGCTGCTCGACAAGATTCGCGCCAATGCGAAGTTCGACGGAGCAAAGGAAGTGATCACGATCGACGGCGTGCGCGTGGAATATCCGGACGGCTTCGGTCTGGCCCGGCCGTCGAACACCACGCCGGTGGTGGTGATGCGCTTCGAGGCGGACAACGACGCCGCGCTGGCGCGTATCCAGGCCGAATTCAAGCGCGTGATCCTGGCGGAAAAACCGGATGCAAAGCTCCCGTTCTGACGTGGCGCAATCGGCTGCCGTCGCGACCCCGGCGTCCCAGGCGTCGGGGTCGCCGTTTGTATTGCCTGCGCGGCCGCGCATCCTGATCGTGAAGGTGTCCTCGCTCGGCGACGTCGTGCACAACATGCCGCTGGTGCATGACCTGCGCGCGCGCTGGCCCGATGCCGAGATCGACTGGGTGGTCGAAGAAGGCTATGTCGATCTGGTCCGCCTGCTGCCCGAGGTGCGCCGCGTGATCCCGTTTGCGCTGCGTCGCTGGCGCAGACGCTTCTGGCAGGGCGAGACATGGGCCGAGGTGGGCGCGCTGCGCGCGGCCATCCGGGAGCAGTCGTACGACGCCGTGCTGGAAACGCAGGGCCTGCTCAAGACGGCCATCGTAGCGCGCACGGCTGCCCGCGCCGCTGGAGCACCGGTGATCGGGCTGGGCAATGCTACGCAGGGTTCGGGCTACGAGCCGGCTGCGCGGCTGTTTTACACGACGCCGGTAACGGTGCCACGGCAGACCCACTCCGTGCGGCGCTCGCGCTTGCTCGGCGCCGCACTGACCGGTACGCAGCCGACCACCGTTCCGCGTTTCTTCGGACCGGCCGCCACTACGCTGCATGTCGACGATCCGCTTTGGCGCGATCTGCCGCAGCGCTATGCCGTGTGTTTCCATGCCACGGCCGGCGCCAAAAAGCGCTGGCCGGTGGCCAACTGGCACGCACTGGGCCAGAAGCTTCACGCCGAAGGGCTGAGCGTCCTGCTGCCGTGGGGCAACGAATCGGAAAAACGCGATGCGCAAGCGCTGGCCGCTGGCATGCCCGGCGCGCGGGTCCTGCCGCGCTTTTCCGTGATGCAGGGATTTGGATTGATCAACCATGCCGAAGTGGTGATCGGCGTGGACACGGGCCTCGTCCACATCGCCGCCGCGCTGTGTCGGCCGACTGTCGAAATCTACACGGCCACTTGGCGCTGGAAGACCGAAGGCTACTGGTCTGACCACATCGCCAATGTGGGCGACGACGGCGTCGTGCCGGACGTCGACGAGGTGTATGCCGCCGCGCGGCGCGTGCGCGGGGTGTCTGTCTGATGCTTCGTCTTGTTTACAGTCTGCTGTGGCTGTTGATTCTGCCGCTGGCGTTGTTGCGTCTGGTCTGGCGTTCGCGCAAGGAACACGGATACATCGAGCATGTGGGCGAGCGCCTGGGTCGTTATGGCGGCCTTTCCGCTCAGGGGCCGTGGCTGTGGGTGCACGCCGTGTCGGTCGGCGAAACGCGCGCGGCGCAGCCACTCATCGACGCGATACTGGCCGAGTATCCGCAACATCGGCTTCTGCTGACGCATATGACGCCTACCGGCCGCCAGACCGGCGCGCAGCTTTATGGCGATAACCCGCGCGTGCAGCAATGCTATCTGCCATACGACATGCCGCCGCTGGTCCGACGATTCCTGTCGTATTTCAGGCCGGACGCCGGGCTGATCATGGAAACGGAAGTGTGGCCGAACCTGGTGCACGTGACGCGCCGCGAAGGCGTGCCGCTGTTTCTGGTCAACGCGCGCTTGTCGCCGCGCAGCTATCGCCGCACGGCGCGCTTTGGCAGCGCGGCGGCGTCTCTGTACAACGACTTCACCATGGTGCTGGCGCAAACTGCCGGCGATGCCGAGCGATATCGCGCGCTTGGCGTGAAATCGGTACAGATCACCGGCAATCTGAAATTCGACATGCAGTTGCCGGAAGCGGGTCTGGCGCGGGGGCAACAGCTGCGGCGTGCGTTTGGCGGACGGCAGGTGCTTGCCGCAGCCAGCACGCGCGAAGGCGAGGAGCCGTTGATCCTGGAGGCGTTCGCGCGCTGGCCGGGCGCGCGCCGGCCGGCCTTGCTGTTGGTGCCGCGGCATCCGCAGCGGTTTGACGAAGTGGCGGCAACGGCCGCGCGCGCCGGGTTCAGTGTCCAACGCCGCAGCGCGCTCGATATCGACCGAGGCGACGCGCGAATCGACGCCGACATCGTGCTCGGCAATTCGATGGGCGAAATGGCGATGTATTACGCGGCATCGGATATCGCCTATATCGGCGGCAGCCTGATCCCGCTCGGCGGCCAAAATCTGATCGAAGCCTGTGCGGCGGGCACCCCCGTGCTGATGGGACCGCATACGTTCAATTTCGCACAGGCTACCGAGGATGCGATTGCGGCGGGCGCGTGCGAGCGCGTCGCCGACGCGGACGCATTGATGGCGGCAGCGGCGGAGGTACTTGACGACTTACCGCGCCTGACGCAGATGCGCGCCAATGCGCTGACGTTCGCGGGGCTGCACCGGGGGGCGACGGCTCGCACGCTGAGCGCGCTCGCGCCAGTGTTGCGCTGACATACAGCGCCGGCCGGTACCCATAGACTGATGGAGATTGATGGTTGCGGAGCGGCGTTTAGGCCACTTGCGTATCGACCATGATGACGCTTCACCTGATCGAAGGAGTCCATCCATGCCCAAGATGTTCGTGTCCCGTTGTCTCGCCACAGTGCTGGCGTTGGGAGCCGTTGTGATGATTTCAGCCTGCGCCACGGGCCAGCCGGCGGATAATCCGTCGGCCGGCGCCAGCCTCAATGAAACGCGCTCGAGCGGCCCCAGCCGCTGGGAACTGGTGCGCTGGCAGCGCACGGACGGGTCGCTGCGCGATATTCCCCATGGCGACAACGGCGAACCGATCGTCTTCAATTTCAGCGACGGGATCGACTCGTCCCAGGGCACGGTCAGCGGCACCAGCGGCTGCAATCGCTTTACGGGCGGCTATGGCAAGACGTCCACGGGGATTCGTTTCGATCGCATCGCCGGCACCCGGATGGCCTGCCCGGGACCGCGCATGGAGCTGGAGTCCGCGCTGCTCAAGGCGATGCAGTCGCCGCTCACGACCGTCGGCACGCAACCATCGGCGGGGTCGACGGGACGCCAGATCATCTGGAAAACCGCCGACGGCGAACTGTTGCAGTTTGTGGAGCGCGAGGGCGTGGGCAGGCGCGGCGACAAGATCGATCCGGCCACGGGCGGTGCCGGCGGCAAAGAGAAAATCGTGTACATCGACTCTCAGCGCGTCGAGTGTTCCGGCGTCGGCAAGATGCAGTGCTACCGCTGGCGCGAATCGCCCGATGCGCCGTGGCAGCTCTGGTATGGACCGATCGAAGGGCTCGATTTCGAACCGGGGGTGCGCTACAAACTGCGCGTGCGCGAGTACCAGGTACCGAATCCGCCCGCCGATGCCTCAACAATTCGCTGGCAATTGCTCGACGTGGTGGAGCGGCAGCGGGGCGGATGATATCGCCGATCGTTTAAAATGCCGGCCTGATTCTTGTGCGCTCGGTCAGGTATCGAGCGCCGGCTGACTGTCCAGGCTATCCATGATCTCCAGCAAGAACCGGCTATCGACGATGGCCGATGTCCTAGTCTTTGCGTTTCCCATTCTTGTCCTGTGCGTACCGCGGGGGGCAGGGGTGTTTCTGGCGGGTGTGGTTCTACTGGCAATCCTGGGCTGGCGGCACATGCGAGACGCCTGGCGCCAGCATAGTGCCGTCCTGAACCCGATCAGCTGGGCCGTGCTGCTGTTCCTGGCCGTCTACGTGGTTTCGAAGGTCTACCACCATACGCCGTGGAACGTGATCGACAATCCATCGCGTGCGCTGTTGGCCATCCTTACCTGCTGGGTCATGGTCTGCGTGGCGCCCAATGCGGATCGCCTGTGGCAGGGCATTACTGTAGCGCTCGGCGTGGCGCTGCTGATCGTCGGCTATCAGTACCTGGTGATGGGCAATGGCCGGCCTTCGGGATGGGTGCAGCCCATCGCATTTGCCAACATGGTGGCGGCGCTGGCGCTGGTCGGCTTCGCGCGTCCAGGCGAAAGCCATCGCATTGACGCGCTGGCGTGGCTCAATGTTGCCTGTGCGGTGCTCATCCTGGTCATGAACGAGACACGCGGTGCCATGGTGGCGATGCTGCTGACGATGTTTCCGTTGCTTCTGGTGCGATATCGCCGATTTGGTCTGAAGATGTTTGTGGCATCCGCCGTCGCCATCGTTGTGCTCCTGGCGGCCGGCTACGCCGTGCCGGGCAGCCCACTGGCCAGGCGCGTCGATCAGGCGGTGACCGAGGCAAGCCGCTTCGTCGAACAGGACAAGGTCGAGACGTCGGTCGGTGCCCGGCTGAAGATGTGGCAAATCGGCATGTCGTATTTCGCCCAGCATCCGGTGATGGGAGCTGGCGTCGGGCAGTTTGCAACGGTTCTGAAGGCATCCGCGTATTGCCGGCATCAGGCCGAACTGGTCAGAAACGCCGATGCTGAAGACCTGCCGGAAAAACAGGTGGTCTGCGTGCTGGAACACGCCCACAACGACATCGTAGAGGCGGCGGCGACCACGGGCGTTCCGGGTTTGTTGGCGATGCTCGGGCTGTTTCTGGTGCCGGCCGTCCTGTTCCGGCGGGCATTGAAGACCTGCCACGCCGCCACGAACCTGCGCGGCGTGAGCCTGGCCGCCGCTGGACTCGGCGTGGTCATGGCGTCACTGATTTCCGGCCTGACGCAGGTCACCACTGCGCACCAGGCCAACATCGTCTTCTATGCGGGGCTGATTGGCCTGCTGCTGGGACTTGCGGCGCGCGAGGCCCGCAGCACCGCGCTGCAATCCAGCTCGTCCGATGAGAAGGTGCGCCAGGCAGGGACCTCCGCTGCGCGCGTCGGCGATCTGGGTCGCGTTGCCTGAAGCGACGGATGTGACCCGGGCGGCGGGGCGCTAGCTTTGCGGCAAAGCGCCTTCGCGTCGGCTGCGCTCCCGGCGCACCGCGCCGGCGCCGGCCACCCCCACCTTCCCCTTCCCCGGCAATCTATACATCGCCCCCGGCGCCTGCGTCAGCAGGGTATTGATCCGCACCACATCCTCTTCCGACAGCACGCCCGTCGATGCCTTGAGCCGCAGGCCGTTCATGATCGTGTCGTAGCGGGCCTTGGCAAGGTCGCGGCGTGTGGAGAACAGTTGCGCTTCGGCGTTCAGCACGTCGATGTTGATGCGCACGCCCACTTCGTAGCCAAGCTGGTTCGATTCCACGGCGCTTTGTGCGGAGCGTTCCGCCGCTTCCAGGGCCTTGACTTGCGCCAGGCCGTTGAATACGCCGGAATAGGTCTGCCTCGCCTGCTGTGCCGCGGTGCGGCGCGCGAATTCGAGGTCGCTGGCGGCCTTGTCGGCCAGTGCAAGCGTCTCGCGCACCCGTGACTGGATCTGGCCGCCGGCGTAAAGCGGGATGCTCAGCTGCACGCCGACCACGCCGGAGTTGTAGCGACTGCCGACATTGCTGAGCTGTGTGGCCGTGCCCTGGGCGTTGGTGTATCCGTAGGACGCCACCAGATCCACGGAGGGCAGGTGGCCGGCCTTGGCCTTGTTGGTTTCGCGCTGGGCCGTTTCGAGGTTGTAGCCGGCGATGCCAACCTGCGGATTGGTCTGCTCGGCCTGCGACGCCCAGGCATTGACGTCTGCCGGCATCGGGCCGGGAATCGCGGCTTCAGGGCGCAGGCCCATCAGCTCGTCGACGGGCTTGCCGGTGATCTGCTGCAGCGTGGCGCGCGCGACTTCCAGCGCGCTTTGCGCCGCGATTTCCGTGGACGTGGCCAGATCGTAGCGCGCCTGTGCATCGTTGGCGTCGGTGATCGTGGCAGTGCCGACTTCGAAATTGCGCTTGGCCTGTTCCAGTTGTTCGCCGATGGCCTTTTTCTGCGCGCCTGCCAGATAGAGGTTGTCCTGTGCGGCGAGCACATCGAAGTACGCCTGCGACGCGCGCGTGATCAGGTCGAGCTGGGCTTGCTGGAACGTGACTTCGCCGGCCAGCGATGCCAGTTCGCCCTGCTTGTACGTTTCCCACCGATCCCAGCGGAACAGCGGTTGCGTCAGCTGCAGTGCCCAGGCATTGGCGTTGAAGTAGCGCGTGGTGTCGACCGGCGAACTGTAGTCGGCCATCGTTCGCTGG
Source organism: Cupriavidus pauculus (assembly GCF_008801835.1). GTDB lineage: Bacteria > Pseudomonadota > Gammaproteobacteria > Burkholderiales > Burkholderiaceae > Cupriavidus > Cupriavidus pauculus. Next base: position 13,959 of record NZ_VZOW01000043.1, on the reverse strand, counting down.
GCGCCGGCGGTGCCCAGAACCTGCGGCAACAAGCCCGCGCGGCCCTGCGGCAGTTTCTCGCGCGTGGCCAGCAATTGCGCACGGGCGCTGGCGAACTGGGCGTCATTGGCTTGCGCGTCGCGATACACCTGCAGCAAATCGGCCGCCGCCGCGGCGGGCATATGCAGCCAGGCGAGCAGGGCGGCCGCGAGTACCAGGGGTTTCCTGGCCGCACGGGGCACGGCGGAAAGCGCAAAACTCATGACTTCTCCAGCTCGGCCAGCGGCGCGCGCGGCCAACTTCGGTTAGTGCGACGGGTGTACTACGGCAAGGATGAGGTACGGCGACTACGACGACTACTCGGCGGAAGCTGCGGGGGCTGCTTTGCTGCTGGCGGACGGTGGCCAGCCGGCGCGACGCGGCGTCGGCGGGCGCAGCGCTACGGGCATGACAACGGTTGCCGCAGCGGCGCCGCCGGCGCCGGCATCGATCTGCCAGGAACTGCTAGTACTGCGGGACGGACGGATCCACCTGAGTCGACCAGGCATGAATGCCGCCGGTCAGGTTGTAGACCTTGGCATAGCCCTGGCGCTCCAGGAAGCTTGCCACCTGCATGCTGCGCGCGCCGTGGTGACAGATGCAGACGATCTCTGCGTTCTCGTCGATGTCATTCAAGCGCGCGGGGATCTGACCCATTGGAATATGCGTGATGCCGGGCATCGCGGCGGTCTGGATCTCCAGGTCTTCACGGACATCCAGCAATACCGGTTTGGCGCGGCCGTCATCGGCCAGCCATTGTGCGAGTTCGGGGGCGGAAATCACCTGCATGGCTGGCTCCGTATCAGAACTTGAAGCGTGACGGCTGGGCGGCGCCTTGCAGCGGCTTGGCCAGCGTCTCGAACAGGTTCACCACCTGGTATTCGGCGTCCGACACGCGCGTCACGATGCGGGCTTCCATCACCGGCGCGGTGCCGACGATGGCGGCAATGCGACCGCCCACCTTCAACTGCGACAGGATCGACTGCGGAATTTCCGGCACCGATGCCGAAATGCAGATCACGTCGTACGGCGCGGCTTCGGCCCAGCCGTCGGCGGCGTTGCCCTCGGCGACATCGACATTCGAAATGCCGGCGTCGGCCAGATTCTTGCGTGCCAGCGCCACCAGTTCCGGATGGATGTCGACGGTCAGCACGTGGCGGCCGCGATTGGCCAGCAGCGCGGCCATGTAGCCCGAACCCGCGCCGATTTCCAGCACATTTTCATGCTTGCGCACGTTCAGGTCCTGCAGGATGCGGGCCTCGACGCGCGGCGGCATCATGTTTTCGCCGGCGGGCAGCGGGATCTCCATGTCAACGAACGCCAGCGCGGCATATGCCTGCGGCACGAACTGCTCGCGCTTGACCACGGCCAGCAGGTCCAGGATTTCCTGGTCCAGCACGTCCCATGGGCGGATTTGCTGTTCGATCATGTTGAATCGGGCTTTTTCGAGATCCATCTTGCCTTTCCTTCCAGATACTTGCGGGGTGCGCTGCCGGATGCGGATGCCCCGCCGTCAGCGCTGTTGTTTCGATTGATGCCGGCCGCGCCACTCCCGGGCTGGCGTTGGCGCCCGCCGGGAAGTTACGCAAAAGCCCGCTATTTTACCTCCGGCGACACCGTTGCACCGTTTACAAACGATTGCCGCCGGGATGTCGACCGGCACTGTTGCGTCGTCGCAGCGCGGCCGCCGAGGCGCGCGGGAAATATTCATGTCCCCCGCTCCTGCCCGGCGTCCTTGTCGGATTGCGCGGCTGCGCGCTCGGCCAGCAATTCGTCGCGGATCCGTTCCCAGACAAAGGGGCCGTCCGGCGGCGGCAGCGGCGTATCGCGCGCCGGGCCCGCGGTCAGGCCGAACAGCAGCACCTGGATCAATTGATCGACAAATGCCGCGGGATCGATCACCGCAACGTTCACCTGAGCGAAGGCGCTGCGCCACAGCATCAAAAAGACCAGCGGCGCACAGATCAGCGTGGTGGTGGGATTGGTCGGCGCATTGCGGAATTCTCCGCGCGCGACCCCTCGCGCCAGCACCTTGGCGAACAGTTCATCGCCGGGCCCCATCACTTCGTCCTGATAAAACTGCGCGATATCGGGAAAATTGCCGGATTCGGCAATGATGAGCTTGGTCAGGCCCGCCACGCGGGTGGCGCCGATCAGTCCCCACCATCCCAGTAGCAGCTCCCGCAGCAGTTCCGGCGTGGAGCCCTCGAAAGTTTCGACCAGATCGGTACCCTTGACCACCGCGGGCACCATGTTTTCGCGCACCACGGTCTTGAACAGCTCTTCCTTGTTGGCGAAATAGAGGTACACGGTGCCTTTGGACACCCCGGCGGCGGCGGCGACATCTTCGAGCCGCGTGGCTGCATAGCCGCGTTCGACAAAAAGCTCCAGCGCGGCGGCTACCAGTTCCTGGGGCCGCGCGGCCTTGCGCCGCGTCCAGCGGCGCGCATCGGTGTCTTTCTTTGGCAAAACTGAAGTCACGGGCGGGACAGTGGTGCGCCGGCGGCGCGCTGACTATTAATAACTTGTCGGTCAGTAATGTAGAGGACCGAAGTTGCGCGGTCAAGTTGGCGCGATGGTCGTCCGAAATGGACAATACGACGCTTTTTCCAAATGTTGCAAGTGTGACGGATCGCGTCGGGCACAATGGCGGGCTCCAACGGCTCGCTTTCGGCCTCGATATTGACGGCATCTGCCGCTGAACCTTCACCATGTCCTGCCAGTCTCAACCAACCTGCCGCGCGGGTTGCGGTGCGTGCTGCATCGCGCCCTCGATCAACTCGCCGCTCCCGGGCATGCCCGAAGGGAAGCCGGCGGGCGAGCGTTGCGCCCAACTGTTGCCCGACATGCGCTGCGCGGTGTTTGGGACGGCCGCCCGGCCGGGATTTTGCGGCGGGCTGCGCCCCTCGACCGAAATGTGCGGCGATTCGCGCGAGGCCGCCCTGGCATGGCTGACGCGCCTGGAAATGGCAACGGCCCCCACGCAATGACGCGCAAGGCTTGCGGCCTTGTGCCAGATGATGGAGAAGGATCAATGATGGCGATAACGCGCAGGCGCTGGCTGGCGGCCGCAGGCATGGCAGCGCTCGCAACCACGGGCTGGCTGGCGGGATGCGGCGCATGGCGCAGCGAATATACGTTCTCGGAGAGTCAGTTGCAGTCGGCCTTGCAGCGCAAGTTTCCCTTCAGCAAGCGCTATATGGAGCTGTTCGATATCCATCTCGCCAATCCCCAGCTGGCGCTGGATGCCGCGCGCAATCGGATTACCGTGACGTTCGACGCAACCATCGATAATCGGCTCTTTTTCCGGCAGCCGCTGACGGGGCGCTTCGCCCTGGACAGCGCGCTGCGGTATGACTCACCGACGCGCTCGCTGGTCCTGCAGGATCCCGAAGTCCGCCAGTTCGACGTGCAGGGTTTGCCAAGTCAGTTTTCGCGCCAGTTGAATGCGCTGGGCGGCATCCTGTCCGAGCAGTTGCTGCAAGGCTATCCGCTATATACGTTCAAGCCCGACGAACTGCGCATGGCCGGCACGGCGGTCGAGCCCGGTACAATCACGGTCCTGCCTGACGGTATCAACGTCAAGATTAATCGGCCGTAAATTCAGAGCAACAATAATGCGGTGCGCCTGCGCATCGCGGGCGGATGGTTGATTGCCGCTCTTGCACCCACTTTTTCGAGTCCTCATGGATATTGCACTCGCTCTTAAAGCCGTCATTCTCGGCATCGTCGAAGGTCTGACGGAATTCCTGCCTATTTCCAGCACCGGCCACTTGATCCTTGCGGGGCAACTGCTCGATTTCAACGACGAGAAAGGCAAGATTTTCGAGATCGTGATTCAGTTCGGCGCGATCCTGGCGGTGTGCTGGGAATTTCGCCGCCGTATCGGCGCAGTGATAAGTGGCATCGCGTCGGATGCCAAGGCACAGCGTTTTGCCGTGAACGTCATTGTCGCCACGGTGCCGGCCATCGTTTTGGCGCTGGTGTTCGGCAAATGGATCAAGGCGCATCTGTTCAACCCGATAACCGTCGCGCTCGCTTTCATCATCGGTGGCGTGGTGATTCTGTGGGCCGAATGGCGGGAAGGGCGGCGCGGCACGGTGTCGCATCCGCAAGGCAACGCGTTGCTGGAGGCCGCCAAGGCCGGCGCGCCGCGCATCGAGTCGATTGACGATCTGAACTGGCGCGATGCCGTGAAGGTTGGTCTTGCGCAGTGTTTCGCGCTGGTGCCGGGCACCTCGCGTTCGGGGGCGACGATTATCGGCGGCATGCTGTTTGGCCTGTCGCGTCAGGTGGCGACGGAATTCTCGTTTTTCCTCGCTATCCCGGTGATTTTCGGTGCGACGGTCTACGAACTCTACAAGGCGCGCGCACTGTTATCGGCCGACGACCTCGGCATTTTCGGCATCGGTTTTGTCTTTGCGTTCCTGTCCGCATTCCTGTGCGTGCGCTGGCTGCTGCGTTTCGTGGCCACCCACGATTTCAAGCCGTTCGCATGGTATCGGATTGCCTTCGGGCTCATCGTGCTGCTGACCGCGTGGAGCGGGATCATTTCCTGGCACGCGTAAAAGCGCTGGGTTGAACGAGAAAGGGGCTGCAGATGCAGCCCCTTGTTCTTATTTCTTGCGGAACACCACGTCCCACACGCCATGACCGAGGCGCAAGCCGCGCTTCTCGAATTTGGTCACCGGCCGATAGTCCGGACGTTCCGAAAATCCGTCTTCCTTCTGCGTGGTGTTTTCCAGCGTCGCTTCGCCTGCCAGGACGTCGACCATCTGGTGCGCATATTCTTCCCAATCGGTTGCGCAATGAATATAGCCGCCGCTTTTCAGCCGGCTGGCCAGCAGCTTGATCAGCGGTGGCTGCACCAGGCGACGCTTGTTATGGCGCTTCTTGTGCCACGGGTCGGGAAAGAAGATGTGCACGCCATCGAGCGATTGCTCGGTCAGCATGTGTGCGATCACCTCGACGGCGTCGTGATTCATGATTCGCACATTCTGCAAATCCCGCTCGCCGATCAATTTGAGCAGCGCGCCAACGCCGGGCTCATGCACTTCACAGCCAAGGAAATTGTCCTGCGGACGAATGCCGGCGATATGGGCCGTGGTTTCGCCCATGCCAAATCCGATTTCCAGAATGGCCGGCGCTTCGCGCCCGAACGTTGCGGTCCAATCGAGCGGCTCGTGCTTGTAGGGAACGATAAAGCGCGGCCCCAGATCGTCAATGGCGCGTTGCTGCCCGGTCGACGTACGCCCAGCCCGCCTCACAAACGAGCGGACGCGGCGCGGATGCGCAACATCTTCGCCGGGTTTGGGGGCGGCGGCGGCAGCGTCGTCACCGGGCAGCGTATCGGTTTGGGTGTCTTGGGGAAGCATGGCAACAAAAAACCGCCGGGCGGATCGCCGATCTTGCATCGACCGGGGGCCTGAGGCGGCTTGTCAGATAAGAAGTGGAGCGGGCGATGGGAATCGAACGGACCCACATCACGGCACGTAAGTATTTGATAACAAAGCTACTAGAGTTGAGCATTGAACTCTGCGTAGCAGGAAACCGTAGGAGTGTAGCAGATCAAAACGCGATTTCGGGCACGGACAGATCGGGACAGGCCCTATGGGCCCCTCCGACGGGTGGACTCGCGCCATGCAAGTCACAATTCTGTATAGTCTCGGGTCGGAGGGGGTGCCACGCTGGGAAACCAGAACCTCCGCAAGAGGTGAACGTATTAAATCGCCGGCTTCATTGGTGGGTCATATGACCTGTCCCCAAGCTCTTATCGCGAGGGGAAATTAACCTTGCATAAATCTCGTGACATCCCCTTCCTCGGCTACTCCACAACCCTCCGCCTTATCATCCGCCTCAGTTGCCTCTGCTGCCAACAGCTTATACGACCGGATTTGGTTTACCCGCAGTGCGCGTATTCAATCTGAAAAGCGGTTGCTTCGAAACGAGCACCATTCTCAGTTATTGCTCATTCTATATACCATCTATAGTATTGCGTTGTCGGCAATATTGATGAAATTTAAACCAATTACCGATGATCAAGGCGCGGTATTTGGATTAATCCTTTCCGTTGCATTGTTCGGTTTGTCATTTCATTTGACTGCACGTGGATTTCTGGCAAGGGCGCAGAGATTTAGAGAGTGCTATACACAACTACAGGGTCTGCTTGATCGGATTACTGTGGCTCGATGTTACGTTGATGAAAGGCGCTTGCTTGAGACGGTTGAGGCGGTTCAGGTCGAATATCAGTCGCTACTTGCTGTGTGCGAAAATCATGCAACCATTGATGATAGGCGTGCTCGTTTTGCAAATAATGGTCTGACTTCTCGCATCCCTACTGCGTGGGAAAATATCTATGTAAGCTTGCATGCTATTGGTCGACATGTATTTCTGGCGCTTTTGTATTTGTCGCCGATAGTTGTAATGATTTATTTGATGTGCGTCAAAAAATAATATGACAGCGTCAGAGGTATTCAAGCGTGAGTTTAGTCGGGATAATTTGTTGATTATCTACCGAGAGCACATTGCCGAAACGAGTGCAATAGGCATTGACAGACTAGGGCGCAATCAATTTGAAAGAGACTTAGATCGCCATATCGATGTTATCTATAGGAAGGCTCGTGATGGGTCTTATAGATTTTCTCAATACAAAGAGAAGCTTATTTCAAAGGGCGCGAAAAAGCCTCCTCGGGTTATCTCTATCCCGACTTTCCGCGATAGAGTTGTGCTGCGCGCGCTCTGCAACGTCTTGCGGGCCGTCTTCGAGACTGATGTCTCACAAAAAATCCCTCAGGCCGTAATCTTTGGCATCAAAGGTGCGATTGAAAGTGGGGAGTATTCGCATTTTGCGAAGTTGGACATTAAGGAATTTTACCCGTCGATTCAACACCACCTATTGCTAACGCGTTTGCGGCGGCGGATGCGAAAGAAGGATTTGCTTGATTTGATATCGGCCGCGTTGGAAACGCCGACTGTTCCGCATCCAACTAGGACGGCGAACCCGGCTTCGTCAGGTGTGCCGCAAGGATTATCGATTTCCAACATCTTGGCGGAGGTATATCTTTCCGCGTTTGACGGGAGATATGCGTCTAGGCCAGAAATTCGGTATTTTCGTTACGTTGACGATGTTTTGTTGTTGGCGAAGGGCGATGCGAGCCATCTCGTAGAGGAAATGCGAGTGGATCTACAAAAGAATCACGGGCTATCTGCTCATGAGCTTTCATCGGCTGGGGGAAAGACCATTTGTGGCGAGATATCCGAAGATTTTTCGTTCCTGGGGTATCAATTCCGTAACGGAAGATGTCTTGCGAAAAGTGAATCAGTAAAGCGTCTGGAAGATTCGTTGGCCGATATATTCACCACTTATAAGTATAAGGTGGCGGGAATAATGGCGCAGCCTCTTGATCAGCAGGGGCGTGATCTGAAATTGCGTGTTGCGAGAAATATTCTTCTGTGGCGGCTAAATTTACGAATTACGGGGTGTATTTTCGAGGGCGCCAGAAAAGGGTGGATATTTTATTTTTCACAAATTGATGAGTCAAATTTAGATCAATTGTGGAGGTTGGATCAAACTGTAAAGAATCTTCTGAAGCGATTTCATCTGCCGGCAGATGTCACCGTGAAGACTTTCGTGAGAACCTACTTCGAAGCAAAGCGAAGGGGGGTCTCCGATATGCGATATATTCCAAATTTTGACACGACGTCTATCGATGAGCAACGCCGGATTTTGTCCCAGTATTTTGGTGTTTTGAATCTCGAATATTGGTCCGATGCTGACGTGGCAAGGGAATTTGCTGTTCGGATACGGCGGGCCACCCGAGAGCTGGAACACGATATTCAGGATATAAGCTAGCCCCTCATCACTGTGATCGGCTGAAGGTAGCGTTGCAAACGGTGGATATGGTTGGTGTGAATAACACTCACTTAGACCTCCTGTTGTATGCGGGTCGCTTTAGCGCGGCGTCAACGCACTTTCTAATCACGTGGCCGCCATTAGCACGCGCTTGACGGTGGTTGCTGTCCAGGTGCCGCTACGGGACGTCGGCACTTGCAGTTCATTCAACCGGTCGGCAATCTTGCTTAGGCTAGCGCCTGCCTCCCGCATGCGCTCAATTTCGGGCCGCACGCGAGCGGCGAAAGCGGCAGCGAGTGCTCTCTTCGCTTCGCTTGCTCTTGTTCGGGCTTCGGCGAGGTTAGTGCGGTTTCCTAGCGTGGCGCCAGCGGCCTTCTTTGCAGCTAGGGCGCTTCTAGTTCGGTCGCCTATCATGCGGCGCTCCTTCTCTGAAAGGGCAGCATACAGATGCAGCACGAAGGGATCCGTATCTGCGCCAAGCTCCGCCACGATGAACGGCACATTACGTGCCATCAGGCCGCTAATGAATGCTACGTCACGGCTTAGACGGTCCAGCTTACTGACGATGATGGGGCAACGTAGCTTGCGGGCCTTATCGAGCGCGGCGGCCAGACCGGGGCGGGCTTCTATGGGCAGCTTGCCGCTCGCCACGTCTTGGAACCCCTCAATGGCCTCAAAACCCTCTGCGGCGCAGAATCGGGCGATTGCTTCGGCCTGACCCTCAAGGCCAAGCCCACTCTTGCCTTGCTCACTGGTGCTAACCCGTCGATAGATGACCGCCTGTCGCATGCTTTCCTCTAATTTATCGTATCTAAATGACCGTTTAGATATGACAAATATATATTCGAACCTTATAGTAAGCAAGTGAATCGATTGATACGATGTGGTGAACGGCATACTTGAGGGAGTGAATGATGGTTGATGTGGTCGGACGCATGCTTCCGCTGGGCGATGGGAGGCGCATGCCGGTGAAACTTGATACCCCAACGTGGCGGGCAATTGACTGGCTAGCGCAACGCACGGCGAAGAGTTGGCAGGAGTGGTGCAGGGCGGTCGTTGACGCCGCTGATGACGGCTCTAACCTGACCGCCTCAATTCGAGAGGCCGCAATGTCGGCGCTCGTGCAGCATGCTCTGTTTCCCGATGACCGTGGTGCACAACTGGAGGTGATGGAACGCCACACGCTCATGCGCAACAGTGGAATGCTCAATGACAAGCAGCTAGACGAGATTCTGAACGCCGCCACCGTTGAGGGCTGGTCTGACTTCGGCGGGTTCGCTGTAGGGTTCGGTGTGGATGATGCAGGCCAGGACTGTGTTTGGATTCGCAACGGTCTCCGGGAAGGCTTGCATATGGCCTTCGCCTCTCCTGTGAAGAGGTGACAGGCATGCGCGCCCTTGTTCTGCCTAGTTCTGAAGTTGCATATGCCCTGCGCCGCCTCCTTGGTCCCATCGTCGCATGGGATGACTGCCTCGCGGACATGCGTCGGGGTAAGACCAGCATTGAAGGGCTTCGGCTGGTCCCTGCCTGCCGGTATCACGATGGCCTTGCTTGGCGTCCTGGCTACACGAAGGCTGACATTCTGATTTTCGTCGCCGAAGTGAGGGCCAAGCGTCCCGATGCGAGGCCAGGAATTGGGCTACAGGCCAAGACGGTCGAGCTTGACCCTGCTGACATGCGGTTCTGGAAGGTGAAGAAGGTGTGGGCGCTGACCACGCCGGGAACCCCTGCGTTGCCAAGTGCGATTGTGGCGAAGGCGTTGCCAACTTGGCAGCAAGAGTCGCGGCACGATGTTGCAATGTGGGCCAGACACTGACCAACAAACAAAAAACCGCCAACAGGCGTAGACCTGTGGCGGCTAAATGAACGTCTGATGGATTATAGTGCCTTCAAAGCTAAAGCTGTCGTCGACTGGATCGAAGTCGAAATCACGACAGCAGCGCCCACCCAGCATCAATGGATACAGCAAGACCTGCGGCGCATTCTCGACCTACCTGATAAGGCAAATGAAATTTGGGTAGAGCCGGTCAATGCAGGGCCGGGTGGGGTGACCTGCGTGTTTCGAATTCGTCTTCATGATGGGCCTGCCAACAGCTACGCCGAACTTGACCGCATCATGGCTGCGCTGGCGCAAGCTAAGCCCTTAGTCGCTCAGCCGCAGCTTCATGCCATTGAGATTGCGGTGGACTTCTACGCGAGGGAGCAGAAGGGGGCGCCGGCCCTCATCGACCTTACCAAGCAGTTGCAGGCGTCAATCATTGCACGTGGCAATCCGCGCCAGTATGACCCCGCCACACGGCGAAACCTGTATCTTGGGCCAGCCGAGCTAGACCCCGCATTGAACCTGCGCATTGGAAACAAGGGCGACGACCTTTATTGGCAAGTCTACTTCAAGCGCACAGACAAGGGCGGCGCGTCGCTCCCGAGCAGTGAACAGCGGGCTAGGGCGGAATTTACCATGCAAGGCGCGAGGCTGGCTGCGTGCGGCCTTACCGACCTTGCTTCCCTGAACGGCTACCGATTCGAAGACCTGTCGGAATACTTGCGCTTTGGCGACATCAAGCCACTAGACCAGATCGTAGAGGGCATGAACCCGTTTGCCGCCTGTGCAGTGCGCGACCTCTGGGAAAGCCACAATGGAAGCGTTACTAGCTGGCCGTTGGGTTGGCGTGCATATCGTCGGGACCGGCAAAAGGACCTGCCTCGCAAGCTGGTAGACCGGAAGCAATCTAGCCACGTGGTAGCGGACCATGACTTGAACCGCAAGGTGCGCCGTTCGCTCTTGGGCCTGTCCGGCCTGTTCTTCGCACAAAAATGAACAAAAAATCCGGGTGCATTCACGAACCCATAAGGGTTTGCGGGGAGAAACCTAATAACTATCAACTAGCAATGCCAACCACATGCCGCTCATACCATGTCCAATCTCCCCCTGCGATGGTAGGGAAGCGAGCATCGCGAGTTGACCGCGATGCGCACGGCACTGAGAATGGCTTCTCTATGTATGAGCGTTAGACTCAGCGCAACGTCTAAGGCAACGCACTACATTGCCAAAGCAACCAATCTCACCCGCATGAGGGCGGCGGGACTTTCGCCGCCCTCACCCCTGGTAAGGAGAAATCAATGCAACAACTGACCATCGAGCAAGCCGCTGACTATCTGGAAGACGCCGATCTTGTAGAAGAACCCATCCGCATTTCCCACGCCATCATCAATGTAGGCATCACTGCTGCCGGTCGCCGGTTCGTCATGATGGTTGACGGTCGCGGCTACGGAAACGCCTGCATCAGCGAAGGCATGTAAGTAGGGCGGAAAGGGAAGGCTGGTGCCTTGCCTTTCCGTCTTACAGTAAGTCATCAATGACTTACGTTGCCAGGTTGGACAGGGCAGGAGTCTTAGAAAAAAACGACTTCCGCGAATCCACACCAATCATTAACGGGCAGGTTTTTTGACGAAACCTTATAGAAGGATTCTGATGAAACGTTTGAGCTTGTGTTTTGGTGCTGTGCCTTTGGTCATCGGGTTGTCGGCTTGCGCGCCTGCCTTCACCACAACGACCAATGCCGACGTGCGTCAGCCTGAGAACCTGCGGCGGGAGCAGCGCATCCAGAAGTCGATCGACCAGGCCTACGCCAACATCGCTGCCTATGCTGGGGAATGCCAGCCAGTGGGCAACGTGGTGCTGTCGCCTGATCGCACCAAGATCACGATCTCTGAGACGGCCTTCGGTCCTCAGATGCGCTCGGTCTACATGGTCGTCGACATCCAGGCGATGGGTGCCAGCGCCATCGACTTCAAGGGCTACAGCTACTACGGCAGCTCGATGTGGAAGGATCGCATCGACACGGTGCTCAAGGCGATCAACGATTCGACTGCCTGCGCCTGATGCAGGCATATTCACAACCCTTCTATAAGGAGCCCGTATGGGTCTGAGGGACGTCAATTCCGCGCTCTATTCTTCGCTCAAGCGCCGCCTAAGGGAAATGCAGCTTGGCACGCCAAACTGCAGCATTCGCGCCATCAGCACTAAGGACAAAACGATGTCCTACTTCCTCACAGGCGTCCATTTTGACCAGGAAGGCCTGATCTGGCTGTCGTGCTATCAAGGCTCAGGCGACCGATTGGATAACGTGCAGTTTCCCTGGCAGGTGAATGGCTGGATCTTCGACGTATTTGTGGGCCACAAGCAAGGCTACGAAATCCAGTTCACTGCGGCATCGCCCGCGTCAGTATAAGAGATGACTGTGAAGAACGAATACAACGACTATCAGTCGCTAGTCGATGAAATTAAGCACTGCCTGGAGACGGCGGACGGTCAACAAATTTGCCTCACCGCTCTTCACTCAGAGTTCTCGCTACCTATCCACACGGTTGAACGGGACAAATTCGGGCGCATTTGGGTCCGCGGCCGCCAGCCAGGTGGCATTGTTTGCAGCGTGGCTTGGGCGGCAACGACTTACTATCTGGAATTGAAGAAGGTCGGGAATGGCAGCCTCGTCGCTCCAACATTCTTGGACCGAACGAAGAACATGCTAAACGCGGCTATCCACAATGCACTGGGGCAAAACAAGCTCTAAGGATCGACGGATCGGGTCTCGGCCCCTGGCAGTATAAACATGGCCGGGCCCGGTCTGGTGTCGTAGTTCTAAGAGGTAGTAGCTAGTTATTCTGCCTGTTCCGCGACACTGGGATGCATTGAGAAATCATAAGTGGCCGCCCACATTCACCTTCCGCCCCAACGCATCTTTAAGCGCGTTCAAACCTGCCGCTACATCGAATGGTGCAATCTCAGGGAGGCCTTTAAACGTCAGGCGATCAATATAGGGCTTCAAGTCGTCGGCGGGCTGGTCCTTCCCGTAGCGGGTGCTGGACATAGTTGCGCCGCGAGCATGGCCGGAAAGTTGATTAACTGTCTTCTCGGACAGTTGGAGTGCATACATTCCAGTGAGCAAAGTATGGCGGAACGAGTGGAAGACCTTCCGCCCGTCACGTTTCATACCCAGGCGTTCGCCCAAGTATCTCTCGTTGAACCAACTGGTCGCGGCCTTGCCATAGCCCCGTTGCTTACTCAGCTTTAATTCTGGGAACAGGCGCTTGTGTTCAGTGGTCTGCAGCGCCTGGACATATTGCACAAAGCCAAGCTCCAACAAGGCGCTATGCAGTGGGACTTGGCGCTTCGAATTTACCGTTTTGAGAGACTTGTCGCTTGCCTCGTCGGCATCCAACTTGTCAGCGCCATCCAGATTGAAATCCAGATACCAAACACCGGCATCGCTCACTCGCACGTCGTCAAGGTAAAGCTGGCACAACTCGTTGATGCGCGCGCCCGTGTAGAGGCCAAGAAGCGGCAGCCAGTAATAGTGCGGCTGGAAGGTCTGATACTTCCCAGTGGTGGTCAGGCTCCCGCGCCCCGTCTTATACCAGTCTGCACCGAAAATTTGCGCTAGGTCGTCGGGTGTGAACGCATCGCGCTCGTCTTGCTCGCGTGTTGTCTTCCGCTTCGGTGCGGCGGCGAGCGCGGGGTTCTTCGTCAGGTAGTCGCACTTCACGGCCCAGCCGAACATTTCGGATAGCCGCCGCACGTAAGCATCAACCGTAGTCGCGGCCATGGTTGGCATGCCTTTACTTGCAACCTGCCCCGCCAATTCATGCAGCGAGAGGTGCGTTCCTAACCTGCGGCGTGCCAGGTAAGTGTTCGCCGGCAACTGTCGCAGCAGGTCGCGGTATCGGTCGATGGCGGGACGGTCTAACTCCCCTAGCGCGGGGTCGCCCATCAACTCAACGAACGCACCCAGTTCCGTTTCCATCTTTCGGCGGTGGTCGTCTTTCCAGTCGTCCCGCTTCGCTTTCATGAACGCGGCAACAAGTTCGCTTGCCTTCATGCTCGCATACTTATGGCGCGGCGGGCCAGCCTTCGCCTTCTCAACGGACTCTCTGGCATCCCGTAGCATCTCGGGTGTCACATTGGAGCGGCCCCACGTATCTGAGGACACAAGGACTCTCTTAAAATAAGGGATAGTCTTGTGCCTATCAGTAAGCCTAGTCATTACGTGGAACCCATCGAAATTCTGACCGAGCCGGAGCGCCGTCGT
>NZ_VZOW01000042.1 GCF_008801835.1 Cupriavidus pauculus | reverse complement strand
AGCGTTCGCTTTACAAACAGTCGATTTTCAGCGCAATAGGCGTGGGTAGAAACAGAGAATGCAATGACGCCCGAAATCACACGTAGCCTGCCGTATTTTTTTGCCATGGAATTTCCCCTTCTGCCGCAAGGCCGTGCTCGCGATGGCATCCAGATAAGGAAAATAGCGTTTTGATTTCAAGGGTCTCCATATTGGATTGGCGCATTCTGAAATAAGCATGGCGGCTCTGAATTATCTCGTCGATAAAATTAAAAGCGTCGGTGAATGAAATCGAAAACAAAAAAGCCAGCGCGTTGGCTGGCTTTTGCGATGTTGCGGATCGGTGCGCGGCGAGGGCCTTATTGTTCCCGCCTATTGCCAGGTTGCCGCGGTCTTGCGGCGTTGGTCCAGCACCCGCCGGTTATCGTGCTTGGTCGCGTCGCCCAGTGGCACGCCCCGGAAGCTCAGTGTTGGCGAGGACCAGTAATTCAAACGCGGGCAGTCTCCACCGCTGGAGCACGAATACGCCATGATCGTGCGCCATTTGCCCGGCAGCTTGTAGCCATAGCCGTATGGATAGTTCTTGTTGGTGCTGGTCTGCTCGTCATGCGTGGCGCCAAGCAGGTGGCCGATCTCGTGCGCGAACGTGTAGTTGCCGATGGCGCACGTGCGGCCGACGGCGGTGAAGGCCGTGCTTGCCGTGGCATTGACGGCAGCGAGGCCGCATTCGCCGCTTGAATTCAGGAGCACGGTGACGATGTTGGCTCTGGTGCTGGCGCGGACAGCGTGCAGATCGTCCATGGCGCCATCGTTCTTGCTCCTGGCACGGGCTAGCTGATCGTGGAAGGTGCCGCTTTCGACGTAGTCGGGAATGACATAGGTGCCCGCCAGTTCAAACCGGATCGGCAGGTTGCTGTTCTCGAAGCCCTGGTTGGATTCGGCGATGGCCAGTTGCGCCATGCCATCCAGATCGGCGATGTTGGCTTTTGCCTGCTTCGTCGCAGCCACCAGAACGCGTAGCGTGGTCATATCCGATACGGGCGCGGGAGCTGGCGTTGGTGACGGAGCCGGAGCTGGCGTTGGAGTCGGAGCCGGAGCCGGAGCTGGCGATGGTGTCGGAGCCGGAGTGGGAGCGGGCGACGGAGTCGGAGCGGGAGCTGGCGTTGGTGTCGGAGCCGGAGCGGGAGCTGGCGTTGGTGTAGGAGTCGGAACGGGAGCCGGCGATGGTGTCGGAGCCGGAGCGGGCGACGGTGTCGGAGCCGGAGTCGGAGTCGGAGTCGGAGTCGGAGCGGGCGATGGTGTCGGAGCTGGAGTGGGCGCTGGGGATGGTGTCGGCGCCGGAACGGGAGCCGGAGCCGGGGGGGCCTCGCAGGCGCCGATATCCTTCCACGCGCCATAGGGCCCGGCCTGGGACGGATCGTCGCCGCGCGTCCACCATTTGCTCTGGTAGTTTCTGCCGGCATGCGTGACCTTGATTCCGGCCGTCGCATAGGTCTGGGTCTTCGACCATGCGGCGTTGCACGTCGCGGCCGAAGGGGATGGCGACGGCGACGGCGACGGTGAGGGCGATGGCGATGGCGAGCCGCATGCCCCCAGGTCTTTCCATGCGCCGTACGGCTTGGTCGGGTCCGGCGTTTCGCCGCGCGTCCACCACTTGTTTTCGAAGCTGCGGCCGCCGTGCGACACCTTCGCTCCTGGCTTGGCGTATATCTCCGAGGCCGACCAGGCCGTGTAGCACGAGGCATCCGACGCTTCCTCGTCATTCGCTACTTCGGGCTCGGATTCTGGCGGAAGACTGGACTCGTCGACTTCGATCACGACGTGATCGCCACCTTCCAGCGGCTGGATGGTGTAGAGCTTGCTGTTCAGGCGCACCGACCCGGTGACCTGATTGCCATTGCGCAGCAGGATCACGGAATTGGCAGGGTCCTCGGTGGCCTCGCCAGAATCCTGTCCGGCTTTGAGCAGCTTGGGACGGAACGAGCCTTTCCAGATCTGCGTGCCGTCAGGGTTGGTCTCGAACTGAACGCGCCGCGCCGTAGCCACCACGCCCTTGGGCAATTCCAGCGTGATGCTGTCCGATTCTTGCGCGACGATGTTGCTCTGCACTGCCGTGACGCTAAGGTCTCCGGTGCCGGGGGATTGCAGCATCGCGCCAACCGTGGGGGAGGCCTTCAGCAAGGAGCGTTTGACGAATAGTCGATTATCTTCGCTGTGAGCATGTGCCGAAACCGATAAAAGAATGGCACTGGAAATAACGCGTAGCATCCCGATTTTTCTTGCCATGGAGATTCCCCTTCTTCTGCGGGAAACATCCCGCAGTCGCAATCCAGAAAAGGAAAATAACCTGTGCAATACAAGGGTGTTATTTTTTGAATATGCAGTACTGCAATGTATCGAATGATCGAGTGTTTTCGCAAATAACAATCGCGATTATTTGAATCGGCGGACCATATAAAAAAGCCAGCCCGGAGGCTGGCTTTTTCGCTGGCGGCGGGATTGTCGCTCAGGCCAGTTTCTTGCCGGTGCGGTCGTGCATGAACAGCAGCGCGACAAAGCTGATGGCGGCGGCGGCAATCACATAGAACGCCGGCGCCAGCTTGTTATGCGTCGACTCGATCAGCCACGTCACGATCAGCGGAGCGAAGCCGCCGAAAATGGTCACCGCGAAGTTGTACGCCAGCGACAAGCCGGTGGAGCGCACTTCGGTCGGGAACTGCTCTGCCAACACGGCCGGCGCCGGTCCCGTAAATGCAGCCAGCAGAATGCCCAGCACGATCTGCACCTGCAGCAGCGTCGATGTGGTCGGCGATACGTTGAGCCAGTGGAACAGCGGGTAAGCCAACGCCAGGATCAGTAGCGCCACGACGCTGAGCATGCGCTTGCGGCCGACGCGGTCAGACAGCATGCCCATCAGCGGGCACAGCACCAGGATGATGGCGCCGCAAATCGCGGTCGACTGGAACGTTGCACCCAGTGGCAGTCCCAGTTGCTGCTTGGCGTACGACGGCATGTAGAACACCAGCACGTAGGTGCAGACGGTCCACAGGATGGTGACGCCCAGGCCAGCCAGCACTTCGCGCGGATGGTCGCGCAGCACTTGCGACAGCGGCGAGAACTTGACCTTGCTGGCACGGCGTTCGGCCTGGCGCGCCTCGAACTCGGGCGGCTCTTCCAGGTGGGATCGGATATACATGCCGACCGGGCCGATCAACAGCCCGAACAGGAACGGGATGCGCCAGCCCCATGCGTCGATCTGGGCCTGGTCGAGACCGTTGGTCACCAGCGCGCCCATTGCGGCGCCCAGCATGAAAGAAATCCCCTGACTGGCCTGCTGCCAGCTTGCGTAGGCGCCGCGTTCGGCGTCAGGGGCGTGCTCGATCAGGAAGGCGGTCGCGCCGCCGACTTCGCCGCCGGCCGAAAAACCCTGGATCAGGCGGGCCAGCACGATCAGCGCCGGGGCCCACAGGCCGATCGACTGATAAGTGGGCGCCAGGCCGATGATCGCGGTACCCAGCGCCATCAGCAGAATCGTCAGCGTCAGCGCCGCCTTGCGGCCGACGCGGTCGGCATAGACGCCCAGCACGATGGCGCCGACCGGGCGCATGAAAAAGCCTACGCCAAAGGTGGCGACGGTCAGCAGGAACGAAGTCAGATCATCGCCGGTGGGAAAGAAAAGCTTGGCGATGATGACGGCAAAGAAGCTGTAGACGGTGAAGTCGAACCACTCCAGGCCATTGCCGATGGTGGCGGCGATGATCGCGCGTCGTCGGGTGGCTCTGGAGAGATCGTTGGCAGTTGTTGCGGTAACGGACATGAGGCGAGAACAACGAGGAAAGAACCGGTGGATGCCCCCGCCGATGTGTCCCGGCGGTGACGCAAGCCGCCATATTAAGCGATTCCTTACAGATGGGACGAAAGCGGCGGACGGGTCCGGCCTAGCGCTGGCCGACGTTGGACTGCGATTCGGCGGGCGCGCCCATGTCGAGCGGCTGGAGCGCTTCAAGCGTCTTGCGCGGGGGCGGCCGCTTGCGCGTGAACCAGAGCCACGCGCCGCTGGCGAGCCAGCCGGTCATGAAAACCGTGTCGCCCGCGTGATTGATCAATGCCGAGGCGCCGGGATGGCCAACCACTTCGGCCAGCATGTCGGCTGGCAGCCGGGCCACGATCCACAGCAGCAGGGCAGGGCCGCTCCCATAGACGCCGGGCTGCCACCACAGCGCGTGGGGCAGGGCGTGCAAGGGATCGAAACGCTTCGACACAGGGCTCTCCGGCTGGATGCATTCATGGCATCCGAGCCAATATCATAGGCCGATTCGCCTTGCGGCTGTCGTCGCCGTGGACAAACGGCCATGCAAGTGTGTGCCGGATCCCACGCTTGCGCATCGCGGACGCTGCGCCCGGTGTGAAGTAAGCGTCCGAGGTTCAAGTTTTTTGCACGAGGTGTCCGCAAATGGCTACGCCCACGGCGCGCCATCGTTGCCAGACTGATGTCATTGCATAAAACAGCTGAACGGCTTGCCGCCATGACTACCCTGCTTCCCGCCATTTATGTGTCCCACGGATCGCCCATGCTGGCGATCGACCCCGGCCCGACCGGCGCCGCGTTCGATGCGCTCGGCGCACGCCTGCGCGCGCTCAAGCCGAAGGCCGTGCTGATCGTGTCCGCGCACTGGATCTACAGCACGCTGGCGGTCGGCACGCGCGCGCGACAGGAAGCGTGGCACGACTTCGGCGGTTTTCCGCGCGAGCTCTACATGCTGCGCTACGACGCGCCGGGATCGCCGGAACTGGCCGCGCGGGTCAAGACGTTGATCGAGGCGGCGGCAATCCCCGGCGCGGGCTTCGTCGCCGAGGACGAAGAGCGTCCGCTGGACCACGGCGCGTGGATGCCGATGCGGCATTTCTTTCCGGACGCCGATATGCCGGTGGTGCAACTGGCCTTCAATCCGTATCTGACCCCAGCCACGCAGATCGACATCGGCCGCGCGCTGGCGCCGTTGCGCGAGGAAGGCGTGCTTGTGATCGGCTCGGGCAGCTTTACGCACAACCTCCAGGAAGTGTTCGGCGGCGGCGAGCGCCGCGCGCAACACGGTCCGGCAACCGAGCCCTATGTCGATGCGTTCCGCAACTGGATGATCGACGCGCTCGACGAGACGCTGGCCACGGGCGATGTCGGTCGCATTGCCGATTACCGCGCGCAGGCGCCGTATGCGCGCCGCGCGCATCCGACCGACGAGCATCTGCTGCCGTTCTACGTCACGCTGGGCGCGGCGCTGGGACCGGCCGCCACGCCGGGCGAGGCGGCCCGCGTCACGCGCGTGGCCGACGAGGTGACGTACGGCGTACTGGCGATGGATACCTTCGTTTTCGACGGCATGGGCGCCGGGCGCGCAGCGGCGTCGCGCGCGGCATAGGCCGCGGGATTGGCGCGACATCGGCGCCGGTGCGCAACCATTGCGGCCGGCTCAGCCGTCGGGCGGGACCCGATGGTGATCAGGTCGTGAGATAGCGGCGCGCGGCGCGTGCGCCGAACAGCGCGATATAGCCCATCGTCAACGCCACCAGGGCGATGCCTAGGCGCAGGTCGGACAGGTGGGCCACACCGCCGATCAGCACCGGCCCCAGCAGAAGTCCCACATAGCCAAAGCGCGCCACGCGCGAGATCGCTTCGGCCGCGCTGACGCCGGGCAGCCGCGAGGCGGCCACGAAGAAGATCGGCACCATATTTGCGGCGCCGAGCCCCATCAGGCCAAAGCCGACCAGCACCGCCAGCGGCAGCGGCGCGGCGATGGCCAGCGCGATGCCGGTGAAACCCAGCCACGCGCTGCCGGTGAGCGTGCGCGCATCGCCAAACCGCGCGCGCAGTCGGTCGCCGCCGAAACGGCCGCACGCCATGCCGCCCGAGAACGCCGCGTAGCCAAAGCTGGCCCAGTCCAGCGGCGCCATGGCCACGTCGCGCATGTAGACCGCCGTCCAGTCGTACATCGCGCCTTCGCCGATCAGTCCCAGGAAAGCCAACAGGCCAAGCAGCCACAGCGCGCGCGTGGCGTGGTCGCGATGATGCGCGGCCGACGGCGACACTGGATGGTCGGCCAACAGTCCGCGCGTCGTGCCCGCGGCGACGGCGGCCGTCATCGCCGCGATCATCGCCGCGTGCGCCAGTGGCGGCACGCCCAGCGACAACATCAGGCCGCCGAACGCTGCCCCGATCATGCCGCCCAGGCTGAACATGCCGTGCAGCGCCGACATCACGGGCCGTGTGCTGCGGCTGGCTTCGACAGTGGCCGCCTGCGCATTCATGGCGACGTCGAACAGGGCGTTGGCCATGCCGAAGATCAGCAAGGTGGGCAGCAGCAGCGCAAAGCTGGGAATCGCCAGGATGGCCAGCGTCATGGCCGCAAAGGCCACGCCGCCGATCATCGACGCCCGCGCGCTGCCCAGCCTGGCCACCCATCGGCCCACCGGGCCCATGGCGACGATGGCGCCCCCGGCCACGGCCAGCATCGCCAGCGACAACATGGCGTCGGACAGCTCGAAGCGCGCCTTGATGGTGGGAATGTGCACGCCCCAGGTGGCGAAGGTTGCGCCATTGGCGAAGAACAGCGCCATGGTGCCGCGCGTGGCGCGCGAAACCGCCGTCGGCGACGGCGCAGCAAGAACGGTAGAGGAATCGGTTTCGATCGAATATTCAGACATCAAGTACAGCCAGACAACGATTCAGGGACGGACTTCGTGGCGCCGATCAGGCGGGCACCGGCGAGTGCCGCAGCAGTCCGCGGCGATGCAGCGCGAAAGCGAATGCGCCAAGCGCGCCCACGGCCAGCGCCACCATGACCCACAGCATCAGCCAATAACCGCCGGCGGCGCGCCACAGCAGCGCGCCGAACCACGGCGCGGCGGCCTGCATCAGCAGCACCGGCGTCATCATTAACCCATTGAGCGTTGCATAGTGATGACGCGAAATCAGTTCCGGCATCGCCATCGCGCGCAGCATCGTGTTCACGCCGTTGGCGCAACCGTAGCAAATGGCCGCAACCATCAGCCAGTAGCCGTGGCCCAGGGTCAGGCACAGCAGGCCGATGCTCATGACGATATACACGGGCAGCGACAGCCGCACGGGATGACTGATAGGCAGGCGCGCCATCGCCAGCCGCCCGGCCACCTGCGCCGGACCGATCAGCGCGGCCACTACCAGCTGCTGCGCCACCGGCATGCCTTTCTCGGTCAGCATCGGAGTCAGATGCGCACCGAGCAGCGACGCGATCACGGCCGTCGCGGTGAACGCGATCACCACGGCCCAGAACACCGGCTGGCGCAGCGTGCTGCGCGCGATGCCCGACGACGCCGCGCCGGCAGGCGACGCACTGGCATGCGCGCTGGCCTGCAGGTACGTGGGATGCACCGCGTAGCGCAGGCGCGCATGCAGCGGCGCGCAGACAAACAGGTTCAGCGCGGCAAATATCAGCAGCGTCTCGCGCCATCCCAGATGAAGCGCGAGCCATTGGCCCAACGGGATGAAGATGGTACTGGCAAAGCCCGCCAGCAGCGTCACCTGCACGATCGGCTTCTGATAGCTGTCGCCATAGGCCTGGCGCAGCACGACGAAAGCGGGCTCGTAGAGCGTGGACGCCATGGCCAGCCCCAGCGGTATCCACATCAGCAGGAACATTGCCGGCGATGGGCACCACGCCCACAACACCAGTCCGATCGCCGCCAGCACGGACCCGCTGCTCATCACCTTGTACGCCGGCACGCGATCGAGCAGCCGACCCACCGCGAACGAGCACATCGCCCACACCAGCAGCCCCAGCGAAAAACCGCCCGCCAGGAACGGCTTGCCGAAGCCGAGCGACTGCTGCATCGGGTCGATAAAAACGGTGAATGTGAAATACAGCGTGCCCCAGCTGATCACTTCGGTCACGCCGAGTGTCCAGACAATGTGACGGGGCGGCAATGCGGCGGAGGGCGGACAGTGGGGGGCGGCGGAGGCGGTCATGGCGCGCCCGGCGCGAAGGGGGGCGCCGGCAGCGAGGCTTGGTCGAGGAAGCACAAATTGTATCGGCCTCGCCCCGCCTGCGGAAATGCGTACTTCAGGGGGTGTTTGGCGGCCCCTTCAATTCCACGGTGTTGCCGTCGGGGTCCTTCAGATAGACCGATGGGCCTTGGCCTTCGGCGCCGTAACGTTGCTCCACGTGCCCGATATCGATACGATGAATATCAAAATGCGATCGTAGCGAGTGGATATCGAACGGATCGATGCGAAGGCAAAAATGGTCGAGATTTCGGCCTTCGGCGCCCGGGCCTGCGCCGCCCGCACGCCCAAGCGGGCCGTCGAGCGACACGAGGTCGATCAGCGCGCTGCCCGCGCGCAGTTGGGTCAGCCCAAAGGCGGGCTGTTCCTTTTCGACCACGCAGCCGAGCACATCGACATAAAAGCGCACCATCCTGCCGACGTCGGCGGTGCGCAGCACGAGATGATCGATTCCGCGAATGGCGAACATGATGGGCGCGGTGATTGGGTTACCTGTGCAGGCCGTCGTACTCGATCACCTTCAGGCTTGCGAGGTCGATGTCGTCGACGCAGCGCACGTTGACCGCCGCGGTCGGATTGCCTTGGGGGTCGCTGGCCTCGGCATAGGGACCGCAGCCACAGACCGGGCAGAAGCGGTGCGCGATTTTCATGGTGTGGAAGCGATAGGTGGACGCGTTTTCATCGGGCGTCTTGAGCCGGAACTGGGCTTTGGGCACAAACCAGAGCAGGTGGCCGCGCCGGCGGCAGATCGTGCAATTGCATTGCAGCACCTGCGTGATCTCGCCGTCGGCCTCGAAGGCGATGCGGCCGCAGTGACAGCTTCCGTGATAGGTCGTCATGGCGTCTCTTGTCGGGTTGAGTGTCTTGCCGCCGGCTGCTACTGGTCCGGGATCAGCCGCTTGCCCAGACTGACCGCCGCGTCGCGGCCGTAGCCGAGTCTGTCGTAGAAAGCCAGCACGGCGTCGTTAGTGTCGCGTACCAACAGGTTGATCTTCGGGCAGCCGCGTTCGATCAGCAACGCCTCGGCGCGGGCCATCAGCATACGCCCGTAGCCGCGCCCCTGGTACTGCGGATCGACGGCCAGGTAATAGACCCAGCCGCGGTGCCCGTCGTAGCCGATCATCGCCGTCGCCATCAGCCGGCCGTCGATCTCGCCAACCTGGAACAGCTCGGGCTGCGTGGTCAGCTTGCGGGCGATGTCCTTGTGCGGATCGTTCCACGGACGTGTCAGGCCGCAGGCTTGCCACAAATCCACAACGGCGGTTTCGTCAGCGGGGCGATAGGGGCGCAATAGCATGGCTACCTTGGGGGTTGAGAGGTCCACAGTGTAGCCATGCGGGGGCCGATGCTGAAGCGCCCGGCCCGGCGATCGCAATGCCTCGGCTGGTCAGGCGGCCTGCTGCCCACTATGCGGATGCCGGAACTGCTCCAGCAGTTTCGACCACCTGCCGCGCGCCGCCTTGAGATTGTTTTCCTTGACGTGACCGAAGCCGCGGATGTCGTCAGGCACATTGGCCAGCGCAATCGCCGTCTCGTGGTTGGCGGCGGTGAGGCCCGCCGACAATTCGTCGAGCAGCGCGCGATATTCGCCGATCAGCGCGCGTTCGGTGCGCCGTTCCTCGGTCCTGCCGAAGACATCGAGCGGGCCGCCGCGCAATCCCTTTAGCCTGGCAAGCAAGCGGAACAGCGTCATCGTCGACGGACCGAAACGGCGCTTGACCAGATGGCCCTTGCTGTCGCGCTTTGCCGTGGCGGGCGGCGCGAGCCAGAAATTGAGCTGGTAGTCGCGTCCCGGTTCGCCTTCGAATTGGGCGCGCAGCTTGTCGAGAAAAACCGGATCGGTGTACAGACGCGCCACTTCGTATTCGTCCTTGTACGCCATCAACTTGGCCAGGTTGCGCGCGGCGGCTTCGGTCAGCGGCAGCGGCTTGCCCGCGCCCACCAGCGCGCTTTCGGCGGTGCGCACGCGATTGACGGCCTGGCGATACTGTTCGGCGTAGGCGGCGTTCTGGTACTGCGTCAGCAATTCCGCACGATTGGCGATCAGCTTTTCCAGCAGCGCGCCGCTCGATGTCGGCAGCTTGACCACCTCGGCGCCCTGCATCTGCGTCTTCAGCTTGCCGGTCAGCGACAGCACATGCTCGGGATCGTGCGCCATGTGCCGGCCCCACTCGAACGCGGCGCGGTTCTTGTCGACGGCCACGCCATTGAGTTCGATCGCGCGCTCCAGCGCCTGCAGCGACAGCGGGATCCAGCCCTTCTGCCACGCATAGCCGAGCACCAGCGGATTGGTGTAGATCGTGTCGCCGAGCAGCGCCACCGCCAGCGCGCTGGCGTTGATGAAATCGCACGCATCGCCCACCGCGTTGCGGATGTCCGTTTCGGCCGAAAGACCCGGGAACTGCCATTTCGGGTCCTTGATGAACGCGGCCGTCGGCGTCTGCGCGGTGTTGACCACGGCGCGGGTGCGGCCCGGCTGGGTCTTGGAAATCACCTCGTCGGTGGCCGACACAATGGCGTCGCAACCAATCACCAGATCGGCTTCGCCGATGGCGATGCGCGTGGCGTGAAGGTCATCGGGCTTCTCCGCAATCTGCACGTGCGACAGCACGGCGCCGCCTTTCTGCGCCAGGCCGGCCATATCGAGCACGGTGACGCCCTTGTTTTCAAGGTGCGCGGCCATGCCGAGCAGTCCGCCGATCGTCACTACGCCGGTGCCGCCCACGCCGGTGACCAGGATGCCGTAGGCGCGGCGGATGGCTGGCAACGCGGGATCGGGCAGGGCAGGCAGGCCATTCATGGCGATGCCCAGCGCCTGCGGCTTGCGCACCTGCGCGCCTTCGGCCGTCACAAAGCTCGGGCAGAAACCGTTCAGGCAGGAGAAATCCTTGTTGCACGACGACTGGTTGATCTGGCGTTTGGTGCCCAGTTCGGTTTCCAGCGGTTCCACCGACAGGCAGTTCGACTTGACCGAGCAATCGCCGCAGCCTTCGCAGACCGCGTCGTTGATAAACGCGCGGCGTGCCGGATCGGGGAACGTGCCGCGCTTGCGGCGCCGACGCTTTTCCGTGGCGCAAGTCTGGTCGTAGATCAGGATCGTGCAGCCCGGCACTTCGCGCAGCTCGCGCTGGATGTCGTCAAGCTGTTCGCGCGGATGTACGGTCAGCCCCTCGGGCAACTTGATCGCGCTGTTGTACTTCTCGGGCTGGTCGGTGACGATGACGATCTTCTTCGCGCCCTCGGCGGCCACCTGATACGCGATGTCCTGCACCGACAGCTGGCCGTCGACCGGCTGCCCGCCGGTCATCGCCACCGCATCGTTGTAGAGGATCTTGTAGGTGATGTTCACGCCGGCGGCGATCGACGCGCGGATCGCCAGCAGGCCGGAATGGAAATAGGTGCCGTCGCCCAGATTGGCGAACACGTGCTTGTCGCCCGCAAACGGCGCCTGGCCGATCCACGCCACGCCTTCGCCGCCCATCTGGCTGAAGGTGCTGGTGTTGCGGTCCATCCAGACCGTCATGTAGTGGCAGCCGATGCCGGCCAGCGCGCGCGATCCTTCGGGCACGTTGGTCGATGTGTTGTGCGGGCAGCCGGAGCAGAACCACGGCTTGCGCTCGGCCGTCACGCGCGGCGTAGCCAGCGCCTTTTCCTTGGCGTCGATAATGGTCAGGCGCGCCGCGATGCGCGCGCGCGCATCGGCAGGCAGGTCGAATTTTTCCAGCCGCGTGGCGATGGCGCGGGCGATCAGCGCCGGCGACAGTTCGTAGTGTGCGGGCAGCAGCCAGTTGTTCTGCGGGATCGACCATTCGCCGCCCGCGTTGTCGCGCTCGTCGAACTTGCCGTAGACCTTGGGACGGACGTCGTCGCGCCAGTTATACAGCTCTTCCTTGAGCGCGTACTCCATGATCTGGCGCTTTTCCTCGACCACGAGGATTTCCTGCAGCCCTTCGGCAAAGGCGCGCGCGCCGTGCGCTTCCAGCGGCCACACGCAGCCCACCTTGTACAGGCGGATGCCAAGCTGCGCGCAGGTCTGGTCGTCCAGGCCAAGGTCGGACAGCGCCTGGCGCGTGTCGAGATACGCCTTGCCGGCGGTCATGATGCCGAAGCGCGCGTGCGGCGAATCGATCTCGATGCGGTCGATGCCATTGGCGCGCACGTAGGCCAGGCCCGCGTACCACTTGTAGTCGAGCAGCCGCGCTTCCTGTTCCAGCGGCGGATCGGGCGAGCGAATGTTGAGGCCGCCCGGCGGCAATGCGAAATCGTCGGGGATCACGATGCGCACGCGGTGCGGATCGAGTTCCACCGATGCGGACGATTCCACTACATCGGTCACGCACTTCATCGCCACCCAAAGGCCCGAGTAGCGGCTCATGGCCCAGCCGTGCAGACCGTAGTCGAGATATTCCTGCACGTTGGATGGATACAGCACCGGCAGCCCGCATGCCTTAAAGATGTGTTCGGACTGGTGCGCCAGCGTCGAGGATTTGGCCGAGTGGTCGTCGCCGGCCAGCACCAGCACGCCGCCGTGCTGGCTCGATCCTGCCGAATTGGCGTGCTTGAACACATCGCCGGTGCGATCGACGCCCGGGCCCTTGCCGTACCACATGCCGAACACGCCATCGAACTTCGCATCCGGATACATGTTCACCTGCTGCGAGCCCCACACCGCCGTGGCGGCGAGATCTTCGTTCAGCCCGGCCTGGAACACGACGTTGTGCGCGGCAAGATGCTTCTTGGCCTTCCAGAGCGACTGGTCCAGCGCGCCGAGCGGCGAGCCGCGATAGCCGGAAATGAAACCGGCGGTATTCAGTCCCGCGGCGCGGTCGCGTTCCTGCTGCAGCATCGGCAGCCGTACCAGCGCCTGCGTGCCGCTGATGTAGATGCGGCCACGCTCCAGCGTGTATTTGTCTTCCAGGGAAACGTTTTCGAGCGCGCGGCGGATGGCGTCGCTGACCGGTGGGGTCAGGGGGGCGTTCATGGGGGCTCCTCTAGGGGCATGCTGTCGGGATCACCGACACATCTGTTTTGGGCAGTCGTTCCGGCAACCTCTTGTGGAGGCGCTGGAGGACTGTGTCTCTGCGCGGCATGGTAGCACCGGCGTGCAGACCGCGGTACCGTGCGATGCAGCATAAAACGCGCCAGATACCCCCGTGATTTCCCGTATACAGTGGCGCGGCGCGTGTACACTGCGGTGCATCCAAATGGCGCACGCGACCGGTTCGCGGCGTCCCACGCAGCACACCCCCGGGGCATCGAGATGGTGCAACCGGCATCCATCCAACCTGATCCGACCATGACCAATTCCCCTCGCCAGGGCGCAACCCTGGCCGTGCTGATCGACGCCGACAACGCCGCTCCGGCCATCGTCGAAGGCCTGCTGGCCGAAGTGGCGAAATACGGCGTCGCCGCCGTCAAGCGCATCTACGGCGACTGGACGCGCCCGAACCTGTCGGGCTGGAAGGACCGCCTGCTGGCGCATTCGATCCAGCCGATCCAGCAGTTCCGCTACACCGTCGGCAAGAACGCGACCGACAGCGCGATGATCATCGACGCGATGGATCTGCTCTACACCGGCCGCTTCGACGGCTTCTGCATCGTATCCAGCGACAGCGACTTCACGCGCCTCGCCTCGCGCATCCGCGAGCAAGGCCTGACCGTCTACGGTTTCGGCGAGCGCAAGACGCCCAAGCCTTTCGTCACCGCATGCGACAAGTTCATCTATTCCGATGTGCTGCGCGCCGCAGAAGGCGACGGTGAAGGCGACGGCGACACCGATGCGGAAACGGGTGCCGCGCCGGCGCGACGCCGCAGCTCGCAGGAATTGCGGCAGGATTCGCGCCTGGTGCGGCTGCTGCAAAGCGCCTCGCAGGCGGTGTCCGACGAAGACGGCTGGTCCACGCTCGGCGGCATCGGCAACTACATCGCCAAGCAGGCGCCCGAATTCGATTCGCGCAATTACGGCTACGGCAAGCTTTCCGAGCTGGTGGCGGCGACCAACCTGTTCGAAGTCGAAACGCGCAACGGCGGCAACAACAAGACCATCTGGGTGCGGCTGAAGAAGCGCCGGAGCGAGGGCGGCCAGCCGCAGCAACCGCAGCAACAGCCGGCGCCGCAATCGTCGCAACAGTCGTCGCAGCGCCCCGCGCCGGCAAGGCCGTCGCCTGCGCCGCAGCCCGCGCATACGGTCGCGCAAGCGGTGCCGCCGGTGGAGACCCCCGCGCCGGTGGTTGACCTCGATGCTATCGACGAACCCGCGCCGGCGTTGTCGGCCGCGCTGGAAGATGAATCGGCCGGCACGGCTTCGACGCTGATCTCCGAAACCGTGGACATGGACGCGGACGACGCGCCGAAGAACCGGGGCCGACGCACGCGGCGTCCCGACGTGAAGCTCAGCGAAACGCCGTGGCCGATCGATCAGTCGGTATTTGCTGCGCCGGGCTCGACGGTGCTGTCTGCGCAAGTGACGCAGGACACCGCGCCGGCCGCCGCCCGCGCGACGGCGAATCCGGTTGCTGAGCCGACCGCAGAGGCGGTTGCCGAACCCGTGACCGAAGCGTCCGCCGAAGCCGATGCCGCGCCCGCCGCGAAACCGGCCGCCAGGAAAAAGCCCGCCGCCAAGAAGGCCGCGCCGCGCAAGCGTGCGCCGGCCAAGAAGGCGAGCGCCTGAGCCGCGCGCGGCCGGCTTGCGGGCCGGGTGCGTTGGCGCGCGATTGCGCTAGCGCACCAGCTGGTTGATCTCGATGATCGGCATCAGCACGGCCAGCACGATCATCAGCACCACTACACCCATCGTCAGGATCAGCAGCGGCTCCAGCAGGCTGGTCAGGAACAGCGTGCGGCGTTCCAGTTCCTGGCCTTCGCCGGTGGCTGCGCGTTCCAGCATGACGGGCAGGTTGCCCGTCGCTTCGCCGGAGCGGATCAGGTGCACCAGCACCGGTGGAAACTGGTTCTGCGCGGCCAGCGCGCGCGCCAGCGAGGCGCCTTCGCGCACGCGCGTGGTGGCATCGTCGACATTGGTCTTGAGCGCGACGTTGGTCAGCGTTTCGCCGGCCGCCTGCAGGCTGCGCAGGATCGGCACGCCGGCCGATACGAGAATCGCCAGCGTGCTGGCAAAGCGCGCGGTGTTGTAGCCGCGGATCAGCTTGCCCACCAGCGGCGCGGTCAGCAGCCAGCGATGCCACGAGAGCCGGATGTCGGGCTGCTTGAGCAGGCTGCGCAGGATCGCGACGATTATGCCGATCAGGATCAGCCCGGCCCACCACCAGTTGCGCACGAAATCCGACAGCCACAGCATCACGATGGTCAGTGTCGGCAGCTTCTGCTTGGTGTTGGCGAACACGCTGACCACCTGCGGCACCACATACGACAGCAGGAAGATCACGATCGCAAACGCAACCACGGTCACGATGGCCGGATAAGTGAAGGCGAGGCGGATCTTGGACGTCAGCGCGTTGCGCGTTTCGATATACGTGGCCAGACGCTCCAGCACCACGCCCAGATGGCCGGAATGTTCGCCGGCCGAGACCAGCGCGCGATAGATATCGGGAAAGTCCTTCGGATGCTGGGCCAGCGCCACCGATAGCGAACTGCCGCCCATCACCTCGGCGCGAATACCGGCCAGCAGTTCATGCACGTACTGGCGTTCGGCCTGGTCGGCCAGCGCGCCCAATGCTTCGTCCAGCGGCAGTCCCGAGACGATCAGGCTGGCCAGCTGGCGCGTGAACAGCGCCTGTTCCTGCGTGGACAGCCGGCGCACGAACATGCTTCTGCCGCTGCGCTGGGCCAGTCCCGCGCCAGCCAGCGGATCGACCGTGATGGGCGTCAGACCCCGTGCGCGCAATTGCGAGCGCGCCTGCTTCGGACTGTCGGCTTCGATCACGCCGCGGTCGACGCGGCCTGCGGCGTCGGCGGCTTCGTAGCGATAGGCGGGCATGCTGCGTCAGGTTCCTTGCTTCTTACTCGCGCGTGACGCGCAGGACTTCTTCAAGCGCCGTGGCGCCGCTGTCGATCCAGCGCTGTGCGTCGGCGCGCATCGTGTGCATGCCCTTGGACAGCGCCACCTGCTTGATCTCGGATTCCGGCTGCTGGCGGTGGATCATCGTCTGGATGTCGCTGTCGACGGTCAGCAGTTCGTACACGCCCATGCGCCCCTGATAGCCCGAATGGCCGCATTTGTCGCAGCCCACCGCGTGCCAGACGCGCTGCAGCGGCTTGCCCTGCGCGTGCAGCACTTCGGCTTCGGCGGCGGTCACCTCGATCACTTCCTCGCGTTTGCAATGCGGGCACAGGCGGCGTACCAGCCGCTGCGCCAGCACGCCGAGCAGCGACGACGACAGCAGGAACGGCTCGATCCCCATATCGACGAGCCGCGTCACGGCCGACGCCGAATCGTTGGTGTGCAGCGTGGCCAGCACCAGGTGACCGGTCAGCGACGCCTGCACCGCGATCTGCGCGGTTTCGAGATCGCGGATTTCGCCGATCATCACCACGTCCGGGTCTTGCCGCAGGATGGCGCGCAGCGCCTTGCCGAACGTCATGTCGATGCGCGGATTCACCTGCGTCTGGCCGATGCCGTCGAGGTCGTACTCGATCGGATCTTCCACGGTCATGATGTTGGTGGTGTGCGAATCGAGCCGCGACAGCGCCGCGTAGAGCGTGGTGGTCTTGCCCGAACCGGTCGGGCCGGTCACCAGCACGATGCCGTGCGGCTGCCGGATCAGGTGGTCGAAGCCGGCCAGCGTGCCGGGCGCCATGCCCAGCTTGGCCAGATCGAGCCGGCCCGCTTCCTTGTCGAGCAGCCGCAGCACGGCGCGCTCGCCATGGCCGGTCGGCAGCGTCGACACCCGCACATCGACGGGACGCCCGCCCACGCGCAGCGTGATGCGGCCGTCCTGCGGCAGACGCTTTTCGGCGATGTCGAGCTGCGCCATGATCTTGATCCGCGAAATCAACGCGCCGTGCAGCGCCTTCTTCGGACGCACCACATCGCGCAGCGTGCCATCCACGCGGAAGCGCACCACCGATGCGGATTCGAACGGTTCGATGTGGATGTCCGATGCCTGCTCGCGCGCGGCCTGCGTGAGCAGCGCGTTGATCATGCGGATGATCGGCGCGTCGTCCTCGGATTCGAGCAAGTCTTCCACGGCGGGAATGTCCTGCATCAGCCGCGACAGGTCGACTTCGCCCTCGACTTCGCCCACCACCTGCGCGGCCGAGCCGTCCTGGCGGTTGTAAGCATCGGACATGGCCGCCTCCAGCGCCGCCGATTCCAGCACGCGCAGGTGCAGCGCGCCGTGCACGCGCGCCACTTCGGCCAGCGCCGCTGGCGAGGTCTTGCGGCTCACCCACACCTCGAGACCGTCGGGGCGCTGGTGGGCGATCAGCAGGGGCGCTTCGCGCGAGAACGAATAGGACACCAGCCGAGCCGCCATCGGTGACGGCGGCTCGAGCGGGGCGTCGGCCCCGGGGGCGGGATGGGCGAGAGTTTCGGTTGCCATGGCGATGCGTGTGTCCTGCGCGTCAGCTCTGCGGCGCCTGGCGCTTGCCAAACGACTGGTCATCGAGCGACAGCGGCCGGGGTGCGGTCGATCGCGGCGCGCCTTGCGGCGCTGGGGCAGGCGTGGCCGGCGGCGTTGGATCGAGCGGCAGCGGCGATTGCACCGGCCCGTTGTAGCGCGGATCGACAAACGGCGCGCCCGGCGAATCGGCCGGCGGCAGCACCGGCGTGTCCTTGTCCCGCACGATCATGTTAGGCGACACGAAGCCCTGCTGCTGGCCGCGGATGAATTCGTAACGGTCCTGCGTGAGGCGGTCGGTCGCGCTCGCCGTACGCATCACGTACGGACGCAGGAACACCAGCAGATTGGTCTTCTTGCGATTCTTGTTCTCGTAACGGAACAGGGATCCGAGGTAGGGAATGTCGCCCAGCAGCGGCACCTTCTGCACGCCGTCGCCATAGCTGTCTTCGATCAGCCCGCCGAGCACGATGATCTGGCCGTCGTCGACCAGCACGTTGGTTTCGATCGATCGCACGTTGGTGGTCGGCCCCTGGATCAGGTTGGCCGTGTTGGCCACCACCGACGACGATTCCTGGTAGATCTGCATCTTCACCAGGCCGCCTTCGGTGATCTGCGGGCGCACGCGCAGCGTGATGCCGACGTCCTTGCGGTCGAAGGTCTGGAACGGCGAGACGGTCGACGTGTTGCCGGTCTGCGCGTACGAACCGGTCGTGATCGGGATGTTCTGGCCGATCAGGATCTTCGCTTCCTCGTTTTCCAGCGTGATCAGGTTCGGCGTCGACAGCAGGTTCACGCTGTCGTTGGAGCCCAGCGCGCTGAGCAGCGCGCCCAGTCCGGCCGACTTGTTGACCACGCCGATATTGAGGCCGCCCAGGTCCGGCACCAGTTGCTGCGCGGCGGCGATGCCAGCCGTGTTGTTGTTCCGGTACAGCAGGCCCGCCAGCGTCAGGTTCAGGATGTTCTGGCCGCCCGTGCCGAAGTTGGTGCCGATCACGCCGAGCGTGTTGCCCGCCTGGTTGACGATGCCCTGCCACTGGATGCCGAGCTGCTCGGCCTGCGATGCCGTGACCTCGACGATCATCGACTCGATATACACCTGCGCGCGGCGCGCATCGAGATCGTCGATCACGCCGCGCAGGTTGCGGTACACCGGCTCGCTGGCGGTGATGATCAGCGAATTGGTGGACGGATCGGCCTGGATAGTGCCGCCGGTGGTGGGCTGCTGGTTCACGGCAAACGACGCCGAAAACGCGTTGGAGCCGCTCGTGCCGCCAAAGCCGCCCGAGCTTGAGCCGCCGCGGTTGTAGCCGGCGCTGCTGCCGCCGGTGTACTGCCCGCTCTGCGGCAGCGTGGTGTTCTGCGCCGCGGTGCCCGCGGCGACACCTGGTTGTCCGCCGGGCTGGGTGGTGCTGGCAAACGAGGCGTCGGCGGCGACGATGGCGCGCAACGTGGCCGCCAGCTTGACGGCATCGGCATTCTTCAGCGGCACTACCCAGATATTGCCGGGCCGTGCAAACGGCTGGTCGATCTTCTCGATCAACTGGCGCGCCTGCTGCACACGCGCGCGGCTTGAGGCGCGAACCATCAGCGAGTTGCTGCGCGGCTCGGCCACCACGGTGGTGCGCAGCGTGGCGTCGCCAGGCGCGCCACCGCCGGCCCCGCCCGCCGCGGACGGGTCGAGCAGCTTTTGCAGCACCACGGCGGCGTCGCTGGCCACGGCGTTCTTCAGCGGAATCAGTTCCACCTCGCCCGAAGCCGGCGCGTCGACGGCAGCGATGATGCGGGCCAGCCTGCGCAGGTTGTCGGCATAGTCAGTGATCACCAGCGTGTTGTTGGCCGGGTATGCCGTGATGGTGTTGTTCGGCGCGATCATCGGGCGCAGCACCGGCACCAGGTTGTTGGCCGATTCATAGTTCAGGCGGAACACCTGCGTCACGACCTGATCGCCGCGGCTGCTTCCCGCGCCGATCACGGTCGGCGATCCCTGCAGCTTGGCGTCGGCCTCGGGCACCACCTTGGTGAAGCCGTTGGATTCGACCATCGCGTAGCCCTGCATGCGCAGCACGGACCCGAGCGTTTCCAGCGCCTGCGCGCGCGACACCGGCTGCTCGGTCACGAGGTTGACGGTGCCCTTCACGCGCGGATCGATCACGAAGTTCTTGCCCGTGGCCTGTCCCACCGCCTTGACCACCGATTCGAGGTCGGCATTGACGAAGTTCAGCACCACCTGGTCGCGATTGCGCGGCGTGATGTCGTTGGGCTGCGGCGCCTGCTGTTGCGGCTGCGCCCACAGGGTGGCGGGCGCCAGCAGCGACAGGCTGCACAACAGCGCCGTGGCGCGGGCGCAGGCGGTACGGTAGAAGTGGTGGTGTGCTTGCGTTTTCATCATCGGTTCCAAGCGTGCGGCTTCGCGTTTCAGAAGCGCAGCCTCGTAACGTTGTTTTCTGTTCGTCCCAGCAGGCTCAGCAGGCCTGCCAGCTGGGTGGCGGCATCGGGCGCGGCATGCGCCGTGCCTTCAAAGCGCGCCTGTCGGCCCAGGGTGCCGCTGCCCTCCAGGTACAGCGGCCCAGCCGTGGTTTTCAACTGCAGTTTGCCGCCGGCGCCGGTGAGGTCGACGTCCGCGCGATAGCTGCCCAGCGGGCGCAGGCGGCTGACCGCGGCGGACATCTGGTCGAGCTGCACGCTCAGATGTCCGTACTTCTGATTGCCGGCGAAACGGCCTTGCAGCGCGGTCCAGTCGATGCGCATCGTGCCGTCCGGGCGCAGCGTGTTGAACGGCGCGCCGACGCCTTCCAGCAGCGATGCCGGCAGACGCATGCTGCCGGGCTGCACGGTCCAGCCGGCGGGCGACACCGACACGGTGACGGGCGCGGCCATGGTGGCGTCCTGTTCCAGCACCACGCGCAGCGTTCCGCCAAGCAACGGCCAGAACGCCACGTTCCAGGACAGTCGGCCGGGCAGGACAGTGGCCGTCTGGCTGCCCGCGCCCGCCGACAGTGCCAGCGTGGCGCTGCCTTGCCACATCGTGCCGGCCGCATCCGCCAGGAGGACGCGGCGCTGCGTTTCGGCGGCGACGCGATCGGCCATCCAGGCGGCAGGCAGCGACGCGACAATCGTCACGATGACCGTGACGATGCCCAGCAACGCCCAGCGCAGCCGCTGCCAGCCGCGCGGCGTACGCGCGCGGCGGCGGGGCAGGCGCAGTGCTTCGAGGCGCGCCATCAGTTGCGGCCGCCGGCGCCGGGACCTTGCAGCGTCGCCGTCACATTGACCAGCGCGGTGGCGCCGACGTAGCTGATGCGTGCGTCCGTGACCTTCAGCCGCTGCTGGGCGCGCACATCCTGCAGCCAGCCCGCGACGGCGCCGAACGCCGCCTTGTCGAGCTGGACCTGGATGGCGTTGTCGCCGGTGGCGGCCAGCCGGGTTGCCTTCAGGCCGTGCTGGCCAAGGCTGTCCTGCAGCGCCTGCGTCAGCGCTTCACCACGCAGCGAGGGCGCCGGACGGGCCTGCAGCCCGCGCGCCTCTTGCGCCAGCGTTTCCATTTCGGCCAGGTCCGCGCGTTGCGCGGGCAGGTTGCGCATCAGGCGATCGCGGCCGCTGGCGGCCGGCTCCCACAGCACCAGATAGCCGAATACGAGTACCAGAATCAGCGTGCCGCCGCCCAGAATGGCCTGCTCGCGCGGATTGCGCGCGCTCCAGAATGCGCTGAAGCGCTCGCGCCATGGCTCGGGAATGCGCGGACGCAGGCGGCTCAGGCGCGCCGAAAGCGGGCTGGCGGAAGCGGAACGGATGACGGGTTTCATGCGCCGGCCCTGCCTTGCGCCTTGCCGTCGGCGCGCGATTCCGCCTTGACCGTCCAGCGCGATCCCGGTGGTGTGGCGGCGCCGCCGGCGCGTACCGCCGCGTCGGGTGGGTTCTTGTCTTCGTCCATCTGCAGACCAGCCTGTCGCACGCTATCGCGCAGCGCATTGGTGTTGGTGCCGGATTTGAGGGTGACGTACAGCGTGCCGGCGCGGTAGTCGAGCTGCTGCAGCGCGTCCGGCGCAAGGTCGCGCGCGGCGCGAGCGAACGTATCGGCCAGCGGCAGGAAGTCGCTGGGCGTGCTGCGTCCGCTGGCGGTGCGCAGCTGTTCCATCTGGCGGCGCATCAGCAGCGCCGGCTCGGCCACGGGCGGCACATTGGGAAACGCGGCGTGCAGCACATCGATCTGGGCCTGTTCCAGGCGCTTCGATTCCTGGCGCAGCATCAGCCATTGCACGTTCATGCCGATGATCTGCACCAGCACGATCGCCACGGCCAGTGCCGCGGGCGCGCGCCAGGCGAGCACGTTCCAGCGATCCATGCGGCCCTGGGCAAACTCGAACTGGGCCAGGTCGATCTGCGGTTCGCGCAGGCAGGCTTCGGCGCCCGCCAGCCATACGCGCCAGTCGTCGGAGATGCGCGAGGCAGAGGGCACCGGGCGTTGCGTACGCAAGGCCTCGATCGGCGCATGGCGCAACGCGGCCTTGTCGCCGTGCCACTGCCCGGCCGGCGCCAGCACCTGCCACGCCGCCAGCGCCTGATCGTTGAGCAGCAGGCCGTAGCCATCGTAAGGGCCGGTGCGCACGGTCAGTTGCCAGAGCCGGGCCGATTCGGCGGAGGCGGGCGGCGGCGCGACGGCGTCTAGCAGCGATGCCGATTGCGCCAGCGCCGAAGCGGCCAGTTCCACCATCAGCGTCGCGGGCTGGGCCTGCTCGTCGGCTGTGGCCGGGGCGACCGCAATCGACGGCGCTGGCGCGGCAGCCATGTCGGCGGCAGCGGCAGGCACGTCGGCAGCATCGGCAGCATCGGCCAGCGCAGGCTCGGCGGCGGGCGTCAGGTGCGCGGGCGTAAGCGGGGCCGGCGCAGGCGCCGCGGTGGCATCCACCAGCGGCAGGCACAACTGCGCGGGAACGACGTTGCGGCGACGGTGTTTGTGTTCGGCGAATTGGTCGAGCGCCGCGCGCAGCCAGGCGCGATCGGTGACCATCAGCAGGCGGCGGCGCGGCCCGCGTGGCAGGGCCGCGCTATCGAGCGCCGGGCCGAGCGCGATGTGGCACGGTGCCGCGTCCGTGGCCAGCATGTCTTCCACGAGATTCGGCAGCGCCAGGCGCAGGCGGGCGGGCGGCAGCGGCGGCACCATGGCGGCCGTCAGCAGCACGTCGCTGGCTGCGACGATCAGCACAAGACGATCCGCCGCGGGCATTGCCGCGGGCAGTGCGTGGCCTTCGCGCAACAGCTCGGGCGCGTGCGGCAGGCCTGCACGGCGGTTCTTTTCCCCGACGGACGCGCGTACCAGCGCAAAGGGCATCTCGCCAAATTGCCACGGTTGCGGCTGGTCATGCGGCCGGTGCGGCAGGCGGACGTAGAGCGTGGTACTCAAGATTTCCCTGTTTTCATCAAGAATGTCGCGTCGAACGCGCGTGGCGGGCTTGGCATCGCCAGCCGGTTCTCCCGGAGCGGCCTGCTGGCGGAGGGCGCAGTGAAACCAGCCCGCAGCCTGCCGGGCTGGCACAGCAGCATACCTTGCCTGTGTGACTTACATGCGTCAATAGGCGTCACATCCGATTCTGTGAGAGCGTTTGTCCGACACGCGATCCAGTCGGCAACGGCTTGCGGTGCCGCGATTTTTCAGCGTTGTTCCGGCATTGCGTCGGTATCGCGCGTCCAGAGGATCCGCGTGGTGTTGCCACTGCCGAGCACATCGGCGCGCTTCACCAGCGACACCTTGAGGCGTCGCGCGCGGTCGTGCCGGACCAATCCATAGATCAGGAAATAGTGGGTCAGCACATCGAGCGAATTGGGCGTTACCGACGCCTGGGGCGCAATGCTCTGCAGCTGCGAAGTGAGATCGCCGACGTTGTTGAAATACGAGCGGTCGCGCTGGCGCACCAGTTCGCGCGCGCGATCGACCGGCAGCTTGTCGATCACGGCGGACAGCACTTCGGCGTCGGCCGTGTTGGCGTTGACCGCCGTGCGCTCGGGTAGCACCGTGACGAATGGTTCCAGCACCGCGACCATGGCGGGCGTGTAGCCCGGGATCGCCAGCAGGTCGTCGGCGCTGTCGGGCGGACGCGGCGCGGGCTGGCCGTTGGTCGGCACGCCCCGGGCGGCGCGCAGGAAATACTGCGCGGTCGGTTCGGCCAGTCCGGCATCGAGGCCCAGCGTTTGAAGCAGACGCCTGTACGCCGTCTGCCACTGCACGTCGATACTGGCTGCACGGCCGGCGCCGTCGGCCTGCCAGGCATAAAGGTTGGTCAGGTTGAAGCGCGCCTGGGCATCGAGGATGCGGCCGGAAACGAACGAGGTCTCGCCGGATTGATCGGTACTGACGCCTGCGCCCAGAAAATCGGACAGACGTGTTTCGGCCACCGGCACCGACCACGGCTCGCCAAGGTAATCGACGCGCGAGCGCCGCTGGTCATCGCGCAGGATCAGGCGTGACCAGTCCACGGCGGCACGTTCGATCCACGCCGCCTGCGCCACCAGCCGCTGGTTTTCGATCGAGCGGATCTGCACCTGCTGACGCCACAGCATGCCCGATACCACCACGACGGCCAGCGCCACGATCAGCAGCGCCGTGACCACGGCGGCGCCGCGCTGCCGCCGCGACAGGCGGGCAGCCAGCACACGAGAAGCCGGGGAGGGCAAACGCGAGAGAGCGGGGCGGGCGTGGCGATGCATCACATCCCCGTCATGCAGATTTTCTGGAACTGGCGCGGCGCGTCGCCGTCGCCCATACGGGCCAGCACGTTCAGCTCCACGGCGCGGATGGCCGCTGATGAGCTGATGTTGTTGCTGGCCTGCGCGTCGCTGGCGCCGGCGGATTCGATCGCGTTGATCATGGCGCCGCCTTGCGCGAGGGCCACGCGCACGCGGCCCGAATCGATCAGCCAGCCGGCAGGCTCCACCCACGCGCGCGCGGCAAGGCGCTCGGCATCGTTTAGCAACGGACGCACCTGCACGCTCTGGCCGCTCGGGTTGCCGCTCTGGCGCAGCGCGACGAGCGCATTCTGCACGTCGTTGCGCGTCATGGCGGGCCGGCTGGCCAGACGGACCAGGGTGTTGCCGTCCAGGCGATAGGCGACCACCTGCCAGGCGGGCGGCTGGCCCTCGTTGCGGCGATCGCGCACCATCAGCAACTGGTTCGCGGCGAATTCCACGGGACTGGCCTGCAATTGGCCCGGCAGCGCCAGATGTTCGCAATCGGACTGGAACTGGCCGTACAGCACTTTTAGCGCATCGAGCCGTGCATCGTGGTCAGTCAGCCGCTCGCGCGTGCGCGTCAGCGAGTCGAGCGCGCGCCAGCCGATCACGGCCATGACCGCCAGCAGCGTGATGGCTACGAGCATTTCCAGCAGCGTGAAGCCGGTGCGCGTGTGGCGCTTAGAGGGCGTTGCGCGTTTCATTGGGTACCAGGGTGACCAGCCAGGCCAGGCGCACGGATTTGTTCGTGGCCGACGGGTAGACCGCAATTTCCACGCGGCGGAATGTCGGATTGGGCGTGCCGGAAACCGATTCCTCGCACCACAGCGGCACGCCGCCCTGCGGGCAGTCGTAGCCGCGCGAGCCCGATTCGGGCCATGTCTTCGACAGGCGCAGCGTGGCCAGATGGTTCTCGGCGCTGAATTCGGCCAGCATGCGTTGCTGCAGCGATGCGCTCGATTCGGTCATCGATCCCATCGCGCGCATGGCGGCGGTCAGCGCCACGGCGAGGATCGTCAGGGCGACCAGTACCTCGATCAGCGTGAAGCCGATCTCGCGGCGGCGGCGGACAGTGCGCATTATGGCGTCACCGTCGCCACGTAGCGGCCGCTGCCGTCGCCGACGATATCGACGCGAATGTCGCCGCGCGTGAGCACCAGCCGCTGCGGCTCATCGATCAGCTCGCGTCCAAAGATCAGTCGCACGGGGCCGGTGCCGAGCTGGCGTCCGCCCTGCACGATTGCGGCGCCGTCGAGCGGCAGCCGCCATTGGCCGGGCGCAAACACGTCGGTGCGGATCGGTAACCAGCCCTGCGGCGTCGATTCCAGGAAGCGCCAGCCGCTGGCGTCGCCCTCCCATGCCAGCGGGCGGGCGCCAAGTTGCGCATCTTCCTGGGCAAGTTCGAACAGGCGGGCAATGCGCTGGCCGTCGTCGAGCACGCGACCGCGGTCATTGGGCGTGGCGTTGACCGCCACCAGTGAGATCACGATGCCGGCGATCACCATGACCACCAGCAGTTCCAGCAGCGTGAAACCGGCGCGCCGGCGACGCGCTGGCAGGGCGGCCATGCCGCGCAACGTCGCCGGATTCATGGGATCAGGTCGCCTTATTCCCAGTTGCCGATATCGGCATCGTTGCCGCTGCCACCGGCCTGGCCGTCCGCGCCGAAGCTGAACACGTCGATTTCGCCGCGTACGCCCGGGTTCAGATATTGGTAAGGATTGCCCCACGGATCCTTGGGCAGTTTTTCCAGGTAACCGCCGCCCTTCCAGTTGTTGGGGATCGGCTCGGTGGTGGGCTTGTTGACCAGCGCGGCCAGGCCCTGCTCCGTGGTGGGATAGCGGCCGTTGTCCAGGCGATAGAGCTTGAGCGCCTGCATCACCGACGAGATGTCCTGACGCGCCGCGACAATGCGCGCTTCGTCGGGCCGGCTCATGATCTTGGGCACCACCAGCGCAGCCAGCACGCCAAGAATCACGATCACCACCATGATTTCGATCAGCGTGAAGCCGCGAGTGCGGCGGCGAAGGGTTTCGGGCTGCTTGGCGAGTCTGCGCATCGTGTTTGTGCCTGGAGTCTGGGTATGGCCGGAAAGTATAACTCTCGCGGCGTGACTGTTTCGTGTGCAGCACTCTTGGTCGATTCTGACTGGCGACTGATATGTGCGATGCAACAAAAATATTGCATTAGAAATGCACCTTATCTATCATCCGACTCACGATGCAACTGACACGATTTTCCGACTACGCGCTGCGCCTTCTGATGTACGTATCGCGAGGCGACGGCAGCCGGCCGATCACGATTGCCGAGGTCGGCCAGCAATTCGACATCTCGCACAACCATCTTGTGAAAGTGGCGGCGCGTCTGTCGAGGCTTGGCTGGATTACGGCCACGCGTGGCCGCAATGGCGGACTGCAGCTCGGTCCCGGTGCGGCGCAATTGTCGATCGGCACCATTCTGCGCGAGTTGGAAGGGCACAAATCCATCATCGATTGCGCCGATCCGCCGTGCGCGCTGAACGGCAATTGCCGCCTGAAGCGCGCACTCGATGACGCGGAAGAGGCGTTTTATCGCGCACTCGATGGGATTACCCTGGCCGATGTAGCAGGCAGCCGCACGGCCGAGTCGATCATCCGTCTGCATCGCGATTTCCTGAGCCGGCGAGCGGCTTGAGGTGCGAAGCACACTGCTTCGCCCAAAGGCCGTGCCGGCTTTTTCATGCCCTAAAACATGCATTTAATATGCATTAAAACAGGAGTTTCATTCATGTTGTCCGCTGCTTCCCGCCCCTACATCGATGCCAGCGTACCCGTGCTGCGCGAGCACGGTCTTGCCATCACGACGCATTTCTACCGGGAAATGTTCGCCGCGCGCCCGGAACTGAAGCAACTGTTCAATATGGGCAACCAGGCCAATGGATCGCAGCAGCAATCGCTCGCTTCGGCCGTGTTCGCTTACGCCGCCAATATCGACCGCGCCGATGCGCTGGCCCCGGTGATCGAGCGCATCGTCCACAAGCACGTGGCCGTGGGACTGACGCCGGCGCACTATCCGATCGTCGGCAAATACCTGCTCGAAGCGATCGCCGCGGTGCTGGGCCAAGCCGCCACGCCGCCGCTGCTAGCCGCCTGGGATGAAGCGTACTGGCTGCTGGCCGGCGACCTGATTGCCGCCGAGGCGCGGCTTTACGAGCGCCATGGCGTGGCCGCCGGCCAGTTGCTGCGCGTGCGGGTGGTCAATCGCGAACAGGAGAGCGAACAAGTAGTGGCGCTGACGCTAGCGGCCGACGACGGATCGCCGCTGCGGGACTTCAAGCCGGGGCAGTACATCAGCGTCGAGGCAATCTTTGCCGACGGCCATCGCCAGTTGCGCCAGTACTCGCTGTCGCAGGAGCGCGGCCTGCCGACGTGGCGCATATCGGTCAAGCGCGAGGCCGGCAATGCGCAGACGCCGGCCGGCGCGGTGTC
Organism: Cupriavidus pauculus; assembly: GCF_008801835.1. Classification (GTDB taxonomy): domain Bacteria; phylum Pseudomonadota; class Gammaproteobacteria; order Burkholderiales; family Burkholderiaceae; genus Cupriavidus; species Cupriavidus pauculus. Next base: position 19,385 of record NZ_VZOW01000042.1, on the reverse strand, counting down.
GAACTGGCTGCACGACAACGCCCATGTGGGCGCCACGCTCAAAGTCAGCACGCCGTGGGGGGAATTCGCGCCCAGTCTCGATGATCGGCGCCCTATCGTGCTGATGTCGGCAGGCATTGGCGTGACGCCGATGGTGTCGGTGCTGCGTACACTGGCGCGTGAAAATCCGCATCGCCCGGTGCTGTTCGCCCACGCCGCGCGCCATGGCTGCCATCACGCGCATCGCCGCGACGTTGCCTGGGCGCGCGAGCGGATGCCCAACCTTCATACGCATATCAGCTACCAGACGCCCCAGGCCGACGACGTGGCCGGCCGCGATTTCGACCACGCTGGCGAGATGCCGATCGACGCCTTGCTGAAGGCCGAGCGGACCGCCGGGTTCAACGACGCGCAGTTCTACCTGTGCGGCCCGATCGGCTTCATGCAGGCGCAGCGCCGGGCGCTGATTTCCGCCGGCATTCCGGTCAGTCATATCCACCGCGAAGTGTTCGGTCCCGACCTGCTCGACGATCTGCTCTGATCGGTATCGCCGCGGGGTGGCGTGACTGACAGACAATCGACGCATGCGTCTGGTACGCTAGGCGATCCTTGTTCAAGCCGCCTGGCGTACCCGTCCGTGCCCACCCTGATTCGGCCCGCTTTTCGCTTCGATCTTTCCGCCGCCTGGCTGCCGCGCGTGGCCAGCCTCGCGTTGTTTGTGGCGCTGTGCGCGCTGGTCACCCATTGGTTTCTGGTGTTCAGCGCCATGCGCACGATCCCCGTGCCGAAATCCGCGCGCGTGGCCCAGACCGATGCGGTCGAAACCGGGGCAGTTGCCACGTTGTTCGGCGGCAGCGCGCAGGCCGGCGTACGCGACGTGCAGTTGATCGGCGTGGTGGCGGATCTGGACGGCGTCGGCCCGGCCGCGGCCATCCTCTCGCTCGACGGCGGGCCGCCGAAGGCAGTGCGCGCGGGCGCGTCGCTGTCGCCGCAAATCCGGCTCAAGGAAATCCACGGCCGCAATATCGTGATCGAACGAAACGGCGTGCGTCAGGAAATCGCGCTGCCGTTGCAGAACGCTGTCTCGCTGGCGCGCCCTGGCGCGTTGCCGGCCACGCCGCCTGCGGGCGCGGCCGCGCCTTTGTCGACGCCCATGCCGGCGCCGGTGCAAGCCGCGCCGCCGCCGGTCGCCAGCAATCCCGACACGGCGCAGCATGACGAGCCGCCGGGCTTTCCGGCGCCGAATGGCCAGCCGCAGCAGCAATTCCAGCCCGCGCAGCAGGGGCAGCCGCGTCCGATTGGCGAGAATCTTCCGCCGAAACAATGATCCAATCGACGAAACGTGTGTTGCAAACCGTTGCGCAATATTTGACTGTCTTGCGCATGTTTACGCCCCAAGTCGAATCTGTGAGCCCCGTAACATCGTATTAAAAGTGCCAACTTTGAGCGGTTGCCTGCGTTCTAATCCGTACATGCCCAACGTGATGAAAAGGAGCACAGACATGCAACGCAATCACAAGTCGCAGATCTTCAAGAGCTTTATCGCAGCTTCGGCCGCTTTCCTGATGGTGGGCGGCGCCTTCGCCCAGACCGCGGCGCCAGCGCCCACGCCGGCACCGCAAGCCGGCATGCCGGGGCCGCACCATCATATGGGCGGTCCGGGTGAACGGGGCGAACATGGCATGGGCTGGCTGAAGTCGGTCGACACCGACAACGACGGCTCGGTCTCGAAGGCGGAATTCGACGCGCTGTTCAACAAGATCGACAGCAATCACGATGGCAAGCTCGACAAGTCGGAAATGGCGGCCTACCGCAAGACGATGTGGGAGCAACGCCGCACCGAGATGAAGGCCGAATTCGAGGCCAAGTTCAAGGCAGCGGACAAGAACAACGACGGTGCGCTGACGCGCGACGAGTTCAAGGCGGCGTTCCCGCGCATGGCCGATCGCTTCGACAAGCTGGACGCCAACCGCGACGGAAAGGTGACCATGGCCGAGATCCAGGCCGGCATGGAGAAGATGCACAAGGAGCGCGGTGACCGCATGCATCGTCGCGGTCCGGACGGCGCATCGACGCCCGCCGTGCCCTCGCCGAGCGGCAACTGAGTCGGCCACTGATCGCCAACTCAGCCGCAGTCACTACGGCGGCGCGGGGATCCACTCGCAAACAGAACGCGGCTTTCGGGCCGCGTTTTTTATTGGGGCTGGCACCATCCTTGCCTGTGCAACGTGATGCATGCGTCCGCTGCATTCCGTCGCCACACCCGTCTCAAGATGAAATAAATTGCGGAGTTGTGCACGACTTGATAAATTTGCGCAAAAAAATTGCTGACAAACTTATTGCGGAGCAACAAAAACGTGAGCAAGGTGGAGCTGGACAAGATCGACCGAAAAATTCTCGAGGTCCTGCAGACCAACGGGCGGTTGACCAACCTGGAAGTTGCGGAGCGCGTGAACCTGTCGCCAAGCCCTTGCCTGCGCCGGATTCGTCGGCTCGAGGAAATCGGCGTGATTCGCCAGTACGCGGCGCTGCTGGAACCCTACAAGATCGGGCTTGGCCTGCTGGCCTATATCAATGTGCGGCTGGAAAAGCAGGGCGGCACGCCCAAGGGCAAGGCGCCGTTGGACTTGTTCCGTGCGGCGATTCAGACGTGGCCCGAGGTGGCGGCGTGCCACGCCATGACCGGCGAAATGGACTTGCTGCTCAAGGTCTATGTCGAAGACATGGAGCACTTCGCGCGATTCATGCAGGAGCAGTTGCTGGCGCATCCGTCGGTCATCGACGTGCGGTCGAGCTTCGCGCTGGAATCGATCAAGGACACCACGGCACTGCCGGTCGGCAACGGCGCCTGACGGGCAGGCAGCAGGCGACGGCGGCTGACGGGAGCCAACGGGAGCCGGAAAGCAAAACGGCGCACCTATGCGGTGCGCCGTTTTCGTTGGAACTGCCAGCGTTGGTCAGGCCGTGCCCTTTTGCGGCACCAGCGAGCGCCAGAAGCGTAGGCCGAAGCGTCGCGCATCGCGCAGATTGCGGCGCATCAGGTAATCCAGATCCGCAACCTGCTCGTCGATGGCTTCGGTCAGGCGGCTAACGGTGTCTGCGGGCGGCAGTTCAAGGTACGCATCGGCCTCGCCATACGCGTACTGGACCTTCATGCCGGCCTTCTTGGCGATGTGCATCATCGCGGCATTGCGCGAGAGGCAGTGCATGTACAAGGTGCGGACGTTGCTGTTGCGGCCGTGCATGGCGGCGCGCTGGAACAGGGCGCTGCCGACGCCGCGGCCGCGCGCGCTCTTGGAAACCGACACGCCGAACTCCGCCACGCGGCCCTGGGCGTTGTCGCGCAGGTTGGCGAAGTGGCCGACGCCGGCCAGCTCCAGGTGTTCGTCGTACACGCCGAAGACGCTGTCGTGGTCGAAATCGATGCTTTCCACGTACGCTTCGATCACGTGATCGCCCACGGACTGGCCAAAACGGAGCAGGCGATCCTCCTCGCCGAGGGCGAGAAAATGCTTCAGCAGCCGCGAGCGATGGTGGGCTGCCAGCTCCCGCACCAGAATGGTGTGGCGTTGGACAGCCTGGCTTGCCTCGGCGGCTCGGCGCAGATCTTCGTCGGTAACGGCGCCGACGGCCTTGCTCAGTTCGAGCGGGTTCACTTGGTTTCCTTCTTTGGGATCAATATAAAAATAGCACTGTCGTGATGATCGGCCCGTCATCGTTGTGATGCAAAATGCCGGATCCGGACAGCGTGCGGGCAAACACTAGGTTGCTGCAACGCGAAAAGTATTGTAGTGGAATTGTCAGTCTGGCGTAAGTATTGCCGTGGACAAACCGGCTCCCGGCATCGACGTGCCGGAAAAAACTCAATCGATTCAATAGTTTAGTGGAATGATGCACACATCACAGTCACCCCGGCTGTGGATTTGCTGCAACGCCGCACGGTTTTGGTGGTCTCCTTTCTGACTCACCCATTAGCTTCCTACATGAACGAGCCACCGATTGTTGTGATCTATGCGCACCCCACGCCGCGACGCTCGCGCGTCAATCATCCGCTTGCCGAGGCGCTGGCCGCCTTGCCGCACGTCGAGGTGCGCGAGCTTTACCGGCTCTACGTCGATTACGACATCGACGTCGTCGCCGAGCAGCGCCTGCTGTCCACCGCTGAAACCGTTGTGCTGCAGTTCCCGGTGCGCTGGTACAGCGTGCCGGCGCTGATGAAGCTCTGGCTGGACGACGTGCTGGAAAGCGGCTGGGCATACGGGCCGGGCGGCACGGCGCTGAGGGGCAAGTCGATGCTGGCGGTGGCCAGCGCTGGCGGCCATGCGGACGCCTACGGTCCCGATGGCGCGCACGGCCACCCGATCGAAGACTTCCTGCTGCCGCTCGAACAGACCGCGCTGCTGTGCGGCATGACGTGGCTGCCGCCAGTGGTCCTGCACGATGCCGATAACGCCGACACCGACGCCGTGGCGCGGCACATCGAGCATGTGGCGCGGCACCTGACGCCGCCGCCGTTGCCCCCCGAGACGCAGGAATGGCCAGCGACCGAGGCGGCCGAGGAGGATGCGTCGTGAATCAGCATGATTTCCTGATCGCGTTACTGGTGTTTCTGGTGGCGGCGGTGGTGGCCGTTCCGGTGGCGCGACGCTTCCAGCTGGGCGCTGTGCTTGGTTACCTGATTGCCGGCGCGGCGATCGGTCCGTTTGCGCTGCGACTGGTCACCAACGTCGAATCGATTCTCCATTTTTCCGAGTTCGGCGTGGTGCTCATGATGTTCGTGATCGGCCTCGAACTCGAGCCGCGCAAGCTCAAGGCGCTGCGCAAGTCGATCTTCGGATACGGGTCCGCGCAGATGGTGGCTTGTGCACTGGCCATCGGCATCGCCGCCGCGCTGTTTGGCGCGCCGTGGCAGATCGCGCTGGTGGCCGGTCTCGGGTTGGCGCTTTCCTCGACGGCAATCGCCTTTGCCACGCTGGCCGAGCGCAATCTGATGAACACGGGCGCTGGCGCGGCCAGCTTCGGCATCCTGCTGTTCCAGGATATTGCGGCGATCCCGATGATCGCGCTGCTGCCGCTGCTCGGGGCCGATGCGGTGGGCGCGGCCGCGCATGGCCCCGAGAACTGGCAGACCGCCGGCAAGGCGGTGGCCGTGATCGGCGCCGTGGTGGTCGGGGGTCGTTATCTGGTGCGGCCCGCGCTGCGCATCATCGCCCGCACGGGCATGCGCGAGATGTTCACGGCGTTTGCGCTGCTTTTGGTTGTGGGCATCGCGCTGATGATGGACGCGGTGGGTTTGTCGATGGCCCTCGGCACGTTCGTGGCCGGTGTGCTGCTGGCCGATTCCGAATACCGCCACGCGCTGGAGGCAGATATCGAGCCCTTCAAGGGCCTGCTGCTCGGACTGTTCTTCATGGCCGTGGGGATGTCGATCGACTTTGGCATTCTGGCGCAGGCGCCGGGCAAGGTGCTTGGCCTGGTGGCAGCCTTCGTGCTGATCAAGACATTGGTGCTGACGCTGCTGGCGCGGCGCTTTGGCGTCGCGCGCGGACAATGGCTGCTGTTCGGGCTGCTGATCTCGCAAGGCGGCGAGTTTGCATTCGTGGTGTTCTCCGAAGCCCGGACCGTGGGGCTGCTGCCACCGGAAACGGAGGCGCTGCTGGTGCTGATCGTGGCGCTGTCGATGGTGGCCACGCCGCTGTTGCTGCTGCTGTTCGACCGCCTGCTGGCGACGCGCCTGAACGCGATGTCGCAGCGTCCCGACGATGAGATTACCAACCAACACAACCCTGTGATCATTGCCGGATTCGGCCGTTTCGGCCAGATCATCGGGCGCTTGCTCTATGCACAGGGCATCGGCGTGACGGTGCTCGACCATGATCCGGATCAGATCGAATTCCTGCGCCAGTACGGCTTCAAGATTTTCTATGGCGACGCCACGCGCATCGACCTGCTCGAAGCCGCGGGCGCTGGCGAGGCGAAGATTCTGATCGTGTCGATCGAGGACATGGACGACAACCTCGCGCTGATCGACAAGGTGCGCCACCGCTGGCCGGACCTGAAGATCTACACGCGCGCGCGGCATGTGTCCCATGTCTACCAGCTCAAGGACCGGGGTATCGAGAACTACGAACGCGAGATGTTCGAAGGCTCGCTGATGCTGGGCCGCCGCGTGCTGGAAGGGCTCGGCTTCGACCGTGTCGAGGCGCGCAGCGTGGCGCTGCGCTTTCGCCGCCACAACATCCAGGGGATCGACCGCTTCTACCCGTTCTACAAGGACCAGAAGAAGTTGGTCTCGCTGGCCAAGCAGGCGCGCGACGAGCTCGAGGAGATGTTCCGGCAGGACCGGGAACAGCGCCAGAAGCGCGAAGAGGCGGAGTGGTCCTAGCGTGCGGCGCCGGGCTTGCCGGGCGCCAGGCCATGTTCGAGGAGATCGACCACCATGTCGGCAAACTGCGCGTAGGACAGCTTGCCGCCCGGCTTTAGCCAGGTGAACGTCCAGTTGATCATGCCGAAGACGGTCATGGTCAACGCGGTCTGATTGTCGTGTGTGACGCGATCCGGGTATGCCAGGCGCAGCAGGCGCGAGAACGCGGCCACCACATCGCGCTCGCGCATCAGAATCTGATCGCGCTGCTCGTCGGCCAGGAACTTCACGTCGTTGATCAGCGCGATATGGCGCGTCTGCGAGGTTTCGTATTCGGCCAGAAAAGCGCGAAGCAGGTGCCCGAAGGTATCGCGATGGCTGCGGCCCTGCCGCTCGCCCGCCGACTCCACGTCGAGGACGATCTGCATCAGCTGCCGCGTATAGCGGTCCAGCAGATCGAAGAGAATCGCTTCCTTGCTTTCGTAGTAGTGATAGAGCCGCGCCTTCGACGTGCCGCAAGCTGCGGCGAGGTCGGACATCGAGGTGCTCGGATAGCTCGTGGCGGCGAATGCAGCGGCCGCCAGGTCAAGGATCTGTTCGCGTTGCGCCTCGAAGTCGGGCGCTTTGGTTCTGGCCATAAGGGTCGGATCGGTCCGCCTGTTGAAACTGCTGGGGTATCACCCCGCGCTGGCGGAGAGATGATTGCGACGGATTTCGCAGGATTCGAGGCTCTCCGGATTGCCGCGCAGCACCAACTGGCCAGTGCTGACCAACTCGCGGCAGCGCCAGAAAACGAACCAGTCGCTGGTCAGAAGGCCTTCCACGGCCCCCATCACGCTGCCCACCACTTGCGCCGCCGGCGTCCAGTCCGCGGGCGCACGTTCGAGGATGACATCGTCCACGTTGTGGTAGGCGGCCGGCACCAGCGTGTTGCCCTTCCACAGGCGCACGTCGGCATTTTCCTTCACGTTCTGTTGCCACTCGTACCCGAGCCTGCCCAGCCGCAGCACCGACACCGGCGCGATCGTCGAAAAGCGTCGCGCCAGGCGGGAGGCCGGATACATGCCGATGGCGGTGAGGCTGCCATGCGCCGGCGTTTCCAGCTCGCGCAGGTCCATCGCCACTTCGTTGATGCGTTGGGGCGTCTGGTAGAGATGGAACACGACACGACGCAGCATCAGTTGATCCGACGCACTCTGACCGTGCCAGATCGCCACTTCCATATCGTCGCGGCGCAGTTGCTGGAACTGGTCCAGCGCCTGGCGCATTTCGGCCGCGAAGTCGATGTCCGAATGCGGCGCCACCCGCTGCCAGAATCCGGAGCGAATCAGGCCGGTGCTGTCGATATCGGCGATCGGACCGACGGCAAGGTCGTCGCGCAGGACCACCACCGGATCGGGCCGGGCCGCTTGGGCCAGCGCCTGGCGCAGCGTGTTGCCCGCGACATCGCCGTTGACGACATGGATATATTGCATGACCGTGATTGTATAGGGTGCGACGGGTCCCGGACCGTCGGTCGCGGCCGCCAGCACCGCCGGCAGGCGGTCGCTTGGCAGGGCGATGCGACGCATGAAGCGTGTTCCGCCATTGTAATCACGGCATGCGGTTCATCGGACATCGGCGCCTGTCCGACATGTGGGGTTCCCGCCATAGCGGTGCGATGCGGCTTGACACCCTTGCCGGACTGCCGCAAGGCCGTGCCCCACGGACTATCGTTCGTCGTAGCTGACCACCACGCGCGGCGTCAACGCGCGCGCCTGACAGGTCAGCACGAAGCCCTTCTCCATTTCCCACGGCTCCAGCGTGTAGTTCTTCTCCATTTCGACCTTGCCTTCCAGGACCTTGGCGCGGCAGGTGCAGCAGACCCCGCCCTTGCAGGCGTAAGGCAGGTCGAGCCCCGCGGCCAGCGCGGTGTCCAGCACGTTGGCGTCGGCCAGCGGCAGGCGCATCTTGTGCTGCTTGCCGTCCAGCACCACCACCAGTTCCGCGGTGCCGGCCAGGTCCGTGTGCACGGGCGCGGCGGGCCGCGGCTGGCCGGTCGGCACGCCGAAGCGCTCGGCGTGAATCTTGTGCGGGTCGACGCCGGCGTCTTTCAGCGCGCCTTCCACCTCATCGATCATCGAAGCCGGGCCGCAGACGAACGCGGCGTCGATATCGTCCACCGGCAGCAGGGTTTGCAGGAAGGCGGCGACGCGCTCCCGGTCCAGCCGGCCGTGCAGCAGATCCACTTCCTGCGGCTGCCGCGACAGCACGTGATAAAGCGTGAAGCGCGACAGATACTGGTTCTTCAGATCTTCCAGCGCTTCGGAAAAGATGATGGTGTCGACGCTGCGGTTACCGTAGACCAGCGTGAAACGGCTGTTCGGCTCGACGGCCAGCGTGGTGCGGATCAGCGACAGCACCGGCGTGATGCCGCTGCCGGCGGCAAACGCCACGTATTGGCGCGCCGCGTCCGGGTCCAGCGGCACATGGAAGCGGCCGTCCGGCGTCATCACATCGAGCGTCTGGCCCACCGACACATGGTCGTGGATCCACGTCGAGAACACGCCGTCGTCGACCAGCTTGACCGCCACGCGCAGCTCGCCGCGCTGGTCGTAGTCCTGCACGCCGCAGCAGATTGAATAGGACCGGCGGACGTCCTTGCCGTCGACCGGGGCCTTCAACGTGAGGAACTGGCCCTGCGTGAAACGGTAGGCGTCGCGCAGGTCGTCCGGCACGTCGAACGCGATCGATACCGTATCGGAAGTTTCCGGACGAATGTGCGCCACGCGCAGCGGATGGAACTGTGGGGTCATGGTCCGTCAGGCTCAATAGGGTTTGAAGTAATCAAACGGCTCGCGGCAGTCGAGGCAGCGATAGAGCGCCTTGCAAGCGGTGGACGCAAAACGCGACAGCTCCTGGGTGTGAACGCTGCCGCAACGCGGGCATGCGACCGATTCGGCTGCGACGGCCGCGCGCGGCACAAAGCGCAGCGGACGCCCGCGATCGGCATGGGCGTTGGGGGCGGCGCACTGCTGTGGCGGTGCGATGCCGTAGGCGCGCAGCCGGGCGCGGCCGGCTTCGGTAATCCAGTCGGTGGTCCAGGCGGGCGCCAGCACGGTGCGCACGCGATATGGCGCAAGCGCCGCCGCGGCGAGCGCCGCGCCAACGTCTTCCTCGATCTGCGACATCGCGGGACATCCGGAATAGGTCGGGGTGATGATGGCTTCGATGGTGACGCCATCGGCGGCAATCGACAGGTCGCGCAAGATGCCAAGATCGCGGATCGACACGACGGGGATTTCGGGATCCGGCACGGCCTCCAGTACCTGCCAAGCGCGCGCAATCCGGTCCTGCGGCGTCGCCGTGGCGGCCGGATGCGATCGTGGGCCAGTCTGCGCAGAAGTAGGTGCGGCAGTGGGCGCAGTGGGCGCAAAGGTCGGCGCAAACGGCGAAGCTGGCGACGCTCCCACAGCCGATGCCGGGGTGCAGGCCGGTGCGCGATTCATGGCGGTCACCATTGGGCGCCAGGATGAGCCCGCGCGAGGCTTTGCATTTCGGCCAGCAGATAGCTCATGTGCTCGGAATGCAATCCGTGCTTGCCCGTCGAGACAAAGGCGCTTGGCGCCGGCCGCTGCAGCGTGGCGTCTTCGAGCGTGGCGTCGAGCGTTGCTTCCCAGGCGTCGCGCAGATCGGCCGTCGGCACGCAAACGCCCTGCGCGGCGGCCTCGAGTTCCACGTCGTCGGCGGCGAAGCATTCGTTCATGTAGGGAAGCAGATGATCGAGCGCGCGTTGCATGCGGTCGTGCGATTCGTCGGTGCCGTCGCCCAGGCGCACCGCCCAGTCGGCCGCATGGCGAAGGTGGTAGCGCATTTCCTTTGCCGACTTGGCCGCGATGGCCGCCAGTTGCGGATCGCTGCTGTGTTCGAGCGCGGGCCACAACTCGGCCATCAACGCGCTGTACAGGAAATTGCGCATGATCGTCACCGCATAGTCACGGTCCGCCCGTGCGGTGCCGGCCAGGGCGCCGTGATGCGGCAGTTCCTGCAGCGTCCAGTTACGGAAATCGCGCTCGTTGCGAAAGTACGCGTAGTCGTCTTCGTGACGCTCGCGGCCCGTCAGGCGGCCTTCGAGCACGCCCGCGTGGCCGTAGAGCAGGCGCGCCTGGCCGATCAGGTCGAGGCTGATATTGGCCATGGCGATATCTTCCTCGAGCGCCGGGCCGTGTCCGCACCATTCGGCATTGCGTTGTCCGAGGACCAGCGCGTTGTCCGCCAGCCGCAGCACGTATTGCAGCGGCGCGGTGCGGGCCAGCGGCAGGCTGGCGATCGCGTCGTGAAGTGCGTCGTCGCGGGCATCGATCGGTTGCGTCATGGTGCGCGGCCTTACATGTGATTGACTTCGTCTGGAAGCTGGTAGAACGTGGGATGCCGGTAGATCTTGTCGGCTGCGGGATCGAACAGCTCGGACTTCTCGGCCGGCGCGCTGGCGGTAATGGCCGACGACGGCACCACCCAGATCGACACGCCTTCCTGCCGGCGCGTGTACACGTCGCGCGCCATATGGAGCGCCTGCTGCGCGTCCGCCGCATGCAGGCTGCCGCAGTGCTTGTGTTCCAGGCCCTGCTTGCTGCGGACAAAGACTTCCCACAGCGGCCATTCCTTTTGTTGTGTCATGGTGGTTCTCCTGCGGCTTATGCGGCCTTGGCCGATGCGTCGCGCCGCGCGCGCTTGCGGGCGTGCGCCAGCGCGGCGTCGCGCACCCAGGCGCCGTCCTCGTGCGCCTTTACGCGCGTGGCCAGGCGTTCCCGATTGCACGGACCGTCGCCATTGATCACGCGCCAGAACTCGTCCCAGTCGAGCGGGCTGTAGTCGTAGTGCCCGCGCTCGGCATTCCAGACCAGGCCTGGATCGGGCAGCGTCACGCCCAGCACCTTAGCCTGTTCCACCGTGGCGTCGACGAATTTTTGACGCAGGTCGTCGTTCGAAATGCGCTTGATTCCCCAGGCCATGGTCTGCGCGCTGTTGGTCGACGCCGCATCGGGCGGACCGAACATCATCAGCACCGGAAACCACCAGCGATTCACGGCGTCCTGCACCATGTCGCGCTGGGCCTGCGTGCCGCGCATCATCGCCAGCAACGCGTCGAAGCCCTGGCGCTGATGAAACGACTCTTCCTTGCAGATGCGGATCATCGCGCGCGCATAGGGCCCATACGAACACCGGCACAGCGGGATCTGGTTCATGATCGCCGCGCCGTCGACAAGCCAGCCGATGACGCCCACGTCGGCCCATGTCAGGGTCGGATAATTGAAGATCGACGAATACTTGGCGCGGCCGGCGTGCAGCGCATCGACGAGGTCATCGCGCGACGCATTGAGCGTTTCGGCCGCGCTGTACAGGTACAGACCATGGCCGCCTTCGTCCTGCACCTTGGCCAGCAGGATCGCCTTGCGCTTGAGCGAAGGGGCACGGCTGATCCAGTTGCCCTCGGGCTGCATGCCAATGATTTCCGAGTGGGCGTGTTGCGAGATCTGGCGGACCAGCGTCTTGCGATAAGCGTCAGGCATCCAATCCATCGGCTCGATCTTGGCGTCTTCGGCCATGCGCGCATCGAAGGCCGCCTGACGTTTGTCCGGGGTATCGACCGACGCCAACGCGGCAGGGGTCTGGCCTGGCAGGTCTAGGCTCTGTGTGTACATCACGTCTCCTTGGCTTTTCGTCTGTCTGGACGGGGCGGCCTGTCGAGGCTGTATGGCATTTGGGGGTGGAGCGGTGCGGATACTATATATATAAACCGACCGGTCGGTCAATTTAATGGTGCTCTGCTCCGGAGGATTTTTGAGAATCGGCTCACGACGTGAGGCCGGCGTCATGTGTAGTATCGAGCTTCAATCTTCTACCGGAGGGCATTGGAAATGGCGAGCAACACTTACAGCAAGATTGTGGTGGCAGTGGATGGCAGCAGCACTTCGGATCTCGCCCTGCAGGAAGCGATCCGCGTGGCCAGCGGCAGCGGCGCCACCGTCCTGGCTCTCTATGTGGTCGATAACGGCGTGATGCTGTTCGACGCCGGCTTCTATGATCCATCGCAGATCGAGCGCGCCTATGTGGACAGTGGCAAGAAATCGCTCGAAGCGGCAGGGCAAGTGCTCGGCGCAGCAAACGTGAAGTTCGAAACCAGACTGGTGACGGAGCCGGCGGTGATTGGCGATATCGCCGGTTCGATCAACGCCGCGGCGAAGGAATGGGGCGGCGATCTGCTGGTGATCGGCACGCATGGCCGCCGCGGCGTGCGGCGGCTGGTGCTGGGCAGCGTCGCGGAAGCGGTGATTCGTCAGTCCACGATGCCGGTGTTGCTGGTGCGCGGCCGGGAAACCGACGCCTGAAGCAGGCGCCGGCCGATCGGTCTCGGGCTGTCCGGGACTCGCTTGCCGATGTCAGCCTGCAAAGCGGAAATGACCGCCGCGCAGGACGATCTCGCGCGCTTCGGTCAGCTCGAACATGGTTTCAGCGAGCTGTTCGATGCGCGTGCGATTGTTCGTGAACGCGTGGACCAGATCCTCCTCACGCGCGGAACGTGCCCCGCAATACGCCTCCAGAGCTTCCGCGGTGACTGAATACTGGGACCGATTGCCGTTGACGGTGGCCGGACACGACAGTGTCAGGCTGGCGCCACAGTAGGTGGGATTGCTGTTGGGAAAGGTGATATCGACCATGGCGCACCTCGTCTTGCCGGAACGGGGAAACGGCGAATATCCCTTCAATATAGGCAATCGCCGCCATCCGGCAAGGCGCAGCAGCTGTATGTCGACAAGACCTCCTGGCCGCTTGCCCTGAGTCTAGCCGGCGCGCAAGCCGGTAAGACGCCCGCGGTTGGCCGCTGCCTGCCTTGCCGCGAGGGTGCGTAACGCAGCGACCGTCCGGTGCGCCGTATCGATATGGGAATCGGCGTAGACGGCTTGTTCCGCCAGAAAGTGCTCGAGCGGAGCGTTGTCCGGTGTGAGCGGCGTGAGGCGAAGGGGTGCGACTACGGTGGTAACGCCGGTACTGCCCGGCCGCACGGCGACTTCGGCCAGCCGCGCCTCAAGGTCGACGAGCAACGCCTGGATCGCCGCTCCGGGGCTTGAAGGGTGTTCGCCCGATTCGACCGCTGCCCGCACCAGGCCGGCCAGTGACGCCATCTTCCGGGTCAGGATGAGCAAGGCGTTGTGGCTGCTGGCAAGGCCGGGATCGAGCTCTTCCGCACATTGTGCCAATGTCATCTCGGCTTGCGTGGAAGCACGACCGGCAGAAATGCGTAACGCCTCAAGTCGCGCATGTGACGGGGAAATTGCCCGTGCCGCACTGAACGAGGCGCGCAGATACACCGCGTTGACGGCCAGGGCATCGAGACTATGACGGAAGGCGCGGGACAATTCGGCGCGCGGCGCCAGCACATAGTAGCTAGCCAGCGCGATCAGGCAGCCGATTGCCGTATCGAGCCCGCGCAAGGCTGCGACATGGCTGCTGCTGGACGCGGGCTCCCCCAGCCACGAGAACAGGATGACAGCCGGCGTCAAACAAAACGCAAAGCCGCCCGCATTGCCTGCCAACCGCAGTGCATAGGCCCCGGCGAGGAACAAGGTGCTGATGCCAAGCGCAAGCGTGGGCGTGAGGTGGGCAAGGCCGATGACGCACGCCAGCAGCGCACCGGCGAGGGAGCCTGCAAACCGGTGGAACGAGATTTGTCGCGTGGTTTGCAAGCGTGGACTGAGCACCATGATCACGGTGACTGCGACCCAGTAGCCATGATCAGCCTGGAGCAGTTGCGACGGCAGGAGGCTGAGCGCGCCAGCCAACGCCAGGCGTATGGCGTGGCGCGACACCCGTGCGTCGCGCGCCGCCACATCGGCCAATGCGTGACCAAGCCGGTCCACCATGCGCGCAAGGCCGCTACTTGGCCAGACAAAGGTGTCGCGCCAGCGATCGAAGGATGGCTGCTTCGCCAGCGCCGCCAGCGCGGACTGATAGGTGGGCGGCGCGCTCGCGTTGGCGCGCTGGGCGACGAGGCGCCGCAGATCCGCGCCCAGCATCGCGCTGAGCGCCGGTAAATCCGGCGCATGCGGGGCAAGCGCCTGTTGAACTTGCTCTAGCGTGTCGGCCAGGCACCGCGCGGTATAGGCCAGCGGCAAGCGGTGTCCGGTGCTGCAGCCGGCACGGTCGCGCAGTTCGCCTGCGACGATCAGCAGGCCAAAGATTGCGTCCGCAACGTGCACCGCATAGGCGTAGTGGAGCAGGCCGATGGGATCGAACATGCCGCGGCGGGCGATGACGGCCGCACGCGCGGTTTCGATGCGTAGCCGGATTTCCTGCTTGTAGGCCGCGGTGTCCTGCGTGGGCGACGTGGCGAGACATTGCGCAAACCGCAGGAGCACGCTGTAGACGGCGATGATTTCCATACGCGGCCGCGTATCGCGCTGCGAGGGAATCAGCACAAGACTCACCAGACACGCAAACAGTCCGCCGCGCAGGAAGTCAACGCCGGCCATCCATACATGAGCCGGCGTCGATGCACCGAGCGTCGGCTGCAGGCATGCCGCGATAAGCACCACGTAAAGCAGCTTGGCGCACAGCGCAGCCGCCGGTCCCCGGATCTCGGCCAATCCTGCAACCAGTCCCGCGGCGATTACGACGGCCAGCGCGGTCAGCGGCGACGCCGACAGGCTCGCCCCAAGCATGCTGGCAAGCGCACCGCCGACACCCACCGTACCGAGCGCGCGAATGCGCGAAGCGGCCGTGCCTTGTCGGTCGGCCAGGCATGTCCAAATCGATGCCGTGGCGGACCACAGGTAGCCGGCGTCGGAGGTCAGCCAGGCGGTGCCGGCCAGCGCGAAGAAGGAGAGCGCGTAGACGATGCCCCGGCGGGTTGCTGCAGAGTCGGGGCAATAACGAAGGGAGCGCGGGGCGCGGCGCATGGTGAAGAGTGCGAGACCTGAGGTCTCAGGGTGAGTACCGATAGCACTCTAGATTGACCATTGCTGCATTGCAACAATGGCGACCGAAACCGTTGTTTTGCGCCTCACCGGTGCCCCGTTGCACCAGAAGGGAGAATCCGGGTGCGGAACGGGGCAGGTGCCCTATTCGTGAGGTGTTTGAAACCAAAACCGCCGCTCTCTGCGACGATTCCGCAAATTTTGGGTAAAAAAAACCCGCGCAGGTTGTGCGCGGGTTGGAATCCACCGAGGTGGTGGAGGAGACAGACTTCAATATACACGACTTGCTGCGACGCACCAAGTGCCGCGCATATAAATGTATTGGAAAGCGCGCATTGATGTTGTCGTCGTACAACAAGTCACCGGAACAGGTATCCAATCCACACCGCCGATACCAATCCGACACCATCCGCGAATAGCGCACACGCGAGCGCATGGCGTGTATTGCGCACATTAACGCTGCCGAAATAGACGGCGAGCACATAGAACGTGGTTTCCGTGGATCCCTGGATGATCGCGGCCAGCCGGGCCTGAAAGGAATCGACGCCATAGGTCGCCATGATGTCCACCATTAATCCGCGCGCGCCCGCGCCTGAGAGGATCTTCATCAACCCCACCGGCAGGGCTGGAACGAATGCGGTGTCCACACCCAGCCAGGTAAAGGCGGACGTCAGGCCGCGCAGGACCACATCCATGCAACCGCTGGCGCGAAACAGTCCGATGGCCACGAGAATTGCGACTAGATACGGAATGATCTGTACGGCAACGCCGAAGCCTTCCTTTGCACCGTCTATGAAGGCGTCGTAAACATTCACCCCGCGGATGGCGCCGCAGACCAGAAACAAAATAATCAACGAGAGAATGAATCCGCTTCCTGCCAGGGCGGCCAATTGGCTGACCTGATCGGGCGGCGCGTGCCGCAGCCAGACAAACAGGCCGCCCACCGCCGCACACATCACGGAAAAAGCCGCAAGCACGGGAAGTTTGAAGAGATTGAGCCGCTGCACCCACGCTACCGCGAGCAGGCCGGCCAGGCACGATGCACCGGTTGCCAGCAAGGTTGGCAGGAAAATATCCGCCGCATTGAAATTCACCAACCCCTGCTTGACTGCCATCGCCTGGCGGATGGCAATTACCGAGGTCGGAATCAACGTCAAGCCGGCGGTATTCAGCACGATGAACATAATCTGCGCATTCGTGGCCGTAGCGGGTTGACGGTTCAGTGTCTGGAGCTCGCGCATGGCTGTCAGACCGAGTGGGGTAGCCGCGTTATCGAGCCCCAGCATATTGGCGGAAACGTTCATCATCATCGCGCCCTGGGCCGGGTGGCCAGCTGGTACCCCGGGGAAGAAGTGGCGCAATAGTGGATTGACGCAGCGTGCAAACAGGTCGATGACACCTGCGCGTTCGCCAATGCGCATAATGCCGATCCATAGGCTCATTACGCCGACGAGTCCAAGCGAGATCTCGAACGCAGTGCGCGAACTGTCGAAAAGAGACGTCAGCATGGCGGGAAATACCGTGGTATCGCCGCCAATAAGACGCACGCAGGCGGCTACAAAGGAAACCAGGAAGAATCCGAGCCAGACGAAGTTCAATGCCATCGACGTAGGAGAGGCTGTTAGGAGGCTTCGCCGCAACGTCCGCGGCGAAGCTTCGCATCATAGCCTGCATGTCTCAGGCGATATCGGCGCCGCGTTCCGCCAGTAGTGCTCGCAGGATTAAGCGATGGCAGCGGGCTTCGTCCTCGCAATAACAACCGAGCGAAAAGTTTGTCTGGTGCGAAAACGCAGCGAGCAGGTCAAGCGTTCGGCTTGCGTCTGGCTGCGCCATCTCGGCGCGAAAATGCTTTTCGAATGCGCGCCAGGCCTTTTCGTCTTTCGCGGACTGCGCTTGGGCGACCAGCTCGGCCGAAGGGGACAGGACCGGATACCAGACGTCATAAAAATCTCGGCTTGCAAACTCTGCCTTCGGCACTCCGCGCGGCGGACGGCGCACCGTACCGAGGCGCAACCCTTCGTCTTTTTCGCGTGGTCCCCCGAGCCTGACGATTCGAATGGTCATTTTTTGCCGCCCCGGGTCAGGCCGTTTCAGCGGGCGATAAGCCCAGATCGTGAATCATGGTGTCGCGCATCACAAACTTTTGGACCTTGCCGGTTACCGTCATCGGCATCTCCTCCACGAATCGTATATAGCGCGGGACCTTGTAATGGGCAATCTGGTCGCGGCAGAAATCACGGATCTCGCCCTCCGTAGCATGCTGGCCGGGTTTGAGGACGATCCACGCGCACACCTCTTCGCCGTATTTGGCATCGGGCACGCCAAACACCTGTACCGCCTGCACTTTGGGGTGGCGAAACAGAAATTCCTCGATTTCACGCGGGTAGATGTTCTCCCCACCTCGAATCAGCATGTCTTTCACGCGACCCACGATGTTGCAATAACCCTCGTTGTCGAGGGTGGCCAGATCGCCGGTATGCATCCATCCGTCACGAATCGCTTCGCGCGTGCGGGCGTCGTCGTCCCAATATCCGAGCATCACCGAATAGCCGCGCGTACAAAGCTCACCGGTTTCCCCGCGTGTCACGATCTCACCTGTGGCGTCGACGATCTTGCATTCCAGATGCGGCTGCACACGTCCCACGGTGGCAACCCGCTTGTCGAGTGGATCGTCCGTGGCGCTTTGAAATGAAACCGGGCTAGTTTCGGTCATGCCGTAGGCAATCGTCACTTCCGCCATATGCATATCGGTGACCACTCGCTTCATGACCTCGATGGGGCATGGTGCGCCGGCCATGATTCCGGTGCGTAATGTGGAAAAGTCGAACTTCCCAAAATCGGGATGGTCGAGTTGGGCAATAAACATCGTCGGCACCCCGTGAAGCGCCGTGCAACGCTCTTCGGACACGGCGCGCATGGTGGCCAGTGGGTCAAATGCTTCGCCCGGGAAAATCATGCAGGCCCCGACCGAAACGCAGGCCAGTACGGAAAGCACCATGCCGAAACAGTGATAAAGCGGAACGGGAATACATAGTCGGTCGGACGCGCCCAGTTTCATTGCCATTGCAACGAAGCGCCCGTTGTTGACAACGTTGTGGTGCGTAAGCGTGGCGCCTTTGGGATTTCCCGTCGTTCCGCTCGTGAACTGAATGTTGATCGGGTCATGGGCATCCAATTGCCGCGAAATGGCGTCGAGGTCGGCTGGCGATGCGATTTTCAGGAGATCGTTGTAGCTGAGCATCCCGTCGGTGCGCTCAGTTCCCATTCGCACCACGAACCGAAGGTGCTGCAGCCTCGCTGCGCGGAGCTGGCCAGGTGCGCACTGCGCGAGTTCCGGCGCCAATGCAAGAAGCATCCGCAAATAGTCACTCGATTTGAAGTTGGCGGCGGTGATGAGCATCTTCACGCACGCCTTGTTCAGCGCATACTCGAGCTCGGCCTGCCGATAGGCCGGGTTGATATTCACGAGGATGGCGCCGATACGGGCGGTAGCAAACTGTGTAACCAGCCATTCGGCGCGGTTTGGCGACCAGATGCCCACTCGGTCGCCTCGGGCAATCCCGTGCGCAAGCAAGCCGGTGGCGAGTCTGTCGACCTGATCGGCAAACTGGCGCCATGTCCAACGAATTCCCTGTTCGCGGAAGGCTACAGCGTCACCTTCGGGATTTGCCTCGACAGCGCGAGCCAATAACGCGGGAATGGTGTCGTCGGATAGCGGAATATCGGTCGCACCGGTCACTAGCGAGCGATCGGCGGCCACGGACTGATTCATGGTGTCTCCTTCAACTGCGTCTTTTCATAGTAGGAGTCGACTTCTTGCCGCCCTCCGGTTGGCAGCTTAGGACAGTTCCCTGCGCAAAGTTGTCCCCACCGCGACAGTTGCCACGGTTGGTACTCGAGCGCATTGGAAAGCAATAACGATCTTTTTAAAGAAAGCGCTTGCGCAGACGGCGGTAGTCCACTAATATTCGCCCCCTCGCAACACGAAGCGCGCTGCCAAGGCAGTGTTGGCAAGGGTTTGCGGGGCGGCAGTGGTTGGTGTCTGGGCAGGAAAGGGCGCTGACGGCAGATAAAAAATCTTCTGCAAA
>NZ_VZOW01000041.1 GCF_008801835.1 Cupriavidus pauculus | reverse complement strand
CGTCACGCCGGCACGCCGACGCGCCCGGCGCATACGCTGCCCGCGGCGCCGGCCAACACCGCGACGTCGGGCGCAGTCGCCGCCCCGGCGCTGGCGCGCACGGCGCAGCCCACCGCCAAGCGTCCGCCGATCGTGCGCAAGGTACGCGATACGCAGTTGCTGCGTCCGGCCCCGAAACAAGCGGCTGTGGCTGCTGCCGCATCGGACGACAACTGGGCCGCCTTCTGAGACCGCGGGCCCGATACCCGTTAGGAACGAGAGTCACGAAGTCACGAGGTTCACACGGCGACCGCAAGATGCCATGATGCGGGCTTTTGTCTGCCACGCATTACGGTATTCGCGCGCTATCGCCGTCTTCCTACGCGCAGCCCCAATGATTGCCACGAATTTCAGCCTATTGCTGCTTGCGGCCTTGCTCGGCTTTGTTGCCGCGGGCGGGCTGCGCACAGCCAGACGGGGCGGCGACCAGGGGCGCAAGACTGTCCGGTCGCTGACCTGGAAGACAGCTCTGATGTCCCAGGTCATGCTGGGCATGCCGGTCTGGGTGGCGCTGGCGTCCGGCACCCTGACCGCCGCCAACGACGGCTTGCAGATGGCCACGGCTTTCGCCGCGTCGCTGGCCGCCGGCGTTGCCGCGTCCCATTTGTTTGCACCGGTCTGGCAGTGGTTGCGTCAAGGCGGGCGGGGCTGGCATCTGCTGATGGCTACGGCGATGCTGGCTGGCGCCGGGCTTGTCGCCATGGCCGGCGCGCGCCTCGGCCGCGTCTGCGGCGGCACGTCGATGTCGCCGCGCGACTGCATCGATGCCGCCGGCATGCATGGTCCCGCCTGGCTGGCCGGCGGCCTTGCGCTGCTGTGCTCCGCGCTGTACGCGATGCATCGGCTGCAATCGCGTAAGTGGGCGATCGCGCCAGCCGACGCGCTGCTTGCCGAAGACGTGGTCGATGAGCCTGCGGTCGGCGCACCCGCGCGCGTGTCGCGCCTGATCCGTCGTGCCAACGGGCGTGTGGCCAGGCTGACCGTGCGCACCGCGGCGGGGCGCGAGCCGTCGACGGTGGGGGAATACAGCGTCAGCACCGACCTGCCCGATCGCACGGGATTTGCGCGCTGGCTGGACCAGACCATTGCGCATGCGCGCCTGGCGGAAACCAGCTGCGCGGTGCTGCTGATCCATATCGCCGATTTCCGCGAGGTCGACGAAGTCTTCGAGGTGCGTGCCGACGACATTCTGGCGCAGGACGCCGGCGCGCTCGCGCAGGCCGCGCTGGAGCCGCATCATTTCCTGGCGCGGCTGGCGCGCGACGAATTCGCGGTGGGCGTGCCGGAGCTGGTCCAGCACGGGCGCGCCAACGAACTCGGATCGCGCGTGCTGGGATCGCTGGCGGAGTTCGTGTCGGCGCGCGGGCTGCAGATGCAGATCGGCGTGAACATCGGCATCGCGATCTATCCGCGCGACGCCACCACGTCCGAGGCGCTGATGCAGGCCGCCCGCGTCAGCCTGAGCGAGGCGCGCCAAAGCGGCTCGAACCAGATGCGCGTGTTCAATTCCGCCGCCGGCGAACGCGCGCGCCGCGTGCGCGTGATTCGCCGCGATCTGTGGCCCGCCATCCAGGACGATGCGCTGTCGCTGGTGTACCAGCCCAAGTACGACGTCAGGACGCGCAGCGTGGTGGGCGCCGAGGCGCTGTGCCGCTGGCGGCATCCGGCGCTGGGCCAGGTCAATCCGGCCGAGTTCATCACGGTGGCCGAGCAGTCCGGCCAGATCGACAAGCTCGACGACTGGGTCATCTCGCAGGTTTGCGCGCAGGTGCGCGCGTGGCAGGATGCCGGGCTGCGGACCGTGCCGGTGGCGATCAACGTGTCGGGTCTGCGTTTTGCCAGCCGCAATTTTCCGCAATACCTGCTCGAACAGGTCCACCTGCACGATATTCCGCCCTCCGCCATCACGCTGGAAATCACCGAAACCGCCGCGATGAAGGACATCGGCAAGTCGCTGGAGACGCTCACGGAGCTGCAGTCGCTGGGCATCCAGGCGGCGCTTGACGACTTCGGCAGCGGCTATTCCAGCCTGGGCTACCTGAAGCGGCTGCGTGTGGGTACGCTCAAGATCGACCGCACGCTGATCGGCGGACTCGATGCCGATCCGCAAGGCCGCGCGATCGTGGGATCGATGGTGGCGCTGGCGCACGAGCTGCGCATGAAGGTGGTGGCCGAGGGTGTGGAATCGACCTCGCAGCTGGACATCCTGGACGCCATGGGCTGCGACGAGGTGCAGGGCTACCTGATGTCGGTACCGCTGGACGCGCCGACCTTCGCCGAGCTCTTGCCCGGTCCGCAGGCGCTGCGCGCGTAAGCCCGCGCGCCCGCGCGGGGTTTGCCGCACCGCACCGCATCGCGCAATTTTGTGCGCGGCAACGCTAAAGGGCGGGCGTTCCGTGTCGATATGACCAAGGCAGGGCGGTGGCTTCGGCCGCATCGGCCCCTGCGTGCCGCTGGCCTGTCCGTCGCCGGCTGGCTGCCTTGCCGCTGGCGGACGCAACCCATCCGGAGTCCCCGATGTCCCTTCCGCACATCCTCGTCGTCGACGATTCTCCTTCCCTGCGCCGCATGACGGTCGCGTGCCTGCGCGCGGGCGGCTATACGGTGACGGAAGCCGCCGACGGCAAGGAGGCGCACGAAGTTGCGCTGGAGGGGCAATTCGGCATGCTGGTGACCGACCAGGTCATGCCGGGCATGGACGGCCTGTCGCTGATCCGGGCGCTGCGCGCCACGGCGCCGTATGCGTCGATCCCGATCCTGATGCTGTCGACCGAGCACGACGACCATATCGTCGACCAGGCGCGCGAGGCCGGTGCGTCGGGCTTCCTGGCCAAGCCGTTCGACCCGGAGGCGCTGCTGGCGTCGGTGCAGGCGCTGTTGCCCCCTCCCACGGTGGGGTAAATCCGGGCCCAAGTCGCCCTTAATTCACCCCGCGCAATGCCGTAATCACTGGAGGGCCATAGCAGGTGGTCCGGCCGATTGGCGCGGCATCGCCGCGTCGGTCATTGCGCCGGCCGCCGCTTCGGGTCGCCAGCAGCCAGGGGCACGCTACCCCGGCCACGACCAACCATGCCAGCGGGGGCAACCATGAACACCAGCAACAGTCGCGCGGACGGCGCCGGGGAAGAATTCCTGGCCTTCCGGCTCGGCCGCGAAGAGTACGGCATCGACATTCTCAAGGTCCAGGAGATCCGCGGCTACGAGTCGGTCACGCAGATCGCCAATGCGCCCGACTACCTGAAGGGTGTGATCAACCTGCGCGGCATCATCGTCCCGATCATCGACCTGCGCATCAAGTTCAGGCAGGCCCAGATCAGCTACGACCAGTACACGGTGGTGATCATCGTCGACATCAACGACCGTACCACCGGCCTCGTGGTCGACGGCGTGTCGGACGTGCTGACGCTGGCGCCCGCACAGATCAAGCCGGCGCCGACGCTTTCGGGCGGCGTGGAGACCGACTACATCCGCGGGCTCGGATCGCTCGAGGGACGCATGCTGATTCTGGCCGATATCGAGAAGCTGATGAATGTCGACGATCTCGCGGCGCTCGACGCCGCGGCCGGCGCCACCTGAAGTCCTTCACAAGCGGCTCGCGGCGCCGGACACATGCGGCGCGCGGGCCGACGCATTCAACGCAGTCAACGTCCATGCGCAACAACCAGCCTGTCACACAGCGCGAGCACATGCTCTCGCCGAACGATTACCTGATATCGCGAACCGACCTCAAGGGCCGGATCACGTTCGCGAACCGGGCGTTCATCGAGATCAGCGGGTTTTCCGCGCAAGAGCTGCTCGGCGCGCCCCATAACCTCGTGCGGCATCCCGACATGCCGCCGGAGGCGTTCGCCGATCTCTGGACGTCGATCCAGGCCGGCAAGTCGTGGGTGGGCATCGTGAAGAACCGCCGCAAGGACGGCGACCACTACTGGGTGCAGGCCACCGTCACGCCGACGCGTGTCGATGGGCGCATCGCCGGCTTCACGTCGGTGCGCTCGATGGCCACGCGCGAGCAGATCGAGGCCGCACAGGCCGCCTACCAGCGCTTTCAGGAGAATCGCGCGGCCGGGCTGGCGATCCG
This sequence comes from Cupriavidus pauculus, assembly GCF_008801835.1. Lineage (GTDB taxonomy): Bacteria > Pseudomonadota > Gammaproteobacteria > Burkholderiales > Burkholderiaceae > Cupriavidus > Cupriavidus pauculus. Next base: position 43,724 of record NZ_VZOW01000041.1, on the reverse strand, counting down.
CGAGGGCGCGGTGGTGCGCACCGGCATCGCCGGATTCATCGGACGGCTGGCGCGCGTCAACCTGAAACGGCGCATCCAGTGGGCGCAGATGGCGGGCCTGTCGTGGTTCCTGCTGGCGCTGATCGGTGTGCACTGGATGGCGCCCGAGGCGGCCGCGCAACTGTGGCCGTGGCTGTGGGGCGCATTCGCGCTGGCCGTGGTGTCGTCGTTTGCGGCAGGGGCGATGCTGGTGGCGCGCGTGGAGCGCCCGATCGCCGAAATGCTCGACTTCGCGCTGCGCATGGGCGCTGGCGACCTGAGCACCACCTTCGACCACAAGGCTGCCGACGAGGTAGGCGCGCTGGCGCGCGCGATGCGCACCATGCAGCGCAGCCTGCTTTCCGTGGTGCACGACATCCAGCAAGGCATGGTCAGCATTTCCACGGCCACGCATGAAGTGGCCGCGGGCAACAACGATCTGTCGCAACGCACCGAGCAGCAGGCCGCGTCGCTCGAGGAAACCGCTTCGAGCATGGAACAGTTGACCGGCACCGTGCGCCAGAACGCCGATAACGCGCGTCAGGCCAGCGGGCTGGCCGCCAATGCGTCCGAAACCGCGCTGCGCGGCGGCGAATCGGTGGGCCGTGTGGTGCAGACGATGAACGACATCAACGACGCCTCGCGCAAGATCGTCGACATCATCGGCGTGATCGAGGGCATCGCGTTCCAGACCAATATCCTGGCGCTCAACGCGGCCGTGGAAGCGGCACGCGCGGGCGAGCAGGGCCGTGGGTTCGCGGTGGTGGCGGGCGAGGTGCGCAGCCTGGCGCAGCGCAGCGCCAATGCCGCCAAGGAAATCAAGGGTTTGATCGGCAATACCGTGGCGCGCGTGGAAAACGGCACGGCACAGGTCAGCGAGGCCGGCGCGACGATGGACGAGATCGTGCAGGCCGTGAAGCGCGTGACGGACATCATGGGCGAGATCAGTTCCGCCTCGGCCGAGCAGAGCGCCGGCATCGAACAGGTCAACGAGGCGGTTGCGCAGATGGATGAAGTGACGCAGCAGAACGCTGCGCTGGTGGAGCAGGCTGCTGCCGCGGCCGGTTCACTGGAAGAACAGGCCGACCGCTTGCGCGAGTCGATTTCCACGTTCCGCGTCAGCGCGCAGGCCGAAGTGCGGCCCACGCGCGTGCGCGACGGGATGGCGGACGCGCGGGCGGCGGCTTGAAGTGGGGAGCGGGCGGCATCCGCATGGGCGCCGCTGCAGACGCGCCGCGCCAAATGGCGCGGCATCAGGAACGGGGTACAGCCGCCGCTCATGCAAGCGGCAGCGACATCAACCCGGGGCGTTGCCTTGCTGGCCGTCCCGGACTTTCTGACAGAAGAAGGGGGTAGTTCTTATGCAGTGGTTCAACCAACTACGCGTTACGACCAGGCTGATTGCCGGCTTTCTGGTGGTATCCGTGATCGGCGCCATCATTGGCCTGCTGGGCGTCGTCAACATGGGGCGCATGGCCGAATGGACCGGCAAGATCTACAACTCGGACCTGCAGGCGCTCAAGGCCGTGCAGGACGGCAACATCAACCTCGTGTACGCCAGCCGCGCGCAGATCGCGCTGCTGTCGGCGTCGACCATGGGCGAGCGCGCCACCGAGAAGGATGAGATCCAGAAGTCGCTGGCCGCGATGGAGGCGCGTGTGAAGACCGCGAAGGATTCATTCAGCCAGCCCGAAGGCCAGGCGCTGTTCAAGCAATATGAGGCGCTGGTGCCGCCGTTCCGCGATCGCATGCTCAAGTATGTGGAACTGGTAAGCAAGCAGCCGCTGGATACGTCGCAATTCGAAAGCACGGTCTTCACGGAAAGCGCCGACCTGCTCAAGGAAAGCCGCGCGCTCGAGGAAGTGCTGTTCAAGATGGTGAAGCGCCGCGACGACCGCGCGCGCGCCAACATGGACGAGTCCACCAGCGTCTACAACAGCTCGCGCGTGCTGATGCTGGTGCTGGTGCTGGGCGGGCTTGCGGTATCGGTGCTGCTGGGATGGTTCCTGGCCCGACAACTGTCGCGCCAGCTCGGTGGCGAACCCGGTTATGCCGCATCGATCGCCGCACGCATCGCCGACGGCGATTTCTCGGGCAAGGTGACGCTGCGCCGTGGCGACCAGAGCAGCCTGCTGCACGCAATGAGCCAGATGCAGCAGCAGTTGTCGCACATGGTGCGCGACTTCAAGGAATCGGCGGAATCGATCGGCACCGCGTCGCGCGAGATCGCGGCGGGCAACAACGACCTGTCGCAACGCACGGAGCAACAGGCGGCGTCGCTCGAGGAAACCGCTTCCAGCATGGAAGAGCTGACCAGCACGGTGCGCCAGAACGCCGACAACGCGCGCCAGGCCAGCGGGCTGGCCGCCAATGCGTCGGACACCGCGGTACGCGGCGGCGAAGTGGTGGGTCGCGTGGTGCTGACGATGGGCGAGATCAACGACGCATCGCGCAAGATCGTCGACATCATCGGCGTGATCGAGGGCATCGCGTTCCAGACCAACATCCTGGCGCTCAACGCTGCCGTGGAAGCGGCGCGCGCCGGCGAGCAGGGCCGCGGTTTCGCGGTGGTGGCCGGCGAGGTGCGCAGCCTGGCGCAACGCAGCGCCAACGCCGCCAAGGAAATCAAGACGCTGATCGACAACTCGGTGGCGCAGGTTGACACCGGTGCGGCACTGGTCAGCCAGGCCGGCACCACGATGGACGAAATCGTGCAGGCCGTGAAGCGCGTGACCGACATCATGGGCGAAATCAGCGCGGCGTCCGCCGAGCAGAGTTCGGGCATCGAACAGGTCAATCAGGCCGTCGCGCAGATGGACGAGGTGACGCAGCAGAACGCCGCGCTGGTCGAGCAGGCCGCTGCAGCCGCCGGATCGTTGCAGGATCAGGCGGCGCGCCTGATGGAGTCGGTGTCGGGCTTCCGCCTGTCGCAGGAAGACGCCGCGGTGCCGGCGCTGGCTGCGCCTGCTGCTTCCGCTGCGCGTTCGGTGGTGCGGCCGACGGCCACGGCAGCGGGCGCCCGCGCAGCCAAGACACGCAAGACGGCGCGTGCCGCGGGCACGGCGCTGGTTGCCGCGGCCACGGCCGCGCCGGTCATGGCTGAAGTTGGCGACGACGATGCCGATAGTGATGGTCAGTACAAGCGTCCCGCGCTTGCCGCTTCGTCGGCAAGTCACGGTGCTTCCGACAACGGTGACTGGAGCGCGTTCTGAGCGCGTACGCGCGTATCCGAACGTGGCTTGAATGCACCGTGATCGCCATCGCTTGACGATGGCACGCGCCCCGGCAGCGGTCTTGTAAAAGATTCGCCGGGGCGCTTACCCGTTTCAAGAACATCATGAACACCGACATCAGCCTGTCCCTGTCGGCCGAAGCCACGGCAAGGCTGCGCGCGGACTTCGATGCCTTTGTAAAAGTTTCCACCGGGCTGGATGCGCAGTTCATCCCACCCGCGTTCGACGACTTCCTGCGTGCGCGCCTGATGCAGCAGGACGGCCCGCTGACTGAGCGTGCGGTGATGCGGCTCTTGGCCAGCGGCGAGTACGGCTGGGCCAGGAAGGTCTTCGACAAGCAGTTGCCGAACGCGCTGGCCGCGCTGATGCGCGACGCCGAACGCTTTGGCTTTGGGCTGGCGGTACAGCCCGAATGGACCACGCAGCAACGTGTGGAACACGCGCGCGAATGGGCCAGCAACATCCTTTCCGAAGCGGGCGCAGATGCCGCGTTCACCGAGGCGCTGGCTGCGCAGATTGCCTCGTCCGCCGTCGATATCCGCACGCTGGAAGAGCGCATGCGCACGCCGGCATGGCGCATCGCCGATAGCCTGCGCCAGCGCGCTTATGACGTCATGTACGCGCTGCAGACCGAACAGAGCGAAGCGCTGGGACGCAGCAAGGTGGGCGAGTTGCGCGCGCTGCTGGGACTGGCGCTTGAGTACGGCTCAGTGAGCGCCGAAGAGGCCGCGCGCGTGCTCGAACAGGTGGAGCGCGCGCGTCCGCATCTGTTCCGCGAAGCCCCCGACGACGTCTTCGCACGGCTTGCCGCATGGCTGCGGCGCGTCTTTAGCCAAGGCGCGCTCGTTCGTCAATAGTGGAAAGCGGCAACCCTCTTTCGTAGGTGACGTGTGCACCGCGGCGGTCCCGTGTCCGTTCAGTACAAAATCGTTACGGTCTTGATGTAAATCACAAGCTGACGGCCGAGGCTGTTACAAAATTCGCGGCCCATGTCTTTTCCGTACGACATTTGCTTCCCCCCAACGTAAGTAGGGATTGGCATTTCGGGCCGATTGCCGATATAAACGTAACAGTTTCACTTACACTCTGTACCATCTGTAACGTTTCAGAGTTAAGGTGTAACCGGGCGAAGTTCCTTTCGTAGTACGTCGTACCCACTCGAACACGCACCCAAACGATCTGGTCGCCGGCAAGCAGTTCTGCCGGTAAGCGCCGGACAAGCGGTCGAGGGGTTTTTTGGTAGCGGGGAAAAATTGGAAAGCAGTGAAGTTCTCCAGGAGATCAGGGAGGTCAATCTTGCCTATCTCCTACTGGCGCAACGACTGGTGCGCGAAAACCAGGTGGAAGCCATGTTCAGGCTTGGCGTCAGCAAGGAAATTGCTGAGATCCTTGCCAAGCTGACCTCGGCGCAACTCGTCAAGCTGGCAGCATCGAACATGGTGCTGTGCCGTTTCCGCTTCGACGATCACGCGCTGCTCTCCACGCTCACCCACACGGCCAAGAGCCATGATATGCAGCAGATCCACGCTGCTATCCTGCTGGCCCGGCAACCTGTGGAGTCGCTCAATTGACCGCGCTCCTCCAGGCCCAGCCGGCCCGCAGCTTCACGGCCACTCCCGTTCCCAACCGCAAGAGCGTCCTGCAGGATGCCAACCAGACCCAGCTCGCCATCGAGCTGATCGGCCTGGGTGCGCGCCTGCAGGTGCTTGAAGCCGAGACCACGCTCTCGCGCGACCGGTTGATCCGTCTCTACAAGGAGCTGCGGGGCGCGTCGCCGCCCAAGGGCATGCTCCCGTTCTCGACAGACTGGTTCACCACCTGGCTGCCGAATATCCATTCGTCGCTGTTCTTCTCCGCCTACCAGTTCATGGTGCAGGAAGGCGAGACGTCGGGTATTCGTGCCGTGGTAGCCGCTTATCGTCTGTACCTCGAGCACGTTTCGCTGCTTGGCGGCGAAATCGTCTTAAGTTTCACCCGTGCCTGGACGTTAGTACGGTTTTTCGAGAGCAACATGCTGCAGCTTTCCACGTGCACCTGTTGCGGCGGTAAGTTCGTGACGCATGCCTATGAGCCGCACACGAACTTCGTCTGCAGCCTGTGCCGTCCGCCGTCGCGGGCCGGAAAGGTGAAGAAGCTCTCGAAAGACGCCGCAGCCGCGCAGACCGACGCCTGATTCCATCCAGCCTGACGTCCGCGCGGCAGGCGGGCCCCGGCAGCGCCGGGCGGCGTTAAGCCGCTCGCGCAATGCCGCATGGCCTGTGCGTGCCTGACGCGTGTTTTTCAGACGGGGATCCGATCGTGCTAGTAGTTATTGGCTATGTCGTCGTAGTCGTGGCGGTGCTGGGTGGTTACGCCCTCACCGGCGGCCACATGGGCGCGCTTTATCAACCGGCGGAGCTCATCATCATCGGCGGGGCCGCGGTTGGCGCATTCATCAGCTCCAACAGCGGCAAGGCCATCAAGGCCACGATGAAAGCCATGCCCTCGTTGCTGCAGGGCTCCAAGTACAAGAAGGAACTGTACCTGGACGTGATGGCGTTGCTTTACGTCTTGCTCTCCAAGGCGCGCCGCGAGGGCATTCTGTTCCTCGAAAAGGAAATTGCCGATCCCGCATCGAGCAGCGTCTTCAGTCAGTACCCGCGCATCCTGGCCGACGCCAAGATGATGGAGTTCCTGACCGACTACCTGCGCATGATGGTCAACGGCAACATGAACGCCTTCGAGATCGAGGCGCTCATGGACCACGAAATCGAAACGTTCCGCCACGAAGCAGAGATTCCTGCCCATGCGCTGTCGCGCGTTGGCGATGGCCTGCCGGCGTTCGGCATCGTTGCCGCGGTGATGGGCGTGGTGCACGCGCTGGCCTCGGCCGATCTGCCGCCAGCCGAGCTGGGCGCGCTGATCGCCCACGCCATGGTCGGAACGTTCCTGGGCATTCTGCTGGCTTACGGATTCGTGTCGCCGCTGGCGTCGCGCGTCGAGCACCAGGTGTCCGAGAGCATCAAGATGTACGAGTGCATCAAGGTGACGCTGCTGGCATCGCTCAACGGTTACGCGCCCCTGGTGGCCGTGGAATTCGGTCGCAAGGTGCTGTACTCCACGGTACGTCCGTCGTTCCTCGAGCTCGACGATCACGTCCGTGAAGTCAAGAGCCTGACCTGACCGGGAGAGCAAGCCATGAGCAGTGCCCAGGATCTGCGCCCGATCGTCATCAAGAAGGCGAAGTCGCACGCCAAGCCGCACGGCAACCATAGCTGGAAGATCGCCTACGCCGACTTCATGACGGCCATGATGGCGCTGTTCCTGGTGCTGTGGCTGTTGAGCACGTCGTCGCCCAAGACGCTGGTCGGCGTGGCCGAGTATTTCAAGATGCCGCTCAAGGTGGCGGTGGTCGGTGGCGACAAGAGCAGCCTGTCGAAGAGCGTGATTCCGGGCGGCGGCAAGGACCCGATGGCCAAGGACGGCGAGGTGATGAAGGCCCTCACCAACGATCCGGCCGATGCGCAGCGCCGGCGCGACCAGCTCGACAGCGAACGCCTGCGCGCGCTGAAGGGCCGTCTGGAACAGATCATCGATAACAACCCGACGTTGCGGCAGTTCCGTCCGCAACTGCTGCTGGACATCACCAGCGAAGGGCTGCGCATCCAGATCCTGGATACCAAGAATCGTCCGATGTTCCGCACCGGCAGCGCGGCGGTGGAGCCCTACATGCGCACCATCCTGCGCGAAATCGGCCCGGTGCTCAACGAAATGCCCAACAAGGTGAGCCTGTCCGGTCATACCGATTCGGCCACGTACATGATGGGCGAGCGCGCCTACAGCAACTGGGAGCTGTCGGCCGACCGCGCCAACGCGTCGCGCCAGGAACTGATCGCCGGCGGCATGCAGGAAGGCAAGGTGCTGCGCGTGCTGGGACTGGCCGACACCATGCCGCTCGAGAAAGGCGATCCGCTGGCGCCAGTGAACCGGCGTATCAGCATCGTGGTGCTCAACAAGCGCGCGCAGGCCCAGTTCGAAACGGAAAACGCCAGCGCGGCGGAGGTCTCCGTGCAGGCGCAGAAGGGAGCAATGGCGCAGGAGTTGCAGGAGCAGATGGGCGCGGCATCGGCGCCAGCGGCCAGACCGGCAACCGCGCCCAAGGGCAGGATCGAGTGAGGCGCGCCGCCTGGGGAGGGCGGCGCATCTTCCAGTGCAATCTAGCGAGTCAGGACGATCATGTCTGTCGATATCGATATCACGCAGTTTTATCAGACCTTCTTCGAGGAGGCAGAGGAACTGCTCGTAGAAATGGAGCAGCTGCTGCTCGAGGTGGACATCGAGTCCCCCGACGCGGAAGCGCTCAACGCGATTTTTCGTGCCGCGCATTCGATCAAGGGCGGAGCCGCGACGTTCGGCTTCACGGCCCTGACCGAGACCACGCACATCTTTGAGAACCTGCTCGATCGCACCCGTCGGCGGGAACTGGCCCTTACGCGGGTCATCATCGACACCTTTCTGGAAACCAAGGACGTGTTGCAAGACCAGCTCAACGCCTATCGCAACGGCACCGAACCCGATCCGGAAACGTTTGCGCGCATCTGCGCCGTGCTGCAGCAGCTGGCGCAGGAAGCCGGCGGCGCAACCGCGCACGCTCCCGCGCCGGCCCCCGCACCTGTGGCGGCGCCTGCGCCGGCTCCCGTGGCGGCATCCGCGGGCGGCAACCTGAAAGTTCGCCTGATCAAGGTGTCCGCGGGCGACCAGGCGCTGCTGCGCGAAGAGCTGGCCAATCTGGGCGAAATCACAGGCCAGGAAGAAGCCGACGGCGACCTGACCATCTGGCTGAACAGCCAGTGCAGCACCGACGACATCATTGCGGTCTGCTGTTTCGTCATCGACGAGAAACAGATTGCGGTGGAAGCCGTTGCAGCGGGCCAGGCGCCTGCCGCACCGCAGGCGGCACCGGCTCCGGTGGCCGCGCCGGCTCCGGCACCGGCACCGGTTGCCGCCGCCCCGGCGGCGACGCCGGCTGCCAAGGAAAAGGCGGCTGCCAAGCCCGCCGCCGCGGCCGCCGCGCAGGCGCCCGATTCCGGATCGATCCGCGTGCCGACCGAAAAGGTGGACCAGATCATCAACCTGGTGGGCGAACTCGTAATCACCCAGTCGATGCTGGCGCAGACCGCGTCGTCGCTCGATCCGGTGCTGTTCGACCGCCTGTTCTCGGGCATGGGCCAGCTTGAACGCAATGCGCGCGATCTGCAGGAAGCGGTGATGTCGATCCGCATGATGCCGATGGACTACGTGTTCTCGCGCTTTCCGCGCCTGGTGCGCGATCTGGCCAGCAAGCTCAACAAGCAGATCGACCTGGTCACCTTCGGCAAGGCCACCGAGCTGGACAAGAGCCTGATCGAACGCATCATCGATCCGCTGACGCACCTGGTGCGCAACAGCCTGGACCACGGTATCGAAACGCCCGAGAAACGCGTGGCGGCCGGCAAGGAGCCGACCGGCCAGCTGATCCTGTCGGCGCAGCATGCGGGCGGCAACATCGTCATCGAAGTCAGCGACGACGGCGGCGGCCTGAACCGCGAGCGCATCCTGGCCAAGGCCATGCAGAACGGCCTGCCCGGTGCGTCCGAGAGCATGACCGATGACGAAGTCTGGCAACTGATTTTCGCGCCGGGCTTCTCCACTGCGGAAGTGGTGACCGATGTGTCGGGCCGTGGCGTGGGCATGGACGTGGTCAAGCGGAACATCCAGGAAATGGGCGGTCACGTCGAGATCAGCTCGCGGCCGGGCCTGGGCACCACCACGCGCATCGTGCTGCCGCTGACGCTGGCCATTCTCGATGGCATGTCGGTGCGCACCGGCGAGGAAACCTTCATCCTGCCGCTGAATTGCGTGATGGAATCGCTGCAGCCGAAATCGGAGGACGTGCATACGGCCGCCAACGGCGAGCGCGTGATGAACGTGCGCGGCGAATACCTGCCGCTGCTGGAACTGCACAAGGTCTTCAATGTGGCCAACGCGGTGCAGGAGCCCACGCAGGGCATCGCCGTGATCCTGGCCGCCGAAGGCAAGCGCTTCGCGCTGCTGGTGGACCAACTGATCGGCCAGCACCAGGTGGTGCTGAAGAATCTCGAAACCAACTATCGCAAGGTGCCATGCATCTCGGCCGCGACGATCCTGGGCGACGGCAGCGTCGCGCTGATCGTGGACGTGGGCGCGCTGCAGCGCACCGGCGTGCGCCGCCAGGACCCGGTGGCCGTACAGTAATTGACAGCAAGGAGAACGGACATGGCCGGCATCGGACACATCGATACCCAGGGCAGCGAAGCCTCTGGCCAGGAATACCTGGTCTTCACGCTGGGCACCGAGGAATATGGCATCGACATCCTCAAGGTGCAGGAGATCCGCAGCTACGAAACGGTGACACGCATCGCCAACGCGCCCAACTTCATCAAGGGCGTGACGAACCTGCGCGGCGTGATCGTGCCGATCGTCGACCTGCGGCTGAAATTCGATCTTGGCAACGTGCGCTATGACCACCAGACCGTGGTGATCATCCTGAACGTGGCCGGCCGCGTGGTCGGTATCGTGGTGGACGGCGTGTCGGACGTGCTGACGCTGACTGGCGACGATATCAAGCCGGCGCCCGAGTTTGGCGTGTCGGTCTCGAACGAGCACCTGACCGGTCTGGGCTCGGTGGAAGGCCGGATGCTGATCCTGATCGACATCGAACGCATGATGACCAGCCCCGAAATGGCGCTGATCGAAACCGAGTTCGCCTGATCCCGCGTGCGGACCGCCCCAACGCCTTATCGCCGCTTGCCGGCACACTGACGAAACACACTCATGACGCCGCTCCGTTCTTCCTCCAGCGCGATCGGGAAGCCAGGCGCGGCCGCCAACCAGGCCGCGCCCGTGTTGGCGCCGCTGCGCGACGACATGCGTGACTTCCTGCTGACCGAGCGCGATTTCGAGAAGGTCCGCGCGCTGATTCACAAGCGCGCGGGGATTTCGCTGGGCAGTCACAAGCGCGAGATGGTTTACAGCCGTCTTGCGCGACGCCTGCGCGCGCTTGGAATCAGCGATTTCGGCACGTATCTGTCGCTGCTCGAGGCCGACGACCACTCCGACGAGTGGGAGTACTTCACCAATGCGCTGACCACCAATCTCACCTCGTTCTTCCGTGAGGCGCATCACTTTCCGTTGCTGGCCGAGCACGCCAAGAAGGTGGGGCGTCCGTACAGCGTCTGGTGCGCGGCGGCGTCGACCGGCGAGGAGCCGTATTCGATTGCCATCACCCTGGCCGAGGCCCTGGGCGAGCGCGCGGCAACGGTGCTGGCCACCGATATCGACACGCAGGTGCTGGCCAAGGCCCGCGCCGGCGTCTACAGCGCCGAACAGGTGTCGCGGCTGTCGCAGGAACGGCTCAAGCGCTTCTTCCTGAAAGGGACCGGGGCGCGCGCGGGGTCGGTCAAGGTCAAGCCGGAACTGGCCGCGACGATCAGCTTCGAGACCCTGAACCTGTTGGCGCCCGACTGGGGCATCCGCGAGAAGTTCGACGCGATCTTCTGCCGCAACGTGATGATCTATTTCGACAAGCCGACCCAGGGACGCATCCTGGAGCGGTTTGCGCCGTTGCTCAAGCCGAACGGGCTGTTGTTCGCGGGCCATTCCGAGAATTTCTCGTATGTCACGCGCGCCTTCCAGCTGCGCGGACAGACTGTGTACGAGCTGGCCGGCAAGGGAGGTGCGTGATGCGCGGCACACCCCACTTGCCCGAAGCGATCGCCACGCGCAAGTACTTCGATCGCGAGTTCGACAAGCAGGCCATCAAGCTGCTTCCCAACGAGTATTTCGTTACCGGCGACGACGTGGTGCTGACCACGGTGCTCGGTTCTTGCGTGGCGGCATGCATTCGCGATGAGGTGGCCGGTGTCGGCGGCATGAATCATTTCATGCTGCCCGACGACGAGAATGCGGGCGCCGACCGCATGCTGTCCGCTTCGATGCGCTACGGGTGCTATGCGCTGGAAGTGCTCATCAATGAACTGCTGAAGATGGGTGCGCGTCGCGAGCGTCTGGAAGCGAAGGTTTTTGGCGGCGGCGCAGTGCTGGCAAACATGACGACCCTCAATATTGGGGACCGAAATGCCGATTTTGTACTGAAGTATCTGGGCACCGAAGAGATCCGCGTGGCCGCACAGGATCTGCGTGGTCCGCATGCGCGACGTGTCAGCTATTTCCCGCGTACCGGTCTGGCGCTGGTGCGCCGGCTGACACGCCAGGACGATACGGTAGGCGTGGAACGGGACGAACGCGCGCTGGCGCGTGCCCTTTCCACTTCCACGAAAGCGCCCGCACGTGGCGCCGTGGCATTGTTCACGCGGCAGGCAGCGGCCAAGGTGCCGACCTGAAAACTTGAAGACGTAAAGACAAACATGACCGCCGCGAAGATCAAGGTGTTGTGCGTGGACGATTCCGCACTGATCCGCAGCCTGATGACTGAGATCATCAACAGCCAGCCCGACATGGAGGTGGTAGGCACCGCCCCCGATCCGCTGGTGGCGCGCGACATGATCAAGCGCCTGAATCCCGATGTGCTGACGCTCGACGTGGAAATGCCCCGCATGGACGGGCTCGATTTCCTGGAGCGCCTGATGCGGCTGCGGCCGATGCCGGTGCTGATGGTGTCGTCCCTGACCGAGCGGGGATCCGAAATCACGATGCGCGCGCTGGAACTGGGCGCGGTGGACTTCGTGACCAAGCCGAAGCTCGGCATTCGCGAAGGACTGATCGAATACACCGATACGATCGCCGACAAGCTGCGCGCCGCATCGCGTGCACGCGTGCGGGCGCGCGATGCGGCGCCGGCCGGCACGGTGTCCTCCGTGCCGATCCTGCGCGCGCCATTGCTGTCGACGGAAAAGCTGATCATCGTCGGGGCATCGACGGGCGGCACCGAGGCGATCAAGGAATTCCTGATGCCGCTGCCGCCGGATTCGCCGGCCGTCATGATCGTGCAGCACATGCCGGCCGGTTTCACCAAATCGTTCGCGCAACGCCTGAACGGACTTTGCCGCATCACGGTGAAGGAAGCGGAACACGGCGAGCGGGTGCTGCCCGGCTACGCATACATCGCGCCGGGCGATTCGCATCTGCTGCTGGCGCGCAGTGGCGCGAACTACGTGGCGCACCTGTCGCAGGAAGCGCCCGTCAATCGTCATCGGCCTTCGGTCGACGTGCTGTTCGATTCGGCCGCGATTCACGGCGGGAAGAACGTGACGGGCGTCATCCTGACCGGCATGGGCAAGGACGGCGCGCGCGGCATGCTGCGCATGCGTGAGGCCGGGGCGTACAACCTGGCGCAGGACGAACAGTCCTGCATCGTGTTTGGCATGCCGAAGGAGGCGATCGCCACCGGCGGCGTGCATGAAGTGGTGCCCCTGCACCAGATGAGCCAGCGCGTCATGACGCATCTGGCGACGTTCGGTGCGCGGGCGCAGCGCGTGTAACGCCGAAGTGCGCGCGCGAGAGGTCAGATCAGCAACAACCTGGATGGCCAGCGTCATCCACAACCGTATTGGAGCCGTATAGTGGACAAGAACATCAAGATCCTCGTGGTCGACGACTTCCCGACCATGCGTCGGATCATTCGTAACCTGCTCAAGGAGCTGGGCTTCACCAACGTCGAGGAAGCCGAGGACGGCGCCGCCGGTCTGGAGAAGGTCAAGGATGGCAGCTTCCAGTTCGTCGTATCCGACTGGAACATGCCGAACATGGATGGCCTGACCATGCTGCAGTCGATCCGCGCCATTCCGGAACTGGCCAAGACGCCGGTGCTGATGGTGACCGCCGAGGCCAAGAAGGAGAACATCATTGCCGCGGCGCAGGCCGGCGCCAATGGTTACGTGGTCAAGCCATTCACCGCCGCGACGCTGGACGAGAAGATCACCAAGATCTTCGAGAAGCTGGGTCAATAAGAAGAGGTACGCGAGATGTCGACGACTCCGACTTTCAGCCAAGAATCGGCCGAGCAGATCATTCATCGCATCGGCAACCTGACGCGGATGCTGCGCGATAACATGCGGGAGCTGGGGCTCGACAAGGAAATCGAGAAGGCCGCGCAGGCCATTCCCGATGCGCGCGACCGGCTCAATTACATCGCCGCCATGACCGAGCAGGCCGCCGAACGCACGCTTACCGCGGTCGAACTGGCACAGCCGCTCCAGGAGGATCTGGAACGCAAGGCAACGGCGCTGGACCAGCGGTGGGATGAGTGGTTCGCCCAACCGGTGGAACTGGGCGACGCCCGCACGCTCGTGCTCGATACGCGCGAGTTCCTGACGGAAGTCCCGCAAAAGGCCAAGGCGACTGGCAGCCATCTGCTGGAAATCATGATGGCGCAGGACTTCCAGGATCTCACCGGGCAGGTCATCAAGAAGATGATGGATATGATCCGCACGCTGGAGCAGGAACTGCTGCAGGTGCTGATCGACAACGTGCCCGCAGACCGCCGTGTGGAAACGCCGCAGCATACGCTGCTCAACGGTCCGCAGATCAACCCGGAAGGCAAGGCGGACGTGGTGTCCGACCAGTCGCAGGTGGATGACCTGCTGGCAAGCCTGGGTTTCTGAAGACAGGCGTCTTCACGCCTGAAAAGTTCTGCGCCCCCGGATCCTCTCCCGCCCGCGCGGGAGAGGATCCGGATTGCTTCACGCCGGGCTCGTCAGCCGCACGTTTGTCCGGCATCCAGCGCACATTCAACGCATTTTGCTGGCGCGGTCCCGCTGCGCTTTGGCATCTGTCGCGTCTATTCCTCCGTGCCTTCCTCCTCGCTTGCCTCGCGCGACCAGCTTTCGACCAGATCGCTCGGAATTGCCTGAAACAACTCAGCGAATGGCTTGCCGGTCAAACGTTCGGCCTGGCGCAGCAGCAGCGCAACCGGACTGCTCGGCTCGTTTTCCTCGAACCACTTTCGCGCGGCACGAATGTCGCCCAACACGGTCTGTCGGGTGACCGGCGCCAATGTTACGGCCGCCCGCGTCGCACCGCAAACAGCCGCAGCGTTGGCATCGGTTGCCGACGCTTCCGTTCCGGCATTCTCCATGGCCGCATCTGTGGTTGGTCCCGCATCATCCGCGAACTCCCCCGCTTGCAAGGGCGCCGCCGGCCTTGCTGCCAGTTGCAGCAGCCGGATCAACGGACCAAGGTCAACCGCGTCGCGCGGAAGGGTCTGCTCACACCATCGCTGAAGCACGGTCGCTTGCGCCCATGCGCCGTCGATGGCCGCCATCTGTGCCGGCGTGATTTGGCGCAGGGTGTCGAGCCGCTGCTGGACGACCTCGGGCGTGGCGGCATCGTCGGGGCGCGGCACTGTCAGCGCTCGCTCGATTTCGCGAATCTGGAGCCGCAGTATCTTGTCCCCCAACGTAAGCTCGCGAATATCGGACAACAGGCAGGTGCGATCGGTCAGCGTCGCCATCGCGTTGGCCCGCATGACCGGGTCGTGCTCGCCTTCGATCTGGAGCTGCGGATGGATGTCGTCCGGAAATGTCGTCAACATGCCGTGCAGCATCCGCAGGCCGTCGAAAAGGCCTTGCGCTCCGGCTGCGCGGCACCGGCACCGAATCAGTACGATCAGCAGACGGATATCGCGCGTGCGCGTCAACAGGCTGCGGCAGTCGCGTTCGATTTCGGTCCAGCCCAGCGGCTCCGGCGTTGACGTGAAATCGCCGTACTGCACCGCATCGCGCGGTTGCAGCCGCGCCAGCAACAAAAGAAACGCCGGGTCGTATTCCAGATCGCTGCCGCACGGCAGATCGGTCGATATTGGCGAGAAAAGTTCGGCGAACGGCGAAGGTGCCGGAGCGTCGGGCTTCAGCTTGTCGGTCATGAAGAATCGGTGGTGAGAAGGTTGCGGGTCAGCCGGTTGCGTATTGATCCGGCTCGAACACCATGCCGGTGGTGGCGGTATCGGTATCGGGTGTGCCCAGCCATGTCGACCAGCCAAGCTGCTCGGCCGCACCGAGCGCGGCCGCGGGCGCCGCCTGGGGTAAAAGCAGCAGCGCGACTTCCCACGAGAATTCGTAGCCGAAGAAGGCGCGGACCCATTCGACCAGAACCGGCAGATTGCGGCCGTTTGGCGTGAAGTCCAGATACTGCTGCAGCGTGAGCGGGCCGATTTCCAGACGGAACCTGTGCTGTCGGTCCGGCACCATTTCGCCGAGCATGGCGCCATGCCCCATCACGCTGGCCGAGCCCGGGCTGGCCAGCCGCGTGTACTCGCCGGGGTCGACGACGATCCAGTGCATCACAAATTCTTCCAGACGCACGCGCACGCCGAAAAAGTGCGATAGCGTCGCCACGACGCCATCGGGATTCCGCGATTCACGAACATGATGAGCGCTGGCGGCCAGAATGGCGTGCGCGGGCAATCTCCCATGCCGGATCTCTGCGGGATCATTGCCGGATAGCCAGCAGATATAGCGGGAGAACACTTCTTCATCGGCGCGATCGAGCCCCGCCGCGGCCTGGGCGGTGGCCCACGCCTGGTAGAACTGCGTAAGCGCTCGATGGTGAAAGATGTTCAGGAAATCCGAGACAGTGGCGTCTCGATGGCCTTCCAGCCTATCCCGGACCCATTCGGTCATGTGAATCGGCAGCGGACCATTCGGCCCCAGCATGCCAAGTCCGAAAAGTTCGATATGAAGGCCCTTTTCGGTGCGATCGATGGCGGCGATTTCGCGCGGGGCGAATATCAGCGAGGCGCGCTGACCAATCCGGAACGGTTCCTCGCGGGGCCGGGATGCATGGCCGATTTGCGGCAAATGAGGATGCCTGGCGCCCAATTGACGCAGCAGGCCGAGGAAATTCATCTTCCAAGGCGCGTTGCTGGCGATTTCCCCCGCGTTATCCATGGCTACACCACGCTACGGCGTCCGGTGCGGGCCGGCCATCGATGGATCAGCCCGCGTTGCATCGAGACCATCTCAGTTTCGGTGAAGGAATTGACCGACACCTGTCGCGCCAGAAAATGTTCGAGTACGACGCCGAACAGGAAAGGACTGACGCCGGAAAATCCTGTTTCGTCGATGGTGAGCTGGCATTGGATACCGCGACCGTGGATGATCGGACCGTTTCCAGGCAAACGCCGGATAACCGGCCGCACGCTGGACCCGATCAGGCCCTGGATTTGTCGCTGATGCACCATATCGTCGACCGGCATCAGCAGGTTCAGGATGTTGCGCAGTCCTTGGCCGCCTTCGCGATGATCGAGATCGGTCAGCGAGAGGTAGTTGAAGCTGAGCTGACGGATCAGTCTCCATGCGAGTTCGCCTTCGGCAAAGGGAGGGCGCGGCGTCGAAGGCGGCCGGATCAACCCGACGCCGGCCACCGGCACGGAATCGGGCGCACGCAAATCGTTCACGCCGTTGCGCGGCACCAGCGTTGCGAGATCGCGATTGGTCACCATCGCATCGACGGAAAGATGACGCAGTGCGTCTGGATAGGGCGCCTCGTTTTGATCGACCAGGGACAGGAACACTTCCGTGCCGATGTATTCCGTGCGGCTTCCGTACTTGCGCAATTGCGTCGATACCAGCCGCTTTTCGCGCCGGACCGAAAAATACCGGCCGCTCCCGCCCGTGTCGCCGTTAAGGGCGGAAAACAGCGGACGGAATTCGATCATGTCGCTGCGCTCGGCTTGTTGCCCGCCAAGCTTCTGCACCGAGTGGACTTCGTAATCCAGCGGATGCGCGCGCTCCACAACCAGATGGAATTCCGTGTGCCGATGATTGACTTCGATGCGGTCGGAACGTTTGGGGAACAGGTTGATAACGGGCGTGCAGAACAACGCGAACTGTCCCGCATCGACATGGGCGGCGAGGTGAGTGGTGCTCTTGGAAAGCAATACGACGATCTCGGCTTCGCGCCCATCGATCGCGGCCAGACCCGGCGCCAGTCCATTCAACCGGAAGAAGTAGAAGCGCTGCGGACAGGCGAAGTATTCCTGGACGAGGTTGTGGCCGTGGAACTTGTTCCACGCAAGCGGTAGCGCGGCCTCGGACGGATCGAATCCGGCCAGCGATACGGGCTCGCCATCCGTCACCGTGGCGGCATTCGCCATGGCATTGGGCCGGCCCACCAGCGCCCCCACGCCCGCGCTATGGACAAGCTCGAACAGATGGCTGGCGATCTGTTCTTCGCCACTCAGGTAAAAGGTGAGGTGCTCGATAGGCGGTAGCTGCGCGAAGGTGACGTCTCGCGTGATGCGCAGGCGGATCCGCAGCGCGCCCTGCACCGACACATGCGCGGGCACGCGGCGTTCCAGTCCGGGAATATCGGGCGGGACTGCCGTAAGACGCGCCTCCACGATGTCAAACGGCCAGAGCATCACTGGCTGCGTCGTGCGGAACTCACAGGCTGTCGTCTCGCCCGGCGGGATCGCGGCTTTCAAAGCGGTGTCACGCGGCACGCATACGCCGCGCACGAAATCGCCTTGCAGCTCGCTGGGATGGAAGCGCACGACGCTGATCGAAGGCGTGGGCGAAACGTAATTGGGATAAATGACTTCCAGCAGGCGCTGAGTGAAGCGCGGAAACTCGGCATCGAGCTTGATTTGCGTGCGCGCCGACAGATAGCAGAACGCCTCGATCAGGCGTTCCACGTAGGGATCGGCCACTTCGATGCCGTGCATGCCAAGCCGCCGCGCAATCTTCGGATGCTTGGCGGCAAATTCCCCGCCCAGTTCACGAAGATAGGCAAGTTCCCGGTTGTAGTACTCAAGGAGCTTCGGGTCCACGGCGTCAGCTTGCCTGGAACGACTTGATGCTGATCGACCGGGTTTCCAGATCGAGCGAGCTCTGCGCCGTAAACGCCATCGGATACGGATTCATGTGCACTCTGCCTCGTATCTCGAATCGCAGCACGTTGTATTCGTGCTCAGTAGGTTTTTTGTCCAGCAATCGGACGACGAGATCGCCGGGAATCAGCCTTGGCTCGAAGTCCTCGATTGCGCGGCGGATCATCCCGAGAATTTCCGGCCAGTCGCGATCGGCGGCATGGGTGCCCGCCAGCGGCGGCACGCCATAGTTCACAGTGGACCTGGCGGCATAGGCGTGTCGTTCCCGATCGATTTCGTCTTCTCGGTTAGTCGTATTGAGCAGATGTGCCAAATCGCGGCGAACGATCTCGCTCATCTGGGAGCGCGTGACGGTGTAAGCGTCGGCATTTTCGGCTTGCTGATGCGGCGCATCGTCGCGCAGCCGATCGAACAAGGTAGGTAGCAGCTGACTGTTGGGTCGCCGCGGCGGATCTTTGCGCTTCATGTCACGACGGAGATTTGCGCGGGAATGTATGCGCTGTCCATCGCAACGAGATGATGCTCGCGTCGTGTCAGGGCAGACATTATCTGGCGCTTCGGTGGTTCCGCGCGATGCGTGGTGAACAGTGCCAGCACATCTGTCGGCGGGAGAGTTGCGGCAAGCGGCGCGAGCTCCTGGTCGTCGAGCGGACCGAAAAGTTTTGCAACCGAGGCCGCGCGTTCAATCGAGACAACGACCTCGCCGTGCGGTGCCGGGTGCCATGTGTCGACTTCGTGGGAGCCCGGGTCTGCTGCATCCAGGTGCGGCCGGCAAGACCCTGCCCCCGACGCCTCCGCGTCCCGCTGGATAGGCGGCGGACTGCACACATCTCTTTCCACAGTTGGCGCAGTGACTGCAGGCGCAGGAGCTTCGATCACAAATGCGCTCTCGTATGTCAGCGTGCGAATCAGATCGTCCTGTGTCTCCCTTTCGTCATGGCCCGCCGAACCAGCCAGCGTCTGCTGCCCAATCTGGGGCGGCAGGACTGAAAACAGATCGGGCCTCACTTCCTGCATGACAGCGGCGGATGGCGTGGCGCGCCAATCGTCGTTGCCGAAGATGTCCAATTCGGATGGGATAGCGGCCCTGTCGTTCATGGAGTGTCCGTAGCGGGGGTTGATTCCGTTGCGATGATATTCCATTGCAGTCGGGCTACAAAATAAAAAAAAATTTAAAAAATTAAGTGTAATGAAAATTCTGTAATCCAAATTTAGCTGGAATGTGAGTTACAGAAAATAAAACATATGTTTCTATCCGGTGCGCGGTGCCAGCCTGGTAGGAATCCGATCTTTCCGATTCCGTTTCCAGATCCTCGTGCGATGAGAATGAAGGTGGGTTGTTGTCGAATTTTGCATATCCTTGTGACGCGGTTAAGAGGTTAGTGATCTTGATCAGTGCTTGGTTGCTCCACTTCAAATAGTCTAAAAAAATAGGCGGATGGACTTTTATTTTAGGAAGAAATTCATATAAAGGTTCATTTACTGATTTATATGGGACTGAAATGGATATCTCGCGTCAAACACTGTTTGGCAGGCTAAATCCGACGCTGTTCAAGGCGATCGAGAGCGCCACCGCATTTTGCAAGCTGCGTGGCAATCCCTATGTCGAGCTTGCGCATTGGCTGCATCAACTGATGCAGACGCCCGATGGCGACATCCAGCGGGTGCTGCACCACACCGGCGTCGATGCGCAGCACATCGAGGCTGATTTGGCGCGCGCGCTGGCCGCGCTGCCCACTGGCGCCACCTCCATCAGCGATTTCTCATTTCAGATCGAGTTAGCCATCGAGCGCGCTTGGGTGTACGCCACCCTTGCTTTTGCCGATGACCGGATACGCGGTGCATACCTGTTGACAGCAATGTTGAAAACGCCCGAACTGCGTCGCACATTGCTGGCCATCTCGAACCACTTCGGAAAAATCGACACTGAACAGATTGTCGCCAATGTCCCGGCATGGGTTGCGCAGTCTCCGGAACGGCATGAGGCCGCCTTCGATGGCAGCGGCCTGGCTGCGTCGATACCAGGAGAGGCAAGTCAGGCGCTATCGGCCGGGCCCTCGCGCAAGGGCGCGCTCGGCCAGTACTGCCGGGATCTGACCGAGGCGGCGCGTGCTGGACAGCTCGATCCCGTTATCGGGCGCGAGCACGAGGTCCGGACGATGACCGATATCCTGCTGCGGCGCCGCCAGAACAATCCGCTGCTGACCGGCGAAGCCGGCGTCGGCAAAACCGCCGTCATCGAAGGACTGGCGCAGGCGATCGCGGCCCGACAGGTGCCGGAGAGTCTGGAAAATGTGCGTCTGCTGAGCCTGGACGTCGGTGCGCTACTGGCCGGTGCGAGCATGAAGGGCGAATTCGAAGCGCGTCTCAAGGGCGTGCTCGAGGAAGCGACGTCGTCGAGCACGCCGGTCATCCTGTTTGTCGATGAAGTACACACGCTGGTGGGCGCCGGTGGACAAGCCGGCACCGGCGATGCCGCCAACCTGCTCAAGCCTGCGCTGGCGCGCGGTGCGTTGCGCACCATCGGCGCCACCACCTGGAGCGAATACAAGCGTCATATCGAAAAAGATCCGGCGCTGACCCGGCGCTTCCAGGTCCTTCAGGTGATGGAGCCTGAGGAAGCCAACGCTACGGCGATGGTTCGCGGGCTGGTCCCGACGTTCGAAGCGCATCACAAGATCCAAATACGCGACGAAGCCGTTCGTGCCGCCGTCCGACTCTCGCACCGCTACATCCCTTCGCGGCAATTGCCGGACAAAGCCATCAGTTTGCTCGATACCGCGTGCGCGCGAGTTGCGCTGTCGCTGCATGCTACGCCTGCCTGTGTGGCGAGTCTGCGCCAGCGTCTGGATGCCGCGCAGGCAGAGGCCGGGTTACTGACGAAGGAAGCGACGTTCGGAAAGGTACACGGGCCGCGACTGGCGGAGATTGAACACGCGGTCGACGAAATCAAGGCCGAGCTTTCGGTGGCCGAGGCGCGCTGGCAACAGGAACGCGAGTTCGCAAAGCGGATCGTCGAACTGCGCGCGGCGATTGCCGCTACAGACGATAGCGATCGCAGGCAGTCGCTCACGTACGAGCTCGTGCAACTGGAAGACCAGTTAAGCGGAGTGCAGGGCGACGCGCCGCTGGTGCACACGGAAGTCGGAGAACCGGTGGTCGCCGCGATCGTCGCCGACTGGACCGGAATTCCGGTCACGCGCATGGTGGCGGACGAAGTGGCGACGGTCATGGCGCTGCCGCTGATTCTTGGCGAGCGCGTGATCGGACAGACCACCGCGCTGACCGCACTGGCCGAGCGTATCCAGACATCACGCGCGCAGTTGGCGGACCCTGGCAAGCCGGTCGGCGTGTTCCTGCTCGTGGGGCCGTCCGGCGTGGGCAAGACCGAAACCGCGCTTGCGCTGGCCGATGCGCTTTACGGCGGCGAGCAAAACGTCATCACCATCAATCTTTCCGAATTCCAGGAACCGCATACGGTGTCGACGCTCAAGGGCGCGCCGCCCGGGTATGTCGGTTATGGCGAAGGCGGCGTGCTGACCGAGGCGGTCCGCAGGCGTCCTTACAGCGTCGTGCTGCTGGACGAGGTCGAGAAGGCGCATCCCGATGTGCATGAGGTCTTCTATCAGGTATTCGACAAGGGATACATGGAGGACGGAGAAGGGCGCCGCATCGATTTCAGGAACACCATTCTGCTGCTGACAAGCAACGTCGGATCTGCCTTGCTGGAGCGCTGTGTTGACGACGCTGGCGGGGACCCTGCGGGTTATCCCACGCCTGACGCATTGCGCGAGGCACTGACGCCCGCGCTGCGCGAAGTGTTTCCGGCCGCGTTTCTCGGCAGGCTGGTGGTGGTGCCGTACCTCCCGCTCGGCGCCGACCATCTGGGCCGCATCGTCAGGCTGCACCTGGACCGCGTGGTGGCGCGTATGCGCGAGCGCCACGACATCTCGCTGACCTACGACGATGCCGTCGTCGCCGACATCGCGCGCCGGTGCACGCTGGGAGACACCGGCGTCCGGCAACTGATCAGTTTCATCGAACAAAGGATCCAGCCCCAATTGGCCAGGCTCTGGCTTGCCGCGCTGGCTGAAAAGCGCGGCCTCACTGCGATTGCCATCCGTCGCGGCGATGGCGACACAACCGATTTCACTTACGACGCCGAGTACCGGACAGCGCAGTCTGCCGGGCAGGCTATTCCAGCTGCCGAGCAGGCCTGACGCCGAGCGGCAAATTCTTCAATCTCAAAGGATATATCCATGTCTGGTCAAAACAGTTCCCAAAAATTTATCGCACGTAATCGATCGCCGCGTGTGCAGATCGAATATGACGTCGAGTTGTACGGCTCGGAAAAGCGTGTCGAATTGCCCTTTGTGATGGGCGTGATGGCCGACCTTTCCGGCAAGCCGACTGAACCACTGCCGCCGGTGGCCGATCGCAAGTTCCTTCCCTTCGACATCGACAACTTCGATGACCGCATGAAGGCGATGAAGCCGCGCGTTGCGATGTCCGTGGCGAACACGCTGTCCGGTGAAGGCCAACTGATGGTCGATATGACGTTCGAAAGCATGGAGGATTTTTCTCCCGCCGCCATCGCCAAGAAGATCGATGCACTGAAGCAATTGCTCGAGGCCCGGACGCAGCTTGCCAACCTGCAGACGTATATGGATGGCAAGACCGGGGCGGAGTCGTTGATCAATCAGTTGTTGAAAGACCCGGCATTGATGAAGGCGCTGGCCAGTTCGGCGAAACCCGAATCGCCCAGCGAGCCCGCAAGCGAGCCGGCCACCGAGACCAAGGACGCCGAAGCCTGATCCGGTGCCAACTTCCTGACGCCATATTTCTCACGAGATTTCTATGTCTTCCGTATCCAATCAAGAACAATCTGCTGCCCCCACGCTCGAGCAATCGGACTTTGCAGCACTGATCAATCGCGAGTTTTCCCCGAAAACCGACCAGGCGCGCGACGCGGTCGATCTCGCAGTCAAGACGCTCGCCGAGCAGGCGTTGGCTTCGTCATTGACGATCGGAGACGATGCGTACCGAAGCATCGAAGCATTTATCGCGGCGATTGATGCGAAGCTCTCCCAGCAGATCAATCTGATCCTGCATCACCCCGACTTCCAGAAACTTGAATCGGCGTGGCGCGGTCTGCACCATCTCGTATCGAACACGGAGACTGACGAACAGCTGCAAATCCGTGTCATGGATATCTCCAAAGACGAACTGCGCCGCACGTTGCGGCGGTTCAAAGGCACGGCATGGGATCAGAGTCCGCTCTTCAAACGCATTTATGAAGAGGAATATGGTCAGATGGGTGGTGAACCCTACGGCTGCCTGGTCGCGGACTATCACTTCGACCACACGCCGCCGGACGTCGAAATGCTGGGTTCGATCGCCAAGATCGCAGCGGCAGCCCACGCGCCGTTTATCTCCGGCGCCGCGCCTTCGGTGCTGCAGATGGGGTCGTGGCAAGAACTATCCAATCCGCGTGACATCACCAAGATCTTCAGCAACGTCGAATACGCACCGTGGAACGGCCTGCGGGATTCCGAGGATGCGCGGTACATCGGTCTGGTAATGCCGCGCATGCTTGCCAGAGCTCCTTACGGTATTCGCTCCAATCCCGTTGACGAATTCAATTTCGAAGAGGAGACGGATGGCACGGATCACGGCAAGTATGTTTGGGGTAACGCGGCCTACGCGATGGCGGTCAATATCAACCGCTCATTCAAGAACTACGGCTGGTGCTCTCTGATCCGCGGCGTGGAAAGCGGCGGCGTGGTGGAGAACCTGCCGTCCCACACGTTCCCGACCGATGATGGCGGCGTGGACATGAAGTGCCCGACGGAAATCGCCATTTCGGACCGGCGCGAAGCCGAGCTGTCAAAGAACGGCTTTATTCCTCTTATTCATCGCAAGAACACTGACTACGCCGCATTCATCGGCGCCCAGTCGCTGCAGCGGCCAGCCGAATACGCGGATGCGAACGCAACGGCCAACGCCAACCTGTCGGCGCGCTTGCCCTACATGTTTGCGTGCTCGCGCTTTGCGCATTACCTGAAATGCATCGTGCGGGACAAGATCGGTTCGTTCAAGGAGCGCGAAGACATGGAGCGCTGGCTGAACAACTGGATCATGGATTACGTGGACGGCGATCCGCGCAATTCGTCGCAGTCGACCAAGGCACGTCGCCCATTGTCTGCGGCGGAGGTCATTGTCGAGGACGTGGAAGGTAATCCTGGCTATTACAACGCGCGCTTCTTCCTGCGTCCGCATTTCCAGCTGGAAGGCCTGACCGTGTCGTTGCGGCTGGTGGCGCAATTGCCAGCGGTGCAGGCGGCTTGATCAAGCCATGAAGGTTAACGGACACCAGCCGTGCCGCGGCTGGTGTTCCGGAAGAATCTTTCGACGCGGTGGACCTAAAACGGTGTCCTACTCGTTGAATGAAAGACTTCCCTAGCCGCGTGGTGACGATCAACTGTTGTGAATCTCGTTGCCACGTTCGGGATGTTTAACCGGGTCTATCCCAACTTACTAATATTAAGGATTTTGTCAAATGTCTAATCAAGACTTCTTCTTGAAAATCGATGGCGTCAAGGGTGAATCCCAGGACAAGGAATTCAAGGACTATATTCAGGTGGACGGTTGGGGCTGGAGCATCAGTCAGCCCGTCAACATTCATGAAGGCACCGGTGGCGGCGCAGGTAAGGCGTCGGCTTCGGATCTTTACATTGTGCACCGTATCGACAGCGCGTCCGCCACGCTGATGAATCTGTGTACGAAAGGCGATGCCATCGGCAGTGCGGAGCTGGTATGCCGGAAGGCCGGCGGCGGCGGTATTGCATACCTGAAGCTTACGATGTCGGAAGTGATCATCTCCCATGTGAGTCAGCAAGGTGGCGGATCCGACTTTCCGACGGAATCGTTCAATCTGGCCTTTGCATCGATCAAGCAGGAATACACCCCGCAGACTGACAAGGGTGCCAAGGGCGCAACAATCACTGCGGAATACGATTTCAAGAAAAACGCAGAGAAATAATTCGACGATGCAGTGAGTCGATAGACTCCGAAGTGTTGGTCGTCGGTGCTGCCAAAAATGACTTAGTCAAACACCGGAATTTCACCGGCGACCCATTTTATTCTGTTTTCACCATGTTGTATTTACCGCGCAGAACTTCGTTGCAAACGTTTAATAAATATATCTGGATGCAAGGAATATGAATCTCTCGCGATAGGGAAGCTTCTCGGATCGAGGATACCGCTGAATATGTCCAAAAAAATGATCACTGTCGGTGACAGCACCACCCACGGCGGCAAGGTTATTTCGGGATCGGACAAACATTTATTGAACGGCCGGCCGATAGCGCGCAAGGGCGACCGCGTGGCCTGCCCAATGGTCGATCCGGGCGGCAAGCCGCACGGCGTCAACGCCATCAGCGAAGGCGACGACACCTGTCTTGTCGACGGCAAGCCGGTAGCACTGGAGGGCCATCGCACCGAATGCGGATGTCAGCTCATCGGTAGCCAGCCCGCTACGGTGGGGGGCTGATTCCGTGGGCGTCGAACCTTTGCGGCGGCGGACGGCGGTTGTGGCAGGGCTTTGGGGTATTGCGCTGCTGGCCGGCTGCGCCAGCTCATCCGCGCAGACGGAACGCATGAAGCTCGATCTTTCCATTTCCGCGAAGGCGAATGTCAATCCCGATGAAAAGGGGCGTGCATCCCCGGTGCTGGTACGTGTCTACGAACTCAAGACCGAGGCCGCCTTTGTCAACGCCGATTATTTCCTTCTCGACAAATCGGACACAACGGCATTGGCGCAGGACCTGTTGGCGCGCGACGAATTCGTGCTGCGCCCGGGCGAGACGCGCAATGTCGAGCGCAAATTGCAAGAGGGCGCTCACATACTGGGATTTCTCGTCGGCTATCGGGACCTCGGCAAAGCGCAATGGCGCGCGGTGCACGTGCTGCCCAGCGCCCCAAGATCTGCCTGGTATCGATCGGTAATCCCGGCAAGCGAAGTCGAACTGCAGGTGACCCTGGACCAGCAGGCCATATCCATTTCAAAACCCGACTGACGTCATGAGCTGGTACAACAAGGTTGTCTGGAGCGAAGGTCTGTTCCTGCGCCCGCAGCTGTTTCAACAGCAGGAGCGCTATCTCGAACACTACGCGCACAAGCGTGCCGCGTCGTTGAGCCCATTTTTCTGGGGATTTCACAAGTACAGCATCGACACCGAAGCGCTGTCGCTGGGAAAGCTGGTGCTTTCCGAGGCGGCGGGGGTATTCCAGGATGGCACGCCGTTCGATGTGCCAGGGCAGACCACGCCGCCAGCGCCATTGGCGATTGGGCCGACGCATCTGAATCAGATCATTCACTTTGCCGTGCCGATTCGCATGCCGAATGCCGATGAAACCAGCTTTGGCGAGCGACGCGATTCCCTGGCTCGCTACCACGCGTTCGAGCGGGAGCTTGTCGATGCCAATTCGATCGCGCAAGGGCCGAAGCTGGTGCAGTTATCGGATCTCCGTGTGCGCCTTGTTCCTGAAAACGAACTCACTGAATCATGGATTGGGCTGCCGTTGGCACGTATTACGGAAATCCGGGCCGATGGCAGTGTGCGGCTCGACACCGCCCTGATCCCACCGGTCAACGTCTTTCCGGCAAGTCATCAACTGCTGAACTGGCTCGTCGAAGTTCACGGCCTGCTGCATCTAAGGGCCGATGCGCTGGCCGAAGGTGTCCTCGCTGGCGGCACGCGCGGGGCCGATGCCGCGGAGATTTCCGAGTATCTGATCCTGCAGTTGCTCAATCGCCATGAGCCGGTGCTCAAGCACCTGCTCGAAGCCAGGTCAGCGTCGCCGGAAACGCTTTACACGACTTTCGCGGCGCTGGCTGGCGAGCTTTCCACTTTCGTGCGCACGGATACGCGGCGCCCCGCCGCCTATCCGCCGTATCGTCACGCGGAGCCACACACATGCATTCGGCCACTTGTCGATGATTTGCGCTATTTGCTGAATGTGGTGCTTGAACGTGGCGCGCAACGCATCGAACTGCGCGACGAACGACACGGCTTGTACCTCGCCGTGCTCGATCCCGCCGAGATCCCGCGTTTCTCCACATTTGTGCTGGCGGTCCATGCGCAAATCCCTGCGGATGTGCTGACGCAGCAGTTTCCCGCGCAAACCAAGGTTGGGCCGTCGGGCCGCCTTGCCGAACTGATTCGCTCGCATTTGCCTGGCGTGCCGCTTCAAGTGCTGCCGGTGCCGCCGCGACAGATTCCGTTCAATGCGGGACACATCTACTTCGAAATCTCCCAGTCGCATCCGCTGTGGGAACAGGTGACAAAGTTCGGTGGTCTCGCACTTCACGTGGCTGGTAGCTTTCCTGAACTCCGCATCGATCTATGGGGAGTGCGCAGCTGATGAGCGAATCGACCAACCGCGCCAACAGCGGCCAAAGCATCGCGGGAATAGAAACGAGTTCAGGCGCACAGCCGTCTCAGTCATCCGCGCGGGACGGCGCGGGCGCGCGAGAAGCGGACGCGACAGGCCCGCAGCGCGGCCCATGGGACTGGCGTCCAGCGGAGTCGCGCGAACAGACCCTGGCGCGCATTCTGGCCGCGCCAAATCCGCTGCTCGAGGCAGCGCAGCCGCTATTGCGCGCGTTGGCCGAGATGCCGGACCACCTGCCGGGTGCGCAGCGGATGACGTCCGAAACCGGCAGCGCCGCGGGAGCCTCGCAGTTCTCCGGCATGGCGATGGAACTGCGCCATTTGCTGATTCTGGAACTTGAGCAATTTCAGCAATTGTGCGAGCGCGCGGCAATTCGCCGTCAACACATCATTGCCACGAGCTATCTGCTGTGCACCGCGCTCGACGAAGCCGCGCATACCAGGGCTTGGGGCCTGAGCGGCTGGCCGCAACACGGCCTGTTGGTCAGCATTCATCAGGACACGGCCGGCGGCACACGTTGCTTCCAGCTGCTTGCCAAGCTGCTTAGCGAGTCTGACGAACACCTCGACCTGATCGAGGTGTTTTATCAGGTTCTGTCGCTGGGTTTCGTGGGGCGTTACGCCGGTGTTCCCGATGGACATCGGCAGATCGACGCCATTCGCCAGCGTCTGCTAGGGCTGGTCTCCGCCAAGCGCGGCGAGCTTCCACGCGAGCTGTCGCCACATTGGCGCGGCGTGCCGGCCAAGCCGTTGGGCGTGTTCCGTACGGTGCCGATCTGGTTGACCGCGTCGTTGCTCGGCATCGTCGTGCTTGGCATGCTGTCCTGGTACAAATACCACCTGCTGCTGCAAACCGAGGCGGCGGAGCAGCAGATCCTGGCCATCGGCAAGCTGCGGCCGCCGGAGCCGTCGAAGGTGTTCGGACTCAAGGAGCGGCTCAAAGGCGATATCGAGCGCGGCGCTGTCAGCGTGCAGGAAGACGCCACGCGCAGCGTCGTCACCTTTCGCGGCGATGACATGTTTGGAGGTGGCCGCAGTGATGTGCAGGCATCCATCCTGCCGCTGCTCGACAAGGTATCCGCGGAACTGGCCCAGATTCCCGGCAACGTGACCGTGGTTGGCCACAGTGACAACCTCCCCATCCGTACCGCACGTTTCCCTTCCAATCAGGCACTGTCGGAAGCGCGGGCGCTCACCGTGAGCGAATACCTTGTCAGCAAAGGCGTTGCCACGGGGCGGATCAAATCCGTTGGCAAAGGCGACACCGAACCGGTTGCCGACAACAAGACTGCGACCGGGCGCGCAAAGAATCGCCGCGTTGAAATCATCGTGACGCAGCCATAAGGACCATCGCATGTTTTTTCGGAAAATTAGTGCGCCACGCGCCTTCTGGCCTTGTGTGATCGCGCTGGGCACGGCGGTGCTGATTGCGGTCGCAGTATGGTTCATCGGCCCGTTGCTGGCGTTCGATGACTGGCAGCCCTTGGCAGGAGTCGGCATACGTCTGACACTGGTCGCCCTGCTGGCAGCGCTCGTGATGCTGTGGTGGTTCAGGCTGCCACTATGGCCGATCGCGAGCGTCGCGTTTTGCTTGCTGATCTGGCACGCGGGACCGATGCTGGCGCTGGGGCAATTCAGACCGCTGGTGCCGCAGTCCACTCGCATCGTGACGATCGTCATCGTCGTCGTCGTATCGTTCGCATTGATGTTTTACGGCCTGTGGAAGCGGCTCGTGGCGGACAAGGCATTTGCCAGAAAAATACTGAAGCTCGATGACGATGTGGAATCCGCGGACGCCGCGTCGACGCACAACGCCGTGGCGTTGCTGACGAATCTCATGCAGACGGCATTGCGCCAGTTGAAGGGGATGCGCAAGACCGGCGGCATCCGGCGCCTGGTCGAAGGCAAAGGTTATCTGTACAGGTTGCCCTGGTATCTGTTGATAGGACCGGCGCACGCCGGCAAAACTGCGGCGCTGCTCAACGCCGGTCTGGAATTTCCGATCGCCGAGCAAATGGCAGGCATTGCGAAAGCACAGGTCGCCACCGAAAACGTGCAATGGTGGATGACCAACGAAGCGGTGCTGATCGACACCGCTGGGCGCTATACGGATCAGGAACAGAATGCACAGGCGGACCGTGCGGAGTGGAAGACCCTGCTGGGCCTGCTGCGAAAAGCGCGGCCGCGTACGCCGGTCAATGGCGCGATGCTGTTTATCAGTTGTCCCGATCTGCTGACCAAGTCACCCGATGCGCTTCGCGTGCTGGCGGCCTCACTACGCGCCAGGCTGATCGAATTGCGCCAGGATCTGGGCGTGCAGTTTCCGATCTATGTGGTGGTCACGAAGATCGATCAGATCGCGGGCTTTGCCGAGTATTTCCAGACGTTGTCCAGCGAGGGTCGTGCGCAACCGTGGGGCTTCACGTTGCCACTGAAGGAGGGTCGCGGACAGCGCGCCGCGCAGGCTGCGAGCCTGATCGAACAATGCGGCGCGGAACTGGACGTCCTCATCAACCGGCTGCGCGATGGGCTCAACCTGAGGCAGTACGAGGTCTTCGACAAGACCGCCTGCAGTCATATGCAGGGCATGCGCGAGGACATGCAAAGCCTGACAGTGCCGTTGCTGAACGTGCTGGAGCATGTCTTTCTCGATTCGCGCTACGACAATACCGAGCATCGTCCGATGCTGCGCGGCGTCTATTTCACCAGCGCGCTGCAGACTGGCGAGACGGTCATCGGCAATCCGCATACGGTCATGCGCGCGCTGGAGCGATCGCGCGGCGCCCACATGGCATCGGCCGCGGACGAGCCCGGCGGTCGCAACCTCGTGCGCGTCGAAAAAACCCATGCAAGCGGGTATCGCAGCTTCTTCCTGCAAGAGGTGATTCAGCGCATCATCGTGCCGGAGGCGTATCTGGTCCGCCCAAACCTGCGCTGGGCATTTCGCTTCCGCCTGTTTCGTGTGCTCTGCCACACGGTCTGCCTGGCGCTGTTCGTATGGATGATGTTCGGCCTGCGTGAAAGCCACCAGAACAATGGCCAGTACCTGAATCAGGTGACGGCGAAAGCCCAGGAAGTCTCGCAGAGGGTTGTCGCTTTCTACAAGCAATCGCAGACTGCGGCCGTGCCGGAACTGCTGGACGGTGCCAACGATATTGCCGCATATCCGGGACTCGACTCCGCGTCGCCGGCGCTGGCGTGGCGCTACGGACTCTACACGGCGCCGCGCATCCTGAGCGCGACAACCAAGACCCATGCGGCGCTACAGGACAACCTGCTGGTCCCGTATCTGGTGCATCGCGTGGAAGCGGCCCTGACCGCAGCCATCGCCGCGCAGGACAGTCGCGCGACATACGAGACGTTGCGCATCTACCTGATGCTGCATGAGGCGGAAAAGTTCAACGCCGCGGAGGTGCGCGAGTGGGTCCAGGCCGACTGGAGCACCGGGAACGCCGCCGACGATTTCGGCGGCCGCATCGCGGCGCTCGAACATCTGAACCGCTTGCTCGATGGCAGTCGCGTGGTGCAATCGCCGTATGCGCGCAATGAAACACTGGTGCAGTCAGCGCGCGATTTTCTGGACGACAGCACATCGGTGGAGCGGCTCTACGAGCAGGCCAAGACCGCCATGGCCCAGGACGCGCCGCAGGACTTCACATTGCTGCGCGCGGTCGGTCCGCAGGCAGGCACGGTGTTTACACGCGCTGGTGGCGAGCCGGTGGAGCGGGGCGTTCCAGGTCTCTTCACCTATGACGGATACCACGACGTATTCAACGCGCGGCTGGCCGAGTTCGTCAGCAAGGCCCAGGTGGCCGACTCGTGGGTGATGGGCGACCGCCAGCGCAAATCCCTGTCCGGGACCGTGGCGGGCGCGGTGGGCAAGGTGAGCGGCGTGGATCCGTTCACGCGCGAAATCCGCCGGCTTTACCTGGCGGAATACGCCCGGCGCTGGACGGTCTTTCTTGCCGATATCCGTACCCTGACAGGCAACAATCTAGCGTTCGATCTGGACGTCCTGCGCCAGTTTGCCGCGCCCGATTCGCCGTTGGCGCGGCTGGGGCGGGCCGCGGTGCGCGAGACGACGCTCAGCCGGCCGATGGAGATGCAGGACAAGCTGCTGTCGGACGCCGCTGGGCAGGCGGAGAAGAAACTCGGTATCAAAGATGGGGTGTTGAAGGCGCGTGCCGAATCGCGTCAGGAATGGGATCTGGTGGACAGTCGTTTCGCGGCGCTGCGCGAAGTGGTGTCCGGGCAGGCCGATCCACGCGCCGGCAATACGTCGTCCACGTCGGGCAAACCGCGTCTCGATGCCATCTCCGGCTTGGTCAACGCCTACTACACCACGCTGGTGGTGGCCAACAATGCGCTGAACACGCGCAATATGCCGCCGCCGGCCGATGCGGGAGATCAATTGCGCATGGAAGCCGCAAAGCTGCCGGCGCCGTTCAATGCCGTGCTGGCCGATCTGGTGGTTCAAGGCACGCGCGATGTCAATCAGGGCGTGGGCGAAATCCTCGTCGCCAAGATGGACGCCGTGATCGGCGAGCAATGCCGGCGCGCGATCGAAGGCAAGTATCCGTTCATGCCCACCGCCGCCGAGGATGTCGACGCAGACGATTTCGTGCGCATCTTCGCCAGCGGTGGCGTGCTGGACGACTTTTTCCAGCAGGTGCTTGCTCCCCATGTCGACACGACGACCTCGCCCTGGCGCTACAAGCTCACCGCACCCGACGTGCCGCCCGTCGCTGGCCCCAGCCTGGTGCCGTTTCAGCACGCCAAGGAGATTCGCAATGTGTTCTTTCGCGATCCGAGCGGCAAGAAGCTGGCGTGGAAGGTCGACATGAAGATCATGGAAGTCGATCCCGAAATCGTCTCGCTGCAACTCGATATCGACGGACAGGTCCAGCGCTATGTGCATGGCCCGGTAGTGCCGATGAACGTCACCTGGCCTGGATCGCGCGGCGGGCAGCGCGCAGAGATCACGGCCAATCCGCGTGTGCGGCCCGATACCTCGACAAAGGTCGCCAATGGCCCATGGGCGCTGATGCGGCTGATCGATCAGGCCAAATTATCGGTCGCGTCTGGCACAAGCCAGATTACCGCAGAGTTTGATTTCGACGGGCGCAAGGCCCGTTTCGACATTGGTATGGGCGGTTTGCCCAATCCGTGGACCACAACCCTGCTGCAGGGCTTTCATTGCCCCGGGCGATCCGGCTGAGCCTGCCGCGCCACACGAAACGCCAATCGCTGGCACAATGCGCCGACATCCCGATGTCGACCTATAGCGATGGCGGACATCCCAGCACGTTGCTCGACATTGGGCCTTCCCGTTCGTTGCCGGAGGATTCTGCCCCCATGTCACACGTGTCATGCCTTCGCCGTACCGCGTTCTCGCTTGCCACGGCCACCGCCATTGCCGCGGCGATCGGCCCCGCCCACGCACAGACGCTCGATGTTCCGCAGGTTTCGCCTGCTGTCGACAGTGCCTACGCAAAACTCGAAGCATCGCCGCTGTATCGCAAGCTGATGGCCGATGTGCGTGCCGACGATGCGCGTGCGCTTGCCGAACTGAAGACGATGACCGAAATCCCCGCGCCGCCGTTCAAGGAAAAGGCGCGCGCCGAGTATTTCGTTTCCCGGCTGAAGGCGCTGGGCTTGAACGATGCGCACATCGACGCCGAAGGCAATGCGATCGGCATCCGCAAGGGCACCGGCAACGGGCCCAAGCTCTTGGTTTCCGCGCATCTGGATACGGTGTTTCCGGAGGGCACCGACGTCACGGTGAAATCGCGCGACGGCAAGCTCTATGCGCCCGGCATCGGCGATGACACGCGTGGCCTGGCCGTTCTGCTGTCATGGCTCAAGGTGCTCAACGAGAACAACGTGCGCACGGTTGGCGATCTGGTCTTTGTGGGCAACGTCGGCGAAGAAGAGCTTGGCAATCTGCGCGGAATGCGCGCCGTGTTCAGGGATCATCCCGATATCGATGGCATGGTCGGGATCGAGCCGGGCACCGGCGAGCGCGTGCTGACACAAGGCACCGGCAGCCATCGCTATGAGGTCACGTTCCGCGGTCCGGGTGGCCACAGCTTCGGCGCGTTTGGCTTGCCAAGCGCCATCCACGCAATGGGGCGCGCAATCGGCAAGATCGGCGACGTGCGCACCCCGGCCGATCCAAAGACCACCTTCACTGTGGGCACGGTTGGCGGCGGCACCTCGGTGAACGCAATTGCCGGAGACGCACGCATGGCCATCGATATCCGCTCCAATGCCACGCCGTCGCTGCTGGAGACCGAAAAGCAGATCATGGACGCGATTGCGGCGGGTGTGGCCGAAGAAAACCGCCGATGGTCGGCCGCAAAGGGGCAGGAAATCACGTTTCAGGCGCGCCAGATCGGCGATCGTCCGGCAGGCATGACGCCCGGCAACGCGGTGATCGTGCAGTCGGCGGTGCGCGTGATCAAGGCCAACAGCAAGGAAGCGCCTTCGCTGCGCGGCGGCAGCACTGACGCAAACGTGCCGATGGCACTCGGTATCCCGGCCATCATCATCGGCAGCGGCGGCAAATCGGGCGGATCGCATTCGCGCGACGAGTGGTTCGACCCCACCCATGCCTATGAAGGCGCGCAATGGGGCCTCACCACGGTACTTGGTCTGGTGGGCGTGCAGGGCATCGATGCGCCGCTGCTCGAGCGCCGTCCCGGCAAGCCGCCCATCACGCGCTGATCGGGAAGCCCTTGTCGAACGTGGCGGCGACGTCGAGCCGTTGCTTCAGCAGCCCCGACTTGAGGTAAAAGTCGGCGGTCTGCTGCTGTACGGCGATCAATTCCGCATCGATCGGCTGCCACTGCGTGCGGCGCCTTTCGAACTGCAGGCGCGCGGCTTCCGGAGCAATGCCGATGATGCGCGCCAGCGTGGCGGAAAACTCGGGAACGTGCTGATACGACCACGCCTGCGCCCGCACGATGCGCTGCAGAAAATCGCCGAGCACGGCACGTTTGGCCGCCAGCGCCGCGTCGGTCGCCGCCAGATAGCTCAAGCCCGACCAAAGCCCGCGCCCGCTGACCAGCACGCGCGCATGCCCGCTGGTCTCCGCCATGGCCGTATAGGGTTCCCACGTCGCCCAGGCGTCGACCGATCCATTGGTCAATGCGAGCTTGGCGTCGGCGGGCGGCAGAAACCGGATGTCGACGTCTTCGGGCCGCAACCCTGCCGATGACAATGCCTTCAGCGCAACGAAATGGCCGATCGAACCACGGTTGGTGCCGATGCGCTTGCCCTTCAGGTCCGCGGCGGTCTTCAGCGGCGAATCGGGCCGCACCAGCACCGCCGTGCCATACGGGTCGGACCGGTTGGCGCCGATCAGCTTGATGCGCGTGCCGGCGGCCAGGGCGAAGATCGCGGGCGCATCGCCGATCGGCCCGCTGTCGACGGCGCCTGCGTTCAGCGCTTCGGCAAGCGGCGCCGCGGCGGGGAATTCGGTCCACTGGATGTCATAGCTCAGGTCTTTCAGCGCGTCGGCGGCTTCCAGCAGCGCGCGCAGGCCGCCCTTCTGATCCCCCGCCTTCAATAGCGGTCGCGTCTGTGCGCGCAGGGCGGGAACGGCGGCAAGCATGGCGCCAGCGCTGGCGGCATGAAGAAACTGGCGGCGGGAGGCGGTCATCGTCTGATTTCTGATGGGAAAACGCAGACCGTAAGCGTTGACGATGCGCCGGCCAACGAATCATTTCGCCGATCCTTATGCCGTGAGTGCCGCGACTATCACATCTGAATTGTGCTGTAAATAACACTCAAGTGTGGTTATCGTCACGGGAACTTTCCGCCATAACGGCGGTTGCGCGCGATCGGGTGAACGGGGCCTTTTTGTCGTTTTTGACGACTCGCGCGTATTTAGACAAAGAATCCAATAAAAGAGGGTCGCAATGGGTTTCAAGACAACGGGAGTCGCCGTAGCCGCCGTGCTGCTGCTGGGTGCGTGCGCCGACATGCAAATGGGCGCCAAGGATGCGAAGACGGTGGCAACCGGCTCCGTCGGCGGCACCGAATCGCAAAACGCACAGACTACCTTGCAGCGCTGCGATGCGCCGCTGGGTACGGTATCGATCATCGAGGACACTTCTGCGCCGTGGTACGGCATCCTGACCGGCCAGTATCAGCTGGGCAGCACGGTTCCGGTACTGAAGCTGCTGGTGCAGCAGTCCAATTGTTTCGTCGTGGTGGATCGCGGCCGTGGCCTCGACGCCGCGATGGGCGAACGCGCCCTGAACGCAACGGGCGAATTGCGCAAGAAGTCGAAGTTGCAGAAGGGCCAGATGGTGGCGGCCGACTACACGGTCAGCCCCAGCATCACCTTCAGCAGCAATAACACCGGCGGTGGGTCGGGTCAGTTGCTGGCGTGGGTGCCGCACGTGGGCGGCGTGCTGTCCAGCGTGGCCGGCAGCATGAAGAGCGCCGAGGCGTCGACGCTGCTGACGCTGGTCGACAACCGTTCGAGCGTGCAGCTGGCCGCCGCCGAAGGATCGGCCAAGAATATCGACTACGGCATGCTCGGCGCCCTGATGGGCAACAGCGCGCGCGGCAGCGCAGGTGCGTACTCGAACACACCGCAAGGCAAGGTGGTGGTCGCCGCGTTTACCGATTCGCTGAACAACCTCGTCACCGCCGTCAAACAGTACAAGGCGCAGAACGTCAAGGGCGGCCTGGGCACGGGCGGCCAGTTGAAGGTCAACTAAGGCGTAACGCCGGGCAACGCGGATCGAACGCGGTCAAAGACCGCGAACCTCGCTGCGTCGCTTGATATGACGAAAGGCTGCGGTCGTCGGGATCGCGGCCTTTTTTGCATGGTGGCGCGTGCCGGGGCATCCAATCCGGTTGCGTCGCCGCGGGCGTTGCGCTTCAATGTCTGCCTCGCAAACGCTCGCTTCTTATCGATGGATGCCATTCCCGACAGACCCGCCCGACCTCCCATGCGCGCCCTGACCGCGCTGGAGGGCCGCGTCGTCGCCGTGCTGCTTGAAAAGCAGCTTACGGTGCCGGACACCTATCCGCTGTCGCTGAACGCGCTGGTGGCCGGATGCAACCAGAAGACCGCACGCTCGCCGGTGATGAGCGCCAGCGAGGCCGAAATCCTTACGGCCATCGATGGCCTGAAGTCCCTGAGCCTGGTGTTCGAAGGCAGCAGCAGCCGTGTGCCGCGCTTCGAGCAGAATCTGGCAAAAGTGCTCGGTGTGCCAAGCCAGTCGGCGGCGCTGCTTTCCACGCTGCTGTTGCGCGGCCCGCAAACCGCGGCGGAACTGCGGCTCAATTCAGCGCGCCTGCATGCGTTTGCCGATATTTCGTCGGTCGAGGGATTCCTGGACGAACTTGCAGAGCGCACGCCGGCGCTGGTCGTCAAGCTGCCGCGCGCGCCGGGCGAACGCGAGCATCGATGGATGCACCTGATGTGCGGAGAGGTCAGCGCGGCCGAATGGGGCGCATCGCCGCGCGGCGCCAGCGCGGACGAAGACGTATCGCCGTCGGAATTCGAAGCGCTGCGCATCAGCCATCGCGCCCTGGAAGATAAGGTGGCGCGCCTGCAGGCGCTGGTCGAAGACATGGCCGGCCAGCTTGGCATCAAGATCGACACGGCGCCTTCCGAGGACGGCTCGGCCTGAAACGTCGTCCACTGAGCCGATATGCGCGTGGGAGTGATCGCGCGCATTGCATGCTTTTTATACGAAGATCGCAGATTTTGCGAATTGTCCGGCAGCCCGCCGCCGTATGGGCGCCGGTGCCGCCGAAGGCCTCTTCCGGTAGCACGATGCGCGGCGGCGGCGGCCATATCTTCGTCGCCGCGCGCGCTTCCAATGGGCGGAATCGGCACATTTTCGGCGCGTCGCGCTAAAGATTGCCACCCCGGGGCCGTTATTTCCGCTGGCCCGCTCATTCCTGAAACAGGCACCTGTTTCCCCGCCTTTTCCCCCCAATGCTTTCCAGTCCGGGATTTGATAATCCTCGGTGACGAAGTGCCGTCCGTGCGCGTCGTATTGGAGCATTCATGTCCGAGGAAAGCGATCTCGAAAAAACCGAACCCGCCTCACCCCGGCGCCTCGAAAAGGCGCGCGAGGAGGGGCAGGTGGTGCGTTCGCGCGAACTCGGCACGTTCGTCATGCTGATGACGGGCGTGTTGGGCCTGTGGGTCATGGGCGGCATGCTCGGCCGCAAGCTCAATGCCGTGATGCACGCCAGCCTGGCGTTCGAGCCCGCCACGGCGTTCGACACGCACCGCATGCTGTCGCAGTTCGGTGTGGCGATCTGGGAAAGCCTGCTGGCTTTCATGCCGCTGCTGCTGATGTTTGGCGTGGCGGCGCTGGTGGCGCCTCTGGCGCTGGGCGGCTGGGTTTTCTCGACGAAATCGTTCGCGCCCGACTTCAAGCGCATGTCGCCGCTGGCCGGCATCGGCAGGATGTTCTCGTCGAACTCGCTCGTGGAACTGGCCAAGGCCATCGCCAAGTCCTTGCTGGTGGGCGGCGTGGGCGCGTGGCTGCTGTGGCGCGAGATTCCCGAAGCCGTCGCGTTGATGAACGCGCCGATCGAGGAAGCGCTGCTGCACATGACCGACATGGTGCTGTACGTGTGCGCGATGGTGGCCGGATCGCTGTTGCTGGTGGCGGCGCTGGACGTGCCGTGGCAGCTGTGGACGTTCTACAAGAAGCTGCGCATGACCAAGGAAGAGGTCAAGCAGGAGATGAAGGAAACCGATGGCGATCCGCATATCAAGGCCCGCATCCGCCAGCAGCAGCGGGCCATGGCGCGTCGCCGGATGATGTCCGAAGTGCCCAAGGCGGACGTGGTGGTGACCAACCCCACGCACTTCGCCGTGGCGCTGCGCTACGACGAGACGGCGCGCTGGAACGCGCCGCGCGTGGTGGCCAAGGGTACCGACGAAGTGGCCGCGCGCATCCGCGAACTGGCCGCCGAGCATCGCGTGCCGGTGTTGTCGGCGCCGCCGCTGGCGCGCGCGCTGCACCGTCACGTCGAACTGGGGCAGGAAATCCCGGCGGGTTTGTACACCGCAGTGGCCGAGGTCCTGGCCTGGGTCTTTCAATTGAAACACTGGCACTACAGCCAAGGCCCGCAGCCCAATGCGCCGGCCGAGCTGCTGGTGCCGGATGAACTAGCCGTACCGGAAAGCCGCGCATGAACGCTCTGACCAACCTTTTCAACTCGCCCGCACTGCGTGGCGGCGCCCAGATGAAGGCGCTGGCTGGCCCGCTGCTGGTCGTGATGATCCTCGGCATGATGATTCTGCCGTTGCCGGCGTTCATCCTGGATCTGTTGTTCACGTTCAATATCGCATTGTCGATCATGGTGCTGCTGGTCGGCATGTACACGCAGCGCCCGCTCGATTTCGCCGCGTTTCCCGCCGTGCTGCTGTTCTCCACGCTGCTGCGTCTGTCGCTGAACGTGGCTTCCACGCGCGTGGTGCTGCTCGAGGGCCATACCGGCCCAGACGCCGCGGGCAAGGTGATCGAGGCGTTTGGCCACTTCCTGGTGGGCGGCAACTTCGCCGTCGGTATCGTGGTGTTCGCGATCCTGGTGGTGATCAACTTCATGGTGATCACCAAGGGCGCAGGCCGTATCGCCGAAGTCGGCGCGCGCTTCATGCTCGATGCGATGCCCGGCAAGCAGATGGCCATCGACGCCGACCTCAACGCGGGCCTGGTCAACGAAGAAGGCGCACGCAAGCGCCGCGCCGAAGTGGCGCAGGAATCCGATTTCTACGGCGCGATGGACGGTGCGTCGAAGTTCGTGCGCGGCGACGCCGTCGCCGGCCTGCTGATCATGTTCATCAACGTGTCCGCAGGCATGGTGGTCGGCATGGTCCAGCACGATCTGGATTTCGCTACCGCCGTGCACAACTACACGCTGCTGACGATCGGCGACGGCCTGGTGGCGCAGATCCCGGCGCTGGTGATCTCCACCGCAGCCGGTGTGATCGTGTCGCGCGTGTCCAACGAGCAGGACGTCGGCCAGCAGCTGACTGGCCAGCTGTTTTCGAATCCGCGCGTGATGTTCATCACCGCGGCCATTATCGGCATGATGGGCATCATCCCCGGCATGCCGCACTTTGCCTTCCTGCTGCTGGCTGGCGGACTGGTCTGGTTTGGCCGCTACATGATGCAGCGCGAAGCAAAGGTTGCCGAGAGCAAGACGCGCGACGAACGCACGCCCGCCGTGCCGGCGGAAACCGCCGAAGCCACATGGGAAGACGTCACGATGGTCGACCCGCTCGGCATGGAGGTGGGCTACCGCCTGATCACACTGGTGGATCGCGGACAGAACGGCGAATTGCTGGGCCGCATCAAGAGCATCCGCAAGAAGATCGCGCAGGACATCGGCTTCCTGGTGCCGGTGGTCCATATCCGCGACAACCTCGAACTGAAGCCGACCGCCTACCGCATCACGCTCAAGGGCGTGGAAATCGGCAGCGGCGAAGCCAGCCCGGGCCAGTGGATGGCGATCAATCCGGGCCAGGTCACGGGCACGCTGCCTGGCGCGGCGACGCGCGATCCGGCCTTCGGCCTGCCGGCCGTCTGGATCGACGCCAGCCTCAAGGAACAGGCGCAGGCGTATGGCTACACCGTGGTCGACGCGAGCACCGTGGTGGCTACCCACCTGAACCATCTGATCCAGATGCACGCGTCCGAACTGCTGGGCCGCCAGGAAGTGCAGGCGCTGCTCGACCGCATCGCCAAGGAAGCGCCGAAGCTGACCGAGGATCTGGTGCCGAAGACGATCTCCCTGACGGGACTGCAGAAGATCCTGCAGAACCTGCTCGACGAAGGCGTGGCGATCCGCGACATGCGCACCATTCTGGACGTCGTGGCGGAAAACGCGCCGAAGATCAACGATCCGGCCGAACTGACCACGCTGGTGCGCGTGGCGCTGGGCCGCGCCATCACTCAACAGCTGTTCCCCAACAACGCCGACATGCAGGTGATCGGCATCGACGCCGGCCTGGAGCGCGTGCTGACGCAAGCGATGGCCAACGGCGGCGGCATCGAGCCGGGGCTGGCCGATGCGCTGCTGCAGCAGGCGCAAGGCGCCGTCATGCGCCAGGAACAGCTCGGACTCGACCCCGTGCTGCTGGTGCCGGCGCCGCTGCGGCCGCTGATGGCGCGCTTCCTGCGCCGCACGCTGCCGCAACTGAAAGTGCTGTCTCACGCAGAAGTACCGGACAACCGCAACATCCGCATCACCGCCATGATCGGCGGCGCGGCGTAAGGACAGAATCATGAGCGTGGCAAAGTTTGTGGCGGCCAACGGCCGTGAAGCGATGCGCAAGGTGCGCGAGGCCATGGGCCCCGATGCCGTGGTGCTCTCCAACCGCTCCATCGAAGGCGGCGTGGAAATCGTGGCGATGCGCGATACCGATCTTGGTGCGGTCAAGGCCAACGCGCAGCTCTACGATCCGCCCGCATCCGCCATGGCGATGCCTTCGCCGTCGCCCATGCTCCAGGCGCTCAACGGCATCAACCCGCCGGCGGCCGACGGCATGCCGTTCGCCGCGCCCGCCAACACGCTCGCCGCCACCGCGCCCGATGCCGTCGCCAAAGACGATGGCGCGATGCACGATCTGCGCGGCGAACTGGCTTCGATGCGCTCGATGCTCGAACGCCAGTTCGCCGGGCTGTCCAACGGCGCGCCATCGGTGGCCGCGGGCGACCCGCTGCGCGAATCGCTGTTCGAGTGGCTCGTCAACGCGGGCTTCTCGGGTCAGTTGTCGCGCACGCTGCTGTCGCGCCTGCCGCTCGGCACCGATCGCCCCGCGGCCATGGCGTGGATCCGCCAGGAACTGGCAAGCAAGGTGCCGGTGTTGACCGACGAGGACGCGCTGTTTGCGCAGGGCGGCGTGCTCGCGCTGATCGGCCCGACCGGCGTGGGCAAGACCACCACCACCGCCAAGCTGGCCGCGCGCTTCGTGTTGCGCCACGGCCCGCAAAGCCTGGCGCTGCTGACCACCGACCGATTCCGGATCGGCGCGCACGAGCAACTGCGCATCTATGGCGACATCCTCGGCGTCCCGGTCCATGCCGTGAAAGACGCCGCCGATCTGCGCTTTGCGCTGTCGGCCATGCAGGACAAGCATCTGGTGATCATCGACACCGTCGGCATGAGCCAGCGCGACCGCAGCCTGTCGGACCAGATCGCGATGCTTGCCGGTGTGCAGGCGCCGATGCAGCGCGTGCTGCTGCTCAACGGCGCCGCGCACGGCGACACGCTCAACGAAGTCGTGCACGCCTATCGCAATGACGCCGCAGGCGCCGCTGGCGGCATCGACGGCTGCATCATCAGCAAGCTCGACGAAGCCACGCATCTGGGATCGGTGCTCGATGTGGTGATCCGTCACCGTCTGCCGGTGTTCTATGCATCGACCGGCCAGCGCGTGCCGGAACATCTCGAACTGGCGCAGGCCAGTGCACTGGTCGAACGCGCATTCCTCACGCCGCGTCGCGGGTCGCTTTTTAATGACGCCGATGTGGCGCGCCGCCAGGCCGGCGCCGTCGACGCTGTGGCGCCGCGCGCGGCCGAGCGCAATGGCGCCGACGACATGCTGCGGTCGCTCACCGATAGCGCCAACGCCGTCGGCGTCTGCGTCGAAGAACTCAACGCCGCGCCGTACGGCTTCGATCTGGCCCGGCAGCTGTGGCAGCAGCGCACTGCCGGTGCGGCGGCGCTGCGACCGATGGTCCAGCAGGTGCGCCTGGCAATGTGCCGCGAGGCCAGCCGCGTTTGCGATCGCCACGTGCTGGCGGTGACGCAGAGCGTAGCCCAGCCGGTGCAGGGCCGCCGCGCGCCGCAGATGATGCAGCAGACGTTGTGGTTGTCCGATCGCGACGGCATGCCGCTGGCCAGCACCGTGGTGCCCGCCAGCCGTACGCGCC
The DNA here is from genome assembly GCF_008801835.1 of Cupriavidus pauculus. Lineage (GTDB taxonomy): Bacteria > Pseudomonadota > Gammaproteobacteria > Burkholderiales > Burkholderiaceae > Cupriavidus > Cupriavidus pauculus. Next base: position 1,246 of record NZ_VZOW01000041.1, on the reverse strand, counting down.
AGTCGCTGGCCGAAGCCGATGCCGAAGCGGAAGCCGCCACGGTGCGTACCACGCTGGCTGCCGCACGCACGGTGGTCAACCTCAACACGTCGCTGCCCAGCCCCGCCACGCTTGCGCGCTGGCAGCAAAGCGGCGAACGCTGGGTGGCAGGCACGCGCAAGACCACGCGCGTGATTGCCAACGGTCTGGCCAACAAGGTCGACACGATTGCCGACACGCTCACGTTCCACGCCATCGGCGACGTGCGCTGCAGCGACCGCGACGCAGTGCACTGGCTCGCGCATTGCCTGGTGCGCGTGCCGGACGGCCAGGTGCGCGCCGCGGCGCGCGGACGTGCCAATGCCGCCAACGCGGGCGAAGCTGCCGAAACCGGCACCGAGGCGTGCCTGGTGGTGTCGCGCATGATCGCGCGCGACACCGGCGACACGCTGTCCGTCGAGTACACGCTGTGTGATCCGGCACTGGCCAACGATGCCGCGCAGGTCGCGCGCTGGGCGCAATGGACGCTCGACGCGGAGGATCAGTTCCGCACGTTGCGCCACGCAATGGACCATTTCGCGCAGGACGCCGATGAAGAGACCATGCCCTGCGCCGGCATGGTGGCGCTGCAACTGGGTCTGACCGCGCTGCGCCTGCAACACACGCCGACGCCGACGGCGCCGGCATTCCTGTCGCGACTGGCCGGTCGCGCCTCGGCGCGCGTCAATGCGCCGGTTGCCGGGCCGGTGCTCAACGAAGGCATGGGCCGGCTGCTGGCGCTGTTGGACGTGCTGGAAAACTATCCGGGCCGCAGCGCATCGCCCGCGATGATGGCCGTCGAACCAGCGGCCGACGCGCCCGAATCCGCTGCGTCCGCGATGCGGGCGATGGCCGCCATGGATGCCATGCCGCAGTTCGCGGCGGCCGGGGAGTAAGCCTTGAATCCGATGGCTTCCGATCAGGCAGAAAGCCTGCGCCGCCTGTTGGCGCCACGCGTGACGCGACGCATCGCGGTGGTCGCCGCCGAACCCGGGGCCGGCGCCACCACGGTGGCGCTGGGCCTGGCCAATGCGCTGTCGATGCAGGGCGAACGCGTGCTGCTGGTGGACGAGGACGTCCACGGCGCGCGCGCCATGCGGCTTGCCGGCGCCACGCCCAGCGCTACGCTGGCCGATGTGCTGGCCGCACGCGTGCCGCTTGCCGCCGCGCTCGGCTCGCGCCCGGCCAGCGGCGTCGGCGTGCTGCCCGCCGGCCAGCTCGCGGCGGG
>NZ_VZOW01000040.1 GCF_008801835.1 Cupriavidus pauculus | reverse complement strand
GTGCCGACGTCGGCGTCGCGCTGGTGCGCTCTCTTCGATAGTGTTCACGTGTCCACCAAGAATTTAGATGGACACGATGCTCCTTGCTCTCCTGCTTCCCTTCAAGACGGGTTCACCGGGCGCTTACGCAGAAATGTCTGGCCTGAACAATCTGAAACTCATCGCCGCGAAGCGCCCCAATGCTGTACCGCAAATCGTACAGCGCCGTAACCGCCTGATCGCAAAAATCTGGGAACAGACGGAGCTTGCAAAGGCGCAGCGGGAGGGAGTGTCGTTTCAACCGACACGTGTCCGTTCAGTCAAGGACGCTGAAACTGGCGAACGGCGCAGCATCGAAACTGCAAAGCGAGTTCGTGCATGGTGGTTTGCCGCAGAGAACGGCAAGCTCTGCCTGCAAGTACGCTATGGCGCCAGGGTGCTGGAGCTGGCCAAGGGAAAAACGGCCGTCGAAGTCGGTTCAACCGACAACCTGATCCCAACACTCGACGCGCTAAAGGCCGCTGTCGCCGCTGGTGAACTGGATGCGCAGATCGAGGCTGCCAGTGAAACGATGCGCTCCGGCTTCATGATCAAGCGCTGACTTCCCAGGCAGCGATATCATCCATTTGGTATCGCTGCCTGAAATGGTATTACTGCCTACCGCACGACTCGAGTTTCCTCTCCCTAAATACTGGAAAGGAGGCAATCAGCCATGAGACTCATCGAAATCGTTAGCGGCGTCAATCTCAAGAGCCAGCAGAAAAGCGTCGACACCCAGAAGCAAAGCGCAAAGCGTGCGACCAAACAGGCACAGGTCGCGGATCAGCGACTGAAAGTTCAGAAGGCGCAGCAAAAGCTGAACAAGATTCAGCAGAAGCCCGCTTGAGGGTATCGGGCCTCCCTGACGTTCGGCGCCAAAGGCGCAATGCCTGGTGATTGGGTTAGAGAGGCGCAGAAAAGATGTCGGGGGACGCCCCAACATCTATGACTAGTTTGCAGTAGTCGCTGCTTTTCTCCGTCTGGCGTACTTCTTTGCGGTACGTCCGCTTTTGTCCTGCGGCAGGAAGTAAAGCGCTACGGACACATGCCGAATGCGACAAGGCAAGCCTGTCGCCACATGGTCATGGATGGTTATATAGGCCAAGTCTCTCTTGATATTGCATTGCTCGACTTTGATGCCCTCTGCCTCGGGCACTGTAACGACCTCATCCATCCACTCTTTTAGCAGTTGGGCGGCTTTGGGACGGAATGTATAAGCAATCAATCCGCCTTGCGTATGTCGAGGGTCACTTGTCCTATAGCGCGTAATAAGCTGCAGGAACCCCTCACGCAGCGACGCGATGCTCTTGTATATTTTAGCTTCACCGATCCAACTCCACATTGGATTGCGCCACTTGACGGTAATGTCCTTATTGCCCCCCCCGGTAGTTCCTTGGGTCACGTCATAACCGGCGATCTTTAGCGAACGGACAATTTGATCGGTCAGCTCATCTTCAGAACGATCTTGTTGGAACTGGGGGTTCTCCTCGATAAGCGCGATAGTGAAGTCAAGCGTCTGATAGAACAGTTCAATGAACTGATCGTAGGAACTAGTGAACTGACGATGGATGCTAGCGGACTGGATGGGGTCGTTCTTTATCAATGCAACATAGTCAGTCAGCGAGATGTTCGGGAGAGCATTCATTTAACCAGAGCCCTCCTTGCTACTTCGGAGGGAGCGAAGCACACAAAAAGTTTGACGTGCAAGTCGGCGTCGAAATCGCCAGTAATAGGGTTAATCTTTCTCTCGGATGCTAACTGCGCTTGTTCGGCGTCAAGCAGAAGCGAATCTTCCTCATCGATGTACTCGAATTGAAGGTCCAGAAGCTGTATGCCCGCACCTGAAAAATAGTTGACGACTTTGACTACGATTCGCTTTTCTTCGGGGCTCTTGCTTCCAACAAATGAGAAAAAGCTCGACAACGGGAGATAGCGGCTGTTCAGATGTTCCGATATGAAGTGGAGTATCTTCTCACCGATCTGAGCCTCAGGCCCGTCACCCCAAATTTCGGTTAGCTCTCTGAGGACGTCGCTCTTCGTAGCCGGTAGCATGGCATTCAAAGAAACTTAACTATCTTGTTGATAGCAAGCGTCATCAGCTGATTGGTGTCCGCAAGGGCAAAAAAACCATTCAATTGCGGATCTGGGGATGACAGCTCTCTGAAATGAGCGTGCATGGCAATTTGATATTGGCCGACCGGAATCTTCGACTCCCAATCGACGACAAGTTCATAAGGTTTAAACTTGTTGTCAACAGCCACAGCTCCCGCCTGATGGAAATCTTCCGAGCGCAGATCGTCAGAGGACTTCATCATCTTTTCCGTTTTTCGCGAACCGGTGGTCATCGTACGGAATGACAGCAACCGTACCGTACCTTCTTTCGGTTCGAAGTAGATGCCACTCAGTGCACCAAACACGTTGGTCGGCTGGGACTGATATACACGCTGCAAGTCTGGGATGTTTAGACTCGCTTCTCGGAACACTTCTAGAACCGTGTTATCTAGGGTCTTTGCGATACCTTTCTTGGGATGGTCGATGCAAATTTCTACCCTATCAAGAGTCGACCGCACAACGACCACATCAAAAGCTTGGAAGTAGGTCTTCTTTACTGTGATCAGTTCGTCAATGCCGGCGTAAGTCTTTTGAACCAACGCGGGTAGTTGGTTGAAGTCGTAAGTTTCGCGGACGTCGTGCGAGCGCACTGAACAATAAACCAGTGCATAGTCACCGTTTGGCAACGAGCGGACCTCTACTAAGGTCGGCACCTTTGGGCCGGAATTCAGTTGCGGTGGTTGCAGCGGAAGCGGATATGTTGCGGAGAAGTCGGAAGGGGTTACGACTGCATGAGCAAGCGTGTTCAAGACCTTATCGCGGGTCGGCGTGTCCAGCTCGTAGAGCTGCACATAACGCTCACCGGCGATAATGTGTTCCTGATAGTAGTCCCACAGAAACTGGGTCAGCTTCGGTCCATTGGTCGGCTCATTTGCCGCTCCGATTACATCGTCCCAGGCTGATCCAGTTTTGAGGCGCGCGGCCTTGATACTGTCCCGAAGGACTGGCATCGATACGCGTCCCTTGATGGCTCGGACTACGTGTTCAACACCCGGAACGGTCGGTCTTGCCGGTGCGATTTTAACGATTGCCATTGCCGCAACCCCTCACTACTGTTCTTGTTTGCGTTCGAAGCGAAATTGTACGGCATGGCACATGACCAGCATCCCCCGCAGCGGCGGTATTGTCCAGCGGGTACGTGCATCATTCGCGCTATCGAGTAGATCAGCGCACACACATACACGAAGGGCCGCAAATGCGGCCTTTCGTTGCTGTCACTGCTCTGCTGCTTATTTCTTTTTCTTGGCTGCGTCCGCCGCCTTCTGTGCAGGCGTACGATCGCCGCCCGTGTTATAGCGATGGTCGTGATCGCCAGAAATCGTGCTCGGGCCATAGTTGATAGCCCCCATTTTTCCTGGCGACGAACTCGACTTCGTGGCCACAGTCTTCAAAACGTCCAACAAGAAATTAAGCATTCCGTGCCCTCCGCAGCGTGCTCTACAGGTCATTTACGGTACGGGCGGTGGCTATTGCCGTCAAGCTGGCGTTGCCCCCTCCGAAGTAGGGCCAGGTATTAGCCGATCTTGAGCGCCAAGTCCGCCGCTGTCGTGTGGTAGTAACGGCTCAACATCTGCACATTTGAATGCCCGGTCACACTAGCAAGCTCGATCACATTCGGCAGCTTCTTGGACAGCTCCGTAGTAGCCATGTGGCGCAAATCGTGGAAGTGGAAGTTCTCGATTTCTGCACGCTTGCAGGCACGAACAAAAGCGCACTCAAGGGCATAATCGGAAATTGGGAACACCAGCGTCTCATCCGTGCGAGGCAAACTGCCCAAAATCTCAACTGCACGACTGCTCAACGGGACAGTTCTGGCTTTGCCGTTTTTGGTTAGGGGCAGAAAGGCAGTCCTTTGCCCAAAGTCGACATTGCGCCACACTAGATTCAAGATCTCTCCGCGTCGCATCGCTGTTTCGAGCGCAAACTGCACCACCGGATGTAATAGCGGGTGCCTGCGTTTGTGAGCTTCGGGATGTAGCTCCTGCAGCAAGCGCTCAATTTCGTGCGGTTTGAGTGAGCGATTTCGACCTGGGGGAAGGCGTGGCTTCTTAACTAGCTTGGCCGGGTTGCCAAGCTTTAGACCCCACTCACGTTGGGCGTGAGTAATAACCGCGCAGATACTGGCCAACTCACGGCAAACAGTTGCGCTAGTTGCCCCTTCTTTCAAACGCTCGTCACGATACTCACCCAGCACGTGAGTCGTAAGGTTGCGCATACTGTAGTCAGCGATTTTGCGCCGTCTCAGTTTGGCAAGACGATAGCTTTCGCTGCTTCTACTGCGTTTAGTGGGGGTTACTGACTCGTGATAACGCTTTAACAGATCGCCAAATATTACGTCAGCCGACCCAGCAGGATCGCCCCACGTCCCGTTATCCATAGCCACTTCGACGGCTCGTGCCCACACCTGAGCTTTTGCCTTTGTGTCGAAAGACTTGTACTGGGTCGGGAAACCCTTACGAACTACCTTGGCTTGCCAAGTTCCTTTGCGTTCGGAGAACGTTGCCATGTTTTGGACTCAGTGTTGCGGTTGAGTTGCAAAACATGATTCTGAGCAATTGGAAATGCGTAAAAGCCTTGTGCCATGACGGTTAAATGAGAATCACTTACAGACCAATTGATGCAGTCGTCGGTGATCAGTAGCGCCATGATATTTCCTTCCTGCAACCCGCCCGCGCCCGGACTGGCCACGTCGACGGAGTCGAAGGCTCTATTTTATTCCGCTTTGCCAATCTTCTCCTGAAGCCAGCGCTCCACGGAGGGAAAGACAAATTTGCTGACGTCGCCGCCGAGCACCGCAATCTCGCGCACGAAGGTGCCCGAAATGAACTGATACTGGTCCGACGGCGTGAGGAACATCGTCTCGACGTCGGGCAGCAGGTAGCGGTTCATGCCGGCCATCTGGAACTCGTATTCGAAATCCGACACTGCACGCAACCCACGCACAATCACGCGCGCATTGTTCTTGCGGACGAAATCCTTTAGCAGCCCTGAGAAACCTTCGACTCGGACATTCGGATAGTGGCCCAGCACTTCGCGCGCAATGCCGATGCGTTCCTCAAGCGAGAAGAACGGGCGCTTGTTGGGGCTGTGCGCCACGCCGACCACGAGTTCATCGAAGATGTTCGACGCACGACGAACGAGATCCTCGTGTCCCCGGGTCATGGGATCAAAAGTACCGGGATAGACGGCGACGACCATGTTTCCTCCTTAGGGGCTGCCCGTTGCCGGCCCGCAAACGGGGCCGCTTTCAAGTGCTTGCGTGACGGGCGTTGGACAATCAGCAGCGGCGTAGTGTAACCCCAAATGCAGTATTTGGAAGGCCGCGCGATGGCTTGCTTGCGGCAATGCAGCAGACCCGCAAACGCTTGGCCGGCGCGGCAAACCGCCTGGCGGTCATCATACGACTCGGCCTCAATCCGCGCCGTTTGCACTCCGGTGCTGTAGCAGATGGAAATGAACGGCGCCGGCACGCGCGTGGCGGATGATTTCGAGCGAGGCCGGCACAGGAGCATCGGCGCCGATCAACGGCTTGTCGGATTCGACATAGACCACCCCACCTGGCCGCGTCAGCCGCGCCGCATGCTCGAGCGCGGGGCCGATCCAGTCTTCCGCGAAGGGAGGATCGAGAAACACCACGTCAACACTGTTTGCCGGCATTTGCGCCGCAGCGGCAAACGCATCGGCCTGGATGATCTTCACCTGCGATGCGTCGAGCCGGTACAGGTTGTCGCGCAGTTGGCGCACTACGCGGGGATTGGCTTCGACGAGCGTCACCGCGGCCGCGCCGCGCGACGCGGCTTCGATGCCCAGCGCACCGGAGCCGGCAAACAGATCCAGACAGGTCAAACCGGTCAGATCCTGGCCAAGCCAGTTGAACAGCGTCTCGCGCACGCGATCGGGCGTCGGGCGCAGCCCTTCGGCTTCCAGTACGGGAAGCAGCGAGCGTTTCCAGCGGCCGCCGATGATACGCACCTGCGCAGGCGCCTGGCGGGGCACAGAAGTTCGCCCGCGCGGTGCGGGCGAAGGTCGGGATTGCGAATTCATGCCGTGATTGTAGAGCCTGCCACGCCGCGATACAGCAAAGCGGCGTGGCCGGGCCCACAGTCAGGTAGTAATCGTCACTTTTCCGGGCCGCCGACAATGACCGTGGCCATGGCGTCAGGGTGCACATGACGCTGGAACGCAGCCCGGACCTGATCCCGGGTGACCTTGTTGATCTGCGCGGTCCAGGTGTCCAGATAGTCGAGCGGCAGGCCGTACCAGCCAATATTCGCGACGTTGGTCAGCAATTTGCGGTTGCTATCGATGCGCAGCGGAAAACCGTTGATCAGGTTGTCCTTGGCGGCGCGCAGCTCGGTGTCGGTCGGGCCGTCGGCGACGAACTGGGCCAGGATCTTGCGCACCAGGCCAAGCGCCTCATCGGTGTTTTCCTTCTTCGTCTGCAGCGTGATGCTGAACGGCCCCGGCTGCTTGGACGGCGCGAAATAGCTGTCCACGCCGTAGGTGAGTCCGCGCTTCTCGCGCACCTGATCGGTCAGCCGCGAACTGAAGCCGCCGCCGCCCAACACGTAGTTGCCGACCAGCAGCGCAAAGTAATCGGGATCGCCACGGGCGATGGAAGGCTGCCCAAGCGCCACGCTGGCCTGCTGCGCGGGGTGGGGAATACGCTTTTCGCTAGCCGGGATCGACATCTGCACGTCCGGCAGCTTCGGCGACGCGACGCCCTCCGGCAAACCGCGCGTCAGATCCTCGGCAATCTGCTCGGCCTGCTTGCGATCGATCGCGCCGATCAACGTGATCACGGCGCGCTTGGCGGAATAGTTGTCGCGCCAGAACTTGACCAGGTCATCGCGCGTGATCGATCCGACCGATTCCGGCGTGGCCGAAATGCCGTACGGATGCGACGGATAGATGGCTTTGGACAGCGTTTTGTCGGCAATCACGCCGGGGCGCGTATCGCCCTCGCGGATCGCCGTGATCAGCCGCTGCTTCTCGCGCGCCACCACCGCTTCCGGGTACGTCGGCGCCTTGATCAGCTGCCCGGCCAGACGGAGCGACTGCTCACGTTCGGGCGATGCGGTCAGCGTTCGCAAGCCGATGCCGCCGCGATCGCCGCCCGCCGCGCCGCCGAAATCGGCGCCGGTATCGGCAAAGGCGTCGGCAATCTGCGCTTCATTGCGCGCAGGCTGGCCATCCTGCGCGCCGGCGCCCTTGTCCAGCAGCGCGGCGGCCAGCGTGGCAAGTCCGGCTTTGCCGGGTGGGTCGTAGCGGCTGCCGGCGTCGAAATCGAGATTGACGTCGAGCATCGGGATCGATGGGCTCGGCACGAAGAACACCTTGGCGCCCGTGGAAGCCGTCCAGCTTTCGATCGGAATGGCGGCGTGCGCAACGGTGCCGGCCAGCAAAGCGGCCGCCGCGCAGGCGGCGCCGGCCAGGCGGCGCAACAGGCGTGGGGACGCAATCGTCATGACGGACAGGGACATCGTTGCTCCTCAGTGACGCAGGCCTTCGGGCGCTGCGGTCTTGGGCTTGTTGGGATCGATCGGTTGCGGCAGCAGCGTCGCCACGGTGAGGTTGTCGTCGTTGAAATACTTGTTGGCGACGGCCTGCACCTGGGCGGGCGTGACTTCCTTGATCTTGTCGAGCATGCGATCGATCTGCCGCCAGGAAATGCCCGAGATCTCGGCCACGCCGATCTCCATGCCCTGTCCGAATACCGAGTCGCGCTTGTAGATCTGGCCGGCCACCACCTGCGCCTTGACGCGCTTGAGCTCTTCCTCCGAAACGCCGTTTCTGGCGATGCGCTGGATCTCCTCGCGCAACGCCTTCTCGATTTCATCGGTGGTATGGCCGTTGGCCGGCGTGCCATCGAGCACGAAGATCGATTCGTTGCGATTGATGCTGTCGTAGCCCACGTTGACATCGTCGGCCAGGCGCTGCTCGCGCACCAGTTCGCGCGTCAGGCGTGCATTGTCGTAACCGTTGAGTACGGCCGACAGGACTTCCAGCGCGTACGGATCGACGTCCTTTTCGACATCGTGCAGGCGCGGCACCTTGTAGGCCATCACCATGTACGGGTTTTCCGCTGGCGCCTTCACCCAGATGCGGCGAATGCCCTTCTGCTCGGCTTCGAGTTGCGTCTTGCGCAGCGGCAGCGGCCGCGGCTTGAGCTTGCCGTAGTAGTGCTCGGCCATCGCCCGCACCTCGGCGGCCTTGACGTCGCCGGTCACGATCAGCAGCGCGTTGTTGGGCACGTACCAGGTCTTGTACCAGTTCTGCACATCCTCGACGCGCATGTTGACGAGGTCGTCCATCCAGCCGATCACCGGATGGCGGTACGGCATGGCCGTGTAGACCGTGGCCAGCAGCTGCTCATAGACGGTGCCGCGGGGGGAGTCGTCGGTGCGCAGCCGCCGCTCCTCCATCACCACCTTCATCTCGCGTTCGAATTCTTCCTTCTTGATGATGAGGTTGGCCATGCGGTCGGCCTCCAGCTCCATCATCTTCGGCAGGTATTGCTTGGCGATCTGCTGGTAGTAAAGCGTGAAGTCGCGGTTGGTCAGCGCGTTTTCCCGTCCGCCCAGCAATGCGATCTGGCGCGAGAACTCGCCCACGGGCACTTTCGGCGTGCCCTTGAACATCATGTGTTCGAGCATGTGGGCGACGCCGGTGGTGCCGCTGACTTCATCGGTGCCGCCAGCGCGGTAATAGATCTGATGCGCGACGGTCGGCGCGCGATGGTCTTCCTTGACGATGACCCGCATGCCGTTGGACAGCCGGAATTCCGTAGTGTTGGCCTCGGTCTGGCCCACCTGTCCGGCGCTGGCCATGCCCGTGGGCGGCCCCTGCGGCGTGGTGGCGCGCGTGGGCTGCGCGGCGCCTTGCGCCGATGTCTGCGCGACGGCCATGCCAGCCAATGGACCGGCAAACAGGACGGCGGCAACTGTAGAAATCATGCGCCGCGAAAAAAAACCGGCGTTTGTGCAAATCGGCTCGGCGCGGTTGGCGTCCGGCCCGGACAAGTCAGCGCAATGGTTCATGCGACCCCGTCTGCTAGAATTTTGGCGATTGATTCTACCGGGGTATTGACCCCTTTCCCAATGTTTAGTTTCTGGAAGAAGCGCAAGGCCGACCCGGCTCCTGCGCCCGCCGAGCCGCCGGCAGCCACACCCGCTCCCGCGGCCGAGGCGACGCCGACCGCCGCCCCTGCAGCACTTCCCGCCGCGACACCTGTGCTCGCGCCAGTTCCGTCGCCGGCGCCGATCCCTGCGCCGATCCCTGCGCCTGCCCCCGTTCCAACTCCGGCACCCACGCCCGTTCCAGTGCCAACGCCGGTGCCGGTGCCGGTGCCGGCCCAGGTTCCACCGCCCCCGCCCGCGCCGGTAGCCTATGTACCGCCGGTGATCGAGGAAATGGAACTGACGCCGCCGCCGCCGCCCTCGGCCGAAGCCAAGCGTGGCTGGATGTCGCGGCTGAAGGCCGGCCTGTCGAAGACCAGCCGCAACATTGGCGTGCTGTTCGTCGGCGTGAAGGTGGACGAGGCGCTTTTCGAGGAACTGGAAACCGCGCTGCTGATGTCCGACGCCGGCGTCGAGGCCACCGAGTATCTGCTGGGCGAATTGCGCCGCCGTGTGAAGGCCGAACGCATCGAAACCGCCGACGGCGTGAAGAGCGCGCTGAAGGATCTGCTGGTCCAACTGCTCAAGCCGCTCGAGAAGACCATGGAGCTTGGCCGCGAGCAACCGCTGGTGATGATGATTGCGGGCGTGAACGGCGCGGGCAAGACCACCAGCATCGGCAAGCTCTGCAAGCACTTCCAGTCGTACCACCAGTCCGTGCTGCTGGCCGCTGGCGACACGTTTCGCGCCGCCGCGCGCGAACAGCTGACGATTTGGGGCGAGCGCAACAACGTGACCGTCGTGGCGCAGGAAAGCGGCGACCCGGCCGCCGTGATCTTCGACGCCGTGAATGCCGCACGCGCGCGCAAGATCGACATCGTTATGGCGGACACCGCCGGCAGGCTGCCGACGCAACTGCACCTGATGGAAGAGTTAAAGAAGGTCAAGCGCGTGATCGGCAAAGCCATGCCAACCGCGCCGCACGAGTGCCTGCTCGTGATCGACGCCAACACCGGCCAGAACGCGCTGTCGCAAACGCGAGCGTTCGACGACGCGCTGGGCCTGACCGGCCTGATCGTGACCAAGCTGGATGGCACCGCGAAGGGCGGCATCCTGGCGGCCATCGCACGGCAACGTCCAGTGCCCGTGTACTTCATCGGCGTGGGCGAAAAGGTGGAAGACCTGCAGCCTTTCAATGCCGAAGAATTCGCTGAGGCACTGCTAGGGTAAGCCGACACGGTAGACGCGACCTATCAATCGGCGCCAGCACAATGCAGGCGCCGGTTGATGATGACAGCCCGCGCAAATTAGGAAAACGGTCATTGCCATGATGACCCGCGCAACCAATCATCTCCCGCGTTGCGCGACAGCGGATCCGCTTTACGCAACAAGAGCAATTTCACGGCTTATTCAATTCGGAAATTGCTGATATTTGATTATTTGCGGAGTCTGTATCAACGATGGCAATTCACAACGTATATCGGCTGGACACCAGAGGCCCGGAGATCATTCTTCGCGACGGCATCACCGGCAGCCCCAACGACTGGGACAATCAGATATATGGCCACAATACGGTTTACACAGCGAAGTCGGTGCTCGGCCTGATTTCCTATGCGATGGAGAGAATTCTTGGGCGCAGTGGCGAACGCGTCGAGCAGCCGTCGTATCAACATTCAATATTCCCGGACGACGAGCTGTTCCGTGACTGTCCTGTCTACGCCTACCAGATCGACATCCGAAAGCTCGAGCACATCGAGGTCACAACCAGCCTTGGATTCACTTATCCCAGGCTCAGTGCAAACATGCACTATGAAAGCTTCGATCGGTGGACGGATATGAATCTGAAGTCGCCGCTAATTGCCGAATACCTGAAAGCGATCCACCCTTCGGAGCGATACTTTTTCTGCGAGGCGCGCGCCAGCTATGCCATGCATTGCGCCCGCTATACAGAGGAAGTCATTGTCCGAGGCCCCATCGCGCCAAAACGCATTCGGCTGTACCAGACGTTGCCTGTGGCGCCGATCGGACGGCGCGTCGCTCCTGCCCGCACGCATCGCCAATAGGCGCTTGCATCCTTCGATACATCGCTGCCGAAGCACGCAAGCGCCGCGCGCATTACCTATTGCTATTCGCTATCGGGCTGCGCGCCGGGCGCCGCCTTCTGGAAGGCGTCCAGCTCCATGCACGCGGCATGGATCTTCGCAATCGTCGGGTAGGCACCCACGTCGATATTGAAACGCTGCGCATTGAACACCTGCGGCACCAGACACAGGTCGATCAGCGTCGGCGTGTCGCCAAACGCGTAGCGTCCCACACGGCCAAGCTGTGCCAGATTGACCTCCAGCGATGCAAAGCCCTGTTCGATCCAGTGACGATACCAGGCGTCCTTGGCCTCCTCCGCAACTTTCAGTTCGTGCTTCAGATACTTCAGCACGCGCAGATTGTTCAGCGGATGGATTTCGCACGCGATTTCCTGCGCGAGGCCGCGCACCACGGCGCGATCGAACGGATCCTTCGGCAGCAGCGCCGGCTCCGGATGCGTTTCGTCCAGATATTCGATGATCGCCATCGACTGGATCAGCGGCTTGCCGTCGACCGCCAGCGTCGGCACCACGCCGTCGGCGTTGAGTGCGCGGTACGCCGGCTTCAACTGCATGCCGCCATCCTTGAGCAGATGCACGCCTTTGTACGTGTAGGGCAGGCCCTTCAGGTTCAGCGCGATCCGTACGCGAAACGATGCCGAGCTACGGAAGTAGCTGTAGAGCTCCAGCATCGCGTCACACCACCTTCACGGTCAGGTCGCCCACACCGGCGATGTGACACTGCATGACGTCGCCCTTCACCACCGGGCCAACGCCCTCGGGCGTGCCGCTGTAGATCAGGTCGCCCGGCTGCAGCTCGAACAGCCTGGACAGATAGGACACCATTTCCGGCACGGACCAGATCAGATCCGACAGATCGCCGCGCTGCTTTTCCACACCATTGACTGCCAGCGTCACGGCGCCCTTCTCCGGATGGCCAATCACGGACACCGGCACGATCGGACCGATCGGCGCGGACTTGTCAAAGGCCTTGCCGGTTTCCCAGGGGCGGCCAGTCTTCTTCGATTCGTTCTGCAGGTCGCGGCGCGTCATGTCCAGGCCGATCGCATAGCCGTACACATGGCTGGCGGCCTGTTCCACCGGAATGTCCTTGCCGCCCTTGCCGATGGCGACCACCAGTTCTACTTCGTAGTGGCAGTTGCTGGTGCCCGGCGGATAGGGAAATGCGCCTTCGGTGTTGTCGGCGACATAGCTGACCGCGTCAGACGGCTTGCAGAAGAAGAACGGCGGTTCGCGATCGGGGTCCGAGCCCATTTCACGGGCGTGCGCGGCGTAATTGCGGCCCACACAATAGACGCGACGCACGGGGAAGCTTGCGTTGCTGCCTCGCACCGGCACACCAACGGGGGCTTGTGGGGCAAATACGAACTCGGTCATCCAAATCTCCAGCTTTCTCTTTTTCGATGGGATGCCGCGCCTGCGCATTCGGGGGGTGAGACGCGGCAGGGCCAAAGCATACACCTTGAATACGGCGGCATACAGGGGAGGCAAACCCGGCCCGAATCTTGCGTGTTGCATCGCAAACAAGCGACCGCCATGACCCGCCGCCATCCGCCCCCCTCGCCCAGCGCACCGCCGGCCGCCGCGTCCCGCACGCTGCGGATCCTGCTCGTGCGGGACCCGCATGACGTCGATCCGCTCAACATGGAAACGATCCGCGCGGGGCTGGCGCGCGCCGGCTTCACCGAAGTGCAGACCGTCGACGCCGATTTGCGCCTGCCAGACGTGATCGCGGCCTCGCAGCCCGATCTGGTGATCATCGCGTCGGAGTCGGCGGCGCGCGACACGATCGAGCATGTCTGCGTTTCCACCCAGCACGCGCCGCGGCCGATCGTGCTGTTTACCGACAACGACGACGCGCAACGCATCAAGGCGGCGCTGTCGGCCGGCATCACGGCCTATATCGTCGACGGCCTGCGCGCCGAGCGCGTCAAGACGGTTCTGGACGTCGCCTATGCGCGCTTCGAGCTCGACCAGCAGCTGCGCGCCGAACTCGATGCCACCAAGCTCAAACTGGCCGAGCGCAAGACGGTTGAGCGCGCCAAGGGCCTGCTGATGCAGACCCGCGAAATCAGCGAGGACGAGGCGTACAAGCGGCTGCGGTCGATGGCCATGGAACGCGGCATCAAGCTCGTGGAAGCAGCCCAGCGCGTGATCGATGTGATGGGCTGATCTCGCAGAAAGCGGCTGCGCGCCCCGGCGCGTGCGCACGCGCCCGGTGCAGTGCACAACTCTGGCGCGAGGCCGCCGCCGCCGGACGCACGTTTTCGGAAAGGGCTGGATCGGTGCATGCCCCGGCCCGGGTCCGCGTCGGCACCGTCGACAAGCTTTGCGCCTTCCAAGTGGGAATCCGCCTTCGCGGCGCGCGCATTGTGCACCGCCACGCGCATGGCACAGCGCTTGCGTTAGGCAGGACACGGCCAACGACGGCCGCGCAGTGACTGGAACCAACAACTTGTGTGCACGCGCTCAACGATGATCGCGATGCATCGGACAACGGCGTCCTGACTCGCACCCTACTTTCTGGCGAAGGTGGGCCGCGGCTCGGGACGCTTTTCTTTTTCGGAGCCATCGCAATGCCCTCTCGCCTCAAAGTTGCCAAGCCCACCGCCGCCGAGCAGGCTGCGGCCGACGTCACGCCCGCGAGCCACGGCCGCCGGCGCGCGCTGGCGACCCTCGCCGGCGCCAGCGTGATGACGCTGGTCGATCCGCTGGTACGCAGCGGCGCATGGGCTGCCGGCTCCGATGCGCCCGAGAAGACCGAGGTGAAGATCGGCTTCATTCCGCTGACCGACTGCGCATCCGTGGTCATGGCGTCTACGCTCGGGCTCGACAAGAAGTACGGCATCAAGATCACGCCGAGCAAGGAAGCGTCGTGGGCCGCCGTGCGAGACAAGCTCGTCAATGGCGAACTCGACGGCGCGCATGTGCTGTACGGCCTGGTGTACGGCGTGCAGCTCGGCATCGGCGGCCCCAAGAAGGACATGGCGGTGCTGATGAACCTGAATCACAACGGCCAGGCCATCACGCTGTCGTCGAAACTGGCCGAAAAGGGCGTGCGCGACGGCGCCAGCCTGAAAGCGCTGATGGCAAAGGAAAAGCGCGAGTACGTATTCGCGCAGACTTTCCCGACCGGTACGCATGCGATGTGGCTCTACTACTGGCTGGCCGCCAACGGCATCAATCCGATGCAGGACGCCAAGGCGATCACCGTGCCGCCGCCGCAAATGGTGGCGAACATGCGTGTGGGCAACATGGACGGGTTTTGTGTGGGCGAGCCCTGGGGCGCGCGCGCAATTGCCGACAAGATCGGCTTCACGGCGGAAACCACCCAGGCGATCTGGAAGGACCACCCGGAAAAGGTGCTCGGCACCACCGCAGATTTCGTGCAGAAAAATCCCAACACGGCGCGCGCGATGACCGCGGCAGTCCTCGAAGCGTCGAAATTCATCGACGCCTCTGCATCGAACCGCCGCAAGACCGCCGAGACGATCGCCGCAAAGTCGTACGTCAACACCGATATGGACATCATTCTGGACCGCATGCTGGGCCGCTACAGCAATGGCCTGGGCAAGACCTGGGACGATCCGGATGCCATGAAGTTCTACCAGGACGGCGCGGCGAATTATCCGTTCCTGTCGGACGGCATGTGGTTCCTGACGCAGCAGAAGCGCTGGGGGCTGCTCAAGGAGCATCCGGACTACCTCGCCGTGGCCAGGCAGGTGAACCGCATCGACGTGTACAAGCAGGCCGCCGCCGCCGCGCAGGTGCCGCTGCCCAAGAGCGATTTCCGTAGCGCCAAACTGATCGACGGCGTGACCTGGGACGCAACCCGCGACCCGAAGGCCTACGCCGACGGTTTCAAGATCAAGGCCTGACCCATCGGTTCATCGTGGCCCATCGACGCCCTGCGTGGGCGCGACGGGCCACTCCCCATTACCGGAGCTTGCCGTGAATGCCATCGCCCAAACTTCTTCGGAAGGTCCTGCCATGCGTGCCGACACCCCCGTGGAAATGATCGACACCGACGCCAAGGAACAGACGCGCCGCCGCGCGGTCGAGCTGGCGGCGCAGGAAAAGCAGGCCGCGCGCCGCGCCGCGCTGGCCGCCATGGTGCTGAAATGCGTGCCGCCGCTGGTCGGCTTCGTGCTGTTCCTGCTGGTGTGGCACGGCATCGCCACGCTGATCCCGTCATTGCCGACGCCAGGCGCCACCTGGGATGCCGCGGTGCCATTGTTTGCCGATCCGTTCTATCGCAACGGCCCCAACGACCAGGGAGTGGGATGGAACATCCTGGCGTCGCTGGCGCGCGTGGCCGCGGGCTTCGGCCTGGCTGCGGTGATCGGCATTCCCGCGGGATTCCTGCTGGGGCGCTTTGCGTTCCTGAACGCGATGGCCGCGCCGGTCATCAGCCTGCTGCGTCCGGTGTCACCGCTGGCGTGGCTGCCGATCGGCCTGCTGTTGTTCAAAGCCGCCAATCCCGCGGCGATCTGGGCCATCTTCATCTGCTCGATCTGGCCGATGATCATCAACACCGCGGTGGGCGTCACGCGCGTTCCGCAGGACTACCTGAACGTGGCGCGCGTGCTCGATCTTTCGGAGTGGAAGATCTTCCGCAGCGTGCTGTTCCCGGCCGTGCTGCCCTACATGCTGACCGGCGTGCGGCTGTCGATTGGCACCGCGTGGCTGGTGATCGTCGCGGCCGAGATGCTGACTGGTGGCACCGGCATCGGGTTCTGGCTGTGGGACGAGTGGAACAACCTCAAGGTCGAGCACATCGTCATCGCCATTTTCATCATCGGCGTGGTTGGCCTGGTGCTCGAACATCTGCTACTGGCGCTGGCGCGCCGCTTCAGTTACGGCAACTCCTGAGCGGGATGGACATCATGGAAAAATTCGTCTGCATCGAAGACGTCGGGCAAACCTTCAAGACCCGCAAGGGCCCGTTTGTTGCGCTGCGCGACATCAACCTGTCGATTGCCGAAGGCGAGTTCATCACGCTGATCGGACACTCGGGCTGCGGCAAGTCCACGCTGCTGAATCTGCTTGCGGGGCTGACCACGCCAAGCACCGGCGCGCTGATCTGCGCGGGGCGCGAAATCTCCGGGCCCGGGCCGGAACGCGCGGTGGTGTTTCAGAACCATTCGCTGTTGCCATGGATGACATGCTTCGAGAACGTTCACCTGGGCGTCGAGCGCGTATTTGGCGCCACCGAAAGCAAGGCGCAGCTGAAGGCGCGCACGCACGACACGTTGTCGCTGGTGGGGTTGACCCATGCCGAGAACAAATATCCGCATGAAATCTCGGGCGGCATGAAGCAGCGCGTGGGCATCGCGCGCGCACTGGCCATGCAGCCGAAGGTGCTGCTGATGGATGAGCCGTTCGGCGCGCTCGATGCGCTGACGCGCGCTCATCTGCAGGACGAACTGATCAAGATTGTCGCCCGCACGCGCAGCACGGTGGTGATGGTCACGCACGATGTCGATGAAGCCGTGCTGCTGGCGGACCGCATCGTCATGATGACCAACGGCCCCGCGGCCACGATCGGGGAAATCCTCAGCGTCGATATTGCGCGGCCGCGCGATCGCGTGGCACTTGCCGACGACCGGACGTATCACGCGTGCCGCACCGCCGTGCTGGACTTCCTGTATCGCAAGCAGCGCAATCCGGCGTTGCAGGAAGCGGCCTGAGGCCGTCCGGGCGGGGTCCGGGCCATGCAAGCCCGACGGTGCGGAGCGGTGGCGTTGGCCGAAGCAATGCGGCTGGCGCTATCATGAACCCCAACCCCACGAATCCGGCACGATCATGACCACCACCCCCGCCGCGCCATTTTCGGCCGCCAGGTACATCAAGGAAATCGGACGCGGCGTCAATGGCGCCCGCGCGCTGCCGCGCGAAGATGCGCAGACCTTGTTCGACGCGATGCTGGCGGGCCGCGTGTCCGATATCGAACTGGGCGCCGTGCTGATGGCGTACCGCATCAAGGGCGAAGCACCGCACGAGCTGGCCGGGATGCTCGAGGCGGCGCATCGACATTGCCTGCCGCTTGCCGCCCCGCCCGACCGCCCCGTGGTGGTGATCCCCAGCTATAACGGCGCACGCAAGCAGCCCAACCTGGTGCCGCTGCTGGCGCTGCTGCTGGCGCGCGACGGGGTGCCGACGCTGGTGCACGGCTCGCGCGCGTTTCATGGCCGCGTGACCAGTATGGCGCTGTTCGAGGCATTGGGCGTGCCGTTGTGCGCCACCACGCGCGCCGCGCAGGACCAGTTGCGCGATGCCTCGCATCCGCTGGCGGTGTTGCCGATCGATGTGTTGTCGCCGGCGCTGTCGACGCTGCTCGACAAGCGCGCGATCATCGGCCTGCGCAATTCGTCGCACACGATCGTCAAGATGTTGCAGCCGGTGGGCGCGCACACGCCGGCCGAGGCGCTGCGGCTTTACAGCTACACGCACCCCGAATATCGCGAAACGCTCACCGATTATTTTTCGCACGAGCCCGCCAACGTGCTGCTTGCGCGCGGCACCGAGGGCGAAGTGGTCGCCGATGCGCGCCGCAGCGGCCGCATCGATTGGCTGCACGATGGGCACCAGCGGACCATGGTCGACCCGACCAGCGGATCGATCGGCGAGGTCCCCGAACTCCCCGCGGGCACCGATGTGGCAGACACCGCGGCGTGGATCCGCAAGGTGCTCGACGGCACGGTGCCTGTGCCCGCGCCCATCGTCACGCAGATCGACACGATCAAGGAATGCCTGAAGCAGGCCACCCGCGTGGCCTGGGCCAGCCCGGTCTAGCGTCGCGCCCAGGCTTTCCGGTCGGCCCCGGCGGCCATCCGCCGCGCGGTGGACCTGGCACTATTTGCGGACCGGCAGCGGAATCCGCTCGGTCTCACCCGGCACATGGGGAAACTGGTCGTCCTGCCAGCGCTGGCTGGCTTCCTCGATCGCTTCCTTGCTGCTGGCCACGAAGTTCCAGAAGATGAAGCGCCGGCCGTCCGTGGGATCGCCGCCCAGCAACATCACGCGCGACGGAATGGTCGCCGTAAGCGTCACCTGCTCGCCCGGCGTGAGCACCACGAGGTGTTCGGCGGGCAGCGTTTCGCCATCGAGCTCGAGATTGCCGTCCACCGGGTACACGCCGCGCTGCACGTGTTCGGGCGGGATCACCAGGCTTGCCCCGGCATCCATCTCGATGGCGACATAGAGCGTGCGGCTGTACACGCGCACCGGCGACTCGGCGCCAAATGCATCGCCGGCGATCACCGTCATGCGCACGCCCGGCAGTTCCAGCTTGGGCAGCGTGGCGCCAGGATGGTGGTGAAACGACGGCGGATCGTTCTCATGCGCCTTCGGCAGCGCCACCCAGGTCTGGATGCCATGCAAGCGCGGTCCCGCCTCGCGCGCAGCCGTCGGCGAGCGTTCGGAGTGGGTGATGCCGCGCCCCGCCGTCATCCAGTTCACGTCGCCGGGACGGATCACCTGTTCACTGCCCAGGCTGTCGCGATGCATGATTTCGCCCTCGAACAGGTATGTGACCGTCGCCAGACCGATATGCGGATGCGGGCGCACATCCATGCCCTGTCCCGGCTCCATCGCGACGGGCCCCATATGATCGAAAAAAATAAACGGCCCTACCGTCTGGGTGGTGGCGGCGGGCAACAGGCGGCGAACTGTGAACTCGCCAATGTCCCGCACGTGCGGCTTTAGCAAGTGTTCGATAGCAGACATGAAGGCATCTCCGGAAATGAGGCGGCGAAACAACTTCAGTGTAGCGAATCCAGCAATTCTTCATCCCGAATTTGACGTGAATTCGTATGAAACCGATGGACGGAATGGCCCTCTAAACTTCCTGTTGACCGGCTCTGGCCCGCCAGCCCTTATGGGATCTGGAATCTGACTTTGGGAGGGCCATGTGAGAAGCTATGCGAAAATAGATTTCGATGAGCTGGAACTATCAACCTTGTAGCTCCTCTAACTTAGCACTCGTCCGGTTCGAGTGCTAATATGCGTTGCAATGCGTGTCCCAGAGGGGGCACACCGGCAACCCACCGCCGGATGCGAAAGGAGTCATAGTGAACGCAGTCATGTCTGCCGATCAAACCCAGGTTTCCCGCCGTCTGCCGACGGCGCCCAAGAGTGCTGCCGCGAACAGCTTTGCGCTGACGTTTCCGGGCACGCTGGGCAATTTGGACAGCTATATCCAGGCCGTCCATCGTATTCCGATGCTCACCGCCGAGGAAGAGCTTCGCCTTGCGCGCGATCTGCGCGACAACGATTCGGTCGATGCAGCCCGCCGTCTGGTGATGTCCCACCTGCGCCTGGTGGTGTCGATCGCCCGCCAGTACCTGGGCTATGGCCTGCCCCATGCGGACCTGATCCAGGAAGGCAATATCGGCTTGATGAAGGCCGTGAAGCGCTTCGACCCGGAACAGGGCGTGCGGCTGGTGTCGTATGCCATGCACTGGATCAAGGCCGAGATCCACGAGTACGTGCTGAAGAACTGGCGCATGGTCAAGGTGGCGACCACCAAGGCCCAGCGCAAGCTGTTCTTCAACCTGCGCAGTCACAAGCAGGGCGCCCACACTTTCACGCCCGAGCAGATTGAAGCCGTGGCGCGCGAGCTCAATGTGAAGCCCGAAGAAGTGATGGAGATGGAAACCCGCATGTCGGGTGGCGATATGGCGCTTGAGGGCCAGATCGACGATGGCGAGGAAGAATTCGCTCCCATCGCCTATCTCGCGGACAACCACAACGAGCCCACCAAGGTGCTCGAGGCCAAGCGCCAGGACCGTCTGCAGGTAGAAGGCCTGGAGGAAGCGCTCACCAAGCTGGACCCGCGCAGCCGCCGCATCATCGAGGCCCGCTGGCTGGACGTGAACGACGACGGCTCGGGCGGCGCCACGCTGCATGAACTGGCCGACGAATTCGGCGTATCGGCCGAACGGATCCGCCAGATCGAATCGGCTGCGATGAAGAAGATGAAGGGTGCGCTGGCCGCTTTTGCCTGATCCTTGCCCTTGCCAGACGAAAAACGCCGGTCGATCGACCGGCGTTTTTGCTTTGTGAGGCGGCGTATGGGGCCGCTCATCGGGCGCCGGGCTGGACATCGCGGCCCTGCCGGCCGCTTCAGGACATCAGCGCCTTGAGGTCATGCGCGATCGGCTCGGGGCCCTGGCCGTGGCGCAGGAACAGGCGCAACTGACCGTTCTGGTCGAACACGTAGCTGCCGGCGGAGTGGTCCACCGTATAGTTTTCGGGAGACGTGCCGGGCACCTTGGCGTAGTAGACCTTGAAATCCTTCGTCACCTTCTTCAGCGCGGCTTCATCGGCGGGGCGCAGACCCAGGAAGCGCGGATCGAAGGCCGGCACGTACTGGGCCATCAGGGCCGCCGTGTCGCGCTCGGGATCGACCGTCACAAACAGCACCTGTACCTTGTCGGCATCCGGCCCCAACTTTTCCATCACCTGCTTGAGCTCGACCATGGTCGTCGGGCAAACGTCGGGGCAGTGCGTGTAGCCGAAGAACATCAGCACCACCTTGCCTTTGAAGTCGGCCAGTCTGCGGGTCTTGCCAGTCGGATCCTGCAGCGCGAAATCCTGGCCGAAATCCGACGCGCCCGAAATATCGACGTTCTTGAACGACGGCTTGGATTGACCGCACGCCCCCAGCAGCGCGGCGCAGAGCGCTAGCAGGCACAAGCGGCGGAAAGTGGCAAAGAAGCCTGAGGCGGAATTCGGCATGCGGGCAGTGTCGGGAAGAGGGATTCGCCCGAAAGTATCGCCGATCGCGTCAGCCTCGACTTCGGGCGCGGCAAGATGCCGCAGGCGGCGCATCAGGCCTGCGGCACGAATTTGAAGTAGTGATCGACCAGCAGCGCCGCGAACAGCAGCGACAGGTACAGGATCGAATAGCGGAAGGTACGCTGGGCCAGTTGGTCCGAATAGTTGCGGAACAGCTTCCAGGCGTAGCCGAGGAACACCAGCCCCAACCCCAAAGCGGCGACCAGATAGATATAGCCGCTCATGCCGTAGACGAAAGGCAGCAGCGTGGCGGCGATCATCACCAGCGTGTACAGCAGGATGTGCAACAGCGTGTAGCGCTCGCCGTGCGTGATCGGCAGCATCGGCAGGCCGGACTTGGCGTAGTCGGCGCGGCGATACAGGGCCAGCGCCCAGAAATGCGGCGGGGTCCAGGTAAAGATGATCAGCACCAGGAACCACGCCTCGGCCGGCACCGTGCCTGCCACGGCCGCCCAGCCCAACGCGGGCGGCATGGCGCCGGACAGTCCGCCGATGACGATATTTTGCGGCGTGGCGGGCTTGAGCAGGATCGTGTAGACCACCGCGTAACCGAGGAACGTGGCGAAGGTCAGCCACATCGTCAAGTCATTGGCGAACACGTGCAGCAGCCACATGCCCGCGCCGCCCAGGATGGCCGAGAAGACCAGCGTCTGAGGCGTGCTGATTTCACCGGTGGCGGACGGCCGCCATGCGGTGCGGCGCATCAGCGCGTCGATCTTCTGTTCCACCAGGCAGTTGATGGCGAACGCCGCGCCGGCCAGCAACCAGATGCCGGCGGCACCGCCGATCAGCACCGACCACGGCACCATGCCCGGCGTGGCCAGGAACATGCCGATGATCGCGCAGAACACGGCCAGTTGCGTGACGCGCGGCTTGGTCAGGGCGGCGTATTGGCGGGCCAGGTGAAGCAATCGGCCCACGGAGGAATGGGAGTGGGTAGCTGTAACCACGGGGGGCATCTTGTCCTTCATGTGGCGCGCGCGGCAACGGACGGTTGGGCTGCGGCGCCTGCGGAGCGGGTCGCGAGGCCGATATTGTAGTTGAGACGGAGCAACAGCATCAGCAACAGGGCTGCTCCACCGTTATGGGCGACCGCTGCCACCAGCGGCCAGTCGAACACGATGTTGGACAGGCCCGTGGCCAATTGCAGCGCCAGCACGCCCAGCAGCCATGTGGCGTGGCGCGTCAGACCGGTCATACGGCGCGCCCGCAGGCCAAACCAGAGCAGGTAGCCCAGCACCACGAAGGCGAAGCCGCGATGCACCCAGTGGATCGCC
Organism: Cupriavidus pauculus; assembly: GCF_008801835.1. GTDB lineage: Bacteria > Pseudomonadota > Gammaproteobacteria > Burkholderiales > Burkholderiaceae > Cupriavidus > Cupriavidus pauculus. The sequence goes on along the minus strand of NZ_VZOW01000040.1, from coordinate 26,208 downwards.
ACCAGGGCCGCGTGCGGAATGTAATCGCCGTCGGCGGTCATGCCAAGCTGACGCCATAGCGTGAAGCCATGACGAAAGTCCATTTCCGGGATGATCTGCCCATTGCACAGCGGAAAGTCAGTGCAGGCCAGCACCGCATAGTTGGTGCTGACCCAGCCGCCCAGAAAGATCTGGATCACCAGCAGCACGATCGCCAGCAGTCCGGCCCCGCGCAGCGACGCCGCCTCGCGCGCCACCACATGCGGCGGATCGTTGCGCGACCCGAGCCAAATCAACGACGCCAGCAGCGCCATCGCCAGCAGCAGGTGCGTGACGACGATGATCGGTTGCAGCTTCATCGTCACCGTGAGCATGCCGAACGCGCCCTGCACGCAAACCAACAGGAACACGCCGGTCGGAAACCATGGCGATTGCCTCAGTTCGCGCCGCCTGACCCATGCCAGCACCATCAGCGAGATGATGAGTACGCCCACTGCCATCGCAAAATAGCGATGGATCATTTCGATCCATGCCTTGACCAGCGTCACCGGGCCGCTCGGCAAGGCCGTTTCGGCCGCGCGGATCGGCTCCATTGCCGCATGCGGATTGGAATGGCCATAGCAGCCCGGCCAGTCCGGGCAGCCAAGGCCCGAATCGGTCAGGCGCGTGAAACTGCCGAACATGATCAGATCGAGCGTCAGGAACGCCGTGATCCACACGAGCTTGCGATATTTGTCACGGCTGCCGCGCACCATCACATAGGACAGCGGCAACAGGGCGATCAGGATGCCAATGATGGCGAGCTGGAGCAGCATTTCGGAACAGCCGGTCAATCAGTCAATGCATCAGCCGATGCGGGAATACTTGAGCAGCTTCTTGAGATCGCCGCTCATCTTCTTCGGGTCTGGATCCTTGGGCCAGCGCATCATCAGGTTGCCCATCGGATCGACCAGGAAAATCGTGTCCTCGATGCGGCCGCCATCCTGCGCGGGCAGCCATTGCGCGATCGCCGCGCGATCCATGCGCATGAAACGCACGCCCGCATAGGGTTCGTTGTAGGCGTTGGACAGCCGCTCGTCCACACGCCCCTGGTCCGGGATGAGCCAGACGGGGACGATCCGTTCGCGGTCTTCGCCCTGCCCTGCGCGGATCTGGCGCATCGTGAACAGCTTGCGCGCACAGGCCTCGTCACAGGCAGACGCATCGGTCATCAACATCAGCCATTTGCCGCGCAGCGCGGTCAGCGGTTGCGGCTGGGCGCGCTCGTCTATCAGTTGCGCGGCCGGCATGGGGCGTTGCGGATCGATCAGCGCGCCATAGTTGGTACTGCCGCCGCTCGGCTTGATCACGTAATAGGTGAAATACGAGAAAAGCACCGGCGATGCGCACACCAGCAGCAACATCAGCATTTGCAGACGGCCGCGACGCGTGCGCGCATCGATACGGGCGTCGCCACGCGATTCGGGCGTGACCGAGGGATCTTGCTGCGGCATGGAATTGGTCTGTACGTTCATCGTTCGGTTAGTTGCTTGCCGTTGCGGATTCGCGCCGCGCGCGGCGCCAGCCCAGCACGGCCACCAGCACCGCGGTCAGCGCTGCCAGGCCGAACCACTGTGCGGCGTAGCCGTAGTTGCGCTGCGCGCCCGAGTCGGCCGGGGCCCAGTCGCGCGCGAGGCCGTCGCCGAGGTCGGTGGACTGTTCCACCACCACAGGCGCCAGTGGCGTTGAAATCTCATGCGCAAAGGCGGCAAGATCGACATTCTGACGGATCTTGCGGCCGGCCTCCGCTGCAGGATCGTGGCCGAGACCAAAGACGCGCGGCACGCCTGCCAGGGCGGTCCCCTCGATCTCGATCTCGCCGGTCGGCGTGTCGAAAGGTGCGATGCGCGTGCGATCCTGCGCATCGCGCGGCAGCCAGCCGCGCAGCACCAGCACGCCGCCGCCGCCGGCCAGACGCAGCGGCGTCAGCACCAGAAATCCCGCGCGGCTGTCCGATCCATTACCATGCGGGCGATTGTCCAGCAACACGGTGTGGGCCGCATCGAAGGCGCCGCGCACGCGCACGCGCCGATCGACCAGGCGCGACGCGTCGGCAGTGTCGCCGCGCAGATCGAGCGGAGGCTGCGCGGCCAGCGCCGCCTGCCGCGCGGCCCGGTCGGTCCGTTCATGCGCGCGCCGCAACTGCCAGTTGCCCAGCGCGCAGGTCACCGCGATGACGAGCAGCGCGGCCAGCAACGGCACCGGGCCCGGCGCGCGCCAGAGCGTGCGGGTCATCACGGGTTCACCCGCGCAGGCACGGTGCGATAATGAGCGCCTACCAAAACGGCTCCCCTCATGCGCTTCGTCATCATCGTCGCCTTCATCCTGATCATCGGCAGCCTGGCTTCCGCGCTGTTCTTCATGATGCGCGACCGCGGCCGCACGCCCAACATGATGCGCTCGCTGATGCTGCGCGTCGGCTTTTCGGTGGCGCTGTTCCTGTTCATCCTGTTTGCGCACTGGATGGGCTGGATCCACAGCACCGGCATCCAGATGGCGCCCTGAACCGGCCGCCGTATCGCAAAAAACAAAGCGCCGCTGAGGATGTCTCCCGCGGCGCTTCTTGTTGGAACTGCATCGCCGCCGCAGCGGCGATCGTGCATTACAACCAGTACACCACCACGTACAGACCCAGCCATACCACGTCCACGAAGTGCCAGTACCAGGCGGCGCCTTCGAAGGCGAAATGATGTTCCGGCGTGAAATGGCCTTTCAGCACGCGGCCCAGCACCACCGCCAGCATGATCGCGCCCATCGTCACGTGGAAGCCGTGGAAGCCCGTCAGCAGGAAGAACGTCGAACCGTAGACACCCGAGGTGAGCTTCAGGTTCAGCTCGTGGTACGCGTGGATGTATTCGTAGGCCTGCAGGCACATGAAGATCGCGCCGAGCAGGATCGTCAGCACCATGCCCTGGATTACCTGGTTGCGCTTGCCGGCCAGCAGCGCGTGGTGCGCCCAGGTCAGCGTCACGCCGGAGGTCAGCAGCAGTGCCGTGTTGATGGTCGGGATCGGCCACGGGCCCATCACCTGAAAGCTCTCGATAGTGCCGGCCGGACCCGTGTTGGGCCATACGGCGGCAAAGTCCGGCCAGATGATCTTGTTGTTCAGGTCGCCCAGCCACGGCATGGCGATCGTGCGGGCATAGAACAGCGCGCCGAAGAACGCCGCGAAGAACATCACCTCGGAAAAGATGAACCAGCCCATCGACCAGCGGAACGACACGTCGATGTTCTTGCCGTACTTGCCCCCTTCGGATTCGCCGATGGCGTCGCCAAACCAGCTCTTGAGCACGAACAGGAACCACAGCAGGCCAAAGCCGCACAGATACGGCGCCCAGGGTTGCCCGTTGACCCAACCGGCGGCTCCCGCACCGGTCATCAGCAGGCCGAATGCCGCCGTGATCGGATGGCGCGACGGGCCCGGCACGAAGTAGTACGGGGCGTTTGCGCGATTCGCACTCATTCTTCTATCTCCAGCTCAAAGTCTCGATTCATGTTTATCCGCGCGTCCGGCCCCGACATCTGGCCGGCGGCGTGCTCGCTTTGTATCTGCTGCCCTGCTATGCCTGGCTGACCACGGCGCGCACGATCAGGATCAGGACCGTCACGAACACTGCCGCCGCAATCAACCCAGCGATGATCACATGCACCGGGTTCAGCCGCGCCATGTCGGATTCATGTTCCGATCCCTTGCGCAGCCCAATGAACGACCACAACACCGCGCGCACCGTCTGCGCAAACGATGCCTTGCGATGCACCGGATCGTCGATCGCCATCTCAGCCTCCCTGCTGCGCTGCCGCGCCATCGGCCGCGCCGGCTGCCGGCGCCTGCGCTACCGGCGTGCCCACCTCAAAAAAGGTGTACGACAGCGTGATGTTCTTCACATCCTTGGGCAGCTTCGGATCGATCACGAAGACCACCGGCATTTCGCGCGCTTCCTTTGCCTTGAGCGTCTGCTGCTTGAAGCAGAAGCACTCCACCTTCTTGAAGTACTCGGTGGCCTGCTTGGGCGCGTAGCTCGGAATCGCCTGAGCCGAAATATCGCGCGCCTGTCCGTTTGCCACTTCGTAGACGATCGTCGTCAACTCGCCCGGATGCACTTCCATCGAATGCTTCACGGGGCGGAACGCGAACGGCCCGCGCGCGTTGGAATCGAATTCCACGGTGATCGTGCGGCTCTTGTCGATCTGCGTATTCTTGACCGCGCTGGCACCGTAGAGGTCGCGCGTGGTCACCACGTTCAGCCCGGTAATGTCGCAGATCGCCTTGTACAGCGGCACGAGCGCGTAGCCAAAGCCAAACATCAACGTCACCACCACCAGCAGGCGAAACATCATGCCGCGGTTGAAGCGCTTCTCGATAGCCCTGTCCTGCGCGTCCACGCCAGTCTCCTGCTAGTTCATTCTTCTCTTCGGCTTTCAGCCGCCAAGAAATTTCATCTTGGCAACGAATCCCAGGAAAAAGACCATCACGATCGACAGAAGGATCCAGCCCAGGCGCCGGTTGGCGGCTTTCTGGCTGGCTTGTCGCTCCTGCTGCGACGGGCTTTTTACTGAGGGCTGCATGATGTGCGGATCGGATTGGCCGGATGCGCGACGCATCCGGCCTGTGTGAGTGCGATTACTTCACCAACGGCGGTTCTTCGAAGGTATGGAACGGCGCCGGCGACGGCACGGTCCATTCCAGGCCTTCCGCGCCATCCCACGGCTTGTCGCCGGCAGCTTCGCCGCCACGGTACGACGGCAGTACCACGGCGAAGAAGAAGTACACCTGCATCAGGCCGAAGCCCAGCGCACCGATCGACGCCACGGCATTGAAGTCCGTGAACTGGGTCGGATAGTCGGCATAGCGACGCGGCATGCCGGCCAGACCCAGGAAGTGCATCGGGAAGAAGGTGACGTTGAAGAAAATCAGCGAGCCCCAGAAATGGATCTTGCCGCGCATCTCGTCATACTTGAAGCCGCTCCACTTCGGCCCCCAGTAGTAGAAGCCCGCAAACAGCGCGAACAGCGAGCCCGCCACCAGCACGTAGTGGAAGTGCGCCACGATGAAGTAGGTGTCCTGCAGCTGGATGTCGATCGGCGCCACGGCCGGCATCAGGCCGGTGAAACCGCCGATCGTGAACACGAAGATGAAGCCGATCGCGAACAGCATCGGGGTTTCGAACGTCATCGAACCGCGCCACATGGTGGCGATCCAGTTGAAGATCTTCACGGCCGTGGGCACCGCGATCAGCATCGTCGCGTACATGAAGAACAGCTGGCCAGTCACCGGCATGCCAGTGGTGAACATGTGGTGCGCCCAGACGATGAACGACAGGATCGCGATCGACGCCGTGGCGTACACCATCGAGCTGTAGCCGAACAAGCGCTTGCGCGCGAAGGTAGGCACGACGTGCGAGATGATGCCGAACGCCGGCAGGATCATGATGTACACCTCGGGGTGCCCGAAGAACCAGAAGATGTGCTGGTACATCACCGGGTCGCCGCCGCCGGCGGCCGAGAAGAAGCTCGTGCCGAAGTGGCGGTCCGTCAGCACCATCGTGATGGCGCCGGCCAGCACCGGCATCACGGCGATCAGCAGGTAGGCGGTGATCAGCCAGGTCCAGCAGAACATCGGCATCTTCATCAGCGTCATGCCCGGCGCGCGCATGTTGAGGATGGTGACGATGATGTTGATCGACCCCATGATCGACGACGCGCCCATGATGTGCATGGCAAAGATTGCCAGGTCCATGCCCGGGCCCATCTGCACCGACAGCGGCGCGTACAGCGTCCAGCCCGCGGCGGTGGCGCCGCCCGGCACGAAGAACGAGCCGACCAGCATCAGCGCGGCCGGCGGCATCAGCCAGAAGCTGAAGTTGTTCATGCGCGCGAAGGCCATGTCCGATGCGCCGATCTGCAGCGGGATCATCCAGTTCGCGAAGCCCACGAACGCCGGCATGATCGCGCCGAACACCATGATCAGACCGTGCATCGTGGTGAACTGGTTGAACAGTTCGGGACGGAAGAACTGCAGGCCCGGCTCGAACAGCTCCAGGCGGATCAGCAGCGCCAGCACGCCGCCGGACAGCAGCATGGTGAACGCGAACAGCAGGTACAGCGTGCCGATATCCTTGTGGTTGGTCGCAAACAGCCAGCGTCGCCAGCCGTGCGGATGATCGTGCGCGTGGTCATCGTGACCATGATCGTGCGCGTGGTCGTGCGGATGGCCCAGTGTCTCCGGGGTAGCGGTACTCATCGCAATGACTCCATCAATTCCTGAATGCGGGGCTGCCGCGGGTCAGCCTGCGACGCGGTTACCCGCGAGGCTGGCCTGCTTGTCGTTGGACGTGGTCGGCGTGGCGGCCTTGGGCGCCGCATCGCCGGCGCCGGCTTGTGCGCCGCCGCCTTCCGGGAATTTGCCGGCGCGCGCCTGCGAGAAGTCCGCCGGCTGGATTACTTCGCCGGTCTTGTTGCTCCAGCTGTTGCGCGTGTACGTCATGACCGCGGCCAGCTCGGTGTCCGACAACTGCTTCCACGACGGCATGCCGCCCTTGCCTTCGAGCAGGATATGCATCTGGCCTGCCTTCGGGCCGTTGACGACCTTCGAGCCGTCAAGCGCCGGGAACGCGCCGCCGCCCTTGCCGGTCGGCTGGTGGCAGACCGCGCAATTCGCCGCGTAGACCTTTTCGCCGCGCACCTTGATTTCGTCGAGCGTCCAGGTCTTGTTGGGATCGTCCGCCGCGGCCGCCATCAGCTTTTTCTTGTCGTCGACCCACTTCGCGTATTCGGGTTCGGACACCACGCGCACCACGATCGGCATGAACGCATGTTCCTTGCCGCACAGCTCTGCGCACTGTCCGCGATAGATACCGGTCTTTTCGGCGCGGAACCAGGTGTCGCGCACAAAGCCCGGAATCGCATCCTGCTTCACGCCGAAGGCGGGAATCATCCAGGCGTGGATCACGTCGTTGGCGGTGGTGACGATGCGGATCTTCTTGTTGACCGGCACCACCAGTTCGTTGTCCACCTCCATCAGGTAGGTGTTCGACTTTTCCTGCTGGTTGTTGATCTGCTCGCGCGGCGTGGTCAGCGTGGACACGAACGAGATGCCCTCGCCCTGGCCCTTGAGGTAGTCATACCCCCACTTCCACTGGTAGCCGGTGGCTTTGATCGTGATGTCCGAATTGGTGGTGTCCTTCATCGCCACCACGGTCTTGGTGGCCGGCAGCGCCATCGCGATCACGATCAGGAACGGCACGATGGTCCAGATCACTTCCACGGTGATGCTTTCGTGGAACGACGCGGCCTTGGCGCCCTTGCTCTTGCGATGCTTGAAGATGGAATAGAACATCACGCCGAACACGGCGATGAAGATCACAGTACAAATGATCAGCATCATCCAGTTCAGCCAGTGAATCTGTTCGGCGATTTTTGTAACGGGTTCGGCCAGATTAAGTTGCCGCACGGCGGGGCCGCCCGGCATGTCACTGACCGCGGAGGCCGCCTGGCTGACAAGCAGGGACGCGCCTGCCAGACATGCTGCGGATGCCTTCTTCCACATTTTCATTGTTTATCTACCCAATTTACAGATTCAAATCTGTCCCCGCCCTGCCCCGCATCGCGTCCGATCGGAACGCCATGCAAGGCCGCCGCGAGCTCCTGCGCGAACTTGCGCCGCCGGTACGGGTCCAGATGACACCCCACCCGCACGGTGCGCTTGCCCGACCGCAAGACCACCAGCGCCCGGAACGATTCACCCAGTTCAATCCGCACCCACTGTGGATTGAATACTTCCCGCGTGACCCGACTGGCGCTGGCTGTCTCCACGACCAGCATGCCGTCGGTCACACTCACGCGTTCATAATCCGCCGCATGGCGCGCATACGCCAGCAGGGCAATCCCCAGCCCGATCAGTTCCAGGCCGGCAAACGGCAACACGAGCCAGGCCCCATGCCAGGCGACAAGAAACGCCGCGATGGACATGGAAAAACATGCGATGGAGAAGTAGAACCAGCCGACCTGGCGTGGAGAGAGCGAGCAATTGCGCTTCATCAGCCAGTCGTTGCTCGGCAAGGGGGTGCGTCCGTCGAGATTTCCGCCGGAGTCACCTACTGCCGTCTGGAATGCGATACCCAAGTCTTGCATCGCCAACCACTCTGCATCGGATGCACACCCGGGACGAAACCCGCGTCAGGCAAGCACGTGCGTAGTGCCTTCCGGATGCGTTCTTGTGCCAGGGGACCACTGCGACAAACCGGCCCATTATATGGCGCTTCGCATACCTGAACAACATAGGATTTGACCGCAGTGCTTGCCTTCCCGATTTTTTTGTGCATCAGGCAAGCGCTGCCGATAGGCAACACAAACGATGCGCCCCGATTGTCGGCCAACCGGGGCGGCAAACGCGATGTCGCGCGCCGTCAGCTGCGTGGCCGCGCCCGCCCGATCTTGTCGACCGGAATAATCGCGCGCCCCAGATCGTCCGTCGCCTGCTTGCCACGCGGCGGAATTTTCCATGCATGGCCGTAGACAATCTCGAACGTCAATGGGATCACGCCATCGGCGTTGCGCAAACCATCGAGCGCCGCGAGCACGGCCCGGCGCCATCCCTTGCCACGCAAACCCGCGTTGCCCGGGCGGCGCAGTCCGCCGAACGCCTGCACTTCTCGCAACAGCGTTTCAGCCGATTCGTAAGTGACGGTCAGCGTTTCCATGTCCATCACAGGGGTGGACCAGCCGCTGTGCACGAGCATGTCGCCAATGTCGTGCATGTCGACGAAGCGCAGCGTATGCGCATCCAGATCGACCTGCGCGAACGCGGCGCGCAATTCCTTGAGTGTGTCGGGGCCGAACAGCGAGAACATCACCAGCCCATCGTCGGCAGCCACACGATGCCACTCCGGAAACACGCGGTGCGGTTCGGGATGCCAGTGCAACGCGAGGTTGGACCACAACAGATCGAAGCTGGCGGCGCCAAACGGCAATGTGGCAAGATCGCCCTGCACCAGGTCGAACATCGGACGCTTGCCGAGCAGGCGTCCGATCCAGCCGGGCCGGCGCTGCGGATCGCGCTGTCCCGCCTGCTGGAGCATCGCGCCGGAGATATCGAGACCGGCGATCTGCGCGTCGGGAAACCGCGCACGCAATCCCGCGAGACCCTGTCCATGCCCGCAGCCGATATCGAGCGCGCGGCGCGGCGACAGCTTGACCACCTCCATGCGCTCCTGCATGCGCTGGCCAATCTCGCCAAGCAGAAAATCAAGCTGGCCGAAGCGCGGGCTGCGGCGGTCGAAAGCAAGCCGGGTCAGCCGCGCGGGCGGCAACCAGGCATCAGGGGAATCGGTGGCATGCAGGGACACGGACAAGCAGGACGGAAAGAAACCAATCGGCGGACAGTGCGGCAAAGTGTCGCACCTTCGGACGGTCGTCGCACGCACCGCGGGCCGACCGGACCCGAAGTATACGCGCGCCCGCCGATGGCTGCCGGCGCGCAGCCCACGCGCAAGGCGGCGCCGGAACGGGCACGGAATGCAGTCGCGCGCGTGACGCCGGAAGCGGCGCCGCCCACCGCGACGGGGCGGCTGTCGATATGGTCGGCCTTGCTGCCATCAGCCTGCCTGTTGTGCGCGGCGGTCCAGCGCGATGTCGTATGCGCGGCCTGCGCCGGCGCCTTGCGACACGCCGCGCCCAGATGTCCGCGCTGCGCGCTACCCGGCGGAGGCCACTGCGGCGTTTGCGCCGACGACGACCCCATCGACGCAACGCTTACGCTGGGCGACTATGCCGATCCTTTCGACGCGCTGGTCCAGCGGCTCAAGTTCGGCGCCAAATTGCCGGCCGCGCATTGGATCGCCGCGCAACTGGCCGGCTGTGTGCAGGCATCCGGCGCCGCGCCGGACTTGATCGTCCCCATTCCGCTGTCGCCAGCGCGTCTGGCCGAGCGCGGCTTCAATCAGGCATGGGAAATCGCACGGCCGCTTGCGCGGCAGTTGGGCGTCGCAGCCATGGCCACTGCGTTGGTGCGCCATCGCCATACAGCCAGCCAGCGCGAATTCGATCTGGATGCGCGCCGGGCGAACGTCCAGGGGGCGTTTGCGGTGCATCCCACGGCATCGCTGGTCGGGCGGCACGTTGGACTGGTCGACGATGTGATGACCACAGGCGCCACCCTGCGCGAGGCCGCACGGGTGCTCAAGGCGCACGGCGTAGCGCGCGTCACGGCGCTGCCGGCACTTCGCACGCCGTGACACCGGGTGCCGTACGGGTTAAGCTGCGCTCCGGTTTTTGAGTCCTCAGCCCATGTTCAACGTCGTCCTTGTCGAACCCGAAATCCCGCCGAACACCGGCAATGTGATTCGCCTGTGCGCCAATACCGGCGCGCAGTTGCATCTGGTCAAACCACTGGGATTTCCGCTCGAAGATGCCCGCATGCGGCGCGCGGGCCTGGATTATCACGAGTACGCAACGATGCGCGTGCATGACAGCTGGGACGCGCTGATGGCCGCCGAACAACCGGATCCGGCGCGCATGTTCGCGCTGACCACTCATGGCTCGACGCCGTTCGGTCAGGTCAGCTTTGCCCCGGGCGACTGGTTCGTGTTCGGTTCTGAAACGCGCGGGCTGTCGCCCGAGCGCCGCGAATGGTTTCCGGCTGCACAGCGCATCCGGCTGCCAATGCGGCCCAACAATCGCAGCCTGAACCTGTCCAACACGGTGGCCGTGGTGGTCTTCGAAGCCTGGCGGCAGAACGGATTCGCGGGCGGCGCCTGATCAATTTTCCGGCTGCACATTGGCAGCGCGGATCACCTTGTCCCATCGCGCTTTCTCGCTGACCATCGTCTGGCGCAGCGACGCCGGCGCGGTGCCAGCCGGCACAAAGTATTGCGCACGCATTTTCTCGCGCACGTCGTCGCTGCCGATTATCTTCACCAGTTCGCGATAGAGCCGATCGACGATCGGCGCAGGCGTGCCGGCCGGCGCGAGAATGGCCTGCCACGAGATCGCCTCGAAACCCGGATAACCCGATTCGGCCACCGTCGGCACCGACGGCAGCACAGCCGTGCGGCCGGTCGACGTCACGGCCAGCAGGCGCAACTTGCCCGCATTGACCATTGGCATGGCGATGGCAGGCACCATGAAGCCGGCCTGCACCTGGCCGCCGATCATGGCCGTGGTGATCTGCGGAAATCCCGGATAAGGCACGTGTTGCAAGTCGATGCCAGCCATTGCCTTGAGCTGCTCCATTCCCAGATGGGCTGCACTGCCGTTGCCGACCGAACCATAGTTCAACGCGCCGGGCTTGGCTTTGGCCAGCGCGACGAATTCGCGGAGGCTGTGCACCGGCAGGCGCGCATCGATCGCCAGCACATTGGGCGACGTGGCAACCAGCGTCACCGGCGCCAGCTGTTTCATTGGGTCATAGCTCAGATGCCGGTACAGCGAAGGCGCGGTGACCAGCGGACCGTTAATGGTGAACAGCAACGTATAGCCATCGGGCGCGGCCTTGGCCACGGCGCCCGTGCCGATATTGCCGCCAGCACCGGGGCGGTTTTCGATCACGATGGGCTGGCCCAGTGCAAGCGCCAGCTTTTCCGTGACGATGCGCGCGATCAGGTCCGGCGACGAACCCGCCGGAAACGGCACGACCATGCGGATCGGCCTGCTGGGCCAGTCATCGGCGACGGCCTGCGCCGGACGCAGCGCGGCTGCGGGGGATGCGACGAGCGCAAGAATGGCTTGGCGGCGGGAAAGCACTGTTCAGGTTGTTTGTGCGCGGGTGAGAAAAATCCGACGATCATTCATCGCGTGCGTCGCGCTGAAGCAAGCGCGCCACGGCATCGGCGGCGGGCAGATCTTCGAACAGGACCGCGCAGACAGCGCGCGTGATCGGCATTTCCACGCCATGCCGCGCCGCCAGCGCGGCGACAGCCTTGGCGCAACGCACGCCCTCGGCCACATGCCCAAGTCCGTGCAGGATCTGCTCCAGCGTCTTGCCGGCGGCCAGTTGCTGCCCTACCTTGCGGTTGCGCGACAAGTCGCCGGTGGCCGTCAGGATCAGGTCGCCAACGCCGGCCAGCCCCATGAAGGTTTCCGAGCGGCCGCCCAGCGCCACCCCAAGCCGCGTCATTTCCGCCAGGCCGCGCGTCACCAGCGCGGCGCGCGCGTTGAGACCAAGGCCGAGCCCGTCGCTCGCGCCGGTGGCGATCGCCAGCACATTCTTGACCGCGCCGCCGACTTCGACGCCGATCAAATCGTCGCTGCCATAGACGCGCATGGCGTGATGGTGGAACGCCGCCTGCGCGCGGTCCGCCAGCACATGCGCGGTGCCGGCCACCGTCAGCGCGCAGGGCAAGCCCTGCGCCACTTCCTTGGCAAAGCTGGGGCCGGTCAGCACGCCAAATTCGATGTCCCCTTGCGCAATACCCAGGGCATCGAGTTCCTCGCGCACCATCTGGTGCGGCAGCGCGTGTGTGTCGGCCTCGAAGCCTTTGCACAGCCACAGCATCGACAGTGGCGCGTTGCGGCGCCGCGCCGCCAGCCGGCGAGTCATTTCGCGCAGCCCGGCGACGGGCGTGGCGACGATCAGCAGCCCTTGGGGATCGGCAAGCGCGTGATCGACGGCGCGATCGAAATCGGGCTGGCAAACCAGCCGCGCCGACAGCGCCACGCCGGGCAGGTACGCGACATTGATGCCGGTCGCGGCGATGGTGGCCAGTTGGTCGGCATCGCGGCCCCAGAGCATCACATCGTGGCGATGGTCGGAGGCGGCATGGCTGGCAAGCGCTGTACCCCACGCTCCGGCGCCAAGGATGGTCAGATTCATGGCAGTTCGGCGAATTGCGCTGTCATGAAGACAGTATGTACGGGACGAGCGACGCCCGTGGACTTCAGAAACACCAAACGGGGCCGAAGCCCCGTCTGGCACACATCGAAACCGAAGTTCCGATCAGTGGCGCGCCTGGCTGCCGTCCGGCAGCACGATGCCGGAATCGCCAGCCTGGGCCTGCGCTTCCTGCATGGCGGCTTGCAGGCGTTGCTCGTAAAGCGCCTGGAAGTTGATTTCCGACAGGTGGATGGCCTGGAAACCGGCGCGCGTGATGACGTCGGCAATGTTGCCGCGGAGGTACGGATAGAGGATGGTCGGGCAGGCGATGCCCAGCAGCGGGTCGAGCTGTTCGGCCGGCACGTTGCGGATATCGAAGATGCCGGCCTGGTGGGCTTCCACCAGGAAGGCGACCTTGTCCTGCACCTTGGTCGTCACGGTGCCCGTCACGACGACTTCGAAAATGCCTTCCTGCAGTTGGGCGGCGCCCACATTCACCTGCACTTCGACCGACGGGGCTTCCGATTCGAGGAAGATGGCCGGCGAATTCGGCTGCTCGAGCGACATGTCCTTCAGGTACACGCGCTGGATGTTGAAGAAGGGCTGGTCTTCCTGCTGGGTGGCTTGTTGCTGGTCGCTCATGAAAGGCTTCCGGATGGATCGGTTTGGGCGCGCGATGCGCCATGCGCTGCCGGCGGCGAAGGCCTCCGGCGGCTGTTTGGAAAGCGCATATGGTACATGACGCCGATGGCGAATTCACCCGGCTCCGGCACTATCAGAATCGTCTTAGCCGCGCGGCACCGCCGCGGCGGGGTCAGGCGGCCAGCAGCGGCGTCAGCCCGCCCTGGCGGTCGAGCGCCGACAGATCGTCGAAGCCGCCGACATGGGTCTCGTCGATGTAGATCTGCGGAACGGTACGGCGTCCGGTGCGGCTCATCATCTCCTCGCGCTTGCCCGGCTCGCGGTCGATCAGGATCTTCTCGATCGTTTCCACGCCGCGCTGCTTGAGCAGGCGCTCGGCCATCTGGCAATAGGGACACACTACCGTGCTGTACATGACGACGCGGGCCATGCGGGATCTCCTTGACTGCAAAAAAAGCAAAACACAGCGGCGCGGTCCGCCCAGGGCAGTACCGCGCCGCGACTGCTTGTTCAATGGGGCTGTTTTCGTTACTTGATGACCGGCAGGCCGGCCTGCTGCCAGGCGGCCATACCGCCATCCAGCGCGTAGACCTCACTGTAACCGGCTTCTTTCAGCGCTGCTTGGGCCTTGCCCGAGCGCTGGCCGGTCTGGCAGATCACGATGATGGGGGTCGCCTTGTCCTTTGCAAGACCAGCGGCGCGGTTGGCGATATCGGCAAGTGGCGCACTCTTCGCTTGCGGCAGATGGCCCTTGGCAAATTCGGCGGCATCGCGGATGTCCACCACTACTGCGTTGCGCTTGTTGATCAGCTGCGTGGCCGCAGCCGTATTGACGCGCTTGCCGCCGGTTCCGGCCTTGATTTGCGGCCAGGCCAGCAGGCCGCCCGAGACCACGGCGATCGCGATCAGGGCCAGGTTGTTATAGTCGGCGAAGAAATTCACGTTGGCATTCCGTTGGGTTGGGTCGGCGGCATTATAAAATACGCGGTTTCGCGCCAGCGCCGATATTTATCGGCCGCCCATGCCCCCGTCGCGTGGCACCATGGCGCCGCAGGTCACTCACTACCCGGAAGCAGCATGTACAAGCTCGTTCTTATCCGCCACGGCGAATCCACCTGGAATCTCGAAAACCGCTTCACCGGCTGGGTCGACGTCGATCTGACCGACACCGGCATCGCGCAGGCCAAGCAGGGCGGCCAACTGCTCAAGGAAGCCGGTTTCAGCTTCGACGTGGCCTATACGTCGGTGCTCAAGCGCGCCATCCGCACGCTTTGGCACGTGCAGGACGAAATGGACCTGATGTGGATTCCCGTGCGCAATGAATGGCGTCTGAACGAACGCCACTACGGCGCGCTGGCCGGCCTGAACAAGGCCGAAACGGCCAAGAAGTATGGCGATGCGCAGGTGCTGGTGTGGCGCCGCAGCTATGACACCCCGCCGCCCGCGCTGGAGCCGACCGACGAACGCGCCTCGTTCAACGATCCACGCTACGCCAACGTGCCGCGCAGCGAAGTGCCGCTGACCGAGTGCCTGAAGGACACCGTGGCCCGCGTGATGCCGTTGTGGAACGAATCGATCGCTCCGGACATCAAAGCCGGCAAGCGCGTTGTGATTGCCGCGCACGGCAACAGCATTCGCGCGCTGGTGAAGTACCTGGATCAGATTTCGGATGACGACATCGTCGGCCTCAACATTCCCAACGGCACGCCGCTCGTGTACGAGCTTGACGCCGACCTGCGCCCCTTGCGCCATTACTACCTGGGCGACCAGGACGCGATCGCCGCGTCGCTGGCGGCCGTGGCCAACCAGGGCAAGGCCGGCTGACGACCGGTGCGCCCGCGCGCCGGTCCGTTTGCCGTCCGGATAGGCGCGCCGTCAGTGTGGCCAGCCACACCATGCGCAGGTGGCCCGCAGGTCTTTTTCTGCGCACCCTCTTATACTGTCGGTCAAATCCGTGCCGGCCAGCCCCGCCGGCCAGCACGGATTTCACCTTGAAAATCCTCACACGTTCAGGCTGCCCTCATGCGTAAGACGCTCAAGAACATTAGCCTCGTCTCAGTCGGCGTCGTTGCCGGCGTGCTGGCCACGCTGCAGATTTCGGCCACCGCCCAGAATGCCTCCGGGCCGTTGCCGCTGGACCAATTGCGGCTGATGTCCGACATCTTCGGGCAGATCAAGCGCGAGTATGTGGAACCGGTCGACGACAAGAAGCTGCTGACCGAAGCCATCAAGGGCATGGTCGCCAGCCTCGATCCGCACTCGGCATACCTCGACGAGAAGGATTTCAAGGAGCTGCAGGAAGGCACGCGCGGCCGTTTCGCCGGCCTTGGCATCGAAATCTCGCAGGAAGAAGGCCTGGTCAAGGTCATCAACCCGATCGAGGACACGCCGGCCTTCCGCGCCGGCATCCAGCCGGGCGACCTGATCACGCGTATCGACGACAAGCCGGTGCGCGGCCTGCCGCTGGAACAGGCTGTCAAGCGCATGCGCGGCGAGCCCGGCACCAAGGTCACGCTGACCATCTACCGCAAGAGCGAGGAACGCACGTTCCCGGTCTCGATCACGCGCGCGGAGATCCGCGTGCAGTCGGTCAAGACCAAGATGCTCGACAACAACACGATCGGCTGGGTGCGCCTGACGAGCTTCCAGGAACGCACCGTGTCCGATCTGGGCCGTCGTCTCAAGGAGATGGCGGAAAAGAACCCGAATCTGAAGGGCATCATCCTGGATCTGCGCAACAACGGTGGCGGCGTGCTGCAGGGCGCCGTGGGCGTTGCGGCGGCGTTCCTGCCCGAAGATGCGACGGTGGTTTCCACCAACGGCCAAGTGCCCGACGCCAAGCGCGTCTACAAGGCGTCGTTCAACAACTACCGGCTGTCGTCGCTCGACGAGGATCCGCTCAAGGACCTGCCGCCGCAGTTCAAGAAGCTGCCGATGATCGTGCTGACCAACGCCTATTCGGCGTCGGCGTCCGAAATCGTGGCGGGCGCGCTGCAGGACCAGAAGCGCGCGCTGATCATGGGCAAGACCACGTTTGGCAAGGGTTCGGTGCAGACCGTGCGTCCGCTGACCAACGACACCGGCATCAAGCTGACCATCGCGTATTACTACACGCCGTCGGGCAAGTCGATCCAGGCCAAGGGGATTCGCCCCGATATCCCGGTCGACCAGAACCCTGAAGGCGATCCGGACGACGCGCTGATCACGCGCGAAATCGACACGGAGCGCCATCTGCACAACAAGCAGGAATCGGAAGAACCCGAAATGGCCGAGCGCGAGCAACGTCGTGTCGACGAACTGCGTCGCCTGGAGGAAGAAAACGCCAAGAAGACGCCGGAAGAGCGCGAGAAGGAACGCAAGAAGAAGCCAGTGGAATTTGGCTCGGCCGACGACTTCATGCTGCAGCAAGCGATCGCGCAGCTCGACGGCAAGCCGGTGCAGCGCTCCAAATCGCGCCTCGAAGCGACCGGCACGGCGGGCAAGCCCGACACCAAGGAAGAAAAGCAGGAAGGCAAGTCCGGCAAGACGCCTGCGGCCAAGCCGGCCGCTAAGCCCGCGCCGTCCAAGCAGCCGGCCAGCCAGCCGCCCGCCAGCGCACCGATGGGCGATCCGCTGGGCACGCCGACCGGCAAGAAGTAATCAAGCCGCGCCGCCGCCCGCTACGGTGCGGCGGCGGCGCTTGCAGAGAGCTGCCTGCGGCCCGCGGTATTGCACCGGCGGGCCGTTTTTGTTTGCAGATGACCCATGAATGACAACCAGCTGCTGCGCTATTCGCGCCATATTTTGCTCGACGAGATCGGGATCGAAGGCCAGGAGCGCTTGCTCGCCGGCCGCGTGCTGGTCGTCGGCGCGGGCGGTCTTGGCGCGGCCGCGATGCCCTACCTGGCTTCCGCCGGCGTGGGGCACCTCACGATCGTCGATGACGACGATGTCGACCTGACCAACCTGCAGCGCCAGATCCTCCACACCACCGCCAATGTCGGACGGCCCAAGGTGGAGTCGGCCAGGGAAGGTCTGCTGCGCATCAATCCCGATATCGATGTCGAGCTGGTGTCGCAGCGCGTCGGCGATGCCGAACTCGATGGCCTTGTGGCGGGTGCCGATGTGGTGCTCGATTGCTGCGACAACTTCGCCACGCGCCAGGCGGTCAACCGCGCCTGCCTGAAACATCGCAAGCCATTGGTATCGGGTGCGGCACTGCGCTTCGACGGTCAGGTCAGCGTGTATGACCTGCGCCAGACCGATGCCCCCTGCTACGGCTGCCTGTTTCCTCCGTCGGAGCCCGCGCCGGAAGCGGCCTGCGCGACGATGGGTGTGTTCGCGCCGCTGGTGGGCATGGTCGGCACTGTCCAGGCGGCCGAAGCGCTAAAGGTGCTGGCCGGCGTCGGCCAGACGCTGTCCGGGCGCCTGCTAATGGTCAATGCAATGACGATGGAATGGACCACGATGCGGCTGGCGCGTACGCCGGACTGCGAGGTCTGCGGGGAAAGTCACTGAGGCTGGAGGCGGCTGGCGCGTGGCCGGGGAACGTTGCCGGATCCTGACGATCCCGCGTCGGAGCCCTCCTCGCGGGATCGCCAATGTCAGCGAAAAACGACTGGATGGAGACAAGAATCCGAATGAGAAAGGTTATTGCCTCATCCGATGCGTGAGCGTGGCGCCATCCGCACCACGCCGCGAACCATCCGCTGCCCGGAAACGCAGGCGGCGGGCGGCGGCTAGCCAGGCTTATTGCTCGCCCGGCTCCATCTGGGACTGCAGGTAGTTCTGCAGACCAACCTTGTCGATCAGGTCCAGCTGCGTTTCCAGATATTCGATGTGCTCTTCCGTGTCGGTAAGGATATCGACCAGGATTTCGCGGCTGACGTAGTCGCCGACCGATTCGCAGTACGCAATGCCTTCCTTGACGGTCTGGTGCGCGGTCTGCTCGAGCTTCAGGTCGCACTTGAGCATTTCGGGCGTGTCTTCGCCGAGCAGCAGCTTGTGCAGGTCTTGCAGGTTCGGCAGTCCGTCCAGCATCAGGATGCGGTCGATCAGGCGGTCGGCGTGCTTCATTTCGCCGATCGATTCCTTGTATTCGACATCGCCGAGCTTCTTCAGGCCCCAATGGCGATACATGCGCGCGTGCAGGAAATACTGGTTGATCGCGGTCAGCTCGTTCTTGAGCTGAGCGTTCAGGTGCTGGATGACCTTCTTGTCACCTTTCATACGGGGGCTCCGGTTACAGACAACAACGAACCCGGCCCTCGGATGGTGGTGATATCGGGAAACGAAAAAACGCGCCGCGGATGAACATCCTGGCGCGCTTCTGAAACCACACGTTGTTCGGTGGAACGCTTCCTGAGTCAGGCGACCAGCGCGGTACGCTGGTCGTTCGCGACTGCCGGGTCACGAGCGTCCATTATGGCATGTGACGCAGCAGACGAACAGGTCGATATTTCGACCACCTGAATCGTCGAGATTTTCGAAGCCTTCATGGTCTGCACGGCGGCCACGCCTTCGCACAGCACCTGTTTCGCGCAGTCGCGGCAACGGCCGCAGCAGGTTCCCACACCGAGCGTTTCGGCCAGCTCGTCGAGCGTGGTCACGCCAAGATGAGCTGCGCCATGGATCTCATGGTCGGTAACCTGGTTGCAAATGCAAACGTACACAAAAGCCTCCTCGGACAGCGACGGCACCGGCATGCCGTTCGCGATGAGAGGCAGAATATCAGAGATCGAAAATGATAACAATTCCCATTAAACAAGAAGGGAATCGCGCTGCACAGCACCGGCAACCGACCCTCTGCAAAGGATTTTATCCATCACTTATCGGCGCCGATTTGTGGCGTCCATGCCTCGGGGCGCGGCAAAAAACCCTTTAAACCAAAGGGTTACGTGGTCAGCATCTTCAGCGCTGCGCCCAGTTCCTCGGGCTCGTAGCAGGCCAGGATCTGATCGACGGCCTTTTGCAGGCGCTCGCAGTCGGCGTGAATCACCTCCTGCTTCACGCGCAGCAGCTGGGCCGGATGCATGGAAAACTCGCGCAGTCCCATGCCCAGCAACAGACGAGTCATGGCGGGGTCGCCGGCCATTTCGCCGCACACCGCCACCGGCACGCCGGCGTGGTTGGCATCGCGGATCGTGCGCGCGATCAGATGCAGCACCGCCGGATGCAGCGGATCGTACAGGTGGGCCACGGCGTTGTCGGCGCGGTCGATCGCCAGCGTGTACTGGATCAGGTCGTTAGTGCCGATCGACAGGAAATCCATGCGCTTCAGAAACAGCGGCAGTATCAGCACGGCGGCCGGGATCTCGATCATGGCGCCGACCTTGACGCCGGGATCATAGGGCTGGCCGCGACTGTCGAGCTGGCGCTTGGCCTGCGCGATCAATTCGAGCGTCTGGTCGATCTCGCTGGCGTGCGCGAGCATCGGTATCAGCAGGCGGACCGGGCCGAACGCGGACGCGCGCAGCAACGCGCGCAATTGCGTCAGGAACATGGTCGGCTCCGACAGCGACCAGCGGATCGCGCGCAGTCCAAGCGCAGGATTGAGGGCCGTTTCGAAATCGCTGGTGATGCCGTCCAGCGGCTTGTCGGCGCCAATGTCGATGGTGCGGATCGTGACCGGCAGCCCGTGCATCGCCTCCACTGCATTGCGATAGGCCTGGAACTGTTCTTCCTCGTCCGGCAGTTCGTCGCGCCGGTTCATGAACAGGAATTCCGAGCGGAACAGGCCCACGCCCACCGCGCCGGCGGCCAGCGCGGCGCCGGCATCTTCGGCCATTTCGATATTGGCCAGCAGCTCGATTTCGAGCCCATCGAGCGTAACAGCCGGCATATGGCGCAACCGCTGCAGGCGCTTTTTCTCGAGCGCGCGCTCGCTCTGGCGGTGCCGGTATTCCTCAAGAATGATGGCCGACGGATCGACGATGACCAGGCCCGCATCGCCGTCGATGATGATCCAGTCGTCCTGGCGAATCAGTTCGCTGGCGTTTTTCACGCCCACCGCGGCGGGAATGTCGAGGCTGCGCGCCACGATCGCCGTGTGCGAAGTGCGCCCGCCCAGATCGGTGACGAAGCCGTGGAAAATCGTGTGCTTGAACTGCAGCATGTCGGCCGGACCGATGTCGTGGGCGACCACGATCACGCCCGGCGCCGCCTCGCCGTCCGGCGCCAGCGCGGGCACCGGCGCGGGCGCCAGGACCGGTGCGCCGGCCAGCACCTTGAGAATCCGCTCAACCACCTGCTGGATGTCGGCCTTGCGCTCGCGCAGATACTCGTCTTCGATCTCGTCGAACTGGCGCATCAGTTCCTCGAGGCGCGTGGTCAGCGCCCACTCCGCGTTATAGCGGCGCTGGAGGATCAACTGCTCGGGCTCGCGCGACAGCGCCTCGTCGTCGAGGATCATCGCGTGCACGTCCAGGAACGCGCCCATTTCCTCGGGCGCCTCGCGCGGCAGATCACGCTTGAGCGTGCGCAGTTCGGCCCGCACCGTGGCGCGCGCCGCGCGCAGGCGCTCGACTTCTGCGTCGAGGCGGTCTTCGTCGACCAGATAGTGCGATACGTCGAGCGCAGCCGGCGCCAGGATGTGGGCGCGCCCGATGGCGACCCCACGCGAAACCGGAATGCCGTGCAAGGCAAAGGGCATGACCCGCTCCGTCAGGAACGTTAAGGAATACTGCTTGTAGCGCCGGAGCTCATTCGCCTTCGCCGAAACGGTTGGCGATCAGCGCCAGCAACGCGTCCATCGCCTCCTGCTCGTCGGGACCTTCCGTCTCCAGCGTGACCGTCGACCCGATGCCAGCGGCCAGCATCATCACGCCCATGATGCTCTTGGCGTCGACCTGGCGACCGTTGCGGGACATTTTTACCTGGCTTTTGAAGCTGCCCGCCAGTTGCGTGAGCTTGGCGGAGGCACGGGCGTGCAGCCCGAGCTTATTGATGATGGTGGTGTCCCTCTGCAGCATATTTGTCGGGATGATTAGCGGTTTGATTCTGGACGGTTGTCGTGCCCACCTGGAGCACGCCCTGGGCACCACCGGCGAGCGCCTTGGTGGCCAACTGGTCAAGCTTTTCGGTGCGGTAGCAGATGGCCCGCACGAGCATCGGCAAATTGACGCCCGCCAGCACCTTGACTCGCCCCGGATCGGCGAGCTTGGCGGCGATATTGGCCGGCGTGGCGCCGAAGATATCGGTCAACACCAGCGCGCCATTCTCTTCGCAAACGGCTTCCAGGCAGCGGCGCGCTTCGGCAAGCACGGCGGCCGGATCGGCGTCGGCCACCACATCGACGGCCTCGAGCCGCGGCGGCTGCCCGCAGTAGACGTGGGCAGCACAATCGCGCAGCGCCGATGCAAGCGGCGCATGCGCGATAATTAATATTCCTGCCATGATGGTGAATCCGTTGGACTGCCACGAATTGTAGCAGGCAGCCTTACGGCCTCCCGGCGTGTTTATGCGGAACGCCCGCACTGTGGCGCCCCAGCATCGAATGATCGCCGATCAGCGACGATCGGCGGCGACGGCCTGCTCCAGTGCGTCGATGAACATGCCGGCCACGTTGAACCCGGTCTGCTGGGCGATTTCCTGGAAACAGGTCGGACTCGTCACATTTACCTCGGTGAGGTAGTCGCCGATCACATCCAGTCCCACCAGCAACAGGCCCTGCTTCCACAGTCCCGGCGCCAGCGTCTCGGCGATCTCGCGGTCGCGCGCGCTCAGCTCCTGCGCACGGCCGATGCCGCCGGCGGCCAGGTTGCCGCGAATCTCGCTGCCTTGCGGAATGCGCGCCAGCGAATAAGGCACAGGCTTGCCGCCGATCAGCAGGATCCGCTTGTCGCCGTCCTTGATCGCCGGGATGTAGCGTTGGATCATCAGCGTGCGCGCGCCGTTGTCGCTTAGCGTCTCGACGATCGACCCCAGGTTCATGCCGTCCGGACCCACGCGGAAGATGCCCATGCCGCCCATGCCGTCGAGCGGCTTGACGATGATGTCGTGGTGCTCGGCGTGGAACGCGCGGATGCGGCCAGCATCACGCGTGACCAGCGTCGGCGTGATGAACTGCGGAAACTGGCCGATCGCCAGCTTCTCGGAATGATCGCGGATGGCCTGCGGCTTGTTGAACACGCGCGCGCCCTGCTTTTCCGCCAGTTCCAGCAGCCACGTGCTGGTGACGTACTCCATGTCGAACGGCGGATCCTTGCGCATCAACACCGCATCGAAAGTGGCCAGCGGCGTCAGCGCGGCCTCGCCCAGCCGGAACCAGTCCTTGCCATCGTCGACAAGATCAAGCGGACGCACCACCGCTTCCACCACGTTGGCCGACAGCGACAGCTGCGATTGCAGGCAGAAATACAGCTCGTGCCCGCGCGCCGCCGCCTCGGTCATCATGGCGTAGGTGGAATCCTTGTACGTCTTGAAGGTTTCCAGCGGATCGGTAATGAACAGGATGCGCATGATGGCTCGTGGCGTCAGGTAAGAGACGTCCGGCGCGGCTTTGGGCGCGCCGGATCGGGGGCGTGCGGCATGCGGGCGGCCCGCCGCGCGTTACAGGATCGGATTCGGATCGGTCTTTTCCAGCTCCACCGACGCCGCCAGCAACGCCAGCCGCGCCACCACGCCATACATGTAGAAGCGGTTGGGCACGGCCGCGCCCGGCTTGGCGTGGCTGTCCGGAATGCCGTTCGGCGCAAACGCCAGCGGCACGAAATGCATGCCCGGCGCGTTCAGGTTCTCGTCGTTGCCACGGCCTGTGTGCACGCGATAGAAGCCGCCGACCACATAGCGGTCGATCATGTACACCACCGGCTCGGCAACGGCTTCGTTGACCTTTTCGAACGTATGCACGCCTTCCTGGATGATCACGTCGGAGACCTCGAGGCCTTCCTTCACGACGCTCATCTTGTTGCGTTCCTTGCGGTTCAGGCCCTTGATCTCGGACGGATCGCGCACGGTCATGATGCCCATGCCGTACGTGCCGGCATCGGCCTTGACCACGACATAGGGCGTTTCCTTGATGCCGTATTCGCGATACTTCTTGGCGATCTTCTTGAGCACGCCTTCCACCGCATCGGCCAGTTCTTCCTCGCCGATCCGCTCGTGGAAGTTCACGCCGGAGGTCCGCGCGAAGTATGGGTTCACCATCCATGGATCGATATCGATCAGCTTGGCGAACTTCTTGGCTACCTCGTCATACGCGGCGAAGTGGCTGCTCTTGCGGCGCGTCGACCAGCCCGCGTGCAGCGGCGGCAGCAGGTACTGTTCGTTGATGTTCTCGAGGATCGGCGGGATGCCTGCCGACAGGTCGTTATTCAGCAGGATCGAACACGGATCGAAATCCTTCAGGCCAAGCCGGCGGCCCTTGGTGCCCAGGCGCGCCAGCGGCTCGACCACCAGCGTCTGGCCGTCGGGCAGCTCGATCGGCGTCGGTTCGGTGATTTCTTCCGACAGCGAGCCAAGCCGCACATTGAGCCCGGCCTGACGCATGATCAGCGACAACCGCGCGACGTTCTGCAGATAGAACATATTGCGGGTGTGACGTTCGGGAATCAGCAGCAGGTTCTTGGCGTCCGGGCAGATCTTCTCGATCGCGGCCATGGCGGCCTGCACGGCAAGCGGCAGCATTTCCGGGGCGAGGTTGTTGAAACCGCCCGGAAACAGGTTCGTATCGACCGGAGCCAGCTTGAAGCCGGCGTTGCGCAGGTCGACGGAACAATAGAACGGCGGAGTATGCTCCTGCCATTCCAGCCTGAACCAGCGCTCGATGGACGGCGTCGCGTCCAGGATCTTCTTTTCCAGTTCGAGCAGCGGACCGTTCAGCGCGGTGATGAGATGCGGGACCATATCCATCCTAGGAATCAGCTTTATTGTCCGCCCCGATTGTAAGGGAACGGCCTCCGGCCTGCTTACGAGCCTTGCATAACCTTATGCGCCGACCGGTGGCAGGGGAAGCGGATATGGGGTCGATCCGCCGATTTCAAACCCCACACGGCCAACGCTGGCGCGGCTGGGCGCATGGCTCGGCGCATGGCTGGGCGCATGGCTGGGCGCATGGCTGGGCGCAAAAAAAAGCGCGGCGTGGCGCCGCGCTTTCAAATGGCCTGACAGATACGGGGAGCGTTCTGCAGGTGGAGGAAACTGCCTCAATGGCACTCTATGCGCGCTCCCAGACAAAGACAATTGAGACTTTTTAAGATCCGATTTAAGCACCCTGCGAATACTGACACGTGTTTGACTGTCGACTCTGCCAATGTGGACAGATTGCGCCGGACATAAAAAAGCCCCGGCGCAAGGCCGGGGCAAAACTCCTGAGAGAAGATTCCCAATCAGCTCTCCAGCACAACACTGTCGCGGATATCAGACTTCGTAGGCGGTCTCGCCGTGCGAGGTGATATCCAGACCTTCGCGCTCCTCTTCTTCCGGCACGCGCAGGCCAATCAGCATGTCCACCAGCTTGTAGGCCACCAGGGCCACCACGCCCGACCACACGATGGTGGTCAGCACGCCTTCGAACTGGATCCAGACCTGGCCGGCGATCGAGTAGTCGTCGGCCACCTTGTTGGCAACGTAGTCGTAGATGCCCACGCCACCGAGGCTCGGCGCCGCGAACACACCGGTCAGCAGCGCGCCGACGATACCGCCCACGCCGTGCACGCCGAACACGTCCAGCGAATCGTCCATGCCCAGCATGCGCTTCAGGCCAGTGACGCCCCACAGGCACAGCAGGCCGGCGATCAGACCCATCACGATCGAACCCATCGGGCCGACGAAGCCGGCAGCCGGGGTGATCGCCACCAGGCCAGCCACCGCACCCGAGGCGCCGCCCAGCATCGACGGCTTGCCCTTGCCGATCCATTCGCCGAAGGTCCACGCCACCACTGCGGCGCAGGTGGCCAGCAGCGTGTTGACGAAGGCCAGCGCAGCGCCGCCGTTGGCTTCCAGGCCCGAACCGGCGTTGAAGCCGAACCAGCCGAACCACAGCAGCGAGGCGCCGACCATCGTGAACGTCAGGCTGTGCGGACGGATGGCTTCGCGGCCAAAACCGATGCGCTTGCCGAACATGAACGCGCCGACCAGACCAGCCACGGCAGCATTGATGTGCACCACGGTGCCGCCTGCGTAGTCAAGCGCGCCCTTCTGGAACAGCCAGCCCGCTTTGGCCGTGGCGGCAGCGCCGGCGGCGGCATCGGTGTAGGCGTCCGGACCCGGCCAGAACCAGACCATATGGGCCATCGGGATGTAGGCGAAGGTGAACCACAGCACCACGAACACCAGCACGGCCGAGAACTTGGCGCGTTCGGCGAAGGCGCCGATGATCAGGCCGCAGGTAATCGCCGCGAAGGCGCACTGGAAGGCGAAGAACACCAGTTCCGGAATCACCACGCCCTTGCTGAAGGTTGCGGTCACCGCATCGGCGTTCAGGCCCTTCATGAACAGACGATCCACGCCGCCGAAGAATGCGTTGCCTTCGGTGAACGCGAAGCTGTAGCCGTAGATGGCCCACAGCAGCGAGACCACCGAAAAGATCATCAGGCACTGCATCAGCACCGACAGCATGTTCTTGGAGCGCACCAGACCGCCGTAGAACAGCGCCAGACCCGGCAGCGTCATCAGAATCACGAAGGCAGTGGCTACCAGCAGCCAGGCGGTATCGCCCTTATTGGGAACCGGCGCCGGCGCTGCGGCGGGCGCGGCTTCGGCAGGGGCGGCGGCAGCAGCCGGGGCAGCTGGCGCGGCCGGTGCGGCAGCTGCGGGCCCAG
>NZ_VZOW01000039.1 GCF_008801835.1 Cupriavidus pauculus | reverse complement strand
CGGGTGCCGGAGCCGGTGCTGCAGCGGCCACAGGCGCTGCTGGCGCGGCGGCAGCCGCAGCGGCCGCTTCAGGCGCTGCCGGAGCCGAGGCCGCGGCCTGCGTGGCTGCGCCAGCCGCCGGGGCGGGCGGTTCGGGGAACTTGGCGCCGCCGGCGTCGGCCATGTAGACCACCGCGCGACCGAGTTCGTAGTCGCTCAGATCGTCCGGCGACGTGCCGGCGCGCGCGGGCATTGCGCCCTTGCCGTTCAGCACCGACTTCATCAGCCCGTCGAAACCCTGGCCGATCCGTGCCGTCCAGTCAGCAGCCGTGCCGTATTTCGGCGCACCGGCCGCGCCCGTGGCGTGGCATGCCGCGCAAACTTCCTTGTACACCTGCTCGCCCGTCTTGAAGACGCGCGGCGCGTTGGGATCCTTGATTTCGAGCGAGGCCACCGGCGCGATGCGCGTGTTGACCGCTTCCAGCGACTGGGTTGAGCCGGCGCCCTCGCGGCTGCCGTGTCCGACAAAATTGACCAGCAGGATAATGACGATGATCGGCACCAGAAAGGCGGCGATCACTACGGCGATCAGTTGCTTCGGGGTCTTGATTGGCGACTCGTGGTGGTCGTTTTCTTGATGGACGTCACTCATACAGAACTCTCGATTTTGCGGGAAACCTTATGCACAGCACGTGGGGGCGGCTTGCTTGTCTGGCCCTGTTTCGGGGGTGAATTTCTGTCGGTCTCTGCGCCCGGGGCTGTCTCCTGCCCGGCTACGTCTCTGTTACGGCGCAAATAGCTGCCGATTATAGACCCAACACCCGCCCAGAGGGACTAAAAGCGACGGTTCAGAGACCCGTACTAACCCCGGCCCGAGGCGCTTCGGCGCAACCCGCATGGACGGGCCCGCGCAAACCGGGTATCCTATGCGACTTTCCGGCGACGGCGTCCGTCCGTTGCCAGTCAGCCTCACATCGCGCCCGTAGCTCAATGGATAGAGTACTGCCCTCCGAAGGCAGGGGTTGCTGGTTCGATCCCAGCCGGGCGCGCCAATCGCCATAACGGTTTCCCGCTTTTCCCACCACCGCCGCGAAGGGCGACTTCCGACGACCGAGCCACGCCGGCCGCGTCGATCCCGTCCCCGCATCCGGACCCCAATTCGCCCCCCGCGCAGCGCCAAACCATCGCCGGAACGCGCGATGATTGCGGTCACACGCCACTACGGAGCGCCGCCATGACGATGGAATCCAATAGCCATACCGAACCGCCGCTGGTCTTGCGCGAGTCGCGCGATGGGGTGGTCACGTTGTGCCTGAACCGGCCGGCGCAGTTCAACGCGCTGTCCGAAGCGATGCTTGGCGCGTTGCACGAAGCGCTGCAACAGGTTGCCGCCGATGAGGCTGTGCGGTGCGTGATCCTGGCCGGCGCGGGCAAGGCGTTTTGCGCGGGGCATGATCTGCGCGAGATGCGCGGTCATCCCGATCTGGCCTACTACCGGTCGCTGTTTGCGCAGTGCAGTGTCGTCATGCAGGCGATCCAGGCATTGCCAGTACCGGTGATCGCGCGGGTTCACGGCATCGCCACGGCCGCTGGCTGCCAACTGGTGGCCAGCTGTGATCTTGCGATGGCCTCCACGGTGGCGAAATTTGCGGTGTCCGGCATCAACGTCGGATTGTTTTGCGCAACGCCGTCGGTCGCACTGTCGCGCAACGTCTCGGCCAAACGCGCCTTCGACCTGCTCGTGACCGGTCGATTCATCGACGCGGCCACGGCGGCCGACTGGGGGCTGGTCAATGAAGCCGTGCCCGATGCGGAACTGGACGCCGCCATCGCGCGCAAGGTCGACGCGATCCGCGCCAAGAGTCGCGTCGCAATCCGGTATGGCAAGTCGATGTTCTACCGCCAGCGGCAGATGGAACTGGCCAGCGCCTATGCCTACGCGGGCGATGTCATGGCGCGCAACATGATGGAAGAAGACGCCGGTGAGGGCATCGACGCATTCCTGCAGAAACGCACGCCGCGCTGGCAGTCGTAAGTGTTGCGACCTGCACGCAGGCGCGATGTCTGCGCTGCGCCGCCTCAGCAATGAAACCGATCGTAGCGCCGCGGGATGGCCGGATAGGCGCATCGCCGCCGCGAGCCGCGTCGCGGCGCGGTCTGCGGGCGTTGGCGCGTGCTTTGCATGGTCAATGACTCCGGAATCCGCATCCGATGCGGAAGGGAGGATTCATCATGACCACGCTTGCTGCCGATCACATCGACATGTTGCGCAAATCGGTGCGCGGCAGGGTGCTGTTGCCGGCCGATGCCGGGTACGACGTCGCGCGCACGGTCTGGAACGCCACCGTGGACCGCAAGCCGGCGGTCATCGTGCAATGCACGGGGACGGCCGATGTGATGCAGGCCGTCAACTTCGCGCGCGATCATCGCCTGGTGCTGGCCGTGCGAGGCGGCGGTCACAATATCGCGGGCAGCGCGATCTGCAATGCCGGGCTGGTGATCGACCTTTCGGCGCTGCGCGGCGTGCATGTCGATCCGCACGATCATGTGGCGTGGGTGAGTCCGGGTGCCACGCTTGGCGATTTCGATCACGAAGCCCAGGCGCTGGGACTGGCCACGCCGCTGGGCATCAATTCGACCACCGGCGTCGCTGGCCTGACGCTGGGCGGCGGCTTTGGGTGGCTCACGCGCCAGTACGGCATGACGGTCGATAACCTGCTCGGCTGCGAAGTGGTGACCGCCGACGGTCAGCGACATTGGGCCGATGCCCAGCATGAGCCGGAACTGTTCTGGGCGTTGCGCGGCGGCGGCGGAAATTTCGGGGTGGTCACGCTGTTCCAGTTCCGCCTGCATCCGGTCGGCCCGATGGTCACCGCCGGTCTGCTGGTGTTTCCAGGCGTGGAAGCCAAGTCGGTGCTGCGCCAGTATCGTGCTTTCACCGAAACCGCGATGCCTGACGATCTCAACGTGTGGGCCGTGCTGCGCCGCGCACCGCCGTTGCCGTTCCTGCCGGCGTCGGCGCACGGCACCAATGTGGTGGTGCTGGCAGCGTTCAGCACGGCTGATGCGGCCGCGGCCGAACGTGCGATCGACCCGTTGCGGTCTTTTGGCCAGACCGTTGGCGAACATGTCGGCCTGCTGCCATACACGGCATGGCAGCAGGCGTTCGATCCGCTGCTGACGCCGGGTGCGCGCAACTATTGGAAGTCCCACAATTTTTCCCGGCTCGACGACGCGGCGATCGACATGATGGTGGATTACGCGGCGCGCGGGCCGTCGGCGCATGCCGAGATCTTTGTCGGTCAAGTCGGCGGCGTCGCCAATCGCGTGCCGCCCGACGCGACGGCATACAGCCATCGCGATGCGCGTTACGTCGTCAACGTGCATTCGCGTTGGGACCGCGCCGACGAGGACGCCGCCTGCATCGCCTGGGCGCGCGATTTCTTCAACGCAGCGGCGCCCTACGCCACGGGCGGCGTCTATGTGAACTTCATGACCGAGGACGAATCTGCGCGAGTGGGCGCCGCATACGGCCCGAACTACGATCGCCTGGCGCGCGCCAAGCGCACCTACGATCCGCAGAATCTGTTCTGCACCAACCAGAACATCGCACCGGCCCCGTAGCGTGCTGGCGATGCCCCTCGGAACGCCATGCGTTGCTATGATGCGGCGCATGGCCGACGACCTGTTCATCCCCCATTACGAATACGAGATCACCGCGATCCGCGCCCAGGGTGCGGGCGGTCAGAACATCAACAAGGTGTCCAACGCGGTGCATCTGCGCTACGACGTGCGCGCATCGTCGCTCGCGCCCGATCACAAGGAACGGCTGCTGGCGCTGCACGACCATCGCATCACGCGCGACGGCGTGGTGGTGATCAAGGCGCAGCAGCATCGCAGCCTGGAACTCAACCGCGAAGAAGCGGTGCGCCGTCTGCACGAACTGGTCCAGAGCGTGGCCACGCCGCCGCGCGTGCGCCGGCCCACCCGCCCGACGCGCGCGTCGCGTACCCGCCGGCTGGAAGCCAAGACGCAGCGCGGGCAGGTCAAGGCGCTGCGCGGCAAAGTGGTCGACTAGCCGCGCATCTTTGGTCCGAACAAACATTTCAAACGCTCGGATCAGGGATGGGACAACGCGGCCGTTGGCAGGCATGCTCTGGTGTCCCGCATTGACTTTGCCGATCCCATGCCCGGCCGCGCCGGCATGGGCCGGCGGTCCACCATAACCACAGGCGCCCTCCATCCATGTCATCCGCCATTCCTGCCGCTGTCCTCGAGCCGATTCCGCGCGATCCGGGCTGGCCTATCGTCGGCAACCTGTTCCAGATCACCCCGGGAGAAGTTGGTCAGCATCTGCTGGCGCGCAGCCGCCATCACGACGGCATTTTCGAACTCGACTTCGCTGGCCGGCGCGTGCCGTTTGTGTCGTCGGTGGCGCTGGCGGCCGAGGTGTGCGATCCGGCGCGCTTCCGCAAGATCATCGGCCCGCCGCTGTCCTATTTGCGCGACATGGCGGGCGACGGCCTGTTCACCGCGCACAGCGACGAACCGAACTGGGGTTGCGCGCATCGCATCCTGATGCCCGCCTTCAGCCAGCGCGCGATGAAAGGTTATTTCGACGTCATGCTGCGCGTGGCCAACCGCCTGGTCGATAAATGGGATCGCAACGGCCCCGACGCCGATATTGCCGTGGCCGACGACATGACGCGCCTGACGCTGGATACGATCGCGCTGGCCGGCTTCGGCTACGATTTCGAATCGTTCGCCAGCGATCAGCTCGATCCGTTTATCACGGCGATGGTCGGCGCGCTCGAGGAAGCCATGCGCAAGCTCACGCGGCTGCCGATCCAGGACCGCTTCATGGGCCGTGCTCACCGGCAGTTTGCCGACGATGTGGCCTATATGCGCAATCTGGTCGACGACGTGATTCGCAAACGCCGCGCCGCGCCCACGCAGGGCATGGATCTGCTGAACCTCATGCTCGACGCGCGCGATCCGGAAACCGACCAGCGCCTCGATGACGCCAACATCCGCAACCAGGTCATCACGTTCCTGATCGCGGGCCACGAAACCACTAGCGGACTGCTGACGTTCACGTTGTACGAACTGCTACGCAATCCCGGCGTGCTGGCGCAGGCCTATGCCGAAGTGGACGCGGTGCTGCCCGGCGACGCGCCGCCGGTGTATGCCGATCTGGCGCGCATGCCGGTGCTCGATCGCGTGCTCAAGGAAACGCTGCGGCTGTGGCCCACCGCGCCGGCCTTCGCGGTCGCGCCGTTCGACGATGTGGTGATCGGCGGCCGCTATCGGCTGCGCAAGAATCGCCGGATTTCGGTGGTGCTGACCGCATTGCATCGCGATCCGAAGGTGTGGGCCCATCCCGAGCGTTTCGACATCGATCGCTTTCTGCCCGAGAACGAAGCAAAGCTGCCGGCGCACGCCTATATGCCGTTCGGTCATGGCGAGCGCGCCTGCATCGGCCGCCAGTTCGCGCTCACCGAGGCCAAGCTGGCCCTGGCGTTGATGCTGCGGAACTTTGCCTTTCATGATCCGTTCGACTACCAGTTCCGGCTCAAGGAAACGCTGACCATCAAGCCCGATAACTTCGTGCTGCGCGCGCGGCGTCGACGCCCGCATGAACGGCTGCTTGCCCAAGCGGCCGCGCCGGCGGCGCTCGATAGCGCGCAGGCCGAGGTGCGCGGACATGGCCAGGCGATGACGGTGCTGTGCGCTTCGAGTCTTGGCACGGCGCGCGAACTGGCCGAGCAGATCCATGCGGGCGCCGTGGGCGCGGGTTTCGACGCCAGACTTGCGGATCTCGACGACAGCATCGACGCGCTGCCGACATCGGGCCTGTTGGTGGTGGTGGCGGCAACCTACAACGGGCGCGCGCCCGATTCGGGACGCAAGTTCGAAGCGATGCTGGACGCCGGCGGTGCACACGGCTATCGCGCCGACGGCCTGAGGCTGGCGCTGCTGGGCTGCGGCAATTCGCAATGGGCTACCTATCAGGCGTTCCCACGGCGTGTGTTCGACTTCTTCACCGCGGCGGGTGCGGTCCCCTTGCTGCCGCGTGGCGAAGCCGACGGCAATGCCGATTTCGACCAGGCCGCGGAGCGCTGGCTGGCGCAATTGTGGCAGGCGTTGCAGGCCGACGGCGCCAGCGAGCGCGGCCTAGGCGTCGACGTGCAATTGCGCAGCGTCGATGCGATGCGCGCGCAAACGTTGCCGGCCGGCACGCAGTCGTTCTCGGTGATCGCCAACGAGGAACTGGTGGCCGATCCCACCGGCCTGTGGGATTTTTCGATCGAGGCGCCGCGCACCTCCACGCGGGCGATCCGGTTGCAGTTGCCGCCCGGTGTCACATACCAGACCGGCGACCACCTCGCGGTGTGGCCACGCAACGAGCCGCGCCTGGTTGGCGACCTGTGCGAGCGGCTCGACCTCGATGCTGGCGCGATGGTCACGCTGAGTGCGCCACACGGCGCGGGCCGCGGCCTGCCCATAGGCGAGGCATTGCCGCTGCGCGAGCTGTTGACCCATTTCGTCGAACTGCAGGATGTGGTGTCGCGCCAGACCTTGCGCGCGCTGGCGCAAACGACGCGCTGTCCGTTCACGCGGCAGTCGCTCGAAACCATGGCATCGGACGATGCGCAGCACGGTTATGCCACGCAGGTGGCGGCGCGCCGGCTGGGCGTGCTCGATGTACTGGCGGCCTATCCGGCGCTCGCGCCGACGCTGCAGCAACTATTGGCATGCACGGTGCCGATGCGCCCGCGTTTCTATTCGATTGCGTCCTCGCCGCGGGTGGCGCCCGATGTGGCGACGCTGCTGGTGGGGACCGTCTGGGCACCGGCGTTGTCGGGTCGCGGCCAGTTCCGTGGCGTGGCGTCGACGTGGCTGCAGGCGCTGGCGCCAGGCGCGCGCGTATCGGCGTCGATCCGCACCCCGAATCCATCGTTCGCGCCCGTAGTCGACGCGACGGCGCCGATGCTGCTAATCGGACCGGGCACCGGCATCGCGCCATTCCGTGGCTTTATCGAGGAACGCGCGGCTCAGCGCGCAGCCGGACAGGCAGTGACGCCGGTGCAGCTGTACTTCGGCTGTCGCCATCCGCAGCATGACTGGTTGTTCCACGACGACTTTGCCCGCTGGGCGCAAGCCGGCGTGGTGGCGCTTCACACCGCGTTCTCCGTGCTGCCCGACACGCCCCGCTATGTGCAGGATCTGCTGTGGCAGCGCCGCGCACACGTCTGGTCGCTGTTGCAGGCGGGCGCAACCGTCTATGTGTGCGGCGACGGGCGCCGCATGGCGCCAGCGGTGCGTCAGACGCTGATCGACATCGCCGCGGAGCAGGGCGGGATGACGGCCGACGCGGCTTCGGACTGGTTCGCCGGTCTGATGGCCGCCGCAAGGTATCGACAGGACGTCTTCAACTGATCGTGCCGATGCCGCGCGGCGTCTGGGCCGGAAGCCGGGGCAGGTTTCAGCGCGCGCCCTGTAAGGCGGCGATGCGCGATTCGATCGGCGGGTGGCTGGAGAACAGCGCCAGCCACGACTTGCCGCCCGAAATCCCCATCGCCTGCATGTTCTGCGGCAAGCCGTCGGCGTCCAGGCCGCCCAGGCGGCGCAACGCGGCGACCATCGGCGTGGGCGTACCCATCAATCCGGCCGCGCCTGCATCGGCGCGATATTCGCGATGGCGCGAGAACGCGGCGACGATGATGCTGGCCAGGATGCCGAACACGATTTCGCAAACGACCACCGTGATCATGTAGCCGATGCCTGGGCCGCTCGACTCCTCGTCGTTGCGACGCAGCCAGGAATCGACGAAGTAGCCGACCACGCGGGCCATAAAGATCACGAACGTGTTGACCACGCCCTGGATCAGCGTCAGCGTGACCATGTCGCCATTGGCAATGTGCGCCACTTCGTGCGCCAGCACGGCTTCGACTTCGTCGTGCGACATCGATTGCAGCAAACCGGTAGAGACCGCCACCAGCGAGTTTTTCTTCGACGCTCCCGTGGCAAACGCGTTGGGCTCGCCGTCGTAGATCGCCACTTCGGGCATCGGCAGGCCAGCGCGCGTGGCCAGCTTCTGCACCGTCTGCACCAGCCAAAGTTCTGTGCTGGTGCTCGGATGCGTGATGACCTGCGCGCCAGTGGACCATTTCGCAATGGTCTTGGACATCAGCAGCGAGATGAACGAACCGCCAAAACCCATCAGCGCCGCAAACGCCAGTAGCGTACCGAGGTTCAGCCCGTTGGCGGTAAGGAAGCGATTCACGCCCAGCAGGCTGGCCGTAAAGCTGAGGACGAGCATGACGGCGAGGTTGGTCGCCAGGAACAGAAAGATACGTTTCATGGTTGTGGGACAAGACTTGAAAAGACGCGGACAAGCCGCAAGCGCGCGCGACACGATCAGACGTGCCGGGCGACAGGGGGACGTGCGAAATCACTTCCGCACGAATCGGGGATCAGCCGCGTGGAGGACGCGGCAGTAAAGGCAGATGAGGGTCCGGCAGCGCGGCGACGGCGTAGTGGGGCACCACACTGGGCGCCACGGCAATCGACACGCGCGGCATTGGCGCGGGAAGCAGCTGTTCGGCGAAATCGGCGCCGGGGGACGAGGGGTCCGCGCTGTCGCAGGGGTGCGACGAATCCGACGCCGGCAGCGACGGCGTGGCGAAATCGGCCTGATCGGCCGCCAACCCGACATGACGCTGTGCGCCGATCCGGCTATCGCCTTGCGCCGCGAGCGGGCTATCGGACGCCTGCGCCTTGTCCATCTGTGCCGCCTGGAGCGGACCGGCCACCGACGCGGACGTGTTGAAGCCGGCCCATGCCTGGAAAGGCAGGAAGGCCAGCAAAACCACCATCAGCAGGAACCGGATTGGGAGCACGGGGCGCGCGACGCAAGGGTCAAAAACGATGGCAACGATTCTACAGGATGGCGTCCGCCGGCGTTGTCAGCCTACTGCACTATCCGATTATTCTCACTGCATTGGCGATGGACAGGCCGACCGGCCGCGCGCCCTCGGATCGCAACATGGCCGCATCCCGCTTCCGGCAGGATTCGCCCGATTGGACTACACTTCGCTTTAACCCTGTAATGACTACAGGGATTTGTTGCCCAATCACGGAGGCCACGACCATGCGTATCGGCGAACTCTCGCGCCATAGCGGCTGCGATGTGGAAACCATCCGATATTACGAACGCGAGGGGCTGCTCGATGCGCCCCAGCGCGAGGACAACGGCTATCGCCGATATGGCGATGGCCATCTCGTCCAACTCAATTTCGTGCGGCATTGCCGTTCGCTTGGCATGAGCCTGGCCGATGTGCGCAGGTTGCGCGATTTTCAGCGCAATCCGTTGCTGGCGTGCGACGATATCGACACGCTGCTGGACCGCCAGATCGAACAGATTCACGCGCAGCGCGTGGCGCTGGAAGCGCTGGAAGGGCAGTTGCGGGCGCTGCGGCACACCTGCGGGAAACCCAATCCCCATCCGGCCAGCGAATGCGGCATCCTGCAGAACCTGCAGCAGGCCGCCGAAGGCGCGGCTTGCGAATGCCATCCGAAGCACTGAACTCGCCACTGCGGCCGCGTGCCCACGGCGCCGCGCGGACGGCGGCCAGTTGCGCGCCGTGTGCTAGCATCACCGTTCGCGTCCCACCCGACGCGCTTTTTCACCGGATTTCCTTTGACGATGTCTCGCTACCTTGCCCTCGCCGTCCTTGCCATGGTTCGCCCCGCGCGACCGGCACGCGCGCGCATGGTGGCGCCGACCATTCCCGCCAGCCGCCGGATCAACGCCCCGCTTGATCCCGCCCGGTTCCCGGCCTGACCGACCCCCACTCCTGAGCAGCACGGGTCCGGCGCCGAACCGGGCCTGAGGCACCACGCTTTTTTCGCTGTAGCACGCCCGGCATGTCTGATCGCGCCGGCCCCCAATCGATTTCCCTGGCTGCCGTCCCGGCGTCGCACCAACGTGTCGACGCTCGCGGCCGCCGCTTTTGCGAAAGGCAACGCCATGGCAAAGACCAAGAACCCAACCCTGTATCTGACCGAACTCGACGTGACGCGGCTCGAGGCGATTGCCAGCCGCGCCGGTACCGCCGAGCTGGACGAAATGCTCGACGCGCTGCTCGAACGCGCGGCCATCGTCATGCCAAGTGCCATTCCGAAAGACGTGGTGACGATGAACTCGCGCGTGGTCTGCGCGCTGGAAGGCGAAGCCGCGCCCCGTGAGTGGACACTGGCTTACCCGGACGAGGCCGACCTCTCGGCGGGCCGCCTGTCGGTGCTGTCGCCAATCGGCCAGGCATTGCTGGGCGCCCGTGCGGGCAAGACGGTCGATTACCGGCTGCCCAACGGCGCCGCGCAGCGCGTGACCATCGTCGATATTGCGTTTCAGCCTGAGGCCAACGGCCAGTACACGCTCTGATCCAGTTGCGGCATCGCGCCGCCTGAGGCTTCTACGCGCCCAGTCATCGGCCCTGCCGTACCGCAGGGTAGGTGACTGGTTCCGCTCTGCAGCATTCCCTCCTGGCTGCCATTCGGCGGCCGATCTGCGCCATTCATCCACAGACCCAGCGTTTCACGGCGTGCAACGCACCATTCGTCGCAGCGGTATTTCTCGTAGATCTACTACCCACTAACCTTCAGTCCGTGCTCGCATCGCTACGAAGATGGCGCATCGGGCAGCTGTCAGCTGTATCCAAAAAAAGGTTGTGAATCAGTTGAAGGAGTCCCAGATGAACGCCAGACGTATCCTTGGCGGTGCCCTCGTGCTCGCCGCGTTTGCCGCGTCGGCAGCGATTGCCGCACCGGCCGCGACCAAAAAGGTCGGCAAGTTCGACGTGTATGCCGATGCCGCGCGCACAGGCAAGTTCGACACCTATAGTGAAGGCTCGAAGATGGGGAAGTACGACACCTTTACCGATGGCGCCCGTCAGGGCAAGTTCGACACGTTCAGTGAAGGTTCGCGCACCGGCAAGTTCGACAGCTTCAGCGAAGGCTCGCGCGCATTTGGCGGCGAGATCTCCGCCTCGGCGCTCGACAACTCGCGCAACGGCGATCTGTACGGCTACAAGGTCTGATAGCCCGCAGAACGCCAATCGGCGGCCGATGGATCCACCGGCCGCCGATCTCGTTTCAGTTTCTCTCCCACCTGCGCGACCGACCTCCTCCTTCTCTCTCCGTCGCGCAGGTGATTTTTCCCCGCAGAATTCCGTTCCGTTTCCTGTCGCTTCCTGGCTTTGGCAGTTGCCGCTGCGTGCCGTGATGAGACACGCCGGCTAGAGTTGCCGCGCGGCAAATGTATCGCACTTGCGCATATCGCCGGTCGTCAGGCCCTGGCGCAGCCATCGCACGCGCTGTTCACTGGTGCCATGCGTGAACGCCTCGGGCACCACGTAGCCTTGCGATTGCTTTTGCAGACGATCGTCGCCAATCGCGGCCGCTGCTTTGAGCCCTTGCTCGACGTCACCCGGTTCCAGCAGTTGCTGGTTCATCTTGCCGGCCGTGGCGGCCCACACACCGGCCAGACAATCGGCCTGCAATTCCATCCGCACCGACAGCTGATTGGCCTGCGCCTCGCTCATGCGGCGGCGCGCCGCATCGACCTTGTTCGATACGCCCAGCAGATTCTGGACGTGATGGCCGACTTCGTGCGCGATCACATACGCCTGCGCAAAATCGCCGCCTGCGCCAAAACGCTGGCGCAGTTCGTCATAAAACGACAGGTCGATATAAACCTTCTGGTCGCCGGGGCAATAGAACGGGCCCATCGCCGACTGGCCTGTGCCACATGCGGTGGGCGTCGCACCCGAGAACATCACCAGCGTGGGCGGCGCATAGCGGCGGTTCAGGTCGGTCTCAAAGATGTGTTCCCACGTGCGCTCGGTGTTGCCGAGCACCTTGCGTGTGAAAACCGAGAGCTGGTCGTTGGCGGCCGGACGATGCGCCTGCGATTGCGGCGCCGGCTGCTGCTGGCCCTGGATCACCGAAGCGCCCTGGAAAATCAGCGAGGGGTCGATGCCAAAAAAGTACGATGCGGCCAGTGCGATGATGACCGTGCCGATGCCGATGGATTTTCCGCCGATCGGCAGGCCGAATCCGCCGCCTCCGCCGTAGCCATCGCCGCGGCGATCTTCTACGTTCTGGCTTTCGGCTTCGTCATCGAGACGCATGTTGGGGGCTCCGTCGGGGATTCTGATATGCCGATGGAGTATAGCAACGGCGCTTGACGCCCAGTGACGCGTGCGCAATTGGTTACCTTGTGCCGCACCCGCCCCGGCGCAAAAAGGAGCCGTCCGCGACACCGGGCTGGTGGGTGCGGACGGCCGGCAGGGCAGGGGGTCAACCTGCTCTGCCTCAGGAAATGCAACGCGCGGGCGGCAACGCCGCCGGCCTCAGACGGCCTCGGCGGCGGGCAGCTTGCCGATCTGCAGGCCGCCAACTTCGGTGCCCACTTCGGCCACGCGCAGAAGGTTGGTGGTGCCGCCCTGGCCGAACGGCATGCCGGCTGCGATCGTGATCTGGTCGCCCGGCGCGGCGTAGCCTTCCACCAGCGCGGCGCGCGCGGCTGCCTCGACCATTTCGTCGACGCTTTGCACATCCGGGCTGACCGTCGAATGCACGCCCCAGGCGATGGCCAGGCGCCGCGCGATATCGAGGTTCGGCGTGATGCTGACGATCGGCGCGCACGGCCGCTCGCGCGCCGCGCGCAGCGCCGTGGCGCCCGACGACGTGTAGGTGACCGTCGCCTTGGCGCCGATGATGTGGGTGACCTCGCGCAGGGCCGCGCAGATGGCGTCCTGGCGCGTGGAAAGCGGCGCCTCGTGCTGCGCGTCGAGCATGTTGCGATAGAGCGGATCGCGTTCCACCTCGTTGATGATGCGGTCCATCATCGATACGGCCGGCACCGGATGACGTCCATTGGCGGACTCGGCCGACAGCATCACCGCGTCGGCGCCGTCGTAGATCGCGCTTGCCACGTCGGACGCCTCGGCGCGCGTCGGCACCGGCGAGTCGATCATCGATTCCAGCATCTGCGTGGCGATCACGATCGGCTTGCCCAGCTGGCGGCAGATGCGCAGGATGCGCTTCTGCACGCCGGGCACGCGCTCCGGCGGCAGTTCCACGCCAAGGTCGCCGCGCGCCACCATCACTGCATCGGACACGCGCACGATCTCTTCCAGCTGCTGCAGCGCGGCCGGCTTTTCGATCTTCGACAGCACGCCGGCACGCGTGCCGATGATCTCGCGCGCTTCGACGATATCGGAGGCACGCTGCACGAATGACAGCGCGATCCAGTCCGCGCCCAACTCCAACGCGAAGTCGAGGTCCTTGCGGTCCTTCTCGGTCAGGGCCGGGATCGGAATCACCGCGTCGGGCACGTTCACGCCCTTGCGGTCCGACAGCGTGCCGTGGTTGGCCACGCGCGTGGTGATGCTGCCGCTGGAAACGGATTCGATATTGAGGCGCACCTTGCCGTCGTCGATCAGCAAAGACTGGCCCGCGTTGGCGGCCTTGAACAGTTCCGGGTGCGGCAGGTACACGCGCGTGCCGTCGCCGGGCGTCGGGTCGCTGTCGAGCACGAACACGTCGCCCGCGCGCACCGCCACCTTGCCGGCGGCGAACGTTCCGATGCGCAGCTTCGGGCCTTGCAGATCGGCCAGGATCGCGATCGGGCGGCCCGTTTCGGCCTCCACCTGGCGCACCGCGTCGTAGCGCGCGCGATGGTCGTCATGCGTGCCGTGGCTGAAGTTCAGGCGGAACACATCGGCCCCGGCGTCGAACAATTGGCGGATGACCGCGATGTCGCTGCTTGCGGGCCCCAGGGTGGCCACGATCTTCGCTTTGCGCTGGCGTCTCATGAAAGTCTCCTTCTCCATCCTCGTTATGCTGCCGTGTCGAACCGTTCGCCTCAGGCGATCAGGATCGCGCGGAAATCGTTCACGTTGGTGCGGGTCGGGCCGGTGACGATCAGATCGTCGATGCCCGCAAAGAAACCGTACCCGTCGTTGTTGTCCAGATGGGCGCGCGCCGACAGGCCGCGTGCCGCCGCGCGCGTCAGTGTGTCGGGGTCGAGCAGCGCGCCGGCGTTGTCTTCCGATCCGTCGATGCCGTCGGTATCGCACGCAATCGCGTGCACGCCGGGCAGGCCATCGAGCGCCACCGCCAGCGACAGCAGGAATTCGGCGTTGCGGCCGCCGCGGCCGTTGCCGCGTACCGTGACCGTGGTTTCGCCGCCGGAAAGGATCACGCACGGCTTCTGGAACGGCTGGCCGTGCGCGACGATCTGCCGCGCGATCGCGGCGTGCACTTCGGCCACATCGCGCGCCTCGCCCTCGATGCTGTCGGACAGGATGTATGCGGCCAGGCCAAGCTCGCGGGCGCGCGCGGCGGCGGCCTCCAGCGATTGCTGCGCGCTGGCCAGCGTCACGCTGCGATGGCCGTCGAATCGACTGTCGCCGGGTTTGGGCGTCTCGCCCGCGCCGCTTGCCAGGTGCGCGCGCACATTGGCCGGCACGTCGATGCCGTACTTGGCGATGACCGCGAGCGCGTCGGCGCAAGTGGTGCTGTCGGGCAGCGTCGGCCCGCTGGCGATCAGCGTGGGATCGTCGCCGGGGATATCGGAAATCAGCAGCGTTTCCACGCGGGCCGGCGCGCACAGCAACGCCAGGCGCCCGCCCTTGAGCGCCGACAGATGCTTGCGCACGCAGTTCATCTCGCCGATGCTGGCGCCGCTGCGCAGCAGCGCCTTGTTCACGGCCTGCTTGTCGGCCAGTGAGATGCCCGGCGCGGGCGCGGCCAGCAGCGCCGACCCGCCGCCCGATATCAGGCACAGCACGAGATCGTCGGCGGTCAACCCCTGCACCAGCTCCACCATGCGCTGCGCGGCCTGCTGGCCGGCTGCGTCGGGCACCGGATGCGCGGCCTCGACGACTTCGATGCGCTGGCACGGCGCGCCGTGCCCGTAGCGCGTCACCACCAGCCCCGACAGTTCGCCTTGCCAGTGCGCTTCCACGGCCTGCGCCATGGCCGCGGCGGCCTTGCCCGCGCCGATCACCACGGTGCGGCCCCGCGGCGGCTGCGGCAAATGCGGCGGCAGGCAATGCGCGGCGCTGACGGCAGCCACCGCCGTATCGAACAGGTCGCGCAACAACTCGCGCGCCTGCGCGGGGTTGCGGCAATCGGGTGCGCCGGCCTTGCGCTGGGGCGACAGCAGGACGGCAGTGGCGTCGGTGGCGAACATGAAAATCCTGTTGAAAATACGGAATACCGAAAAAACGGAATGCAAGCAGCGGGCGGTGAATTCACCGGGCGTCGGGCGCGGCGCATGCAGCGCGCGCCACGCCGCCGCCTTCGCAGGCCGGAAGGCCGGAAGGCGGCCCGATCGCGCAGTTACTTCGCGGCCTTGGCGATGTCGTGGTTCGACATGATCTCGATCGCGCGGCACAGCGCCGAGTGATCGAGCTTGCCGAAGCCGTTGGCGGCGCAGGCGTTGAACAGTTCCTGCGCGGTGGCCGTGTTCGGCAGCGACACGCCCAGCGCCTTCGCGCCCTGCAGCGCCAGGTTCAGATCCTTCTGATGGAGTTCGATGCGGAAGCCCGGATCGAACGTGCGCTTGACCATGCGCTCGCCGTGCACTTCCAGAATGCGCGACGCGGCAAATCCGCCCATCAGCGCCTGGCGCACCTTGGCCGGATCGGCGCCGGCCTTGGAGGCAAACAGCAGCGCTTCCGACACGGCCTGGATGTTCAGGGCCACGATGATCTGGTTGGCCACCTTGGTGGTCTGCCCGTCGCCGTTGCCGCCGACCAGCGTGATGTTCTTGCCCATCAGGTCGAACAACGGCTTGACCTCGTCGAACGCTTCGGACGGGCCGCCCACCATGATCGTCAGCGACGCCGCCTTGGCGCCAACTTCGCCGCCCGAGACCGGCGCATCGAGGTAGGAAGCGCCCAGCTTGTTGATGCGCGCGGCGAAATCCTTGGTGGCGATCGGCGAAATCGAGCTCATGTCGACCACGATCTTGCCGTACGTGGCTTCCTTGCCGGCGCTCTTGTAGGCCGCTGCGACGCCCTTTTCGCCGAACAGCACGGCTTCGACGTGCGGGGTGTCCGGCACCATGACGATCACGATGTCGGCGCGCTTGGCCACTTCCTCGGCGCTGGTGCAGACCGTGACGCCGGCATCGACCAGCACCTGCGGAGCAGGGTTGACGTCGTGTACGAACAGCGTGTGTCCGGCCGCGCGCAGATGTCCGGCCATCGGCGCACCCATGATGCCCAGGCCGATAAAGCCGACGTTACGTTGATTTGCCATGATGA
Organism: Cupriavidus pauculus; assembly: GCF_008801835.1. Lineage (GTDB taxonomy): Bacteria > Pseudomonadota > Gammaproteobacteria > Burkholderiales > Burkholderiaceae > Cupriavidus > Cupriavidus pauculus. Next base: position 35,602 of record NZ_VZOW01000039.1, on the reverse strand, counting down.
TGTCTCCAGTCGTTTGGAATGATGTCGATGATGTGTGGGCCGAAGTCGGCACGCTGCCGCGGCGTCAGTACGCTGGCGCGGGCGTATCGCTTCGGCACGAAGGGCGGGGCGTCAGACGCCGTGGGCGGCGCGCCAGCCCAGGCCTTCCTCGGTCGTCGTCCTGGGCTTGTATTCGCAGCCGATCCAGCCCTGGTAGCCGATCTCGTCGAGCAGGCCGAACAGGTAGCGGTAGTTGATCTCGCCCGTACCCGGTTCGTTGCGGCCAGGGTTGTCGGCCAGCTGCACGTGGCGGATCTTCGGAAGATTCGCCTTGATCGTGTTGGCGATTTCGCCTTCCATGCGCTGCATGTGATAGATGTCGTACTGCACGTACAGATTGGGCGCGTTGACCTGTCCGATCAGGTCGATCGCCTGCTGCGTGCGCGACAGGAAAAAGCCCGGAATGTCGAACGTGTTGATCGGCTCGATCAGCAGGTCGATCTGCTCGCCGGCCAGCGCGTTGGCTGCGAAGCGCAGGTTTTCCACCAGGGTTTCGTTGGCCTGCTCGGGCCGGACGTTCTGCGGCAGGATGCCAACCAGGCAGTTGAGCTGGCGCACGCCCAGGACTTTCGCGTACTTGATCGCCTCGCCCACGCCGTCCTGGAATTCACCGACGCGGTCGGGATGGCAGGCGATCCCGCGCTCACCGGCATCCCACTTGCCCGCGGGCAGGTTGTGAAGCACCAGGTCCAGTTGGAAGCGATTCAGGCGATCGGCAATCTGGTCGGCATGAAATGCGTAGGGGAACAGGAATTCCACGCCGCGAAAGCCGGCGCGTGCGGCGGCTTCGAAGCGGTCCAGAAAACCCACCTCGTTGAACAGCATCGTCAGATTGGCTGCGAGCTTTGGCATTGTGATGTCTCTCTCGGTGTTGGGGAAAACCGGCCACGCCCGCCGCGCCGGCGCGCGCGGGGTGGCCTGTCCGCGGACGTGCCGCGGGACTCTCGCGAAGTGATCAGGCGGTGACGGTTTCTTCAACCAGAATGGCCTGCTCGGCGTCGTCCAGGTCCTCGATCGGCTCGAACTCGTTGATGTTGTCGATCTCGGTGCCCATCGCGATGTTGGTCACGCGCTCCAGAATCACCTCGACCACCACCGGCACCGAGAACTCGGCCATCAGGTCGCGCGCTTCGGCAAACGCCGGGGCGATGTCTTCGGGCTTGAACACGCGGATCGCCTTGCAGCCCAGGCCTTCCACCACCTTGACGTGGTCCACGCCATAGCCTTCCAGCTCCGGCGCGTTGACGTTGTCGAACGCCAGCTGCACGCAGTAGTCCATCTCGAAATTGCGCTGCGCCTGGCGGATCAGCCCGAGGTACGAGTTGTTTACCACAACGTGGATATACGGCACCTTGAACTGCGCGGCCACGGCCAGCTCTTCGATCATGAACTGGAAGTCGTAGTCGCCCGAAATGGCCACCACGTCCGATTGCGGCGATGCGGTTTTCACGCCGATCGCGGCGGGAATCGTCCAGCCCAGCGGGCCGGCCTGGCCGCAGTTGATCCAGTGGCGCGGCTGGTTCACCGACAGGAATTGCGCCGCGGCGATCTGCGACAGGCCGATGGTGGTGACGTAGCGGACATCGCGCGGGAAGTACTGGTTCATCTCGCGATACACGCGCTGCGGCTTGACCGGCACGTTGTCGAAATCGCTCTTGCGCTTCATGGTGCGGCGGCGCTTCTGCACATCGGCCACCCACGCCTTGCGGCATGGCAAGCGGCCCGCCATCTTCATTTCGCGCGCCACTTCGACGAACAGTTCCAGCGCCGCGCGGGCGTCGGAAACGATGCCGAGGTCCGGGCCGAACACGCGGCCGATCTGCGTTGGCTCGATATCGACGTGCACGAACTTGCGGCCCTTGGTGTACACGTCGACGCTGCCGGTGTGTCGATTGGCCCAGCGATTGCCGATGCCCATCACGAAGTCGGACGCCAGCAGCGTGGCATTGCCATAGCGATGCGAGGTCTGCAGCCCCACCATGCCTGCCTGCAGCGGATGGTCGTCGGCCAGCACGCCCCAGCCCATCAGCGTCGGCACCACCGGCACGTTCACCAGTTCGGCGAATTCCACCAGCAGCTCATTGGCGTTGGCGTTGATCACGCCGCCGCCGCAGACGATCAGCGGACGCTCGGCCTGGTTCAGCATCGCGATGGCCTTTTCGATCTGCGCGCGCGACGCCGCCGGCTTGTACGGCTGCAGCGGCTGGTACGTTTCCGGATCGAATTCGATCTCTGCCACTTGTACGTCGAACGGCAGGTCGATCAGCACCGGACCGGGGCGGCCCGAGCGCATCAGGTGAAACGCCTGCTGGAACACCTGCGGCACCAGCGCGGGCTCGCGCACGGTCACGGCCCACTTGGTAACGGGCTTGGCGATCGATTCGATATCGACGGCCTGGAAATCCTCCTTGTAGAGGCGCGCGCGCGGCGCCTGGCCCGTGACGCACAGGATGGGAATCGAATCGGCCCAGGCCGAGTACAGGCCCGTGATCATGTCCGTGCCGGCCGGCCCGGAGGTGCCCACGCACAGACCGATGTTGCCCGGCTCTGCGCGGGTGTAGCCCTCGGCCATGTGCGAGGCGCCTTCCACGTGGCGCGCCAGCAGGTGACGGATCGAGCCGGCCTTGCGCATCGCTGAATAGAACGGGTTGATCGCGGCGCCGGGCACGCCAAACGCGGTGGTGATGCCTTCCTTTTCCAGCACGGCGATGGCCGCGTCGACTGCTCTCATCTTCGGCATGTCTGTCTCCAATACGCTCAAAAACAATGGGTGGGATTTGTTCTGGCGTTGATGCTATGCCTGCATCGGGTATGGATAAACAGAAGCGCGATCAGTTGATTCGATACCTGGGGTTTGCAATGGCGCAGAAAATGCGCGGGAAATGTGCGCGTGGGGATATATGGCGCCGGCGCTGCGAGCGCGATATTCGGGCGCCGGATGCGTGCCGGCTTCTGGCCTGCATTCTTCCCGGCGCGCGGCGCTGGTGCACCGCTGAATCCGTCGACGCGGGCGCTGCGATCAAACGGCGGCGTTTTTCCTATCGGCAGCAGCCACGGTGGGGCCACAATAGCGGGTTTCGAAACGCCATTGCCTTGCCATGTACACGCGGCTGCCGACAAATCTCGAATTGATGGAAGCATTGCAGACGGCGCCGGCCGAAAAGGCGCGGGACAGCCGTCTGGTGACGGTGCTATGGGGCGGATTCGTGCTTGCGCTGGTGCCGACGCTGGCGGTCGGCGCGGGTCTGGTGTGGTGGCATCAGGTCCTGAAGCAGGCGCCGCCGGCGTGGCTGCCGGACGTTTTTCACGTGCTGCTGGGCGTGAGCGCGCTGTTCTACGTGGCGGCTTGGCTGACGCGGATGCTGGGCAGGCGCGATGCACTGCGGCACCCGATGCACTGGCTCGCGCAGCGTATCGACGCGCAACTGGCCGTGGAAAATGCGCTGCTGCTGCGTCTGGGCCGGATTCCCGCGCTGCAGTTGCGCGCCCGGCAGCGCCGCATCGAGTTGCAGGCGCGCTTATGGGAAGGCGGCGCGCGCACGGTGGCGGTGATCCTGGCTATCGGCCCGGCGGCAGCCGTACTCGCGCATGGCTTGCCGGCGACGACGTCCGGACAGGCGCCCATTCTGGTGGCGATCTACGGCGCGGTGGTGGTCATCGGCGGCGCGTTCGCGCTGTTCGCCCAGTGGCAGTGCAGTGCGCCGCTGCGACGGCTGGCGCATGTCCTGAGCGAGGCAGCGGAGATTAACGAAGCGCTGGCCCGGCGTCAGCAACCGTAGCGGCGGCGCCATGGCGCGGCGCGCTGCATGCGCCGCATAGCGTTCCGGAGATGCGCGGCAAGCCTTCCATGCCTCACAATGCGACGGCAGGAGACAATCGGCTTAGCTGGCCCCTATGGACAAACTCAAACAGATAGAAGCGTTTATCGCCGTGGTCGAGCACGGCAGCATGGCCGCGGCGGCCCTGACGCAGGGCGTCACGCCGGTCATGATCGGCAGGCGCATCAACGCGCTGGAAGCACGCATCGGCGTCAAGCTGCTGCATCGGTCGACACGCAGAATCGTCGTGACCGAACAGGGCGCGGCGTTTATGGAGCAGTGCAAAAAGGCGCTGGCCGATCTCGATCGCGCGGAAATGCTGATCGCCGAAGGCAAACACAAGGCCACCGGCCATTTGATCGTGTCGGCGCCGGCCGCGTTCGGCCGCAAGCATGTTGCGCCGCACGCGCCAGCGTTCCTGGCCGCCAATCCCGAAGTCCAGATCTCGTTCAACCTGACCGACCGCGTGGTCGATTTGGTGCGCGAGGGCTACGACGTGGGGATCCGCATTGGCGGTGCGATCGATCCCAACTTTGTCGCCATCAAGCTGGCCACCAACAAACGCGTGGTGTGCGGCACGCCTGCATATTTCGCCAGGCACGGCGTGCCGCACACGCTCGAAGATCTGGAAAAACACAACTGCCTCGCGTTCAACCTGCAGGGCGGACAACAGCGCGGCTGGTATTTCCAGCAGAACGGCAAGACCGTGACGGTGCGCGTCAACGGCAACCTCGATTGCAACGACGGCGAGCTGCTGCATCGCTGGACCGGAGAAAGCCTGGGACTTGGCTGGCGGTCCACATGGGAAATTCTTCCGCAGCTGGAAAGCGGCGAGCTGATTACCGTGCTGGACGAATACGCGCTGCCGGACTACGACATCCTGGCCGTGTATCCGCAGCAGCGTCCGGTGCCGGCCAAGATCCGCTTCTTTATCGAGCATCTGAAACAGGCTTACACCAAGCCCGGCTACTGGACCGAGCGCAGCAGCAGTTGGACGACTGCGGCGACTGCAGCGGCCACGGCGGCCGGGTAAGGCAGGCCGGTAAGGCCAGCCGGCGCACAAATGAAAAACAAATGAAAAAGCCCGCAGCCGTTGCGGTCTGCGGGCAGCCCTTCTTGCGAAGGGCGGGGAGAGCTCATGAAGTGCGCCCCCGCAACTCCATGGCGAGACGAATCATGCGCCTCGCACCCCGTCCCCGTCCTTGATAGCGATCAAGCGCAAAGCAAAGGATCAGGCCAGCAACGCGGCAACCAAGTCCTTGCCGCGCGTCGCAGCGGGAATTTCGTCGAAGTGCAACGCGCTTTCGACGTGGTTCAGGTGTTCCACCATCAGGCTGACCGCCAGATCCGCATCGCCGGCCTTGGCCGCGTCGATGAACGCGCGGTGTTCGTCGGACGAGCAGGTGGCGTCGCGACGGCTCTGGTAGAGCATCGTGATCACCGCGCTGCGCATCGACAGCTCGCGCATGATTTCCGTCAGCACATTGTTGCCAGCCACTTCCGCCAGCACGATATGGAAATCGCCAAGCAGGCGCGTGCGCGTCTGCGCGTCGCTGCCGCTCAGCGACTTGCGTTCGGCCGAAAGATGCTTCTCGATGCGCTTGTAGTCCGCCGCCGTCGCCTTGGCGACGAATTCGCGCGCCAGCGCCGCCTCCAGGATGCGGCGCACGGCAAAGACCTCGCGTGCTTCCTCGGCACTTGGCTTGGCCACGAACGCGCCCTTGTCCGGCACGATCTGGATGACCTTGTCTTTGGATAGCATCAGGAGCGCCGCGCGGACCTTGGTGCGGCTGACGCGATAGACGCTCGCCAGCGCCTCCTCGCGCAGCTTGGTGCCCGGCGGCAGCCGGTGCGAGACGATGGCGGCGACGATGTCGTCGGCAATCGCCTCGGAGGTCATGTCTGGATCGATGTGCTCGGGCATGGTGTCGCGCGACTGTTGCCTGCTCCGCGCGTGGAAATGGGATGGCGTGATTCTAGCGCCCCGAGGCCACACCGGGCAGCGATGCCGGCACAGGGACTTCCCCGGGGGTTTGCGCCGCTGCCGACAGGCCCTCGTCGAGGTCGCCCGCGGGGATGGCGCCGTCGAGTACCGCGTGCGCCCGCTCGCGGTCGATATCGCGCTCCCAGGCTGCCACGACCACCGTCGCCACGCAGTTGCCGATCAGGTTGCCCACCGCGCGCGCGATGCCGATGAACCAGTCCACCGACAGCACCAGCACCAGACCAATCGCCGGAATGGCCGGATGTGCCGAAAGCGTGGCGGCAAGAATCACAATGGCCGAGCCCGGAATGCCATGCGCACCCTTCGAGGTAACCAGCGCCACGGCCAGAATGCCGAGCAGGTCGCCCATCGCCAGCGGCGTATTGGTGGCCTGCGCGATAAATACCGCGGCCAGCGTCAGGTAGATCGAGAATGCGTCGAGGTTGAACGAATACCCGGTAGGAATCACCAGGCCGACCACGGACTTCCTGATGCCCATGAATTCGAGCTTCCTCATGACCTGCGGCAGCACGCTGTCCGATGATGCGGTGCCAAGCACCACCAGCAATTCGGCGCGCAGATAGCGGATCAGCTTGAGCACCGAAAAACCGCACAGTCGCATGATGATGCCAAGTACGCCCAGCACGAACACCAGCACCGCGCCATAGAACAGGATCACCAGAAAACCGAGTTGCTTGAGCGATCCGATACCGTACTTGCCCACCGTGAATGCCACCGCACCCAGCACGCCCAGCGGCGCCAACTTGATGATGAATCCCATCATCTTGAAAAGCGTCTGCGAGAAGTTGTCGATCAGCCTGACCAGGGGCCGGCCGGGCTCGCCGACCAGCGACAGCGCGCAACCGAACAGCACCGACACCAGCAGCACCTGCAGCACGTCGCCGCTGGAAAACGCGCCCATGATGGTGTTCGGAATCAGCTTGAGCAGGAAATCGACCATGCCCGCGCTTTTCACCTTGTCGGCCGATTCCACATACGCGGCCATGGCGGAAGCGTCGAGATTGTGCGGATTGACGTTCATGCCCGCGCCGGGCTGGAACACATAGGCCAGCACCACGCCAAGCGCCAGCGCGATGGTGGTCACGACCTCGAAATACACCACGGCCTTGATGCCGACACGGCCTACTTTCTTCAACTCGCCAGCGCCGCAGATGCCGGCGACCACCACGCAGAACACCACCGGTCCGATCAGCATTTTGATCAGTTTGATGAAGCCGTCGCCAAGCGGCTTGAGCTTGGCCGCGAATTCGGGAAACGCAAGCCCCAGCAGCGTGCCCAGCGCCAGGGCGATCAGCACCTGGCCGAACAGGGAACGAGTGAAGCGAGTGTGCAGGCGTGCACCGGCGGCGCGCTGCGTGGGTACGGCATGCTGCATTGTTGTCTCCATGCCGGGCCTGGTCCGTGGCGCTGTCGGTGATCGATGCGCCATCGGCCGGCCCTGATCTGATTCAGGAATGCCGTCGCACCGGTCAGCAAAGACAACGCTGATGCGGCGTGCGGCGTGGCATCACCGTGACAATCGGCCCGCAGGCCCTTGTCCGGCGCGGAAAGCCCCCCTGTTGAGGCGGAATCCACGCAATCCACTTGTCCGGACTGGATTGTCCGCGGCGGATTGTCGGTGCGTGGAGGCCAATATAGTGCATATCATTTTTGTATGCAATTTTTGAATTCACTGTGCTAACATGAATCGCACAGAATAGAGCCACGGCTTTCGGGCGCCCGCCCGGGGCAGACACTACCGGGCTCACGCACCGCCAGCAGGAGAGACAAACACATGGCAGCAATCACCACGCCGTTGTCCGCCGACATCGGCACCCGCATCATGGCCTGGGCCGACGCCCTGGCCGTTCATACCGACCAGCCCGGCATTCTTACCCGCACCTATCTGACCGACGCGCATCACGGCGCGGCCGCGCAACTGACCGAATGGATGCAGGCGGCCGGCATGACGGTGCGCCGCGACGCCGCGGGCAACGTGATCGGCCGCTACGAAGGCGCGCAGGCCAACGCGCCTGCGCTGCTCACCGGATCGCACTTCGACACCGTGCGCGACGCCGGCCGCTACGACGGCAACCTGGGCGTGATCCTGCCGATCGCCTGCGTGGCCGAATGGCACCGGCAAGGCAAGCGTTTCCCGTTCGCGATCGAAGTGATCGGGTTTGCCGAGGAAGAGGGCGTGCGTTTCAAGGCGACGCTGCTGGGCAGCCGCGCGATCGCCGGGACGTTCGACCACAACGTGCTCGACAACGTCGACGATGCCGGCCGCACGATGCGCGACGTGATGCGCGCGGCCGGCTTCGACGCCGCGCAACTGCCTGCCGCCAGGCATGACCGCGAGAAGGTGCTGGCCTTCGTCGAAGTCCATATCGAACAGGGCCCGGTGCTGCTCAACGAAGGGCTGCCGGTGGGCGTCGTCACGGCGATCTCGGGCGCCACGCGCTTTATCGTCGAACTCGAAGGCCTGGCCGGACACGCCGGCACCGTGCCGATGGACATGCGTCGCGACGCGGCGATGGCCGGCGCGGAAATCGGCCTGTTCATCGAAAAGCGCTGCGGCGGCAAGCCGGGCCTGGTGGGCACGGTAGGCCAGTTCAATGTGCCGAACGGCGCCACCAACGTAGTGCCCGGGCGCGCCGTGTTCTCCATCGACATTCGCGCGGGCGTGGACGCCGAGCGCGAGGCTGCCGTCAATGACGTGCTGGCCGAAATCGAACGTGTCTGCGCGCGCCGCAATGTGCGCGTGCACATCCGTAAGACGCACGAAGCGGCCAGCGTGCCGTGCGCGCCGTGGCTGCAGTCGCAATGGGCCGCCGCGGTGCAGCGCCAGGGCGTGCCCGTGCGTCATCTGCCCTCCGGCGCCGGCCATGACGCCATGGCCATCGCCGCCATTGCCGATGTGGCCATGCTGTTTGTCCGCTGCGGCAACGGCGGCATCAGCCACCATCCCACCGAGACCATGACCGCGGAAGACGCCGAAATCGCGGCGCGCGTGTTTGCCGATTTCGTCGAGCACTTCCAACGTACCCAATAAGCGCGCCGCACGCACGGCGCCCCTCCCAACACTCCAGAGCTAGACGATGACCGCACGAGACAACATGAATCCCATCGAATCCACGCTGATCCAGTACATCGACGCGCACCGCCCGCAGCAGGAAGCTTTCCTGGCCGAGCTGGTGAAAGTGCCGTCGGACAACCCGCCGGGCGACTGCGACGCACATGGCAAGCGCGCGCGTGAACTGCTGGAAGGGCTGGGCTTCAAGGTGGAAGCGCACAAGGTGCCGGAAGACAAGGTCAAGGCGGCCGGCATGATCAGCGCCACCAATCTGCTGGTGCGCAAGACGTTTGGCAACGGCGGTCCGGTGATCGCGATGAACGCGCACGGCGACGTGGTGCCCCCGGGCCTGGGCTGGACCAAGGATCCGTACGGCGGCGAAATCGCCGACAGCGAGCACGGCCCGGTCATGTACGGCCGCGGCGTGGCGGTGTCGAAGTCGGATTTCGCCACCTACGCCTACGCCGTGCTGGCGCTGATCGAAGCCGAGAAGCAGGGCGCCAAGATCAACGGCACCGTGGAGCTGCAATTCACGTACGACGAGGAAACCGGCGGCGACATCGGCCCGAAGTTCCTGCTCGACGAAGGTCTGACCAAGCCCGACTATGCGATTTCGGCCGGCTTCTCGTACGGCATCACGTCGGCGCACAACGGCTGCCTGCACGTGGAAGTCACGGTCAAGGGCAAGCAGGGCCACGCCGCGATGCCGCACACCGGCGTCGATGCCATCGAGGCCGCCACGCACATCCTGCAATCGATTTACGGCCTGCGCGCCGAACTGGCAACGCGCAAGAGCAAGGTGCCGGGCATTGACACCGCAACGCTCAACGTCGGCCTGATCAAGGGCGGAATCAACACCAACGTGGTGCCCGACCTGGTGACGTTCCGCGTGGACCGCCGCATGATTCCCGAGGAAATCGGCTTCGACGCGGAAGGCGAACTGCGCGCCGTGGTGGAGAAGGCCGCTCGCGAGCGTCCGGGCATCGAGGTCAAGGTCGAGCGCATCATCCTGGCCGAGCCGCTGTCGGAACTGCCGGGCGTGGACAAGCTGATCGGCGCGCTCAAGCAACGCGCCGAAGCCGTGTTCGGCGTGGAAATTCCGGTGCAGGGCGTGCCGCTCTACACCGACGCGCGCCACTACACGAGCCGCGGCATCCCGACCGTGCTGTACGGCGCCGGTCCGCGCCCGCTGATGGAAGCGCGCGGCCATAATTCCGACGAGAACCTGCGTCTGAACGACCTGAACCGCGCGACCAAGGTGGTGGCGCTGGCGCTGTCGGACCTGATGCGCTGAGTCCGCGAAGTGCGCCGGCGGTTTTCCGCACCGCTGGCGCCGCAATGAATCCGTAGTTGTGATGCGATGATGGCCCGCGTGACGCAAGTCGGCGGGCCTTTTTTTCATGCCGCGCGCGGGCCTTGTTTCCTGCCGCGCCTTACGCCGTCAGATCGCTGTCCGGCGCGGCCAGGCTGACCAGCCAGCGCCGCACGATCTGTTCTTCTTCCGGGCTGAGCCCGGCGCGCAGTTGCTTGTCCACCTCGGCGGCGCGGACCTTGCACTGCGCCAGCAGCGCGCGCCCCGCATCGCTGAGGGCGACGGTCTGGATGCGGCCGTGAACCGGATGCGGCTGGCGCGCGATCGCGCCCATCTTCTCCAGATTGTTCATGATCACGCTGACCGTCTGCGGCGTCAGCAATGCCAACCGTGCGATGTCCGCGCCCGATGCGCCCGGATACGCGCCGAGCATCGTCAGCACAAAAAACTGCGGCAGCGTCACGCCGAGATCGGCCAGCGCGCGCTCCATCTGCAGGCGATTGGCCGCGCTGGCCTGCCGCAACAGATACGCCAGATAGCCGCTTTCGCCACGCTTGCCTTCGCCGGGTGCGGGAATCCGCGTGGTCTCGGCAGCAAGCCCGGCGCTTTTCCCCTTCGACGACAGGGTCTTCCTCATAATGTCAGAGCTCTTATATTAATCTTCGAACTCTGACATCTTACCCGAAGGAGTCGAAGATGGATTTCCAGGCTTTCACACGGACGGCCCCCGATGTGTACGCGGCCCTGAGCGGCGTTAGCAAGGCGGTCACGACGGCCGGCATGGACCCCGCGCTGACCGAGCTCGTGAAGCTGCGCGTCTCGCAAATCAACGGCTGCGCGTTCTGCCTGCAGTTTCACCTGAACATCGCGCGCAAGCTCGACATCGATCCGCGCAAGTTCGATCTGCTGGCCGGCTGGCGTGACGCGGGCATCTACACGGCGCGCGAAACGGCGGCACTGGACTGGGCCGAGGCGCTCACCCGCATGAGCGATGGGCCCGCCCGCGACACCGCGCTGGCAGACGCGCGCGCCGTCTTCAGCGACGACGAACTGGTGTTCCTGGCCGCCACGGTTGCGTCGATCAACGCCTGGAACCGTATCGCCGTGGGACTGCACTTTCCGCCGCCGCCCGCCGATGCGCCGGCCGGAGCGCGCTGATGCAAATCGCCGCCGCGCAGCAAAATCAGATTCGTCGCATCGACACGCCGGCCGACGTCGCGGCATCCTTTGCGCTGATGCACCAGCTTCGTCCGCATCTGGCCAACGCGGAAGAATTCGTCGCGCGCTGGCAACGCCAGACGCTGGACGGCTACCGGCTGGTCGGGATGTGGCAGGACAACCAGTGGGTGGCGCTGGCCGGCTATCGCCTTGCCGAGAATCTGGTCTACGGCAAGTACTGTTATGTCGACGACCTCGTGACCGATGCCGGCGCGCGCAGTGGCGGCCACGGGCATCAGCTGATGAACTGGCTCAAGGCGGAAACCGCTGCCCAGGGCTGCCGTCAGCTTGTGCTCGACACCCCGCTGACAAACGTGCTGGGCCATCGCTTCTATTACCGCAACGGCCTGCTGGCCCGGGCGCTGCGCTTCAACCATATGATCGACTGATTAGGTCGCAAGACAATGGCAACACTGCTACACCTGAACGTCAGCCCGCGCGGCGATAGGTCCACCAGCCGCCGCGCGGGCGAGATCGTTCGCGCGCAACTGTCGGCGCAGCACGGGCCGCTCGTCGTGATCGAGCGCGACCTGGCTGCCAATCCGCTGCCGCCGATCGGCGCCGCATTCACCGATGCCAATCTGGCGGTGGCCGCAAAGCGCGAAGCGGCCGATCCCTCCGCGCTGGCGTTGTCGGAAGCGCTGATTGCCGAACTCGAAGCGGCGGACATCGTCTTGATCACCACGCCGATGCACAACTTCACACTGCCGGCATCGCTGAAGACCTGGATCGACCTGGTGGTGCGCCCCGAACGCACCTTCGCGGGGACGCCGCAGGGCAAGCAGGGGCTATTGCGCGATCGCGCGGTCCTGGCCGTGGTGTCGTGCGGTGGACGGTTCTCGGATGACGCCGCCAGCCAGAAGGACTTCTTCACGCCGTACCTGAAATACGTGCTGGGCACGATTGGGCTGGCGCGCGTCGAAGTGATGCGCCTGGAAAGCATGACGCGCGGCCCAGACCACGTTGCGCGCGCTTACGACAACCTGCGCGCCTGGTGTGACACCGCCGTGCCGGCCTTACTGGCGTAGTTCGTCAGGGTGGGGAACCGTGGCGTTGCCTGCGCCGAGCGGTCGCTGCATCAGCAAGGTATCGATCCATTCGCCGTGCTTGAGGCCGACCGATTCCAGCCGGCCAACGGTGCGAAAGCCCAGACGCTCGTGCACGGCGACGGACCCGGCACCCTCGCCAGTGGAAGTCATCGCCACGACCGCCACCATCTGGCGCCAGGGGCCCTCTTCGCAGCGCGTGATCAACTCCGCGAGCAGCGCACGACCCAGTCCTTCGCCGGTGTGGCGATGGTCGATGTAGATCGAATCCTCGATGGCGAAGCGATAGGCGCTGCGCGCGCGGTAGCTCGATGCATAGGCATAGCCGAGGATCCTGCCGTCGCGTTCGGCCACGATATAAGGCAGCCCTTTGCGGAGGACTTCGGCAAAGCGCAACTGCATGTCGTCCACGGTTGGCGCGACTTCTTCAAACGATGCGCGTCCGTGCTGGACGTGGTGAGCGTAAATCGCCTGGATCGCGGGGACATCGGCAGGGGTTGCGTCGCGCAGCCGGTACGGCGCGCGGGTGGCAGGTGAAGAAGAATCGGACACGTTATGTTCGGCAGAAAGCGGTTCCGGCACGATGCCGGCCACCATGGTGAATGGACAGCCACGCTACGCACGATACATGCCCGCTTCGCCTGTGCCAATCCACCGCCGAAAAGGGGATATTGACGATGAGTGGCGGACTTGACTGCCGAGCGACCTCATTAACGCGCCAGAGCGACGGCCCTGACTACGCCCCCTGGCAGGCGGACATAGCGACGGGTCCGACCTGGGGTCCTTGCCGCGTTTTCCGCCGCGCGGCCTCGTCAGAGCCGGCGAGCCGTTGTATATAGTGCCGGGATATCTAACGCAGGCAGGAGGAAGCCGTCATGATCACGATTTACCACAATCCCCGATGCTCGAAATCGCGTGAGGCGCTGGCGCTTGTCGAAGCCGCTGCGCCGCGCCTGGGCGAAACCGTGGAGATCGTCGAATATCTGAAGACGCCGCCGACGCTGTCGACGCTGCGGCAACTTCACACCCTGCTGGGCGTGCCCGTGCGGGAAATGATCCGGGACGGCGAGACGGCTTACAAGGAACTCGATCTGGCGGACCCTGGGCTGACCGACGCCGAGCTGCTTGCCGCCGTGGCGGACAATCCCATCCTGCTGCAGCGTCCCGTGGTCGTGCGCGACCATCGCGCGGTGATCGGGCGCCCGCCAGAAAACGTCGCGCCACTGCTGGCCTGACACCTTTGCCGCACCGCAAAAAGCAACACCCAAAATAGAACCGGCCCCCCGCAAGGGAGGCCGGCCGGTCAGTCAGGCGAATCGCTTCAGGCGAGTCGTCGTTTATTCAACACCCAGCCAGTGCATGGCCTCCTGACCGAAACTGATGCCGGCCAGCACGACCAGCAACACAATCGCGGTGACGGCGCTGACATAGATGAGTGCCTTGGCGACTTCGGCGTCTTCCGATGCCGAGTGGAAATGAGCCACGACATCGGCACGTGAGGGTGGGCGGTGCGGCCAGTGAAGTCTGCTGGACAGGTCTTTCAGGTGTAGATCGGGATGGAAACGCATGGTCACACCTCCTCGGCGCACCGTCGCGCGGGGTTTCGAACGGACCTACGCCGTCAATTTCACGATTCCACTATAGGAGAGCGTGCGAAAAATTGTGGTGTTGCTGTCGCGCGGGCGCATGTGGCGTGCCGCACGGACGGCCGTCCCTCACGCAGCCCCGGATCCCGGCGCCAAGGGCTCACTCCGGCGCCGCAGCGTTGCCCGGGGCGCCGGATGCGTCTGAAAGGTTTGCCAGCCGGCCCTCGCGGGCGCGCAACTCGGCCAGCATGTTGCAGAACAACGCCCCCTGTTCCAGTGCGTCGTCCAGCGCGACATGGGTATGCGGCAGCGGATCGTGCCAATGCGGCGGAAATGCGGCTTTCACGGACTTGCGATAGGGGCGTCCCGTCAGGGCAAAACCGAGCGTCTTGATATCGAGCGCGGCCCAGCCAAACGGCGACCGGCCCGCGAAACGCATCATGTACCAGAACATCCAGGTGAAATCGAAGCCGGCCGGAAACGCGACGAACACGGGCTTGCCAGGAAGACTCTCCACCCATTCGACATAGCGCGGCATGACGTCTTCCGGCCGTTCCAGATCCCGACGGCAGGCGGCCCAGGCGTCCGGCTGCGTTTTCCACCATTGCATCTGCACCGGATGTCCCGCCGCGCCGGGCAGTGTTTCCAGATTGGCCGAAAACGTCGCCACCACGGTCTTGTCCGCCAGCATTGCGGCCGATGCAAACGACAGCATCGAATGCGGGCCCGGAATCGGTCCGTCGGCCTCCACATCGGTACTGACGTAAATTTCCGGCCGGGTGTCGGGCGCTTGCTTCTTTGCCATCGCTTTAGGCTGCGTCGATCAGGTGGTCGGCCACGAAAGGATTGCTGCGACGTTCGTCGCCAAACGTGGACACCGGGCCGTGGCCGGGCACGAATGTCACATCTTCGCCAAGCGGCCACAAACGCGTGCGGATGGAGCGGATCAGGTCCGCATGGTTGCCGCGCGGAAAGTCGGTGCGGCCGATCGACCCGGCAAACAGCACGTCTCCCACGATTGCCAGCCGGTTTGCGCGCGAAAAAAACACCACGTGCCCCGGCGTGTGGCCCGGGCAGTGGTAGACCTCGAGCGTTTCATTGCCGAACGTCACCGTGTCACCGTTGTCGAGCCAGCGGTTCGGCTCGAACACTTCCGCATGACCAAAACCGAAGCGGCGCGTCTGCTCGGGCAGTTGCTCGATCCAGAAGCGCTCGTCCTCGTGCGGGCCCTCGATCGGCACGTCGAACTGCCGTGCCAGCGCCGCCGCACCCGCGCAGTGGTCCACATGACCATGCGTCAGAAAGATCTTTTCGAGCGTGACGCCGTTTTCTTCCAGCGCGGCGGTGATGCGGTTCAGGTCGCCGCCGGGATCGCACACCGCGGCGCGTTGCGTGGTCTCGTCGATCAACAGCGAGCAGTTTTGCTGGAAGGGCGTGACGGGGATGAGGATGACTTTCATTTGCGGCTCAATCTGCATTTTTCGCGTCGGTTCCGGCGGGGAACGCGGTGCGCCGTGGGTGGGCCATTGTAGCCCTCGATGCTGCGCCTACTCGGCCGCGAAACGTTTGAATCGTGCGTGAGAAGAATCTGAAAGTTAAGTATCCGCCGCACCTCAGCGATGGCAGGGTAATCGGCGCAATCCCTTGTGTAGCGGTGGATTGCGGGGAATTCGTCGCCGTTTCTTTAGATTTCGTAACAAAATCAAGGCACTAGCTTAAAACGACCGATGATAGACTGCGCGCCATGCTCAGTCTGCCCCTATTCCGTCCCGGGGCCGCGCGCGAGATGGCGCCCGGCTCCAACCGCTTCCTTCGTCAGTGCGCGATCATCGTGTCTGCGCTGGCTTTGGCCGCGTGCGCGACGCCCCCGGGCAGCGACACCGAGACCGCATCGACTAGCGGCGCTATTTCCACCAAGTCCACCCGGGCGCTGACGGGCAAGGCTGCCACGCCGGCCGACCGCACCGACGATCGCGGCAACTGGAATCTTTTCGGCTGGCAAGACGACAACACGCCGACCCAGCCGTCCATCGACGGTCTGCGCGCTGACATGGGTACGTTCGAGCAGCGCGGCACGGCATCGTGGTACGGCAAGGGCTTCCACGGGCGCAAGACCGCCAACGGCGAGCGCTTCGACATGCGCGCCATGACGGCCGCCCATCCGACGCTGCCGCTCGATAGCTGGGTGCTGGTGCGCAACCTGCGCAACAACAAGGTGGCGGTGGTCCGCATCAATGACCGCGGCCCGTATCACGGCAACCGGATCCTCGATCTGTCCTACGCGGCGGCAAAGCGCCTGAGCTTTGTCGACCACGGCGCCACGCAGGTGGAAATCCGCCGTCTCTCGCGTACGGAAGTCGCCGCGCTTGGCCCGAACATCGAGGCCGGCGGGGCGGAAGCCGGTGACGGCAGCGGCGCCGACGACGTCAGCCTGCCCGATACCGCCAACTCGCTGGTGCCGGCCAAGTCCAAGGCAAGGTCGAAGGCTGGCAAGTCCACCACCAAGTACAAGCGCAAGTAAGGCGATGCGGCCAGGTCAGATCCGATTTCTCGACCTCGCCTGTCCCAGCCAGCAACGTCTCTTCCTGATAAGAATTTTCTCAAGCGGCATGATCACGAGCGTGGTCATGCCGTTTTTGTTTTCAGTCGTGGTCCGCGTCCGCCTCGCCGTCCGTGCGTTGCGCCAGCGCCAGCTTGTAGAGCGCATCGGTCTTGGCGCCCGTGATGGCCGACGCCAGCTTCGCGGCGCGCTTGGCTGGCAGTTCGGCCAGCAGCAGCTTCAGCACGCGCGCCGCCTCGGCGTCGGGCGCGTCGGCGTCGCTGCCCTCGGCGCGGCTCGCCCCTTCGATGACAAGCACGAATTCACCTTTGCCGCGCGTCGGCTCCGCCGCCAGCCACGCCGGCGCGTCGGCCACGCGCATCACCGGCGTTTCCTCGAACAGCTTGGTCAGTTCGCGTCCGATCAGGATCCGCCGCGATTCGGGCAACGCTTCGGCCAGCGCCGCCAGCGTGTCCGCAATGCGATGCGGCGCTTCGTAAAGGATCCAGGCGTGATCGAGCGCGGCGCAGTGCGCGATCGCGTCGTTGCGCGCCTTGGCCTTGCCGGGCAGAAACCCGACGAAGGTAAAACGCCCGCCGCCAGCCTCGAGCATGTCGCCCGCCACGGAAAGCGCCGTGACGGCCGCGCTGGGCCCGGGCAGCGGCGTCACGCGCAAGCCGGCTGCGCGCACCGCCTCCACCAGCCGCGCACCGGGGTCGGAAATGCCCGGCGTGCCCGCGTCCGATACATAGGCAATGCGCTCGCCCGCAGCCAGCCGTTCGACGATCCGGACGGCAGCCTCGCGCTCGTTGTGTTCGTGAACCGCCACCAGTGGACGTTGCACGCCCACGCGGCTCAGCAACTGGCCGGTGTTGCGCGTGTCCTCGCATGCGATGGCATCGACCAGACCCAGTACATGCAGCGCCCGCAGCGAAAGGTCCGCGACGTTGCCGATTGGCGTGGCCACCACGTACAGCGTGGCGGGCGGATAGGTCTGGCCGGTGGCCAACTGGGTCCAGTCACTCATGCTTGAGAACTTCCATTGAATCGCTCATTCAAAACCACCACGCCAACCACTACGGCAAAGGGCGCGCTGGCCGAGGACCGGGCGCTGGCCTACCTGAAGCGGCAGGGCCTGGCGCCGGTCGTGCGCAATTATCGCTGCAAAGGCGGCGAGATCGACCTGATCATGCGCGCGCGGGACCAGACGCTGGTATTTGTCGAAGTGCGCCAGCGCCGCGGTCGCGGGTTTGGCGGGGCCGCGCAAAGCATCACGCCGGCCAAGCAGCGGCGCGTGCTCCATGCGGCCGCGCATTACCTGGCCTCGCTCGATCACGTGCCGCCGTGCCGCGTGGATGTCGTGGCGCTGGAGCCGGGCCGGCTGGAGTGGCTGCCCAACGCATTCGACCTGACGTCGATGCACAACGACGCGCCGGACGCTGCGTCATAATGCGCGGGATTGTGCAGATGTCACCTGACCATGAGTATTGAAAGTATCGAACAACATTTCCTGGACAGCGCCGACACCAAGCGGCTGGCCGCTTCGCTGATGGCGCCGCATATCGATGCGGCGGTCGAGCGGATGGTGGCTGCGTTGACCAGCGGGAACAAGATCCTGGTGTGCGGCAACGGCGGCTCCGCGGCCGACGCGCAGCATTTTGCGGCAGAACTGATCGGCCGCTTCGAACGCGAACGCCCCGGACTGGCGGCCATCGCGCTGACCACCGACAGCTCGATCCTGACCGCGATCGGCAACGATTACGATTTTTCCGTGGTGTTCTCCAAACAGGTGGAGGCGCTCGGCCAGCCGGGCGATATCCTGCTGGCGCTGTCCACTTCGGGCAATTCCGCCAACGTCATCACGGCCATCGAGGCCGCGCACCAGCGTGACATGGGCGTGGTGGCCCTGACCGGCAAGGGCGGCGGCAAGATCGCCGCGCTGCTCAGCGAATTCGACATCCACCTGTGCGCGCCGAGCGACCGGACCGCGCGCATTCAGGAAGTGCACTTGCTGACGCTCCATTGCCTCTGCGATGGCATCGACGAGGCGCTTTTAGGCACCGCATGACCGCCACGCTTACATCGCGCCCGAAGTTATCCCGGGTTATCCACATGGCTACCCACAAGCTATGCACAGGTTTCGCGATGTATTCCACAGCGATATCCACAGGCGCTGCGGCGGGCGAGGTAAATCCGCTTGCATTGCAGTCCGTTTCCCGCATCATTTCCGCCATCCATCCGAACAACCAAGACACCGCATGACGAACGTGACCCATCAGAACAAGACTTCGCCGGCCCGCATCGCGCGTACTGCCATTACCGTGGCCGCCCTGGTGGTTTCGGCTACCCAACTGGCCGGCTGCTTTCCAGTACTGGCCGGCGCGGTCGGCACGGGCGTGGTCATGGCGACCGACCGCCGCCCGACCGGCACGCAGACCATCGATCGCGGCCTGCAAGTGGAAATCGACAGCACCTTGAGCTCGCGCTACAACGACAGCCAGGCGCGCGTCAGCACTTCGGTGTTCAACCGCAAGGTGCTGTTGACCGGTGAAGCCGCCAGTGCGGATATCAAGCAGCAGATCGAAAAATACGTGCGCGGTCTGCCCAACACGCGGGAAGTGGTCAACGAGATCGAAATCACCGCTTCGCCTGGCTTCATGACGCGCAGCAATGACGCCTATCTGACCAGCAAGGTGAAAACACTGCTGGTGACGGCCGACGGCGTGCCGGCCAACTCGATCAAGGTGACGACCGACAAGAGCGTGGTGTACCTGATGGGCGTGGTCACCAGCGTCGAAGGCGACAAGGCGACCGACGTGGCGCGCAATGCCAGCGGCGTGCAGAAGGTCGTCAAGGTGTTCGACTACGTAAGCGAAGCAGAGCGCGCGCGCCTGGACCAGGCCACGACTTCGCAGAACGGCAATACCGGCAACGAGGCGGTCGGCACGCCGGCGCCGGTGCAATCGGTGCCGGGTAGCCAGCCGAATGCGCCGGTCACGTCCGATGCGCCGGCATCGATGGGCACGTCGGGCGCCACGACCAGTCCGGTCGCCGCGCCGGTGTCGTCGCCGGTGGCGCTGCCGCCGGGACGCAATCTCCCCTGAGACTGAAACAAAAGGAAGCCACATGAAAGCCCCATTGCGATTGCCGTTGTCCCCCCGCTGGATGGTTGCTCTCGCCGTGGGGCTATGCGCCGCGCCGTTGCTTGCGCAGCCCGCCGCGTCCGGCCCCGTCACGGCCGGTCCGGCGGATTCCGGAAAGCTGACGATCGAAGCCCAGCGCGCGCGGGTGGAGCAGGCGCGCAATCAGGCCGCATCGTGCGCGGTCTGCCACGGCCCCGACGGTCGCCCGCCTGCTGGCAGTCCCGTGCCGCGTCTGGCCGGCCGGTCGCAGGCCGATCTGGTCGAGCTGATGCTCGATTACAAGCTTGGCAAGCGCCCGGGCACCGTGATGCCGCAGATCGCCAAGGGCTACAGCGATACGGAAATCATCGGCATGGCCGCGTGGTTCGCGGATCAGAAGTAGATTCCGCATGCATCGGAGATCCGTACTCAAGGCGGGACTGGCCGCCACGGCGATGGGCTGTCTGTCGCCGCGTCTGGCGCGCGCCGCGGCGCCGGCCCGGGTGGTGGTGGTGGGCGGTGGCTACGGCGGTGCCACGGCGGCGCGCTACCTGCGCTTCTGGAGCCGCGGCGCGGTCGATGTGACGCTGGTCGAGCCCGACGCCGCATTCGTGTCCTGTCCGTTATCGAATCTGGTGGTGGCCGGTTACCGGCGGATGGCCGATATCACGCTGCCGTACGACGCCCTGGCGCGACAGCACGGCGTCCGTCATGTGCGCGACACCGTTGCGGCCATCGATACGGACCGGCGCACGGTGCGGCTTGCGAACGGCGCGACGCTGCCCTACGACCGGCTGGTCCTGTCGCCCGGCGTGGAAATGCAGACCAGCGCGATGCCGGGTCTGGCCCAGGCTGGCCCGGGCGACGACCGGATCGTTCACGCCTGGAAAGCCGGCCCGCAGACGGAAATACTGCGCCGTCAGCTTGCCGCGATGCCCGACGGCGGGGTCTTCGCCATCGCGATTCCCCTTGCGCCGTATCGCTGCCCGCCGGGGCCGTATGAGCGCGCCTGTCTGGTCGCGGACTATCTGAAGCAACACAAGCCGCGCAGCAAGGTGCTGATCTTCGATGCCAATCCGGACATCACGTCCAAAGGCGCGCTGTTCCGCCAGGTGTGGAACACGCGCTACAAGGGGATGATCGACTATCGCCCGCAACACGAAGCCATCGACGTAGATCCCGCCACGCGCACGATCAGATTCGACGTGCAGGACGACGAAAAGGCCGATGTGGTGAATCTGTTGCCGCCGCAGCGTGCGGGGGCCATCGCCGTGTCCGCCGGATTGGCAACGGCCAACGGACGCTGGTGCGAAGTGGACTTCCTCACCATGGCGTCCCATGTGGCGCCGGACATCCACGTACTGGGCGACGCGGTGCAGATCGCGCCGCTGATGCCCAAGTCCGGCACCATGGCCAACCAGCACGGCAAGGTGGCGGCGGCCGCGATCCTGCAACTGCTGGCCGGCCGGCAGCCCGACCCGGCGCCGGTGTACACCAATACCTGCTACAGCTTTACGTCGGCGACGGAGGCGATCCATATTGCCAGCGTGCATCGCTACGATGCGGCACAGAAAACGATGCTGACCGTGCCAGGCTCGGGCGGGTTATCGACGGAGCCAAGCGCCGTGGAAGGCGCCTACGGCATGGCGTGGGCGCGAAGTATCTGGGCCGACATGCTGAGCTGAACTGGGCTGAGCCGGCCGGGCGGGTTTCGGCGGCTTCATGGCCTGTACGATGGCCGCGCCGCGCCGGGCGGCCATTCCCGCAGCACCGGGCGCGCCGCCGCCGGGTCCCCCGCCGACGCGAGGACCGCCAGGCGCATGGAGACTTCGCAACAAAACCGCAAGATCGTGCAACGCGCGGGCGGGGTCGGCTGCTACCCTAGCCATGCCTGACGTCCCGCCCCCGGGGATGTCGGCGCTCCCTTATCGATCATGCAAGCCAAAGACCGTCTTCTTGCCCTCGCCATCATTCTGGTCTGGGGCGTCAATTTCGTAGTGATCAAAGTTGGCCTGGCCGGAGTGCCGCCGATGTTGCTCGGTACGCTGCGCTTCTGCCTGGTGGCGTTTCCCGCCGTCTTTTTCATTCCACGCCCGCGCATTCCGCTGCGCATGCTGGTCGCATATGGCGCTTCGATCAGCCTCGGCCAGTTCGCCTTTCTGTTTTATGCGATGGCGGTCGGCATGCCGGCTGGAATTGCGTCGCTGGTGCTGCAATCGCAAGTGTTCTTCACGGTGGCGATTGCAGCGCTGTGGCTTGGCGAACCGCTGCGCTGGCATAACCTGGCCGGCATGGCGATTGCCGCCGGCGGCCTGGCGCTGATCGGCAGCGGCGCGGCGCATGGCCCGGGCGGCATGACGGCGGCTGGTTTCCTGCTGACGCTCTGCGCTGCGCTGTGCTGGGCCACCGGCAATATCGTCAGCAAGAAGATCGGGGCGGTCGACCTGCTGGGGCTCGTGGTGTGGGGCGCGCTGGTGCCGATCGTGCCATTTGCACTGCTGTCGTTGTGGTTCGAGGGACCCGCGCGCATCGCGCAGGCGCTCACCCATGTCTCGGGCATGGGCGTCTTCGCGGTCTGCTATCTGGCGTTTGTCGCCACGCTGTTCGGCTACACGATGTGGGGCCGCCTGCTGACCCGATACGCCGCCAGCAAGGTGGCGCCGCTGACGCTGCTGGTGCCGGTGATCGGCCTGCTGTCGGCGCACGCGTTGCTTGGCGAGGACCTGGCGATCGTGCAATGGATCGGCGCCGTGGTCGTCATGGCCGGATTGCTGCTCAACGTCTTCGGCAACCGCCTGGGGACCGGCCGGGCGCTGGCGGGCCGCTGATTCCACATGTGAATCATTTGCCGGAAAATATCGGGTTTACCCTTGGGTTGACGCAGATATCCCGGCAATTTCTGCATATGGATATCACTGTCGCGTCTCGTATACCTGCCACTTCTTGAGGCAAAATAGCGGACTGGCCGCATATGCCCCGAAGACCCTCACCGATCACCGCAGAGGCCTTCCGAGAAGCCCGCCCCAACGGCGGCCAGCGCGCGCCGCGCCGCGGAGATCGTCCGAGCGCGGCGATTTGCCGTCCCCACGGCTCAATCCGTTTGGAGCACAACACATGAAGCAGTTTGTCATCGCCGCCGCGCTGCTGGCAGCCGCCGCGTCCGCGCACGCCGTCGACGCAGCCAAGGCGCAGGAGATCGCCAACAAGAACGCCTGCATGGGCTGCCACCAGGTCGACAAGAAGCTGGTCGGCCCGGCCTACAAGGACGTTGCCGCCAAGTACAAGGGCGACAAGGGTGCACTGGCCAAGCTGTCGGCCAAGGTGAAGAACGGCGGCTCGGGCGTCTGGGGCCCGGTGCCGATGCCGGCCAACGCGGCCGTCAGCGACGCCGACATCAAGACCGTGGTCGAGTGGATCCTGGCAGGCGCACCGGCCAAGTAAGCGTTCGCATTGCCCCACGCGGGCCGGCCGGCACTGACGACGGCCCGCGATGATCGAAATCGAACGGCTCCCCCAAGCAGCAAACAGATCGCCGGCGACGCACCGGCACAACACGGGTCGACACAAAACCGGTACGCAAGTACGGGGTACACAGCAAGATGAACGCAAAACGACGAGATGTACTGCGGATGACCGCCGTGCTGTCGCTGATGGCTGCCACCGGCCTGATCAGCGAAGCGCAGGCCGCGGAATGGAACAAGACCGCTTTCGACGGCAAGAGTGTGGCCGACGTCATCAAGGCGCTGGGCGGCAGCGGCACGGAGAAGAGCACCGCCATTAGTTTCAACGCTCCCGACATCGCCGAGAACGGCGCCGTGGTGCCCGTGTCGGTCACCAGCAATATCGCCGATACCGAGCAGATCGCCATCCTGGTGGAAAAGAATCCGAACACGCTGGCGGCCGATTTCACCATTCCGCCGGGCACCGAGCCGTTCGTTTCCACGCGCGTGAAGATGGGCCAGACGTCCGTGGTGCACGCAGCGGTCAAGGCGGGCGGCAAGTGGTACGTGGCATCGAAGGAAATCAAGGTCACGCTGGGCGGCTGCGGCGGCTGATTGCTGCCACGGTCGAATCGATCCGAGACCTGATTTTTCCGATTACTGCTGACAGGAGAAGCACATGGCAGACCCGATGCGCGTTCGCGCCACCGAAAACGGCGGCGTCGTTGACGTCAAGATCTTGATGAAGCACGACATGGAAACCGGCCAGCGCAAGGATTCGGCCGGCAAGACGATTCCGGCCTGGCATATCCAGACCGTGATTGCATCGTACAAGGGCAAGGAAGTATTCAACGCCCAGTTTGGCCCGGCCGTCTCCAAGGACCCGTTCCTGAACTTCAAGTTCAAGGGCGGCGCAAAGGGCGACAAGGTTACCGTCACGTGGGTCGACAACCGTGGCGACCGTCGTACCGACGAGGCCACCATCGCCTGATCCCGGCAAACAAGGAAGCATCATGCGGCGAGCATTCATTCGCGCCACGGCGGCGCTGGCGGCCATCGGCCTTTCGGCCAGGGCCGCGGCCCAGCAGGCACCCGCGCAGGCGGCGTCCGGCAAGGGACGCGTCAAGGTGGTCTATCAACTCTCCGAAGGCATCGACCAGGCGGTGCGGGCGATGTCCAACCTGCGCAATCACCTGAACGGCGCGCCCGACACGAAGATCGTGGTGGTGGCGTTCGGCTACGGCGTGGATTTCCTGCTGGAAGGTGCCAAGGATGGCCGCGGCAACACCTTCGAGGCCGCGGTGGCTGCGCTTGCATCGTCGGGCGTCGAGTTTCGCGCGTGCCGCAACACGCTGACCGCGCGCAAGATTTCCGAACAGAGTCTGCTGATGGATGCCAAGGTGGTGCCGGCCGGCGTGGTCGAAATCGCCCGCCTGCAGTTCGACGAAGGCTACGCCTATATCAAGCCGTGATGCAGTCGATGGCGCGGGCGCCGGGCTAGCCGTCGCCGCGCTTCGATCAATACTTGCCGGTGAGCCGCCGGCGATGACAATACAGCCGTCCGCCTCCAGACCATGCGGCGCGATGGCGAGGAGAACGCCCCCATGGTTACCGTGCGCAAGACCCGCCACACCATCCGTCGCCTGCCGCGCGCCGTGGCGCCCGCGCTTGTGGCGCTGACCGCTGCGGCCGCGGCCGTTGCGGCCACGCTGTCCGGCCCCGCGCTGGCGCAGGACAAGACGGCCGAGGAAATCGCCAAGTATCGCCAGATGCTGGCCGAAGGTAATCCCGCCGAACTCTGGGAAGCTGCCGGCGAGGAGCTGTGGAAAAAGCCGGCCGGCCCGCGCAACGTATCGCTCGAACAATGCGATCTGGGCAAGGGCCCGGGCGTGACCAAGGGCGCCTACGCGGAACTGCCGCGTTACTTCAAGGACGCCAACAAGGTCATGGATCTGGAGCAGCGCCTCGCGTATTGCCGCGTGACGCTTCAGGGCCTGACGCAGCAAGAGGCCACCAGGCAACCGTTTTCGTCGCAAGGCCAGCCGTCCGATATCGAGCGGCTGGCGGCCTTCGTCACCGGCGAATCGCGCGGTGTGAAGATGAACGTGCAACTGGCGCATCCTGAGGAAAAGCGCGTCTATGCGCTGGGCCAGAAGATGTTCTTCTATCGCGGCGGCGCCTACGATTTCGCGTGCGCCACGTGCCATGCCGTCGACGGCCAGCGCATCCGCCTGCAGGACCTGCCGAATCTGATGACCGAGAAGGGCGCACAGGCCGCGTACACCACCTGGCCGGCCTATCGCGTATCGCAGGGCGAGGTCCGCACGATGCAGCATCGGCTTTACGACTGCCTGCGCCAGCAGCGCTTCCCCGAACCGGCCTATGGATCCGACGCCATTACCGCGCTGACGATGTATCTGGCGCGCAACGCGAACGGCGGCACGTACGACGGCCCGAACATGAAGCGCTGAGCAGGGGGACAACAATATGAAAACACTGCATACGATGGCGCTGATGTCGCTGTTGCTGCTGGCCGGCACCGGCGCACAGGCGCAAACCGCAGCCAAGGCCAAGAGCGTGAAAGTGACCGACGCCGATGTGCGTCAGATGATCGAATCGTCGTTCACATCGAAGGGCCCGGCGACGGTGGAGGGCGTGGTGAACCAGGACGCCACGCAGAAGGCTTGCAGCCAGTATCCGGATCGCACCAAGGTGCCGGCAGCGCTGGCGAAGAAGGTGGAAGCGGCCGAGTTGAAGCTGGTGAAATATCCGGCCGACAACAACTTTATCGGCGACTGGAAGGAAGGCGAGCGCATCGCGCAAAACGGCCGCGGCATGCAGTTTTCCGATCAGGTGGGCGCGCCCAACGGCGCCAACTGCTATGCCTGCCACCAACTGACCAAGGCCGAGATCTCGTTCGGCAATATCGGTCCGTCGCTCTACAACTACGGCAAGCTGCGCGGCAACTCGCAGGACGTGATTCGCTACACCTGGGGCAAGATCTGGGACTCGAACGCGTATAGCGCGTGCTCCAACATGCCGCGGTTTGGCCACAAGGGCATCCTGACCGAGCAGCAGATTCGCGATGTGATGGCGCTGTTGCTCGATCCGGCATCGCCGGTCAACCAGTAGGCGACGATGCGCGCGCGCCGAATTGCGCTGGCGTGGCTGCTGGCCGCGTCCGCCGTGGTCGGTCTGTTCGGCATGCCCGGCGTGCCCGGCATACGCCACGCGCAGGCGGCCGAAGTGGGCGACACGATCCGCCTGCCCGATATGACGCTGCTCGACGGACGGCGCGTCGATGCGTCGCAGTGGGCCGGCAAGCCGGTGGTCATCGAGTTCTGGGCGTCGTGGTGCCCGTTCTGCGCGCTGCAGAATCCGCGTTTGCAGGCGCTTTACGACAAGACGCGCGGCACTCGGCTGCAGGTGCTGACGATCAGCATCGACCGCCAGTCACAGGACGCCATCGCATACCTGAAGCAGCGCGGCTATACCTTCCCGGCGACGATGGATTCCGACGCGCTGCGCCGGCAGTTCGGCGCGCGCAAGGGCCTGCCCGAACTCTATGTGCTGGACGGCCACGGCCGCGTGGTGCAGAAGGAAGTCGGCGAGATGCTCGACGACGACGTCGCGGCGCTGGCGCGCTACGCCAGGCCGTGAAGCGGCCCCCACTTTTGCAACGGAAATCCGCATGAATCGACGCGAGTTTCTGCAGGTGCTGGCCGTGGCCGGCGCCGGCGGCATGACTTTCCCAGGCGGCGACGCGCAGGCCGCGCAAGCCGCCCAGCAGCTCTACGACGTGCCGCGCTTCGGCAACGTTCATCTGCTGCATTTCACCGATTGCCACGCGCAGCTGCGTCCCGTGCATTTCCGTGAACCAAGCATGAACCTGGGCGTGGCCGAATGGGCCGGACGTCCGCCGCATCTGGTGGGCGATGCGTTCCTGCGCGAATACGGCATCGCACCGGGCAGCGCCGCCGCGCACGCGTTCACGTATCTCGATTTCACGGCTGCCGCGCAGCGTTACGGCAAGGTCGGCGGGTTTGCCCATTTGTCCACGCTGATCCAGCGCGTCAAGGCCAGCCGGCCCGGCGCGCTGCTGCTCGACGGCGGCGATACGTGGCAGGGATCGGCGACCGCACTGTGGACCAAGGGCCAGGATATGGTGGACGCCGCGCTGCAGCTGGGCGTCGACGTGATGACGCCGCACTGGGAAATGACACTCGGCACGGAGCGCGTCAAACAGATCGTCGACGGCGATTTCAAGGGGCGCGTCGCGTTCCTGGCTCAGAACATCAAGACCAACGACTTCGGCGATCCGGTGTTCGACCCGTACCTCATTCGGGAAATGAATGGTGTGCCGGTGGCCATCATCGGCCAGGCCTTTCCCTATACGCCGATTGCCAATCCGCGCTATCTGGTGCCGGACTGGACCTTCGGCATCCAGGAAGAGAACCTGCAGCAGACAATCGACGAGGCGCGCGCCAAAGGCGCCAAGGTTGTCGTGCTGCTGTCGCATAACGGCATGGACGTCGACCTGAAACTCGCGTCCCGGGTGCGCGGGCTCGATGCCATCCTGGGCGGCCATACCCACGACGGCGTACCCGCGCCGGTGCCGGTCAGGAACGCAGGCGGCATCACGCTGGTCACCAATGCCGGATCGAACGGCAAGTTCCTGGGCGTGCTCGATTTCGACGTTCGCCACGGCAAGGTCAGCGATTTCCGCTACAAGCTGTTGCCAGTCTTCGCCAACTTCCTGCCGGCCGATCCTGCAATGGACGCATTGATCCGCAAGGTCCGCGCCCCGTACGAAGCCAAGCTCGGCGAGGTGCTGGCCGTGAACCGCGGCCTGTTGTACCGGCGCGGCAACTTCAACGGTACCTTCGACCAGTTGATCCTGGACGGCCTGATGGCGGTGCAGGACGCCGAAATCGCGTTTTCGCCGGGCTTCCGCTGGGGCACGACGCTGCTGCCTGGCGAGAACATCACGATGGAGGCGCTGATGGACCAGACCGCCATCACGTATCCGTACACGACCGTCACCGCGATGTCCGGCGAAACCATCAAGACGATCCTTGAAGACGTCGCCGACAACCTGTTCAATCCCGATCCCTACTACCAGCAGGGCGGCGACATGGTCCGCGTGGGCGGCCTGCAATACACGATCGCCCCCAACCAGCCAATCGGCAAGCGCATCACCAACATGCGCCTGGCCGGACAGCCCATCGATGCGTACAAGTCCTACAAGGTGGCCGGCTGGGCGCCCGTCGCGGAAGCATCCCGCAACGCTGGCGGCGCGCCGATCTGGGACGTGATGGCGCAATGGCTGCGCACGACCCGGGAAGTCGACGCCCGTCCGCTGAACCTGCCAACAATCGAAGGCATGCGCGGCAACCCTGGCATGGATGCGTCGTGAATCCGCCAAAGTGTTGGGCCGAAGCAATTGAAAGGCCGCCAAAGGTTCGGCTACAATCGTCCGCTACGGGCCGATAGCTCAGCTGGGAGAGCGCTGCGTTCGCAATGCAGAGGTCGGGAGTTCGATCCTCCTTCGGTCCACCAAATACGCCAAGGCATTAAATTCAAAGGGCTCGGAAATCATTCCGGGCCCTTTTTGCATTGGCGCGGCAGCACCGCCGCACAACGATTCGGCGGCGATGCGATGCGCCGCGTACGGTTCGGACAGGACTGGCATGGGGCCGGCTGAACGCCTCGTCGCGGCCAGCCCGTCACAACTGCGCCCCGGCTGTCGCGTCCCGCCAAAAATGCTACCTTACGCTTCACAATTCCGGCCCCGCGACCGCGGGCGCAAATTTACCGAGCGATGAAAAGTCAGCGCGAGAGCGAATCCGATACCGATCACTTCAGCCCTGGCGTCGGCAATGGCGCAGAGGCGTCGAGCAGCGCCGACGAGCGGCACGCGGCGGGGCGGCGGAGCACGCTGGTCAGCGTGTTCGTCAATATCGGACTGACCGTCGCGCAGGGGGTGATCGGCGTGATCGCCGGATCGCAGGCGTTGGTGGCGGATTCGCTGCATTCGCTGTCCGATCTGGTGTCCGATTTCGTGGTGCTGTTTGCGGGGCACCATAGCCGCAAGGGCGCCGACAGCGATCATCCGTACGGGCATCAGCGTTTCGAGACCGCGGCGTCGCTGGCGCTTGGGGCGTTGTTGCTGGCCGTCGGGGTCGGCATGCTGTGGGCGGCGGTGGGCAAGATCCAGCATCCGTCCGGCGCGCAGCCGGTTCAGACCGTGGCGCTGTGGGTGGCGCTTATCGCGCTGGCGGCCAAGGAACTGCTGTTCCGCTACATGTTGCGCATCGCCGAGCGCGTGCGCTCCAGCATGCTGGTGGCCAACGCCTGGCATGCGCGATCCGATGCGGCGTCGTCCCTGGTGGTGGCGCTCGGTATCGGCGGCAATCTGCTCGGCTATCACGTACTCGATCCCGTGGCAGCGATCGTGGTGGGATTGATGGTGTCGCGCATGGGGCTGCGATTCGGCTGGGACGCCATGAACGACCTGATGGATCGCGCCGCCGATGACGATGTCGTCGCGGCGCTGCGCGAGGCCATGCTGCAGACGCCGGGCGTGCTCGGCCTGCACGATCTCAAGACGCGCAAGATGGGCGACATGGTGCTGGTCGACGTCCATCTGGAGATCCAGGCAGACCTGACCGTCGAGCAGGGGCACGCGATCGCCAGTGAGGCGCGGCGCCGGGCGATGGCGCGCGACGACGTGCTGAACGTCATGACGCACGTCGACCCTGTCAGGGTGCCGCGCACCGACGCGCCGGCGCGGGCGTCAGCGTAAGTCGCTACGGCGATACAGGCTCAGGCCTACTGCCAGGAACGCAAGCATTCCGGCGCAGCCACGGTTGATCCATTGCACGGCCCGCGCGGACAACGTGCGCATGGCGTGCCGCCCGCCGAAAGCGTAGATCGACATCATCACGATATCCATCGCGGCGGCGATCAGCGCAAGGACGACGTATTGGATCGCCACCGGCTTGTCCGCATGCACGAACTGCGGCACGAATGCCGATGTAAACAAAATCGTCTTGGGATTCGATAGCGCCACCAACAGCGCGCGCAGAAACGCTGCGCGGCCGCTGGCTGACGTGGCGGCGGTCGATGCGCTCAGCGCCTGCGTGGGCGCGCGCCACATCGCTA
Source organism: Cupriavidus pauculus (assembly GCF_008801835.1). GTDB lineage: Bacteria > Pseudomonadota > Gammaproteobacteria > Burkholderiales > Burkholderiaceae > Cupriavidus > Cupriavidus pauculus. The sequence goes on along the minus strand of NZ_VZOW01000039.1, from coordinate 5,261 downwards.
CCGCCAGATAAAGAAGATACGCCGCGCCAATCCACTTGACCGCCGTGAACAGATGCTCCGACGCCTGCAGCAGGGCGCCAAGTCCGCAGCCCACCGCGCCAATCAGGATCAGGTCTGCCAGCGCCGCGCCAGCGATACCGCAGGCGGCGACGCGCATCGGCCGGGTGGCGCCGTTGCTGAGCGCGAGCAGCATCGTCGGGCCTGGCGTGACCATGACGGCCGATACGGCGATCAGGTAAAGAAGCAGGGTTGTGGCGTCCATAACGGGCTCCGGGGGCAAGGTTGCGACAGTGTGATCCGATTCAGCGCAACACGCACGAGCGGCATGTTGTGGACATCCATTGCACAAGGCTGGGGACAACCGCATGAACAGCCTGTGGTCGGGCTGGGGGCGGCTTGTGGGATGTATACGAACAACTTGACGCGTATACGTCAATCGTCTTGCCGACCGCAAAGGTTGTGCACCGCTGTCCACCTCGGCGCAGCCCGCTTGCCAAGCGGGTTATCTTCTTTCCAACCCATTGATGCGCAAGGGTAAATTCGGGTTATCCACCGAAATACCCTAGTGTTAACCATTACTACTACTATTTATGTATACGTAAACAATATGAGTATACGTATACGGGCTGTTTCAGAATCCGCAAGCGCTGGCGGCCGGTGCGCCCCTATCCGTTCCATGTACGCGCGACGGCGCGTGCACGGTCGATCCAGTTCAGCGGGGCACCTGGAACGACTTGCGCGCGCGCAGCGCCAGCGCGCGCGTCGAGCAGCCGTCCATGTGATCGTTGACCAGCCCCATCGCCTGCATCAGCGCATACATCGTGGTCGGGCCTACGAACTTCCAGCCGCGCTTTTTCAGATCCTTCGACAATGCCGTCGATTCAGGACTGATCGCCATCGTGCGTAACACCTCGGGCGTCAGCGTTTTCGGCCGGGTCTTGGGATCGGGCTCGAACTTCCAGAAATAGGCGGCCAGCGACGATTCGGTTTCGAGCAGTTCCTGCGCGCGTTTGGCGTTATTGATGGCCGCTTCGATCTTGCCGCGATGGCGCACGATGCCGGCATCGCCGAGCAGCCGTTGCACATCGCGTTCGGTGAAGCGCGCGACCTTGTCGATCTCGAAATTGTGGAAGGCCTTGCGGAACGCCTCCCGCTTGCGCAGGATGGTCAGCCAGCTCAGGCCGGACTGGAATCCTTCCAGGCAGAGTTTCTCGAACAGCCTCCGATCGTCGTCGACCGGAAAGCCCCACTCGTTATCGTGATAGTGGCAATAGTCTTCCAGGTCGCCACACCAGCCGCAGCGTACCTGGGTCTGCGGCGCGGACTTCGTTGTCATTGGTCTGGGCTCCGTGCAAACGTGGTTTCAATGCACGACAGCATAACGGAGCCCAGGCGCCAACGATGGCAGGAGTCATGGCAGCAGGCCCAAAGATGCTGCGCCAGACTCCGGGTCGTCCCGGCTATCGCCAGGTGGCGGCGGTTCCGCGACGCTCCTCAAGCACGCGCGCGTTGTCGTGGAGGCTGTCACCGGTCGCTCGTCCCTGATAGAAGATGTTTGGCGACGACCAGTAGTTCACCCGCGGGCACTTGCCGCCAGAACTGCATTCGCCTGCCATGATGGTGCGCCACTTGCCCGGCACGATATAGCCGTACCCATAATCGAAGTACGGGTTTGTTTCTTGGCGCTCAGGGTTGTGCATGGCGCCCAGCAGATGGCCGATTTCATGGACGAAGGACAGTGTGCCGGTCGCACAGATGTTCCCCACGGTGGCAAACGCCCGTTCCGCATTCGCCTTGAGGTATGCCCGGCCGCAGAGTTCCCGCGCATTCAGCAGCAGCACGACGATGTTGGCGTTGGTGTTTGCGCGTACCGTGTGCAGGTCGTCCATATAGCCGTCGCTCTTGTCGATGGCACGGAGCAGGTCGGTCAGGTACGAACCGGTTTCGGTGTAGTTCTTGACGACGTAGGTGCCTGCCAGTTCGAAGCGGATCTTGATCTTGCTGTTCTCGAAACCCTGGTTGGATTCCGCGATGGCCACCTGTGCGAGGCCGTCCAGATCGGCGATGTTGGCCTTGGCTTCCGGCGTGGCGGTGACCAGTATCCTGAGCGTGGTCAGATCTGATGAAGGCGAAGGCGAAGGCGCCGGGGTGGGCGAAGGCGATGGCGCAGGTGCAGGCGCAGGTGCAGGCGCAGGTGCCGGAGCAGGTGCCGGAGCAGGTGCCGGAGCAGGGCTGGGCGCGCTGCACGCGCCGATATCCTTCCACGCGCCATATGGCCCGGCCTTCGAGGGGTCGTCGCCGCGCGTCCACCATTTGCTCTCATAGTTCCGATTGCCGTGCGTCACCTTGATGCCTGCGCTGGCATAAGTCTGGCTGGACGACCACGCGCCGTAACACGATGCCGCTGGTGCTGGTGCTGGTGCTGGCGATGGCGATGGCGATGGCGATGGCGATGGCGATGGCGATGGCGACGGCGACGGCGCTGGCGATGGCGATGGCGATGGTACAGGTGCCGGTGTTGGCGCAGGTGTCGGAGCCGGAGCTGGCGCACTCCCGGAGCACGGGCCCAGATCCTTCCAGGCGCCATACGGCTTGGTCGGATCCGGCGTCTCGCCGCGCGTCCACCACTTGTTCTCGAATTTGCGGCCGTTGTGGGTCACCTGCTTGCCCGGCTTGTCGTAGATCGTCGACGAGGACCACGCCGCATAGCAGGCGTCCGCGCTGTCGGTGTCCGCCTCTTCAAGCGGCGCGGCGTCGGCAGGCAGCTTGGATTCGTCGATTTCGATCACGGCGTGATCGCCGTCGGCCAGCGGCTGGATGGCGTAAAGCTTGGCGTTCAGGCGCACTGTTCCGGTCACGCGATTGCCGTTACGCACCAGAAACACCGCGTTGGCCGGATCGTCGGCCGGCGCATCCGCATCCTGGCCGGCGCGCAGCAGCTGCGGCCGGAAATTGCCGGTCCACGTCTGGGTGCCGTCGGCATTGGTTTGGAAGCGTGTGCGCCGCGCGGTGGCAACCACCCCTTTCGGAAGGTCCAGCGTGATCTGGTCGGAATCGGCGGATACGACATCGCTTTGTGCCGCCGCGACGCTGAAATCTTCGGTGGCGGGATTTTCCGTAATCTGACTGACTGCGGGCGATGCTTTCAGAAGCGTTCGCTTTACAAACAGTCGATTTTCAGCGCAATAGGCGTGGGTAGAAACAGAGAATGCAATGACGCCCGAAATCACACGTAGCCTGCCGTATTTTTTTGCCATGGAATTTCCCCTTCTGCCGCGAGGCCGTCCTCGCGATGGCATCCAGATAAGGAAAATAGCGTTTTGATTTCAAGGGTATCCATATTGGATTGGCGCATTCTGAAAAAAAGATCGTGGAGCGGAATTTATTCGTCGATAAAATAAAAGCGTCGATAACTGAAACGGGAAACAAAAAAGCCAGCGCGATGGCTGGCTTTTGCGATGTAGCGGGTAACCGCAAAGGCGCGGTTCTTATTGGTGACGCTGGCGCCTATCGCCAGGTGGCGGCGGTTTCTCGGCGTTCGTTCAGCACGCGCGCGTTGTCATGGAGGCTATCTCCGGTCGCGCGTCCTTGATAGAAGACGTTTGGCGATGACCAGAAATTGATGCGAGGGCAGCTGCCGCCGGAAGTGCACTCATACGCCATGACAGTGCGCCACTTGCCCGGCACGATGGTGCCGTACCCGTAGGGGAAGTTCGGATTTGTGCTGATCTCATTGTTGTGCGTGGCGCCCAGCAGATGGCCGATCTCGTGGGCGAACGTCAGTACGCCGGTCGCACAGTTGCGCCCGACGGTGGCAAACGCCGATGCCGCGTTCGCCTTGACGTACGCCATGCCGCAGTATTCCCGCGAGTTCAGCAGCACGACGACGATGTTGGCGCTGGTGTTTGCCCGTACCGTGTGCAGGTCATCCATATAGCCGTCGCCCTTGACGCGGGCGCGGCTCAGCTCGGTACTGTACGAACCGGTTTCGGTGTAGTTCTTGACGACATAGGTGCCTGCCAGTTCGAAGCGGATCTTGATCTTGCTGTTCTCGAAACCCTGATTGGATTCCGCGATGGCCAATTGCGCCACGCCGTCCAGATCGGCGATGTTGGCCTTGGCTTGCGGCGTGGCCGTGACCAGTATCCTGAGCGTGGTCAGATCCGACGCAGGTGCAGGTGCGGGGGTGGGCGATGGCGATGGTGCCGGTGCCGGCGCGGGGCTGGGCGCGCTACATGCGCCAATATCCTTCCACGCGCCATATGGCCCGGCCTTGGATGGGTCGTCGCCGCGCGTCCACCATTTGCTCTCATAGTTCCGATTGCCATGCGTCACCTTGAGGCCCGCGCTGGCATAGGTCTGGCTGGACGACCACGCGCCGTAACACGATGCCGCTGGTGCTGGTGCTGGTGCTGGTGCTGGTGATGGTGATGGTGATGGCGATGGCGATGGCGATGGCGATGGCGATGGCGATGGCGATGGCGATGGTACAGGTGCCGGTGTTGGCGCAGGTGTCGGAGCCGGAGCTGGCGCACTCCCGGAGCACGGGCCCAGATCCTTCCAGGCGCCATACGGCTTGGTCGGATCCGGCGTCTCGCCGCGCGTCCACCACTTGTTCTCGAATTTGCGGCCGTTGTGGGTCACCTGCTTGCCCGGCTTGTCGTAGATCGTCGACGAGGACCACGCCGCATAGCAGGCGTCCGCGCTGTCGGTGTCCGCCTCTTCAAGCGGCGCGGCGTCGGCAGGCAGCTTGGATTCGTCGATTTCGATCACGGCGTGATCGCCGTCGGCCAGCGGCTGGATGGCGTAAAGCTTGGCGTTCAGGCGCACTGTTCCGGTCACGCGATTGCCGTTACGCACCAGAAACACCGCGTTGGCCGGATCGTCGGCCGGCGCATCCGCATCCTGGCCGGCGCGCAGCAGCTGCGGCCGGAAATTGCCGGTCCACGTCTGGGTGCCGTCGGCATTGGTTTGGAAGCGTGTGCGCCGCGCGGTGGCAACCACCCCTTTCGGAAGGTCCAGCGTGATCTGGTCGGAATCGGCGGATACGACATCGCTTTGTGCCGCCGCGACGCTGAAATCTTCGGTGGCGGGATTTTCCGTAATCTGACTGACTGCGGGCGATGCTTTCAGAAGCGTTCGCTTTACAAACAGTCGATTTTCAGCGCAATAGGCGTGGGTAGAAACAGAGAATGCAATGACGCCCGAAATCACACGTAGCCTGCCGTATTTTTTTGCCATGGAATTTCCCCTTCTGCCGC
>NZ_VZOW01000038.1 GCF_008801835.1 Cupriavidus pauculus | reverse complement strand
GGCTTTCCGCTTCCGCAAAACTGATCTGTCGCTTCATCACCGGACCTGAATCATGGACACATCTATGACAACGCGTTCACCAAACGCCTCGATGACCCGCACGCTGATTTAATCAGCGTTTCCCTAGGTGATGACGGGGAGCCATGCAATCTTTGCAGGATCCTGTGGATAACATGCCCATGAACATTCACCTTTGAAACACCCCACCCCATAGACATTCACCTTTGCATCAAAAGTGAATGTCTGTGGGGCGAGATGCGAAAGAGCGCAGACTTATGCCAGCCCCATAAACATTCACTTCACACCCCATAGACGTTCACCTTACACCCCATAAACATTCACCTCACCCCATAAACATTAACCTTCGATCGAAATAAGCCTTACCGATCAGATATTTGCAACCACGTAAACAGTCTGTTGTTGTTTGTACTTTAAAAAACAACATACAAACAAGAGCGAACGATACGCCTTTAGCACGTCATGCTGTGGACAGCCGCCGTGGAACGGCGGCCCGCGTGGACAACCTGATGGACAGGCAGGGTCGCCCTGCCTGCCCACGAGGTTGCCCGCACTTGCCCACAGCAACCCCTGGTGCGCTAACCAAATGCACTACCAAAGTTGGTGGAGGACAGCCCCCAAAAAGGCCGTCCAAGGTAACCTTGAATTCCCCCGCTCTGGCGTCCTGGCGATCTCAGTTCAGGAGGACACCCGCCTAGCGCATTGCAGACACGCGCCTGACCGGGAGAGCCCTTGCGGTCCTGCGCCTTGATTTTCGGCGTGTCATTGCTCGTAGTATCTGCGGCCCGCTGCGGATCCCACACGCAGATTCTTCGGTATTGACTCTAACATTCGATAGCCCCTATCTATTAGCCCGGTTGCCCCTTGATATTCATTTTGACTACGTGTAGCCTTTTTGAGTTCGCACTCATCGACTCGAACGCCATCGAGGCAACAGCACATCAAGAGAAAGAACATGTCACAACCAACATTCGGGCAGTTGCTGTACACCCTTTTTAGCCGCGGTGTAGTCTTGGCGCGCAAGACTCCCGCTCAAGAGAACGAACCGATAACACCGACCTCCATCAGATTGCCCCCTCACGTCCGCCGCTTCTATGAAGCTCAGGCCGAGGCACTCGGTGGCATTTCGTTTCAGGCCGCAATCACAATGGCGCTGACCGGTCTTGCCGAAGCATCTGTAGCTGACGAGCCTTACCACGACCCGGCGCATTTCGCCAGGACGGTCCAAGAACGCTTCTTCCTACTGTTCAAGGAACACCGCATTGATCTGATTGAGATCCCATCTATCTTGGAACAGTCTGGCTTCACCCCGTCGTCACTGACGCAGCCAGACCGGCTGCTTGACCTTTTGCGACCGTCCGTAGTTGCTTGGCTAGCCGAAACAATGGGTATCCGCGCGGATTGGCTCAAAGGCACTTCACCGTTTCCGGCAGAGGACAAATTTAACTGGTACACGTACGTACCGAACGCTATCCGCCGACTCAGCAGCCTCGTACTGGCAGGCAATCGGGTCGATGTGCTATTTGTCCGGCGCGCCGGGGCGGACTTTGCTGCCGCACTTGCCGGCGGCGATGCAAACTCCGACCGTGAACCGGTCGGAGTTGTCTTACGCATTTACCGCAAGACAACTGACCAGGTCTCCTACACGACCTATGAGAAATGGGCCTTCGAGCGTTGGAACTATGAGCGTTGCCGCCATCAGCTCAAGCTGATGATGACTTTTTGCGATCAAGCGATGGCGCACCACATTCCCGGACTGTCATATGCCGGGCTTGAACTTCCCGCCGACATCTTTGATCAGCTCGATCACGATAAATGCTTGCCAGTAACTGCCTTCAGGTCTTGGCGGAATGGTGCAATTTGGCATCCAGAGGATTACGGCTCGCTGCGCGACAACTGGGTAACCGAGGAGCGTGACGATTTCCGATTGAACGTGCTGCCAGAGTACACATCATCCAATCTCGATCGCTTCCTTGCACCCGAGTATTGGCGGGGCTGACAGCTCACACCAAGAGTGACGCTCAATCGCTGCCCATCTTGCTGTTTGGACAACCGCCAATCGTGCAACTGATCCCGATGACAAGTCGCGATTGATCGATTGATTGCTTGTCCGTGCCAAGCTATGCATTCGGCAGAATGGCGGGCTCGCCTGCAATCACGCAGCATCGGCCAGGGCGCCCTCCCGTCCGGCACCGTTTGAATGGAGAACGATCAATCGGCCAGACTGAGCGGCGTGTGGTCAGGCTTCTCGTTCACGCGCTCTACTACACCGAGGACTTGATCAGGCTCCGGCTCCCATGCAAGGTCTGGGTAGATCTCACTGTTCGCGTCGTCGTAAATGCGGATGTCGAACGCCTCTGACTTACATTCCGGGTATCGTTCGTATAGGAGACAGAGGGCAGCTTTCGCCTGCGATGGCCGCGGAAGTTCGTCCACCAAATATCGTTCCAGATAGGCGCTATAAACTCCCTGCCACCTTCGGGCTCCACTCGCCTCCGCAGCAATGGCTACGCTGAGGTAGAGGAACTGCTCATGATCGTTGATCGGCATTGTGTTGGCTCCAAGATCCATCGGGATGGAAAGGCAATTTACCTTTGCTGGCCAAGAACACCAAACCGGGAGTCAAAACTTGGCCAAATTTTGGAAAAAGCTCGAAGTTGCACCATTCCCGATGCACTCCTTGCCCCATCCGCATGGGGAGTTTTGTCGACGAGGCATGAAGAAATCGACGATCAGCCCTCAAATTGGAGCTCGCCTAGGAGGATCGTTGGCTGACCATAAACTTGGTGGATTTCGTATCGTATTGGGAGCGATACGATACGGAATACGATACGGAACCATCGCCACTCAAACGGTGCGGGGTATGGCTTGGGATTCAAGTACTTTCGCCTGGCGATCTTCTTCCATGCCACTGTGACTCAAGTCACAGTAAGTGGTCTGATGTGAACGGAGTCAAAGTGACCTAGATTTACAGAAAGGGCATACAACGTTCGGTCACAGTGACGCGGGAAACTGGCAGCACCTGGGTCACATTGACCACGATCTTTATGGGCGAACGCAGTTGGGTGGGTACCTGGATCGCTGGTCTTGATTCAGCACCGAACGCGACTAGTCGTGTTGATCGATGGAAATGTCACCGCACGCCATCAGGAAACCGTTTCTTTTCGCCTGTCCCCAGGCCGAGGTCTGCTATGCGCGAATATCACCCCCGAACCATCCAAGAGCTGGCTGCATGTACCTGCGATCGCTGCAAGCGCCGGCTTACGCCCGACAATGGCGAGTGGCAAGAACGCCTGTCGTTCGACCATGCCTGCGGCTTCGATTCGCTGTTTGGCGACGGCAACACGGTCAGCCTCGACCTCTGCCAGCGCTGCGTGCGGGAAGTATTAGGACAATGGCTGCGCATCATACCGGCCGAGGGCGTCGACGCCCTTGACAGGCTGCGCGGGTCCGTGGTGCGCTACGACGAGCCGACATCGGCTGCCGCTGTCGAGTGGCAGACAGAAGGGGAGAAAAAAACACGCAAATTAGGAGGACTGGAGAAGTTCACCAAATTCGGGCCGGACTTCATGGCCGAAGGTCGTGGCGAGCACGAGCAAGTCGAGAGAGGGAAAGCAGCTCGCCGCTTTCGGGCACTTAAAGGTAGGGGGTGGGCGAAGCACGGCCTTGACGCACCATTGTTTATTGGCGGCACAAAGAAACCGAAGAAACGGCTATGAACCGCGATGACCAACAAGCTGACCCTGCCGCTATTGAACTTCAACCTACCAGAGATAGACGGCTATAAAATTATCAAGAATCAAAATCGGGGAACGACATGCAGCACTACAGCCAGCGCGTACGAGACAGTATCCTGCCCCTTTCAGTTGGGGACACTCTTCCGAAGGCCTTTGAGGAGTGGACTGTGACCGAGAAGGTTGTCGACCATGAGACTCCCCAGGAAATATGCGAATTGTGCGGGCAAGAGTCGCTACGTTATCAGTTCGAAATCCGAAATAGCTTGAACGCGAACACCCTTTGGGTAGGCTCTCAGTGCATCTTGAAGTTCGGGCTCTCTGTGTTCGAGAACGGCCGCGTTCTTTCGCCGGAAGACGCCAAGAAGAAGATTAGTCGCATCATGGAGCAGATGCGACAAGATGCCTGCATTCGAGCGCTTGAGGCGCTGGCTATTACGGAAAGGAATGAGATCCTTTCAAGTGCGGTTCAGTACTTCAAGAAACACAAGTACTTGTCTCCCAAACACGCCTTCGTGGTTCTGTGGAGACTGAATCGGCACAGGATCGACCACAACCCTTCATTTTTCAAGATTGACCTCAAACATGACAGGTTCAAGGCCCAGTTGAGGGAGATGGAAACCAGCCGCGTGCACGTGCTTTGGCCCGCGCTTACGTCATCCCAGCGTCAGATAGCCGAGCGGTACGGTCACACTCCTCCGACTCCTTGAAGTCCCCATCTTGGATCTTTATGTAGGCATATCTTCCAACGCGGCGATGACCCCCGGGTCATCGGTAGAAGCACGACATCGAGCGGACGGGCCTCATCGCTAGAAGCACGATACCCACGAGGCGGGCTTCATCGGTGGAAGCACGATACCTCCGGGTGGGCCTCATCGCTGGAAGCACATCACTTATCCAGACGGATTGCCCTTGAGGGCGCGCGTTTCGTCGATGCGGTTTTGCAACTCAGCCTGGTAGCGCGCCGCCTCGGCGGGCGCAAAACCCAATTCGGCAAACAGGTTCGCACCGGGCTTCGTGACGTGCCGGATTTCGGTGTCAATCTCGCTCATGTTCTAGCCTTCCGATTTCGCACGATAGAAGAGCAGGGCAAGCATGCAACAAGCGAGCGATATTCTGAGCATCGGATAGACCTCGGTGGTGCTCACCTTGCAGTTCGAGCCCGACAATGCGCAAGGCAGTGGCCATGCCGCACTGCTTGATCTTTCTGGCCTTCGCAAAGGCGGCCTTAAGGTTCTGGTGCGACAGCATCGCCAGCGGGTTATCGATGCCATGACGAGCGCTCTCACGCTCCATCTGGTTACGGTCGAAGGCTCCCCACGATCCCCACCAGCTGCCGGGCTGCTGATGGCGTTGGGCAAACTCGGCTAGCTCAGTGGCCACCGTTGGCCAGCTAGGCGCGGCGTCGATGCTCGCCTGGTCGATGTGGGTCAGGCTAACGCAGAATGGCGTCAGCATGGCGCGCTCGGTCGGCCGCACAAACCGCTGGAAGGTATCGATGACTTCCCCCGCTGGCGTCGCCCAGACGGCCCCAATCTCAATGACTTGCATCTGCTCTGGCGGGATGGTTCCATCATCGGCGCAGGTGGCCTCAAGGTCGATGATAAGGATTGGACTCATGGGTTCTCCGACTGGGGAATCTGTCTCTCAATGGTGGCAAGGCAAGGCCGGAAGTGTGGGCAAGTGGGGCAAGCTGTGCGCAGCGCGTGGGCAACCCGCTGGGTTGTCCATCCGCTGTGCATGGCTTGTCCCGCGTTCCGCCCGCCAGGGCGGATGTCCACACGAGAGGCCGCGTCCCACGTAGCTACCGTCGAGGCGCCCCCTTGAGGTACACAGCAATCTCGTCCGGTAGTGTGCCTCCGCTCGGCGAGTCGTGGGGACCGGCCCCGTATTCCACTGGTATAACCTCCGCCCTTCCAAATCCGGGGCGCGCTGTCAAGTTTGCTCCGATCGAGAGAGGCTGCCGAGCTACAGAAGTTATGTCGTCGTATCCGAACTCATACCCTTGCACAACGACCCGTGCGTCTGCCGGATAGCTTCGCAGGCGCTCGATCAGTTCCGCCACATTCATTGGCCTCTCCTCAAGCGTCTGTCATATTTTCCACAAACAGATCAAAGGCAGCGGCCGCGGTTGAGCATGTCGAGACCCGCGTGCGCTGCCGTGCAATCACCTCCGCCAGACGAGTCGGAGTTCGATGAGACTTCACGACGCGGTTCAAGGCCGGGCGCAAAAGGCAAACTAACGCCTTGGTGAATGCCGGATGGGCATCACTCAGGTCGGGCGACGCCTCATGCAATACGTCTTCAATCAACACCGTTGCTACAATTGGTCTAGCCATAACAGTGCACCTCTCAGATAGGTGGGTTGTGGTCAGGTCCCTGTCAGGTGGCCGCCTGGCAGGGACCGCGTCGAAATCATGTTGAGCCGGTGCGGAGAGCGCCTCCGCTCATCATTTTCCGGTTGCACCAGGCTCTGGACGGAGCTTGCAAGCGTCTTGCCTCCACTCCGCATTGCCTTCAATCCAGCCGCTGTGCCATGCCCAGCTTAGTTCGCTGCTTGGGGGATATGGACAAAACAACCCGGGACGGCCTTGCTGCCCTACGGCGAACCCTTCGTTCCAGGCTTTCGGATCTTGTTTGAGATACATCGCTCACCCCAACTTGGCTAGCAGGTCCTCGGGCTTCAGGTGCGTATATCGCCTTAGCATGACCATGGAACGGTGGCCACTAATGGAGGCGACTTCCATGACGCTCATTGAACGCTCAAACATTCGGGAGACCGCCTCGTGCCGGAGGTCGTGCCAGCGAAGGTTCGCAATGCCGAGACTGGCCAATGCCCGTTTCCAAACACACATGACCGCATTGGCCGTAGTCGGGAACACGTCGCCATCTGCGTTCTCAACAACCTCGCCACGGTCGTTCCGGGGCCGAAGTGTCTCCAGGACACGAACTGCCCGGGTCGACAGAGGCAAGACAGGCGGGACACCTTTGTTCGCCGCAGCCCTTGAGGCAGGCGGGAAACGGACCATCCGGCTATCAAGATCGATCCACTCCCAACGCAGCGAGAACAAGGAACCCTGTCGAAGGCTGGTCTCGATGGCCAAATCAAATGCCGGTGCTGCGTATGGGTTTCCGCTGACCTGGAGGCGCGTATGAATGCGCTCATACTCTCCTGGTAGAAGTCGGCGGTCGCGGGCGCTGCTACCGCTGGGCTTCCGGATGTTCTTCAGTGGATTCATTAGGACGTCCAGCCCACCCCACTCCTTACGCGCGGTCTCGTAGAGGTGACTTACCAGCTGCAGCTCCAGCCTAATTGTGTTTTCGGCGCGGCCTGCAGCCCGCCGCTCATCACGATAGCGTGCGAAATCTGCTCCACGGAGGGAGCCGAGTGTCCGGTAGGCAAGCTCGTGCCGGAGCCAGCGAGCAATACGCGTGTTCTCTTGCTTTGGATAGCGCTTTGTCGGGACGATCTCACGCTGATACCGCTCGAGCGCCTCTCGGAGCGTTGTGCGCTCCGCCTCAGTGCGGTCCACGTACATCCCGGCGTCCATTTCGCCTTCGGTGCGCCGCGCCCACTGCTGGGCCTGCTGCCGGGTGTCGAACGTGCGATAGATAGGTTTGTACCCGCGGCGTCGAATCTCGACACGCCAGTACTCACCACGCTGACTGATGTAAGCCATTCTCCAGACTCCTGTTGCTCAATGAAGCGCTTGGTCTGGATTTTTCCGTTCCGGCAGTTTTCCGGCAAAGGGCAGTTTTTGACACCGCCGCGCACGAGCTACGGACGAAAAAAAAAGCACCGCGATCGCTCGCAAGTGCTTGATTTTCTTCACCGGAGGTGAACTGGTGGGTCGTGCGTGACTCGAACACGCGACCAACGGATTAAAAGTCCGCTGCTCTACCGACTGAGCTAACGACCCGGAAAAACTGAATCCGCGATTATAGGGAGTCGACCTATGACTGTCAAGACGCCGAGCCCTTGCGCCGGGCTCAGGCCATACGCTCCAGACGCCACATCTGATATTTGAACGCGAGGATTGCGCCCACGACGATCATGGCAAAGACGATGAAGGAACCGATCGCCAGCGTCGACACGCCGGACAGTCCCTGCCCGATCGTGCAGCCCAGCGCGGTGACGCCGCCCGCGCCCATCAGGATGCCGCCCACCATATGGTTGGCCACGTCCTCGGCGTTGCCAAATCCTTCCCAGCGGAACGTGCGCGAAATCAGCGCGTAGGCCGCGGCGCCGGCAATCACGCCGAACACGCTGACAATGCCGATCGTCAGCACCTTGCTTTTGTCGCTGAACATCATCAGCCAGTCCAGCGTATAGGCGTAGGGCGCCACGAAACTCAGACTCTCCATGCGGCCGCTGTTCGTGCCGACAAACAGTTCCTCCAGCGTGTTCGGGTCTTCCGACACATAGCCGAGATGGCCGGACACGTACCACATCCCGACGATGATCAGGCCGACGGCAAGGCCGCCCAGCAGGTTGTCGAAGGTCCGAAACCCGTTGCCTAGCAGCGCCCAGATCACCAGCACCGCGCCGATCACCGCGCCGAGCGCCAGTTGCAGAGAGCCGCGCGCCATACCCGTGGCATGCGCCACAAGCGACGGCAGATCCTGTGTGGACGGCAATGCCACGGACACGGCGTCCACCGTATTCACGCGCACCACGCCAAACAGACCGCGCAGGGTCATATACGCCGACAGCCCGAGAAACACGAATACCACCAGCGATTTGAGGTTGCCCGCGCCAATCCGCACCAGCGTCTTGCTGCCACAGCCCGATGCCAGCACCATGCCGAAGCCGAACATCAGGCCGCCGACCGCCGCCGACAACCAGCCCAGCCGTGCCGACGTATAGATCGTCTTGGTCGGATCGATCAGCCCTGCCCACGCCAGCACGCCGGTGCCGATCATCGCCACGCCAATCGCCAGGATCCACATGCGCATGCGGCTCCAGTCGCCGATGTTCACGATGTCCGAAATGGCGCCCATGGTGCAGAAATGCGTACGCTGCAGAACGGCGCCAAACAGAAACGTCAGGACGAAAGTACTCAGCAGCACCGTGCGCGTCAGCGCGGGAATATCGATTTCAGGCATGTCGGACCGGGGGCTCGGGATTTCTGTTTCTATTCGAAAATGGGGACGCTCATGGCTGGCGTCCCTCTGTATTGCGCGGCCGCTCAGGCAGCCGTTTGATAGCGCGTTGGATCGGCTACGCCGGCAGCTTCGAAGCCTGCCCTGCGGATACGACAGGAATCGCACACACCGCACGCGCGGCCCGCATCGTCTGCCTTGTAGCACGACACGGTCAGGCCGTAATCGACGCCAAGCGCCACGCCGGCGCGAATGATCTCGGCCTTGGTCATGTCGATGATCGGCGCATGGACGCGAAAGCGGTCGCCCTCGACGCCGGCCTTGGTGGCCAGATTTGCCAGCGTTTCGTAGGCGGCAACGTATTCGGGACGGCAATCGGGATAGCCGGAGTAATCGACCGCATTGGCGCCGAAGAACAGGTCGCGGCCGCCAATCGCCTCGGCCCAGCCAAGCGCCAGCGAAAGCATGATGGTGTTGCGCGCCGGCACATAAGTGATGGGAATCCCGCCGGTCGCGCCGTCGGTGGGCACGTCGAGAGAATCGTCGGTCAGCGCGGACCCGCCGAAGCGGCGCAGATCGAGATCGATGATTTCGTGGTGCCGGGCGCCAAGCGCCGCAGCCACCTTGCTGGCCGCTTCCAGCTCCGACGAATGGCGCTGGCCGTAGCGCATCGACAAGGCATAAGTCTCAAATCCCGCCGCATTGGCCATGGCGAGAACGGTGGCGGAATCCAGGCCGCCCGAAAGTAGAACGATTGCGCGTTTGGTCATGATGGGTTGCGCGCGGAACAAGCGCGCTGTTGGACACGCCCCGGTCAGGGCGAAGCGCGTATTTTAGCGCGCGCCCTGCCGGAAAAAACAAAACGGAGGCATCAGCCTCCGTCATGGTCCACAGCCCGCCGCGGATTTCACGCCGCTCGGGTTTCCCGCAACCCGCGTGAATACCATCGAGCGCCTGGGGTCGACTAGCGCACCGCGTCCGTTATTTCAGCGTCTTCAGCCTGTTGCTTGCGGCCTGGGCGCCTTCGGTCCCGGGGAACTTCGCCACCACTTGTTCCAGCGTTTTCTTCGCGGCCGCCTTCTGGCCGGTTTCGAACTGGTTGTTGGCGACGGCGATCATCGCGTCCGGCACCTTCGCATGGTCCGGGAACTGCTGGATCATGTTCTGCAGGACGTAGGTCGATCCCTTGTAGTCGCGTTGCGCGTAGAGCGAATTGCCGAGCCAGAACTGCGCCAGCGGCAGATACGGGCTTTGCGGATACTTCTTCGCAAACGCCGAGAACGCATTGCCGGCGCTCTTGAAATCGCCCGACTGAAACTGCTTGAGCGCGGCATCGTACTCGGGTTTTTCGGTCGGTTGGGCCAGGCCTTCGCGACCTTCCACGTTGACCTGTTGCGGCTCGAATTTCTTCAGGCGCGCATCCAGGTCGGCGTAGTAATCCTTCTGCTGCTTTTGCAGCGTATCCACCGTGTTCTGCAACACTTCGTTCTGACCACGCAATCGTGCCACTTCCTGACGCAGACCTTCCAGCTGGTTCTGCATGTCGAGCTGGGCCCGGCTGCTTTGATCAATACGCTGCGATGCCGTTGCCTGGAAACCATTGAACTGGTCCCGCAGCTGGATCACCGCCTTGCGCGCCTCGTCGTCATCGAACACGCCGGCGTGCGCGGAACTGGCTGCCAGCAGACCACCGCCAGAGACGGCGGCCAGCCACAGCAGGGTGGAAACGCGAGCATTCATGAAGAATTATCCGTGGATCAGTAGACGATATCGGCGCGACGGTTTTCAGCCCACGAGGCCTCGTCGTGACCGGTAGCCTTCGGCTTTTCCTTGCCCAGGCTTACGGCTTCCATCTGCGATTCCGGCACGCCCAGCGACGACAGCGATCGACGCACGGCCTCCGCACGCTTCTGGCCCAGCGCCAGGTTGTATTCGCTGGTACCGCGCTCGTCGGTGTTTCCCTGGATCAGGATCTTGCGGCTCTTGTTCGCGCCCAGGTACTGGGAGTGAGCTTGCAGCAGACCTTGATAGTCGGACTTCACAGCGTAGCTGTCGAAGTCAAAATAGACGCTGCGCTTGGCCAGCGGGCCGTTCGGGTCGTTCAGCGGATCACGCGAAACGTCCACCGGCTGCACCTGGCGCGCGTCGGTGCTCGGACCGCCCGTGCCGGCGCCCGATTTCGAAGCGTCGTCGAGCTTGACACCCGAGCTGCAGGCGCCCAACGCCAGCAGGGCGGCCAGGGCGAGCGATTTGGTCATCATCATTTTGGACATGGCGAGAGACTCCTCTTTTTCTACTGCATGAAAGGACCCCAGGACGGCTCGCGGACCTCGCCGGACTGGAGTGACAGAACCTGTTTCGTTCGGCCATCCGTGGAGACTGCCGCCAGTACCGAGCGGCCGCCAGAACGGGTGGCGTACAGGATGTATTTACCATTGGCGGCGAAGCTGGGGGCTTCGTCGTTGGTTGTGTCGGTGAGCGAAGTCACATCACCATTGGACAGGTCCTGCAGCTGCAGACGGAAGCCGCCCGAACGCGTGATATAGGCCAGATACTTGCCGTCCGGCGAAATGCGCGGACTGACGTTGTAGTTGCCCTTGAAGGTCACGCGTTGCGCTGCGCCGGATTCCTCGCCAGAGGCCGGCATACGATAGATCTGCGGCGCACCGCCGCGATCGCTTGTGAAATAGATGCTGCGGCCGTCCGGCGCGAACTGCGGCTCGGTATCGATCGCGCTGCTGCGCGTGATGCGGCGCAGCCCGGAACCGTCGGCATTGACCAGGTAGATCTGCGTGTTGCCATCGCGCGAGAGGGCCACCGCCAGGCGCTGGCCATCGGGCGACCACGACGGCGCGCTGTTGTTGCCCTTCTGGTTCGACACCAGCGTGCGCTTGCCCGTGGCCAGGTCATGCACGTAGACCACCGGCTTGCGCGCCTCGAACGAGACATAGGCCACGCGGCGGCCATCGGGCGACCACGACGGCGAGATGATCGGCTCGGTGCTGGTCAGTGCCACCTGTGCGTTCTGGCCGTCGGAATCGGAAATCAGCAACTGATAGCGGTTGCCCACTTTCGACACATACGACAGGCGCGTGGCAAACACGCCGCGCTCGCCAAGCAGCTTTTCGTAGATGTAGTCCGCGATCTTGTGGGCGGTCACGCGCAGTTGGCTCTGCGACACGTTGAATGCCAGGCCGCCCAGGCTCTGGCCCTTGACCGTGTCGTACAGGCGGAAACGCACCTCGTACTGGCCGTTGCCGCTCGGTGTCACGCTGCCGGCGACAAATGCATCGGCGCCCTTGGACTTCCAGCTGCCGAGATCCACCTGCGCGGATTCGGCGACCGTTGCGCCAGCCGGATCGATATTGCGGAAGCGACCGCTGTGCTGCAGGTCGCTGCGAATGATGGCGGTCAGATTCTGCGGGGCCTGCGCCTCGCCCTGGAAGTTGGCCGTGGCTACCGGAAACTGGTTCGATCCCACGCCGGTGATTTCCACGTTCAGTTGCGCGTGCGCGACGCCGGCCGACATCAGTGCCGCCGCCAGCCACGCCATGAGAGCGTGCCGGCTCTGGTCGCGGGTGGGGGTGGCGTTCTGGCGCCGGGACAGCCAAGTGGGGGCCCAAAGCTTTCGCATGCTGCTCCTCAGTCGATATCAGGATTCATCGGTACGGCGGGCACAGCAAGTGATGCAGCACGGAAGGCATGCAACTTGGCGCATGCTCCGTTTGCACACGTCTTGCACGCTGCCGGCCGCGTCAGGCAACCGTTCATGGTAGCGATGCGACCAGTGACCAACGATGAAGGTTGCATTCTGTTGCAAATCATGGCGCTCTAGCCGTGCTGGCCGCTCAGTCCTTCGGCCGGAACGTGATCGTGAATTCAAACGATGGCGCTTTGCCGTCCTCATCGCGCGGCAGCGGATCCGATCGCTCGACGGCGCGCAGCACGGCGTTGTCCCAATCCGAGCTGCCGCTGGACTTGGCCAGGCGTTTGGACAGGATCGATCCGTCGGGCGCCAGGCGCACCGCGACGACGGCCGCCGGATTGCCTTCGACATCGCCATTGAAAATGATGTTCGGCTTGACGCGGCGGCGCACACGGTCCGAATAGCCCGGCGACGCCTTGCCGCCCGATCCCGCGCCGGAGCCAGTGGCCTTGCCCACACCGCCGCCGCTATTGGCCGAGGTGCCGCCACCCGCCAGCGCCTGCAGACGCGCCAATTCGCTATTGCGCGCCGCGTTGGCCTGCGCCTTGGCCTTTGCCTCGGCGTCGGCCTTTGCCTTGGCTTCCTTCGCCTTCTGGTCAGCTTCCGCGCGCGCCTTGGCCTGCTTCGCCTTGTCTTCGGCGTCAGCCTTTGCCTTGGCTTCCTTGGCCTTCTGATCGGCCTCCGCACGGGCCTTCGCCTCGGCTTCCTTGCGCTCCTGCTCGGCCTTCTTGCGTGCGTCTTCCTTGCGCTGGGCTTCGGCCTGCTGCTGGCGGATATCTTCCTTGCGCTGGGCTTCCTTCTTTTCCTGCGCGCGGCGCTCGGCTTCCAGGCGCGCTGCTTCCTGGCGTTCGGCCTCTTCCTTGCGCGCCGCTTCCTTGCGCGCCTGTTCTTCGCGCGCCGCGGCTTCCTCGGCCTGCTTGCGCTTCTGGCGTTCCAGCGCGATATCGGCCTCCTGCTCGGCGTTGCTGCGCACCGCAGGCTGAGGCGGCGTCGGCACGGGCACTGGCTGCGGCACCGGACGTACCGCCGGCGCCGGCGTGACGTCCGGGATTTCTTCCCACAATTCGGCCTCGGCGCCTACCGGCGTGCTGCTCTGCCAATGCACGCCGTAGTACAGCACGATGCCGAGCAGCAAATGCATCAGCAGCGCGAGCAGGAACGACCGCATCGTGCCGCGTTCCTTGACCGGCTGATAGGGATAGGCGCCGGCCTTCATACGCGAAGGCCGTTGCAGAAGAGGACGTGACGAGAGGCTGGCCACTTGGCGACGGGGGCTCGAGAACGCTTACTTGGACTTCACCATCAGACCGACGCGCTTGACGCCGTCGGCCTTCAACACGGACATCACGTCAAGCACGGCTTCGTATTTGACAGCGCGGTCGGCCGCAATCACGACCGGCTGGTCCGGGTTTTCATTCTGGCGCTCGTGAACGAAATCGATCAGGCCGCGCTTGTCGAGCTTGCGCTCGAACGCGTTGCCGGCGTTGTCCTTGCCGCGCGCGGTCAGTTCGCCGTCCTCATGGACCGTGACGATGATCGGCGGCGTCTGCTGCTGCGGCGTGGCGTTGGCCACGGACGGCAGGTCTACCACCGCGGGATTCACGATCGGTGCTGCCACCATGAAAATAACGAGCAGCACGAGCATGACGTCGATATACGGCACGACGTTGATCTCGGCGCTGGCCCGGCGGCGTGAACCGCCGCGGCGCTGGATGGCTGCCATGGCTCCAAGCTCCCGATTGGTTTAACGAGTCTGCCGCTGCAGGATGTTCAGGAATTCTTCCATGAAGCTTTCAAACCGGATGGCCAGGCGATCGATCTCCGTGGCGTAGCGGTTGTAGGCAATCACAGCCGGAATCGCCGCAAACAGGCCGATGGCAGTAGCGACCAGTGCTTCGGCAATGCCGGGGGCAACCGAGGCAAGCGTCGCCTGCTGCACGTTCGAAAGGCCGCGGAACGCATTCATGATCCCCCACACCGTGCCGAACAGACCGATATACGGACTTACCGAACCCACCGAAGCGAGGAACGGCAGGTGCGACTCCAGGACATCCATTTCGCGCTGGTATGCGGCGCGCATGGCGCGTCGGGCCGCATCGAGCAGTGCGCCGGCATCGTTGCTGCGCTCACGGGCCTTCAGGAATTCGCCCATGCCGGATTCAAAGATACGCTCCAGCGCGCCGGTGTTGTGACGGTTATTGACCGCGCTGTTGTAAAGAGCCTGCAGGTCTCCGCCGGCCCAGAAATCGCGCTCGAAACCCTCGGTCTGGGTGCGCGCGGCGCGCAGCGCCAAATGCTTGCGGAAAATGTATGTCCACGAAAACAGCGACATCACCAGCAGCAGCGCCATAACGGCCTGGGCCAGCAAGCTCGCGTGGAGCACCAGCGAAATGATCGACAGGTCTTGTGTGACGGTCACTGGATTCATCGAGCGTTTTTTATGGTGGCAAGAACAGGGGCGGGTATCGGAGCCGGGCGAAATGTGATTTTATCTACGCATCCGACACGGATCTGGCCGGACGCAAGCAAAACACCCTCACGCCAGGCTTCCTGGGCGAATTGGACTGAGGCCGGTCCAACCCGTTCGATATCGGTGCGAATTTGCAACTGATCATCCAGCCGGGCGGGCGCATTGTATTCCACAGAAGTACTTCGTACGACGAAGACCACGCCCGAAGTATCTGCGAGCGTTTGCTGTTCGATGCCGAGCGAGCGCAGCCATTCGGTGCGGGCCCGCTCGAAGAACTTCAGGTAGTTGGCGTAGAACACCACGCCGCCGGCGTCCGTGTCTTCCCAGTACACGCGCAACGGCCACACGAAATTTGACATGGCGGGCATTGTAACGGAGCGCACTGGTTAACCCGTAGGCGACTTTGCAACAGCAAGTTGCGAGCCAACCGCCCGCGGCGCTTGCCGGCATGGGCGGGCGCGGGTATGGGGCGGTTGCTCCGCTGTCTTGCGGCGAGGCCCGCCTTCGCATAAACTCTGGCGCAACCATTCCACCTTGCGCGACTGGCGAAGTCAGTGGGTACTACCACGAGGAAGCGCAAGTTCCTTGGGCGCGATGTTCATAGCGCCTGCCGCTCGCCTGGGCAGCGAATGGGAAGCAGGGTGCGCCCTGCACCGGTCGGCCATACGGGTTTTACGTGGCCGGGCGCCGGTGCCGGACGCCAGTGCTTTCCGCGCGCGCCCTACCCGCGAAGTATTCCCAAGAAAACCGATAGCGCCGAATGCATCCGATTTTCCTATCGACATTGCCGGCCGCTTTCCTTTTTACAGACGAGTCACGCCATGTTTGAACGCAGCCGCTTCACGATCGAGCAGATCGACCCCGAGGTCTTTGCCGCGATCCAGAAAGAAAACCAGCGTCAGGAAGACCATATCGAACTGATCGCTTCCGAAAACTACACCTCGCCCGCCGTGATGGCCGCGCAGGGGTCGCAGTTGACCAACAAGTACGCCGAAGGATATCCGGGCAAGCGTTACTACGGCGGTTGCGAATATGTCGACGTGGTCGAGCAGCTCGCCATCGATCGCGTCAAGCAGCTGTTTGGCGCCGAAGCCGCCAACGTGCAGCCGAACTCGGGCTCGCAGGCCAACCAGGGCGTGTTCTTCGCCATGCTGAAGCCGGGCGACACCATCATGGGCATGAGCCTGGCTGAAGGCGGTCACCTGACCCACGGCATGGCGCTGAACATGAGCGGCAAGTGGTTCAACGTGGTGAGCTACGGCCTGAACGCGCAGGAAGACATCGACTACGACGCGCTGGAAAAGCTGGCCCATGAAAAGAAGCCGAAGCTGATCATCGCGGGCGCGTCGGCCTTCGCCCTGCGCATCGACTTCGAGCGCATCGCCAAGGTGGCGAAGGCGGTGGGCGCCTACTTCATGGTGGACATGGCCCACTACGCTGGCCTGATCGCCGCCGGCGTGTATCCGAACCCAGTGCCGCACGCGGACTTCGTCACCACGACCACCCACAAGAGCCTGCGCGGCCCGCGCGGCGGCGTGATCCTGATGAAGGCCGAGCATGAAAAAGCCATCAACTCGGCAATCTTCCCCGGCATCCAGGGCGGCCCGCTGATGCACGTGATCGCCGGCAAGGCCGTGGCCTTCAAGGAAGCGCTGCAGCCGGAATTCAAGGCGTACCAGGAACAGGTGGTGAAGAACGCCGCCGTGCTGGCCGAAACGCTGATCGCACGTGGCCTGCGCATCGTGTCCGGCAAGACCGAAAGCCACGTGATGCTGGTCGATCTGCGCGCCAAGAAGATCACCGGCAAGGAAGCCGAGAAGATTCTGGGCGATGCACATATCACGGTGAACAAGAACGCGATCCCGAACGACCCGGAGAAGCCGTTCGTCACGTCCGGCATCCGTCTTGGCTCGCCGGCCATGACCACGCGCGGCTTCAAGGAAGACGAGGCGCGCCAGGTCGCCAACCTGATCGCCGACGTGCTGGACAACCCGCACGACGAGGCCAACATCGCCAAGGTACGCGAGCAGGTGTCCGCGCTGACGCGCCGCTTCCCGGTCTACGGCTGAGCGATACGCTGATTGCGCGGTAGTTAGCGCGCACCAACGGCGCCACTGCCCGATGGGTGGTGGCGCCGGTTGACCCGCCACAGATCCGCGGAAGAACTCAAAGATGCAAAATGCGGACTGGCAAATTTCTCCGGGTGGTCAGGCATGAAATGCCCCTTCTGCGCTCATTCCAATACCCAGGTCCTCGATAGTCGCGTATCCGAAGACGGCGAGACCGTGCGCCGCCGCCGCCGTTGCGAAGCCTGCGACCGCCGGTTCACCACCTACGAGCGCATCGAGCTGTTCTTCCCCGCCATCGTCAAGAAGAACGGCTCCCGCGTCGATTATTCGCGCGGCAAGCTGAAGGATTCGATGCGGCTGGCCCTGCGCAAGCGCCCGGTTTCGGCCGAAGCCATCGACGAAGCGATTCTCCGGATCGAGGAAAAACTGCTGGCTCTGGGCGAAAAGGAAATGCCAAGCAGCCAGTTGGGCGAACTGGTCATGCGCGAGCTGCGCAAGCTCGACAAGATCGCCTATATCCGCTTCGCCTCCGTCTACCGAAGCTTCGAAGACGTGTCGGAATTCCGCGACGTACTCGACGAATTTTCCCCTCCCACCCCACGAAAGGGGTAGTCACTTCACTAAAAAAGCTGTCTAATCTGCACTGACCTCCTTCGGGTAGGAGGTTGACCAACGAGCGCGCGATTCAACCGCTACACCCTGCGGCACCGGCCCATCAGAGGCCCGGACGCAACAGAACTTAGAACGCCAGCGCGCCGAGAAAAAACAAAAAGAACTGTCGTTTATTGGACGGGAGTCGTCATGGGTCAATCACGCTGCCGGGGGGCAGCCGGCTTCACTATGCTTGAAGCATTGGTCGCCATCGTCGTGCTCGCCTTCGGCGTGCTGGGCGTGGCAAACCTGCTCATCAAGTCATTCCGCTTCGCGCAGCAGTCTTCCTATGACGTCGTCGCCCTGCAATTGGCCAACGACATGGCGGATCGCATGCGCGCAAATCTGGTGCAGACCAACGCGGGCGCCTTTGACAACTTCGACACGAAGCTGGGCATCCCACAGATTTCCGACGCAAACAATCTCTACAAAACCGCCTGTGCCGGCGCGTCAAGCGTATGCCAGCCGATCGCGGCCGCTTTCGATACCGCCGAGTGGGCGCGGCGCGTCACCGCCGGCCTGCCCGGCGGACGGGCCGTGATCTGCCGGGACACCAACACCTGGACCACCACCGGCTATTTGTGGGACTGCAACGACACGGGCGGCGCCAATGCGCCGCTGGTCATCAAGATTGGCTGGATCTCGCGCTTCAATGACAGCACCGATACCGGCACGGCCGATGGCCTGGCTGCCGATGGGTCCGCAACCGTGCAGATCGTCGTCGTGGTTTCACCGGGAGTTGCAAGTTGATGCCGCGCCGATGTGCTCCGCCGCTACCACGCCGCGATGCCGGCTTTACGCTGATCGAGCTGATGGTCACGCTGGTCATCACGCTGCTCGTGCTGATGGCGGGACTGTCCTTCTATCTCATGAGCCGCAGCAGCTATGTGACCATCGACGATAACGCCAACCTGGAAGAACGCGGCAACTTTGCGATCTCCATCATGACGCGCCTGATGCGTCAAACCGCGTACGTACCTGTCGTCAGCGATACCGGTGGCATGCTTTCTGTCACCTCGGCGATGCTGACCGGCCTGGACAACTGCTCGACACCCAACGACAGCGAGACCCTGAGCTGCGGACCGGGCACCGCGGTCAACGGCAGCGACGCGGTCATGATCCGCTATTACGGCATCGGCAAATCGGAAACGCAAAAAAACGTGCCGGACGGTTCGGTCATCGACTGTTCCGGGCAAGGTGTGGCGGGATCGACTAGCAACGACACCGCCGATACCGAGCGTGGATTATCGATGCTGTTCATCGCCAATGGCGCCAGCGGCAAGCCATCGCTGATGTGCAAGTACCGCGCGCGTGCGGCCAACGGCGTCGAAGGCACGACTTTTGTCACGCAGGAACTGGTGCCCGGCGTCGAAACCATGCAACTGCTGTACGGCGTCACCACAAACGGCGATGACGTGCCCGACAAATACGTCACCGCGGACGGCATGGCAGCCACGGACTGGGTCAACGTCAAGACGGTAAAGATCGCTCTGGTCGTGCGTGCGGACAATCTCAGCGCCGATGCAGGCACGCCCGCCACGATCTCGCTGTTTGGGCCGCTGTACAGCGGTAACAACGCGACTTTCACGCCCACGACAGACACGGGATCCGTACGGAAGCTGTACTACGCCACCGTGCAGATTCGCAACTATCAGTCCTGCGGAGATTCGTCATGCTAATGGCCATCCGACCCGCGAGGCTCCACCGCTCGCGTCGCCCCACAGGCATCGCGCTGATTACCGCTGTGATCATGCTGCTGGTGATCACGCTGCTGGCGCTGGGCGGCGCGCGCCTTGCGCTCGACACCAAGCGCTCCACGCGCAACCAGCGCGACTTCGAAATCGCATATCAGGCGGCGGAAGCGGCGCTGTATGACGCCGAAATCGATATTCAGGGCGCCGTAGCGGCAAAGAGCCGGTCGAGCATTTTCGCGCCGGACAAGCCCGTGGGATTCCTCGCGGGCGGCTGCAACACCGGCACCGCGGCGCCATCGCCATACCTCGGCCTGTGCGATACCTTCCGCGGGACCGGCGAGCCGATCTGGAACACCATCGACTGGACGGCCGCAACCGGCAACAGCACCGTGGAATACGGCACGTTCACGGGGCGCCAATATCCGACGGGATCGGGTCTCACGCCGGCCCGCAAGCCGCGTTACCTGATCGAGCTGCTGCCCGATAGTTCGAACGGCAGGTCGGCCAGCAACGACGCGGCCAAACGTTATCTCTACCGGATCACTGCCATCGGATTCGGACCCAACGACACCACGCGTGCAATGGTCCAGTCGATCTATCGCAAGTCCGACTCCTGAGCCCCTTGCCTTCGTCTGCCCCCACAAAACCGGGAACGCATTCATGAAGATCCAACACCGATTATTCGTCGCCTGCGCCATGCTCTGGTGCACGCTGTTGTCTGCAGCCACGACCGTACCGACCGTCTCGATCTCGAGCACCCCGCTCTATGGCCAGTCGCAGAACATCCACCCCAACCTGATGCTCACGCTGTCGGTGGAGTTTCCGACCACTGGTGCGGCCTATCGGAGCGCGTACGACAAGTCGCAAAACTACCTCGGCTACTTCAACAATACGAAGTGCTACACGTACAACGCCACGAATGGCTACTTCACGATTTCCGGCGCCGCATCCAGCAATCATGAATGCTCAAGCGCCTTCAGTGGCAACTTCATGAACTGGGCGTCCGCATCGGCGATCGACGAACTCCGTCTCGCCATGACCGGCGGCGACCGGGTAATCGACACCCGTACGCAGACCGTACTGCAGCGCGCGATGCTGCGCGCCGACTTCTTCAAGAGCGGCAGCTACTTTCCGCTCAAGAGCATCGACGGCAACGGCACCACCAGCGCACCCAGCAAGGTCACCCCGTTCAGCTACAACAAGCTTTACATGGCGTCATGCGGCAATCACATCTATTTTTCCGATGCCGACGATTCCACGGCCAACTGCACAAGCCTGGGCAAATATGCCGACGTTACGGACAAAAAGGGCGCGGTGACCGAACGACGCGGCTTCCGCGTTCAGGTGCAGGTTTGCGACAGCAACGAGGCCACCACCCGCACCGACCTTTGCTACAGCTACGATGGGACGAACTACAAGCCTGTCGGTGAAATGCAGCGCAATGCCGACCGCGTGCGCTTTGCCGCCTTCGGCTACCTCAACGATCCCACCAACAACTCGAAACTGGCCCAGAACGAGCGTTATGGCGGCGTGCTACGGGCCCCGATGAAGTATCTCGGCGATAACGCCGTCAACGCTTCGCTCAACACCATCGCCAATCCGGCCAAGGAATGGGACGCCTATGGCGTCCTGCTGCAAAACCCGTTGAACGACGCCACCACCGGCAACAGCGGCGTGATCAACTACCTGAACAAGTTCGGCCGCACGATGGTGACCGATCTCGGCAAGCCAACCGACAACCCTGTCGGCAGTTACAAGACCTACGATCCGCTGAGCGAGCTGTACTACGAGAGCATCCGCTACCTGCAAAACCACCCTGACGGCCCCACGCCCGAAGCCATCAACAACATCACCACGGCATACGCGGATAACTTTCCGGTCTATACGACCTGGACCGATCCGCTGCTGAACAGTTGCCAACGCAACTACGTGCTGACAATCGGCGATATCAACACTCACCAGGATCACTACATCCCCGGCAACGGCATCGCCAACCAGGGCGATCCGGCGCGCGCCGCCGACAGCTGGAGCAACTTCAACGTGGTCGACTGGACCAACAAGGTCGGTGCGCTGGAAACCAACACACCTGCCGCGGGCAACGCCAATCCGCTGGATTCGTCGTTCACGAACCTCGGCACCAAGAATCACCCGACTTCCAGCAATTCCACCTATTACATGGCCGGCGTCGCCTACTGGGCGCACACGTCGTCCTTCCGGCCAACCATGCCCGATGCGCGCGTGACGACGTTCGGCATCGACGTGAACGAGAACGGCAACGGCACGGTCGGCAGCACCCAACGCCAGAGCCAGATCTTCCTGGCCGCCAAATACGGCGGATTCAAGGAAGAGACGTCCGATGGCGGCAACAAGGACGGCAATCCGTTCAAGACCCTGGGCCCCGGCGGCACCGTGGTGACCAACAACACCGAGTGGGAAGCGGCGCCCGCCGGTTCGAACATTCCGTCGAACTGGTTCCTGGCCAGCCAGCCGGCGCAGATGATCAACGCGATCAAGCAGGTGTTCACCCAGATCACCAGTTCCGCGGGCACGCTGTCCGGCGTGGCGCTCAGCAGCACCCGCATCGTCGATAGCGGCTACGTCTACACGCCGGGCTTCGACCAGCAGTGGAACGGCAAGCTCAATGCATTTCCATTGACCAAGGCGCCCGACGGCACCGTGTCGATTTCCTCGACATCGGCCTGGGAAGCCGGCGCCAAGCTGACGGCACGCAGCTTTTCCTCGCGCTCGATCTTCACCCTCAGCAGCACGACCGGCGCGGGCACGGCATTCGCGTGGGGCAATCTCGGCAAGACGCAGCAAGACGCGCTGAACCTGAATCCCGGCACCGGCACCAGCGACGGCCGTGGCCAGCAACGCGTCGATTACCTGCGCGGCGATCGCAGCCTCGAAGCCGACAGCCTGGGCAACGGCGGTGTATTCCGCGGGCGCAAAACCGTGTTCGGGGACATCATCAACTCCGGGCCGCTGTATGTCGGCGCGCCGTCGCCTTCGCGCACGGGCGCAGGCTACAGCACCTTCTTATCGAAGTACGTCGCGCGCACGCCGATGCTCTACGTCGGGGCCAACGACGGCATGGTGCACGGCTTCAACGCGACAACCGGCGATGAGGTCTTCGCCTACGTGCCCAACGCAGTGTTCAACAACCTGACGCAGCTGACTTCGCCGACGTACAACCATCGCGCCTATGTCGACGCTACGCCGGTCGTCTCGGACGTCCAGGTCGGCGGCAACTGGAAGTCAGTGCTCGCCGGCGGCTTCGGCGGCGGCGCGCAGGGCGTGTATGCGCTCGATGTCACGGATCCGGTCGGCAGCCTCAGCGGCGCGGCCTTCAACGCTTCGAACGTGATCTGGGAATTTACCGACAAGGACGATGCCGACATGGGCAACGTCATGGGTACGCCAGTATTTGCAAAGTTGCTTAGCGGCTATGACAGCAGCAACCAGCCGCTCTACAAATGGTATGTGATCGTCGGCAACGGCCTGAACTCGAATCAGCCGGACGGCTCCGCCAATTCCAATGCACCGAGCGTGCTGTTCATCCTGTCGCTGGACAAGGCGCCGGGCGCCGCATGGTCGCTCAATGGCAACTACTGGAAGATCGTTACGCCCTCGCCTTCCACCACGGCCACAGCCAACGGCCTGAGCACGCCCGCCTTGATCACGCAGGTCAGCGGCGCGGCGCTCGCCGCGTATGCCGGCGATCTGCAGGGCAATCTGTGGAAGTTCACTCTGACCGGCACCCCGGACACCTGGAACGCCAACGCCGGCGGCGCCCTGCCCGCCTATGGCGGCGCACCGGGCAAGCCGATGTTCGTGGCCACCTCGCCGACAGGCGCCCGCCAGCCGATCACGATGCAACCGCAAGTCGTGTATGCGCCGGCCGGCTACATGGTGCTGTTCGGCACCGGCAAATATTACGAGCTGGCCGACACCAACGCCGCCACCGCCCAGACAAATTCCTTCTACGGCATCTACGATGGCGGCGGCACCAACTATGTCAGCGATCGCAGCAAGCTCAACAAGCTGACCTTGAGCTACTACGACAGCGGCAAATCGATCCAGTACTCGGGCAGCGCGGCAGCGCCGGGCTATGTCGCGCCACGCAAACCGGGTTGGGTGATCGATTTTCTTGACACCACCGAGCGGCAGATCACGTCCGCGGTGGTATCGGGCGGGCTGGTCTACTTCAATTCGATCTACACCGCCACGGGCACCTGCGGCACGTCCGGGGGCAGCCGCAGCTACGCGCTGAACACGCTGACCGGCCTGCCAACGCTCGGCATTTCGGGCTATCTGTCGACCATCGGCCTGCTTGGCGCGCCGTCGATCATCATCACCAATGTCACCGTGGGCGCCCGCGACTCGGTAGGCGGCTTGCCCCAGACGACGCGGACGCAGGTCATCGGTTTCGGTACGTCTGGCGCGGCCACCACTTCGCCGCCGCTCGATTCCAACAGCCGGCCGGGCCGCACAAGCTGGCGCGAGGTGCGTAACTTCACGATTGCGAACTGACAGAAAGCCGCCATGACAAGCCATATCAAACGCCGCCAAAGCGGCTTCACGCTCGCGGAATTGATGACCACGGTCACCATCATCGGCATCCTGTGCGCGTTCGCCTATCCGTCCTACCAGGAGTTCATTCTCAAGGGACGCCGCACCGAAGCGAAGGCAGCGTTGATGAGCAGCATGCAACTGTTCGAGCGACACTACTCGCAGGTCAACACGTACTACACATCGAGCACCGATGCCACCATCTGGAACGGTTACCAGACGTTTTCGGGCGATGCCAGCAACGGCAGCAACTATGACATCCGCGCCATCCAGTGTCCCGGCACCAACAATGGCCAATGCATCGAGCTTCAGGCCATCCCAAGGCGTACCGACGCCACATGTGGAACGTTAGTGCTGCGAACCAACGGCCAGAAGAACAACATGGCCAACGGCACCACGTATTCCCAAACCGCAAATTGCTGGTGACCGCGATGCCCCCGATCCACGCCCGCCGCATGCGCGGCTTCACGTTACTCGAGCTGATGATCACGCTGGTGGTTGGCGCGGTGCTGGTCGGATTCGCGGTACCCAGCATGTCGGGCCTGATCCGCAGCAATCGCGTGATGACGACGGCAAACAGTTTCAACTCGGCGGTGTCAAAGGCGCGGACCACCGCGGCGGCCACCAACAGCTATGTCACCGTGGCGCCACTGGGCGGCGACTGGAAAAACGGCTGGCAGGTCTTCAACGAGCATGCGTCGCCAAACGGCACTTACGAGGAAGGCATCGACACGCTGATTTCCGAATCCGATCAGCCGCCTGCCGACATGTCGATCACCGTCGCGACCACACCACAGGGCCTGGGCTCGATCTCGTTTTCGCCGGTCGGCTATTCGCAGACAGCGGCCACCAAGGCCCAGATGGCGATGACGGTCGGCTTTGCCATTTCCGAAGCACAGCGCGTGGTGGAAATCAGCTTGCTGGGCCGCGCACGCGTCTGCAATCCTTCTATCGACACGACCACCTGCACGATGCCGTGATGCATCCGGTCACACGCCCGCCGTATCCGATATCCATTCGGAAACACACTGACGCAAGCCCTCAACAAACGGACACGTTTTAACCCCTCGCTAGCCGCTATCGTGGGCATCCGTTCTCTCTGAACCGATGCACCATGTGTTCCACCAAATTTCCCCGTGCCGTCTCACTGGGCTCACGTTCTCGCCATGCGGGGCACGTGTTGTTCGAGTCGCTGCTCTGCATCGCGCTGATCAGTCTTGGCGTGATGCCGCTGGCCGTGCTCGGCAGCCACTGGCTGCGCTGGTCCGGCGATCACGAGCAACTTACCGCAACGCTTCAGTTGGCGGCAGAACGCGCCGAAGCGGGCGACGCTACGTGGCCGCTGGTCGGTGGCGATCCGCAGCGCGTTGCGCTATGTGATGCGCCGACTGTCGGCGCCGGATGCACGCCGGGCCATCGTGTTGCAGTCGCCGGCTTGTCCCCCGATACGACGACAGAAATCGGCGCGGGAAAGCAACCGCTCGCGGGCATCGCGTTGTGGGTGTCGCCATGACCGGAGCTCGCCGCAAATGCGGCTTCGCGCTGGTCAGCGTAATGGTGGGGATATCCCTCGCCATGATTGCCTCCGTGGCGGCGCTCGCCACTTTCCAGGTGCTGCGCGATAGCTATGCGGTAACGGCCGATAGCGTACTGATAGAGGAACGCGGGCAGCGCGCCCTTGCAATCATCGCGCACGCCGTTCGGCAGGCGGGATGGATACCCGCCCATGTGTCGATGTCGGCCGCACATCCAGCGCCCGATGCGCCAATCGAAGGCCGCGACGATTGCGGACAGTTGTCATCACAGCCGCAGATGCAGTGCACCCGTTCCGGAGTGGCCGCCAGCGACGCAGTGCTCGTGCGCGTATCCGGCAGCGGCCTGCCGACGGATAACACATTGCCTGACGGCACGATGAGCGATTGCAGCGGCTACGCGCTGCCCGCGACAGCTACGCCCGCCGATGACGCCCCGCTGCCGTACCACGCCGCCACCAATCTGTTCTATATCGGCAAGGCCAGCGACGGCGTGCCGCAGTTGCTGTGCCGCTACCCCACGCGGCAAGGCAACCGTGTGCTGACCAACGCCTACACCGCAGGCACGCTGGTGCGCGGCGTCGAAACCATGCAATTGCGCTATGGCGTGGACATGGACGACGACGGCAACCCCGACCGCTTTATTCCCGCTCGCACTGTGCAAGAACTGGGCGAGGGGGCGTGGCATCGCGTGCGCGCCGTGCAAATCTCGATGGTGGTGCGAGGCGACCGCCGCACTGCCCAGCCCTATCCCGTGACAGTCCTGCAGCTTTTCCCTTCCCAGGCCGACGGCGACGCATCGGTGGATTCGTCGTTCCAACCGCCGGCTCGCTCACCGGTGCGCCGTCGCGTCTTCTCGACCACGATCCGGCTGCGCAATCCATCGCCATGCATGGAGGCCAAGTGCTGAAGCCACGTCCACAAACAGTCGCCGCCCTGATTGCCTTCGTCGCCATGCTGATGTTGCTGATGGCGTCGATCAGTGCCGCCATTACGCTCTTTCTCATGATGGGCCGCCAATTGGCAAGCCAGCAGTTGGATCGCGAGATCGCGTTTCGCGCAGCGGAGGCCGCGTTGCTCGACGGCGAGTCGGATCTCGTTGCCGCCGCGCATGGCGACGACGACCGATTCGCGGTATGGCCCGCCCCTGGCGCCTGCGGTGAAGGCGCACAGGCAGGCCTGTGTCGCACCAGCGGCCGGGACGCCGCGTGGCAAGCCTGGCTGGACGGCAGCTCGGCCAGCATCGCAAGCCGCAACCTTGGCGTTGCACTGGGTACGTTTACCGGTGCACAACTTCCACCGTTGCCGCCCGACGTGATCGGTGCCACGACCCTGCCCCGCTATCTGATCGAACTGCGGGACGACGCTCCGTCGCCCACACGCGACGCATGGCCCGTCTTCCGCATCGTCGCGTTGGGTGTAGGTCGCGATCCTTCGGTACGCGTGGTATTGCAAACGGAGTTTCAACCATGAGGATTTCCCAGCGAATCCATCTTGGCCTGACCGCCATCGCATTGGCGATCAGCCCGGTGACGCTCTGCGCGTCGCCGCCAGGCCAGTTGCCGCTTGGCTACCGCATTTCAAACGGCGACTTCCCCTGGACCGGCAGACTGCATGCGCTGGCCTTCCGCACGGCGTCACCGTCTTCGTCTGCGGTATTGACGAAATGGGAGGCAGGGTTCCAGCTCGATCAACGCCAGACGCCATCGCGGCAGCTCTATCTGGGCGGCGCGCACCTTGGCGCACTGCATTGGGATTCCATCGACGCAGAGGCAAAAGTGGCGCTGGACAGCGTGGACCCAACCGAGCACGGCGCCAACCGTCTGGCATGGCTGCGCGGCGACCGCACGGACACATCCTTGCGGCCGCGCGATACGCGGCTTGGCAGCGCCAGCGGCGCACGCATTCATCTGGTGTTGCCGCCGCAATGGCTGCCCATGCAGCCTGGCCATGCCGATTATCGGTGGCGCCATGTGTCGCGGCCGGTGACGCTATGGCTCGGCACACGCGACGGTCTGGTTCATCAATTCGATGCCCTGTCCGGAGACGAACGCGCAGCCTACCTGCCGTACGCAATGCTGGCTGGCGCCGCATCGCTGACGTCGGCCGATGGGCCCGTCCCTGCCGCGCCCTGCCCGCGGCCCGAAAGTGTCGATGCGGATCCCGCGGGCACCTGGCGCACGCTGCTGCTTTGCGGCGTTCCCGCCAGTGAAACGCCTCGATTCACCCAGCCGGGCGCGGCTTTCGTGCTCGACATTTCCGACCCGGACGCCGAAGCCAGTCAATTGGGATTGCTCTGGGAAGTCGGCGCATCGCCAGCGCTGCCGATCTCGGGCGACGGGCCGATCCGCGCCGCGATGTGGATCGAGCATGGCGTGCGCCGCTGGGCCGTCGTGGCCGCGCTTGCCCCTGACGTGGAGACCAGTGCGCGCGCTGGCATTGCCTTGCTGCCGCTCGACCGCTCGCCCCAGTTCTGGGCCGCGTCCGGCAACGTGCCGCGCATCGGCTTGCCGGACGCGGGCTGCGGCGCGCCCGCGGTCAGTGCCCATCTGCTTGCCACCACGGTGAACGGCAATGTCGACGGGACGTCCCAGGCCGCCTATGTAGTGGACGACACCGGCCGGCTCTGGCGCTTCGGACTTGATCATCTCTCCCGCAACGACAGCGCTTCGCCCGCGACCTGCATGCATCGCCATCAGGCGCCGGCCCCGGGCCAGGCAGAGGCACCTGTCGTCATCCAAACCGGCACTGGCCCGCTCGTGGTGTTCGGCTCGGGCGGAGATCTTTCCGCGATTCCCGATCGCCCCGGCCGCGGCATGCCGGCACAGGTTGATGCGCTTGCCGATGGCGACGGCGTTGTCCTGCGCACCCATCAGGCCGGCGCGGCCACATCGGAGAACGGCTGGACGCTCCGGCTGCCCCATGAAGGCGAGCGCATTGAAACGCTGCAGGGACCCACGCCGGTTCATTTGAGCTTCACCACCGTGACGCCAGACGGCCGGCAACGCAGCTATCTGGTCGATGCCGCGACGGGAGAATCCGTGATCACCACCGACGCCAACGGCGCTATTGCACCGGCGGTGACAGGTCTGCCGTTCGACGGCGAGGTCGCCCCGGTCGTCGTATCGACGGCCACGTCGACCGGGGCGGATACGTCGGCCGGCAAAACATCGCGCGACGCGTTCAGGCTTGAGCTTTGGCAGATCGATGGCGACACCGCGCGCCTCACCCAGCAAGCCACCTGGTACCGGCAGCGTGGCCGGCTCGGCTGGCGCGAACTGATTCGGTCACCATCATGAGCAAGGAACGTCTCCACCGGCGCGCGGGCCACTTCGCATTCTCGCTACCGGAGCTGGTCGCGGCGCTTGCGATCGTCGCAATCGTGATGACGCTTGCATTGCCGACGTGGCAACGGCACATCGAACGGGGCTGGCGGATGCAGGCGCGCGCCGAGATGATCGCGGCGATGCTGACGCTCGAACGACACGCTTTGCTCACCGCCACCTACGCAAGCGAGCCGGGCGGTGCTTCGCCCGCCGGCGACTGGCCAAAACCGCTGCCGCCACCCCCTGCGCCCACGCGTCACTGGCTGACAGCCACCAGTTGCGCGGGGCGCTCGCTGTCGCATTGCGTGGAAGTCCGCGCCACACCAGTGCGCCCCGATGCGGCGTGCGGGACCCTGGTGCTGCGTAGCAGCGGCGAGTGGCTTTCCATGCCCACCGAACTTGGTGAACCCCTGCCGCTGCCGCCCAACTGTTGAAATGACCCGCACGATCTCATCGCAGCAGGGCGCCACCCTTGCCGAAACGCTCATCGCGCTGGCTGTGGCGCTGACCTTGGCAATAGCAGCGTGGCCCATGCTGCGCGACATGCACGCCACCATGATCGCCACACAGGCCGCGGATCGCCTTGCGGCGTCGCTGGCGCTGGCGCGCTCCACCGCAGCCAATCGGCGTATGGAGGTCCTGTTGGAGCCGCTCGGCGACAACACAGCGCTCGATCACGGCTGGCAGCTTAGCGTGCCCGACGCAGACGCGGACACCACGGACGCACCGTTTGCAGTCGTTGCGCTCAACGAACGATGCCTGGGCGTGGCATTGCGCGGTACGGGAGGCGCCGCGGGGAGCCAAAGCCTGCACTTGACAGCTGTGGGATACTCACGGTCTGAGCATGGCGGTTTCTTTGCCGCCACGTTTCAGGTGAGCTGCGGCCACGCACAACGACAAGTCCGGCTGGGTGCCCAGGGGCGCATACGGATTTGCCAACCCGGCGTGGATACCGACTGCGATTGACAACCCGACGCCAGCCCATGCGCGCCCCGCCTGACGACGCCAGGTCCTGACTCCCGATTTCCTCTTTCGGCCCGATTCCGCACGCCATGTTTTCCGATTCCGACCACACCGCCATGGAACAAGCCCTCGCGCTGGCAGCGCGCGGGATGTTCACGACCACGCCAAATCCTCGCGTCGGTTGTGTCCTGATGAAGGATGGCCGGATCATCGGTCAGGGTTACACGCAGCCAGCCGGACAGGATCACGCCGAGATCCAGGCGATGAAGGACGCCATCGCGCACGGGCACGATCCCGCCGGCGCCACCGCATACATAACGCTCGAACCCTGCAGCCACTTCGGCCGTACGCCGCCATGCGCTGACGCATTGGTGCGGGCGCGCATCGCGCGCGTGGTGGCGGCCATGGAAGACCCGAACCCGGCGGTGTCGGGTCGCGGACTGCAGCGGCTGCGCGATGCTGGTATCGATGTTCGGTGCGGCTTGCTGGAAAAAGAGGCACGCGATCTGAATATCGGCTTTGTTTCGCGGATGACGCGCGGCTTGCCGTGGGTGCGCGTGAAAGTGGCTGCGTCGCTGGATGGCGGCACGGCGCTGCATGACGGCACCAGCCAATGGATCACCGGTCAGGCTGCGCGCGACGATGGTCACGCCTGGCGCGCACGCGCCTGCGCCATTCTCACCGGCATCGGTACGGTGCGCGACGACAACCCGGCGCTGACCGTGCGCGCCGTTTCCACACCGCGCCAGCCGCAACGCGTGCTCGTCGATTCGCGCCTCGAAGTTCCGCTCGATGCGCAGATCCTCAATCGCGACACTGGCGAATTCGCGAAACCGGTGCTCGTGTTCTGCGCCATCGACGACAAGGCCCGCCGGCAGGCGCTGGAAGCGCGCGGTGTCGAAGTGGTGGTGCTGCCCAATCGCCATGGCAAGGTCGAACTGCGCCGCATGCTCGAGGCGCTCGGGCAACGCGGCATCAACGAACTGCACGTCGAAGCGGGCTTCAAGCTCAATGGATCGCTGATTCGCGAAGGCTGCGCGGACGAACTGCTGATTTATCTGGCGCCGAAGCTGCTGGGCGATGCGCAAGGGATGTTCAATCTCCCGCCCCTGGCCAAGCTCGACGACGCCGCATCCTTCCGCTGGCATGAAGTGCGCCAGATCGGCGACGATTTGCGCTTGATTGCGCGCCGTGCCGATAACACGCACTGAGCCGGCACCAGACAACTACGCACTACGCATACTTGAAGAGGCAAACATGTTTACTGGCATCGTGGCGGCGGTTGGCCGCATCGAATCGGTCACCCCGCTTGGCGACGTCAACGCAGGGGTACGCCTGCGCGTGGCGGCCGGCGATCTGGACTTGTCCGATGTCGGCATCGGCGACAGCATCGCGATCCAAGGCGCATGCATGACAGCCGTGACGCTCGAGCCCGGCCATTTCGAAGTCGATGTCTCGCGCGAATCGCTGGACAAGACCGTGGGGCTGGATCAACCGGGCCGCGTCAACCTCGAAAAGGCACTGCGCCTGGCGGACCGACTTGGCGGTCATCTGGTGTCGGGCCATGTCGACGGCCTTGGAGAGGTGGTGCACTTCGCCCCGGTCGGCGAATCGCACGAGCTGCGCATCCGCGCGCCGCGCGAGCTTGGCCGCTACCTCGCCTACAAGGGCTCTGTGGTGGTCAACGGTGTATCGCTGACCGTCAACAATGTCAGCGATTCGGCCGAGGGTTGCGAATTCTCGATCAACCTGATTCCGCACACGGTGGAGGTCACCACGCTCAACGAGCTGTCGGCGGGCAAGCGCGTGAATCTGGAAATCGATCTGATTGCACGCTATGTGGAGCGGATGCTCTCGGCATCCGGCGCGCAACACAACGGCTGAGCATGCGTGGCCGTTGAGCTGAGGCGTCAAGCCTGAGGCAAAGCACGACCAGGACCGAAATCGTCGGGAGGACCTGCGGCCGTTGCCCGTTCCTTGCTGTCAAGGCGCCGCCGGGCAAGCGGCCTTCGGCAGGCACACCGAAGACCGCCGGCGCTTTCAGAGGCGTTACACCTTGATGTCGATGGTGTTGCCCAGATGCGGCGGATTGCTGCCGGACGATGCCACAGGTGTCGCGCCTTGCAACAGTTGTGCAACACCTTGGGCCTGCAGATCCAGCGTCTTGCGCAGCATCAGCAGCGCCACCGGGTCACTGCCGGCATCGGCCGCGCCCAGCGAACTGACGAGGGAAGTACTCATGAAGGACTACCTTGTACGAGTTGGGAAATACGGCGCGCGCGACACACTCGCGTGCGCCACGCGTCCGCATCCTTGTTTTCGGCGGCAAACCAGATACCTTGAGCGGCCGCTTGCCGTCGGCCGGAAAAGCTAACGGTCCAGCGGGACAAATCGCGGGGCGCCTGCCACATCAAGCGTGCCGTCGCCATTTTGGACAAACAATCCCCGCGCTGCGTTGTGCGGATGCGCCGCGGCTTCGGCAATGCTGAGCACTGGCGCGTAGCAGACATCGGTGCCGCCCAGCAAGGCGTCCCAGTGCGCGCGCGGCTGGCTGCGGAATAATGTCTTGAAACGCTGCTTCAGCGCCGGCCACGAGCCGGCGTCGTACTGCGTGGCGGGATCCACGTCCGTCATGCCCAGCTTCTGCAGCAGTAACGCGTAGAACTGTGGCTCCAGCGCGCCGATCGTGATGAATCCACCATCGGCGCACTCATATACGTCGTAGAACGGCGATTGATGGAAGGGACTCGGCGCCGGGCCGTCCAGTTGGCCATTGTTTCGCACCCACAACGCGATGCTGCCCAGCATGGCGACCATATCGACGATCGCGCCATCCACCACGCGCCCGCGGCCAGTGGCGCGCGCGTCCAGCATCGCGCAGACCATGCCGAAGGCCAGCCCCAGTGCGCCGCCGGCATCGCCGACCACCGTCGGCGGAATCATTGGCGTCTGGCCCGGACGCGCCGCCAGTGACAACATGCCGGTCAACGCGACATAGTTGAGGTCGTGCCCGGCCGCCTGGGCCAGTGGCCCACTTTGGCCCCAGCCGGTCATCCGGCCATAGACCAGCGCGGGATTGCGCAGCGCGCAGTCGGCGGGCCCCAGGCCCAGTCGCTCCATCACGCCGGGTCGATTGCCCTCGATCAGTCCCGCCGCGCTGGCTACCAGATCCATGGCTTGGGCCAGATCGCCCGGCTGCTTGAGGTCGAGCGGCACGATGGCTTTGCCCCGCCGCAGCGGGCTCGCCTTTGCGCCGCCCAGTTGCTCGGCCACGGCCACGCGCTGGCGACGGGCGACGACCACAACCTCCGCTCCCATGTCCGCCAGCATCCTGCCGGCCAGTGGCCCCGGGCCGATTCCTTCGAATTCGACGATGCGGATGCCCTGCAGCGGTGGTGTCATGCGATGTCTCCTGTTTGCCGGCCAAAAAGGTGTCTTCCGATATGCCGCTTTACGCACTTCCGTGCAACCCGGGCCAACCCGTGGCTGCGGATCGGCGCTTCGATTGGCGCCGCGAACCGGGGCATCGCGGAGCGGCATGGCGTACAATAGCGGCCTTGATTTCGTCGGCCTCAAAGCATCTGCGCCGCCCTGCCCCGCCGCTGACACCATCGGCACCCTCGCACCCGCCCGTTATTCAGACGTCGCCCCAGCCATGACTATCGCCCGTACCGAAGACATCATTGCCGACATTCGTGCCGGCCGCATGGTCATCCTCGTAGATGAGGAAGATCGCGAAAACGAAGGCGACCTGGTCCTGGCGGCCGATTTCGTGACGCCTGAAGCCATCAACTTCATGGCCAAGTACGGGCGCGGCCTGATCTGCCTGACGCTGACCGCGGAACGCTGCCGCCAGTTGGAGCTGTATCCGATGGTGTCGCGCAACGGTACCGTGCATGGCACCAACTTCACGGTGTCGATCGAAGCGGCCGAAGGCGTGACGACCGGCATTTCCGCGGCGGACCGCGCGCGCACCGTCCAGGCCGCGGTTGCCAAGGACGCGCGTGCCACCGATCTGGTGCAGCCCGGCCACATTTTCCCGCTGACGGCCCAACCCGGCGGCGTGCTGATTCGTGCCGGCCATACCGAGGCCGGCTGCGACCTCGGCGCCCTGGCCGGCCTGACGCCCGCCGCGGTGATCTGCGAAATCATGAAGGACGACGGCACGATGGCGCGCCTGCCGGACCTGATCGAATTCGCTCGCGAACACGACCTCAAGATCGGCACCATCGCCGACCTGATCCACTATCGTAGCCGCACGGAAAGCATCATCGAACGCATGGGCGAACGCGACATGCAAACGCCCTGGGGCACGTTCCGCGGCGTGATGTATCGCGACAAGCCGTCGGGCCGCGCGCATCTGGCGCTGGTCAAGGGCCAGCCGCATCCGGAGCGCGATACGCTGGTGCGCGTGCATGAACCGCTGTCGGTGCTGGACGTGCTCGAATCCGGCCGGACCACGCATTCGTGGAGCGTGCCGGCCGCGCTGGAAGTGCTGCACGGCAGCGAGCAAGGCGTGATGGTGCTGCTGAATTGCGGCGATTCGCCCGACGAGCTGTTCACGCAGTTCGCCGCGCTGGACGCGCCGCAGAATCGGCCGCGCCGCAAGCCCGATCTGCGCATCTACGGCGTCGGTGCGCAGATTCTGCGCGACGTGGGCGTCGGCAGGATGCGCGTGCTGGGCTCGCCGCAGAAAATGCCGAGCATGACCGGCTATGACCTGGAAATCGTCGGCTGCCAGCCCATGAGCGGCGAGCCGGGCTGCAACTGAGTGGCCCCGCGGGCCGCATCGAATCACACTGAATCACAGGACATCGGCCATCCGCGCCGATGCCCGACCGAATGAATGGAGAACTGACAATGGATCACGGCTTCTACGAGAGCAACCTCGACGGTGAAGGCCTGCGTATTGGCATTGTGCAGGCCCGCTTTAACGAGCCCGTCTGCGACGAGCTGCGCGAAGCGTGCCTGGCGGAGCTGGAAAAACTTGGCGTCGAAGGCGAAGACACGCTGCTGGTGACCGTGCCGGGCGCGCTCGAAGTGCCGCTTGCCCTGCAGAAGATGGCCGAAAGCGGCCAGTTCGACGCGCTGGTGGCGCTGGGCGCCGTGGTGCGCGGCGAAACCTATCACTTCGAGCTGGTTTCGAACGAATCGGGCGCCGGCATCACCCGCGTGGGCCTGGATTTCAACGTGCCGATCGCCAATGGCATCCTGACCGTCGACACCGACGCGCAAGCGCATGCCCGCACGCGAGAAAAGGGCCGCGACTGCGCCCGCACCGCCGTGGAGATGGCCAACCTGGTCGTGGCGCTCGATTCGCTGCGCGAAAACGAAAGCAACGACGAGGAAGATGATGAGTAACCCGTCCGACA
Organism: Cupriavidus pauculus; assembly: GCF_008801835.1. Lineage (GTDB taxonomy): Bacteria > Pseudomonadota > Gammaproteobacteria > Burkholderiales > Burkholderiaceae > Cupriavidus > Cupriavidus pauculus. The sequence continues at coordinate 18,672 of NZ_VZOW01000038.1, read as the reverse complement.
TCGGCGACAAGGGCGACAACGGCGACATGGCCGGCAAGCCCGCTGGCGCCAAGCCGCGCCCCGAACCGAAGGCGCCGCCCAAGAGCGCGCGCCGCCGGTCCCGCGAACTGGCGCTCCAGGGCCTGTATCAGTGGCTGCTGAATCGCCACGACATCGGTGCAATTCAAGCGCATCTGCATGATGCCCAGGGCTTCAACAAGGCGGACGTCGAGCACTTCGACGCGCTGCTCAATGGCGCCGTGCGCGAGGAAGAGCGCCTGACGGCAGCCTTCGCACCGTTCCTGGACCGCACGGTCGAAGAACTGTCGCCTGTGGAGCGCGCTGCGCTGCTGGTCGGCAGCTACGAACTCGTGCACTGCCTGGACATCCCCTACAAGGTCGTGATCAACGAGGCCGTCGAGCTGACCAAAACCTTCGGCGGGGTCGAAGGCTACAAGTATGTCAACGGCGTGCTGGACAAGCTGGCCGCCCAGGTGCGGGCACCGGAAGTGGCAGCGCGCCGCTGATCGCACTTTCGAACAGCTGTTGCATTTCGGCGCACGGCGTTCGATGATGCCTGCGCCGGCAACAACACCCGCCCTGGCGGGTGTTTTTATTGAATCCGCTTCCGATGCTGCCGCGCGCAAGCATCCATTTGAGGCCGTTCGCCCCCATCGCCATGAACTCCCAGCACATCGCCACCGCCTCCCGGTTGGCCAACATCGAAGCGTTCCATGTCATGGAACTGGCCAAGCAGGCGGCAGAGCTGGAGCGCGCCGGCCGGCACATCATCCACATGGGAATCGGCGAGCCCGATTTCACGGCGGCGCCGCCGGTCATCCACGCGGCCGAGGCCGCCATGCGGCGCGGCGTCACGCAGTACACCGGCGCGCTGGGCATCCATGCGCTGCGCGAAGCTATTGCCGGCCACTATAAAACCGCCTATGGGCTCGATATTCCCGCGCGACGCGTAATCGTCACGGCGGGCGCTTCGGGCGCGCTGTTGCTGGCGTGCGCCGTCCTGGTGGAAATCGGCGCGGAAGTGTTGATGCCGGATCCGAGCTACCCCTGCAACCGCCATTTTGTCGCCGCCTTCGACGGCCACGCCAAAATGATCCCGAGCGGCCCGGCAGAGCGGTTTCAGCTGACCGCCGCGCAGGTGGCGTCTCATTGGGGCGCCCGGACGCGCGGCGTACTGCTGGCGTCGCCGTCCAACCCCACCGGCACGTCGATCCTGCCTGACGAACTCAAAGCCATCCTCGCCGAAGTGCGCGCGCGCCGTGGTTTTGCCATCGTCGACGAAATCTACCAGGGCCTGTCGTACGACGGACCGCCGGTTTCCGCGCTGGCGCTGGACGACGACGTCATCACGGTCAACAGCTTCTCGAAGTATTTCAATATGACGGGATGGCGCCTGGGATGGCTGGTCGTGCCCGATTCACTCGTATCGGCATTCGAAAAGGTGGCGCAAAACCTGTTCATCTGCGCGTCTGCGGTGGCACAGCATGCCGCCGTGGCGTGTTTCTCGCCCGAGGCGCTGGCGATCTATGATGCGCGCAAGGAGGAATTCCATCGCCGCCGCGACGCGATCCTGCCGGCGCTGGAAGCGCTGGGCCTGCGTGTGCCGGTCAAGCCCGATGGCGCGTTCTATGTCTATGCCGACTGCCGGCATGTGAACCATCCCGCCGCTGGCGACGCCGATCGGCTGACGCAGGCGATCCTGCACGACGCGGGCGTGGTCATGGTGCCGGGGACCGATTTCGGCCCGCATACGGCCAACGACTACATCCGAATTTCGTACGCGACGTCCATGGCGAATATCGAGGAAGCGATGCAGCGCCTGCATCATTTCCTGCGCTGAGTCGGACAGCCCGAAGCAATGAAAATGGCACCCCGCGGGGTGCCATTCTTTTTTGCGACGCGGACCAGCCGCAGCGCAGGACGCCGGAGCGTCCGGCCGACGATCAGGCGGCCTGGGCGGTATTGCCGGCGGCCTCGAGCTTTTCGCCGCCATTCTGATGATGCTCGGCCTGCGTCTTGGCATCGGCCGACGCCTTGGCGGCTTCGGTGGTGGGCAATCCCAACAGCGCGCGCAGTCGAGCGCGTTCGGCCAGAACCTTGGCACCATAGCCACCGTCGGTGTTGGTCGTGGCGCCGACGTAGTACTTCAGCCCGCCTTCAATCGAACCGGCGCGGGCGATGCAATCCTTGAGCACCAGCGCGCCGATCTTGATGTTGGCGTACGGATTCAGCGCGGCGGCCACGCCGCCCACGGCTTCGTACTTGTCCTGGTGGACCTTGGTCATGACCTGCATCAGGCCCTGCGCACCGACGCCGCTTTCGGCGTACGGATTGAAGCTGGACTCGATTGCGATCACTCCCAGGATCAGCAGCGGATCGATCCCGACTTCGCGCCCGGTCATGTAGGCGGCCTTCACCAGTTGCGCGGTCGCCTGCGTTGCCACGCGGTACTTGCGGGCGATGTAGTCGGCCACGGCGGCCTGCTCACGGGCAGAGCCCAATGCCGAGCTGCTGCGCGCATCCAACGCCACGCGCTGCAGCGGGATCTGCGCAGCCAGATGGGCCACCGACGGAACCTTGCCTGCAGCGGTCTGGCTCCATTCGTCCACGCCCGACACCGTCGGCAAGCCCTTCACGCCAGTGCCTGCGACTACCAGGCGGGCAGCGGCCACATCGGCCGACATCGCCGGCACGGTGACCTGCGCTGGCGCCTGGCTGACGGCGGCGTCCACCAGCACGGCAGGCGCTTCCTTGCCCGCCAGCGCACCGGCGAGGGACGTCCGCCATTGCTGGCTCACGGTCAACGTGACTGCGGCAGCCACGGAAAGCACCCCGAGACTGTTCAGGGCGTACTTCAAGGTTGTTCGGCCGCCGCGCAACAAGGCGCGACCTGCCACCGGATGGGCCAGTCGCACCTGAAGTGCGCGGCTCACACCGGGAACCGGCTGTCTGAAGCGGACCTGCAATGCCCGCCCGATGCCGGGAAGATGAAGGGTTTTCCAACCGCTCATGCTTACCTCCATCCGCTGCCCGCTGCGCGCGCCACAATACAGCGCGTGCCCGATCTCAACGTACTCAAGTAAGGATGCTGCGCCACCTAGCAGGGGTGTCCAGCATCTGTTGGCGGGCGCTCCCCATGCGCCCAACGAGAAACAGGGTACGAGCTTGGGGAGCCGCACCCTGCCACTTAAGACTCTACGACCCTGGCATCCCGCCAGGTGACTGCGCACCGGGCGCCTGCCGGGCACCGCTTGGTGACAATCGAATGGAAGTTTGCTGACGTCGCTTTTTTCGCTTCACCCTCTTGACATCGGGCACGAAGCTATGTTGCGACGCAACACTTCACAGAGCAGACCGGATTGTAGGAACGCTTTTATAACCCGTCAAGCATAAGAAAACAAATAATCACTACTTTCAGAAATATGTAACAACGCTTTTTACGACGTCGGGGGCTTGTCGTACGACCTCGAATCGCAAGCCCCACCTAGCCTCACGGCCATCGATCCGATCCCGTGATCTCGCAATTTACTTACAATTTCGTCACCATCCCGCACGCGATTTTTTTGCGCCATTGAGGTGGCGTGTGTATCGTCACACACTCCGCCGCCGTCCCGCCGGATTGGCGCGACGCCGCATTCCGAACCGAATTCACCATGCAATACAAAGACTTGCGCGATTTCATCAGTCAACTCGAGCAGCGCGGCGATCTCAAACGCGTGAGCGCCGCCGTGTCGCCCAACCTCGAGATGACCGAGATTTGCGACCGCCTGCTGCGCGACGAAGGCCCCGCCGTGCTGTTCGAACGGCCGCGCCACGACAATGGCGATATATATAAAGTGCCGGTTCTGGCAAATCTGTTCGGCGCAACACAGAGGGTGGCGCAAGGCATGGGCGCCTCCTCGCTGGAAGACCTGCGCGACATCGGCCGCGTGCTTTCGGCGCTCAAGGAACCCGAGCCGCCGCGCGGGCTGCGCGAGGCGGGCAAGCTGTTCACACTGGCCAAATCGGTCTGGGACATGGCGCCCAAGCGTGTCAGCAGCCCGCCGTGCCAGGAGATCGTCTGGGAAGGCAACGATGTCGACCTGGGCCGCCTGCCGATCCAGACCTGCTGGCCCGGCGACGCCGCACCGCTGATCACCTGGGGCCTGGTGGTCACCAAGGGGCCGCACAAGAAACGGCAGAACCTCGGCATTTACCGGCAGCAGGTGATCAGCCGCAACCAGGTCATCATGCGCTGGCTGGCGCACCGCGGCGGCGCGCTCGATTTTCGCGAGCACGCGCTGGCCAATCCAGGCAAGCCGTTTCCGATCGCCGTGGCGCTGGGCGCCGATCCCGCCACCATCCTCGGCGCGGTCACGCCCGTGCCCGATACGCTGTCCGAATATCAGTTCGCCGGACTGCTGCGCGGCAGCCGCACGGCTTTGGCCGGCTGCCTCACGCCAACGTTGTCCGAACTGTCGGTGCCGGCCTCGGCCGAGTTCGTTCTCGAAGGCCACATCCAGCCTGATCCCGACCATCCGTCCGGCTACCAACACGCGCTGGAAGGTCCGTATGGCGATCACACCGGCTATTACAACGAGCAGGACTGGTTTCCGGTCTTCACGATCGAGCGCATCACCATGCGCCGCGATCCGATCTACCACTCTACCTACACCGGCAAGCCGCCCGACGAGCCGGCGGTGCTCGGCGTGGCGCTGAACGAGGTGTTCGTGCCGCTGCTGCAGAAGCAGTTTCCGGAAATCACCGATTTCTATCTGCCGCCCGAAGGATGCAGCTATCGGATGGCCGTGGTGCGCATGAAGAAGCAGTACGCCGGCCATGCCAAGCGCGTGATGTTTGGCGTCTGGAGTTTCCTGCGCCAGTTCATGTACACCAAGTTCATCATCGTCGTGGACGACGACATCGACGTGCGCGACTGGAAGGAAGTGATCTGGGCCATTACGACGCGCGTCGATCCCAGCCGCGACACGGTGATGGTCGACAACACCCCGATCGACTATCTCGACTTTGCCTCGCCGGTGTCGGGGCTGGGGTCGAAGATGGGCATCGATGCGACCGACAAGTGGCCCGGCGAAACCACCCGCGAATGGGGCACGCCGATCCGCATGGACCCGGCCGTCAAGGCCCGCGTCGACGAAATCTGGGGATCGCTGTTCGAAGCCGGCAAGTAAAGCGGCGCTCCGCTATCATCTGCGGACTTCCCATCACTCTCATGGCCCGCGCAGACGGGCCGCGGAGGAGACAAGATGACCGTTGCACCAGCAACCGGCGGCGCGCCGATGTGGACGCCGTCGGCCGCCTTTGCCGACAGCAGCCGGATCGCCGCGTTCATGGCGTGGCTGCGCCGCGAGCGCTCGCTCGATTTCCCCGACTACGCCAGCCTGTGGAACTGGTCCGTCACCGACCTTGAAGCGTTCTGGCAGAACGTCGTCGATTATTTCGACGTCCGCTTCGACACACCGGCCCGCAGCGTCCTCGATCGTCGCATCATGCCCGGCGCACGCTGGTTCGACGGCGCGACACTGAACTACGTCCAGCAGGTCTTCCGCCACGCCGGCAGCGGCGCGCAGCGGCGCCGCACCGCGATCCGCCACGCGGGCGAGGCCGTGGAACTTGCCGATATCAGCTGGGAGACGCTCGAAAAGCAGGTGGCGTCGATGGCGCACGCGCTGCGTCAGATGGGCGTGGCGCGCGGCGATCGCGTGGCGGGCTACCTGCCCAATATTCCCGCCACGGTCGTGGCGTTCCTGGCCGCCGCGAGCATCGGCGCGGTGTGGTCCGGCTGCGCGCCCGACATGGGTCAGGTGGCGGTCATCGATCGCTTTCGTCAGATCGAACCCAAGGTGCTGATCGCCGTCGATGGCTATCGCTACGGCGGCAAGGCCTACGACCGCGCCCCGGTGCTGGCCGATCTCGTCGCGGCGCTGCCTTCGCTGACCGATATCGTCATCGTGCCGTCCATCGGCAGCCACGTCGATACTGGCAGCCGCGTGCGGCGCCACGGCTGGGCCGATGTGCTCGCCCACGACGTCCCGCTGCAGATCGACCCGGTGCCGTTCGACCATCCGCTGTGGATCGTCTACTCGTCCGGCACCACGGGCATGCCCAAACCCATCGTGCACGGCCATGGCGGCATCGTGATCGAGCAGCTCAAGCTCATGGCGTTCCACAACAATCTGGGCCCCGACGACGTGTTCCACTGGTACAGCAGCAGCGGCTGGATCATGTGGAACGCGCAAATCGCGGGGCTGCTGCTGGGCACCACGATCGCGCTCTATGACGGCAACCCGGCCTGGCCCGACGCCGGCGTGCTATGGCGATTCGTCGACGATGCCCGGGTGACGATGTTCGGCGCGGGCGCAGCATTCTTCACCGGTTGCATGAAAGCCGGGATCGAACCGGCGCGGATCGCCGACGTGTCGCGCCTGCGCGGCATCGGCTCCACCGGCTCGCCGTTGCCCGAAGAGGCCTACGCGTGGATCTACGCGCATGTCCGTAAAGACGTCTGGCTCGCGCCAATGTCGGGCGGGACCGACTTCGCGGGGTCGTTCGTGGCGGGATGCCCGCTGCTGCCGGTATACGCCGGCGAGATGCAATGCCGGTGCCTGGGCGCAAAGGTCGAAGCCTTCGACGACAGCGGCCGCGCGCTGATCGACGAAGTCGGCGAGCTGGTGTGCACGCAGCCCATGCCTTCGATGCCGCTGTTCCTGTGGGGCGATGCCGACGGCAAACGCTATCGCGACAGCTATTTCGACACCTATCCGAACGCCTGGCGGCACGGCGACTGGATACGTATTTCGGCGCGCGGCGGCGCCACCATCTACGGCCGCTCCGATGCGACGATCAATCGCCATGGCATCCGCATGGGCACCAGCGAGCTGTATCGCGTGGTCGAGGAATTGCCCGAGGTGCTCGACAGCCTGGTGGTCGATCTCGAATACCTGGGACGCGAGTCGTACATGCCGCTGTTCGTCGTGCTGCGCGATGGGTTGCAACTCGACGATGCCCTGCGCGACACGATGCGCGCTCGCATCCGCGCAGCGTTGTCGTCGCGCCATGTGCCGAACGACATCGTCCAGGCGCCAGCCGTGCCGCGCACGCTGTCGGGCAAGAAGATGGAGGTGCCGATCAAGAAGCTGCTGCTCGGCCACTCGGCCGACAAGATCGCCAATCCGGACGCGATGGCCAACCCCGATTGCCTGGGCTGGTACTTCGCCTACGCGGCCGATTATCTGGCGCGTCAGCCGCGCGTGGCGTGAGGCTGCGTCGGCCGAGGGCGAAACGCGCCGGCTTTCGCCTCTCTGCCCTCTCTGCCATCAGAACTCGACGTCGAGCTCGCTGATTTCGTCGGGCTCCTCGCGCGCCGCGTGAATCCATTCCTGCATCTCGGGCATGGCAAGAATGGTCTTGCAGAATTCCACCAGCGGGGCATCGAGCTTGACCCCGTAGGTGACAAAGCGCGTGACCACGGGCGCGTACATCGCGTCGGCCATGGTGCGATGCTTGCCGAACAGGAATGGACCGCCATAGCGCGTCAGGCAATCGCTCCAGATGGCAGTGATGCGATCGATGTCGGCCTGCGCGCGCGACCAGACCTTCAGCCCGGGAAAATGTCCCTTGAGATTCATCGGCAACGCTGCGCGCATGGCCGCAAAACCGGAATGCATTTCACCGCAGATGGCGCGGCAGTGCGCGCGCGCCACCAGGTCGTCGGGCAGCAATTTCGCCTTCGGCCGGATCTCGTTGAGGAATTCGGCAATTGCCAGCGTGTCCCACACGGTAACGCCCTGATGCCGCAGGCAGGGCACCAGGATCGACGGCGACAGCAGCAGAATTTCGGCGCGTGCGGCCGGATCATCGGGCGGCACCAGCACTTCCTCGAATTCCAGACCGGCAAAGCGCGCCAGCAGCCACCCGCGCAATGACCACGACGAATACGTCTTGCTGCTGATGGTCAGAGTGGTCTTGGCCATCGTGCCTCCTCCGCTCCGCTGGAGCGTGACATTCGCTTGCAGTATCGGCGGCGCGGACCGGTTTGACCAGTTCGCACCCATGCGGTGCGTGGCACCGGCACGCCAGCACCAGCGCGATGCCGCGTGCCCGCTTGCCACGCGCTGACTACGCCACGTTGCACAGTTTGCGTGTGTCCGCCCACGCAATGCGCAAGCCGCATGCCAACTTTCATGACGATGGCATATATATTGCGGCTACTGGGCTCGAATATGCGAGGGGACCGAGCCATGCTCTACCAGGCCTACCAGACCTACGCGGACATGATGCAGCCGGCGTGCTCGCTGGCGGACATTACGGCCACCCTGGTCGATGCATTCCAGCGCATGGTGCCGCGCGCCGACCAGAGTGAGTCATTGCGGAGCCTGCGCGCCGGCTGCGAAGTGCTGGCGCTGGCCCGGCTCACCCACTATCGCCCGCCATTCGGCATCGACAGCGTGCGAATCAACGGCGCAGCCGTGCCGGTAGTCGAAGAGGTGATCACGCGGACGCCGTTCTGCTCGCTCTTGCGCTTTCGGCGCGAAGGCATGCCGCAGCAGCCGCGCGTGCTGCTGGTGGCGCCGATGTCCGGCCATTTCGCCACGCTATTGCGCGGCACCGTGGAAACGATGCTCCGCGATCATGACGTCTACATTACCGACTGGCACAACCCGCGCGACATTCCCCTGGTATTCGGCCGCTTCGGCTTCGACGAATACGTGCAGCACCTGATCACATTCCTGCATGCGCTGGGCGGCAATACCCATCTGGTGGCCGTGTGCCAGCCAACGGTCGCCGCGCTGGCGGCGGTATCGCTGATGGCCGAGGACAACGACCCGATGCAGCCGCCGAGCCTCACGCTGATGGCGGGACCGATCGACGCGCGCGTGAATCCGACCAAGGTCAACGAACTGGCGACCAGCCGCCCGATCGAGTGGTTCGAAAACACCCTGATCGGCTACGTGCCGCTGCGCTTCGCCGGCGGCCTGCGTCGCGTTTATCCGGGTTTCGTGCAGCTGGTTGCGTTCATGAGCATGAACCGCGAACGCCACGAGCAAGCCTTGCGCGACCTGTACGACTTGCGCGCACGCGGCGAACACGACAAGGCCGACGCGATTCAATCGTTCTACACCGAGTACTTCGCCACCATGGACTTGACCGCCGAGTTCTATCTCGAAACGGTCAGCCTGGTGTTTCAGCGCTTCCTGCTGGCGCAGGGCCTGCTCGATGTGGGCGGCCGGCGCGTCACCACCGCCGCCATCCGCCGTACGGCATTGCTGACCGTGGAAGGCGAACGCGACGACATCTGCGCCATCGGCCAGACCATGGCCGCGCAGGACCTGTGCGCAAGCCTGCGGCCCTATATGCGCATGCACCACATCCAGACCGGCGTCGGCCACTACGGCGTATTCAACGGCAAGCGCTGGGAATCCCAGGTCTATCCGCTGGTGCGGGACACGATCCACATGAGCGACGACATGCGGGCATGAGCGCGGCGTGCGCGACGATGCACTACAGCGCCGCGTCGCGCCAGGACTGTGGCAGCGTCTCTGTCCACGGCGTGACGGGCGGCACCTCGCACGGCGCGAGCGCATCGATCGTCTTGAAGTCGGCCGGCCCGACGATCTCCAGGTACTCCATGTCGGGCGAATAGTCGAACAGGTAATGCACGATGCCGGGACGCTGATGCACGCAATCACCCTCGGCCACCAGGGTTTCCTGATCCTCGTACATGAAACGCGCCCAGCCCTTTAGCATCAGCACGACATGGAAATCGGCCACATGACGATGCCAACCCGTGCCCTGCTCCGGCGGGAGGTTCGCCTTGACGAGCTGTACCAGCAGCTTGCCTTGCGTGGCGTCGGCAATGCCCAGGTCACGGTAAAGAAAGAAGTCGCGCAAACCCTGGTCGACAAATTTGGTGTCGAACGGGCGAACATGGGAAAAGCGTGTGGTGGAAGCCAGCGACACTGGCTGGAGCGGCGGCAGCTGCGACATGGAGCACTCCTTGTTCAGCACGGGAATGGGCCACGAGCACGGTCATGGCGCCCTTGCGCTGCAACATTCAGGCCGGGCGATTTTGGGGATGAAGTGGCGCGCGCGACATCGCGGCCGCCTCCACGGCTTGTCCATGCACGACGACCGCGCAAGACCCGGCGCCGAAATGATGCGCGTCGCCCCATCGTGGCGGCACGCGCTTGCGCTACGCTGCGGGTTTCTGAGATTGCAAACCTTGAGCCGATGACGACCACACAACGCTTTCAGAACCAGGAACTGATCCGCATTGGAGACGACGACAATTATCTGCTGCTGGCACCGGGGCACGGCGGCCGGCTGGTACGGTGGGTGCGGCGCGGGCAGGACATCCTCTACTGGCCCGACGATGCCGACTGGACTAACGTCGCGCGGGTCAGGGGCGGCAATCCGCTGCTGTTTCCGTTTATCGCCAGGCACCTTGTAGACGGACAAATCGGCAAGTGGCGCGACCGCGCAGGGGTCGTGCGCGATATGCCGCCGCATGGTTTTGCCCGCGATCTGCCATTCGACATTTCCGACATTTCCCAGGCCACGGTCAGCCTGACGCTGCGGTCGTCGCCGGCAACACACGCGGCGTATCCGTTCGGGTTTGTATTCACCGCAACGTATCGGGCGATACCGGACGGCTTCGAAGTGACACTGCACATCCGCAATACCGGCGATACGCCCCTGCCTTACTACGCCGGCCATCACTTCTATTTCGCCCTGCCCCATGACCAGCGCGCGCAGAGCCGCATCACACTGCCCGCCACGTTGCGCGTCAGACAGCTGCCCGATGGCAGTCTGACCGCCGCCGAGCCCGGCGAACGCGCCTACTCGATCAGCGACCCACGCCTGCAGGACACCTTCCACGTGCTGAACGGCACCGGACCCGTCGCACTGCAAATGCCTGCGCGCACCATCGATTTCGCGCTCGGCGGCAACGGCTCCGTGCCGTGGTACGCCGTGACCACGTGGACCGAGCGCGAGACGTCGGACTTCTACTGCGTGGAACCGTGGCTCGGCCTGCCCAACGCCATCCACCACGGCCACGGCTTGCGCTGGGTGCCTGCGGGCGCCGCGGAGCACGCCACTTGCCGCGTCACCGTCAGATAAGGCTACGACAACAGATGCTCGAAATCGAGGCCGCCGATCAGCACCTCGGCCTCGGCCTGCGTGCGCGAACCCAGATCGATCCGACGCGGCTCCTGCCAGGCATAGAGCTTGGCCGGCAGCGCATCCAGATATTCCGCAAAGCGCAGATTGCCGCCCGACGCGAACAGTCTCTCGACTTCGAGCCCATCCCAGGACAACGTGATAGCGAGCGGATGTGCATAGCGCCCACGCTCGGCCCGCGGCGGCGCCCAGACCCGCAGCCGCGCCGGTTGATCGAAGGCCACCGGCGGCAGGATCTCGGTATGCAGCGTGCCATGGGACAGCTGCTGCACGCGATCCACGATGCGGGGCAACAGTTCGGCAGTGAAACGTTCGGCAGGATTCGGATGCACAGGCGGGGGCGTCTTGTGAGGATGGCTGCTATTGTGCGCCGATATTTCGCCGACGGAAGACACCGCACGGCGGCTCACTGCGGGAGAGCCGCAGGCCGGGTCCGGCGCGGACATCGGCGCAGCGAGCCATGCTACAATCCGCCCCCAACAAGCCATGGCGGGCGTCGTATAATGGCCATTACCTTAGCTTCCCAAGCCGCAACGGCTTGACCAGACCCACTGTTCATGCGGGTTTTATGCGCGGATTCTCCGGGCATGTCCATCTCCCCCACATTCTTTGCGTGTCTCGACGAGATGCCAGTTTCGGCCCCACCTGCGTCCGCGAAAAGCTAACGATATAGCGTCTGATCCTGAGACCCCGCTGACACCGACGTCGCAGAAGACCACTCTATATTCGTCCCTGCTTGATTAATTCGCTCATGCAGTTCCGAAAAAGTGAATTACTGATACCAATCTTGGCTGATGCTGCCTTATGGAAATGTCTAGGCCATGGCTTCGGCGGAACAAGTGCGTACACTTGCTCTAGCCGCCTCGGGGTTACCGCCCCCCTTTCCCATGAATCTATTTTTCCTAGCTTCGCCCGAATCAGACCGATCGTCGCCCGTGCGCTGCCATCGCTCATATGAAAGCTTTCCATAATGCTTGCAAGACGCCCAATGCGACGAGCAGATTTTAGAAGACCAACTTCCAATTTTGGATCGAGCACTGATGTATTAAGAACGTCTAAAAGAGAGGATAGAAACGCATGCATCATCCTGTAAAGTTGCCTCAACGCACTCCCATTTCCAAAATCAGCTAGCCGTCCTTGGTGAGACTGGAATATCAGATAGGCTTGGAGCCCCTCCGTCAGGGTTAGGCATTTTTCGACGGATTCCTTTGATGCTTTATCCGACTTCAGTGACTCCGCGAGTTGCCCCAAGTCATTTGAGAAACCGGAAACTCTTCGCTGCTGATCACTTGTATAAATAAGCAAAAGTAAAGCGCTTTGCCGCTCGGAAGCAATCTTCCCGATAAGGAGCGCGGTCAAGCAAAGCCCTCCCATAACCTCCACTCCAGCGATCAATCGCCCCCAACCGATTGGAGTGAGATCCCCATATCCTACCGTAGTAAATGTGATGATGCTGAAATATAAGCACTCAAGAAAACTGTCCCCCGCTTTTTTATCAAGGCCATTTGGTCCACCGGCGGCCACCCAGAAATAGCCAGCGGACGTGACAATAAAAAATATCACACATATCGCGATCTTCTTATACGTTAGACCATCAATAAACCTCCCAAGCGGTGTACTCAGCTTGTTGTGCGGTCTTTGTTGCTGAGTTATATCGTCGATTGATGTACTCATGGCTGATCGGATCATCTCAATTATAATTTTCTACCGGGGAAAATGGTCCATTTCGGTACGGTCCATCGCGGAAGCCTGCCTTGCCCTGCGCCGCTGATTCGGCGCAGTGTCTCGCTTCTCACCCTTCGCAGCCATAGAGGGGGGCTGCGGGGCCGGAGAGACCTCGATCGACTCTGTAGGGATCGTTTGACCAGTTGGCCGTCCTGCGACAAGCTGCCGGTAACCGACAACGGAACCCAGGCCGAGAAGGCAGCAAAACCCAAGGCCAACAATCCAGTAATGCCCGTGTATCTTCTTCTCCTGGGCAGCAACAATAGCCTTCGCTTTCAGCAGTTCATCCTTCAAAGCACGAGATCGTGCCCTCTCAGTTTCTAGATCTCGTTGGCCCGTCTCAGCACTGCTGGCAATGACTTCCATGCGCTGCGCCGAGTTGGTGTTCAGCCTCTCAAGCTCAACAGCCCGGGCAACGGTGGCCTGCAATCGACTCTGCGATTCAGCGCCGGCACGCTTGGCACTATCCCAACCCGTGCGAGCCTCTTGCAGTTCCTTCTGCAAACGAGATACCTCTTGCTCTAAGAACTCGGCGGAGCGGGCGTCGCTGATAACCTGCCCCATAAGAAACCCCTTTTGAAGCATGTTCCGGATCCGCTCCACATGTGCAAGTTCGCGTGGATCGGAAGTGTCCTCGTCGTTGTACGGGTACTCGAACGTTGCCAGCAATGGCACCTCGACGACTGGGACGCGGAGTCGCTGAAGTGCCCTCTGTTTGTCCACTGGCACGGCGTGCGTGTGCTTGACCTCGATGAATACTTCGCCCGACCATCGAAGCCCTATCGAACTCGTCGAAGTAAATTGCAAGAACACATCCGCGTAAAACGTCGCATCTTCCGTAGCGATGGCTTTCTCTGTCTCGCCATGCGTTATGGTGATGTCATGTTCGCCATGAGACCCCAACTTGAGTCTCGTGCCTGATAACCCAGCTATTGCCTCCTTCAACAACCGATGGGAAAGGGACTCTCCGCCGCCGCCCTCTGCATCCGAGGCGTTGATGTAGGCGAAGAACGTCGCCTCCGCCGTCTGAACTTGCTTTACAGGCTTCCTCTGCCCTGGCTTGTGGTTGCTCCAATAGGTTTTGCCTAACGGCTTGCCCCCATACTTTGCGCGCTCCTGACGTATCGCCCAGGCAGTAGTTCGTTCTGGACCAAATTCATGGAGATACGCCCAAGTCTTACTGACTGTCATTCGTTTGATATCTAGGGAGAAGCCCCCACCGGAGCTCAACTGCTCCAGATGTCGACGTTAACACCGCAAAATTTAGTCCGGATGTATGGACGAGGCCGGCCAATGAAGACGAACCGCAGCAGAATCGCCCCCTCTGCCAACCCAACAAATGCCTTATACGCCACTATTTATGTTTGTGCTGTATCAGCTTTACAACACTAAATCTGGGACTGTATTCGCCACATGATACTATCCATCGTGTACGTAGCGCCCTTCAGGCATCTCTGCGGGTTGCGCTGCACGTGACCAAGCGGCCAACAGGCGCAAACGCGAGTGATCGCGGGCGCGTCACCGGCGGAATCAGCGGCACCCAAGCCTCGCATGAGGCGCAGTGCAAGGCGTTCGCCGGCCGGTCGATGGATTCGCCTTCTTCCCCGAATATTGTTGGGAAGGCGAGTAAGAAACGTGCAGGGCCGCCCGGAGGCAGGGAAGCGGGCGCGCGGACAACGCCGGGACGCGGGCACGCCACTTCGCCGCGCCGGGGTCGATTCTCGCGCTTGGTTTGCGCCGGTTGGCTCGCCGCTGCCGCGATCTTCACGAGTTTTGATGGAACCGGAGCGATCGAAATGGGACGTATTCGCATTTTCGGCGACGCGGGAATGTGCGTCGACCTTCAGGCATCTCTGCGGGTTGCGCTGCACGTGACCAAGCGGCAAACTGGCGCAAACGCGAGTGATCGCGGGCGCGTCACCGGCGGAATCAGCGGCACCCAAGCCTCGCATGAGGCGCAGTGCTAGGCGTTCGCCGGCAGGGCTCTCATACGCGTCGAGTCGGGGAAATCAACCTCGGCGCGAAACCTGGAAATGACCACTAGCGCCTACTATCAAGTTCTCTCCAGGGAATCTCTCGATGACACTTGGCAGAGACTCTACAGACGAACGAAACCCAGCTCACGCAATACTGCGGGGGTGGACGGCATCTCAATCAACGACTTCGAGCGAGATGCTAAGGCAAATCTTTCTCGGCTGAGCAAAGAGATCCGCCAACGTTCTTTCAAGCTCTCGCCACTCTCCCCCTCCCTAATACCGAAACCGAACGGCAAGGACCGTCTGATTTGTGTTCCCACGGTTCGGGATCGCCTTGTCCAAAGGGCTCTCCTAAGTTTTCTCGCTAAAAAGTACGGGAAAATAATCGCCAACAAAATTAGCTACGGATTCATTCAGCATCGGTCAGTAAAAATGGCCGCTGAGGCTGCAATCTCTCTGCGCTCGACATATCCGTGGGCGTTCAAAACTGACATCACGTCGTTCTTTGACCGTATTCCCAGGGATCGCCTGACACATGCAATACGCTCGCTCGTCAAAGAAACGTCGCTGCATCCGATACTTACAGAGATTATCGGTTGCGAGATTGCCCCTACGTCTCGTGGTAACGAGAGGCGCATTCGGCGGCTCGGCATACGGGATGGCCTAGGCGTCCGGCAAGGTATGCCACTATCCCCTTTCTTTGCAAACGCAATATTAATCGGCTTTGATGCGAAAATCGTGAGCAACGGGTGGCAAGCCGTCCGATATGCCGATGATCTGCTCTTCTTAGGTAAGACCGAAGACGAATGCCATGAAATAGCACGGCAGTGCAAGCAATGGCTTTCTGAACTGTCGCTGGAAATTCCGGAGATCGGCCCAGGCTCCAAGTCATCTATCCACGCTCCCGATGAAGCGGTTGAGTTTTTGGGATTAAATCTTGCGAGGAACGGCACAGGCTATGCCCTGTCCCTGTCACCCACCCAACGTCAGCGTATTCGGGACGAGATGCTTGCCCTCGGCTCTATAAAAGAACTCATCAGTCGACGACTTGGGCTAGCAAGCCTCGGACAGGTAATCTCCGCAAAGAAGGACGGCTATCTCGCTGCCTACGACATATGTAGCAACCTCTCAGAGATTGAGAATGATCTCAATGAGATGGAGTACAAGGTATTACGCAAACTTTATGTTGATGAACTACACATTGACCTAAAACGCCTCACCCCAGACGCTCGGAAATTTCTGGGAATATAGCTCATCAGGCACACCTTAATGCACTAACCAAAATCAATTAATATGAGCGATCATCAGATTTTTTTGAGCTACGGCAGCCCTGACCTTCAGCGCGTTCGCGCAATATATGATCGACTTCGCGAAAAGGGATTGAATATATGGTTCGACAAAGAGAAGCTACGACCTGGCCAGCAATGGGACTTTGAGATCAGAAAGGCGTTGCGGCAATCGGATATAGTCCTACTCGTCATATCCGGTTCGTCCATCGACCGACGCGGCTACGTGCAACGGGAGATTAAGATTGCAATCAGCTACTTAGAGGAAAAACTAAGAACCGACGTCTATGCAATACCTATTCTCTTAGATGACGGCATATCACTTCACCCACCCCTTAGCGACATCCAGCATATCTCCGCCAGCGACCCAAATTTTGAAGAAAATCTCCTTCAATCTATTAATATTCAGCTGGCCGAAATCGGGAAAGAGCAATCAACGGAAGTTTCCCAAGATATTGTCATGTCTAAGGAGCGCTTTCAGGAAAGATGGGATGGACAACCCGGATTTGAAATCGAATACTGGCTACCAAGATACTCATCTAAAGAGTACACACAACTGAGAGAGGTGTCCACGTTGATCGAATCTTATTTTGTGGAGCGAACTCAGGCATTTCGTCGCCAAAAATTAGAACAAGATCCAGCGTCCTATCACTGGTCTCAACCGCGCTTCCGCCGAACGAACACCTATTCTGGCGACATAATGCAACAAAGGGTGGTAGGCCGCGTCCTGAGCATCACATACCTATCATCCTGGTATTATGCCGGAGCCGCACATGGGAACTACAGCATTGAGACTTTCAATTTTTTCCTGGATCCTCTCATTAAAATAGAAAACATAAAGAGTATTTTCAAGGAGAGTGATGAGACGTTTTCCAGCATTCAAAGTCTTGTTCGAAAGGCATTGATGACACCTCGGACCAGCGACGATCAAAATGAACAGTCTTTCTCCCCTGATGAAGACTGGATTATCAGAGGAACAGAGAGTTGGTCGGACTTTGAAGCATTTTCCTTCTCAGATAACTCCCTGGTAATTCACTTTTCCCCCTATCATGTTGCGTGTTTTGCAGCGGGCCCCCAGCAGGCAGAACTGCCACTAGACGAGATTAAATCGTTATTCGCCGATAGTATCGTTGGATTCTTCGACCTACCACTTTAGAGGCAAGGTCGTAGCGCGCTCTGGCGATCAAAATTCGATCGAGAGCAAATCGTACGTCGTCGCGCTGATCGGTCGTGACGAAAAAAAAGACTCCACCATGGGAGTCATCTTTGTTTTTTCGGCGCAACAACGTTACTTTTTGGATAGCAATCCATTCTTCGCCTTGAACATCTGATAGTAGGTGCTCGCTCCAGCCTTGATCAGCTTCACCTCTTCGATGAACTTCTGAATGATGTCCTTGCGGGTGACACCCTTCACGCTGCTCATGCGCTTGTAGATTTCCGTCGCCACCACCATCTTGGTCGGCGCTGCTGCGTCTTTATCTTGCTTGGCAGCGATCATCTGCAACCACTCGGCGTCAGCCGTACTGCCATCCTTCTTGCCCTGCGGGACTTCCTGTTTCGGGACCTCGGGTTTCACAGCCTCCGGCTTCGGCGCAATAGCGTCCGCCGCCACGGCACCCGCTGCCGATTTCTCCTGCCCACCAGTTGCCTTGTTAGCGCTGGCGTCTTTAGCGTTCGGGGTTGCGACGGCCTTGGGGTTGGTCATGATCGGGGCTCCTGATGTCATTGGAGCTCCTACTGTCCGGCGAACCTCGGAGGCAGACAACAAGAGCAGCATTGATCACATTTCTCTTACTCTAGCCCGGGAATCACTGAGCAACAGTGACAGTTTTCACGTCACCGCCGCGTAATCACGCCTTAACCCATTGTTTTTACTGGACTTCTTAAGCCAGATCATTAGCTTAAATAGGCCCGGCGTGGGGAACAGCCCGGAGCCCATCCTCCGGGCCGCAGATAACTCGCGCGTATAACAAATAACAAAAAACAGTTATCTATCCAACTATCCAGATACGCGGTTATCTGGGGCGATCTTACGGATCCGTTTGACCGGATGGATCTCGCCATCCGTCACGACCAAATCCCAATTCCCCGTGTCGCTATCCAGCGCCCCATGGGCTTTCTTGAAACCGCCACGGTAGTGATCGCTATACGCCTGGATGCGAGCGAGGGAATCGGAATCAAGGCCGTACGAATAGATCTTCTTGCCGTCGATGTAACGCACTTTACGGTCGCCAAGGCTGAGGCCAATGAGACTCAGGAACGCAGACAGCTGCGACATTGGTTTCCATTCGAAATCTTCCCGCACGCTGATCCCGAGAATCAGGCCGATATTGACCGCCTCGGCCTTCACGACATTGATGAACGAAGTGAGACTCCCTGGAGCGGCCCCACGTATCTGAGGACACAAGGACTCTCTTAAAATAAGGGATAGTCTTGTGCCTATCAGTAAGCCTAGTCATTACGTGGAACCCATCGAAATTCTGACCGAGCCGGAGCGCCGTCGT
>NZ_VZOW01000037.1 GCF_008801835.1 Cupriavidus pauculus | reverse complement strand
GGGAGCCGGCGCTGCCGACGGCGCGGGGGACGGCGCCGCGGCGGGAGCAGGCGCGGCGGCGCCGGCGGGTTCCAGCATCACCAGCACCGAGCCTTCCTTGACGTTGTCGCCCACCTTGATGCGGACTTCCTTGACCGTGCCTGCCTGCGGCGACGGCACGTCCATGGTGGCCTTGTCCGATTCCAGCGTCACCAGCGCGTCTTCCGCGTTGATCTGGTCGCCCGGCTTCACATGCACCTCGATGACGGGAACGGCGTCGTAGTCGCCGATATCCGGCACCTTGATTTCAATCGCTTGACTCATTCAGTGTCTCTCCTGGGCAGCCGGCACTTTGGGTCAGTTACGACAAATGCACTGGGCGAGGGTACTCTCGCCTCCTGCGTCTGTCACGCTGCCGCGCACCACCGTGGCCGCGGCCCGCCCGCCGGCCAGCCGGGGGCAAGCCGCGGCGCGGCGGGGTGCCGCGCTGCGGGGGTTCAGTCGTGCAAGTCCGGGAATCAGACCGACATCGGGTTCGGCTTGTTCGGATCGAGGTTGTACTTCTTGATGGCCTCGGCCACCTTCTCGCGACCGATCGCGCCTTCGTCGGCCAGCGCCTTCAGTGCGGCGACGGTGACCCAGTTGCGGTCCACTTCGAAGAAGTGGCGCAGCTTCTCGCGGGTGTCCGAGCGGCCGAAGCCATCGGTGCCCAGCACCACGTAGCGGCGCGGCACGAACGGACGAATCTGTTCGGCGAAGGCGCGCACGTAATCGGTCGAGGCGATCACCGGACCGCGCACGCCCTTGAGCTTCTGGGCCACAAACGATTCACGCGGCGTTTCGGTCGGATGCAGCAGGTTGTAGCGCTCGGCGTCGTGGCCTTCGCGCGCCAGCTCGGTAAAGCTCGGGCAGCCCCAGATGTCCGATTCCACGCCCCAGTCCTTCTTCAGCATGTCTGCCGCGGCGATGACTTCACGGAAGATCGTGCCCGAACCCAGCAGTTGCACGCGCGGCGCATTGCTGTTTTCCACGCCCTTGCGGAACTGGTACATGCCCTTGACGATGTCCTTTTCCACGCCAGCCGGCATTTCCGGATGCTCGTAGTTTTCGTTCATCACCGTCAGGTAGTAGTACACGTCCTCCTGTTCGGCATACATGCGGCGCAGACCATCCTGCATGATCACGGCCAGTTCGTACTGGAACGTCGGATCGTACGAGATGCAATTCGGGATCGCGGCGTGGAACACGTGCGAATGACCGTCTTCGTGCTGCAGGCCTTCGCCATTGAGCGTGGTGCGGCCCGAGGTGCCGCCCAGCAGGAAGCCGCGCGAGCGCATATCGGCAGCGGCCCAGCAAAGGTCGCCGATACGCTGGATGCCGAACATCGAGTAGTAGATGTAGAACGGGATCATCTGCACGCCGTGCGTCGAATACGACGTGGCCGCGGCGATCCAGTCGCACATGGCGCCGGCTTCGTTGATGCCTTCCTGCAAAACCTGACCAGTCTGCGATTCCTTGTAGAACATCAGTTGATCATGGTCTTCCGGCACGTACTTCTGGCCTTCCTGGTTCCAGATGCCTACCTGGCGGAACAAGCCTTCCATGCCGAACGTGCGCGACTCGTCCGGCACGATGGGCACTACGTGCTTGCCGATCTGCTTGTCCTTGAGCAGCGTGTTCAGGATCCGCACGAAGGCCATCGTGGTGGACACTTCGCGGCCTTCGCCGGTGGCCTTGAGCAGCGCCTCGAACGCCGACAGCTCGGGCACCTTCAGCGCCTCGGCCTTCTGGCGGCGGGCCGGCAGGTAGCCGCCCAGGTTCATGCGCGCCTGGCGCATGTATTCCAGTTCCTTCGAACCTTCCTCGAACGTCAGGTACGGGACTTCTTCCAGCTTGTCATCCGGCACCGGGATGTTGAACTGGTCGCGGAATGCGCGGATGGCGTCCACCGGCATCTTCTTCTGCTGGTGGGCCACGTTCATGGCCTGGCCGGCATCGCCCATGCCATAGCCCTTGATGGTCTTGGCCAGGATCAGCGTGGGCTGGCCCTTGTGCTCGCTGGCCGCCTTGTAGGCCGCGTAGACCTTGTGCGGATCATGGCCGCCGCGGTTCAGGCGCCAGATGTCGTCGTCGGACCAGTCGGCCACCATGGCCTTGAGCTCCGGCGTATTGAAGAAGTGTTCGCGCACGTAGGCGCCGTCCTTGGCCTTGAAGGTCTGGTACTCGCCGTCCACGCATTCCATCATGCGCTTCATCAGCAGGCCCTTGGTGTCGCGCGCCAGCAGTTGGTCCCAGCGGCTGCCCCACACCACCTTGATCACGTTCCAGCCCGAACCACGGAATTCCGATTCCAGCTCCTGGATGATCTTGCCGTTGCCGCGCACCGGACCGTCCAGGCGCTGCAGGTTGCAGTTGATCACGAAGACCAGGTTGTCCAGCTTCTCGCGGCCGGCCATGCCGATCGCGCCCAGCGATTCCGGCTCGTCGGTCTCGCCATCGCCCAGGAAGGCCCACACCTTGCGGTCGCCGGCGTTGACCAGGCCGCGGCTGCTCAGGTACTTCATGAAGCGCGCCTGGTAGATCGCCATGATCGGACCCAGGCCCATCGACACGGTCGGGAACTGCCAGAAATCGGGCATCAGCCACGGGTGCGGATACGACGAGATACCCTTGCCGTCGACTTCCTGACGGAAGTTGTCGAGTTGCTCTGTCGTCAGGCGACCCAGCAGGAAGGCGCGCGAGTAGACGCCCGGCGCCGAATGACCCTGCACGAACACGAGATCGCCGCCGCTCTGCTCGGACGGGGCGCGCCAGAAGTGGTTGTAGCCGACGTCATAGAGCGTGGCGGCCGACGCGAACGACGAGATATGGCCGCCCACATTGGTGTGCTTGTTGGCGCGCAGCACCATCGCCATCGCGTTCCAGCGCGTGTACGAGCGGATGCGATGCTCGATATCCTGGTCGCCCGGAATACGGGCCTGCTGCTCGACCGGAATCGTGTTGATGTACGGGGTTTCGGCGTGGAACGGCTGCGTGACGCCATTTACGCGCGCATATTCGATCTGCTTGTCGATCAGGAAGGCGGCGCGATCGACGCCCTCGGCATTCAGGACGCCCTGGAGGGCATCCAGCCATTCATGCGTTTCCTGGGGATCTGCGTCGTTGGCGCTGCTGGCGCCGAGGATCTGCTCTGGTACAGCGGACATGACTGTCTCCTGGGTAAATTCCTGCCCCGGCGGCCGCCACGGTATGGCGGATATCGGTCGGCCGGTCTGACGGTTCTGACGTCGCGGCGGAGCGTGGTGGCCTGGTCCTGGCATCGGTACTCTGGCCGTCGCCGGGATCTTTCAAATCGGGTCGCGCTGCCCGGGATCCTCGGCTCGACAAGCGCATGGCGCCCGCCCGCATTATTCGGTCGAAGCGATTCTATGGAAGCACAGCAACGGCTGACAAGCGAAATTTTCAGATTACGAACTGCTTTCTTATAATGTGAAATATTGTGGCACCGCACCAGAAACCGGCAGCGCGCGCCCATCCAAGGGGTCGTCGATTTAAGGTTTTTCCTGTGATGAGTAGGCGCTTTCCCCAAGCGACGCACCGCAATAAAGTCGATACACTGGCCGGTCAGTCGTCAATCCCCTATGCAGTTCTTCGAACGAATCCTCTCCGGCCTGCGCACGGCCATCCTGCCACCGAACTCTGCCGGCACTGTCAGTGACGCCCCGCACGGCGTGGCGCCCGGTGTCGCGCGTGCCGGCCATGCCGACGTCCACAGCGACGACGGCGATCAGCACGACGCCATGGAGCCGCTGGCGCCGGCGCCGCGCCGCCTCTGGATCATGCGCTGGCGCAATCTGGTGGCGACAAGCTGGTTCATGTTCATCCCGCTGGTGGCGATCGTGCTGTTCACGGTGGCCATGGGCGTGATCCTCTGGTCGTTGCACGAAACCGAACGCCAGCAGCAGCGCGACGCGCTGTACCGCGACGCCGCGTGGGCGCAGCAGCGCGTACGCCTGTCGCTGCTCAGCAACCAGGACCAGATGGCGTCGCTGGCGCGCGACATCGCGGCGGCCCAACTCGACCAAGGCGCCTACCGCACCGCCGCGCAGGAAATCCTGCGCGAGAACCCCGAGATCGTCTTTATCAACTGGCTGGACGCGACCAAGCGCGGCCGCTGGTCGCTGCCCTCGACCTCCGAATTCGCCAGCCGCCTGCGGGAAACGGTGGACCAGCCGCTGGAGCCGGAAGTTCTCGACACCTTCGACGCCGCGCGCGAAACGCAGCGCGTGGTCTACTCGCGTCCGCTGATGAACGACCGCGGCGACAGCTTCATGCTGATGGAAGTGCCGATCGTGCGCGACAACGAGTTCCTGGGCACGCTGGGCGCGCTCTACTCGATCAACGGCATCCTCACGCATCTGCTACCGCCCGAGCTGACCGAGCGCTATCGCTTCTCGCTGATCGACAAGAACAACCAGACGCGCGCCAGCACTTCGGTGCGGCCGGTGCCGGGCAATGCGCTGTCGTACGAAGTCCTGCTCGATCCGCCGGGTCATTCGCTGTCGCTGCGTGCCGATGCCTATCCGCCGCCGTCGAACCTGCCGAACAACATGCTGCTGTGGCTGGTAGTGGGACTGTCCTGCTTCCTGCTGTGGAGCCTGTGGAGCATGTGGCGCCATACCAGCCGCCGGTCCGAGGCGCAGCGCGCGCTGCTGGCCGAGACGTCATTCCGGCGCGCCATGGAAAACTCGATGCTGATCGGCTTGCGGGCGCTCGATCTGAACGGCCGCATCACCTACGTGAATCCGGCGTTCTGCCGCATGACGGGCTGGACCGAAGCCGAACTGGTGGGCCGCAAGCCGCCCTTCCCCTACTGGCCACCCAATGACCAGCAGGAGATGCAGAAGCAGATCGACCTCACGCTGCAGGGCAAATCGCCGGCCACGGGGTACGAAATGCGCGTAATGCGGCGCGATGGCAGCAGCTTCTTTGCTCGCATGTACGTCTCGCCGCTGGTCGACAGCCGCGGCCGGCATACGGGCTGGATGAGCTCGATGACCGACATCACCGAGCCCAAACGCGCGCGCGAGGAGCTGGCGGCCGCCCACGATCGCTTCACGACGGTCCTGGAGAGCCTCGACGCGGCGGTTTCGGTGCTGGCCACCGACAAGGCCGAATTGCTTTTCGCCAATCGCTATTACCGCCAGTTGTTCGGCTGGGAGGCCGAGGGCCATCTGAAGCTGGCCGGCGACGATTTCGACAAGGACCAGATGTCCAGCGACAACACGGACTTCGTCGATGCCTACGCCGGACTGCCCGCCTCCGAGCTGATGCCGTATGCGTCCGACGCGCGCGAAGTGTTCGTGCCCGACATGCAGAAGTGGTTCGAAGTGCGCCGCCGCTATATCCAGTGGGTGGACGGCCATCTGGCGCAGATGCAGATCGCCACCGACATCACGGTGCGCAAGGCCGCCGAGGAAATGGCGCGCCAGCACGAGGAGCGGCTGCAGTTCACCAGCCGCCTGACCACCATGGGCGAGATGGCGTCGTCGCTGGCCCACGAGCTGAACCAGCCGCTGGCCGCGATCAACAATTACTGCATGGGCGCCGTGGCGCGCCTGCATTCGGGCCGCAGCACGCCGGAAGACCTGATTCCGGTGCTGGAAAAGACTTCGGCGCAAGCAGTGCGCGCCGGCACCATCATCAGCCGGATCCGCGGTTTCGTGAAACGCAGCCAGCCGCAACGGCGCGAAGCCGCGCTGCACGACATCGTGGCCGACGCGGTGGGTCTGGCCGATCTGGAAGCCACGCGCCGCCGCGTGACGATCCTGACCCGCCTGCCCTCGCCGCCGCTGATGCTCTACGTCGACCCGGTGCTGATCGAACAGGTGCTGGTGAATCTGCTCAAGAATGCCGTCGAGGCCATGGCCGGCCTGCCGGCGCTGCGGGCGGCGGGCGTGGTGCGGCTGCACGCCCGCGTCGAGAACGTCGAGTTCGGCCAGTGCGTCTGCATCGACGTCATCGACCAGGGCCCGGGGGTGGACGAAGCCACCAAGGAGCGCCTGTTCGAACCGTTTTTCAGCACCAAGTCGGACGGCATGGGCATGGGCCTCAATATCTGCCGGTCGATCATCGAATCGCATCAGGGCCGTCTGTGGGTCGAAAACAATGCGGACGGCATCGGTTGTACGTTTAAAATCACGCTGCCGCTGCAGCCCGCGCTTCCCGAACAGTAACGGGCGCATCTCTGGCTTGACGGGCGTCCCTCTGCCGCGGGGCATCGGGAGGCCGCCCGGATCGTCCGCCAGGGGTGTTGCGCGCCGGCGCATGCAGTTACACTTCGTTGCAAACGACTTTGCCCCAGGAGACTTCATGACCGCAACGCCCAGCCCAACGCCGCACCGTGGCGAGACCGTCTATATCGTCGACGACGACGAAGCGATGCGCGACTCGCTGACCTGGCTGCTTGAGGGCAACGGCTACCAGGTGCGTAGCTTCAACAGCGCCGAGCAGTTCCTGTCCGCTTACGACGCAGGCCACGTGTCGTGCCTGATCCTCGACGTGCGCATGCCGGGCATGAGCGGCCCGGAACTGCAGGAGCGCATGATCGCCGAGAACATCGACATCCCTATCGTGTTCATCACGGGTCACGGCGACGTGCCGATGGCAGTTTCGACGATGAAACGCGGCGCGATCGATTTCATCGAAAAACCGTTCGATGAATCGGAACTTCGCGCATTGGTCGAACGGATGCTGCAGAAGGCCCGGACCGATCATTCCGCCGCGCGCGAACAACGCGCCGCCAAGGACTTGCTGGGCAAGCTGACCACGCGCGAACAGCAGGTGCTCGAGCGCATCGTGGCTGGTCGCCTGAACAAGCAGATCGCCGACGAACTGGGCATTTCGATCAAGACCGTGGAAGCGCATCGCGCCAACATCATGGAAAAGCTCAACGTCAATACCGTGGCGGATCTGCTGCGACTGGCCCTGTCGCGCAACAGCTGACCGGCGACCGGCGACCGGCGCCACTGCGCCGGCCCCGGTCATACCCGCCTCACGCCGCCCCGCCCAGTGCCTGATACAGCGTCATCTGGGCGCGCAGGCGGCTCAGCCGATTGCTGACGACGGACGCCCGCACCTGCCGGAGCGTTTGCTGATCATCAAGCCAGAACCGGATATTGCTCTTGCCGACCCGGTAACGCGCGGCGCTGATTGCCTCGGCTTTTTTGGCCTGCTCCATCGCCAGCGCAAGCTGGTCACCTTCGCGCGCGAGGCTTTCGCGCATCGACAGCGCTTCGTCCACTTCGGCAAAGGCCTGGTAAAGCGTCTTGCGATACGCGACCACCGACGCTTCGTAGTCGGTGCGCGAAATCCCGACATTCAGCCTGACCGTATTCCACTGCAGGAATGGCAGCGCCAGGCCCGCGCCAAGCGTCCCGATCGGATTGGTCAGCACCTGGCCGAGATCACGGCTGCTGGTCCCCAACGAGCCCGTCAACGAGAGCGTCGGAAAGAAGCTCGCCTTCTTCGCGTCATGGGTCGCCAGGCTGTTCCGGATGCGCGCCTCGGCCGCGGCGACGTCGGGACGCTGCGCCAGCACGCTTGCCGGCAGTCCGGGACGCACATCGGGCAACGGGACATCGGGCAGCACAAGGTCTTCGATCTCCGCGCTCGGCAACACATCGTTAAGCAATATCGCTAATGCCTTTCGCTGGGTTTCCCGTTGTTGCAGAAGACCTTCGTAATTGGCCTGGTTGGTGGCCACGGTGCGGCGCGCCAGCGCCAGTTCCGCCATGCCGTCGGCGCCGGCCCGATATCTCGACAGTACCAATGCCTCGACACGTCTGGCGTCTCTGACGTCCGCCTGGGCATCGGCAAGCTTCGCATTGAGCTCGGCAATGCTCCAGTAAGTGGCAGCGGTTGTCCCGATCAGGGAAAGTTCGGTGCTTTCGAGATCGAACGCCGTTGCCTGCGCGGCCCACGTGGCGGCGTCGCGCGTCCGCGCCAGTTTTCCCCACAGATCCAGTTCGTAGGCGATGTTCATGCTCGTGCCGTAAGTGCGCTGGCTTGGCGATCCATGGCCGAGATTCTTGCTCACTGACCCATTTCCGCCGGCACTGAAATCGGGCGTCAGATTGGTTTGCGCCAGACCGGCCTGAAGCCGTGCGGCCTGCAGGCGAATCGCTGCTGCGGCCAGATCGGCGTTGCGCTCCAGCACCCGCTCGACCAGTCGATCGAGCTGCTGATCGCCAAACACTTCCCACCAGCGGTCGGTCTGCGACGCAACCGCCGCAGCAGGGCCGCGCTGCGCATCCCAGCTATCGGGCATTGCAATCGCCGGGCGCTCGTACGGCGTTTCCAGCAAGGCGCCGCAGCCGCCCAGCAGGCTGGCCACGGACAGACAAAGCAAAGTCTTGCGCATCGCATTCACCCTCTTGCCAATGCCGATACGGGATCGAGCTTCGATGCATTGCGCGCGGGCACAAAGCCAAAGCCGACGCCGGTCAGGGCCGCAGTCAGGCATGCCCCGCACACCACCAGCGGCGACAGTCGCATCGCAATGGTGTCCTGAAACCACCCCAGCACAGTCCCGATCGACCAGGCGAGCGCCACGCCGAGTAATCCGCCTACCAGGCAAATCAAAATCGCCTCGATCAGAAACTGCTGGCGAATATCGGCCTGCCGCGCGCCCACGGCCATGCGAATACCGATCTCGCGCGTGCGCTCGCTGACCGACACCAGCATGATATTCATGACCCCTACCCCGCCCACGATCAGCGAAACCACTGCAATCGCCGAGACCATCATGGTCAGCGTGGTTGCTGTCCGCTCGACGCTCTGAATGAGACTTTCATTTGTCGAAACGAAAAAATCCTTGCGGCCGTGATGCTTGCTCAGCACCTTCTCCACGTCCGCCATCTGCCAAGTCTTGCTGTTGGATTTCATGCGCAGCTTGATGCTGCTGAAATGGTCCTGCGGCATCAGATGGGATTTCTGCGTGGTGTAGGGAATCCACACGTTAAGCGACTGGCTATTGCCGAGCAGCGATTTGCGCGCCGCGGTCACGCCAATAATGCGGAACGGCACGCGGCCAATCAGAATGATTTCACCGAGCGCGTCACGAGCGGCTCCGAACACGCGGCGGCGCAGATTCTCGTCGATAACGGCCACCTGCGCGCGGCGCGCGATGTCGTCGGCGGAAAATGCCACGCCCGCCGCCATCGCGGTATTGGATGCGCGAAAGAAAGCCTGATTGACGCCCACTGTCGCCACGGCGAGTTTCAGGTTGCCGTAAATCGCCACGCCGGTGCCATGGATAACCGGACTGATACTGTCGATATAGGGCTGCGCGGCCAGGACCGACAGGTCCGGCTCGCGCAGCGCACGCATCGCTTCGGGGCTTTCGTCACCGCGCCCGTTTCCGGGATAGATGTCAACAGTATGGGTGCCCAGCGCATTGAGATCTGCCACCACGCGCTGCTTGGCCCCTTGTCCCAACCCCGTCACGGCGATCACAGACGCAATCCCGATAACGATGCCAAGCATTGTCAGCGCGGTTCGCATACGGTGACTGGCCATGGCGTGCCAAGCCATCACCAGCGATGTCTTCAGGCTTTCCAGCGACCATTGGCCGCGGCGGCTGTCAGCGTGGTCTTCTGGCGGCGACGCAACGACGCGGTTTTCGGCTGCGGTGCTGCGACGATCGGCAACAATCCGACCGTCCTCGATCTCGATAATCCGGTCCGAACAGGCCGTCACCTCTGGGTCATGCGTAACGATAACGACCGTATGCCCCTCACGATGCAAATTGCGCAGGTGTTTCAAAACCTCGTCGTGACTGGCGCGATCCAGCGCACCGGTCGGTTCGTCCGCAAGAATCACGGCGCCCCCGTTAATCAGCGCGCGCGCAATACCAACACGTTGCTGCTGTCCGCCGGACAATTGCGCCGGCCGATAATCGACGCGGTGAGCCAGTCCAAATCGCGCCAGGAGGTCGAGGGCGCGTCGCTGCCGCGTGGCCTTGTCGATTCCGGTGTAGAGCGCGGGCATCTCCACGTTTTCAACGGCGGTCAGATGCTGCAGCAAATCATAGCGCTGGAAAATAAAACCGAAGTATTCGCGACGCAGCCTGGCGAGCGTATCGGGATCCAAACCCCTCGTGTCTTGTCCGGCGATGCGATATTGCCCGTCGGTCGGCCGATCGAGGCATCCCAGGATATTGAGCAAAGTGGATTTCCCAGAACCGGATCGCCCCACAATGGCCACCATCTCGCCGGCACGGATGGTCAAATCGATCCCATGCAGCACGGTCGAGTTCTCCCGGCCATTCATATAGATCCGGGAAACGCCCCGCAGCTCGAGCAGTGCAGAAGTCATGATGCGGACTCCGTGTCGTCGGGCGAGTTGGCACCCAGCACTACCTGCTCGCCTTCGTTCAGGCCACGCACGATTTGCACGGAAACGTGATCGCTCAATCCGACCTGAATTTCCCGCCGATCGATTTTCCGACCGCCGTTCTGAGCCACCGCGACCGCATACTTTCCATTCTGGTCCGGTCCGTCCACGGCGGTTGCCGGCAGCAACAGCGTATTGGCGGCGCGTCCGAGCACAATCGACACCTGTGCCGTCATCGACGGTTTCAGCGTGCCATCGTCATTGGCTACTTCAAGCAGGCCGTTGTAATAAATGGCGCTCGCGGCAGACTGATTCTGAGTAGGATCCTGCGACAGCGACGAAATGGGAGGCGCCGGCTCGACACTGCGCAATTTCGCGTGAAACTTGCGTTGCGGCGCGCCAAGGATGGAAAACCACGCGTCCTGCCCGGCGCGCACGCGCACGACATCGGCTTCCGATATTCTGGCCTTGACCAGCATGTGGTCCAGATCGGCGAGCACCAAAATCGTCGGCGCCGATTGGGCCGATACCACGGTTTGTCCTTCCTGCGTGACCACGGCAATAACCTGCCCATCAATTGGCGCCACGATACGGGTATACGCAAGATTGGCGCGAGCCGTTTCCACCGACGCTCGCGCCTGTCGCAACTGGGCATCGAGCGCATCGATATTCGCCCGCGTGGTATCCACCTGGCTCTGGGCCAATTCCACGTCGGCAGGCGCATTCGCATCGTCTTCCCGCAGTGCTTTTTCGCGCTGAAGCGTCAGTTGATACTGTCGCAATTGCGCTACCTGCGCGGCCTTTTGGGCGGCCGCGTTCTTCAGGGAAGCTTCTGCCTGACTCACTTCATTCTGCTGCAAAACCGGATCGATCTCGGCCAGCAAGTCACCCTTCTTGACCCGGTCGCCAAGCTGGACTTTCAGCGTTTTCAATTGTCCATTCACTTGGGCGCCGACATTGACCTGACGAATCGGCGTCAACGTGCCGGATGCGAGCACGACTTCCTCGATATCACCACGCGATACCGCCACGGTATGCGGCGGCGCAGCTTCAGGGCGACCGTGAAACCAGAATCCGGCGGCTAGCGCGACGGTGGCCGCGAAAGCGAGGGACCAACCCACTCTTTTCGATCTGCGCGATTTCATGACAGTGCCTCGATAGACTCGGTTTCCACCGCACATCCAAAACGATGAAGACGCCCGTCTCGCAGTTCATACACCACGTCAAATAAATGCAGATGGGACCGGTCATGCGTCACGACGATGGCCGCGTGCGCGTGGCGCGTGATGGCGTCGATCACCGCGAGCGCACTGTCGGCGTCGAGGTTTGCAGTCGGCTCGTCGAAAATACTCACGGACCGGCGTGCATAAAGCGCACGCGCCACCATGATGCGCTGCCGTTCGCCGGCGGAAAGCGATGCCGTCGCGTCGGTCAATAACGTATCGATACCGCCCGGCAACGCGGCAACCCGCTGGCCCATGCCGACTGCATCGACCAGTTTCTGACAACAGGCGCGATCGGGATTCGGCGCGAACATCGAAATATTTTCCAGCAGCGTGCCGGTGAACAGAATGTCCGAAGACGTCTGCAGATGGCAGTAGCGCCGCAGTCGTTCCCAACGATCGGTCCATTCCCCGTCGATTCGTAGAGCGCCCGACGATGGCGTTTCCATGCCGGCCAGCAGCGACAGAAGCGTGGTCTTTCCCGAACCGGATTCACCAATCAAGGCGATCCTTTCGCCAGGCCGGATCGACAAGCAAATATCCTCGAGCGCGAGGGGACTGCCCGGATGCCGGAAATTCAACTGGTCGAATTGCAGCGATTGCTCTAGCCCTTGCTGCTCGTCGGGATACACATCGCGCTCCTGCTCAAACATGTCTTGCGCGCGCGCTTCGGCCACGCGATTCGACCGCGCACCCACCCAGGCGCCATAGCCCGCGGTAGCCGACGCAAATGCAATCTGCCGCAAAAACGTAAATGCATAGAAGGCGCCGAAAGACAATTCGCCATGAAGCATCGCATTTGCGGCGACACCCAGCATCACCAGCAGTTCCACATTGCCCAATAACTTGTACGCAGTCTGCTGGCGGACACCGAGATCCGCTTGGCGGCGCCAGGTCTGGATCGTCGCGCAACCATGGTCGGCGAAGGCCTGCGCCCGGCGACGCGTGCCCAGGGCCGATTTCCATGCGTGAATACCTTGAATTGTCTCCAGCATAAATTGCCGCTGGTTGCCTGCCACCACTTCCGCATCCATGCGCAGGCTTTGCGCATGCTGGCCGTAGCGCTGCGTAATCAGGCCCGAAATGGCAATACCGACCATGCTGATAATCGCGAGCCACGGTTGCAGCCACGCCATCGCCAAGATGGCGACGATGGCAACCAGCACCGCGCAAAACATGGTGTTGCCTAGCCGGACGCGGGCAATTGCCGCGTCGCCATAGGCAGAGAACCTTTCAACCAGATCGCCCGGCGTGCGCCGCGAAAAGTAGCCGAGACGATTATCGATCAGCCGCGAAAATGCGCGATCCAATGCCAGCATGCCGACGCTGGCGCAATGGCGATTCAATGTCCGGCCACAGAACCGCTCGAATGCAAATGCACCGAGCACCGCTGCCAGAAACGCGCAGCCGATCGACCAGTAGGCGTGCATGCCGCCAGGATTCAGCAGTCTGTCGACAAATGTTCCGACGAACAGCGGCGTCATGAACGACAGCGCGCCGGAAATTAGCATCAGGCTGACCAGGGGGATGCCTCCGGCTTGCGCCAGGCGCATGCGGCTTGGCCGTTGTCCGCTATTTCGCGCCCGCGGCCGCGGCCGTTCGTCTTCCCCGAGGATCAGCGCATAGCCGGTTGCCACCCCTGCGAGTACGCCGCGATGCAGCAAATGGACGCCAACCGCAGGGTCGAACACTTGAAACAGGTCTCCCGCGGCGCGCATCACCAGCACAAAGTGATTTCCGCGCACATGCAGAATGGCCGGCAGCGGTAACTCCACTAGCGCCTCTGGATCGAACCGCACCGGATCCGAAGCCACATCGTAGGATTCCAGCGCCTCGACGAGGTCCACCAGCGACATGCCGAGCAATGACGCCCCGTACCGCTTGCGCACGTCTGCGAGACTGGATTCAATACCGAGCGCCTGCAGCAGCATGGCGACACACGCCACGCCACATTCCGATATTTCGCCCTGATAAATCGGCTCGATATCGTACAGGCCGCGCAGCGTTTGCGAAGAATTCCACATTGACATGATTATTGGGTACTCCCGTCGTTGAAGTAGAACAACGAGGGAAAATGCCAGAGCAGCCATTGATCGCCGCGCTCGCGGAGCGCACGCTCGATACAGCGGGCCACCTCGTCGCCGTTGGCACAGGGTTCGAAAATGCGAATTTCGAGTTTCCCTTCAAGCCAGTAGATATAGAAAGGCACTAGCTTCGCCCTTGCCATTCGCGCCAATTCCTCCGCGCCCGAATGCAGCCTGGCGGGTCGACCGAACAAAAGGACGTCCCGGGTCCGCATAGCGCGCCCAAGATAGCCATTCGTGAACTGCGGAAGAATGTCCGGGAAAATCACTACATTGGCGCAATGCGAGCGCAGGTCCCGCAACATCGAACGAAAATGCGACGGCGGATCATCGGGGTGATGCTGCACGAATTCCGCAATACCGGTTCGTTCGCACTGCGCCTGCTCGGCCGCGCCAAAATATCCTTCCTTGTAAATCGAAAATACATGGCTGCGGTACGGCTCGGTCATGGCCGCCACGGTGGCCGCCACCATATCCGAGCAAAAATGCAGCGGTGCGAAAATTGGAGTTTCGCCCCGCCCAATCATTCGCGTCCTGCAGTGGGAGAGTTTCGCCGCACAGGTGCGCATCATTTCAATCATGCGCGGCTCGGTGTGATACAACGCCGATTCCAGAACGATGCGTTGCCTGACCAACTGGTCGTATCGGGCCGTGGTGCGCGTATTGAGTGTGCGCTCAAGATGGCGCACCCAGGTGCGCCCGCGCACCCTGTCACGCCTCGCTTCCTGGCCGACGCGAAATGGCAGCCGGCTGAGCCGGACAGCGGTGGGCGTGGACAATAGTTTCCATAGCGTCGCCTTCAAATGGAGGGAAATCCCCTGCACAGGCGTGCGCAATGCCGCCGCAGCGCCGGCACGCGCCAGTGCAAAATAGGTCGACAAATCCATATTGACGATCGCCTTAATTCCAGCTCACCAAGAAAATCAAGATCGCACTGTTCATCGCCACGGCGGGCTGCATGCATTCCATTTCCGCACGCATTGCGATCCTGCACCATGGCCTTAAAGTAGCAAATCGCTCGGCCAGCATAATCACAATTCGCTCAAATGCGACAATCCCGAAACAATGCGCCGCAAAAGATCCAAATAAAAAAGCGACCGAATAATCGGTCGCCTTGGTCACTTGCCAGATTACGATTTACTTGTGACCGTCGCCAGTCCAGTAGCCCTTCTTGTTTTGCTTGCACTCCGCGTATACGCGGCGGCAGGCTTCGTAGTTGTTGTATTCAGTATGTCCACCCGTCACCTTACGGGCTTGTTTCGGATTCAGCTTCTGGATACCACTTTTTTGGATCATCGTATTACCTTTTTGCGCGAATGGAAAATGACGTCGCCGAACGCGCTAATCGGCCTACGCCACCTAAGCCCGACTTCCTTGACACATTTGCATCGGGACAGGACGAATATTAAGACAACCGACGAAAATGCGAGAATAGCAAATCGCTTAAACGATTCAGCGGATGGCGATCCGATCTCTCAATCAGGTACTTTTCAGATAATCGTCTGCGTCAAAAGTCACAACCCAGTGTGGTCGATACACCACTGCAATTGCCACCAGCATCCCGGTCAAGAAAGCCTCGCCGAACGCAACGATGAGTCCGCCGGTCAGTTGATCGCCGATCGTCAGGCCGGCGTTTTGGAGCTCTCTCGTCCACAACGCCCAGCCGATCATCGCGCCGCGCGTCACCAGTGCGGCCAGCAGCGCGGCGAAGTACCCGTGTCCTAGGATGAACACGAACAGGTGATGCGGTAACCAGCGCCGAATCAGCGCCTGCACGCCTGCGGTGGCAACGCCAGGCACCAGCGCCATCCAGACAAAGCGCGGCGCCAGCGATACCCAGTCGATGGCCAGCCAGTGCTGCCCGGACAGGTACGCGAGCCCGAGCAGCGAGGCCACATCGACGATGGCGAGCGACACCATGGCCAGCGGCAGTCCAAACATCGTCACCGCCAGTGTGGCGCCCATCCATTGCAAGACGATGCCGTCCCCCACCGTCGCCCGCATCGACCACAGCAGGCTCAGCGCCAGTATCGTGCCGAGCCAGACATGCTGGAGCGCTGCTTCGCGCTGCAACAGGCGCCATGGGCGTTGCGCCAGCGCCCATGCAAGCATGCCGACGGCCAGTGTCGGCAATGGCCAGGTGGCCAACAATGCGCGAATTGAAGATTCTTCGATTTGCATGAGCGGATGCTAGCAGCCGCCGCGCCAGCCGGGCTTGCACGCCATCAAGCCGATTTCGACGGCGGCAACGCTTTATAATCGCTCTTTTGCGCGCACACGCCAGTGTCGCGCGCCCGCTCCCCCGGCCCCCTCAAGACATCCCATGCCCGCTCAACTGATCGACGGTAACGCCCTTGCCAAACAAATCCGCGCCGAAGCTGCGCACCGCGCCACCCGACTGACCGCCGCTGGCCATCAGCCTGGGCTGGCCGTGGTGCTCGTTGGCGAGGATCCCGCCAGCCAGGTTTATGTTCGCAACAAGGTCAAGGCATGTGAGGACAACGGGTTCCACTCGTCGCTCGACCGCTATCCGGCCGACCTGTCCGAGGCCGATCTGCTGGCCCGGATCGACGCCCTGAACAACGATCCGAAGATCCACGGCATTCTGGTGCAGTTACCCCTGCCGAAGCACATCGACAGCCACAAGGTGCTGGAAGCGATCGCACCGGAAAAGGACGTCGACGGTTTCCACGTGGCCAATGCCGGTGCGCTGATGACCGGAGCGCCGCTGTTCCGCCCCTGCACACCCTACGGTTGCATGAAGATGCTGGAGTCGATCCAGTACCCGCTGCGCGGCGCCCGCGCGGTGGTGGTCGGCGCGTCGAACATCGTCGGCAAGCCGATGGCGATGCTGCTGCTGCAGGCCGGCGCCACCGTCACGATCTGCAATAGCAAAACGCGTGACCTCAGCGCCCACACGCGCGACGCCGATGTGGTCGTCGCCGCGGTGGGCCGCCGCAACATCATCACGGCCGACATGGTCAAGCCCGGCGCCGTGGTCATCGACGTCGGCATGAACCGCGACGATGCCGGCAAGCTGTGCGGCGACGTGGACTTTGCCGGCGTGCGCGAGGTGGCCGGCTACATCACGCCGGTACCGGGTGGCGTCGGCCCCATGACGATCACGATGCTGCTGATCAACACGCTGGAAGCGGCCGAGCGCAAGGCTGGCCTGGCCTGAGGAAGGTCCCGATGGCGCCTAAGGGCGCCACACAGCAAAGTCGTACTGGATATTTGGCCGCGAAGGCCTCATCTTGCACAGGAAAACGTGCCGCGCGCGTTCCGTCGCGGCACGCCAACCGGGAATCGCCATGACTGACACCACCGATCGCGCCAATAATCCTTTGCTCGATTTTTCGGATCTGCCACGCTTCGCCGACATCCGGCCCGACCATATCGGTCCGGCGCTGGATGTGCTGCTGGCCGATGCGCAGGCCGCCGTGGCACGCGCCGAAAACCCGGCCACGCCGGCAACCTGGGCCAGCGCCGTGGAGGCGCTGGAGACCGCCACCGAACCGCTGGGACGCGCCTGGGGCGTGGTCGGCCACCTGAGCGCCGTCGCGGATACGCCGGAGTTGCGCAAGGCGCACGCCGACAATCTGCCGCGCATGACGGAATTCTGGTCCTCGCTGGGCCAGAGCCTGGCGCTGTACGAAAAATACAAGGCCGTGGCGAGCGGGCCCGAATTCGCCGCGCTTTCTCCGGCGCGCAAGCAGCTGCTTGAAAACGAACTGCGCGGTTTCCGCCTGGGCGGCGCCGAGCTGCCCGAAGACAAGAAGCCGCGTTTTGCCGAAATCCAGGAGCAGCAGGCGCAGTTGTCGAAGGCGTTTTCCGACCACGTGCTCGACGCCACCAACGCGTATGCGCTGTACGTGGACGACGAAGCGCGTCTGTCCGGCATCCCGGCCGACGCGAAGGAGGCCGCAAGGCTCGCTGCCGAGAAAGACGGCAAGCCAGGCTGGAAATTCACGCTGCATTTCCCGTCGTACTTCCCCGTGCTGCAATACGCCGACGACCGCGCGCTGCGGCAGACCATGTACGAAGCCAGCGTGACGCGCGCGTCCGAACTGGGCCCGCAGTACAACAACGGCCAGGCGGACTGGGACAACACGTCGAACATGCGCGAGCAGTTGACCCTGCGCCGCGAAGAAGCGCAGATGCTCGGCTACAACAACTACGGCGAAGTTTCGCTGGTGCCGAAGATGGCCGAATCGCCGGCCGATGTGCTGAAGTTCCTCGACGAACTGGCGGTCAAGGCGCGTCCTTACGCCGAGGCGGACTGGAAGGAACTGCGCGAGTTCGCCGCCGGTCTCGGCCTGAGCCAGATCGAGCCGTGGGACGTTGCCTATGTATCGGAAAAGCTGCGCCAGAACCGCTACGCCTTCTCCGACGACGAGGTCAAGCAGTACTTCCAGGAACCGAAGGTGCTGGAAGGCCTGTTCGGCGTGGTCGAAAAACTGTTCTCGGTAAAGATCCAGCCGGACAGCGCGCAGACCTGGCATCCCGATGTGCGGTTCTTCCGCGTCGTGTCGCCGCAAGGCGCGCTGCTGGCCCAGTTCTACATCGACCTGTACGCGCGCGAAGGCAAGCGCGGCGGCGCCTGGATGGACGATGCGCGCGGCCGCAAGGAGCGCAGCGACGGCACCGTGCAAACCCCGGTGGCGTACCTGACCTGCAACTTCACCGCGCCTGTGGGCAACCGGCCGGCGCTGTTCACGCACGATGAAGTGATCACGCTGTTCCATGAATTCGGCCACGGACTGCACCATATGCTGACGCAGGTCGGCGACCTCGGCGTGTCGGGCATCAACGGCGTGGAATGGGATGCCGTGGAACTGCCGTCGCAGTTCATGGAGAACTTCTGCTGGGAATACGAGGTGCTGTCGACCATGACGGCCCACGTGGAAACCGGCGCGCCGCTGCCGCGCGCGCTGTTCGACCGCATGCTCGCCGCCAAGAATTTCCAGAACGGCATGATGACGCTGCGCCAGATCGTGTTCTCGTCGTTCGACATGCACCTGCACACCGACTTCGATCCGCAGGGCCCGGTGTCCGTGCTGGAACTGTCACGCCAGATCAACGACACCCGGCACGTGGTGCCCCAGTCGCCGCTGTCGCGCTGGCCGAACACGTTCAGCCACATCTTCGCGGGTGGCTACGCTGCCGGTTACTACAGCTACAAGTGGGCTGAAGTCTTGTCCGCCGACGTCTACGCCGCGTTCGAGGAAGCCGGACAGCTGTCGGGCAGCGTGCTCGATGCGCAGACCGGCGAGCGCTACCGGCGCGAGATCCTGTCGGTAGGTGGCAGCCGTCCGGCGATGGAATCGTTCGTCGCATTCCGTGGCCGCGCGCCGCAGATCGACGCGCTGCTGCGGCACGGCGGGATGGCGCAGACCACCGCAACGGCCTGAGCGTCGATCCCGGCTCACCCAGGCGCGCCGGTCATGGACACCCCCTTTCCGATCCGCACGGAGTGTCCGCCTGGCGCCTGTGACTGCCGGCGCGAAACGCTGGACGGCCCGGGCGCCGACCGCCGCATCCTGCTGCTGACCCAGCAGGAGGAGAAAAAGCTGGTGGCGCGCCTGGAAGCCGTCGAGACCCTCGACCAGTTGCGCCGCATGCAGGAAAAGATGCGCGCGCAGCTGGGCATCGTCATCACCATTACGCCCAGCGACAACGAAGTGCGGACCGTGCAGGGATTTCATATCGAACTGGCGGAGCAGCCCGGCCTGTGCCGCAAGACGCGCGCCGCGATCCCGGCCGCGATCCGACGTTGCATGAAGATCCATGAGCAGATAGCCTTCGATATCCTGAACGAGCGCGATCTGCTCGGCGGCCTGTTTGGCCAGCCCCCCGAACAAGAATAATCACCCATGAGAATCGCGAGCTGGAACGTCAATTCCCTCAAAGTGCGCTTGCCGCAAGTGCTGCAATGGCTGGAGGCACAGGAGGCCGCGGGCACGCCCATCGACGCCCTGTGCCTGCAGGAACTGAAGCTGCCCGATGACAAGTACCCGCTGGCGGAACTGGAAGCCAACGGGTTCCACAGCATCTTTACCGGCCAAAAGACCTACAACGGCGTCGCGATCGTCGCCCGCGACGGCGCCATGCCCGCGCCGACCGATGTGGTGCGCAATATCCCCGGCTACGAAGATGCGCAACAGCGCGTCATCGCCGGCACTTATGGCGACGTGCGCCTGATCAGCGCCTATTTTCCGAACGGCCAGGCGCTCGATTCCGAGAAGTTCGTCTACAAGCTCGACTGGCTCAAGGCGATGACCGACTGGCTGCGCGCGGAGATGATCAAATATCCGAAGCTGGCGCTGCTGGGCGATTTCAATATCGCGCCGGAAGACCGCGATGTGCACGATCCGGCCAAGTGGGAAGGCCAGAACCTGGTATCGCCGCAAGAGCGCGACGCTTTCAAGACGCTGATCGCAATGGGTCTGGTCGATTCGTTCCGCATGTTCGAGCAGCCCGAGAAAACCTTCTCCTGGTGGGACTATCGGATGATGGGTTTTCGCCGCAACGCCGGCCTGCGCATCGACCATATTCTGCTGTCGGCCGAACTGGCGCAGCGCTGCACGACCTGCCTGATCGACAAGGAACCGCGCCGCTGGGACCAGCCGTCCGACCACACGCCGGTGGTGGCAACGCTCGCGCTCGACTGAGCCGATGACCGCCGCCGTCCATACCCGCCAGTCCGCGCTGCACCGCCTGTTTCCGTGGACGCGGCGCGTCACGCCGCTGACGTTGCGCGCCGATGTGGTTGCCGGCCTGCTCGGCGCGGTGCTGGTGCTGCCGCAAGGCGTGGCATTCGCCACGCTGGCCGGGTTGCCGCCGCAATACGGGATCTACACGGCGGTCATTCCGTGCATCATCGCCGCGCTGTTCGGCTCCAGCTGGCACGTGATGTCGGGGCCGACCAACGCCAATTCGCTCGCGCTGTTTGCCATGCTTAGCCCAGTGGCGTTTGCCGGCAGCCCCGCCTATATCGCCCTGGCGCTGGCCGTGACGATACTGGTCGGAATCCTGCAACTGGCGGTCGGTGCGTTGCGGCTGGGATCGCTGGCGAACTTCATTTCGCCGTCCGTGTTGCTGGGATTCACATGCGGCGCAGCCACGCTGATCGGACTCTACGCGCTCAAGGATCTGTTCGGCCTTGCCGTGCCCACGGGCACCAGCGCGTTTGGCGTGGTGCGATTCCTGTTCGACAATTTCGACACGGCGAACTTCAACGCGCTGATCGTGGGCGCCGTCACGCTGGTCGTCACGCTCGTCATCAAGCGCCTGGGCCGACGGCTGCCGTTCATGCTGCTCGGCCTGCTGGCAGGATATGCCGTGGCGATGGTGCTCAACCACAGCGGTTGGGGCGGCGCGCAGCACGTGAACGTCGTCGGCCCGATCCCCGCGGCCATTCCACCGTTCCATGTGCCCGATATCAACTGGCGCACCGTTCCCGATCTGCTCGGCATTGCCGCGGCGTTGACGATCGTCGCGCTGGGCCAGTCGATTTCGATCGCCAAGGCCGTGGCGCTGCGCTCCGGCCAGCACGTGGACGCCAATCGCGAATTCATCGGCCAGGGGCTGTCCAATATCGCAGGCGGACTGTTTTCTAGCTATATCTCGTGCGGCTCGCTTAACCGCTCGATGCCGAATTTCGAAGCGGGTGCGCAGACGCCGCTAGCCAGCGTGTTCTCGGCGCTGTTGCTGGTGGCCCTGGTGTCTGTCAGCGCGCCGCTGCTGGCGCAGATCCCGCTGGCCGCCATCGCGGCGATGCTGCTGCTCGTCGCGTGGGGGCTGTTCGATTTCAAGCGGCTGCGCCGGATTGCGCGGCTATCGCGCACCGAATTCGCCATCGCGCTCGGCACATTTGTCGCCACGCTCGTCATCCGCCTCGAGATGGCCGTGCTGCTTGGCACGATACTGTCGCTGGTGGCCTATTTGTACCGCACCTCGCGGCCTGCAGTGCGCAGCCTGGTGCCGGACGCCGACGACCCCGGGCGCCGATTTACGCCGCTGGACGAGCTGCATCGCCCGCAGCCCGAATGTCCGCAATTGAAACTGCTGCGCATGGAAGGTGCGATCTACTTTGGCGCCGGGCAGTATGTGACCGATCGCCTGCACTGGCTGCGCACGGTCGACGCCGACCAGAAGCATCTGCTGGCGATGACCAAAAGCATGAACTTCATCGACCTGGCAGGCGCCGAAATGTGGGAGTCCGAACTTGCCGAGCGGCGCGCCACGGGCGGCGATCTGTACTTCCACCGCCCGCGCACCCAAGTGCTGGAAACGTGGGAGCAAACCGGCTTCACCGAGAAGCTGGGCCGCGACCACATCTTCCCCACGAAGCGGCAAGCGCTCCACACCATCATCGCCCGCCTCTCACCGGAAATCTGCGCCCAATGC
The DNA here is from genome assembly GCF_008801835.1 of Cupriavidus pauculus. Classification (GTDB taxonomy): domain Bacteria; phylum Pseudomonadota; class Gammaproteobacteria; order Burkholderiales; family Burkholderiaceae; genus Cupriavidus; species Cupriavidus pauculus. The sequence continues at coordinate 32,986 of NZ_VZOW01000037.1, read as the reverse complement.
AAGGCGCGCATCTTCGAAGAGTGCGCCGGGCGGCCTGGCGGCGCCGATCAAGCCAACGCCGCGCGCGGCGACGCGCACAACGGTCCGCCATCTCATACCACTGCCCGCACGGAACATCCCGCCTGAGCGGCAACGGCGGAATCCGGCGGTTGAGGAACAACGGAAAAACGGCGGAAATTCAGCGGAATTTCCAGCGCAAAGTTGTCGGGAAGCCAGCAGAAAACCGGAACAAAAGCGCCAGAAGAGAATTTACGGATGTGGCGCGCCGGTAGGGATGTGGCGCGCCGGCCGACCTGCTGTGAAGCAAGGCCGAGGCCGGCAGCGGAGGGTTGCTGCCGTCGGTCGGTTAAACCGGCGCCACGTGCGCGCGCTTGACCACGACCGGCTGGGGCACGCCCTGCTCGATCAACACCACGGCGGCGCGTTCGATCGTGTCACGACCGGCGCGGAACGCCTCTTCCAGCGACAGCACCTGGTCGGCACTGAAGCCTTCCCACAATGCTTCGCGTGTCACCACGCATGTCACTTGCTCACCATCGACAATCGCATGAAACAGCAGACCTTCGTTGTTGATGTCGTAGCGGTCTTGCTCTTGGAATTTGATTTCCATCATCACAGCCCTCCATATGCAAGTGGAGAAGAATCCTAACATGGCTTTGCGGAAATCGTCTTCGATCCCACACGCCGAACACCCAGAATCGGATTCGTCTTAACGCACGCATTGACCTGCGGCGCGCCACGCTGGTTCCGCAAAACGGGCACGCTCGATATCGCTCGCGAATGAGCAGTTCACGCATCTGTGTCAGCGCGATGTGCAAGCCCAAATCCGACCGATTCGCTCACGGATCTGCGCGCGATACGCACGTCCGGCACCGTGCGCGTCCTCATGCATTTAACCTTTGACAAAATAGAAAATGCTGCTAGAATCTCGGTCTTCGTCGGGGCGTTAGCTCAGTTGGTAGAGCAGCGGACTCTTAATCCGTAGGTCGAGTGTTCGAGTCACTCACGCCCCACCAGACACAAAAAAGCCGGAAGCAGAAATGCTTCCGGCTTTTTGCTTTCCAGGGCTGGCATCTCCGACTTCGCCGGGCCCGCCGGCGGCTTGCGCGTGCCTTGCCGCCGGCGTCAGCGACCAGGGCGCGGCACGTTGATGCGCGCCCCTCATCGTCAATGCGCGCGGCTCATCAAATCCCGGCGCGCTGAGCCTGCTCGAACAAGCTGCGCGCCAGGCGACGATGATCGGCCAGCACGGTCGGCAGATCCACTGTCACAAGATGACCGTCGCGCACCACCACGCGGCCGTTGATGATGCTGGTCGACACATTGGCCGGCGTGCAGAACACAAGCGCCGCCACGGGATCATGGCCGCCGCCGGCGAAACCGACCGCCGACATGTCGAAAGACACGATATCGGCTGACATCCCCGGCGCCAGCGCACCGATGTCGTCCCGATTGAGCACCCGTGCGCCGCCGAGCGTAGCAATCTCCAGGGCCTCGCGCGCCGTCATCGCGGCCGGGCCGTATCCCACGCGCTGCAGCAGCATCGCCTGACGCGCCTCGCCGAGCATGTGCGCGCCGTCATTCGACGCGCTGCCGTCCACGCCCAGCCCCACCGGGACGCCCGCATCGCGCATCTTGCGAATTGGCGCAATGCCGGAAGCCAACCGCATATTCGAGCACGGACAGTGCGCCACGCCGGTGCCCGTCCGGGCGAACAATGCCACGCCCTCGTCGTCCAGTTTCACGCAGTGGGCGTGCCATACGTCACGGCCGACCCATCCCAGATCCTCGGCGTACTGTGCTGGCGTCATGCCGAATTTTTCGCGCGAATACGCGATGTCGTTGTCGTTTTCGGCCAGGTGCGTATGCAGCGACACGCCGTAGTGGCGCGCCATGCTGGCCGACTCGCGCATCAGATCGCGCGACACCGAAAACGGCGAGCACGGCGCCAGCACCACGCGCAGCATCGCATGGCGCGAGGCATCGTGATATTGCTCGACCAGCCGCTGGCTGTCGCGCAGGATCGCCGCCTCGGTTTCGACAACCGCATCGGGGGGCAAGCCGCCCTGGCTACGCCCGACACTCATCGATCCGCGCGCCGCGTGAAAGCGCATGCCGATTTCCTGCGCAGCAGCAATGGAATCGTCAAGCCTGGAGCCGTTCGGATACAAATAGAGGTGATCGCTGGTGGTCGTGCAGCCCGAGAGCATCAATTCCGCCATCGCGGTCTGCGTGGACACATGGATCATTTCCGGCGTCAGGTGCGACCAGATCATGTACAGGTTCGTCAGCCATCCGAACAGTTCCGCGTCCTGCGCCGCCGGTACGGCGCGGGTCAGGCTCTGGTACATATGGTGATGCGTATTGACGAGGCCGGGCATCACCACGTGCCCGCGCATATTGACCACTTCGGCGCCACCGTCGTCGATCATCCGGCGATACGCCTGCGGCAATTCCGCCGTCGCGCCCACCCATTCGATGGCGGGACCATTGGTCACAACGGCGCCGTCGGCAATTTCGCGGCGTTGCGCGTCCATGGTCACCACTACGTCGGCGTGCTTGAGGATCAAGGTCATGGCAAGGATGTGTCTTGTTTGTGAACGAGCCGAAGTCTACGCAGTTCCCGCGGGCGCGCCAAAGCGCAGAATTTCGCGCTAGGTGTGCGGAAATTGTGGACACCTCAGGAGCGAAACAAACCCGCCAAGGTCCTGGCCACCGCTTCCGCCATCAACACCGCCGCGGGCGAGAGCGTGCTGCGGCTGCGCGCCACCAGCCGCAAAGTTTGCAGACGAACATCCGCGTCACGCAACGGCACGAAAATGACGGAGCCGCGCGCGCGTTCCTCCATCACATCGAGCGGATTGAGCAACGCCACCCCTGCGCCGGTGGCCACCAGACGCTGGATCAACACGACCGAAGTTGCTTCCACGGCCGGCGTGACCTGAATCGATTGGCGCGCAAACGCATCGTCGATCATCGCGCGGATCGACAGCGACGGCGCTGGCAGGATCAGCGGATAGCCCGCACATTCGGTCAGCCGCGCCGAGGTTTGCAAAGCGAGCGGATGACCGGGCGCAACCACCGCGCCAATCGACCAGTCGCGACTGGCGGCTACGCGGAACGCCGCCACCTCGGGCAGATCGTAGCCAAGCCCGAGGTCGGCATCGCCCTGCTCGACCGCCGCCACAATGCCGTGCACCGGCAGATCGGCCACGCGCACCACGATGCCGGGATGATGCTGTCGAAAGTCATGAACGAGCGACGGCATGAGCGCGCCCGCCAGGCCCGACGTGGTGGCGATGGTCACCATACCGCGTCGCGCGCCCTTGATCTCGGCCACACGGGCTTGCAATGCGTCGTGTTCGCGCAGCGTCTGCCGTACGTGCGCCAGCACGGCTTCACCCAGCGGGGTCAGGTGCAGGCGTCGGTTGATGCGGTCGAACAGCGGCGCGCCCAGCTCCGCCTCGAGGTCGAGTATCTGCCGGTTGATCGCGGTCGGCGCCACGTGCAGATGCTCGGCCGCGCGCCGGATTGAACCGCGGCGGACAACCTCGTCGAGATAGCGAAGGACACGGGCGTGCATGGATTCGGACTGAGTATTGGCTCGCGGGCCGCGTGACGATTGTTCGGTCGCGGATCTCGATCGCTCGCATCGGATCGCGCTGTTGTAATGGCGCTGGTTTGGTGGCTCTGTTTTGGCGACACATTGTAAGCCGCAAAAAATTTGGATCCGGGGGCTTGCGTCGTCTTCGGTACCTTGCTACAATCTTTTTCTTCGTTGGGGCGTTAGCTCAGTTGGTAGAGCAGCGGACTCTTAATCCGTAGGTCGAGTGTTCGAGTCACTCACGCCCCACCAGAAAATTCCCAAAAAGCCCGAAGCACAATCGCTTCGGGCTTTTTGCATTTCTGCGGCATGCCGGCCATAGTCTTGCGCGGCCTTGCGGCCCACTCCCATTTCCCCAGCCTTCCATTTTCCCCACCTATTTTCGTCGTCCCTTGCGCATCGCTTTGCGCCGACTTCTCGCCGCGACATTGGCAAGCGGCTACCGGGTTGTCGTCTTGCCGAAAATTCCCGCATGCGCGGCATCACCGGCCACCACGGTTCGGCGCGCGACTTGCCGATAGTGGTCCGATCTCAAAGGGTTCCCCCCTATTTCGCACCCACGCCCTTTCGGGGTTGAATGCTCGTCGACGCACATCACGGAACTGAGTTCCGTATTGCGGAACATAGAAGACAGCAATACTGGGAGGCATCTCTTGAAAGCAGTTCTGAACGCGGGCGCTATTGGCGCCCTTGCCGCGCTTGGCTTGATGCAGGCGGGCGTGGCTCACGCGCAGTCCTACCCCACCAAGCCGATCAGGCTGATCGTTCCGTTTGCCGCGGGCGGCACCACCGACATCGTCGGTCGCGCAGTATCCGACGCCCTCGGCCGCGAACTGGGCCAGCCGGTGGTGGTGGAAAACCGCGGCGGCGGCGGCGGCGCGATCGGCGCGGATGCGCTCGCGAAATCGGCGCCCGATGGCTACACGCTCGGCATCGCCACGGTCAGCACGATGGCAACCAATCCGGCCACCAACCCGAAGAATCCGTACGATCCTCTCAAGGACTTCGCACCGATCACCAATCTGGTCAATGTGCCGAACGTGCTGACCGTGAACCCGAAGGTGCCGGCGAAAAACCTCAAGGAATTCGTCGCACTGCTCAAGGCAAACCCGGGCAAGTACAGCTATGCTTCCGCCGGCAAGGGCAGCATCTCGCATCTCGACGGCGAACTGTTCAAGTTCATCACCAAGACCGACATGGTCCACATCCCGTACCGGGGATCGGGTCCGGCGCTGAACGACACGCTGGCCGGTCAGGTCAACGCCCAGTTCGACAACCTGCCGTCGTCGATGCCGTTCATCCAGACCGAAAAACTGCGCGCGCTGGCCGTTGCCGCGCCGAAGCGGGTGGAAGGTCTGCCCAACGTGCCGACCTTCGCCGAAGAAGGCATGAAGGACATGAACAACATGGCCTGGTACGGTCTGGTTGCGCCGGCCGGCACGCCGGCCGCGATCGTGACCAAGGTGCACGCTGCCGCGATCAAAGCGCTGCAGGATCCCAACGTCAAGAAGCGTTTGCATGACGCTGGCGCCTATCCGGACGGCAACACGCCGCAGCAATACGCCGCGCAGATCAAGCGTGAACTGGAACTGCGCAAGAAGATCGCGACTGACCAGAACATCACCCTCGAATGATTGACGTGTGATGTGCTGGTAACGTGACGGAACGATCGCCCGAACATTGTTACTACAATTTTGGCGAGCGAAGCGCCGTGAACACCGGTAAAGTGTCAATGTCGACAACGCAATGTTTGTCTCGTCGAATCCGGCGATTCGACCGTCACTTGAGAGGATGAAGATGCTGAAAAAGATCGTACCGACGCTGATCGTTGCTGCCCTGACCTCGCTGGGCGCCATGCAGTTGGCGCATGCGCAGAAGAACTACACGGACGGCGGCGATCTGTACAGCGGCAGCCACTCCAAGAACAAGGCCAACCCGAACCAGAACCCGGCCAAGTCCGGCAAATTCGACCCGTACACCGACGGTGCGAAGAAGTCGACCAAGTCCGATCTGGCGCCGAGCAAGAAGGCCGATCCGTACACCGATGGCGCCAAGTCCGGCAAGTTCGACCCGTACACCGACGGCGCCAAGTCCGGCAAGCCCGATCCGTACACCGACGGCGCAAAGACTGGCAAGGCTGATCCGTACACGGACGGCGCCAAGAAGCAATAAGTAGTACGCAGTGCCCCGGGCGCAAGCCCGGCTTGCATGGCCTCTGTTCTCAGGCAGAGGCCATGTTTTCGTTTACGGCCGTGCGCGGTTCGCGGCTTTCACAATGGCTGGTTTTACCCCTCGGTTTCTCCTGGCCGATGTCCGGATCGGCGCACCGGATTGCCCGCTTGGGCTCGCCACGCCATCGCGCCCGAGGCTCATCGTCCGCCGCCAGCGAATCGCCGGGCGGCGTCCACTGCGCCTCATCCAAAAGATTGACTAGGACATACCCGACCTGTCACGCCCATGTCTGGACATTACTGCTAGTGTTCGCGCTATCGATTTATACAGCGCGACCCGCCCGATTCAGAGGCAGGCGCCGAACGCCGCCCGGGCCGGCCAATGCACCGGCCCAAGAAGTGTCAGGCGGCTGAACATCCCCTTATTTGGGAGACCTGAGCCAATGCAGCCCAAAGCACTCGATATCCACGAGCCCGTTGTGCTTGCCCTTGTCGATGCGGTCACCGCGTGGCAAGGCGCCCTGGACCAGACCTTGCGCGTCGCGGGGCTGACCTATCCGGAATGGCTGTTGTTGCAGGCCATTCGGCGGCAACAGTTCACGCGCGGACAACCCTGCGAGGGTGCAATTTTCCTCGACGTGCCGCAAACGGAGCGCCTGCTGTACGCGCTGGGCGCCGGCGGCTGGCTCGAGTTTGCGGCCGACGGCACGCCGCGCATTGCCGCAGCCGCAGCGGCGCGGCTCGAACGCGCGGCGAAGGCGGTACGCGCGCTCCATTCCGTCTCGGTGTGCGACTTGAGCACGGCCGAACGCGCCGCGCTCAGCAGCTTGCTGCACCGCATGACCACCACGCTCGACGATCATTCCGCGCGCCACACCCGCCATGCCGCGTGGGAGCGGAACGAACAATCGCTGGCCGTGCCCGATGACATCCGCATTGTGGCCCGTGAAGCCATGACCGCCTGACCGCGTAAACTTCCGCGGCAACGCGGTCTGGCCCAGCGCTGTGTCATCGGCAGCCCCCGACCGCTCTTGCGCATCGACCATCCGAATGACGCCCTGCCGCCGCGGGGCGTCGTCGTTTTATATCCCGGCGCAGTTAAATCTTTCCTACAGTGTGAGCATGCACCGGCACACCACCAAGGAGACGCCGCCATGCCCCCGGAGAACGAAGACAAGGTTGCGCAATTGTTGGAGGAACTGGTGGCAATCGCGCGCGAACGCTTGCCCGCCGCCACGTTTGCCATCGTCGAACCGCTGCTGCGCCACTATTACGATCTGACCGACGCCGAGGACCTGCTGGCGCGCGACGTGGCCGATCTCTATGGCGCCGTGATGGCGCATTGGCAAACCGCGCAGAAGTTCGTACCGGGCACTGCGCGCGTGCGTGTCTACAACCCGAACCTCGAAGAGCACGGCTGGCATTCCGACCACACCATCGTCGAAATCGTGAACGACGACATGCCGTTCCTGGTCGATTCCGTGACGATGGAGGTCAACCGCCACGGCCTGGCGCTGCATTCGGCCATCCATCCGGTGTTTCGCGTATGCCGCGATGCGCGCGGTGGCATCGAGAGCATCGACCTGGGCGGCAGTGAACCGGGCACGGCAAGCTGCCGGCTCGAGTCGTTCATCCACTTCGAGGTCGATCGTACCGGCGAGACCTCGCGGCTTGACGCGCTTCGCCTGGGCATCGCCAGTGCGCTGGGCGATGTGCGCGCTGCCGTGGAAGACTGGCCGCGCATGCGGCAGATCGCCGAGGAAACCGTGGCCAGCATGGCGCGCACGCCCGACGCAGGCACGCCGGACGCCGTGGAGGCGCGCGCCTTTCTCGAATGGATGCTCGATGACCATTTCACCTTCCTGGGCCATCGCGACTACGAGCTGATCTCGCGCGACGGCCAGTTCTATCTGCGCGGCGTGGCCGGGTCCGGCGCGGGCCTGTTGCGCGAAGCGCTGCGCGATCCTGGCGCCGACGACCTCACCCCGCTGCCAGCCGCGGCGCGAGCGATTATCGAGGGCGCTTCGCCGATTTTCCTGACCAAGGCCAACTCGCGCGCCACCGTGCATCGCCCCGGCTATCTCGACTATGTCGGCATCAAGCTGCTCGATGCCAACGGCAAGCTGTTCGGCGAACGGCGCTTTGTCGGACTCTATACGTCCACGGCGTATATGGTCAGTACCAGCGAGATCCCGCTGGTACGCCGCAAGTGCGCGAACATCCTGGCGCGTGCAGGTTTCCTGACCAAGGGCCACCTGTACAAATCGCTCGTAACGATCCTCGAACAGTATCCACGCGACGATCTGTTCCAGGCCGATGAAGACGAGCTGTTCGACATCGCGCTCGGCATCCTGCGGCTGCAGGAACATCAGCGCACGCGGGTGTTCGTGCGGCGCGACCGCTTCGACCGGTTTATCTCGATCCTGGTGTTCGTACCCCGCGACAAGTACAACACCGACCTGCGCCAGCGCATCCAGAAGTTGCTGGTGCAAACGTTCAACGGCACCAGTTGCGAGTTCACGCCGCTGCTATCCGAATCGCCGCTGGCACGCATCCAGCTTACGGTGCGCGGCCAGCCGGGCACGATGCCCGAAGTGGACACGGCCGAGCTCGAGGACAAGATCGTGCAGGCCACGCGCCGCTGGCAGGATGATCTCGCGCAGGCGCTGCACGACAGCCGCGGCGAGGAACAGGGCAATCGTCTGCTGCGCCTTTACGGAGATTCGTTTCCGGCCGGCTATCGCGAGGACTACCCCGCCCGCACCGCGGTACGCGACATCGAACTGATGGAGCAGGCGCGCCGGCACAGCAGCGGCCTGGCGATGAATCTGTACCGGCCGATCGAAGCCGTGCCGGGCGCGTTCCGTTTCAAGGTGTATCGCGCCGGCGAGCCGATCGCGTTGTCGCTGAGCCTGCCAATGCTCGAGCATCTCGGGGTGCGCGTCGACGAGGAGCGTCCGTACCTGATCGAACCCGATGGTGGCGAGCCGGTATGGATCCACGATTTCGGCCTGGAGATCGCTGCCGACGCCGACGGCCAGCAGATCGACGTCGACATCGAGAAGATCAAGCCGTTGTTCGAGGATGCGTTTGGCCGCGCCTGGAATGGCGAGATCGAAAACGACGATTTCAACCGCCTGGTGCTGCGCGCAGGGCTGGCGGCGCGCGACGTGACGATCCTGCGCGCGTATGCCAAGTATCTGCGCCAGGTTGGCTCGACGTTCAGCAACGCCTATATCGAGCGCGCGCTCACGGCAAACCCGACGATTGCGGCGATGCTGGTATCGCTGTTCGTGGCCCGCTTCGATCCGGCAACTGCCGCACCGGCCGGCGCCGAAGACGCGCGCGCCAGGAAATGGCTGGCCGATATCGAAACCGCCCTCGACCAGGTGCCGAATCTTGACGAAGACCGCATCCTGCGGCTGTTTCTCAACGTGATCAACGCCACGGTACGCACCAACTATTTCCACCGCGGCGCCGACGGACAGCCGCGCCCCTACGTCTCGTTCAAGTTCAATCCGGCGCTGGTGCAGGGCCTGCCCGAACCGCGCCCGATGTTCGAAATCTGGGTGTATTCGCCGCGCGTCGAAGGCGTCCACCTGCGCGGCGGGCGGGTGGCGCGCGGCGGCTTGCGCTGGTCCGATCGCCGCGAGGATTTCCGCACCGAAGTGCTGGGGCTGATGAAGGCGCAGATGGTCAAGAACACAGTCATCGTACCGGTCGGATCGAAGGGCGGCTTCGTCGTCAAGCGACCGCCACCGGCGACCGATCGCGACGCCTTTCTGGCCGAAGGCGTGGCTTGCTACCAGACCTTCCTGCGCGGCCTGCTCGATCTGACCGACAACCTCGTCGCCGGCGAACTGGTGCCGCCGCCCGACGTGGTGCGGCTCGACGAGAACGATCCATATCTGGTGGTGGCCGCCGACAAGGGCACGGCCACGTTTTCCGACTATGCCAACGCGATTTCCGCCGAATACCGCTTCTGGCTCGACGACGCGTTTGCGTCGGGCGGCTCGGTCGGCTACGACCACAAGAAGATGGGCATCACGGCGCGCGGCGCGTGGGAAAGCGTCAAGCGCCACTTTCGCGAGATGGGCACCGACATCCAGACCACGCCATTCACGGTGGTCGGCGTAGGCGATATGTCCGGCGACGTATTCGGCAATGGCATGCTGCTGTCGCCCCACATCAAGCTGCTGGCCGCATTCGACCATCGTCATATCTTTCTCGATCCCGAACCCGACTGCGCCACGAGTCTGGCCGAGCGGAAGCGGCTGTTCGATCTGCCACGCTCGAGCTGGGCGGACTATGACACCACGCGGATTTCCGCCGGAGGCGGCGTCTACCCGCGCAGCGCCAAGACCATTGCGCTATCGCCGCAAATCCGCGCCGCGCTGGGCATCGAGGCCGCCTCGCTGGCGCCGGCCGAGCTGATGCACGCGATTCTTACCGCGCCCGCCGATCTGCTCTACAACGGCGGCATCGGTACTTACGTCAAGGCCAGCACCGAAACCCACCTACAGGCAGGCGACCGCGCCAACGACGCGATACGGGTCAATGGCAGCGACCTGCGCTGCAAGGTGGTCGGCGAAGGCGGCAATCTTGGCTTCACGCAACTGGGCCGCATCGAATTTGCGCGCAAGGGCGGCCGAATCAACACCGACGCCATCGACAATTCCGCCGGCGTCGACTGCTCCGACCACGAGGTCAACATCAAGATCCTGCTCGGCCTGGTTGTCGCCGATGGCGAGATGACCGAAAAGCAGCGCAACAAGCTGCTGGCCGAAATGACCGATGAAGTCGGCCTGCTGGTGCTGCAGGACAATTACTACCAGACCCAGGCGCTGTCGATTGCCGGACGCGAGGCGCCCGCGCTGATCGACGCGGAAGCCCGACTGATCCAATGGCTGGAGCGCGCCGGACGCCTGAACCGGCCGCTCGAATTCCTGCCCGCCGAGACCGATATCGCCGAACGCAAGGCGCTGGGCGCCGGGCTGACGTCGCCCGAACGCGCGGTGCTGCTGGCCTACAGCAAGATGTGGCTGTACGACGAACTGCTTGCATCCGATGTGCCCGAGGATGCGCTGGTGGCTGGCCTGCTCATCGACTACTTCCCCAAGCCGCTGCGGGAGCGGCATGCCGCGGTAATGCAGCGCCACCCGCTGCGCCGGGAGATCCTGGCCACCCATCTGACCAACTTGCTTGTGAACCGCGTCGGCGCAACGTTCGTCCACCATCTCATGGAAGAGACCGACGCGCGCCCGGCGGATATCGTCCGCGCCTGCCTGCTGGCGCGCGACGTGTTCGGCCTGACCACGCTGTGGGAACGCATCGACGCGCTCGACAATCGGGTCGACGACGCCGTGCAGGCGCGCATGTTCGGCGCGCTGGGCCGACTGCTGGAACGGGCCACGCTCTGGTTCATTCGTTATCTGCGCGGCGGCGGCACCGTGGAGCCCGGCGCCGAACGCTTCGTGCAAGCCGCGCAATGGCTGACGCCGCAACTGGCGGGACTGTTGCCGCCGGACGCTTCGCAGGCGATGGCCGATCGCGCCCTGACGCTGTCGGAAGCCGGCGTCGACCAGGATCTGGCGCTGCGCGTGGCCGCCAGCGACACGGCGGCGGCCGCGCTCGATATCGCCGAGGTGGCCGCAGCATGCGGCCGCAGCCTGAGCGCGGTGGCGGCGGTCTACTTCGCGCTCGATACGGAACTGAATTTCGGCTGGCTGCGCGAGCGCGCCTTGTCGCTGCCGGCGGCGACGCACTGGGACCTCTTGGCGCGCACCACCACGCTGGAAGACCTGGGCCGCCTGAAACGTGCCTTGACCACCAGCGTGCTGGCGCAATCGGGCGACAGCGACGACGCCCCAGCGCTGATCGAAAGCTGGCGCGCCAGCCGGCACGCCGCGCTCGACCGCTATGCGCAGATGCTGACGGACCAGCGGGCGTCAGGTGTTTCCGGCGCGGCGGCGCTGTCGATGCTTTCGGTGGCGGTGCGGGAAATCGGCCTGCTGGAACGCGCCTGAGCCCCCCGGGGCGGCCAAGGCGCGCCGATGCAGCCCAGCGTGGACCAGTTGGCGCTAGTCCTCGTAGATGACGTCGTCGTCGTCGATGTCGCGCAGCGGCGCGGCGTCGTCGTTGCAGATCAGGTCGTCGTCGGCGCCATCGCCGCGCGCGCGGAATTCGATCCCCAGGCGCAGGAACAGATCGAACGCATCGGCCAGCAGATGTTTCTGACGTGGCAGCAGGCTGGCGTACGGCATGTCGTAGATCGACTGGTGCGTGCCGCGCGCGCCCTTGAGCCCGCGATCGCGGGCGATGTCAGACAGCAGCGCGGCGAAGCCCGAGAGATCCTGTGCGCTCAGCGCGGCGTTCAACACGCGCGCAATAACTTGCGGCGATGCACCCGCCCATCCAATGATTTCGGCATTGGAGGCGGAATCGTGGGAAATATCGCTAATGTCCATGTTTGCCTTAACGGTCCGCGACGGGCCGGCTTGAGGCAACATTGCTATCGCTTTTGACGTCGCCCCTCTTGCGGGGGGGCATCGGGACCTTTTGCATGCCGTGGCGCGGGAGTCTGCACCGGCGCCGTGGCCGCAGCCGCCGCGCGCCGGGCCTGGCGATACTCGACGGTGCCGTCACGTCGTGTCCTGGCCTCGAGCCGGTTTCGCGCGCCGCACTGTGGACAGCGGAACAGCGGCCCCTGCCCTTCGTTCCTGATTTCCACTTCGTCGGGCGACCACTGCGCGCCGCAAGGCTGGTTCTGACAGACAAACATCGTGTACTCCAAATGAAGCGGGCCATCGTATCACGCAGCCATCGTCTGTCGCGTCGCGCGATCCGGCCGATCGGGCCCCACCTTGGCGGGATGGCGCAACCGCTTGCGTCAGGCGTTGTTCTGGATCCAGTGTCGGGCCCACGCCGCGGCGGCGGTACGCGCTTCGGCGGCGGTCATATAGGTGGCGGGTGGCCCGCCGGCTTCCTCGACGACGGCGCCGGCTTCCCAGATATCGCACCAGGCGCGGTAACGATCAGGCCCCAGCGCCTGCCAGAACAGGTGAACGACGAAGCCGCGATACTCGAACATGTCCGCGCCGCCGTCCGTCTGGTGCGCAATGGCGCCTGTCGAGGTGCCCGGCGCCGGCTCTTCCTGCCCTGCGATCGCCGCACGCGCTGCGCGGCGGCTGCCCAGCGCCGCGCACAACCCCGCGGTCACCGCCCCGGCCAGCAATCCCGCTCCAAACCAGCATGCCCTGCTGTCACGTTGCACGATGATCCTCCCCGAAAAGACGCCTCTCCGATGTCGAGACGCGCCGGAAGATCGGAGGTTCCTCGCAATCAGGTTATACCAGGCCGACATTTCCGCCAGCCGCGCAACGCCTCATGGGTCTGGACGAGACTTTTCTGATTCTGCGCTGACAGCGCCGAAGTTTGCGATTCGCGCGTGCAATGCTGGATCGGGATCGCTATACTACTGTACGTTTATACAGTATCGATTTTGCTCGGCCCAAACGCTACTCGGCCACAACCGCAACGCCACGGAATTTTTTTCCTGCGCTTCCGCCGCGCCGCCAAGCATCAGGGCGGAAGCCGCACCGCCACCGACAATCCATCGACATGCCCGCATACCAAGCTGCCTCTATCCTGTTGGAAGCCCATTACTTCGGCGACGACGCCGAACTGCTGCGCCTGCCTTGCGACTGCGTCACGGTCCACGGCGGCGCCATCGTCGTAACCGGTCTGGAAACCCGGTATCTGCACGGTCTGCGCTGGACGCCGGACTACCTGTCGTTCGAAGCCGGTGGCGACCACCATCGGTATCCGGTAAGCCGCCCGGCCGTGGTCGGTCCCTTGGCGGCCCGCTTTGCGATGTTGTAGCGGAAGCGGCAGTCGCGCGGAATCACGGGTACAGGCTCGTCAGCCGAGCCTGATCAGGCCAGTCATTCGGCGCCGCTGCCCGGGCAGCGGCTGCCGTGGATCAAACCGGCGGCTTCGCTCTGAAAGCCGACCCGCAGAGGCGGGCGCAGGACGAGTGCCGGGCCACCGGCCAAGTCAGCGCATGCCCTGCGGACAACGCGAACGCTGCCTCAACGACCGAGCGCCGAAGCCCCCGCATAGACCGCGCGATCTGCAAGCTGGCGTTCGATGCGGAGCAGTTGGTTGTATTTGGCCGTGCGATCCGCACGCGACAGCGATCCGGTCTTGATCTGGCCGCAGCGGGTTGCCACAGCAAGATCGGCGATCGTGACGTCCTCGGTTTCGCCCGATCGGTGCGACATCACGGCGGCATAGCCATGGCCATGCGCCACTCGCACCGTTTCCAGCGTCTCGCTGAGTGTGCCGATTTGATTGGGTTTCACGAGGATGGCGTTTGCCATGCCCTGATCGACGCCCGCGCGCAGCAGCGTGGGATGCGTGCAGAACACGTCGTCGCCCACCAGTTGGCAGCGTTGCCCGAGACGCCACGTCAGCAGTTGCCAGCCCGGCCCGTCGTCCTCGGCCATGCCGTCTTCGATCGATACGATGGGATAGCTGTCGACAAGGTTCGCAAGATAGTCAACCTGCTCTTCGCGCGTGCGGGTCGTGCCTTCGCCCACGTAGCAATAGCGGTCTTGCGTATAGATTTCGCTCGATGCCGGGTCGATCGCCAGCGCAATATCGACGCCGGGACGATAACCGGCGCGGCCGATCGCCTCCACCAGAAAATCCAGCGCCTGTTCCGCCGTGCGCAAATTCGGCGCAAAGCCGCCCTCATCGCCGACGTTGACGTTGTGCCCCGCCGCCTTGAGCAACGCGCGCAGCGTATGAAACACCTCGGCGCTGCTACGTAGCGCCTCGGCAAATGTCGGCGCTGCCACTGGCGCAATCATGAATTCCTGAAAATCGAGCGCATTGTCCGCATGGGCGCCGCCGTTGATCACATTGATCAATGGCAGCGGAAGCAGCCGCGCGTTGTCGCCACCGAGATGAACGAAAAGTGGCAGCCCGTTCGACGTGGCGGCGGCGCGCGCCACGGCCAGCGACACGCCCAGCATCGCATTGGCGCCGAGTCGGCTTTTGCCTGGTGTGCCATCGAGATCGATCATCACCGTGTCGATCTCGGCCTGCTCGTTGGCATCCATGCCGAGCAGCGCATCGCGCAACTCGACGTTGACGCTTTGCACTGCCTGCCGGACGCCCCGCCCGAGAAAGCGGCGGGGATCGCCGTCGCGCAGTTCGGTCGCTTCGCGCGCGCCAGTCGATGCACCCGATGGCACGATCGCCCGGCCCGTTGCGCCGTCGGCCAGCGTGACCTCCACCTCGACTGTCGGATTGCCCCGGCTGTCGAGCACCTCGTGCCCCGCAATCTGCGCGATGCGCGCCACCTGTCCGCCACGTCCCATGTCCGCCCCTTTCGTGAAAAAAAACGTCGATGTCGAAATCGTAACCGCCTGAACTGGCGGCGAATATCGAGTAATCTTTTGGTCTTCGTCAGTTTTTCTCACATAGCACCATGCGATCCCTGCCACCGATGTCGACGCTGCGGGCGTTCGAGGCCACCGCTCGGACGGGGTCCGTCACGCGGGCCGCGGAAGAGCTGTGCCGCACCCATGGCGCGGTCAGTCGTCAGCTACGCCAACTGCAGGAACACGCCGGCGTGGAACTGTTCGAGCGCGATGGCACAGGCGTGCGGCTCAATGAACACGGACGCGCATTTCATGACGTGGTGCGTGCGGTTTTCGATCAGCTGGAACAGGGGTACGCGCGTGTCCTGGATCAGGCGCGTGGGCCGACGCTGCATGTTGCTTGTAGCGCCACCTTTGCGATGCGGTGGCTCGTGCCGGAAATGTCCGATTTCTATCGCGTCCGGCCAGATATCCGCATCCGCCTGTCGATGACTTCGGCGCGCGAGATGCGCACGGAAGGTGCCGACGTCGTGATCGCGTGGGATCTGTCGTCGTATCCGACAGCCGACCGGCAGCGCGCAATCTGGCTGGCGCCGGTCGCATTTGGCCCAGTCTGTGCGCCGGCGGTGGCGCGGCGTATCGCCAGGGGCGCCCGTATCGCGCACGATTTCACGTCGAGTGCCTGGGACCAATGGGAAGCGAAGACCGGCAAACGCATCGCGTCCGGCAGCGCCGTGACATTTCCGCATACGCACCTGTGCATCCAGGCCGCCCTATCGGGGCTCGGCGTGGCGCTGATCGAACAAAGGCTGATCCAGGCAGAGCTGGCCGCGGGAACGCTGGTCGCCCCTTTCGGATTTACCGCATTCGAGGGCGGGCTGATGGCGGTGCCCGCAGACCGCCAGGTGCGCGCCGACATGGCGGGATTTGTGGAATGGATGCGCGCACGGCTCGGGCAGGCGCCGGTTTTACAAAGCACACCCGCGCTGCGGCGCAAGCCGACGCACGCGACTGTCGCCTGAACCGCAGCCCTACCCCATCGTGGCCATCCGGCGCGATGCGCCTAGCGCACCGACGCGCGCAGAGCAAACGTCAGCGTGGTGCCGGCGGGGCGATCCACGAGCCTTACCTGACTGCCGTTCAACTGCAGCATGCGCTGCACGATCAGCAAGCCCAGCCCGCCGCCGCGATGGGCGCCGCCCGAAGGAAACGGCCGCTGGAAGATCGACTCGCGCAACGCAGCGGGAATACCGGGCCCGGTATCGCTAACCGTCACCGCCACCTTGCCGTCCTGGCTGGCCAGATCGATTTCGACCGTGCCGCCGGCCGGCGTATGGCGGATCGCGTTGTCGAGCAGGTTGGTCAGCACGCGCTCGATCATGCCGAGATCGGCGGTCACCGACGGCAACGCAGGCGGCACGCCGGCGCGCAAATGCAGATGCTTCGCCTCGGCTGACAGCGCGAATTTTTCGAGCACGTCCTGCGTCAGATCGACCATCGAGAAATCCTCGGGACTGGCCTGCACCATGCCATGCTCGAGCCGCGCCAGTTCGAACAGCGCCTGCGCGAGACCGCCCACCTTTGCGCTCTGCGCCAGCGCGATCGCCAGATAGCGTTGACGGTCCTCCGGCGAAAGCTTGTCGGCCTTCACGGACAACGTCTCCAGATAGCCGTGCAGCGATGTCAGCGGCGTGCGCAGATCGTGCGAGATATTGGCGACCATTTCGCGGCGCTCCTGATCCTGTTGCTTGAGCGTGCGCCACTGTGCGTCGATCCGGTCGGCCATCTGCCGGAACGCGGTTTGCAGCGCGGCGATCTCGTCGCGCGGCAGTGCGTCCGCGCCGGCGCCCGACGGCGTCGTGCCGCTGTTGCCGCCAATGCCACGAGTGCCGCCGTTGGCGCCGTTACCGCCGTTTGCGCCAGCGCCGGAATCGAACTGCCGCATCTCGTCGGCCAGACGGCGCAGTGGGCGCGTGATCAGCGCGAATGCCACCAGGCCGGCGATCAAGCCGAGCGTCGCGACCAGCGCCATCGACCACAACGTGGTGCGCATGACCGAATCCTGCGACGCCTGCGCGGCGAGCTTGTCATGGGCTTCGCCCATCAGCACCACATAGATAAAGCCGCCCTGCCGCAGCGGCGCCGCACTGAAAACCTTGCGTCCCGTTGCGCTGCGCGGATCGTCGCCGAGAATCGGCAGCGCGCCGCCGTTGATCAGCGCCTTCACCGGCGCCAGATCGACATGATCTCGCATAAGGTGTCCGACCGGCGCGTCGTGACCGCGGATGCGGCCCTGGTCATCGAGCAGATAAACCTCGACGCTTGGATTCACCACCATCAACTGCCCGAAGAGTTGTCGCAGCGCCTGCGGCGCGATGGCGCTCTGATCGTCGAGCAGCGCGTTGCGCGCGATGTAGGCGGCCAATCCGCGGGATATGTCCTGGATGACTTCCTTTTCGTGCATCGCGTTGGCGCGCACCTGCAGCCACGCCGATGCGCCGCAGCAGGCCAGCAGCAACGCGGCGAACACAGCGGACAGCCGCTGGGTCAACGAGAGATTCATGATGCCGCCTCCGGCGAGCCGTCGCCGTCCGGGCGCGGTCCGGCCTGCGGCGCCGCTTGCGGATCCGCCACGAAGCGGTAGCCGCGCCGCCACACGGTAAGAATGCGCCGCGGCTGGGCGGGATCGACTTCGATCTTGGTGCGCAGCCGGTTGATATGCGTGTTGACGGTGTGCTCGTAGCCCTCGTGCTGATACCCCCACACGGCGTTGAGCAGATCCATGCGCGAGAACACCTTGTCAGGGTGCCGCGCGAAGAAATACAGCAGGTCGAATTCGCGCGGGGTCAGGTCGAGCGCCTTGCCATGGATGGCCGCCGTGCGCGCCAGCGGATCGATCGTCAAACCGGCCAGGCTCAGGCTGCCGGTATCGGCGCGCACGTCGCGCGCCATGGCGTCCACGCGCCGCAGCAGCGCCTTGACGCGCGCCACCAGTTCCAGCACCGAAAAGGGCTTTGCCAGGTAATCGTCGGCGCCAAGTTCCAGCCCAAGGATGCGATGCACCTCGCTCGACCTTGCGCTGGTGATGATGATCGGCGTGTAGCGCGTCATGGCGCGGGCGCGCCGGCAAATCTCCAGCCCATCGACGCCGGGCAGCATCAGGTCCAGCACCAGGGCGTCCCAGCCGCCCTGTTCCAGCAGGCGCAACCCCTCGGCGCCATCGGCGCTGTGCACCACCTCGTAGCGCTCGTCGCGCAGGTGCATGGCCAGGACATTGGCGATGCCGACATCGTCTTCGACCAGCAGGATCCGTTTCGGATGTTCCATGTTTCAGCATTTACGGGAAGTGGCCCTATTGTGCAGAAATCCGGCTGGCCAGTTATCACGAATTGTTTAAGGTTTGGCGAGGACTCCGATACGGCGCGCTGCCTACTATCCGATCACCCCATTCCGATTACGGAGTCCATGATGCGCATCACCCGACGCTTTCTGTTGTCCGGCGGCACGCTGGGCGCGGCGGTTGCGGCCGTTGGCGGTTGGCGATTGCTGGCCGGACAGCCCGCCCAGGCCGGCACCGCAGCCCCGCAATCGTTCGAAGTCACCATGAGCGATGCCGAATGGCGCAAGAAACTGACCGCCGCCCAGTACGACGTGCTGCGCCGCGAAGGCACCGAACGGCCGTTCAGCAGCCCGTTGAATGACGAGCATCGCAAGGGCGTGTTTGCCTGTGCGGGCTGCCAGCTCGACCTGTTTTCATCGAACACGAAATTCGACAGCGGCACTGGCTGGCCAAGCTTCTGGGCGCCGCTGGCCAACGCGGTAGGCACCACCGCGGACGGGTCGTTCGGCATGGTCCGCACCGCCGTGCACTGCCGCCGCTGCGGTGGACATCTGGGCCACGTTTTCGACGACGGCCCCAAGCCAACCGGCCTGCGATATTGCATGAACGGCGTCGCCATGACGTTCCGGCCCACCGCCACCTGACGCACCGGCCACCCGCCGCGCCCGCCACACCGATTTCGAGTCCATCGCCATGCTGCTACTGATCCTTGCCTATCTTGGCGGGGCGCTTACGATCCTGAGCCCCTGCATCCTGCCCGTGCTGCCGTTCGTATTCGCGCGCGCCGACCAACCATTCGTGCGCAGCGGGCTTCCGCTGCTGGCGGGCATGGGGATCACGTTCGCCGGCGTCGCCACGCTGGCCGCGGTGGGCGGTGGCTGGGTCGTGCAGGCCAACCAGTACGGACGCTGGCTCGCCATCGCACTGCTGGGGCTGTTCGGACTGGCATTGCTGCTGCCGCGTCTGGCCGAAAGGCTGACTCAACCGCTGGTCAACGCGGGCAGCCGACTGTCGAACCTTGCGCAGGCCGATGGTCGCGCCAGTCCGGCGTCGTCGTTACTGCTGGGTGTCGCCACCGGCTTGCTGTGGGCGCCCTGCGCCGGCCCGATCCTCGGCCTGGTGCTGACCGGCGCCGCGCTGCAGGGCGCCAGCATTGGCACCACCGTGCTGCTGCTGGCCTACGCAGCGGGCGCCGCGACGTCGCTGGCCGTCGCGCTGTTGATCGGCGGCCGCGTATTCGCCGCCATGAAACGATCGCTGGGCGCTGGCGAGTGGATCCGGCGCGGCATTGGCGCGGCGATGCTGGCGGGTGTTGCGGCGATTGCGCTGGGACTCGACACCGGCCTGCTTACGAGAATTTCCACGGTGGCCACGGGCGGGCTCGAGCAGCATCTGGTCGACCGCCTCGCCCAAAAGAATGCCGCCAAGGACGACCGTGGGGACGCCATGATGAAACAGGTGAATGCGCCATCGATGGCAGGCGCTGCAATGGCTGCGACATCGCCCGCCGAGGCAGACGGGTCGATGATGCGCACCGCCACTTCCGCATCGGCCTTGCCCGTGGAAGGTCGCTTCCCGGGGCTGGACGGCGCAGTGGAATGGCTCAACTCGCCGCCACTGACGACTGAGGGCCTGCGCGGCAAGGTCGTGCTGGTCGACTTCTGGACATACTCCTGCATCAACTGCCTGCGCGCGCTGCCGTACGTGAAAGCGTGGGCCGACAAGTATCGCGACCAGGGACTGGTGGTCATCGGGGTTCATGCGCCCGAGTTTGCGTTCGAGCGCAACGTCGACAACGTGCGCAAGGCGGCCAAGGATCTGGGCGTCACCTACCCGATCGCCATCGACAACAATTTCGCGATCTGGCGCGCCTTCAACAACAATTACTGGCCGGCGCACTACTTCATCGATGCGCAGGGCCGCGTGCGGTTTCACCATTTCGGCGAAGGCGAGTACGAGAAATCCGAAGCTGTCATTCGCGAACTGCTGGCCGAGGCCGGGCACCGCGACGTCGGCAAGGTAGCGACGACCACCGGCGATGCAGGCCGCGGCGTGCAATTGGCTGCCGACAGCGACGCGGTGCGCTCGCCTGAAACCTATGTCGGCTACGCACGCGCAGAGAATTTCGCCTCGCCCGGCGGCGCCCGCGCGGACTCGGTGAAAACCTATAGCGCGCCGCTGCAGCCCGCCTTGAACCAGTGGGGGCTGGCAGGCGACTGGAAGATCGGCGACGAACACGCCACGTTGGCAAAGCCGAATGGACGCATCGTCTATCGATTCCACGCACGCGATCTCCATCTGGTGCTGGGTCCGGGAAGCGACGGCAAACCTGTCAGGTTTCGCGTAATGATCGACGGCAACGCCCCGGGGGCTTCGCACGGCACCGATGTCGCTGCCGACGGCACGGGCGCCGTCACGGCACAGCGGCTGTATCAACTGGTGCGGCAGGACGACAACATCCGCGACCGTACGTTCTCGATCGAATTTCTCGACCCCGGCGTACAGGCGTATGCCTTCACGTTCGGCTGATCCAAAATAATCAGAAGTAACAAGGAGCCATCATGACAATCCTGACCACGCTGCAAAGCTGGACCCGTCCCACCACGCTCAAGATGATGGGCCTGGCCATGCTGACCGCCGTTGCCACCACATGGCGCGTGCCCGCGCTGTCGGCCGAGGAGGCGGTGCGCATCCCCATGCCGGCCGCCGATGAGCAGCCGACCACACAGCACAGCGCGACCGCCGTCTTCGCGGGCGGCTGCTTCTGGGGCGTGCAGGGGGTGTTCCAGCATGTCCGCGGCGTCACGCGGGTGACGTCCGGTTATGCCGGCGGCTCAGCCAAGACCGCTCAATATGAAATGGTGGGCACGGGATCGACCGGACATGCCGAATCGGTGGAGATTCGCTACGATCCCACACAAATCAGCTACGGAAAATTGCTGCAGATTTTCTTTTCCGTGGCGCACAACCCGACGCAACTGAACTACCAGGGGCCCGATCATGGCACGCAATACCGCTCGGCGATTTTCGCCATGACACCGGTGCAGCGTTCGATTGCGGAAGCCTACATTGCGCAACTGACCAAGGCAAAGGCGTGGTCATCACCCATCGTAACGCGCGTGGAAAATTATCAGGGGTTCTACGCCGCAGAAAACTACCATCAGGATTTCCTCGCCAAGAACCCGAATTATCCGTATATCGTATTTAACGATCTGCCGAAAATTGGAAACCTGAAGAAGATGTTCCCAGAGGTCTACCGCAATGACGCGGTGCTGGTGAACAGCGCGAGCCGATGACATCGCATGCACCGGCCGGCGCCTCAGCCAAGCACCTTGATGGCTGCGGAAACCATCCACCCCGCCGCCAGGCACGCTCCGATCCATCCGAATCCGATCAACAAGATATCTCGCCAGCTCATCTGCTACCCAGTCGTTTGATGAATGGGGTTAAGGCTAGGCGATATGCCACGCGGATTGAATGCTGGAGATGTAAAGAAATTTTGCGGTTGTATCGATCTCGATATGCACCGTGCGCGATGCGCTATGCACCAGCGCAATGTGCGAGCGCGTCGTAGCGGCTTGGTGAGCGACGAAACAGGAGGGAAGCATGTGCGTGAACTATGCTCCGGTTCAGCGTCAGGTACTTCGCGATATCTTCGGCGTGGAGCCGCCACGCGGCCCTTGGAAGGAAGAAGCGTGGCCCGACTACCCTGCCCCGATTATCCGAATCTCACCGGATGGAGTCCGCGAGGCCGTTATTGGCACATTCAGCATGGTGCCGCGGTCAAAGATCGCGCCCGGCACCCGATATTTCCCGACAGCAAACGCGCGCATCGAAACCATCGGCAAACTCAATTCGTTTGCGCGCCATTGGCAGGCCGGCCAACTGTGCCTGATACCAGCGACAGCGCTCTATGAACCGAACTGGGAAACAGGCAAGGCAGTGCGGTGGAAAATCGCGCTGTCCAACGGCGAGCCATTTGCCGTCGCTGGACTATGGCGAGCGTGGCCAGACGGCACGATCTCATTCACGATGCCGACGACAAATGCCGACCATCACCCATTGATGAGCCGCTTCCACAAGCCCGGCGAAGAAAAACGCGGCGTTGTGATATTGCCCCCCGACGAATGGCACGCCTGGCTCAATTGCCGCGATCCGGAGGCGGCTCGGCGCTTTTTGCGGCAATATCCCTCAGACCTGCTGACGGCGGACGCTTCGCCCCTGCCGCCGCGAGAAAGCAACCGGAAGGAACCGCCTGAAGCGTAACGTTAGGGTCGCGCCGCCATCCACGGCAATGCGCCTTTCTCGATGCACGGCCGTTTCCCGGTCCCCACAGACCCTCGTTTTTTTGTTACTTTTCTTTTCTTCAAGGCGCGAATTCTGACGCGTCCGTCATCATGACCGGTTAGCGGCCGAGTCCTCCGGCCTGGCTTCTCGATTGAAGGCACCTCAGCGTGGGAGTTGGAGAATGGGCGTTGTAGCGATGGTAATCGCCGTATTTTGCTTCTGGAGATTCGTGAGCCGCAAAGCGGCATACATCTTTATCGGATTCCTGACTTTCGGACTCCTGGCTTACGCGGCCAATCCGGAAGAGCAGACGTGCAGCAACCGCGCTTGGTTTTGCCCCATCGTAGTAGACAAGCCCGTGACGCCAAAGGTGGCCAAACCGTGTCCCGCCGAAGAACCCATCGGCCCCAACACACCGATTTTTGACAGCGAAGCGGCAAACGCCGAGGTCCAACGTCAGATCCTCGCTGGCGTGTGCCAGCAAACCGCAATAGGGCGCGTCGCCCACGGCTGGAAGGCGAAATTCGACCCCGCTTACGCGGCACGCACACACCAGGTCGAGTAGAGACGTTTCGGAGTACCGCGATCAGACAAGGGGCAAGAACGCACCGCAATGGCGCGGCGTTTCCCAGGTCATCCACTTGTTTGCGGGGCCACGCTGACCGGCGTCCGCTTGCGCTCAATCAGACGCTTACCGAGTCGCAGAAGCGGCATTTCCACAGCCAAGTGTAGCAGCCACGCGACCATGCAACAGATCGCCAGTGCGGTAAGCATGCCGGACAGACCGTCCCGATAGTCCAGCAACGGATATTCTTTCGCATACTTGGCCATCGTCGTAAGCACAAGAACGTGGCTCAAATACAGCACGTACGAAATATCACCCAAGATCATCAAGGGTCGCCATGTGCATCGCATACCGGCGGAATGCATTACGAGAGCAGTGAAAACGACCAGCGGCGGGAGTGAGCAGTAGAGCGTCATCATTGCAGCATTCTGGCCTACGTTGGGATACCAGGCCGCAGCACAGTTCAGCGCTAGAAGCAGCGTGCCGACAACAACGGTCGTCGCGACCAATAATGGTTTCGGAACGCTCGAGGCAAGGTCTCTGCACTTCCCCCACAACGCATATACGATGAATCCCGAAACGATGTAGAGCGACACGCTCTGGCCATAGAATCGGACGAAAGGATCACCGAGGTTCGTTTTAGCGTGAAGGATCGCGAGGCCCCCAAAGACACTGCCAACGCCAACCATTGCGGTGCGACGTCCAACCAGTCCGAACACAGCGAACAACGCATAAAAGAAGAACTCGATGTTGAGCGTCCAGCCCGTAAAAATAAACGAACCGTAGTCCCCACTGACGGAATCGCGATATGGCAAAAACATCATGCTCATCAGCACATCGTGTACCGCACGTTCGCTATGCAAAGCGTTCAACGCCTGGCGCGCGGCCTGCAACGGGTCGTGCCAAAGCCACCAAATCCAATCGAATTGCCCGAGCGACAACCAAAAGAATCCGAACCCGGTAACAACCCAGTAAATGGGTACGATTCTAACAATCCGCCTCGTCAGAAACTGGCTCATTCCAGACTGTGTAATGTAGGCGACAATAAATCCGCTGATCACAAAGAATATGCTGACGCCCTGAAACTGTGTCGCAACCACCCCGAAAATCTTGTACTCGGTATGAAGCAATACGACCGCTAGTGCAGCCAGGCCGCGCAGAACTTGGATATTGGTAATCATGAGCAAATTGTACCGTATCCGATACTGTCGCTCGCGCCTGTCAACACCCCGCAACGCGCTAGGCCGATTTCAAACACGGCGGGGTGAGCGCTATCACAGCCGAAACCCGTTGCGAAATACGATCAATACGATCGGTATCCCAATAATGACTAGTGGCACGCTTGCCAGAAACATTGTTCCGTCAACCGCTGCAGTCAGAGGTGTCAAGGGAAGTCGGGCCACAGTTTCCCCGGCTGTAAGCTGCTCCGTGATGGAAATGCTATAGGCTTTGTTGAATTGCTGCGACTGAGCGCTGGCGGAAAATTCGCGCGCATCGTATCGGCACCCGGACAGACCTCCCTCCAGAAGCATTGCGCCATCCCGGGTGCGTTCGAATCCAGCGGCGGCCGCCGCTCGTTCGTCCTCTACTGCTACAGGATTCGGCAGCCGCAAGCTGTAGCTGCCAGAAATCTCGTCCCCCGTCGCTTTAAAGTTGGAGAAGCTCGCTTCTACTTTCGGACGGAACGACGACGTCAATACGGTTTCAAGCTGACGCGGCATATCAAGGACATAGTGGTGCTGTTTTCCGAGCACAATGAGTTTCCGGCGGTCGGCAGTCATCATGAAGCTGGAAACTTCTTCCTGATACTGCTTGTCTGCGAAAAGCTCCTGTGTCAGCGGCTTCCTTCTGAACAGGCTGCATCCAGCCAGCGGTAGCGCACTACACGCAATGGACGCAGCGTATTTCGTCTTTTCATAGGCATCTCCAAAGTTTCGCTTTTACGTTAAGGCCACGGCACGAGCCGGGTCCATCGTGGTCAGTTCACCGATAAAAGTGTCGATGCGCTGGGCGAGCGTTACCTTGTCGGCGTTCTTGTGTGTCGTAAGGACCTTGAGCAGGCGTAGCAACTGTTGCTTGACCTCGTAGGCAAGCGACCGCTCCCAGGCAGCCCTCCGGAATTGCTAGGTGCGCTAGCCCAGTGTGACCGGCAGGTACAGGGTCGTATAGGCTCGGTCAGCACGCTCCCTCATCCGAGCCATCACAAATTGCCGCACAAGTTGGTTCTGCTCGCCGTCCGGGCTGGGCGAGCTCAGCATCTAGGCAAATGCGGCGTCGAACGTTGCTGGACAGCAAGATCGGCGGCCTGCGCTTCGGTTTCTGCACCATCGATGGCGAGCAGATCGCGCACGCGCGTAGGTGTATTTGCCGCCGGATTTCGGTGCACGTGCTGAACAGCGCGTTCCGAAGATCATTGAACCCCGGTGATTACTTGCGCATTGCCGCCGTAGTTCCAGCTAGAGCCAGCGACTCCCTGCCCACAAAGATCCGCTCCGGCATCCGCAGATTGCGCAGCTCCAGCGCTTCCAGCGGGCCGCGCCCAACGGCCGCGCGCATCTGGTAGCGGATCGGATATCGCATGTCAGCCGGTGCGGCAAGCTGGGCTGCGCGCGGCAGCAGGCTTTCTGAATGCTCCGGTCGATCGGCCGCGTCTGCCGACTCATTGCCGTTCTTGCCTTGGCTCGAAACTGTCGTGTCGGGAACAGCCTGAAACGTAAGCTGGACCGTCGCGCTATCCACAGGCGTCACGCGCGCATGCTCCAGCATGCGGATCCAGGCCCAGACACCTTCGGTCTCAAAGCTTTTGTTCGTGCTGGCGGTCTCTGTCTGCCATTGCAGCAACGTGCGCGGCGCTTGCAGGTTGTTTGCCGGCCATGTCATGGACTGCCAAGTTTCGCGCTGGTTGTAGTAGTGCAGCGTCTGGTTATCGATCGTCAGCACGGTGTCAGTCAGGCCCGGCGTCGGAATCGGCTTGAGTTCGAAGCGGTACTGGGGGTCGCCTTGCACCAGCAGATGGGCGCCCACGCGCTGCAATGTGTTGATGAACTGAAGGAAAGCCGGGTCGAAAGCCAGCCCGTGCGCGCCGCTGCCGACGGGCACCCATTGGTCGCCCTGCAGCACCAGCACGCCGGCCAATTCGGCCAGGAGGAAGGCATTGATCAGACCGCTCTGCGGGCGGATATGGCGCGCCAGTTCGGGCAACGATGCGTCATTGGCCGTGTCGGCGAAGGGATAGCGGCTGGCAAATGCACGGTTCCACGGCAGGGCGATGGACTGCCGCCACGCCTCGTTGAGGCTGGCCTGCGCCGGTTGCAGAACGGATTGCAATGCCAGGGCGATCGGGTGCACGAACAGCGTGTCACCCATGCCGGCCCATTCGGCACCGAGGCTTGCCGCCATGAGCTGGCCATAGGCTTGCGTGTCGGCCAGATCCGATCCTTTGCCCTGGAACAGCGACTGGGCCATCTGCCGCGCCTGCATATCGGCGTCCGCACTGTTGGTCAACTGCTGCAGGCGCAGACGCACTGCGGTGATCCGGTCGAGATAGCGCTGCAAGCTCAGGTCGCTGCTGCCAGTGCTACCACTACTCCCACCACCCTGCCCGGGTTGCCCCACCAGCCGCAGCACCGGACCAAACGCTGCCGCGAGCGGGCCGGCCGGATCGGGCCTGGCGGCTGCGGGGGCCTCGTCCTTCCTACCCAGAATCCCCTGCGCCTTGGCCACCAGCGTGTCCGACAGGGAATCCTTGTGCGCACCGGCGCCACCCTGATACGCGAGCGACTTCATGAGTGCGATGACCGGCGACTGGCGCGCGTCGGCCATCAGCTTGAGTTGATCGACGACACCGGGCAGCGTCGCGGCCGGCTCCCACTGCATCCCGTTCATGAACTGCTGCCAGTGCTCGGCGTAGTCGGCAAAATACCGCTCGGTCAGCGCCTTGCGGAAATCTGCTGCCGATGCGCTTGATGTCTGCCGGGCCGACTGCGGCTTGCCATCGGTGATCACCCAGTCATTCGCCACGTCCTGGCGCTTGGCGGCCTTCTCGATGGCGGCCTCTACGTACCCCTCATAGGCCTGTCGCGTAAAAACACCCGGCACGGTCGCCGAGGCGCGCATCAGCCCGCGCGGGTCCGTGCCCGCCGTCAGCGATGCCAGCGTCTGATCGGGATACTTGGCGCCGGCGCCATCGAGGAGGTTCTGGTAGACCGTATCGACGGCATTGCGCTCGCCGATGACGGCCAGCAGCGTCTGCCGCGCGCCGGCGACCAGATCAGAGCGCGGCTCGATATGCCAGTCCGGATTGGCCTTGAGGTGTTCGGCATAGAACTTGGCGAAACGCTCGGCGAGGTCCTGTCTCTGTCCTGGAGTGATCTTGGCATCGGTGGACCAGTGCGCGGCCAATTCCCGCGAGAGGAACGCCGGCTCCACCCGCTCCGGGTGAGCCAGCATCAGATAGGCCTTGAGCGTATCGCGGCCATCCAGCGCCCACTTGGCGGTTTCCTCGCTCAATCCATCCGTCCGCAATTGCGAGAGATCGACCAACGTAGATTCGAGGTTTTGCGCCACGGGCGTCACCAGGATGTCCTGGCTGGCCTTTGCGTACGGCTTCCACAGCGCGGCCAGCACCTCCGTGTCCCGATTCAGCCCAAACCGCGTGAAGAGCGGCGCGTGATGCTGGACGCGGTACTCGTAGCGCAGGATCTGCTGCTGCAGGGTGTCGAGGGCTTTGAGGCGCGCGGCGGGGGTGGGAGCGGACTCGATGTCGTGCACTGCTTGATGGGCGGTCTGGAGGTCGTGCTCATTGCGCAGGCCTGAGATGAGCATGCCGACCACCCACATGCCGATCACGGTCAGGGCAAGCCAGGCACAGATCGTCAGCGGATGCCAGGCGGTGTGGCGGCCGGGCTGACTGCGCGCAGCGTCGGCCAGGTATTGCCAGATCGGCAGCTTAGCGCCGGCGTCCGGCTGTCCGGTTGCCGGGACGGGCGAAAACGCGATGCCGCGAATGGACTGCCGTCGTGCGGCGGTAGAGAGGCGGGCCAGGTATTCGGCAAGCGAACGGGCGCCGCCGTCCAGCCGTTGAGAAAGCCTGCCAAGATAGCGTGCCTCCTCCTTCTGGGGCAGTTGTGCCAGGCTACGGCCCGATAGTCGATCGCGCAAGCTATGCAGCGCCGCCTCGATTGCGGGAGCGTCGCCGTGACGAGGCACCTCACAGGCAATGACCGGAATGTCGTCGGAAGGCTGACTGTCCTGCTCGATATCGAGCACGTAAGTGGGGGCGGCCCACCGCAACGCGTCCGTGATCCGTGTCAGCCAAACACCGTCATGGAAGCCGCTGTCTGTCTTTGCATCCACGCTCGCATCGGTCGCCAAGACCACCGCATCGACCGGCCGGCGACGCAGCTTATAAAGCTGCCGGAGCCAGGCGATATCGGGCTGACCATCGTCGCCGGGCTTGCTCCACAGCAGGACCGCCGCGGGCGTGAGCCGCCAGCCGGATTGGGCCGATTCTGGCAGCAGCTGGTCAATCGCGGCATCGCTGCCGATCAGAAGCAGCCACGGCTGGCGATAGCGCCAGCGCCAGCCATGCATGGCGCGAAGGGCATCGCGCAAGGCTCGTGCATGACCATGGGCGAGCCGCAAGGCTTCGGCAGGTGACGAGGCACCACCTGGCGTTGGCTTGTTCTTGTCGTAAGTCAACGCCCACTGGGCGGCTTTCATCGACGCGATCTTGAGCAGGATGGCCTCGAAGAAACGGACGAAAAGCAACAGCAGAAGACACGTGGCGAGCAAGCCCAACTCGATCGCCTGCAGCTGATAGCCCGCCCATCCAATCTCCGGCCCTTTGACGAATGCAGTAGCCATCAAGCTCAAAAAAATAACGACAATCGCAATGCCAAACCAGAATGCGACGGGAGACTTGTTTTCATTCATGTTGGTGTCTTGCATGCAAGGGCAATCAGGTCGTCACCTTGATGGGAGAGAACTAGCTGCGGTGTGCGAGTCAGCTTCGCCTGCTCGAGGGCGAGCGCCGTGGCGAGCCAGGCCCCTGCACCGTCGCAGTCCCCGACGGTGGTGCCGACATCCACCCGCTGCGCGCCTTTGCTGAACCGGGGGCAGGATTTGACGGGGAGCGACACGTCCTCGGACAAGGTATGACTCCAGACCGTACGCACCTGCGCCGTATCGGCGCCGCACCATCGCACGGCCAGATCGCATGCCTCATGTTTGCCGTCCGCCTTACCCTTAGCCGGACGATGGAGATGCAGTGGCGGTGCATTGCGCACGATGCCAGGGTGCGCAACTAATAGGACTACGCCGGCTTCGGCAACGCCGTTTTGTGGACTAACGCTGACAACCTTGCGCAACTGAAGGCAGACCAGCAGGCGTGCCTCACGTGGCTTGATCTGATCGTGCCAGTCATCCACGAGGAACAGCGAGAAATGCCGGTCACTCGCGTTGACCTTGACCTGAAGCGTGGGAGCCTTCGCACGAATCCGCTCGTGCAAACGTGCCTGTACCTCGGCAGATTTCACAAGCGACCTGCTGCACACATCCACATGCAGGACGGTATGGACGGGCAAGGTCGCCAGCGTATTACCAACGCAATCAATCAGCCGTCGCAGGAGCCAATCACATACGGCTCGGTGCCGCTTATGTTCGACGAGTATGTTCCCGGCATAGAAAGGCTCGCCCGGGATCTCCAGCCAGCGTGCACTGACATCGGTGCCGGGTTGCGCTGCGCTTGGTCGGGTGCCCAGTTCTATGTCTCCGTTGAGCACGGCCTCTACGTTGTTCTCCTTATCCTCAGCCGAAAAACACCAACCATGCCCGAGCACGACCAGAGGCTGCCCTGCAAGAGAGTGCCGTTCCTGCTCGAAGCGGTCACTGACATGATTGATCGCCATGACTTCACAGCGTCGCGCGTGCGCTATCCCCTGCGATACGCTGAACAAGAACACCCAAGCAAGAAGCGGAAATAATGCTGCACAACACCAGAACCAAAGCGTATTCGACGGCGAGCCTTTCGGCCACAGGACGATAGTCAGGCCGGTGCCCAACGCAACCGTCACGACAAGCAGGATCACCCAGAAGATGACCGTCGGGCGTGGCGGCGGGGGCACCGGCACCCGAGGTGGTACCCGCTCAAAATCAATCGGCATCTACCGCACCGTCGCGCCAGTCGAGGAGGCAATTAGGACGCTCCCGCACTCCGTCGAATCGCCATCTTGGGCTAGCGGTACGCCGCCGTCTGTAATGCGCGTAGTGCCGCCAAGAATGCGGTTTTCGCCATGGACCGGACATGACACGAGGTCACCCCGGCGTGCCGCACGCCGCCCCTTGACCTTTATGCGGTCGGAGCCGTTCAGGATCACGCCACCGTGAGTGGTTTTGTCGCCTTCGTATGTTAGGTTATTCATCTCGAATCAGAAATATTCAGCGTTTACCGCCCATTTTTCCACTCCCTAGCTTTTTATTTATATACCTTACTTCGGCGCGATATTTTTCAATTTTTAATTGATATATACTTTTTTACGTAAGAACTTTATTATCCTCGATTGGAGGATCGCAGAAGATAAAATTTTCAATTCCTTGACGATCAGCAATAAAGATCGATAATTTTAATTTGTAATTAAAATTTTTTAGCACGCGTGCCACCGTGACTTATTTGCCGCCATCGCACGCTAAATTAAACACTCAATTATCTGCGTATGAGTCTCCATGCCAACGTTACTTACTACGCACGAGAACTGCATCTCTGGGTGCGTAGTAAGCGCCACCAGACGGTGCACTTTCAACGTGCCAAACCAATTGGCCTTTGACTACTTTCAGTTGCGACTTTCCCTTTGTAGCACCAAAAAAAGACGAAAACTCGACAATTGCAGCCGTTCCAGAAGAATTCGTTACATCATATATATTTGGATTCTCCTCGTCGTCGCAGTCAATTCGATTTCCATTCTGCACTATCGCGCAATACTGCCCTCGCACGTCTCTTCCGGTTTGCCGCAATTTAATTGAAAATGTCCGCGACTTTGGCGCCACCAACCAGATCCAATCCCCGGAAAATTCTTGTCGCGAGGGCGCAGAAAATATCAGAACGGAATAAATTAGTAAATTTACGCCTATAATTCCCGTCATTTTTCTCATTTTATCGATGTTTCAGGATAGACATATAAATGCCATTATTTTTTAAGTATATCCTTATATCCCTCTTCCTTAATTATTAGATAGGCAGACTGACGTATCGATGCATCATTTGTGCAAACATAAGTAGCGATATTTATATTTCCTTTATACACAATAATCCCCGCTGAAAAATCCGATCCCTCTTCAGTCTTGACGGTTTTGTCATAGAGAAAATAGGTGTACCCGCCTCCCGCAAATCGGATGTGCGCCTCACCACCTCCTGCATAATGGGTGCTGCTAAAATGAAAAACCTTCCCCCTACGATCAGCCCCGTCAGAAATTTCGAGATCTATTGAATTTCTTGTTTTATGTCGATAAGTTAAGATACCCTCACTATTTGATTCGCACAGTGACGCAGCCCCTCCCCGAAGATCGCAGTTGAATATCGCTGCTTCACCAGCGGTACAAATCCCCTCTGCAGACACTGCAAGATGTTTACTACCAAGAATAATTAATGCTATTTGAACGAAAATTTTTCTTACAATCATTCCGTTGGCAATCCTAAAATTAAAGCCACTCTGTTGTAACGACTCAATCTGTCACAGTACCCATTCTGCCCACCATTCACGACTTGAGTAACGTCTTGAACACTTCCCGATTCAGAAATTGAATTAATACGATTTATCGACCAAAATGCGAAGCCCGACTCAATTCCATACCCCACATTCTCGGATAATAATTCCGGATTTCTAATAAAATCCCGCTGATCGTCCGGAGTTCGTAGATTGTGCTCATTTTGAAAAGATTTATACCCACTTTTGCCTGTTATTTGAATGATTCCACGGCCCCGATATTTGAATCCCTCTCCACTCAACTCATCGGAGTTCCCCATTCTATTGGCGTAAACATAGCTACCGAGATGATCAGCGTTATGAGCATAATAAGACTCCTGACTCCACAGCTTGTCCCTTAACCTACCGTTGCTACAATCGTCGCAGGTCGAATCGTATTTTCGCGGGCCACCCTTACAGCCAAATATCTTTCGCATCTGTTTTGCACTATAATTTAGCGCCTCCTCGCTAACACGAAAGCCACTTTCGTGGGCAACCTGCGAAAGAAAATGTGCAATTCTTTTCGGCGTATTTATTTCGTAAATTTCCGCGTATTTATTTAGAAGAGGCAGGATCCTCTCATTGTAAGATAACGAATTTCCCGGCTCCGCGGCAATGAGCATTTCAAGAGTTATTAGCGGGCACTCACCAAAAAAATTCCCCCCCAACCCAATCGGATGAATATGAAAAACATCCGACCCCGGCAGATCACTGACTCCTGCCTTCACGTCATCCCACCAAACAAGCTTCTCGATCCGCTTCTGCTCCTCGACGTGCTGCGGCTGCGGACCTGTGTGCTCTTCAATCTCGCGAATTAATTGCTGCCACTTATTTGGATTGGCCCATTCACTTTCGTGCTTGATGATGAGACGCGACACCCGCAATGCGCGCC
>NZ_VZOW01000036.1 GCF_008801835.1 Cupriavidus pauculus | reverse complement strand
GCCACGCCCAGCGCTACGCTGGCCGATGTGCTGGCCGCACGCGTGCCGCTTGCCGCCGCGCTCGGCTCGCGCCCGGCCAGCGGCGTCGGCGTGCTGCCCGCCGGCCAGCTCGCGGCGGGCGCGATGCCCGACGAGCGGACGCTGTCGGCGCAATTGCCCGATATGCGCTCGGTGCTGATCGATGCGCGACGCGACGCCACCGGCGCGCTGTCGCCGATCGCCGCCACCGCGCACAACTTCGTGATCGTCCTGCGCCCGGAAGCGACGTCGATCACGGCAGCCTATGCATGCATCAAGCGGCTGCATCACGAATACGCATGCCGTCAATTCCAGCTGGTCGTCAATCTCGCGGCCACGGAAGGCGCGGTCACGGCCCTTGCGCGCAACCTGACTCGCACGGCGAGCCAGTACCTGGGCGTGGAGGCCGGCCTGGCAGGGTATCTGCCGATCGATCCGCTGGTGGCGCGTGCGCTCCAGCTCGGGCGCTGCGTGGTGGAGGCGTATCCCGCCGCCGCGGCCACCGGCGCGTTGCGGCACATCGCCAGCAGTGTTGGCGCATGGCCGTTGCGACAGACAGCATCGCCCCGTGGGATGGCTTCGGCCGTTCCCGCATGAAGCAAAGAACAAGAAGTCTCGACCGGACCGGAAACTCAGCCTGCCAGTCGCCGATTGCAGTCTCCGCGGCACTGGCCCACTCAGAAAGTATTTACCGAGAGTTCCACCCATGTACACGATTCAGGGAAAGCTCGAGCAGGCGGATGTGGTCAAATCCCACGCACCACTGGTACGGCGCATCGCGCTGCAACTGGCGGCAAAACTGCCCGCCAGCGTGCAGATCGACGACCTGATCCAGGCTGGCATGATCGGCCTGCTCGACGCCGCCAAGCGCTATGAAGACAACCACGGCGCGCGGTTCGAGACCTACGCCAGCCAGCGCATCCGCGGCGCGATGCTGGACGAAGTGCGCGCCAACGACTGGCAGTCGCGCAGCCTGCGGCAGTTCACGCGCAAGATCGAGCGTACCCAACGTCAGCTCGAGCAGAAGCTCGGCCGCACGCCGATCGACTCCGAGGTGGCCAAGGAGCTCGACATGGCGCTCGACGAATACCAGGAGCTGCTTAACGAGGTCTATGGCTGCCAGTTGCTGCACTACGAAGACTTCGAGCGGTCCGGCGAGGAGGATTTTCTCGATCGGCATCTGGGTGTCACCGACGATGCGAATCCGCTGACCGTATTGATGGAATCGGGCATGCGCGATGCGCTGATCCGCGCCATCGACAAATTGCCCGAACGCGAAAAGCTGGTGTTGTCGCTGTGCTACGACCAGGAACTGAACCTGCGCGAAATCGGCGCGGTGCTGGAAGTGACGGAGTCGCGCGTGTGCCAGATTCGCAGCCAGGCGATCGCGCGCCTGCGCAACCAGCTGCGCGGGATGCTGTAATGCAGCGCGCCATCGTGATCGCCGCGCTGTGCGCGTTTGGCCCGGGCTGGTCTGCCGCGCAGACGTCCGCGCCGGTCTTCATGAAGGCGACCTACGAGATCACGGGTTCGCGCTATGCGTGGACCGCATCCGCCGGGGCGCCGCAGATCGCAAACCGGGGGCAGCGCACACTGTCTTTACCGGTGTTGCCCGCCGCTACGATGCCGCAGGCGACGGGACGGATCACCTCGGTGCGCTGGCGCTATAGCTTCACCCGTACCCCGCCGGTCGATCTGCAAGCGTATCTGTGCAATGCGGATCGATGCGTTCTGCTGCCCGGCGCCGAGGGCAAGACCGATGCCTTTGTTGGCGACGACGCGACCAAGGGATTCGTCTTCGCCTATCGCGTGCCGGGCCAGGGCGGCCTCATGCCGATGCTGCAAGGCCGCAGCAACGAGGTGACTGTCAGTTACCGCTAAGACCTGAAATCAACGCGTTGCCACGGCGCAAAGCCACCGCCCGGTGGCATGGTTTGTGCGCCATCCCGCCAGGCAACGTGCGGCGTGCGCCGTATTCGTCCTATCGTGCATATTTGCGCGGACCTTGCGTCCGCCATGTCGCATGCCGGCATGTAATTTCTACGTGCAAGTCCCGCCACGTTGCCATCCGCTGTCAGCCAGAAAGGATCCAACAACATGGAAGACTTCCGCGACATCAAGCTTTCGCGCCGTGAATTTGTGGTGGCCGGTGCGGCATCGATCACGGCTGCGGCAGCGCCGGCCGGCGCCGCTACGGCTGCCGCAACGGCGCCCGCGCCGCGCTCGCCAGCCGCACTGAAGCCCGTGGCTTCGAAGGTGTCATTCATCGTCAATGGCCAGGCGCGCGCGCTCGAGCTCGATACCCGTACCACGCTGCTCGACGCACTGCGCGAGCATCTGCATCTCACCGGCACCAAGAAGGGCTGCGATCACGGCCAATGCGGCGCGTGCACGGTGATCGTCGACGGCCGGCGCATCAATTCATGCCTGACCCTTGCCGTCATGCACGAAGGCGCAAAGATCACCACGGTCGAAGGCCTCGGCACGCCCAATCGCATGCATCCCATGCAGGTCGCGTTCGTTAAGCACGATGGCTACCAGTGCGGCTATTGCACGCCGGGCCAGATCTGCTCGGCCGTGGCCGTGCTCGATGAAATCCGCGCCGGCATCCCTAGCCACGTCAGCGCCGATCTCAACGCACGTCCGCTGCTGTCGGCAGATGAAGTGCGCGAGCGCATGAGCGGCAATATCTGCCGCTGCGGCGCGTATTCGAACATTGTCGAGGCGATTACCGAAGTTGCAGGGGGCCAGTCATGAATCCATTCTCCTACGCGCGCGCCACGTCGCCGGCCGATGCCGCCGCGGCAGCCCTGCAGACGCCCGGCGCGCGGTTTATCGCGGGCGGCACCAATCTGCTGGATCTGATGAAGCTTGGCATCGAATCGCCCACCCACCTGATCGACGTGAATGGACTGGCGCTCGACAAGATCGAGCCCACGGCCGAGGGTGGCCTGCGCGTTGGTGCATTGGTGCGCAATACCGATCTGGCGGCGGACACGCGCGTGCGCCGCGACTACGGTGTGCTTGCGCGCGCGCTGCTGGCCGGTGCATCGGGCCAGTTGCGCAATCGCGCAACCACCGCCGGCAACCTGCTGCAGCGTACGCGCTGCCCTTATTTCTACGACACCAATCAGGCCTGCAACAAGCGCCAACCGGGCAGCGGATGCGCGGCGATTGGCGGCGTCAGCCGGCAGTTGGCGGTGATCGGCAGCAGCAGCGCATGCATCGCCACGCATCCGAGCGACATGGCAGTGGCCATGCGCGTGCTCGACGCCAGCGTGGAGACGGTGCGCCCCGACGGCGCAAGGCGCGTGATTCCCATTGCCGATTTTCATCGCTTGCCCGGCAATACGCCGCATATCGAAACCGCGCTCGAACGCGGCGAGTTGATCACGGCCGTCACGTTGCCGCCGCCGGTGGGCGGTGTGCAGATCTACCGCAAGGTGCGCGATCGCGCGTCGTATGCGTTTGCGCTGGTGTCCGTGGCGGCCATCGTGCAGCGCGACGGCACGGGCCGCGTGGCGCTGGGGGGCGTGGCGCACAAGCCGTGGCGTGTACCGGCGGCCGATGCGGAGATGCCGCACGGCGCCACGGCCGTGACGCAGCGCTTGCTGGACGGTGCCACGCCGACGGCCGACAACGCATTCAAGGTGCAACTGGCGCGGCGTACCGTGGCCGCGGTGCTGATGCAGGCCAAGGAGGGCACACGATGAAATTCGATACTCCTGCCACGACCAATCCGATCGACCAACTGCGCGTAGTCGGTCATCCCGTCGACCGCATCGACGGCGCACGCAAGACCACCGGCACCGCGCCCTACGCTTACGAGCGTCACGACATAGCGTCCAATCCGGCCTACGGCTATGTCGTTGGCGCGGCCATGGGACGCGGCCGCATCACGTCGATGCGGCTCGACGACGCGCGCCGCGCTCCGGGCGTGCTGGGCATCGTGACGGCCGACAACGCGGGCAAGCTGGGCAAGGGCGAGCGCAACACCGCCAGGCTGCTGGGCGGGCCCGATATCCAGCACTATCACCAGGCGATCGCACTGGTGATCGCGGAGACATTCGAGCAGGCGCGCGCGGCCGCGATGCTGATTCACGTCGATTACGCCGCGGAAAAAGGCCGCTTCGACCTCGAGGACGCATGCTGCTGGGCCGAGAAGCCGAAGAAGGAGTCGGAGCCGGACACCGCGGTGGGCGACTTTGCCGGGGCATTTGCGGCGGCGCCGGTTCAGCTCGACGCGCGCTACACCACACCCGATCAGTCGCATTCGATGATGGAGCCCCACGCGTCGATGGCGGCGTGGGATGGCGACAAGGTAACGATCTGGACGTCGAATCAGATGGTCGATTGGGCGCGCGAAGACATGGCGAAGACGCTTGGCGTGCCCAAGGAAAATATCCGCATCGTGTCGCCATTTATCGGCGGCGGCTTTGGCGGCAAGCTGTTCCTGCGCGCCGAGGCGCTGCTTGCCGTGCTCGGCGCGCGTCAGGTGCGCAGGCCGGTGAAGGTGGCGCTGACCCGGCCGGTGATTCCGAACAACACTACGCATCGACCCGCGACGATCCAGCGCATCCGCATCGGCGCCACGCGCGACGGCAAGATCACGGCCATCGGTCATGAAAGCTGGTCCGGCGATCAGGAAGGCGGCCAGCCGGAAACCGCCGTGATGCAGACGCGGTTGCTCTACGCCGGCGCCAATCGCATGACGTCGATGCGGCTCGCGACGCTCGACCTTCCCGAAGGCAACGCCATGCGCGCGCCCGGTGAGGCGCCGGGTTTGATGGCGCTGGAAATCGCCATCGACGAAATGGCCGAGAAACTGGGCATGGATCCGGTGCAGTTCCGCATTCTCAACGATACGCAAGTGGACCCGGAAAAGCCGCAGAGGCCGTTTTCGCAGCGTCGCTTTGTGGAATGCCTGCGCCTGGGCGCGGAACGGTTTGGCTGGCAACGCCGCAATCCGAAGCCGGCGTCCATGCGCCAGGGGCAATGGCTGATCGGCATGGGCGTGGCTTCTGCGTTCCGCAATAACCTGCTGACCAAATCGGGCGCACGCGTCAGCATCGATCCGAATGGCATGGTGATCGTCGAAACCGACATGACCGACATCGGCACGGGCAGCTATACCGTCATCGCGCAGACCGCGGCGGAGATGTTGGGCGTGCCGCTGGAACGCGTGGTGGCCAGACTCGGCGATTCGCAGTATCCGGTGTCGTGCGGATCGGGCGGGCAGTGGGGCGGCAACAGTTCCACCGCCGGCGTCTATGCGGCTTGCGTGAAACTGCGCCAGACGGTGGCCGAACGCGCGGGCTTCAGCGCCGACGAGGCGGTGTTCGAAAACGGCCAGATCCGCGCGGGTGGCCGCGGCGTGCCGTTGACGCAGTTCGCGGGCGCAAGCGCCGAGGACGCAATGGAGTACGGCGATCTCGACAAGAAGTACCAGCAATCGACGTTCGGCGGGCATTTCGTCGAAGTGGCCGTGGACGCCGCTACCGCTGAAGTGCGCGTGCAGCGCATGCTGGCCGTTTGCGCGGCCGGCCGCATCCTCAATCCAAAGTCGGCGCGCAGCCAGGTCATCGGCGCCATGACAATGGGCGTGGGCGCCGCGCTGATGGAAGCGCTGCATGTCGACAAGCGCATTGGCTATTTCGTCAATCACGACCTGGCCAGCTACGAGGTGCCCGTGCACGCCGATATTCCGCATCAGGACGTGATCTTCCTCGACGAAACCGATCCGATCTCGTCGCCGATGAAGGCCAAGGGCGTGGGCGAACTCGGCATCTGCGGCGTTGCCGCGGCTGTAGCCAACGCGGTGTACCACGCTACCGGCATACGCGTACGCGACTACCCGCTGACACTGGACAAGATGTTGGCGCAGATGCCGACGGTGGGGTGACTGGCCGGGGAATGTCTGGGGCGACAGGGATTTCCTATCGTCCCAGCTTCTCCAGCATGGCGCGAAGCATCTGCTGTTCCTGATCGGTCAGCCCGGCGGCGATGCGGGCGTCGTGCTCGCAGACGGTCCGCGTGACTTCGCTGAGCGTCTGGCGGCCGATGTCTGTGAGCGCCAGACCGTAGGCGCGTCGATCGGTGGGCGAGGGCACCCGTTGCACCAACGACATCGATTCGAGTGCGTCCACCAGCAGCACGGCCCCGGACCGGGCGATGCCGAGGATCTGGGCGAGGTCGGTCAGTTTCAGGTCCGGGTTGCGCGCGATGATCTGCAGCGCCGAAAAGCGCGGCGGCGTAATGTTCCACGGCGCCAGCGACGCCACGAAATCTTCGTAGATGCGGATCTGTGCGCGTCGAATGGCGTATCCGATCAGCGAGTCGAGCACGCCGTAGTCGACATGCGGCACATGCGGTTCGAAGTGGCCGCCGTCCGGGTCGGGAGCGAGCGGATCGCGCGTTTGCCGGGAAGATGCCATGGTCGGCTACCGCACCAGGAAGACGCGCAGATCGACGCGATCGGGATGGCGTGCCCCCGATGCGACGAACAGGTGCTGCATCAGCCAGCGGTACTGCGGCGCGGCGGTTTCGAAGCGGGGCGCCGTGCGGAAGTAGATGTCCGTGGGGTCCACCGTTTCGCCTCGGTTAAGCCGTGCAATCACGGACGCCGTGCCGCTCCGCACGCCAGCGTTGACGACATAAATGCGCGCGCCGTCGTCGGTCTCGATCACATAACGGGCCTCGATATCGGCAGTGGTCACGCCGTCGCCGCTGTCGTGCCGGATCAACTGGAAGTCCGCACCGCCGGGCAGGATGCGCCCATTCAGGCGCGCACCTTGCACCGTGCCAGAGAGGATCGAAATCAGCCGTCGCTGGCCCAGCGCCGTCACGCCCACTTCGGTGGGCGCTGCCACTTGCACGCTGATGTCGGCCAGCGGCTCCAGCGTGGGCGTTGCAATGCCGGGCTTCATTTGAGCAGCTTCCAGTTGCCGTTGTCGATCGTCAGCATGACGCGTCCGCGTTTGTCAAAACCGAAGTGATCCTGTGCCGTGTAGTTCAGCACTCCATGCGAAACGACGATGTCGCGTTCGCTTTCCAGTGCGTCCTTGAGCGCCTTGCGAAACTCTGGCGTACCGGGCTTGGCCTTTTTCAGCGCCACCGGCACGATACGCTGCAGCACCAGGCCGGCGTCGTAGGGATGCGCGCCAAACTGCGTGCGCGTTTCAGGCCCGTATTGTTTTTCATAGCGGGTCACATAGTCCATGCCGGGCTTCTTCACGGGATCGCTCGATGGCAATTGCTCGGCCACGATGACCGGGCCAGCCGGCAGAATCGCGCCGTTGACCGCCTTGCCGCCGATGCGGATCAGATCGCGCGTGGCTGCGCCATGCGTCTGATAGATCGGCCCGGTGTAGCCGCGCTCGCGCAGCGTGGTGTGCGGCAAGGCCGCACCCGTGCCGGCGCCGGCGATCAGCACCGCGTCGGCGCGCGCGGCGATCAGCTTCAATGCTTGCGCGGTGACGCTGGTATCGGATCGCGCGTAGCGCTCGGCGGCCGTCACCTTGATGCCGTGGGTCTGCGCGGCCGCGGTGAATTCCTTGAGCCACGTTTCGCCATAGGCGTCTGCAAAGCCGATAAAGGCCACCGACTTCACGCCATTGGCCTTGGCCTTTTCCGCCACGGCTTCGGCCATCAGTTTCACCGGCTGCGCCAGCCGATACGTCCACGCGCCGCGACCCGGCTTGAGTTCGATCGGCGAGAAGGCCAACTGCACGGTCTGACTTTCATCGGCTACCTCGGAAATCGCAATCGAAGGGGCCACCGCCGATGACCCAAGGATGATGTCGACCTTGTCGTCGGTGACAAAGCGGCGCGCAATCTTGGTGCCTTGTGTCGGGTCCGATCCATCGTCCATCACGATGTAGTGAATCTTCTCGCCCGCAATCGTTTCGGGCAGAAACGGCATGGTGTTCTTCTGCGGGATGCCCAGCGATGCGGAGGGTCCGGTCGATGCAATGCTGACGCCCACCGTGACGTCGGCCTGTGCGACGGCGCTGGCCAGTGAGAGTGCCGCGAGAGCGGCGTGGGCAAGGGTCCTGCGCGATGGGGTCAGCATTGTCTCCTCCGTTCTGTTCTGATTCTTCGATGCCGCAATCGGATTGCGGATATGGTTTTTTGTGGCTCAGGTCTTGGCCGCCTGCAACTGCTGCTGGCCAAAACCAGCCAGGGTCTTGTAGCGCTGCGCAATCGCTTCGAGCTCGCTGCGCGCAATGACATCGTCAATTCTGGCAAAGCCCTGCGGCGCGCGGACTTCGGCCAGTTGCATGACCTGTTCCGGTCCGTTCATGCGATTGCGCAGCACGATGCCCGCCGTGCGCGGCAATCGTTCGGCCTCATATTCGCGCAGCGCGTAATTGATATCGCGTTCATTGCAGAGGCAGTCCGACAAATAGCGTGCATCGACGATCGCCTGCGCACTGCCGTTCGATCCGATCGGGTACATCGGATGCGCGGCGTCGCCCAGCAGCGTCACGCGCCCGAACGTCCAGCGCGGCAGCGGGTCCTTGTCGACCATCGGGAATTCATAGATCGCTTCGGCGCTGTCGATCAATGCGGGGATATCGATCCATTTCCAGCGCCAGTCTGCGAACGCAGCCCGAAACACCGACTTGTCGACCTGGCGGTTCCAGTCGCTGCGCGGCGGCGCTTCCGGGTAGTCTTCGGGCACACGCAGCTCGGCAATCCAGTTGATGCGAGAGCGGCCCTGCGCACGCATCGGTTCGGAGATCGGATACGCCACGAACTTTTGGTCCTGATGGCCCGCCATGAACATCGAGCGTCCATCGAGATAGGGAGCGGCATCGCTGGTCGCGCGCCACAACAGCCGCCGCGAAAAGCGCGGGGCGTCGCCACTCGGATAGAAGTGCCGCCGCACGGCGGAATGGATGCCGTCGGCGCCTACCAGCACATCGGCATGCGCCTGCACCAGGACGTTGTCGCTGCGGCGCCGCAACGTGAACTGTGTCGGCTCGCCGGATTTCTCGCCAGTGCTTTCGATCGATTCCAGCGCGTGGCCGGTATGGATGCGGTCGGCGCCCAGCCGCGCCACCGCGGTCCGATACAGCAACATCTGGAATTCGCCGCGATGCACCGAGAACTGCGGCCAGTCATACCCGGCCGCGCGGCCGCGCGGTTCATGCCAGATTTGTTGCCCGAACTTGTTGAAGTAGGACAGCGACGAGGTCTCGATGGCCATCGCGGCCAGCGCGTCCTGCAGGCCCAGCGCCGATAGTTCCTTCACGGCGTGAGGCAGCAGGTTGATGCCTACGCCAAGCGGACGCAGCGTCTCGCTGGCCTCCCACACCTCGACGTCGAATCCGTTCCGATGGCAAAGCAAGGCGAGCGTCAGCCCGCCGATGCCGCCGCCAGCAATCGCAATCTTCATATGTCTCCCCCGCGCATCGCTCTCGCAAAACGGGATGCACGTTCCGCGGCGCCTGCTGTCGATTGTTCTACTGTATAACTAATTTTGGGCGCGGAAAGTTAGCGATTTCCCTGACTGTCGGACGGCGCGCGCCTCAGGCGCCCAGCAGCGCGTCGGCAATCAAATCAGCGGTGTTGACCGAATCGGTGAGTCCAAGATGACCGTGGCCCACTGCCAGCCACAGGCCCCGCTGTCCAGGGGCGGCGCCGATCACGGGAACGGAGTTGGGCATGCACGGGCGATGACCCATCCAAGTGGTCACGGGGCGATCTTCCAAGCCGCGGAAGGTCTCGCGTGCAATCCGTTCGAGCATTGCGGCGCGGGCAGGGTCGGGCGGGCGCTGCAAACCGGCGATCTCCACGGTGCCACCGACGCGCAGTCCATCCTCCATCGGCGTGACGAAGATCTTGCGGTCGGTTAGCACCACCGTGCGCGATACCACGTCGTGCGCGCCGGTGAATTGCACGTGGTAGCCGCGCTGGCTTTCCAGCGCCAGCGATA
Organism: Cupriavidus pauculus; assembly: GCF_008801835.1. Classification (GTDB taxonomy): domain Bacteria; phylum Pseudomonadota; class Gammaproteobacteria; order Burkholderiales; family Burkholderiaceae; genus Cupriavidus; species Cupriavidus pauculus. The sequence continues at coordinate 47,116 of NZ_VZOW01000036.1, read as the reverse complement.
CGCCAAGCGGACTGAGCAGGGCGCGCGACCATGCGCCGGCTGCCACCACCACATGATCGAAGCTGTAGCGCTGGCTGGCGCCCTGCAAGGACCATTGGTCGCCACTGCGCTGCAGGCGCTGGATCTCGTCGCGCAGCAGCGTGCCGCCACGCTGCACAAATGCGGCGGCAATTGCCTGCGTGTAGCGCGCGGGATTCAGGATGGTGGCGTGGTCGGCCAGCATCACGCCGGCCCGGTAGCGGGCGGCAACGTGCGGCTCGAGTGCTTCGATGCCTGCGCGGTCGAGCACTTCGTAGCGGAAGCCAAAGCGCTCGCGCAGGCGCCACGCCTGTGCATCGTCATCGAACGCAGCGGCGTCGGTGTAAAGATGAAGGTGCCCGCGCTGCAGGAACAGTTCGGGCACGCCCACTTCTTGCGCCAGCGCGCGGTGCTTGTCGATGGCGCCCGCATGCAGCGCGGCTAATGCGGCGGCGGCGCGCTCCACGCGGGCGGGCGTGGCCGACAACACGAAACGCGTCAGCCACGACGCGGCGGCGGGCAGATACGCCGCCCGCAAATGCAGCGGGCTTTCCGGATCGATCAGCATCTTCGGCACGCTGGCCAGTATGCCGGGCATGGCCAGCGGCGCGACGGAACTCACGCTGATCGCGCCGGAATTGCCGTAGCTGCAGCCGCTGGCCGGACCTTCGCGATCGATCAGCGTTACTTGCGCGTCGCGTTTGCGCAGCGCCAGCGCAATGCAGCTGCCAACGATTCCTGCGCCGATCACGGCAACGCGCGGGCCTGCGGATGGGGAAGATGGGACGTGTGTGGTCATGGCCGCACAAGTTACTGCCGAACGCATCGCCGGGCAAGCGTCTGCGCCGTCGTGGCGCACGCCGCGCACCATCGCGCTGCATCACGGTGCATGCGCGACAGATTTTCCGGGTGGACCCATGGCACGGAACCTGCTGAGCCATGGACGGAGAGTAGAAGCGTTCAGCGGCCTGCGCCGCCCGGAAATTGCTCGCCAAGTGTCCCCACACCTGTTTCCGGAGTTTTCCATCATGCGCCGCCGTTCCTTTCTCCGCGCCACGGGCGCCACCGCCTTCGCTTCGCTGTTCGCCGCACCTGCCATCGTGCGCGCCACCGGTTCGCTGCAGAAATTCAAGTTCAACCTCGGCTGGAAGGTGGAAGCTTCCGGTGCGGGATTCCTGCTGGCCCTGCAGCGCGGCTACTACAAGGACGCGGGGCTCGACGTAGTGATCGATACCGGCAACGGGTCGGCGTCGGCCATCAGTCTGGTGGCGGGCGGCGCCTACGATTGCGCGTCCGCCGATCTGGCCGCGATGATCGAATTCAATGCGGCCAATCCTGCCGCGGCGCTCAAGGCCGTGGCCATCCAGTACGACCTGAATCCCAACGCGGTAATCGTGCGCAAGGGCGGCGGCATTGCAAAGCCTGGCGATCTCGCCGGCAAGACCATCCTGGGGCAGCCGTTCAACGCATCGCGCAAGCTGTTCCCGGTGTTCGCCAAGGCGCAGGGCTTCGACCCGTCTTCGGTGAAATGGGAAAGCGTGACGCCCGACATCGGCGATACGCGCTTTGTCAAAGGCGATTTCGACGCCGCCGCGTATTTCTACTTCACGGGCCTGCTGAATCTGAAGGCGCGCGGCATGGGCCCGGAGAAGCTCACTGTGTTCCGCTTTTCCGACTACGGCATGAAGTCGTACGGCAATGGCCTGGTCGCCAATCGCAAGACGATGGCCGAGCAGCCGGAGGCGATGAAGGCGTTCGTCAAAGCTTCCACGCGCGGCTGGATCGAAGCGATGGCCGATCCGAAGGCCGGCGCCGCAGCGGTGAAGACGCGCGAGCCGCTGGCGGACCAGACGCTGGAACTGGAGCGCCTGAAGCTGATCGTCGACGGCACGATGCGCACCGCCGATACGCAGCGCGACGGCTGGGGCGCTGCCACGCAGGCGCGCTTGCAGGCAACCGTCGACGAAACGGTTGGCGCGTTCGGCATCAAGCCCGGCATGACCGTGGCCGACATCTGGACCGACCAGTTCCTGCCGGCGCTGGCCGACCGCAAGCTCAAGGCGTGACAGGAGCCGCAATGTCGATTCCCGTTATCGATCTGACCGATGCGCTCACGCCCGGTGCGCCGCGTAGCGCCGAAGTGGCGCAGGCATTTCGCGCCGCCGCCATGGCGTCCGGCTTCTTCTATGTCCGCCATCACGGCGTGCCGCGCGATCTGGTGGCACGTCAGTTTGCCCTGGCACAGGCGCTGCTCGATCTTCCCGCCAGCACGCGGCAGGCGTTGGCGATGGGAAATTCCCCGACGATGCGCGGCTTCGAGAACCTGGGCGACCAGCGACTCGACGCCGCGGCGCGCCCCGATCTGAAGGAGAGCTTCTATTGCGGCATGGCATATCCCGACGACCATCCCTATGTGGTGGCGGGTTACCAGACCTATGGTCACAACCAGTGGCCGATTGAATTGCCGCAGGCGCCGGCGCAGTGCCAGACGTATATCGACGCGATGCTCGTGCTGTCGCGCAGGCTGATGCAGCTGATGGCGCTATCGCTGTCGCTGCCCGAAAACTATTTCGATCACACCAGCGAAAATCCGATGGTGACGCTGCGCATGATCCGCTATCCCGCGCATCCGGCCAACGCCGATGCGCGGACGTTCGGTGCCGGCGCCCATACCGACTGGGGCGCGATCACGATCCTCGCGCAGGACGCGCATGGCGGTCTGGAGGTCTGCACGCCGGAAGGCGAGTGGGTGCCGGCCACGCCGATGGCAGACTGCTTCGTAGTGAACCTTGGCGACATGGTGCCGCGCTGGACCAACGGCCGCTACCACTCCAATCCGCATCGCGTGCGCAACGTGCATTCGGGCGGGGCGCCGCGCTATTCGATTCCCTTCTTCTACGAACCGGATTACTTTGCCCGCATCGAACCGGTGCCCGGCACCGTGCCGGAGGGCGAGGCGCCGCGTTACGCGCCCTGCACGGCAGGCGAGCATCTGACGGAGATGTACCGCAAGACGTACGTGGCGGAGGCGTCGGCATGAAGCTGTGGTTCAACCTGTTGTGCCGCGATATCGACGCGCAATTCGATTTCTACCGCAACCTGCTTGATCTGCCCGAAGCGGCGCAAAGTCGCTCGCCGATTTATTGCGCACTGGAAACGGCCGATTTCCGGTTTGGCTTCAACGCAGCGCCCGCCTACGCACTGCTTGGCATCGGCGAGCGCCAGCCCGCGCAGGATGCACGGCTTCCGGTGGTGGCGTACGCCACCTTTATGGTCGATACGCCAGGCGCTGTCGATGCCGCCGCAGCGTACGTTGCGCAATCGTCGGGAGACGTCATCAAGCCGCCGTTTGCTACCTACTACGGGCAATGGCAAACGGTGCTGCAGGATCCGGAAGGCAATGTGTTCCGCGTGGCGTGCGCAGCCTTGCCAGCGGGGGTGGCGCCGGGCAGCCTGTCGCTGCCCCAGTGATGGCGCTGGATCGGCGCCGGCGTCGCGCGGTGCAGTCTTGTGCCCGCAGTGCTGCGGTCTTGATAATCGGGAAAAGGACATCATATGGGTGGCTGTTTGTGATCAATTCCGCCCCCGCATGTACAAGAAAGGCACCTCCGTAGAAATTCAGTTTCCCCCACAACGCCTGAACGATGGCGCTGGCGATCCGTATTGGGTGGACCTTTCCATCGACGAAGCGCGGGCGTTGCTCGAACGCTTGCAGAACCATCTGGCCCAGGCTACGCAAGGCACCGATGCGCCGCTGGTGTTCAGCCTTGAGGGCCCCGCCGGCGACGACGCCAACGCGGCACGGCACTCCGCCGACGCGCCCACGGCGCAGTCGCCAGCATCGCCGCCCGAATACCGGCAGTGGGTCTGCATCATCTGCGGCTGGGTCTACGACGAAGCCACCGGCTGGCCCGAAGACGGCATCGCGCCCGGCACGCGCTGGGAAGACATCCCCGACGACTGGCGCTGCCCCGAATGCGATGTCGGCAAGGAAGACTTCGCGATGGTCGAGTTCTGAAGCAAAAAAAACGACGCGCCGGCGTCGTTTTTCTTTACCTGCCTATCCCGCATCTCAACCGCGCGGTCCCGCCAGAAAGTCCAGGTCGCAGCCTTCGGGCGCCTGCATCACGGTGCGGTCATAAAGACCACGATAGCCGCCCGAGCGCGGTGCGGGTTTCTCGAATGTGGACAATCTGCGCGCGATTTCGTCTTCGGGCACCAGCAGGTCGATCGACTTGTTTTGTACCGACAGGCGGATACGGTCGCCGTTGCGGACCGCCGCCAGCGGGCCGCCTGCCGCGGTTTCGGGCGATACGTGCAGCACGATCGTGCCGTACGCGGTGCCACTCATGCGGGCATCGGAAATGCGCACCATGTCCTTGACGCCCGCGCGCGCCAGTTTGGCCGGGATCGGCAGGTAGCCGGCCTCCGGCATACCCGCCGCCAGCGGGCCTGCATTCTTGAGCACCAGGATGTCGTCGGCGGTGACGTCCAGCGCGGGATCGTCGATGCGTTGCGCCAGATCCTCCAACCCGTCAAATACCACCGCGCGTCCTTCTTTCTCGAACAACGCGGGCGTGGCCGCCGCGCGCTTGAAGATGGCGCCGTCGGGCGCCAGGCTGCCCTTCAGCGCGATCAGGCCGCCCACCGGCGACACGGGCGCGTCGAACGCCCGAATCACCTTGCGGTCGATCCATCCGGCCGGCGCGTCCAGGCGTTCGCGCAGCGTGGTGCCGTCGATGGTCAGGCAATCGAGGTGCAGCAGCGGCCGCAGCTCGCGCAGCACGGCGCCCATGCCGCCGGCAGCGTGAAAGTCCTCCATATAGCCTTCGCCAACAGGCTTCAGATCGACCAGCACCGGCGTTTCGTCGGAAATCTCGTTCAGGCGCCGGGCGTCGATGCGGATGCCAAGCCGGCCTGCGATGGCGGTCAGATGGATGATCGCGTTGGTGGATCCGCCCAGCGCCATCAGCACGCGGAAGGCGTTTTCCACCGATTGCTCGGTGATGATCTGCGCCGGATAGATCGGCCGATGCGCCAGCCGCACGGCTGCCTTGCCGGTTTCCTCGGCTGCAACCAGGCGCTGCGAATCGACGGCGGGAATCGCCGCGGTGCCTGGCAGCGCAATGCCCAGCGCCTCGGCGATGCATGCCATCGTGCTGGCCGTGCCCATCACCGCGCAAGTGCCGGCGGTCGTAGCCAGCCGCGTTTCGACGACCTGGATTTCCTGCTGATCGACTTCTCCGGCGCGATATTTGGCCCAGAAGCGCCGGCAGTCGGTGCAGGCGCCCAGCCGTTCACCCCGATAGCGGCCGGTGGACATCGGGCCGGTCACGAGTTGGATCGCCGGCCGTCCCGCCGATGCAGCCCCCATCAATTGCGCCGGCACCGTCTTGTCGCAACCGCCAATCAGCACGACGGCATCCATCGGCTGCGCGCGCACCATTTCTTCCACGTCCATCGACATCAGGTTGCGATAGACCATGCTGGTGGGGTTGAGGAACACCTCGCCCAGCGAAATGGTGGGGAATGCGCGGGGCAGGCCGCCCGCGGCCAGCACGCCGCGCGACACCGCCTCCACCAGCTGCGGCATATAGCGGTGGCAATTATTGAAATCGCTCGGCGACGCGGCGATCCCGACGACGGGACGCGACAGCAGCTCGCTGGAAATGCCCATCGAGTGCGCCATCGAGCGGCGCAGATAGCGTGCGAAATCGCGGTCGCCGTAGTTGGTCAAACCGTTGTCCAGACCGAGCGGCTCCGACATGGCGATTCTCCTGCGGGATTTATGGGATTTGTGGGATGAGCGATGCGGGCGCGCTGGCGCGTCAGCGGTTCTCCGGCGCGATGCCGCGGATGTCGGCGGCATCGCGCGCGTGGGCTTCGGGATCGACCGGCCGGTGCTTGATGGTGCTCGACGGTGGATTATTGGCGACGTTGTTGCCATTCTTCCAGTCCCGCGCCGGACGGATCGGCCGTGCGACAAATCCGCCGCCGCAGTTGGGGCAGACGTTGGCCAGCACGTTGTCCACGCAATCCGCGCAAAAGGTGCATTCAAAGCTGCAGATGCGCGCCGCCGTGGAAGCGGGCGGCAATTGCAGGTTGCAGTGTTCGCACGACGGACGAAGCTCCAGCATGAATCTCTCCTTTTGGGGGGGTGGGGTTCGTGCCATCATAGCCGTCATTCGCCCGCGCGATTCCATTTTCTGCACCGCCCTCCAGCCATCCAACGACATGACCGACCGCACAGATCCTGCCGACAGCACGCTGAAAGCCGCCTTCCTGCGCCACGAAGAAACGCTGGCGCCGCCGGGGCATGCGCTAGGCGAAGACGACAGCGCCGTCTATCGCACGCTGCTCGAATCGACCAAGGCGATTCCATGGAAAATCGACTGGGCCACGATGACGTTCAGCTATATCGGTCCGCAGATCGAAGCGTTGCTGGGATGGGCGCCGTCGACGTGGAAGACCGTGCACGACTGGGCCGACCGCATGCATCCCGACGATCGCGAGGCGGTGGTCAATTTCTGCGTGGCGCAGTCGCAGGCGGGCACCGATCATGAAGCCGACTATCGGGCGCTGACGCGCGACGGCGGCTAAGTCTGGCTGCGTGACGTAGTGCACGTGGAGCGCAACGAGAACGGCGAAGTGCAGGCGCTGATCGGCTTCATGTTCGATATCAGCGAACGCAAGCGCAACGAGGAAAAGCTCGCGCAGTTGCAGCATGAACTGGAACGCCTGTCGTTCACCGATGGATTGACCGGCGTGGGCAACCGCCGCATGTTCGACAACGTCCTGGCGCGGGAATGGACGGCGGGCGCGGCCAGCGGCGCGCCGCTGTCGCTGATCATCACGGACATCGATTTTTTCAAGTCCTACAACGACTACTATGGCCACGTGCAGGGCGACGCCTGCCTGAAGCAGGTTGCCGGCATCCTGCGCGATGCAGTTGGCCCCGACCATTTCCTCGGGCGCTTCGGCGGCGAGGAATTTGCCATGGTGCTGGCCAATACCGATGCCGATGCCGCCGTGGCGATTGCGGAACGCTGCCGCAATGCCATCGCCGGCGCATCGATCCCGCATATGCGCTCGCCATACGATCAGCGCGTGACGGCGAGCTTTGGCGTGGGCACGGTGCTGCCCGACGATCGCACCGATGCCACTGCGTTTCTAAACCTGATCGATGCGCAGCTCTATCACGCCAAGGACAACGGCCGCAATCGCATCGCAGCGGTGGATCGGTCCGGCATGCAGGGTGATGCGTTCCGGGTGCATTCGCGATGACATGTCCCGCGGCCACCGCCCGCCTGCGCCTGCGTGCGTGGCGCGCGGCGGACCGCCAACCGCTGCGCGCGCTGAATGCCGACGCGCAGGTAATGGCGTACTTTCCATCGACCCTGAACGCAGCCCAGAGCGATGCGTTGTTTGACCGCATCGTCGCGCATCACATGGCGCATGGGTTTGGCTTGTGGGCGGTGGAACGCGCCGATACGGCGGACTTTATCGGCTTTACCGGCTTGTCGATCCCGCAGTGGCAGCCGTGTTTTGGCCCATGCGTGGAAATTGGCTGGCGGCTCGCCGCCGCGCATTGGGGCCAGGGATTTGCCACGGAAGCGGCGCGCAGCGTGCTCGCGTTCGCATTCGAGTCGCTGGGTCTCGACGAAGTGGTCTCGTTCAGAGCGGCCGTCAACACGCGCAGCGAGCGCGTGATGGAACGCATCGGCATGCACCATGCGCCGTCCGACGATTTCGATCATCCGGCGCTGCCGCCCGGCCATCCGCTGACGCGCCATGTGCTGTATCGACTGTCGAAAGACGCCTGGACTGCGCGTCATCGACAATGAGGCGCGATGACAGGCCCAGCACCCACCGGCCGCGTGCGCCGTCATGCCGCGGCTGGCGGCCAGATCCACTCCGGTGACTGCTGCTTCAGCCGGTCGGCCACCGCGCGGATTTCGATCATCGCCTGCGCGGCGATTGGCGATGGCGCGGAGGCCTTGCGGCTGACGATGCCCACCGAGCGCACGGGTCCATCGACGATCTCCGCCACGCGCATACCCTTGAGCGAAAGCAGCGGCATGATGCCCAGATAAGGCAGCACCGCGATGCCCAGCCCCTGTTTGACAAAGCCGGCGATAGTGCCGATCTGGTCGAGCTGAAGCTTGGGGCGGAACACCACCCCGCGCTGCAGGAATGCCGCGCTCATGTACTTCATCGCCGTGCTCGCGTCGGTCATGCTGATCAGCGGCAGATCGTTCAGATCGTCCATCGCCACACGCGCGCCGAGGCGCTTTCGGCCCCAAGCGCTCGGCGCCAGCAGCACAAAGCGGTCGCGCAGGATTTCCTCGTAGTGCAGTTCGGGATTCGATGGCGACGCCGACGCGAGCGCGAAATCGACCTGATAGTTGACCACGCGACCCACCGCCGCCTGATCCGCGCAATCGTGCACGGCGATATGCGGCTGCGCATAGCGTTGTTCCAGCGCCGCGCACACGCCGGGCAACAACACGTTGGCGAGCGATGGCAACGCCGCCACGGCAAGCCGATGCGCTTCCTGCTCGGCACGGCTCTGCATATGCTTCAGGCCGGTATCGAATTCGCCCACGATGCGCCGCGCCATGGGCACGAGTTGTTCTCCGGCAAGCGTCAGCCGCACGCTGCGCGTCGAGCGCTCGAAAAGCGGCACGCCCAGTTCCTCCTCCAGATCCTTGACGGCCTTGCTCAACGACGGCTGCGTGACAAAGAACTGCTCGGCGGTGCGGCTGAAGTTCAGGGATTGAGCCAGCGATAGAAAGATCCTGAGCTGACGCGGCGTGACATTCATTCTCGTGACCTATCAATTTATCGATAAATGGAATTTCCGGGATAAATGTAGCTTGCCTAGAATGGGCCGGCAAATTTCACGATAACGGCGGGCAGGCGGGCGAAAGCGGCCCCGTTGCCGGCAACACGGAGACGCGATGCTGGATCTCAAGGGCAAGGTGGCGCTGGTGATGGGCTGCGGCGCAGTGGCCAAGGGCTGGGGCAACGGGCGCGCCACGGCGGTATTGATGGCACGGCAGGGCGCCAGCGTGTTCGGCACCGATCTGCATCTCGATCACGCCAATGAAACGCGCGACCTGATCGTGGCCGAAGGATTCGACGCGGACGTGATGGCGTGCGACAGCACCAAGTCCGAGCAGGTGGCGCGCGCGGTACAGGCATGCATGGCGCGACATGGCCGCATCGACATCCTGGTCAACAACGTCGGGCTGTCGCAGCCCGGCGGCCCGGTCGATATGGAAGAGGCCGTGTGGGACGCGCAAATGCAGGTCAACCTGAAAGGCGCGTTTCTGGGCTGCAAGCATGTGCTGCCGATCATGCAGCGGCAGGGCGGTGGGTCGGTCGTCAACGTGGCGTCGGTGGCGGGTCTGCGCTACGTCGGCAAGCCGCAGGTGGCGTATGCCGCGGCCAAGGCCGGGCTGATGCATTTCACGCGCACCACGGCCGTGATTCACGCGCCGGACAACATTCGTCTGAACTGCGTGGTGCCGGGGCTGATGCACACGCCGTTGATCGAAGGCCTGGCGGCCAAGTATGCGCAAGGCGACACCGACGGCTTTATCGCGCATCGCAACAACCAAGTGCCGATGAAGCGCATGGGCGATGGCTGGGACACCGCGCACGCCGTGCTGTTTCTGGCCGCCGATGAAAGCCGCTACGTGACCGGCACCGAGATCGTGGTCGACGGCGGTCTGGTTGCCGCCACGCGCTGACCGGACCGGCGCTGCCGCCGGCTGGCCGGAACGCGCCGCAGAGTGCGCCCGGCATTCATAACGAAAGGAGACAAACGATGACACGCATTTCCCGATGCCTGCTCGGTGCGGCCGCACTGGTCGCAACGATGCTGGGCGGCGCGCCCGCGCTGGCGCAGCAGCCGTATCCGAACCAGCCCATTCGCCTGATCGTGCCGTTTGCGCCCGGCGGCGCGGTGGACCAGACCGCGCGCACGATTTCCGGTGCGCTAGGCAAGCAGTTGGGCCAGAGCGTGGTGATCGAGAACAAGCCCGGGGCGAGCGGCTCGCTTGGTGCAGCCGATCTGGCGCGCGCCAAGCCCGACGGTTACACCCTGATGCTGGCGCTCGACTCGCAGGCGGTGAATCACTTCACGGTGAAGAACCTGCGCTTCGACACGTTCGGCTCGTTCGACTATCTGAGCCTGCTGGTGACGACGCCGCAGGTGCTGGTCGTGCGCAGCGACATGCCGGTGAAGAATCTCGATCAACTGGTGGCGTATCTGAAGGCGCATCCGGCAACGTCGTATGGATCGGCGGGCACGGCATCGGCCGGTCACGTGAACAGCGCGCAGCTCAGTCTGGCCAGGCAGCTCGCCACCACGCATATCCCCTACAAGGGCGCGGCGCCACTGCTGACCGATCTGCTGGGCGGGCATATCCAGTATGCGTTCGCAGGGCTGTCGGTGATGCTGCCGCATATCCAGGCGGGCAAGATCCGCGCGCTGGCCGTCAGCTCGCCGAAGCGTTCGGCGCAACTGCCCGATGTGCCGACCATGAGCGAATCGATTCCCGGCTTCGAGTATCCGACGTGGATCGGCCTGGTGGCGCCCAAGGGTTTGCCGCAGGAGGTGCGCGAGAAGATCTTGAGCGCGACGCGGGACGTGATGCATGATCCCGAAGTCGCGCGCCGCTTTGCGGAAAACGCGTTCGATATCGTCAACAATAGCCCCGAGGCATTCACCGCGCGTGTCAGGAAGGATTCGGACGTGATGTCCGATCTGGTCAAGCGCCGCGTGATCGCCGCCGAATAGTCGACGCCCATCGCAGCTCAATCACAGCCGCTGAATAAAAGGACATCCACGATGGCAAACATTCCTTACGCAGACCTGTCCGATCCGGCCGTGCGCCCGCTGGCGGACCGCATTACCGCCGAGCGCGGCAACGTGCTGCATCTCTACCAGATGCTGCTGCACGCGCCGCCCGTGGCCGAAGGCTGGCTTACGTACCTGACGGCGATTCGCCAGAAATCCACCTTGCCCGGCGCATTGCGCGAACTGGTGATCATGCGCGTGGCCATCCTGAATGGCGCGCCGTACGAGGCCGACCAGCATGCGCCGATCGCGCTCAAGGAAGGCATGACGCAGGCGCAGCTCGATGCGTTGCCGGCATGGCAGGACAGTGCGTTGTTCGACGACACCGAACGCGCGGTGCTGGCCTATACGGATGCCATGACGCGCAATATCCAGGTCGATGCGCCGGTGTTCGAGGCGATCCGCGAGCGCTTCTCGCATCGCCACATCATCGAGCTGACGGCCACGGTCGCGGCCTACAACATGGTGTCGCGCTTTCTCGAAGCGCTGCAGGTGCATTCGCACGACGCGCGCTAGTCCCCGCCGGCCATTACCGAATCGCCCATGAAAAACGCCCCGGCGCACAATCGCGCCGGGGCGTGTTCATTCGGTCTGGCTCCTCTCCGTCAGGCCGCAGCCGGACGGATCCGGCCTCAGGCGCTTACCGATTCCAGTGCCGCGTTCAGCGTCTTGCTCGGGCGCATCACGGCTTCCAGCTTGGCGGCGTCCGGCTGGTAGTAGCCGCCGATATCGACCGGCTTGCCTTGCACGTCCGACAGCTCGCCAACGATGGTCTTTTCGTTTTCCGTCAGCGTCTTGGCCAGCGGTGCGAAAGTCTTCGCCAGATTGGCGTCGTCGGTCTGCGCGGCCAGTTCCTGGGCCCAGTACATGGCCAGGTAGAACTGGCTGCCGCGGTTGTCGAGCTGGCCGGTCTTGGGCGACGGGCTCTTGGCGTTGTCCAGCAGCTTGCCGGTGGCCGCGTCCAGCGTTTTGGCCAGCACCTTGGCGGCGTTGTTGCCGGTCTTGATGCCCAGTTCTTCCAGCGACACGGCCAGCGCCAGGAATTCACCAAGCGAATCCCAGCGCAGGTGGTTTTCTTCCACCAACTGTGCCACGTGCTTCGGTGCGGAACCGCCCGCGCCGGTTTCGTACATGCCGCCACCAGCCATCAGCGGCACGATCGACAGCATCTTGGCGCTGGTGCCCAGTTCCATGATCGGGAACAGGTCGGTCAGGTAGTCGCGCAGGATGTTGCCGGTGACCGAGATGGTGTCCAGGCCGCGGATCACGCGTTCCAGCGTGTAACGCATGGCGCGAACCTGCGACATGATCTGGATGTCCAGGCCGTTGGTGTCGTAATCCTTCAGGTACGTTTCCACCTTCTTGATCAGCTCGGCCTCGTGCGGACGGTACGGGTCCAGCCAGAACACGGCCGGCATGCCCGAATTGCGCGCGCGCGTGACGGCCAGCTTCACCCAGTCGCGGATCGGTGCGTCCTTGACCTGGCACATGCGCCAGATATCGCCTTGCTCGACCTGCTGCGTCAGCGCCGTCAGCACTTCATTGGTGGCGTTGTCGACGATGCGGGCTTCGCCGTCTTCAGGGATTTCAAAGGTCTTGTCGTGCGAGCCGTATTCTTCAGCCTTCTGCGCCATCAGGCCCACGTTGGGCACGGTGCCCATCGTCACCGGATCGAACGCGCCGTTGGTCTTGCAGAAGTTGATGATTTCCTGATAGATGCGGGCGAAGGTCGATTCCGGGATCAGGCACTTGGTGTCCTTGGTGCGGCCGTCGGCGCCCCACATCTTGCCGCCGATACGGATCATGGCCGGCATCGACGCATCGACGATCACGTCGTTCGGCGCGTGCAGGTTCGAGATGCCCTTGGCCGAGTCCACCATCGCCAGTTCCGGGCGATGCTCGTGGCAGGCGTGCATGTCGCGGATGACTTCCTCGCGCTTCGATTCCGGCAGCGCCTCGATCTTCGTGTACAGGTCGACCAGGCCGTTGTTGACGTTTACGCCCAGTTCGTCGAACAGCTTCGCGTGCTTGGCGAAGGCATCCTTGTAGAACACCTTGACGGCATGGCCGAACACGATCGGGTGCGACACCTTCATCATGGTCGCCTTGACGTGCAGGCTCAGCATCACGCCGGTCTTGCGCGCGTCTTCCATCTGTTCTTCATAGAAGGCCAGCAGGGCCTTCTTGCTCATGAACATGCTGTCGATGATCTCGCCGTCCTGCAGCGCGACCTTGGGCTTCAGCACGATGGTCTTGCCGCTCTTGGTGACCAGTTCCATGCGCACTTCGCGCGCGCGGTCCAGCGTGATCGACTTCTCGCCGTGATAGAAGTCGCCGTGCTTCATGTGCGCCACGTGCGTGCGCGAGGCCATGCTCCATTCGCCCATGCTGTGCGGATGTTTGCGCGCGTAGTTCTTCACGGCGGCCGGCGCGCGGCGATCGGAGTTGCCTTCGCGCAGGACCGGGTTCACGGCGCTGCCCAGGCACTTCGAATAGCGCTTCTGGATCGCCTTTTCTTCTTCGGTCTTCGGATCTTCCGGATAGTCGGGGATCTTGTAGCCCTTCGACTGCAGTTCCTTGATCGCGCTGACCAGCTGGAACACCGACGCGCTGATGTTCGGCAGCTTGATGATGTTGGTGTCCGGGTCCTGCGTGAGCTTGCCCAGCTCGGCCAGGTTGTCCGGCACGCGCTGTTCTTCGGTCAGGAACTCGGGGAATTCGCCCAGGATACGGCCTGCCACGGAGATGTCGCTGGTCACGACATTGACGCCCGCCGGCTTCGTAAACGTGCGGATGATGGGCAGGAAGGCACTGGTGGCCAGCAGCGGAGCTTCGTCGGTAAGGGTGTAGATGATGGTGGGCTGCTGGTTACTCATTGCATTTCTCGCATCGTATTCGGGTTTGGAAAATGCCCCGCCCGGGTCGCGGTTCGAGGCAAGACATCAATTTTGCCTGATTTTGCATGGCGGAGGTGCGATCCTGTATGTGAAATGCGGGCAATGTATGCAATGGGATTCATCCACCCGAACGGGTATTTTTCGATATCATGACGCTAAAATTGCATAACGACACTCAACTGCGCGTAAATTTCTCGGCCTCAAAATTCAGCTGAATTCCGATTCATGAGTGGATCAGTCAGGTATGGAACGCGTCCCGGCGGGCTGGCGCCGGCGGCGGGCGGTCGCCGCGCTCGAATTCGGCAATGATCTGCGCGCCAAACAGCAGCAGCGTGGCGCCGATTTCCAGACTCAGCAGCACCACGATGGCGGTGGTCAGCGACCCGTACACGCGTCCCACTTGGGAAAGCGTGGAAAAGTACCAAACCAGCACATGGCGCGAGATTTCCCACAGCACGGCGGCAAAGACCGCGCCGACCAGCGCATGGCGGATCGACAGGCGGCCCACTGGCATGACCATGTAGATCGAAGTCAGCAGCAGGATTTCGCCGATAAAGCCGAGCAGATAGAGCAGCCAACCCGACAGCCGGTCCAGCGACCAGTTATGGCCGAGCACTTCCACATGGCGCTCGCCGATGGTCTGCAGGCCGCCGGCCACCAGCGTGACCACCAGCAATCCGAGACTGAGCACGACGATGTAGCAGTACGGCAGGATCGCCGACACCAGGAAGTGCCGGCGCCGGATCGCCACGCGATGCACAAAGATGACCGACATGGCGTTTTCCAGCACCGTGAAGGCCAGCGAGCTGAAAAAGATCATGGTGATGCCGAGCACCCAGCCGATCACGCCGCGGTTGCTGACGAAGCGCGCCAGTTCGATCACCAGCGCGCGGGCCTGGCCGGGCAGCAGCCATTCGAGATAGCGCTCGAGCGTTTCCAGCAACTCGGCCGGATCCACCACGTGCGACAGGCCGATCAGCATCAGAATCAGCAGCGGCACGATCGACAGCAACGCGTAATACGCCACGGCGCCGGCCAGCAATAATCCCTGGTTGGCGCGGAAATGCCGGACCGTGCGGAGCATGAATCTGACGGGGTGCCGCAGCACCAGCCGTATGCGGGTATCGGAAAGCGGCATGGCTGCGGGCAAACGCCGGAAACGGATCTGGATCCAATGTGGATGACCGCCCCGCACATGGCAAGCGGGCTTTGTCTGACAGATCGGCCGCATGGCGGCCAGCGCAAGCGACGCAGCCCTGCCTATAATCACTCTCCGCTGTGCGCCCATCGCCGACGCCCTCGCCCATCGCCATCGACATCGCCCCCATTCCATCATGCTCAACTGGCACGAACTTGCGTTCTTCTCCCTGGCCTGCCTGATCCTTGTGCTGACGCCCGGTCCCAACATGCTCTATTGCGTGTCGCGCGCGCTGTGCCAGGGTCGTGCCGCGGGGCTGATCTCGCTGTCGGGCGTGCTGCTTGGATTTGTGGTTCACCTGATGGCCGCGGCGCTGGGCCTGACGGCGCTGCTGATGGCGGTGCCCTTTGCGTTCGATGCGATCCGGCTGGCCGGCGCGGCGTATCTGCTGTGGCTGGCATGGCAAGCCGTGCGTCCCGGTGGCGCGGCACCGTTCCAGGCCCGTGCGCTGCCCGTCGATCCTCCGCGCAAGCTGTTCAGCATGGGGTTTGTCACCAACCTGCTCAATCCCAAGGTGGCGATGTTTTACCTGTCGTTCTTCCCGCAATTTCTGCACCCGGAAAACGGTTCGGTGCTGATGCAAAGCCTGCAGCTGGGCGCGGTGTAAATCGGCGTCAGCGGCGCGGTCAATTGCGTGCTGGTGCTCGGCGCGTCGGGCATCACCGCGTTTCTGTCGCGCAGCGAGCGCTGGCTGCGCGCGCAGCGCTATGTCATGGGCAGCGTGCTGGGCGTGCTGGCATTGCGCATCGCCCTGACGGACCGAAAATAATCGCCGAGTCCCAACCGCTCACACCGGCCGCGACATGCCGTAGGGAAAGCGCGTCTGCGCGGCCATCTGCGACAGATGCTCGCGCAGATGACTGATTTCGGCGCACAGCTGCAGCGTCAGGAAAGCATGCGAGCTGGATCCGATGGTGGGATCGTCGGGATGCGGCGACGGCAACGACGGATGCTGATGCACCAGCGTTTCATCGCCGGATTCAAGCGCGGCCGCCATTTCCAGCAACAGGTCGCGGATATTGCGCTCCTCGTCGCCGATATCGCCCACCAGGTCGGGATCGATCGCCGCCAGCATTTCCAGCGCGCTGATGCAGACCCGCGCGCTGTGTTGCACATCCTCCAGATCGTCCACCGGCACCTTGGTCTCCTTGGACACGGAAGGGATCAGGCTGCGCAACTGCACCAGCGTGGCGGACAGCTTCATCATGTCCTGCTGGCGCACCTTCCCGTCGCGCTCGCCGCGCTCGATTTTCGCGTGCACTGCCGCGCAGGCGCGCAGCAGGCTGGCCAACTTGAAGCGCCACGAGTACGACGCATAGGCGGGTAGCGCGAAGGAGAACGCCAGCGCGATCATGGTGCCGATCAGCACATCGATCGTGCGCCACAGCGCGTCGTAGACATCCTGATTGCCGTGGCCGGCCGTAATGACGACGGTGATCGCAGCCAGCAGCGCGAGATATCCCCCCTTGCCGACCGCGTGATACGCGCAGTAGCCGCAGACCAGCGCGAGCAGGCCCCAGGTCAGCATCGGCAGGCCGAACCATGTTTCCTGCAGGATCAGAACGAAGCCGATCAGCGCGCCGATCAAGGTGCCCGCCCCGCGCTCCGCGGCGCGCCGACGGATATTGCCGTGATGCTGCAGGCCGCCGATCACCACCAGCACGGTAATGGTGGCCCATTCCCCATGCGGGATGTCGATGCCCGTGGTGAGCGCAATGGAGGCCAGCAAGGCCAGCGCCACGCGCGTGGCGTGGAAGATGCGGGCTTGCCGGAATCGTCGGTCGGGGTCTAACAGCGCGCTGGTTGTTTTTCGCAGTGCCTCGAACATGGCGGCGATCACCGTACGGAGATCTGAACGCTTCGAGTGTAGGGAACGCGCCGCATGTTCCGCAATGTTTACATTTGGCGAGCCGCGCAGCGGCGCGGCGCCCGGTGGCAGTGGCGGGGTCTGCACGGCAACCCTGCGCGGCGATCAGGAAGGATCTTTGGTGCGCGTGCGCGACACGGCCGACATGATGCCGATGCCGAGCACGATCACGCAGGCGATGCCGATATAGACCGGCGCGAGTCCGGCAATGGACAGACCCCAGGCAATGCCGCCCACCAGCAACAGCAGCCCGATCAGATAGAGCGCGAACGACATGGCGGATACCTCCTGGACATGAAGTGAGTTATACGGACATCACATCGCCGCGCATGCAGCGTGTGGCTCACTGTCAATGTAGGAAGGATGACCGCCGCGCGGGATCGGGCGATGGCCGAGCCTCGCGTAGGCAGACGCTGACGCAGTTGGCAGTCGTGCATCCGATCCGGAACGAAAGCGCTCCGGACGGGCGGGACGCGTGCATCGCGGCGCGCGCCCAGGTAGCGTGCTCAGCCAGCCGCCAGGCTGACGCCGCCGGCCGGCGCCTGCGCACGGCCGTCGCGGCCGTACATTTCGTTGGGCGTGAGACCGCCCTGGCGCAGCACCTGGATGGCTTCCTGCGTGAATTCGAGATGCGCGTTGACGATGGCGCCGTTCAGCTCGTTGGCGTCGCGCGCCTTGCTGGCAAAGAACACCACCTTGCGCCATGCCTCGGCCACGTCGGCGTGGACTTCGCGGCCCAGCAGCAGGCCGCCGTCGCCGATGCGCAGGCCAAGCGCGATCATCTGCGCCTCGCGTGCGGCGGTGGCGCGCGTCAGCGCCTGGGCCAGTTCCATCTTGGTGTTGAGCAGGGCGCTCAACGCCTGGAAATCCTGCCGCTTGATGGCTTCACGCTCATCTGCAAGGGCACGGCCGAAAGCCGCGATGGCGGTGGCTTCTTGCGACAGGGACTGGATCAGGGCTGCTTGGCTCATGTCAGGGTCAGGATTGGCTTGGCGCCTGGCTCAGCTCGTGCAAAGAGGCGAGCAGGCCATCGGCGATCTTGCTGGGATCGATCTTGATCCGGCCTTCCGCAATTGCCTGACGCACCTCTTCCACCTTGGCGGCGTCGATGTCGCTATCGCTGTCCTGCAGCAGGCGCGCACCAATTTCGCGCACCTGTGCGGCTAGCGGGCTGACGCGCACGCCGGTCAGGCTGGAGGGGTCCGTCGCTGCGGTGCCGCTGGCCGCCGCGCGGGCATTGCCTTCGGTAGCCGCGGAATCGGCGGGCCGGGACGGAGTGGAATTGTTGATCTTCACGGTGAAATCCTTGCTGGGTTCCTCTGACTTATCGGACCGGCGGCCAGAAACTTTAGGTGCTTTCCCTCGATTTCCGGCCGCTTCCCGACTCAGGCCGCCCGCATTTTCGCACGGTCCGCCTGTGCCGGTTGAGACTACGACGCTTTCCTGCCCGGTCGCGGGTCCCAGCACGTGTGACGACTAACTTACCGGTACTGCAAAAAGTGATTTTCTCGACAATTTCGCGGTTTATTGCTGCAACACCACGGTGTCGCCGCTGCGCACCAGGCCGCTTACCACCTGTCCGTTGCGCAGCCGCACCTGCACCGCGTTGCCCGTGGCGGCGTCGCTCAGGACCTTGCCTTCGCTGGTCAGCTGGAACGAATCGCCTTCCACGGTGACGTTGACGGTCTGGCCGGACTTGACCGCGATCGGGCGCCGCAGCAGGTCGGTGCGCAGCGGCGATCCGGCTGCGATCCGGTTGGCGGCGACACTGCCCTCGACCTGCGCCGGATCGGTGACCACCGCACGCGGCAGCGCGCCCAGGTCGCCCTGGCGCATTTCCAGATCGGCGGCGGTGATGGCTTCGCCCGGCCCCATCGCGCGCGCAGCCACGTAATAGTCAGTCAGCACCGACACGCGCGCCTGCACGTAGCGCGTCCACGGACGATCGCCGCCGCAGCGCACGCCGACATTGACGCGCCCGTACGGCGCGGCGCCGGCCGGAAGAAATGGTTCGGGATTCACGCACTCGGGCGCGCGTCCGCCCGAAGGCGGCACCACTTGCACGCTGACCTTGCCCGGCAAGCCATTGGACTGGCGCAGCAGGAACTGCTCGACAGCCACGCGGGCCGGATCGTCGACGAACGGCGTGGCGGCGGCCTGCGTTGCTTGTGGATAGGCGGCGGCGCCCGGCGGCGCCACCGGCGTGACCTGGGCGGGGGCGGCTGCTGCGGGCTGCGCCAGCGCAATGCCGGCCAGCGCCATCAGCGCGGCGGCCTGGCGATAGAAAGTCATAGGGTCATCCCAGCGAGGATGAGACGGCACGGCTTGCGTGCAACCGATGCGGATTTGCCCGCGCGGCGATGCCGTCGCACAACAGTTGAACATCCGTGAAAGTGCCGCGAGGCGTGTCGCCCACCGTGACGCGGCCGAGCCTCGCACCAACCGCCGACGCCTTGCGCGATGGGGCCTGGCGCCGCAATCCGCACTGCTTCGATATCAGTCAGTGGGAGCCATTGTAGGCAGCCTCGCGCGAGAGACCGAGCCGGAAATGCGCGGGTTTCTCGTCGTTATTCGCGCGATTGGCGTGACAGGACGGCCCATAAGATGGCAACCCTGAAGAAGCCCGGCTTGGGCGTATACCCAGGTCTACGGCAGATCTCTCCCCGAAATGAAGCCATTGCAGGAAAGGCAGACATCATGGACAGACTCGATGCGGCGTTCCGCTTCCAGCAGGAAGCACTAAGCCTGCGGACCCAGCGGCAATCGGTGATTGCCTCGAACATCGCCCATGCGGATACGCCGGGCTACAAGGCGCGCGATTTCGATTTCGCCAGCACGCTGGCGCAGTCGGTGGAGCGCGGCAATCAGCAGCGCGACGGCGTGTCGCTGTCCACCACGTCCGCCCGTCACCTGCCGGCCCAGGCGCCCGCCATCAGCAACAGCGAGCGCGATCTGGAATACCGCATTCCGCTGCAGTCGAGCATCGACGGCAACACCGTGGAAATGGACACCGAGCGCGTGGCCTTTGCCGACAACACGGTGCACTACGAAGCGGGCCTGACCGTGATGAGCGCCAAGATCAGGACGATGCTGTCCGCGATCCAGAACTAACGGAGAGACGCGATGGGTTCCATGAATATCTTCGACGTGGCCGGCTCGGCCATGGCCGCGCAGTCGCAGCGCATGAACGTGACCGCGTCGAACCTGGCCAACGCGGACAGCGCCGTGGCGCCCAACGGCCAGCCGTATCGCGCCAAGCAGGTGATTTTTGAAATGGCCCCCACGCCCGGTCAGACCGATGTGGGCGGCGTGCAGGTGGCCGGCGTGATGGAAGACAACGCGCCGGCGCGCATGGTCCACAACCCGTCGCAT
Organism: Cupriavidus pauculus; assembly: GCF_008801835.1. Lineage (GTDB taxonomy): Bacteria > Pseudomonadota > Gammaproteobacteria > Burkholderiales > Burkholderiaceae > Cupriavidus > Cupriavidus pauculus. The sequence goes on along the minus strand of NZ_VZOW01000036.1, from coordinate 26,897 downwards.
CCGCTGGCCGACGCCAACGGCTACGTGACGATGCCCAACGTGAACCCGGTGGAAGAGATGGTCAACATGATCTCGGCGTCGCGTTCGTATCAGGCCAATGTGGAGGTGCTCAACACCGCCAAGAACATGATGCTGAAGACGCTGACCATCGGTCAGTGACGCCCAACTTTTTTCGAATCCACCGAACGTCCATCCGGACGGTACAACACCATGGCAACCACTTCTTCCGTAGGCAACAGCACTTCGTCGTCGGCCGTCAACCAGGCCCTGCAAAGCGGCAGCGCCAGCGCCGCCGACCTGCAGAACAACTTCCTGACGATGCTGGTCACGCAGATGAACAACCAGGACCCGCTCAACCCGCTCGACAACTCGCAGCTGACGTCGCAACTGGCGCAGATCAGCACCGTGAGCGGCCTGCAGACGATGAACGAGACGCTGAACCAGCTGCTGACGCAGACCGCCGCCAGCCGCGCGATGGATTCGGCCAGCCTGATCGGCAAGACGGTGATGGTGCCGGGCTCGGCCGTGAGCGTGTCCGGCGGCGTGCCCGGCAAGATCGGCGTGGATATCCCGTCGACTGCCGACGCGGTGTCGGTGCAGGTGCTCGACAAGGCCGGCAACGTGGTGCGCACGATCGACATGAAGGGCCAGACCGCCGGCGTGCACGACATCGCGTGGGACGGCAAGAACGATCAGGGCGCCCCGGTGGCCGACGGCGACTACAGCTTCAAGGTTGCCGCCACGGCCAACGGCAAGGACGTCACGCCGGTTGCGTTGGTGTACGGCAAGGTGCAGGCCATCAGCGGCGACAGCAGCGGCGTGCTGGTGGATCTGGGCAACGGCCAGACCGCCAACGTCGACGACGTGCGCCGCATTTCCTGATTTCCAGCGTCAACCAAGAACGCATTCATTGCATGACCCGGTCCGGCATACGCGCGGGCATTTCACGAACGACAGCCTTCCATAGGGGAAAATCATGGGTTTTGGTCAAGGGGTAAGCGGCCTGAACGCCGCGGCGTCCAACCTGGACGTGATCGGCAACAACATCGCCAACGCCAACACGGTTGGCTTCAAGCAATCGACCGCGCAATTCGCGGACGTCTATGCAGGCTCGAAGATCGGCCTGGGCACGCGCGTGAACGCGGTGGTGCAGTCGTTCACCAACGGCAATATCTCGACCTCGGGCCGCAGCATGGACGTGGCCATCAGCAACGGCAATGGCTTCTTCCGCCTGACCAACACCGACGGACAGGTCTACTACTCGCGCAACGGCCAATTCCAGCGCCTTGACGACGGCCGCCTGGTCAACGCCACGGGCCTGCAGGTCACCGGTTATCCGCCGGGCTCGACGGCCGGCGGCGTGGCACCGCAGCCGATCACGATCAGCAACGCGCAGATGCCGCCGAAGGCCACCACGAATATCGCCGCGCAGTTCCAGCTCGATTCGCGCAGCGCCGTGCCGGCCAACGCGTTTGCCAGCAATCCGGCCACCGTTCCGCCGACCGTGCCCGATTCGACGATGTTCAGCTACAGCACGGCCATGACCGTGTATGACTCGCTGGGCAACAAGCAGCAGCTGACCGCATATTTCGGCAAGACCGGCACCACCAACGCCGGCGGCGGCAACGACTGGAACATGAACGTGACCGATGCCGCGGGAAATATCCTCAGCACGATCACCATTTCGTTCAACGCCAATGGCACGATGACGGGCACCACGCCCGCCAATCCCACCGTGACGCTGCCGGCCGCCAACGGCGCCGCCGCGATGACCGCCGCCGTGAACCTCACCGGCTCGACGCAGTTCGGCTCGGACAACGATCCGAAGAGCATCGTGCAGAACGGCTTCGCCTCCGGCGCGCTGGTGGGCTACGCGGTGCAGGAAGACGGCACGATCCTTGGGTCGTACTCGAACGAGCAGACGCTGTCGCTGGGCCAGATCGCGATGGCGTCGTTCGGCAACGTCGAAGGCCTGAAGCCGCAGGGCGACAACGTGTGGTCCGCCACGGGTGCATCGGGCCAGGAACTGCTCGGCGTGGCCGGCGGCGCGATGGGCACGCTGAAGTCCAACGCGGTGGAAGAATCGAACGTCGACCTGTCGGGCCAGCTGGTCAACCTGATCGTCGCGCAGCGCAACTACCAGGCCAACGCGCAGACCATCAAGGCGCAGGACACCGTCCTGCAGACCCTGGTGAACATCTGATCGATGGCACTGAACTGAAAGCGCCATGGACCGCATGATCTACACCGCCCTGTCGGGCGCCAAGCAGATACTCGACCAACAGGCCGCGGTATCGAACAACCTGGCCAACGCATCCACGCCCGCATTCAAGGCGCAGGTGAACCTGTATCGCGCCGTGCCGGTGCAGGGCCAGGAAACGCAGACGCGCGCCTTCACGCTCGCGTCGACGCCGGGCGCCGACATGAAGGCCGGCCCGCTGACCTACACCGGGCGCGATCTCGACGTCGCCCTGCAGGGCAACGGCTGGCTGGCGGTGCAGATGCCGGACGGCTCGGAGGCCTACACCCGCGCGGGTTCGCTGCAGGTGTCGGCCGACGGCCAGCTGCAGACTTCTGCCGGTCGCCCGGTGATGGGCGATGGCGGTCCGATCGCCGTGCCGCCCGGATCGACGGTGTCGATCGGCTCGGATGGCAGCGTCGTGGCGCGCGGCCCGGGCGAGGCCGCTAACGGCCTGGCGCAGGTTGGCAAGCTGCGCGTAGTCACGCCGCCGCCCGAAGGGCTGGCGCGTGGCGACGACGGCTATTTCCGCCTGCGTCCCGGCGTGGATCCGCTGCAGCAGGACCCCAATGTGCGCGTGATCTCCGGCGCAATCGAAGGCAGCAACGTCAACCCGGTGGAAGCCATGGTCGACATGATTGCCAACGCGCGCCGCTTCGAGATGCAGATGAAGATGATCTCCGGCGCCGACACCAACGACCAGCGCGCCAACGCGCTGCTATCGAACAACTGACGACGCGCGCGGCAACGGCACGCACGCATTACGAACAAGCGAACTAGGAACACCATGATCCGCTCTCTCTGGATTGCCAAGACCGGCCTCGATGCGCAGCAGACGCAGATGGACGTGATCTCGAACAACCTGGCCAACGTGTCGACCACGGGCTTCAAGCGCAGCCGCGCGGTGTTCGAGGAACTGATGTACCAGACCATCCGCCAGCCCGGCGCGCTGTCGTCGGACCAGACCGTGCTGCCGTCGGGCATGCAGCTGGGTACCGGCGTGCGCCCCGTGGCGACCGAACGCATCCACACGCAAGGCAATCCGCAGCAAACCGGCAATGCCAAGGACGTGGCGATCATCGGCCAGGGCTTTTTCCAGGTGACGATGCCGGACGGCACCACGTCGTACACGCGCGACGGCTCGTTCCAGGTCGATCCGAACGGCCAGCTCGTGACGTCGAGCGGCTTCGTGATCAACCCGGCCATCACGCTGCCGGCCAACTACACGTCGGTGAACATCGCGCGCGACGGCACGGTGACCGTAATGCAGCCGGGCTCGACCAACGCCGCCACGGTCGGCCAGATCCAGCTGGCCACGTTCCCGAACCCGGCCGGCCTGGAAAGCCTGGGCGAGAACCTGTACGTGCAGACCGACGCCTCGGGCGCGCCCAACACCACGGTGCCGGGCCTGAACGGCGCGGGCACGCTGCAGAACAACTACGTGGAAGCGTCGAACGTGAACGTGGTGGAAGAACTGGTCAGCATGATCCAGACCCAGCGCGCTTACGAAATCAACAGCAAGGCGGTGCAGACGTCCGACCAGATGCTGCAACGTCTGACCCAGATGGGTTAAGAACGGGAATGATCATGGCCGCCACGCAGTATCGCATCGGTGCGTTCGTCCTCTACGCCATCGTCGGCCTGGCCGCGTTGGCCACGGGCGGTTGTGCGATGATGCCCAAGGAGCCGCTCGTGCAACTGCCCACCACGGCGCGCGCCGAACCGCGCCCGATGGGCCCCGCCACCGGTTCCATCTATGCATCCTCGTACGCGGGCAATCCGCTGTTCGAGGATCGGCGGCCACGCAACGTTGGCGACATCCTGACCATCGTGATCAGCGAAAACGTCAACGCGAGCAAGAATTCCGCCACCAACGCCAGCCGCACCGGCAGCACCACGCTGTCGTTCACCGCGGTGCCGCGCGCGCTGGGCGGACTGTTCAGCAGCAGCCAGAATGCCGACGTGAACGGTGCCAATTCGCTGAAGGCCGGCGGTGGCGCCACGGCGGCCAACACCTTCAACGGCACCATCACCGTCACGGTGCTGGAGGTGCTGCCCAACGGCAACCTGGTGGTGTCCGGAGAAAAGCAGATGGCCATCAACCAGGGTGCGGAATTCATTCGCTTCTCGGGCGTGGTCAATCCGCGCACGATCACTGGCGACAACGCAGTGCCGTCCACGCAGGTGGCGGACGCGCGCATCGAATACACCGCCAAGGGGTATATCGACGAAGCGCAGAACATGGGCTGGCTGCAGCGCTTCTTCCTCAATGTCTTACCGTTCTGATCCCGCCATGTTTCTGCCTCCGATGCCTTTCCACAAGCCAGGCTCGTTTATTGGCACCCCGCCCGGCCCCCGTTCCCGCTCAGGTCGCGCGGTCTCTTTTGCCCGTGCGCTGCTGTCGATGCTGGCCGCGCTGTGCCTGGCGCTTGGCGCCGGAGCGGCGCACGCCGAGCGCCTGAAAAACCTGGCGACGTTCCAGGGCATGCGCGACAACCCGCTGGTCGGTTACGGCCTGGTCGTAGGTCTGGACAACACAGGCGACCAGACCATGCAGACGCCGTTCACCACGCAGAGCTTGAGCAACATGCTCTCGCAACTGGGCGTGACGCTGCCGGCCGGCAAGAACATGCAGCTCAAGAACGTGGCGGCCGTGATGGTCACCGCCACGCTGCCGCCCTACGCGCAGCCGGGCAGCCAGATCGACGTGGTGGTGTCGTCGATGGGCAATGCCAAGAGCCTGCGCGGCGGCACGTTGCTGATGACGCCGCTCAAGGGCGCCGACGGGCAGGTCTACGCGATCGCGCAGGGCAACATGCTGGTGGGCGGTGCGGGCGCGTCGGCCAACGGCAGCAAGGTACAGATCAACCAGCTTGCGGTCGGGCGCATTGCCAATGGCGCGATCGTCGAGCGCGCCGTGGCGGCCTTCCAGCCCGACGGCGGCTACATGAACCTGGAACTGAAGGACACGGATTTCGGCACCGCCGAGCGCGTCGTTGAAGCGATCAACCGCAACCTGGGCCCCGGCACTGCCGCGGCGATGGACGGGCGCGTGGTGCAGGTGCGCACGCCGCAGGCGCCGCAGGCCCGCGTCGGTTTCATCGCGCGCATCGAGAATATCGACGTCACGCGCGCCAAGGCCGCCGCCAAGGTCATCCTGAATGCGCGCACCGGATCGATCGTGATGAACCAGGCCGTGACCGTGGAGGATTGCGCGATTGCGCATGGCAACCTGTCGGTGGTCATCAATACGCAGCCGGTGATCAGCCAGCCCGCGCCGTTCAGCCAGGGGCAGACCGTGGTGGCACCGGTGTCGCAGATCGACCTCAAGCGCGATGGCGGATCGCTGCAGATCGTCAAGGCGGGCGCATCGCTGGCCGCGGTGGTCAAGGGCCTGAACGCACTGGGTGCCACGCCGGCCGACCTGCAGACCATTCTGGAGGCGATGCGCGCCGCCGGTGCGCTGCGCGCCGAACTGGAGATCATCTGATGACGGCCGGTACGACTGTCAGCGCGCAGGCCGACGTATCGCAGCGCTTTGCGCTGGATACGCAGGGTTTCGAGGCGCTGAAGGGCCAGGCGCGCGCCGGCAACAACAACACTACGTTGCAGGCCGCCGCCAAGCAGTTCGAGGCGGTCTTCACGCAGATGGTGCTCAAGAGCATGCGCGACGCCACGCCGTCCGACGGCCTGTTCGACAACGAGCAGACCAAGCTCTACATGTCGATGATGGACCAGCAGCTGTCGCAGCAGCTTTCGTCGCGCGGCATTGGCCTCGCCGACGTGATGATCCGCCAGCTCGCGCGCGCCACGGGCACGCCATTGCCGCAGGGTACGGCCGCCGCGGGAGGCATCACCGGCGCCAGCGTGCGCGACGCGCAGATGGCGCAACTGCTGGACAGCCGCGGCGCCACCGACGCCGACGGTCCGCCGCCGATCGGCACGACGTTGCCGGGCAGCGCGTGGAACCCCACGGCCGGCGTGCGCCAGTATCAGAACCAGGCCGACTGGCAGGGCGCCGGGCAGTCGCAACTGGGCCAGTTGCCCGACGATTCGCCCGAGCACATCAGCAATTTCGTCAACCGCATGGCCGAACCGGCGATGGCGGCGTCGCGCGCCTCCGGCGTGCCGGCCAAGCTGATCGTCGGCCAGGCCGCGCTGGAATCGGGCTGGGGTCGCCGCGAAATCCGCAATCCCGATGGCTCGACCACCTTCAACGTGTTCGGCATCAAGGCCGGCGCCAACTGGAAGGGCCCGACCACCGAGATCCTGACCACCGAGTACGTCGACGGCCAGCCGCAAAAGGTGCGCGCGAAGTTCCGCGCCTATGGATCGTACGAAGAGGCGTGCAACGACTACGCGCGCCTGATCAGCAACAACCCGCGCTACGCCAACGTGGTGACGGCATCGAACGCGGAGGAAGCCGCCCACGGCCTGCAGCGCGCCGGATACGCGACCGATCCCGCATATGGCGAGAAGCTGGTGCGGATCATGAAAAAAGTGTCGACCTGACGCGGCGCGAGCGCGCTCCGGATCGACCCAGGCGTGGCCCTCAACGGCCACGCTGTTTGCGTTTGTGCTGCGGCCTGGCGCGAGAGTGTTCGCTTACAAGCCCGGTGAATTTGCAGGGATTGCGGCGCTAAAGTCGCGCCACGTTCCGGCCGTTATCCAACACATCCACCGCCGTCGGCCGTGTGCCGCTGGCTTGCCATTCGATCCGGAGTCAGACAAACATGTCTCTGTTTAATATCGGTCTGTCGGGCCTGAACGTGGCGCAGAACGCGCTCACCACGGTCGGCCATAACTTCAGCAATGCCGCCACCGCGGGCTATACGCGCCAGAACACGATCATTGCGTCGGCTGGCGGTTTGGCCACCAGCGCGGGGTTCTACGGCCAGGGCTCCAACACGATCACCGTGCAGCGCGTCTATGACAGCTTCCTGACGGGACAGCTGCGCGGCGCGACGTCGAGCAGCGCGGAACTGTCGACGTACTCGGACCAGATCGCGCAGATCGACAACCTGCTGGCTGACCAAAAGGGCGGCCTGGCACCGCTGATGCAGAAGTTCTTCGCCGCCGTGCAGGCCGTGTCGGACACGCCGGCCGACCCCGCCGCGCGCCAGGGCATGATCTCCGCCGCGCAGGCGCTGGCCGGCCAGGTGCAGTCATCGAGCGATTACTTGAAGCAGTTGCAGGACGGCATCAACACGCAGTTGCAGTCGTCGATCACGCAGGTGAACGACTACACCAAGCAGATCGCCAAGCTGAACCAGGAAATCACGCGCATGACCGCGGCATCGGGCGGGCAGGCACCGAACGACCTGCTGGACCAGCGCGACCAGGCGGTGTCCAAGCTGACCGAACTGGTCGGTGCGAAAGTGGTGGTGCAGGATGGCGGCACGTACAACGTGTTCGTTGGCAATGGCCAGCCGCTGGTGATGGGCAGCGATTCGTACGACGTCAAGGCCGTGCCGTCGTCGTCGGATCCGAGTCGCACCACGATCGCCTACACGCTGCCCAACGGCAATGTGGTGGAATCGGAGCCGGGTGCCGTGACGGGCGGATCGATCGGCGGCATGCTGCGTTTCCGCAGCGAAACGCTCGATAGCGCGCAGAACGCGATCGGTCGCCTGTCGCTGGCCATCGGCGAGAGCTTCAACGACCAGCACAAGCTCGGCATCGACCTGAACGGCGCCATCGGCACGGATGTGTTCTCGCTGGGCAAGGCCACCGTCTATGCCAACAGCAAGAATACGTCGGGCGCCGTGGCCACGGCGACGATCACCGCGGCCGGCAACCTGACCACCAGCGACTACACGCTCAAGTTCGACGGCACCAACTACACGCTGACGCGCAAGTCCGACAACACGGTCGTGGCCACCCAGGCCGGCGCGACCGCGCCGGTGCCGCTGGTGATGGCGGCCGACGGCTTTTCGGTCAGCGTCGACAAGGCGCTGAATCCGAACGAATCGTTCGATATCCAGCCCACCCGCAACGCCGCGGCGGGTTTCGGCTCGTTGATCACCGACCCGGCCAAGATCGCCGCCGCATCGCCGGCGCGCGTGGATGCCAGCACGCAGAACAGCGGCACGGGCGCGGCCAAGCTCACCAACGTGGCGCCCGGCTTCTCGCTGCTGGCCGGCAATCTGACGGCCAAGTACGATTCCACCACCTCGACCTACGTGTTCTCCGACGCCACCGGCACGCCGCTGGCCACCCAGCCCACGGCGACCGCCACGGCCAATGGGGTCGACTACACGATCAACGGCATGACGTTCAGCTTCACCGGCACGCCGAAGAATGGCGACACGTTCACGCTGGCCAACAATACCGGTTCGGTGGCCGACAACGGCAATGCGCTGGCGCTGGCCAAGCTGCAGACCGCCAAGACCATCAACGGCACGTCGAGCTTCAACGATGCGTACGCGCAGCTGGTGAACGATGTCGGCAGCAAAGCCAAGTCGATCAGCATCGCGTCGACGTCGCAGGACAGCATCACGAACCAGATCTACACGGCGCAGCAATCGGTGTCCGGTGTGAACATGGACGAGGAAACCGTCAACTTGCTGAAATTCCAGCAGCTGTACCAGGCCAACGCCAAGGTCATCCAGACGGCCAGCTCGATCTTCGACACGCTCATCAGCATCGGCTGATCGCGGCAATCCCAGACAACCACACCGGACAAGAAGGAATCACGCCATGCGCGTCGCCACCTCCACCCTGTATCACCAGGGCCTTGCCTCGATGAACAACCAGCAGGCCAGCCTGCTGCACGTGCAGCAGCAGCTGGGCACGGGCCGCCGCGTGCTGACGCCGTCGGACGATCCCGTCGCGGCCACGCGCGCGCTCGCCGTTTCCCAGGCCAGCGCGGTGAACGGCCAGTACACCGCATCGCGCAAGCAGGCCACCGCGTCGCTGGGGATCACCGAGAACACGCTGTCGACGGTGACTACCACGGTGCAGAACATCCAGACGCTGCTGGTGAACGCCGGCAACGGCACGCTGAGCGACAACGACCGTGCTTCGCTGGCCACCGCGCTGCAAGGCCAGTACGACCAGTTGCTGGGACTGGCCAATGCCGACGACGGCAACGGCAACTACCTGTTCGGCGGACTGAAGACCGGCTCGGCGCCGTTCGTGACCGATGCCGCGGGCAACCTGACCTATCAGGGCGACACCGGCCATCAACTGCTGCAGGTCGATGTGGCGCGCCAGATGGCCGCCGGCAATACCGGCGCGGAAGTGTTCCAGTCCGTGACCAACAATTCGGGCTATGTGGTCAAGGGCAACGCCAACAACCAGGGCACGGGCACCTTCGGCACCGTCTCGGTCACCGATCCGACCAACGCACTGTACGGGCATTCGCTGCGCGTGACGTTCCAGACCGACGTCACGACGGGCGCGAAGCAATACGTCGTGGCTGACATGTCCAACGGCGGCGCGGCAATCGGCACGCCCACCAACTACACCGATGGCGCGGCCATCAACATTGGCGGCGTATCGTTCTCGATCAAGGGCACGCCGGCCGACGGCGATTCGTTCTCGGCCGATCCCGCGCAACAGGCGGGCGCGGACATGTTTGCCAACCTGAAAGGCATCATCGACGCCCTCAAGCAGCCGATCAATACCGGCGCGTCGCAGGACACCGTCACGGCTAACCTGCAGAACGTCATCGCCACCGGCATCCGCCAGTTCAGCAATTCGCTGGACAACGTGCTGACCGTGCGCTCGTCGGTAGGCTCGCGCATGGACGAAATCGACGCGCTCGACACGATCGGCTCCAACCGTGACCTGACCAACGCGCAGACACTGTCCGGCCTGCAAGACCTGGACTACGCCTCGGCCATCACCGAGTACTACCAGCGCCAGACCGCGCTGCAGGGCGCGCAGCAATCGTTCATGCAAGTGCAGGGGATGAATCTGTTCCAGTATTTGCGTTAAGCAGTACGGACGGCTCTGGAGCCGTTTGGTACGCGAGATTAGAGTTGGTACGCGGTGAGACTAAAGTTGGTACGCCCGGCTCCCCATTGCCCGGAAAGCCTTGTGGCAGGCCGTCCGTACCGACTTTCTGCAATTTTGCTCGCGGCCCGATATGCCAGCGATAGTGGCAAGAGCGCCAAAAAAATTATCTTTCATTTTTGGCACAGGTTGCGATGTTTGCCTGGCCTCATCACGATCCGATGATGTTGGGAACGGTGTTGGGCGTGTCGGTCACTCGCCGCTTTAAATTCCTATCGTCGTCGCTGCCGGCGAATTGCGATCGCAATGAGTTGTGGCGGTTTCGACGCTCCAGCGCTTGAGCTGTGACGGGCGCACGTCACGGATCTTTTGCCATATGCTGGCTGCAGTGGTCAAGGTTCAACGGTCGCGTAGAACTCCGTCAGTGATACACGGAGTTTTCCCGTGTAGGCACTGCGTACAGGCTTGTGCGACTTGACGTTGCCCGAACTCTCGAAGCGGGTCAGCAAAACCTGAACACTTCGCTTTTGCATGGCAACAACCTCTGCCCGCAGCTTTTTACTCGGCTTGCTAGTGTTAGCCATATCAGCAGTGGTAGATTCTCTCGCGTTCAAAATGGACAAAAGAGTGCCCCCTCCAGCCACGCGTACCAATCCCAGGGATATATGCAGTCACCAGCCGAGTGGTGGCGAAAGACTGGGACCATCTCCCGCTGAATCAACTGCAGTAGTTCTTTGTTGTACGGTTGCGGAATGGAGGCAATCGCGACAAATTCGCCAAGGTGATCCTTGCCAATAGGTACGCAGCGCTGAAGTAGCAGGCTTGCTTCCTGATCCAGCAGGAACACCATCCGCATGTGTTGGATACTCCCATTTTGTTTGCAAAGCTGCATCGTTGCCCAACAACGGTTGCTAAGCTACGCGAGGCTGTATGCGCTAACGGGTGCAGTGTATTGATGTCCAGTCACGCCGGTTGGCAGGTAGCGGGGCAAGGCGGCCGCTCAGGTTGTCATGCCATCGCTTTGATCGCACCGGACGGAAGCTTCCATTGACGGCGCGTATGCGAGTTCGCTGGCCTCGGCACAAATGCGTATCGCTCGCCCGATTCCGTATGGCATTCAAGCCCGATGCGATTTCCCAGAACCCATTCGTCAATGCCAACTACCGGCTCCAAATGCCAACTGCCAGTTTTATTCAGACTACCTGGCACCAGTGCTTGAACGGCGCCGATGCGCTCTGGTGCATGGGTGAGCATATCGACCAAGTCCTCCATTGACGAGGACAGGATCCAATTTGGCAGTTCGCTGGGGTCGAGGTGTTTCACCTCCAACAGAAGACTGGGGCGCATTTCGTCAACGCTAACGCATTGCCAGGCTTGGGCGGGCGCGACCAGCGCTTGCAATGAGGGGTTGGGATGACGCCACGCTTCCTGCGTTAAAAACACAATCTTCTCCATATGAATGAACACTATAGATTGTAGCTCTATAGTGTTCATCGAGACGAGATTGTGGGATTTGCTTTTGCTCTTCCCATGACGCTCAGAGAGAATTTTGGTGATGCACTGCGCACTGTGCGGCGACTCCGTAAGGTTCCACAAGAGGCGCTGGACGTGGCTTCCAGTCGAACTTATATCAGTAGTCTGGAGCGCGGACTGAAGAGTCCGACGCTCGACAAAATTGATTCTCTTGCCAATGCGCTCAACGTGCACCCTCTTTCGTTGTTGGCGCTCACTTACTTGAAATCATGCACGCGATCTGAGCGACAGGCCATCTTGGCGCAGGTCGAATCGCAACTTGAAGAACTGTCGAAGGTCGAGGCAGAAGCGCGAGACTGAATCGAGATGCTCCGCTTGCTACCGGAGCTTCCAGCCCCCAGTCCATTGAGTACCTATCGTGAGCAACCGGAAATCATGCAACCCGTAGAAATTTCCAAGCGATTCCAGATTCAGGAATGCCTGCCAGCGCGGATGTAGCCAGAGGGCGCTTCTAGAAAAGGTTTGACTGGCCGAGTGGCTGCGGCGACCGATTGTTCCTGTCATGACGGACCCTGACATACCAGTGGTGGAGGCGATGTGATTGGGGCCGGGAGGACAGGCTCGTAGTCCTCAGCAATTCCAATTGTGTCCAGGCGCCGAACTGGAACATGCGGCGGGGTGGGCGTTGCAAGGCACGTGCGACGCGCGTGGCCGAGCGTTCCCACGTTGAGGCGAGCCAACGATGAAGGGACGGGCTGCCTCGCGCGATGCCCAGTGTGGACTATTGAAGCAACTGGATACTCCAGCCGCGCTGGCGAAGTGCGTCTTGGCGGCGCTCGCGGTCGGCGCCAGCGCCAAGGGAGCTGCTGCGCATAGCAAGGCAAAGGAGGTGGGTCGGGCGGGTCATGGCAACGTAAACCTGCATCAGGCGTTGCGCTGCCGTGTCCGTGGCACACTTCTTTCCGTTGGAATGCTTGCCCAGAAGCCAGGGCATTAGGCTGTCAAGTATGTGGGCGCGATTATATGTTTCCAGTATCAGCGTGGCCGCGTGCGTCTGGCCCTTGACTACGTGAATGGAACTCAGATGAATGTCCACGCTCCTCCCATTCTCGCTGTAGCGAACGCAGTTCGGTGGACATGTCTCGGAGTTGGTGGGGGCGCCTCCAACTGATGGATCGGACTGGTCATTCTGCCAGGCAATAAAATTGGCCACAGGCGCGCCGGCGTCGCTCACCTGGCCCAACGTCGCGCCGAGTGCCTGAATGCTGGACGACAACTTGGTCCACGCAGGCTCGGTCAAAGACTCTCGGTCGATCAAAAATCGTGTGATCACGCCGCGATAGGTGGACAGCGCTGCGGGGGTATCTTGAAGCAGGCGCTCAGTGTAGAGATGCTGGCGCGCCCGCGTTGGGATTCTCGCCGTCCCGGCCATGAGATTTGCAAGCTGACCGATGCCGAACGCGATGGTATCCACACACTGCGACAGCGGGACGCCTCCTTTCGCCGAGACTTGCGCGAGTCGCACGTACTCGATGAGGGTCCGCGGACGATGTCTGAGGTGAGCGCTTTGAGATCGATAGTCTGCCCAGTAGTGGGAGACCGTCTTGGGAAAGTGCTTGTGCCCTGGTGGGATGTCATCAAAGGCCTTATGCACCGCGCCGACAGCCCTTACCGAGCCCGGGCCGAGCTGCGCATCGGCAAGCGTGCCCAATACATGCTGACCGTAAGCGTTCAGGACCATGGACGGATCATTGTCCGGAAACACAAAGACTGTGTGCGGGGATGCGCCGCGAGGGGTGTCGGGGCTGCCTATCCCGATCAACCCTTGCGGTGGAACGGGCACGTACGCGAACGGACTCGCCAAGCCGGCAATAGAGGCAGGCAGGCGGAAGCTGTCGGCAATGACAATGCATCGTTGAGGTTCCGGAAACGCCTCGGCGATTGGCTTGACGCCACCTTCGAATATCGCCTGGTTGGGGTCGCCGATCCGCTGAATGCAGACCGACTCGATGTTCCGGGGGAAAAGCCGGCCTAGGAAGTGATTCTGCTGCTCGGTCGTGTCCTGCATTTCGTCCACGAACACAAACGGAAAGCGTTGCTGAAGAATCGCCGGCAATTCTGGCTGCTGCGCCAGCATGGCCTCGGCCAACACGAAGATCTCGTCATAGCAGAAGTATCCCTGCTCGGCCGCATGACGCATTGCGCGCGCTGCGAGCTGGTACATCTCGCTCTGTGGACCACTTGGGAATGCCCCATCCGCAATCGGAGTTTGAAAGTTCGCCGAACCCAGTCTGAGATCGGCAAATCGCTGGTTTTTCTGTTCCAGATAGAAATTGAGGCGCCCGAAATCCTTTTCGCCAAGCACACGCCGACGTACCCGGGCGGTGAGGTCATCATCGATTGCCGTGAGGCTGCACCCATTCGAGAACAGCCAAGGCATGGCCAGGAACCGACTAATGAAGCCATGGATCGTGCCAATGAAATGCGGGTAACTCAGTAATTGCTTGCCAACCGCACTGCCGCCGAGCCGATGCTCGATCTCCTCCCGCGCCACGTTGGTATGAGAGAGAACACAAATGCCTCGTGCATTCCGGCTCCATTTCCGCGCCAGGATCGCCAACTTCGCGACGGTGATGGTGGTCTTGCCGCTACCCGGGCAGGCGGAGACGTCTTGGGTGGTCAGGGCGGTCAGAAAGGTGCGACGCGATTGGTCCAGCGGGCGGAGCTTCATCAACTGGCTTACCCAGTCGATGTCCGCGTCTGTGACGGGGGAGATCAGATCCGCGGGTGTGTTCATGCGATGGTTCCAGCTGCGGGGCGAGGCTGCGGGAGCGGGGTGGTGGCATACTGAATGGCGGCCATGACATAGGCGGGCGTACGCGCCGCGAGCCATGCTCGATCAATCTTTCCTCGGGTCGTTCGCGAATCCAGTAGCTCGGCCAGATACTGTGCCGCGATCGCCTTGGAAGCACGCTTGCTGCTGAACATCTCGTAGACATGGGCGCAAAGTCTGGCCTGGTCGCCGGCCGCGAGGGTTGTGAGTCCGGCAAATTCGACGCCGGCTTCGGTAAGCACGTCCTCGTAGAGCTTCTTTGCCTCGTTCAGCGGATCATCGTTGGCCGCGAGCTTCGCCGCGACGTAGACTTCCTCCGCGAGCCCCGCGTAGGCCAGATCGTACTCGAGCGTCCATTCATCGGCGACGAAGGTACGCACGTTTTGTCCGTCGCCACCGCAGAGCTTGGCGCGCTTTGCTTCAAGTGCAGTCTGTTGATCCGCTAGGTTGGCTCCAAAATCCCTTTTCGCTCGCCACTGCCGGCGAGAACTCGTCCATTTCGGGTCGGCATCATTCTCTACCAGGCCAAGGATAGCGGGTGCACAGTCCGGCATTACATCCATATCCGCCAGGCAAGCCGCCGGCAGCGGAAGCAGGCCTCTGGTGGCATCTTCTCGTTGAAGAATCCGTGCGTAGCGTCGCAGGCCCGTTCCACCGACATTCACCACGGACACACCATGCTGTGTGAGGTCCCGGCCCAACAACGCGGCGAGCGTTGGCAAGAGTATCGCTTCGCCATCCCCCTCCACAATAAGCAGGCCGCGTGCGAAAAACAGATTGGCTTTGGTGACGTCAAGGAAGCGTTGCAGGAACCGATAATCGCCCGCAGTGAGTTTGGTCTTCCCTTGCGCAAGGGAGAACGCGCGCTTGCCGTGCAACAGCACCAGGTTCTTCAACGGGATCTTGGAACTCAAGTTGGGACTGTGGCTGGTCACGATCACCTGTACGGGCCGGCGGCTGGAATCATCTGCCGGCTGTGTCGAGGCCTCGAGAAACTCCACCAATCGGAGCTGACGCTGCGGGTGAAGATGAGCCTCCGGCTCCTCGATCATGAGCAGCGGCAGGCCGTCGCCCTCCTGACCAAGGAGAAGCAACTCGCAGGCCATATATAGCAAGTTGTTGGAACCCAGTCCGTATGACCCGCGCGAGCGGCCGTCAGGGCCCTGCAGTAGCGAGAGTTCCAGCCGCTCGAGGATTTGGCGCAGGCGTGCCGCTTCACTGCCGCTCTCGGCAAAGCTAATGCTGCTTTGCAGATGTTCGCCCGTGAGTGAGAGAGGGGCCAGATAGTTGTCGTTGATCAGTGTCTGCGCGGTTGTGACACCTGGGTGCAGATTGACTAAGTGACGGAGGTAATCCGAAAGCCCAACAATGCTCAGCGATTGCGCTTCGGCCGTCGTGGCGGGCGGTGCTGCGCCGTCAAATGACGCTCCGCTGCGGATTTCTGCGAAATTGCTCAGGATCTGAGACAGGCGAGAGCCCCGCCCGGGCGACATCTCGCGTTCCGCGTCCCGCAGTGGGCGCAGATAGGCCGAGGCGAGCAGTTGTCGTGCGCCAGCATCCAGGCTTGGGCCCGTTCCGTCTGGGCCGCTACGCACGGCAACATCCAGCCAGCGACGACTACCAAAAGGCTCGCCGTTGCGGCGCGCCGTCCAAACGACGTAGAGCGCAACTGATTCCGCCTCGTAGGTGAGGTATTCCGCAAAGGCACCTTTCTCGGGCGCCGTCAGCGCCGCGAGCCTGCACCGGATCGTGATGTCTGTTGCAGGCTGCCCGTTCGCGTCAATATGGAAATCCTCGGGAGCAAGTCGAAGATACTCCATGTCACGTGTGGTCAGAGCGTACCGGATCGCGTCGATGACGGTGGTCTTGCCCGCATCATTCTCCCCGATTAGGGCGGTCACGCCTGGTTGGAATTCGATAGAGAAACGGGGCTCAGCCGCGTCAAACTGGCGGAAATTCTCGATACGGATTTCAGACAGATACATTTTGCGATTCGGACTTTTGGTCGCGGGGCGCCCCACTCGTCAGAGCAATATTAGGGGGGCGTCCAGATGATCAACTGGTGGATTCAGGGAAATTTAATCCATTGCTGAATGCCTCGCCATCGTTCTGCAGTAGGGGCCCTATTCGCGTACACCAACTGTCCACGGACGGCCTGGCACAGCGGACCGAACTCTCGAGCTGGCGGAGACCGGCATCGACCTCGCGCCGAATGCTACGATGGCGATACTAACCGGGCAAATTAGACGCGCCATTCGGTCGAAGCTTCATCTCGTCGGCGATGAACTCTTGCACCTCTCGCGGTGTAGGCGTCCGTCCAGCATTGCCATTTGCCTTATGTTGCTGATCCATTACGCGTTGATATAGCGATCTGCAGATCGCTCCACACAGTAGGGTCATCTGAACGAGCCGCCGCACGGTAGTGCTGTGTCAAATAATAGTAGTGGAACAACCAGTAGTAGAACGCGTGCCAAACAAACTCGATGTCGATTGCGCCACGCTTCTCGAGCAAGGCCACTTGTTCAAAGAAGTCGAGGACCGCGTCTACGCTGGCGTTCGATTGGTCACTCTTGTTAAGCAAAAACTCCGAGGCCATGCCCCGTGCCCTGTGCATTCTCCGACCTTCGAAATCGTCCGTCAGCTTCATCAGCATATCGGTCGCCAGCGAGATTCGGTTCTGCTTTGATTGAGACCGAAAACTAAAGGCTGCGACCGCGAAGCTGAAACCAGCAATTAGTGATCCCGCAATTGTTCCGACGGCACTCGCTGCGGACCAGAACTGCTCAGTACCAGCAGCACTGTAAAGGCGTGCGGCAAACCAAAGAAGACCCGCGAGAAATCCGATAGTGAGGAAGATTGCCGGCATGGTGGCCGCGCGAACTAAGGCGGTTAGCGTTCTCAACGGTGACCTTAAGACTCATTCGCATACTGCAGTGCCACGTCTCCAGGTCATGCACCAAGGCAAGCCGGACGGTCTCGTAACGCCTGTCCTCGCCTCCCGCTCTCGCTGAAGCGCTGAGGCACATCGTGCCACCAATGAGGAACACGGCGACCTTTCGCGACATCGAGAGCCGGTGTTCGTCACCGGCAGGTCTTCTAACACGCTCACGATTCATAGCACCGTTGCCGCTCCAAGATTGGACTGCAGAATTTAGCAGAAACATCAGGCATCATCGACGCTGAATCCTTTTTCCCCATTGACCGCTTAGGGTCGGTCAGAGCCGGCCGGCCATGAAGGCCGTCGCGCTGTAGGCCGTCGCGCTGTAGGCCGAGACCGGCCAGAAGCGGCCAATCGACATCCGGCCCTACTTTGTGGACAATTCCAGTCAGAACTTTCACACAAATTCATGACTGCCCTGAGCATTGCGTTGATCGGCGCTGCCGCCTTTGTCTGCGCCCTTACTTGGTGGCTGCATCGAAGTTCCAGGCTGGAGGCGGTACGATCTGACGAGCAATTTGTCTACGTCGGCAGGGGTCGCCGGAAAGCGAAGAAGCTTGCCTGGAAAGACATCACCGAAATATCCATCGCACCGCTTTACGACGTCGCTCCGGCTGATGACTGCTGGCTGCTACGAGGAAAGAGTACAGATTCCGTAGGCTTCTTGGGCCGAGAGATAGGGGCGGCCGTCGTTCTCGCCCGTTTGGAGTCGGTCTTACCGGGCTTTGACGTTGCCTCGTCGATCAGGCATGCGCATGCCAATGCAGCATTCGAAGAGCCTATATTGGTGTGGCGTGCAGCTTCACGACCGTAACCAGGCGGACAGAAACAACTTTGCCTGGCGATGAATACCCGTCCGAGTCCGGCCAGAAGCGGTCACTCGACATTTACGTCTAGATTGCACGCAACACAGCGTGCTAACAGGGTTCCGACACTATCGACAATTGGTCGAGGATATCCGAATTCAAGGCGTAGATCGCCAAAAGATAGGGCTCTGCCATGAGAAGGTATCGCTCGTCGGCGGTCAGGGTCGCGATGAACCAGTCGCCGGATAAGGTCGGGAATGACAGTTCGTGGATCTCGTTCTTTGCGATGACTTTTACAGTTTGAGAGCTCTTATCGGGGGCGAAGGAGTACGAAATTTCGAAACTACCTGTGCGAAGCAGCGGTTGATTCTCGGAAACCCCGAGCGCCTCTGGATGCTCTGCATCAAACGCATACGGATCGAGCGCGAGAACCTCGACAGAATGCTTCTGGAGATCGATCCTAAACACTTCGTCATAGTCGAAGACGTGCAGCACGTTGCCCACTGGCAAAGTGAAGCCTCGAATGCGCTCGGAAATGCGTGGCAGCTCAATTCTCTTCATGGTGCAGGTTGTAGAAGTTGCGGCGGAATCTCAGCGCATAATATCAAGCTAGAACGCTTTATTTCCGTGCGTCGGGGGCGCTCTCCATCGACTAACGGCAGTACAACCGCCACAACCCGATGCCCGATCCCGAAAAGGAACCTTGGTGGGGCATCCTTGATGTTCTTAGAACTGCGGCGTTGAGGGCTCGGCGTTGGCGTGCCGAAAACCACTGGTCGCGTTCGGCTAATTGCGGTTGCGGACGAGCGACAGCTTTCGGGTGGGCTGGTAAAGATTAAACTGCCTAACCGGCGAAGCACACTTACTAAGCCGACGACAGTTGACAATATATGCTAAAAATCGAGGGCACTAGATGACAATCTACCGGACACTTCTCACGCAAGGTGCGCAGGAAATCAGACGGCACGTCCTAGGCCCGGGACGGAGCTCAGATTGGCTCGAGATGATTGCCGTTCGTATGGAAGCGGCCAGCACACTTTCGACCGAGATCGCGCAAGAGCGCGAGATCGCAACTATTTCGAGAGCGCTGATCGATTCCGGACCATTGGACGAAGGCACTTCACCGTCATTTTGGACTGCAGTGGACGCTATGCAACGCGCCGCCAGGCGTAGATAGTGTGACGTCCGCTTTCGGGCGGTAAGTTCGGGATATCGAAGGACTACAACGGGTCGATTCTTACCTCCTGTTTCATGGCACCTTGGCACACTAACACTACCGTAAGCACCGGCTCATACCGGCCGGTGCTGAACGCCATGATGAGATTCCAATGATGGAAAGCACATCGCTCAGCGTGAACAAGCTAGTCGATAGTATTCATGACCTTCACGGCAAGCCTGTCGAAGTTGTCGGGTTGCTTACGTTCGAGTTCGAGACCGCCGCTCTACCAGTCGAGCGTCTGGATCACGTTTGGGTCAGGAAGTATGCGACCGAACGAGCAGGCACTTTCGCGATGGAACGGGAAGCGCGTCAGAATTACTGGAATCGCCTACGGCCCACGAGGGCCGGGTGGATGCGGGCACTTCGGTGGATGGGGGTGTGAGATCGAGCCTTATACGATCGAGCGCATATAAAGACGCACGGGCTTTCAAGAAATTTCTTGGCAATGGACGGAGGTAACGCGGGATCGTCCGCTTTTGGGAAACGCGATGGTCCGCTAAGGGTCGGTAACCGCCGATTCGAGGCGATAGCAGTTCAAACGAATTCGGGACTATGCGGTGCTCGTTGTTTCCGCGCGTGTGCGTCGGGCGCGTGACTCACGGTTAAGCTCCCGCGAGAGTTCTGCGTGCTCACGCATGCGATAGCTGTTCCCCTTGATGTTCACGAGATGGCAGTGATGGAGCACTCGGTCGATGAGCGTGGCAGCCATCACTTCATCCCCGAAGACAGCTCCCCATTCTTCGAATCCCTTGTTGGAAGTCAGTACGGTAGAAGCGTGTTCATAGCGTCGGCTGATAAGCTGGAAAAAAAGCACAGCGCCGCCGTGGGTGATCGGCAGGTAGCCAATCTCGTCGACGACTAGCAAGGCTGGATGGGTTAGCACCGTGAGACGACGAAGCAGTTGTCCCGTCGCCTGCGCTTCCTCAAGTGACGAAATCAAGTCGATCAAGGTCCCGTAGTAGACGCGGCGGCCCCGCTTGGCTGCTGCGACGGCCAGGCTGATCGCGAGGTGGCTTTTGCCAACGCCAGGCGGGCCGAGCAGGACGACGTTCTCCTTGCGCTCGACAAAGCCGAGCTCGTGCAAGCTCTCGATTTGTTCGCGCTTGATCGATGGCTGAAAGGCGAAATCGAAATCCTCCAGGGTCTTGATAGCTGGAAGCCGGGAAGAGTGCATTGCCGCCATCAGACGGCGGTTGTTACGCAGCTTTATCTGCGCTCCGAGGAGGCGCTGAATTGCTTCAGACGCCGTTAGTTGACCGCTGTCGACCGCGCTGAGGATCTGGTCGATCGCCTCGAGCGAACCTGGCATCTTAAGATCCGCCAGCATATCGCGGATGGCCTCGCGGGGTGATCGGGCGGCGCTCATCGTTGGTCTCCCGCCAGTCTGCCGTATTCGCTCAGCGAGCGCCTCTCCACCCTGGGCAAGGCCGCGGCCGGTATCCGGCAAGTCGGGCTGTCTGACAGGGTTGCCACGCCTCTAGCCTCTATACGGTGCTCGTGCTAACGGCTGAAGTAAGGCCAACTCGTCGCGTAGAAAGCGGGCATCGGGCGCCTCTCCAGTGGTCCGATGTTTGCCCTGGTTGGCTTGGCGCATGACCCACGACAACGCCTGGGTATTCAGATCCGCATCATTGAGGAATTCCCGACCGTAGAAGAAGCTCTGTCGGACATATCTGATAGGCCGCTCCACCTTGCCTTTGGTCCGAGCCCGGTACGGGCGACAAGCGCGGATGCGAAAGTCCCAACGGCGAGCAAAGCGCGAGAACTCGACGTTTTCCAGCACCCTGCCGCCGGCACCACGCTGATCGTCGACCACAACGGCCTTCATTTGATCGAACAGTAGCTCCAAGGGAACGCCACCATGGAAGGCAAAGGCCTCTTCCAGGCCTTGCATGAGCACCTCCATGCTTTGACGCGGGTAAAACTGAAGCCACATGCGTCGCGAATAGCTCAGCACCACGAACAAGGCGTACCGCTTGCCCCATGGCAGCCGAAACTCGGCGAACTCAACTTGCGCCTGCCGTCCAGGCGGCGTCTCCAAACGCACGACTGGCTCTGGGACCGCACCTGGGCGAATTTGTCGCACGAACTCCTTGACCTGCGAATAGCCGCCCTTGTAGCCGGCAGCGCAGATCTCCTCGAACAGCCGCATCGCGATCAGCCTCGGGTATTCCGCCAGGCGTGCCGTGATAATGCCGCGGAACTTATCAATCTTGTGTGGGACCGGTGGACGACACCGGTACCGCAGTGACTCGTTATCCCGTGCGCGATCGAGTTGTCCTGTGTCAATCCAGTAGTAGAGGGTGCGCAGGCTCACGCCCAGTTGCCGCGCGATCTCCGTTTTGGACAGGCCTTGCTCCAGATAGTGACGTAGCAACACGCGTTGTTCCCTCCCGTACATAGGCGGCTCCAAAGGCTCTTTCGGAGCTGCCACCTTGCCCGAGCGTGCAAATTTCGTCCGCCAGTTCTGTGCAATTTACGTCCGCTGCCCACAGCTCGGTGAATCCAGCGATGAAGAGGGAGGTGATGTGCACGAGTGACCGGCGCCTGATTCGGGTCTGGGTCTGGTACTGGACTAGGGTGATCCAGCTACATGTGCCATCAGGCGGTAGCTTGGGCTGACCGCGGAGGACTCCAAGATGTCTTGGGGTCTTCTGGCGCTTGATGTCGAGGAGCTTCTTAAGCGTTCGCAGGAACGATTGAAGAAGCCCACCCGCTGCTACGTTGTTGATCAAGCCTTGTCAAATCAGGTGGTGACGACCGAGGGGCGGCCGTTGCGTTCGGCGAAGAACCGATCGGCCAGTTCCTTCTGTGTGTGTGCACGCCCCCCGTTTTGCTGGCTGAACTGTGCGACCCATTCCAAATCTGCTCGCTTGAGGGTCTTGCCCGCTATGCCGTGCGCAATGAGGTAGTACCGATACGCCGCTGCCGAATCCAGGCCTAGCGAGATAGCACGCCTGGCCAGAATCCAGGCAGCCTGAGCTGCCGGCTCGTGCGTATTCCGCTTCTCCAGGCGGAATGCCTCCATTCGCGTGCGGCGAGACGTGTGTTTCGACATTTCCGCGAGTTCCCGGCCACGCCAACGCACGAAGCTTTTGATGGAACCCTTCCATTTCCCGTTCTTCCACTTGACCAACTGAAGTTTGGCAGCCTCGCCTGGGGCAGGCTGTGCGGCTTCAAGTTCATACAGGCCGTTGTGAACTGGCTCCTCGGACATCGGGCGCCAAACCCCATCCACAAACAACGGTTTCGGTTGCTTGCCGGCGACATCTTCCATTTTTGCTCCTGCACGGTGTGCCTTTATCGATTCGCAGCCAATTTACGGGTGATCAGCAATTCCGGCAACCATGGAAGTGTGGCGTTTGAGTACCTTTTGTGCGAGATAGTTTTTTTGATGCTCAGGCAGAAGTTGGGCCTGTGGCCGATGGTGGGAACTGCCGCCTAAATTCCTCATGCGGCACACACAGATCAAAGGTCAGCCAGAGGTTTCGTAAGAACTTTATTTTTTTGCTCAGCGCTCCGTCTAGGGAAGGGTAAAAACTCTGCACCCACTTCATCCGACGTGGCCAGTGTCAGCGAAGGCTTCGACGTCATTCTCGTTTTCTTGTTCCGCCGTCACCAGACCCCAATGTTGCGTTGCGATCGAGTGCCTGGACGGCACCAATGTACTCGCGATAGTCATCGGCAGAAAAACTTGGTAGGCGCACTGGAATCGGGTGGAGAGCGACGATTTGACCCTCTGAGGTGAGGCCCCGCTTTGCATCCAACCGATTCCTTATCTTCCCGAGAAACACATCACACTTGCTTCCGGCTGCGAAACCACTGAAATAGCGGTAAACAGTTGTGGCGCGAATCTTGCCGATATCCGAGTACAGTGATTCTGGAATCTTGGCGCTATAGCGTGTCATGGCGCTATCGACCTGCTCGTCTCCATGCCGAATACCCTGACACATACCGTAGCCAAGTGAGATAGTGGCGTCTTCTGGGACGGTTATGACATTGGGAACTGGTTCCATTAAGTCTTGTTGGGACGCCTTTGACAGCATGAAACTGTCAGTCATTAATTCATACGGCATCAGGGGGATGTAGGACCCTCCCAATGCAGCCTGATACGGCGGCTTAAGCGCGCTCTTGTACGTTTGCGCTGCGTCGCGAAGTAGTGCAGAAGCCTGCTTAACGGATGGCGGAACGACTGCCTTGTCGTCTTTGGCTCTTTCCGGCACGTTTAACGCTCGCGGCGTTTCCTTGGGGCGTACTAACTTGCGTTCAGTAGCTTGCCCATACAGCGCCTGCACCATCTCGTAAAATATTCTGTCCTGACGCTCGCGCTCTGGCGCTGAGAGTCCTTTCGCGCTCCGACAGTGGTAGGCCAGGAGTGCCATGACAGCTGCAGTTCGGTTGGTATCGGGGGCGTCTGGAAGGAGCCGCTTGTCCTTCTTACTGAAGTCCCCTTTTATCTCTCCACCTGCTAGTTTGCCGAAACCGCCTATTGCGACGCTGCCTCCGGCCGTTATGTCGGTTCCGTTAATCGCGGGAAATGCGTTACATTCAGCCTGGCCATCCGCTGGTTCCGCGCCATGCGCTTGACAAGTGGCCATCATAGCTAGCGCGATGGCGGCAACCGACATTGTTCTCTTGTAGCTCATCTTAGGTTCTCCGACAGTCGTGTTGATTGGTTCGCAGATCGTAGCCATATTTCCGCGAACCTTTCGGGGGATCGTGCCCACCTGTATATCGGTAAAATGCCGGTGAACTCTTAGGGGTGAGTTGTGGAGTTACCCTTCTTCGGATCAGTCTGCCCGATGGATGGTGGGCTGGGCTGGCCGGGGCGCGCACTGGAATTCCAAGTGGAATGGCGTGCTTGTTTCCGTTTCGATTTATGACTGGCCACACCGCCTGATCCCACTAACCATAGCGCCTCCCGCCTCCTACCTGGAACTGGCAAGCGCCGTGAGGGTCCGGGAAAAGTTTGAAGATTACACAGCGCGCGACAGATGGCGGTATGGAGGGCACGGTCGGAGGCACAGGTGGCATGTGCCTCCGACGACTACTGGGCCTGCGGCAAGGCGAATGGCAAGCGGCGCAGTCCCCCAGCGGCGTGAGCGACTTCTGTCGCCGCGGATCGGGAGTACTCCGATATGAGGTTGGTATTGCTGTTGTACAGCAGAAGGGAGTCGGTGGTTCTGAGCATGAGATATCCGTGTATGAGAGATCTCGTGTCGCCTTCCATCTTTTCGGAGATCTGTATTGGTATGCCCCCACCGTACCCGACCAACCTGAGGAACTCAGCATACACCGGGGCGTTGAACATGAGGACGACGGTCGCGACAACCGTGGTGACTGCACCCATGGTGGCATACAACCAGATCAATTTCTCCCAGATAAGGCAAGACACTACAGCGAATACAAAGAGAGCGAGACAAATACTAATTATTATCCTATTTTCGATCTCCATTTCTGGGTTGGAGTGGGAAATCAGCAAGTAAAAGGAAGAGGTTGCGATTGCCCAATAGCCCCAGAAAACACCGGAAATTGCCCGGGATGGTTTCGTCAACAGATAGTTTGCTGTGACTCGGAGCACTGTACGAATTCCTGGATTTGTCGCCAAGATCCGCTTACCTTCGTCGGAGGTCAATAATCGTGCGGCGATACGGTCCGCCAGCCTCTCTGCGATCGAAAATTGCGTCACAAAATAATTAATCAGAAAAACGATGCCTGTGAAAACAAGCGCCCCGAATAATAGAATTAGAAAACTGATTAGTGTGACGGTTGCCTTCAGGTACGGGACGCCTTCAAATGCGGGGCGAAATCCATAGTGAATGGCATAGTTATAGGTGGCATATTCGCTCAGGACGCCGAGGGCACTGGCGCCCGCCAGGGGGACAATGGCCATCAGCAACATGCGTATGGCCGGACTCCAAGCGAGCGAACTCTTTAAGAGCTTGCAACTCGTACCAGCCGAATAGTGTTGAGGTTCGAGCACGGCGACGCGAGCGGTGATCGCTGGCGCGAAGGCTGCCTCCAGAGCGCGTGTGATGCATGGGCCACCGATGGTGGGGGCTGCCGCCTAAGTTCCTCGTGCAGCACAGATCAAAGGCCAGCTGAGGGCGCATCCATTCGCTTGAGGCGCGACGTTTGTTTTGACATGTCGGCGAGTTCCTTCCCTCGCCAGCGCACGAAGCCTCTGACGGAACCCTTCCGTTCTTCCACTTCACCTGTTCGGGTCTGGGCGCTTCGCCGCCGACTGATTGGGCTGCGCGGCGCGGGCGGCCGTGCCCATCCCCGGGTGGCGGTGTGCTGATGGCTCTCAAATGCCGGCGCGCACTACAGTGAAGAGGCGCTTCCCGGCCATTGTCCGCCGAAGTGCCTGCCATGGTCGCCATCGATTCGTCGTCCGATGCACCGTCCCTGCCGCGCGTCACGCGCCCTCGCCTGCACCGAGGGACTTTGCCCTTCTACGGGGTGTGTGTTGATGTGATCAATCCACACTGAACTGTCGACAAGAATCATTCGATGTCCTGCCGGCGACGCGCCGCCCCTTGGATACCGAGTTGGCTTCCGCCAAGGTTCGCGAGTCGTTTGGCAGCTTCACGTTGGATCAAGGCCTTTAGCGCTTCGCGCACAATTGCCGTTTTCCCCTTCAAGCCCGTATAGCCCTGGGCCTTGGCCAACAGTTCGTCGTCAAGCGCAATAGTCGTACGCATGGGAGCCTCCGCAAGTACAAGTGTGACTTATAGCATCTGTTGATGCCTAAGATGGTGCGCCTTGTCATTCGGAACGCGGGCGTTTTGTCACCACATTCCGGGAATTTTTTTAGCAAGAACCTACATTTCGCGTGGGGTTCTGTATGACACGCGCCAGCCGCTGAAAGCGGTGCTTCAACGCATCAGTGAACACGTAAGGTCCTCTATCCCCCTTACTTGACCGGTGGCGTCCCGGAAAAGGACTACACGGATAGTGTGAAGATTCACGCAGGTGCCCGGACCGTCATCACGGAAGATATTTCCAAGTTCTATTCGAGTGTCGGCATCGACGTCGTGCGCGGAATTGACGGAAGGTCGGAGATGAATCTGCCGTCAAACAATCCGGGCGTCTGAGCGCCCTCAGCGATGATCGATACGATCGGATTCAATTGGCCCGGACGGTGTGTCGGAGGACAGTTCTCGGGGAATCCAACGCGGCGCCGTAGCTGCCATGAGGCCAAGCGAGTGGGATTTGGCCTCCGCTGGTCGCAAAAAATTGGGCGAACCCTGTCGCGTCGGCGTCTCGTGACGGGCTCAATACCAGATATCGGGACACTGTGTGACCTTGCCCCTGTTCCACGAATCCCATAACCGAGGGAATTAGGCAGCCCGGTGTTGCTGAGCTGCGGACCAGTTTTTCTCGAACGTCATGGGGCTGACGTAGCCCAGCGTCGAGTGGAGTCGGCT
>NZ_VZOW01000035.1 GCF_008801835.1 Cupriavidus pauculus | reverse complement strand
CCCGGAAAAACAGCCAGAAAACGACAACTGCAGTGCCAGAATCTACACCAGAGGAGCTGTGACCATGAAGCGAGGGTGGGTCAAATTTAGATGAAAACGGCGGGTCAGTATTCGATGGACATCAACAGCCCTGTGCTTGGCGAGCAAGCGCGAGCGCTCAAATGTGAAGTACTGATACAACGCGACGGCGAGATCGTACGGCAACATCACGGTCCGGTCCTTTTCCCCCTTCGTTGGGGTAATGGACGGATCAAGGTGCATGGGGATCTGCTTGTTCGAATCTCGTCCGGCTGGGTTGGGCAGCACGCGGCAATCCATGCTGACCACCTCTTCGCGCCGCATGCCAGTGAGCAGGGCGAGATACCCCATCAAGCGCATGCGGTAGGGCGTCAGCGCGTCGAGAAAGCGAATCGCGCGGTCCAGATGGAGAAACTGGGGGGTAACCTTGTGCGTTTGCACCGTAAGGGAATTGGCCTCGAATCGGTCGCCTGACGCATCGACGTGCGCGAGGAACCCACGAGGCTTCGCGACCCAAACATCGGTCCGATCGAAAGGAATCGAGTGCGTCATTCCATTCGACTTTGCCCAGTTGTAGAAGGCGTCAACGGTACGAAGCCGCTGATTGACGGTGCTTCTGGCGCAACCGCGCTCAAGCATGGTGTCACGCCAGGCCGCGATCTGGCTTTGATCGACGCGATCCCATGCGAGGCCGTTCGCCTCAAGAAACGCAAAAAACTCGTAGAGCGCGGCGCCGTATGTGCGCCAGGTATTCGCAGCGCGAGTCCGCCCTTTGACGGTCGCAATGTAGCGCAGGTAGCGATTCGGTGCGTCGACTAGCTCCATCTCCGCATCGCAGAGAAAAGGCACGTCTGGGCGAGAATAGCCAGCGACAGCAAACTGGCCATCGGTGAAGAACAGTTTCATGCAGCGACCGTCTCGCGCGGAGGATATTCGGACCACGCCTTGTTGATCTGCCAATCGAAGTCCAGTGGCACCCGTTTTACTTGGTGTCCCATAAGATCCCTAAGTGCCAAAAAAACTGCTGCGGTCCATCAGTCTGAGGATTTGTGGACTTCCTCCTTCGGAGGACGAGCTCCTTCCTATGGACGGCTCGTGGACAACCTTCAGGTTGCCCACAACCCGCCCACAGTCTCCAGCCTAGCCCACAAGCTCCACAGGCTCCGACCTACGATTGAAAGAGAAAACTATCCCCCGACACACCTGTCGCATTATATCGAGGCCCCATGCAATACGCAGCAGACAGATGGTTACATATCAAAAATTGGCCGTATGGTCGGCCCATTCGATATTTGTGTTCTCGCTCATGGTGTCGTCTGATCCTCGAAAAGATCCCGCGTACGGGTGTCGCGGTTGGCTTCTGCAGAGGCCAATGGCCTTTCGCTGTCGGCAGCGCCACCGTGCGGTGTAGATCCGGCAAGCCGGGCGCAGTGCGGACATCGCTTGAATCCGCGGGGGACGCGGCTAAGTGGAATCCACCTGGCACGAGGCCGCATCTGTCGCGCGGTGTCTTTTGGCTTGTGACCGCACAGCGAGGCGCCCGTCGCCGGATCCACGGTGTGTACAAAATAGCCACCGTTCGCGCGGGCCAGAAAGGGCGCAGCGGCGTCGGGATGGCTGAGCGCCTTGAATTGGTCCGTGAGTGCCTTGCTGCAGACCCAATGCGCACCCGTGGCACCGTGATAGCCTTGCGCACGATCCACAGGCTGACCGCATAGCCAACAGGTGCCCGCGTCGACGTGTTCGGCAATGGTCTTGCCGAAGTAGCGATCGTCCTTTGCCATGCTCAGTTCGCAGTGCGCTGACCTGCGGCTGCGTGGTAAATGCCGGTGCCGCAGTACGCGCAACCGAGATGCTCACGTTCCTGCGCCTCCGCTTCGTCGACTGGTGGTGGGCAACTCCGATGCGCGTTGGCGCGCACAAGCAGCTCTACCAAGCGCAGGGCGACCAACTGTCGGTCCTCGTCCTTGGGCTGGCCAAGCAGGTCAGCAGCTATAAGCGACGCGGTTTGCCTGACCAAATGCAAGGGGGGGTGGGGAATTTCAGGCAACGAAGCGCCGTGCTGGGGCGCCGTAGGATGCCGCTTGGTATTCTGATCGCTCACCGATGTGCCTCCGTTGATGCGCCGGCAATGCTGCGTTCTTGGACCTGCTCCAGAGTCCTTCCGCAGAACTCGCAGCGCCCTTTGCCCCACGCACCGCCATCCCAGCGGTGGCGAGAGCCGACACGCAGGCCTGTGCGTTGGCTTCGGCCACCGAAGACAGCGCAGGAAATCACGGTGGGGCGGCTTTGGGCCGTTTTCTTAGCCATTGCTGATCTCGCTGCCGTCGCGCGCTACCCGATGCCCGTTCTTGTGGGGTACCTGAGGCGCCTCTCCGCGCGGCTGGCGGGCAGCGCAGGCCTGTACCGCCGATTCCAACGCCTCAATCGCCCTCCGTGCCTCGTCATCGGTCTCGAACTGCATGATGATGCCCACGCCATCGAAGTCGGCGGTTTGGTACGCCGGCATGCCAGGGATGGAGTCCAACTCGTCCATGAGCAAGTCGAGGCGGGTATCGTCCTCATCATCTGGAAAGCAGGCGAACACACCATTCGGCTCGTCGTCGGCGGCTTCTACGGTCATGCCGCTCAGATCGAGTTTTGGCGCGGCATTGTTCAACGCAGCGTGTCCATCCTGGGGCGCCGAGTTTGACCATGCTTTGCACTGTGGGTCGTGCTCATCCTCCTCGTCGCAGACCTCATGCGCACAACGCTCGTTCGTCCACGTGGAAGCTGACGTCTGGGCAGCTACGGCGCGTCGAATCAATGCCATGACAACCGCGACGATCCTATCGCCGCCCATTTCCATGGCATAGCCGCCGTCCAGCGTGTGCAGGACGTGTTCGACTTCGAGGCGCACATCGGCTTCCGCGACGCCGGTAGTCGGCTGGGAGAGTGCGGCGCGGATGAGCGTCATGTCGCGCTCGCTGGCCTTAGCCGTAGCCGATCCCGGTGGTATGGCTAACAAGCCAAGAGCCGGATTGAGCAGCGCATCCATACGGTCCAAGGCTTCGCGTAGGCTGGAATCCGCAATGGTCCCCGAAGGGAGGAGCGGGGCGAGATTGCTATCGATCCAGTTTTGGACCTCTTCGCCGCTCCACATTTTGCGGAGCATTGTCGGAAACTCGGGCAGCGTCTTCATGGAATGGAGGTGGCGTGTGTTTAGATCTCTACAGCCTATCGATCCAGATTCGAAGTCAAGTCGTGGCGACCGGGCTTCTCGCGGTAAGCCCAAATTCGATCGCGGCCGCGCGCAAATGGTTGGCATCGAGGTTGTCCTGGGAGAGCGCTGTGAGCACTACCTGAGCGAATCCGTGCAGGGCGGCCAGCTCCTCGCCTATCGGGCCATGCGTATAGAGGTACAGGCCGTTCTGCATGCGGCGAACGGCGGTCGTTTCGCTGGCCATACGATGAAGCAGGGCTTCCGCCGAGTCGTGACTGACACCCAGGTGCCGCTGCAGGAGGGCCACAGAGGCGGCGCGGTGCTGGTGGACGAGCTCCAGCGCCGTGCGAAACAGCGCATCCCTATCAGCGTGCATCGGCCTTCCGGGTGCTGGGCGGAAGCCGCAGGTGCTCGAGAGACGTACTGACGGCATCCCATTCGATGCAAGGAATGCCGTTCTCGCGGTAGTACTGCCGCTTGGACGCCATGCGGGAGTCGTAGTCGGGGTTACCCGTCATGCCAAGGACCTCGATGACCACTTCAGGGTCAACGTCGGTAAGAACGAAATCCGGGTGCACGGCGGCGCGACCGACGTGGCGCAATGGCTTGCGGAAGGCGCGGCCGTGGCCGACCAGGTGGTCCGCCATTCCCACCTCGTGCGACGAATCGCAGGGCAGGAACTGCCGGTTGGCCAGCATCGCCGCGATATCGACAACCGTCAGGTAGTTGGACCGGGATTTCTCAACGAGCAGCACGACGATGCAGCGCTGATCGGCCTTGCCAATGCCGGCAAGGGCGCCGCCAAACGACGCCTGCAGGCGTGCGTAGATCTCGGCGGACATGAAAAACCGCTGCGTGCTCTGGCGCAGCACGACATTGCCGCCATACTGGGTCGGCCCATGAGATTCGAGCTCGCCAATCAGGAGGCCACGGGGTGTGCCTGCGGAAGTGGGGGAGAGCCGCGCCTGCCACGCGTCGAACTCGGCCAGGATTTCTGTCTTGCGAGCCGGATCCCATCGTTGCATCACGTGCAGCAGATCGGCCGCGGCCTTGCCGTTGATGCGGCAATCGGCCAGCTCCGTGCTCAACTGCGACCAGCAG
The DNA here is from genome assembly GCF_008801835.1 of Cupriavidus pauculus. Lineage (GTDB taxonomy): Bacteria > Pseudomonadota > Gammaproteobacteria > Burkholderiales > Burkholderiaceae > Cupriavidus > Cupriavidus pauculus. Next base: position 55,568 of record NZ_VZOW01000035.1, on the reverse strand, counting down.
GCGTTCCAGCCTCGGGAGCCCGTGCCGGACCAGACGTTGAGGCCCGCTTGCTCCCAGGCGTACTCGAGGAAGGCCAGCAGGCCTGCCGAGCGTCGCTGGGGCTTGCTGCTCTCCCTCTTGGGCGTCCGTTGCACGGTTTTGGCCGGGGTGCGCGTACTGGCCGACAGCGTGGCATCGAGCCGGATGTCGTGGTGGCCATCGCGTACGCGGAAGGCGTCGAGACTGTCCGCGGCGCCCGCCTTTGCAAGCGCTTGGCGGTGGAACGGACACGCGCCTGCATGGTGGTGTGCCTGGTCCGGCCAACGAGCGAGGAGAAATATGTCGCGGTGGCGCCGGATCACGAGCTTTGGCCTTGGCCGGCTGGGCGTACAGCCACACTCGGCGAAGCCTTGCACGGTCCTTGCGCGCTCTAGGTGGCGAGCATAGCGGCCCGGATCTTCGAGCACATCGTCGATGGGGAACTCACTTCCCCCAATCCGCACTGTAATCATTCTTTCTCTCCTAGACTCCGGCGTCCCGGAACATGGCATAAAGGTCACGCCGGATCTCGCTGACGTTGAGCACATGCTTGGCGCGGGTCATGGCAACGTAGAGCAGGCGCTTCTCCTCGGCGGTCATCGTCGTCTCGCCTTCCTCGCCGGTCTTGAACTTGAAGTCGCCCGCGAGATAGACCGAGTCGAACTCCAGACCTTTTGCCCGGTGGGCGGTAGAGATGACGTAGTCCGCCTCGCTTTCTGGACTCACGCGCGTCAGGATCAGCCGGAGGTAATCAACCCCTTCGCTGTCGATCAGCTTGACCAGCGGCTGCAGGTCCCGGCCGGCTAGGGACTCGGCGTATTCCTGGACTTCTTCCCAGGTCTCGAATAGCGCGAGGGAGGCCGGGTAGGCGATCCGTTCCCCGCGCATCAGGCGCTCGGCGCCGTCGGCGAAAGCGCGCAGTTCGTCCAGCTTGGCGCGGACCGCAACGCGGTCGCCTCTGGCGATACCTTGCGCGAGGTGTGTCAGGACAGTGGCGTTCTTGCGGCAGAGAATTGCGTTGTAGCGGTGTTGGCCGAACTCCGAGTCGTGCTCGATCCGCGACGCGATGTGGTCCTGGCCACGGACCGGCGTGTCCTCGTCCATCAGAGACAGCATGCGGCTGGCCATCTGAGCGATGGCCGGACCGAACCGGAAGGATTCAGTGAGGGCACGCTCCGGCGCCTTGATGAAGTCCATGGCGTTCACTGCGCCGCGCCATTCGTAGATCTGCTGGTACGGGTCGCCCACGTAGATGACCTGGCACTGCTGGGCGCGGAGGACAGAGAGCATCAGGCCGTCGGCATCCTGCGCTTCATCGAACAGGATGAAATCGGCGCCAATGCGCGGTCGGCTCAGTTGCCAAAGTTTGAGGTAGACGTCGTGGGTGATCGCGCCGGCGGCGGCCGGGTCGATGTACTCCTGCCAGAGGCGCTTTACAAATGGCAGCAGCGAGGCACGCAGGAGCTCTGCTTCGTCGTCCGGGACGATCGATTCCACCGGGATATGCCACGCCAGTGGCTCGGGCTGGGCAGACCGGCAGAACCGGGCAACACCATCTGCGACCATCCGTGCCACCTTGCTGCCGCTAAGCTCCAGATCTTTGCCGATTGTAGTGGGCAACTTGAGGGGACCGAGACCATAGCGGACAGCGAGGTGATGCGAGGGCTCCAGCGGGTTGTCGATCTTGCGGCTGATCTCGGGGCGCGTCGCGGCACGCGCGACAGAATGGGCCGTGCGGCACCTCGTGTTCGTGGGGAACTTCCGTGCGGCTTCGGCGGCGATATCCTTGTTGAACGCCATGTACAGACCGCGGCTGCGGCCCAGCGCCTGGGCGGCCAGCTTGAGCGTGGACGTCTTGCCGGCGCCAGCATAGGCTTTGACCTTGAGCGCGCCTCCCGCCTCGACGGCGTCGACAACGGCAACCTGTTCTTCGGTAGGGGTCATGGTGCGGAAATCTCCAGCGCGGCTTGCTCTGGCAGCATGGCGAGGACTCGTCGTCGGATCGCCAGTGCTTTCTCACGGCAAGCCGTATCGCGCCGTTCGGCCTCACCGCTGGTGCCGTCGACGATATAGGCGAAATAAAGGGCGGTGGTGGGGCCGGTCCACGCCAGCCACTTGGCACGGATTTCCGCTTGCTGGGCAGGGGTCAGGGAGAAATAGACGGCGCGCTTCTCCCGCCAGATCCGGGCATGCAGGGTGCGCGTCGTACGCGCAAGATTCTCTGAGCGTCGCTGGCGACGCGCCAGTTCCTCGTCCGGTGTGTGCTGCTCGGCGGCCACGTGGTCCGCGAAGAGTGGGTACCTGTCGCGCTCGCGCTGTTGCTTGCGCGCGAATGCGGCCTGGCGGCGGGTATTGAAGTCGATGGGGTCGTGGCGACCGAGTCGGGTAAATCGCATGGCGGCTAGGTATGGAATGGTCTAAGACCAAGATACCGGCGCCACAGCAAAGTCAAGGCGGCCGGCGGGCGAAGTTCGCCGCCAACCATTCTCAGGTCGATTTCTGCCGGGCTTAGGCCCGAAAGCTATAGAATTTGGTGCGCCTTTTACCGGAAAGTCATGTCGCACACACCCATTAGCCGAGAGGTGTCTCTCGGAAACCGCCCCCATAACGAGCCGCAGCTGATTGCGCCCGGAGAACCGGAGTATGGCGAGATCGCCCGGCTGGACGCCTTCATCTTCAAGCGCTATCTCGACCGCGTGTTCTGGCACCCGCGTCCGGAAGTGCTTCGGTTTGAAGTCCGTGCGGTTCCGTCGCCCGTCGGCAGCGTGTATGACGTGGTCGCGCTCGTGGGGCAGGGCGAAGGTGAAGTGTGGTTCTCTGAAGCGGCCGTGCCAGTCCGCTGGGACTATGTGGCCATCACCGAGGCGACGGATGGCCTAGGGCGCCTGCAGCGCGACAAGCTGAAGGCGCAGGGCAAACTTCCTGAGGATTACAGGCCCTTCATTGGCGATGGCCCAATGCAGGATTACTCAAACCTGGAGAACCCAGAAGAGCTGTCGCAGCGGCGCTGGGCAGTGGTGAACCGTCTGCGTGAGGCGAACCGCCTTGCACGGCAGGCAGCTCGGAAGCCTAGCTAGAGGCGCAGCGAGTTGCTTGTCCGGGTTGCGAAGGCGCGGTAAGATTCGCCCGATTCTCCGCGCTACCGCGCATCGACCCTCGCCGGCGTACCGGCCATCTTTTTCCTTCCACCCATTGGGGCTTTTGTCCCTAATGGGCCATGGCTCCATCCTTCGGAGCCATCATGCCTCTCGTTGATACCCGCGAAACGGCCATCGCTACTATTGCGCTGGTCCTGATCCTGTTCGCCGCGCTGTTCGTCATCTTGACGACGCCTAGCCTCGCTCTGCTTTATCTCCAGTTGACTACGCTCGCGACGATTGCTCTTGCGGTCGCCGTCTACTGGGTCATTTCGAGCTTCTCTCACCTCTCCGGCCAGTCGGCCTGAGCATCGCCGCGCGTAGCCTCCGGGCTCGCGCGGCCCTACACCACCCAACCGGGAAACGTCCCCGGTGGGGCGTCTTCCGGGAATTCAGGAAACGCCCATGCCCCAACCCAAAACTCTCGACATCGAATTGGGCCCGGTGCCCGCCGAGGAATCGTGCGCGCAGGTCGGCCACGACGACTACGATGAGCGCTCACGGCGCGAGTGCGCGGTCTACATCCGCCAGCTGCAGAGGATCTTTAACCACCCCGATCAGACCGTCCTGAAGTTCGTCCGTCGTGGCTTTCCGCACGAACTCGGGCGGTACCACGAAGTGGTGGCCGTCATGACGGCGGAAGGTGCCAACGTGTTCGACGATGACCGGGTGCCGCACGAGTGGGATCACATCGCCCGCGCCGAGTTGACCTGGCTTCGCCTGCAGCAGAAGTGGCGGGAGACCGTGCTAGCTCGTCCGTCGGCGCTGGCCGTTGTCCCGGAGATCTTCCGCGAACGTGAGATTCCAGACTTCCCGAATCATCCGGTCGCGCAATGGTGGGCAATGGGCTTCACGCCCGTAGTTCCTTCTCTCGGCCTGCACTGAGCCAAAGCAATTAACCCGCATGGGACCGAGTCCCTGCGGGCCGGTCCCGATTCTTTTTTCGAGACCATGTATAACCAACTGATTGGTCAGTTCCTGGCCGCCGAACACTTCAGCACGACCGACATGGAGCGCGTCGCGAAGCTGGAGGCAAGCCTGTTTCCAAACGCCCAGCGTCTAGCTTGCCGGCGATCGACTGAGTCACGGCTGCGGTACCGCCGCGCCTTCCTGAAGCGCTTGGCGGCGAACCTTGTCGACAAGGCGAGCACGCAGCTCGGTGAGCGCGTCGACGAGACAAGAGTGCATCTGGACGGTCCGCGGAACGTTTGGCAGGTGATCGACGCCGGCCAGATTCCGGATCTCGACAAGCTCTGGCACGCCCTTGTGGTGTCGAAAGCCCAGCCTTTGGCCGTTGAGCAGGCCGCGATCGTGCTACGAAACGCTTTCGCCGAGCACGCGCACCTCAGCATGAAGCTCACGCGCGACCTTGGCATCCTCCGGCTTGCCGCCCAATCCGAGCCTGCGGCGGGTCATCCAGCTGGTATGCGGTGGCTTGCCGCTGGCGCTGTAGACCGCGTGAGGCTGGTCGTGACTGCATTGGCTGCCTTCGCCAAGCACTCTGGCGAGTCAGCGATGGCCGCGTGCCTGCGCGAGTTTCGCGTCGACACGCCGTTCGTTTCCGCACACCGGCGCGCTTTTCCTGCCGTCGAAATCCGCCAGTTCAATGAGCACTGGGAGATCCGCTTGCAGCGCGATCTTGCCGAAGGCCTGGCGTGCTTCATTGGCACCTGAACCCACTTCTTTCAACCCGTCCGGGACCCGTCCCGGCAGGGGCGTTTCCCGGGCCATTCCCCGACACAAATGCCCTCAACATCTTCTTTCTTTCGTTGCAGCAACCCTGAAGCGTACCCATTTCTGCGTAGGCGGTTCCATTGAGCCGGGCCGCCAAGTGCAAGTTCGAAGGCACCGCCAGCGATCCGCACAAGCAGCTGCTGTCCTACTTCAAGGCCTTTGGCCACCGGCACTCGACGCACGAGGTTTTCTCCGACTTCGTGGAGGTGTCGGCGCTGGCCATCAGCAATGCCGTCGATCGCGATCAGTTCGATGCACGAGAGAAGCGTTACCTGGAAATCGCGAAGCGGTACGAGCGCGAGGATCTGGAGCGCTTCTCCCACATGCTTGGCGCCTTGACGTTGGCTTTCGAGGAACGGGTACAGCAATTGGTACCCCACGGCGACGGCCTGGCTGACGTTCTTGGCCAGACGTACATGATGCTGGAGCTCGGCAACGATCGGGCAGGTCAGTTCTTTACGCCCTACAGCGTCTCTCGCTTGATGGCTGCCATCAATATCGGCGACGGCAATCCGTACGTTGACCGGGACGGTTTCGTCACGATCAGCGAGCCGGCATGCGGTGCCGGTGGGATGGTGATTGCGTGCGCGGATGCACTGCACGATGCTGGCCGAAACTACCAGCAGACGATGCATGCGACCTGTATCGACATCGATCCGCGATGCGTCCACATGGCGTACGTGCAATTGTCGCTGTTGAATATCCCAGCGATAGTCGTACACGGCAACGCGCTTTCCGTCGAGGCGTGGGCTACCTGGTTCACGCCGGCTCACATCGTCGGTGGTTGGGGCGCAAAGCTGAGGCTTAAGCGGTTCCGTGAGGCAATCGAATCGCTGACCGCGGAGGGCGTTGACACCGAGGAACCCGCTGTCCCGCCGTTGCAGACTGACGCAACTGATGCAGAGGTCGAATCCGTTCTCCACGTGAGTGCGGATCCGGAACAACCCCGCGTATCCATACCTGCCATGCGCGTCTTTGTGCCAGATGACCAGCTTGCGCTGTTCTGACGGCGAAAAGACGTCGAAATTGGCAACCTTTCGGGGTCATCGACTGGCCTACTCAGCCATAAGATTGTTTCTGTAGCGCCCCGCTACGGAAGCTCTCTCAAGATGGACCCGTTCCTACCCGCCCTCCACGTGAGGGCGTTTTTTTTTGTGAAGCGGTTGTTGGCGTTCGCTCGGTCGGGGACGACTCGCCGCCTCTATGCCTGCACTAGGGGAAAACCCCCAAAAAGCGGGGTGATGGGAGCGGCGCTTTTGCCGATATTCAGTTGCCGCGTCTTGAATCGTCGCGGCCAATCAGAACAAGGAGAAATATCCATGCGCAACCAGCGCACTTTGTCTTTCCCGGGGTCTCTTGCTTTGGCACTGCTGACGTCCGCTGTCCTGGCTGCTTGCGGTGGCGGCGGTGACGGCGGTGACGCATCAACCCAAGCCACAACTACGACGACCGCGACCACCTCGCCAGGCGCTGCGGCTACGCCGACCGACCCCGCGGCCAAGCCCGCCAGCGTCGTGTCCCCGGCCTGTTCCAATTGCGCCGCCGTTGACGCGAACACCTATGCCGGTTCAGGCATCGGTGTCTGGCAGAACATCAACGCCACGGCGGCCGCAGTGGATATGCCCATCAACATTGCCGGCCTGACGGGCCAGGACGTGACGCTCGTCTTTACGAACCAGTCGGGCACCGCCCAGACGATGCCGACCATTCCACTGACGGCATCGCATTTCCCAACTGTTGCTGCCAGTGCCATCGCGTGGGACGATGGCACGAGTGCTGTAAAGCGTCGCATCTCGGATTTCAATCACGACGGCTGGGCGGCCAAAGCGGGTGCCCGGGGCGCCGCCCCCAGCAACTCAACGTTTGGCACCGCGCCGTTGCGCGCAGCGGCCTACGTGCCTGGCGATACCCGCACCTTCTATCACGAGGACAACACGCCGCGCGCCGTCACGCTCATCCGCACGGATCTCGCCTCGGATGGCACGACCGTGAACTTCTGGGTGGAATCTACCGAAAGTGGGACGGGCAAGGTTACTTCTGCGATCGTCAACGCGCTGTACGCCGGATTTGTGCCGAGCGGCAAGATCTATGACATGCTCAAGCAGACCGGTGGCCCGGTCTGGGGGCCGCATGTGTACAGCGACCTCATCAGCGGAGCGGTGGCGCAACCGATCGACATCGTAATCTTGAACTTCGACAACAATGCGACGCCGTTTGGCATGGTCGGGTATTTCTACGGCCGCAATGCGCTTACGGCGGCCGCCGATCCGCTCAGTAACCAATCGGTTTCCTTGTATCTGGACTCCGAAACGCTTTATCTGGGCGGAGCCTCGGGCATGAAGTCGATGCTGCTGACGATGGCCCACGAAGGCATGCACATGCAGAACTTCTATCGCCGCGGCGTCGTGAAGGGGCCGACTTATGCCTTCGACACGTGGTTGGAGGAAGCTTCGGCAATGATGATGGAGGATTTCGCGAGCCAGTCGATCGACTCGACCTACAACGCGATCCGGGACGTGCGCTTCCCGAACTACATCGACTACAAGGCCGGTTCGTACAACTGCAGCCTGCTGACGTGGGATCCCTTTGGGGCCGCTTGCGACAGCTACTCCGTGTCCGGCTCGCTCGGCGGCTTCCTAGATCGACAACTCGGCCTGAGTTTCTACAAGAACCTTCTGACTAACGTCAGCAGCACAGACTCGGTAACGGTTCTAGATTCGTCGATCCGCGCAACGGTGCCGACTACTAGCCTGGGCGAGCAGCTGCGCCGTTTTGCCGCGACGTCTGGTGCGCTGATGAAGGCGCCTAGCCCCACTGGCTTCGGCTTCCCGGCGCGAGCGGAAGGTGGCTTTACGCTGCCGGTGATCGATCCGCAGGCGCTACTGGCCAGTCGCACGCTGACACAATCGGTTCCGTCAACGCTGCAGCCGTATGCCAGCCTCCCGGTAGTTCGAAAGGCCGTGAATGGCACGTATAGCGAGACGGTCAAAGTGCCGCCTAACTCAACGTTGTCTGTCGTGATTCAGTAACCCATGGGGCGGCAAGTGCCGCCCCTTTGTCTTTGGAGTGTTATGCAGAAGATCGTACTGGCCGCATTGGTGGCGCTCGGCCTTGCAGCCTGCGCGGGCGCTTCGCCCGCAGGCGTCCAGCGGCAGATGCTGACAGGTCAGATCCATATTAAGGGCAACGAACCGTTTCCAACTGTTATGTTGGAGACGGAGTCCCATGAAACTTGGGAGCTTGTCGGGATGCCGCTAGGGGAGGCGCGTTCGCTCATTGGACGGCAAGCAACCGTAGAGGGCACCGTGATCAAGGCTCCGGGACCTGGCGTTTGGCTGCCAACGCTGCGAGTGCACGGGAATTCGCGCACCCCAGAGCGCTGAGCGAATCGCGTTCCCGGAGGCTTAAAACCCTTATCAGGTGAAGTTCAGCCCAAAGAAAAGGGGAAGAGGTTGAAATACAAAGTCGACTCCGCGTACGTGAAGTCAGTCTAAAAGTTCGTTCCAGTGGCCTGCGACGACGAAAGAAAAAGGATGTACAAATGGTTAGGACCCTCGACATTTATCCGCCAGACACGCTCATTCTCGATGGCGTGACTTTCTGCGTGGACTTTTCCAAAGTTTCCATCGAAGGTGGGCATCCAATGGGGCCCGTATTTGCTTACGGGGCGGCAAGGGCCGTTCTTTCGGATAATGATGCAGAGCGACTGGTTGCTGTCGGCGTGAGAGACAACCGCTAGAATCAGGAAGGTGGCCAGCGGCTGCCGTCGCGATAACTTGAAGCGGGCGTTGTTGGCCTGGGGGTTCGAGAGCCCGCCCGTATGGTTGACTGATGACTGGCCTTCGAGGGAATAGTTCTATATCGAAGCCGCCGCGGAGCGTGGATACTCGCTTCGCTGGATGACTAGGAAAAGATGATGACATCGGATAGCTTGCGAAGGGGTTGGATCGTCCGCACTGGTAGCGACTACCTGTTCCCTCAAGGTGGGGATGTTGGCTACACCCCGAATCTGGCAGAAGCTGGAGCATTTGAGACGGAAGAAGAAGCCACGGAGGCGGGCCGGGATCATTGCGATCCTGGCTTTGTGGTGATGCGCGATCCTCGCTAAGCCAACGGAAAGCCCGCTGCTTGGTCAAGGTGCCCGCTTTGGTTGTGGGGCGCACCCCGGTGCGCCCTCTGGGGAGCCTTGTTGGGGGCTGACAAGTCGCGGCGGAAGAGCCCTTTGAAATCTATACCGTTTTCTATTCACATACCGTCAGAATGAATCTATCCGATTCGTTTCTTGAATGCAGGGGGCTATTGCGAGTACGGGGATTGAATTCCGAGGATGCTCCATCTGCAGAAAGCCCCCGGTATTGCTATGTTTCTTGTCCGCTCTCGGAAGCGTCCCGCGGCTACAGTTACTGGGTGTCTCATTTACGTAATCGATGATGATCAAGTGCAGAAAACCTGAATACTACGAGCCTAATGGTGGATGGGAGCTAGAGAACGGTGATGCCAAGCCGGTAATCGTTATTCTTGATCCGAACAAGGTCTTCGCGCAGTTGCAATTGCGACCTCGTTTTGAGCCTAATGCCGAGCGATTAGCGAGCGTAATGAAGATTCCTGAGAACGGTTTTCTTGAGATGCCTGAGGTCAGGTGTGTTCATGAAAGTTTGGTGTTTCGGCAAGGGCGTCATCGCACCGTAGCGCTTGCTAAGTTGGGCTTTCTAGTCTACCCCGTCGTAACCGTGGAGGGGCATGCATCTAGCCTACTTGCGAAGTTTGGCGCTTCCGTTAATGCTGCTCGCAGTCACTTTGATTGGAGTGCAATCGAAGACTATTCGGTAGTGGGTGCCTAACACCTGCGGTGCTGCGTAGAGGCGGAAACGGAACGGCAATGGAAACGGGCGCGCCAGCGTATGGCAAGCGTGCTTCGGTTCCAAATCTGCCACCGTCGGCCGAGCTAACTAAATGGCTTGTCCGAGACCTGATTTTTAGGTATTCTCTGCGCACCTACCGCGTCCCAGACGCATCGATCCTGCACCTCCTGGTGCCAGCTTCTGCAGTACGGTGGCCCGCCAGCATAGCCTGGTAGTCCATCCTTCCATCCCATCGGGAACCACGTTCCCGGTGCGGCTACGGGTTCCCCTATTTTTGCGAGAACCCACAATGCAACCCAATACCACTGCGCCTCTGCGCAAGATCCGTCGTCGCGCCAATCCGCGTACTTATCGCAATCCGACTGAGTTCGCAGAACTGTGCGCGTCCGTCAAGCTTCATGGCGTGATCCAGCCCATTCTCGTTCGGCCCGTAGTTCCTCCGGACGGCGATTACGAGTTCGAAGAGGTGGCCGGCGAAGGGCGCTATCTCGCCGCGTATGAAGAACATGGGCCGGATTATGAAATGCCTATCTACATCAAAGAGCTCGATGACGATACGGCGGACACCCTCGCGGGCGTCGAAAACGTGCAACGTGCCGACATGCCGCCTGCAGACGAGGCTGTCTGGGCTTCCGGCCAGGTCGGCCGCTTAAAGGGCGATCGCGACGAAGCCGCCCGATTGCTGGGCTGGTCTCGTAGCAAGCTCGATAAGCGGCTCGCGTTGATGAACTGCAGCGCGCTGGTTCGCGAGGCGCTGACGCACGAGAAGATCCAGCTCGGTCATGCCGAACTGCTGGCCACACTCGAAAAGGAGACGCAGGACAAGCTGCTTCCAGTCATCGTGAGCGAGAAAAAGCCTGTGTCGGAGTTGAAGAAGACCATCGAGGCGGCCGCGTGCGGCCTCGAGAAGGCCATTTTCGACAAGACGCAATGCGCCACATGCCAACACAACTCCTCGTTGCAGACGGAGATGTTTGGCGAGGCAATCGCAACGGGCAATTGCACCAACCGCGCGTGCTACATGGAGAAGACCGACCGAAAGCTCGAAGGCATTGCCTACGGGCTGAAGGACGAGTATCAGGTCATCCGCATCGTGCGTGCCGGCGACAACGAGACCCGCGTTCAGCTGCTGGTTGACGGGCCCACCGGCGTTGGTGAAGAGCAGGCGAAAGCTTGCCACGGTTGCCAGAACTTCGGCGCCGCGGTAAGCGGCCTGCCTGGCTCCTTCGGCAAGGTCTACAGCGGCCAGTGCTTCGATACCGTCTGCAACCAGCAAAAGGTTGCTGCGCGGATCAAAGCCGATAAGGACGCCACCAAGACTCCCGCGGTCAAACCGGCCGTAGGTGGCAAGGGGGCTCCTGCGAAAAAGGGCGACCAGTCCTCCACCGCGGCCGAGAAGCCGGTGACGTCGATCAGCGAGGGTGAAAAGGTGAAGGCTTACCGCACCGCCCTCTGGCGCAAGGCACTGCGCAAGGAAGTTGCGCAGAACGCCGACCAGGCGAACTCGTACCTTCTGTCGATTGCACTGAACGGGCTGGCACGCAACATCGCCGGCGACGTGATGGGCAAGTTTTTCGAGAAGCTGACTGAGCAGAAGTCGTCGTCCTCACTGCTGGGTTGCCTGACCGCTATTCACGCGTTGGATGAGCAGAAGCGACAGCAGCTGACGATCGGCCTAACCGTAGCTGCCATCGACGGCGTGGAGGTGAGCAATCTCCGCGAACTTTGCCGGTATCACAAGCTGGATCTGCGCAACCACTGGAATCTCCAGCAAGCGCAGGATTTTCTGGAAATGCTCACCAAGTCCGAGATGAAGGTTCTCGCAGACGAGATGGGTATCCGCAAAGCGCTGGGCGATGGTTTCGCCAAGCTGTTCAACAAATCGAAGCCCGAAGTCATCGCCGGCCTGCTGGCGGTTGACGGCTTCGACTACACCGGCAAGGTGCCCAAGGTTCTGGGCTACTGATCCGTTCACCTATCCATCTGCAGAGGGCGCCAGTCGGCGCCCTCTGTCATTTCATTCCCCAAAAGGTTTCACCATGTTCACTGAATTGGTTCCACTCGTTCGCGCGTGCGACAAGGTTGTTCTTACGCTGACGATGCAAGGCGACACGATGTCGGTCGTTGTGATGCCTGTCATCAAGGACGCTGCGGACCCCGCACTGACCCGGCCTCTGATGCTGTCGGCTACGCCGGCGGAACTGGATGCCGAGTTCGCGACGGCCGTCACCAGCGTGACAGAATCGCACCGCTCGCTTGCCGAGCAGGCCGAAGCAACGAGGTCGATTCTCGATGCAGCCAAGTCCACGCAATCGTCCAAGGCGACGAAAGCACTGACCAAGGCCGCATCGTCGTCGACGTCCGACGCCACCAGCGATACCGGTGACGATGACGAATCGGAGAGCGGTGCCGGCGCGCAACCGGAGGCGAAAGCCGACCCAAGCGCACCGGCTTCCACTGGTACCGACCTTGCTTCCCTGCTGTAAAGGAGAACCGTCATGGCACTCGAAGTCACGCAGCTCACCCGTGAGTTTTCCTATAACGGCATGACGTTGCCTGATGTGGGCCCGCAGTTCTCGCCCGATCAGGTGCGCGATGTGTACTCCGCTCAGTATCCCGAGCTGAACACCGCCGCGGTGGACGGCCCGGAAGTGAAGGGCGGTATTGCTCGCTACACGTTCGTCCGCGCCGCTGGCGCCAAGGGCGCGTATGCGCAAGTATGACCTGATGAAGGCGCTGGCCGCTGGCCAGTTTGCTGATACCACTACGGAGCCGCCCCTCGGGGCGGTTTTTCTACATTCTGAGGAGATGAAAGGATGCTGTTCGATCCTCGATCGTTTGTTTCAGAGCACGATGAACGGCAGCCCGGATGGACGTATTCACGAGAGCATCCCATTGCCAGACGCCGACCTGCCCATGATTTTCTGACATTGCCTTCCGTTGACCTGGCAGTACCATCGACGGCACGTCTCAGTTTTGGCGATGAGATCGACATGAAAGAACTGGTGCTCGCGCAGTTTCGGGCGGGTGTCATTGATGCCGAGCATGTGTCGAACCCCCTTGGGGCCGGCGATGCCTTCTCCCAGTCTTTCCAGGCGTGGCTCAAGCCTCGCTTGCCAGAGACCAAGGCGCTCCACTTCAATTTCGCTTTGATCGATCGCGGTGCCGCTGAAGAAGAGATCTCCGGAACCGGTCTTGATCAAGAACTTTCCGATCCCTTGTATCTGGCGATCATGCTTGAGCACGAGAACATTCTGGAGATCGGCGTCGATCGAGCAGATTCGCTTCGTGCCCTCGATCCCTCGTTGCTATACACGGCGATGAGACTTCTTGCACAAGCATCGGCGAAGTCGCTCCATATCCGTGCCCCAGAAGATTTCCTAGAAATGTTCTGTCGCTGGAACTGGGGGTATGAACTTCAGAGTGACGACGTGGCCGCGCGCCAGTGGCTCAAGGACGAGCGTGACATTGATGGTGAAGATGTCCTGCATCTTCTGCCGTCGGTTGTCCGCCCTCAGCTCGCGCCCGACGACACGTTACCCGAGTGGCAGCGGTCCGATAAGTCCCACAAGTTGCGAGAGCTCGATCAAAAGGGCCTCCGCGCATTGGCTAGCGCCACAAACGATTGGCATAGCAGCTTCTGCTCTTCCCTGGCCGACCTACAGCACGCATTGGCGGGTATGGGAAAGCGGTCTCTGCTCAAGGACTCGCAGTGGGCAGAGCCTGCCTATGCCGCCACCAGTCTGGCTTTTCAGGACTGCAACTACATTGGCGAACTGCTGGATGATCACTTCCAGTGCAGCTTCAACAGTGGTGATGCCACGATGTTCCAGTGTTTTATCCCGTTCGCCAATAGAACGGCAGCCATCCGAAAGCAATACCGCTTGCTGGAGGAAACACTACACCTTATCGCGCTGCTGGACCGGGTGCTTGATCATTTTAGTGAATAGGAGGGCCTATGGCCGGAATCCTGACCGCATCGCGGTCCTACGACGTGGCCCTTCAAGGGGCCATTTTGCTTTACGGGCCCAGACCGGGAGAGTTCACCTACTCGACGGCTCACCGTATCCACACCGTTGGCGAGAGCAATCGCCCAGTCATTGGACCCGGCACGCCGCTCAACCGGCAGGCACTGATCCACGCGGTACGCCAAGTCGCCGAGGCCTCGCTCCCCAAGGGCGAGTTCTTGACGCCAAACGTGCTGTCGATCAGCCCAACCGCAGTGACCTGGTGGTGCGAAGGTGCCAAGCGCCGCGTGTTCTTTGATTGCGAAGAGCTGGGAAAGCGCGGTGCGGTGGTGGAGCATCCCGGCCTTGTGTTTCAGGCCGCAGCTGACGGGTTCCGTGTTTTCGCCTTGCAATGCGAGGCGAGACCAGTCCCTGAAAGCATTCTCCACGAGCCTCCCTACTTCAACACGTGGGATCTAGGCGAGATCTGCATCGGCAGTGCCACTGTGCCCAAACGGATTGACGTCGCATCCATAACTGGATGGGAAGAGGGCTTCTTCAATTCGGCTTTCACCCACCCTAATCATGGTGGCAAACGCGTCGATTACGTCCATGGCTTCTTCGCCTTCTGGCGGGACATGCTTGACGGAAAGTTTCCCGACTTTCCTAAGCAAGTCCTCATCCCTATGAACATAACGCTGGCCGATCTGATCGCCGGAAAATTGGAGAAATAGCATGCATCCCGCTGACACTGCCTTGCAGCAGTCCTTTCCTTCCGTGATGGTGCCTCGCTTCGGTACGCTGACCCCCATGGCGCGGCCAGGCGAACGCTTGCTCATCGCGGCCAATGGTGTCTTCCTCGAAATCGTGAGGCCTTGGCTTCGCGTAGTCCGTCGTCTCGGTGTCTTTCAGTACCGCACGGCTATACCTTATGGCGAGACGGCGGAGGTCACCGAACTGCACTGCGGTCGTGTCCCCGCGACGCTCATCGGCGAGTTTGCTGAAATGGCGCGCATCGCGCATCCCAAGGAGACGGGCGGGTGGGTGGTTTGGAATGCCGCAACAGCGGCGTTTCGGCTGGTGCCAGTGCGGATCCTGGAGCATAGTGGCGGTCATTTGAAGTACGACCGTCCTGCGCTTTCGGAGGGCGAAGTCCTGGTGGTCGACTGCCATTCGCATGGCCGTCATCCTGCCGGGTTCTCGTCGACGGACAATACGGATGACCAGCACGACGTGAAGTTTGCGTTCGTGATGGGAAACTGCGATGCCGTTGTACCATCGTTCGCGCTACGTCTCTGTGCAAAGGGCATCTTCGAGAACGTGGAGAAGGTCCCCAGCGATTGGTATGCCGCGGCGCGCGCGGAGGTGATGGAATGACGTTCGAACATCGCATCCCTGCACCAATGACCCAACGGGCATGGCGAGTAGTAGTAGTTGGCGCCGGCGGTACCGGCAGCGCCTTGCTACCGAACCTAGCACGCCTGCATCACGCCATGCTGGAGCTTGGGCACCCTGGGGGTATCGACTGTACGGTCTACGATGACGACACCGTCAGCGACACCAACGTCGGCCGCCAGGGGTTCTACCCGGTTGATGTGGGCCAGCCCAAGGCCACGCTGATCGTGAACCGTCTGAACAATCTGATGGGCACGCGCTGGCAAGCGCAGACCCGTCGGATTGGCAGCGGTGACCGCTTCGCGTGCGACATGGTGATTGGCTGTGTCGACACGCGGGGCGCTCGCAAGGCGATCCTCGGCGCGATGCAACGTGGCACTGGTGGATACTATCTCGACTGCGGCAATGAGTCGGATCGTGGCCAGGTCATTCTCGGGCAGGTGCGCGGCAAGGCGACGGAACGGCTTCCCCATGTAGGAGACTTGTTTCCGGAGCTGCTGGACCCGAAAGGGGACAAGGCCGATACGGCGCCGTCGTGCTCAATGGCCGAGGCGCTGCAAAAGCAGTCGCTGGTTATCAATCCCGTGATTGCAGTGCAGGCGTACAACCTGCTTTGGATGCTGTTTCGTACCGGGACGCTGCAGTACTGCGGCGCATTCGTAAATCTGGCGACAGGACGCACGAGCCCGCTGCCGCTTGACCCGGTTGCATGGGAGCGCTTCGGCTATAAGCTGGGCGCGACAAAGGCCCGTGCCAAACGAAAACCACGACAATCCGTTTGAACAGCCACTCCCCAAAAGGGAGTGGCTTTTTTCTTTTGTGCGGTCATTGCGGGACGGCAGACCTGGCTGCTACCATTGCGCCACACCTCGCGCCTCCGGCGCATCGACCCGTGGCACTTGGCCACACACTTCATCAACCCGTTGGGGCACTTGCCCTGGCGGAGTGCTCCATCTTCCTCGGAGCACTTCATGAGCAATTCCACGTTTCAAGTCCCGGCACAATCGGCCTTTCGTCGAATCTTCGTGACGGGTCCCTGGCTCCCTGTCGGTGTTGTCGCCGCCGCCTACTGGAACGGCAAGCCTTGGCACACACTGACGTGTCCGATGTTCAGTCGTGCAGATGTGCAGCGATTGTCCGAGCTCTTGCCGGAGCTGACCTTTGATGAGCCGCGCAACGCGGTTCGGCATATCGAAGGGAGCCGTACCAACTGGTTTGATGCCGAGCCTCACGTAGTGGACGGAAAGCTCGTGGATCTATACGCCGTTGGCTTCGGTTGGGGCTGGCAGTTGGCGCGTCACGATACCGTACCTGCTACCCACGGGCAGTCTTTGCACGTGATGGTCCGTCCGGCCGCGCTCGAATGGATGCAAGCACTGGCCGACGAAGATCACGTGGCGCTGTGTGCGTATGCCTCCTTCCTGTTGTCCGGGTATATCGAACAGCGATTGGAATGCCGTCACCGGCTGGACCTATCTCGTTTCGATGCCGTGCTCGCCATTGCGAGCCGGCAGCTTCCTTTGCCGGGAGCGGTTCGGATTGCGGTGCAGTCCAGTGAATGGATTGCCGTGGTCGACGCGCTGACGCATCTCGCCGATGGCGGCGCATTCGATGCACTGCCGCTTCAAGCTCGGCGCGAGCGCGTCATCGAGGCGATGCTTGACCAACTGGCCCGCGAAGTCGGCGGCGCCTGAGTTGTAACCCTCTTTTCTTCACCCGTTGCGGGGCACGTCCCGCAGGGGAGTGCTCCGCCAACCTACAGGAGCACTTTAATGCCTCAAATCACTCTTTCCCGCACGCAAGCCGCGTCGCTCGTCGCTTTCTGTGACGCCGCTGGTTCGAACGAGTTCTTCATCGCGAAGGACCACGGTGCGTATGTCGGCTTCAGCACGGGCTCCACGCCCGAACAGCAGTGCCTCTTTTACTTCAAGGGCTGCAATCCCGCGAAGGACGCGGACTTTTACGAGAACGCGCGACACAGCTTCGGCGGTGATGACTTCGGTGAGCGCTTGCCGCTGGACGCCTTGCGCAAAGCACTGGACAACCCTCGCACGGAGAAAATTCGCATCGCTGTGACCAGCAAGTCCATCCGCGTCGCAACGTTTGCCTGACCGTTAAAGCGAGCTTTGCGCCTAATCCCGCGCAGGGGCAGGGCTCGCGTCCTCTTTCCAACTATGAACGCTAGAAAATTCCTTCTCACAAATCTGCATCTCGCCGTCGGATTCTGCGGCGTTGCTTTCGTGTCGCGCGCCTTCCGGTATTTCGAGTACAAGGGCTACTATGTGGCGGATTGGCTTGCCATTCCACGCGACCTCATGGCCTGCGGGGAGCATTTCCTTGCCGCCATCGGCTTTCCGGCCCTGCTGGTTGCAGTCAGTTGGTTTCTCTGGGGCGTAGTTCGCTCGCGTACGGTCGCCGTTAGGCCTCAGAGGATGAGGCGTGTCGACGATTATGCAGCGGCGACCTTGATGTTCGCGCAAGTCTTCGTGTACATGGGCTACGCGGCGTATTGGGAATTCGCCATGCATGGGGCGGTCGGACCGGTTACGGGCAAGCTGGCCAACCAGTTTGCCTTCGACGTCTATGGATTGGCACAGTACATCGCCATCATGACTGCCAAGCGCGCCTTTCCATTGACGCGCGAGCTTGGGCGTGAGGTTGCCGTTCCGGGCTTCCAGTTCTTTGGTGCTGATGCGGGAGGCCTGCGCGGTGCGACGGTCGCTGACCTCACACGTTACCACGCTCGCTATCCGCGGCTCGGGCTGTATATCACCATGCATGACGATGGAAGTGGAGAGACGCTTCCGCGCCTAGTATTTATCTGGGGGGGCGAAGAGATTTTCAACCCGCTATGCAGTTCCCCGCTGTGGCTCCATGCAGACCCTGCCGCAGAGTACGGTATCCCTCTCATCGATGCCCTGGCAATCGCACGCATCAACCGTTGCTGATTCCCTTAACCGCTGTTAAGATTTCTGCACCTACCGCGTCTCAGACGCATCGACACTTCCGGTTGTATAGCCGGACAGCTTTTTTCTTCTCCCACCTACGGGCCTTCCTGCCCGTGGGCATGTTGGCCCTTTTTTTATCGTTGAGGCCATCATGTTCAAGCGCATCGTTTCGCTTTTCCTTTGCTCGGTCATGTTCACCGGTTGTGCTATCCAGCAGACGTCTCCGAATGCTTATCGCAGCTCGGAAGCTCTGCGCACCGGCTCCGTGGAAATCGTCACTGTCGTCCGTGTCCGTCAGGTCACGATTGTCGACAGCGATGGCTATACGTCGGCCAATAGCGGCGTCCCGGGTATCGTTGGGGCGGTCGTGGGTGGCCTGCTCGGTGCCCGTGTCATTGGCGGTGGCAATGGACGTTACATTGCCGGCGCGATGTCCGGCACGGTGTCGGCGGTTGCTGCGCAAGCTGTGGCCAGCCACATGAACCGGCGCAACGGCCTGGAGGTCATTGTCCGCAAGGAGAATGGCAGCCAGATCGCGGTCACGCAGGATGCCGACCAGCAGTTCGTCACGGGGCAGCAGCTCTACCTCGTGGCCTCAGGTGGCGGCTATCGTCTGACGCGTTAATCGGGGTCCATTCGGATCTCCAACATCCTTCACCTTCCCCGCACGGAGTCCCCGTGCGGGGCTCCTGCGTCCATCGGAGCTTTCTATGCCATCCGTGGCAGACGCACACCAGAATTTCTCTCCCGTCCTCACTGAGGGCAAATCGATCGCGGAGGCTGTTGACCAGATCGCAGCCGCTCTTCGCGGTACCGAGCTGGAACCGGAATGGCTTGATGGTGCCAACTTCCCTGGAAATGACAACGAGGGCATGTATGGACCGAAGCCCGACCGTCCTTGGCCGGAACTTGGCGCACGCGATCGTCTCGCGGTGTATCTGCAGAGGGGGTGGTCGGAAGGCTGGATCGTCTATGTCGATTACATCGGCTATGCCGGCGAGGCACCGAACCGCACGACAGCCCTGCAGAAGCTTCTGATCGGTAAGACTTTGTCTCAGCGGCATGGCTGGGATGTGGTTCGCGCGATCAGCAAATTGCTCGACGTCACCTGAAGTCGCAGCGTGCAGGCCCGAGAGGGCTTGCCGAAGCCCCGTGGCTTCGGCAAGTCGCTTTCACCCGCGTCACAGACGCATCGACCCATGTCCGGCATCGCCCGGACTACCAACCCAGCTGGGACACTCGTCCCATGGGGAAGGGATGTCCCGTCCATATCGAGACTTCCATGAAACTTCCCAAATCCTTTATCCGTCGGCACCAACCGACAAATTCCGCTGCCTGTCAGGCAATTCGCCGAGATGCTTGCCGTGTTCTCCGTCGTTTCGCCGGCGACATGGCGCTCAGCCCGCGCGAATACACCATCCGCGAGCATCGCCAGCGTCGTCGCGACGTCGACGTGTTCGCTTTGCATACCGACTCGTTGCTGATCGAGATCCAGCATCCTGCTGGCGCAGAGGGTGGCGTGCTCATGTCCTACCGGACATGCCGCGGCCGCAATGACCTCACCGGTGGCCGTGACAACGCCGTCAGCGTTGATTCGCTGGCCAGCGATCAGGGCTACGCAAACCTGGTTGCCACGCTGCGCGTGGTGGCAGGGCGCCGCAGTTAAGGGGCAAGTATGTCGACGCTCATCAAAGTGACGTTTTCGGCCACCTCCGGCGAGGAGGTGTCAGGAAAGGCACAAATTGACCGGGGCAAAGGCATTGTTACCTTGCCGGCGCGCTTCTCAGTCTCTATCGATCGCGCCAGAAACGCTGGCGAAGGCTTCGAAATCGTGGCGCACGATAACGGGTATAGGTATCCGTTGTCGCATCAGGATGCCGACCGCTACAAGTTGGAAACGGACTCCCGTCGGCGAGATGGCTTCTGGCACCAAGCCTGGCGGGCCATTACGGAGCCACACAAGGACCAACGTCAGCAGTATGGCCGGTTCGCGCATACGCTGTCGGCGGCTGCCCTTATCGGGCTCGCTGGCTACATCAAGTCGATGCCCGCCTGGTCTCTGCACGCAGCATGGGAGATCTTCTGTTTTTTCCTATGCGGTGCGGTATTATTCGTCGTAGGCGCAGTCCTCTCAAAAGGAGATTAACCATGTTCGGTGTCGCACTTCTCGTCCTGACTGGCGCGATTTCCGCGTTCTTGCTTTGGGCAGACCGCAACGGTCGTCGTGTCCACAAGGACTGAAGCCAATCCCTTCTCAGGAGCCGATTCGTCGGCTCACCGCTTGAACGCACCCCTCGGGGTGCGTTTTTTCATTTCCACACCCACACGGGCGCCGTCCCGTCGGGGCCGGCTCCCCCCAAAAGGAGTAACCCCGATGAACCCGATCATCTACGGCGCTGGGCTGGCCAGCTATCCTGCTGGCGTCTTCCTGCACGCCAGTGTTTATTCCACCAACCTGCGCGCCGCAATTTCGCTGACTTGTGCCGACGACGACATGCCCTATGGCGTGTTGTCGGTGAACCTGGCCGATGCCGCGATTGCTGACGACGAGATCCTCGTGACGGCAGACTGGAACATTCCGCTCGATCTCAAGGCCTCGTTACTGGAGACCGGCAAATTTGTGCAAACCGGCAACTGGAATCAGGCGGGATTCGGTCGCGGCGAAGTCTGGCGCATTGCTGATATCGAACTGCTGTCGCAGGTCGCAGCCGCCCGTGTAGTCGCCAGTCGTGGCAAATCAGCTCGACGCGCTGCCGTAGTAGCCTGAGCGCTTCCTTTCAACCCTTGCGGGCCCATCCCGCAAGGCGGTGGGTCCGTGGGAGATACCCATGCCCATCATCATCAACGGAACCGGCCTAGCCGGCTCTCCTGGCCCTTTGCACATCGCAGTGGGGCTGTATGCGGTGAACGACCGCGCTGCGCTGTCGCTGATCGAATCGAAGACCGGCGACCTCTACGAGACCTTTACTAGCAACGTCCCCAGCGAAACGCTTGCGGACAATGAGGTGGTTGTCGGCCTGTGGCGCCTGCCAATGTCCACAGTGGTGGCATTGCTCGATTCGGATTGCTTCGAACCGGTTCGCACGCTTGCCGTAGGCAACGCCCGTGGTGCCGTCTGGCGCATCACTTCAATTGATCTCCTACAGGCAATCCACGACGCGAAAACGGCGGTGCTTGCATAAGCCATCCCTTCCAACCCTCTCGGGGCATGTCCCCGAAGGGGCATGCTCCGTATCGGAGCCATCCATGTACGTTATTCACATCGGCCAGCGTGCCGAGCATCGCACGACGCTCGCCGGCGTGCTGCAGTACCTGAACGACGATCGCGACGGCAAGGCCGTGCCGCGCGTCGAAGACATCGCAGTGCGCCACGTGGAACGCGGCGCGATCCCTGTCGAACGACTTACCGGCGGCAATTTTGCCGTGCGGCCGGTCGGTACCCGTCGAGCGATCCTTTCCATGATCCTCGATGAGGTCGATCGCTTCATCGTTCGTGTGGGGGGCAAGACCCTGCGTCCGCACGAGATGAGCCGGGCCGCGTGGGGCGCCGTGGTGGCCGCCGGCCGCCTGGCGTATTTTCCTGCTGAAGCCATCGACATGTCCCAGGACGATACAGGACCGTTGTTCCAGACAGCGGATCTATTCGAAGAGCAGGGGTCTTTCGACATTGCCGACTACATTTGCGGGGAGTTCATCCGCCGGTTCGGCTATGGCACCAATGGGCCGTTGTATCACCCGACTGCGCCTCCCAACTGCCGTCACGAAGTCCATGTGGCCTACGCGCTGATGCGTGGCGAGAAGGTGCGCGAATGCATCATTAATACCTATCGCGAAAATCCTCACCATGCCCGCTCTGAGTTCTGGATGCGCCCGTTGATCGAAGTGCCGGCGCTGCGCGGGGCCTTGTCGCCCAGCGTGCTGCAGGCGCTCTGCCAGACAATGCGTGGCGAGAAGCTGGAGATCACGACGTACAACGTCGGAAAGCTGATCGCCGCGCTACGGGATGTGCCGAGCGACGGGCACTATGTGCACGTCGATGATGCGCTGTTTGCGGCCGGCATCCTGCTGCCGCGGACCATGCCAACGCCCAAGCCTCTGGAGGGAGAGAACGCCCAGCCAGCAACGAAGCTGGCGGCGCGAATCCGCACCCTGGTTTGCCAGCGGCAATATCAGGCATCGGTGGATAGGGCCGCAGAAGAGCGCGAAGCCTTCAGTATCAGCCAGCGCGAGTTTGACCGGCGGACACGGGCGGCTGCAATCGGACGTGACACGTATGGCTACGAGTGGCCCAATCGGGTAGCTCTGGCCGTCATGGAGCGCAACGTCGCGGCTGTACTGCAGATCTTCGATGGTCCCAAAGACTGGAACACCGAATCCAAGCGCGCACTGCGCGAGGAGTACGGCGTCGACGTCTTGCAATGCACGGCTGCCGAACGGCGCCGGCGGTTGTTCGAGTTGTGCGGATTCTCTGACGCCGAGCAGGCGGAGTGGGAGGCCCAGGAAGCCACCGCCAAGGCGCGCAAGCGTGCAGATAGCGCGGTGGCCGAAGCGAAGTCGCGCGCCGAGGGCACGACCTACCGAATCGAAACCGGTCAGGCCATGAACGGACGCGAGTATGTCGACTTCTGCATCAATGCAGGCTTCTCGAAGCTCGTCGACGAGAGGCGGGGCAGCGTGAGGCGCTACTGGATTCACGATCCCGTGAAGCGCATCTCGCGGCCGCTGCGCGCCAAGGACGGTACGTTGGACTATGCGCGTGCACGCCTGACGCAAAGCTTCCCTGAGGCGATTGCTTGATTCGCTCCCCCCTCGGCCATCACGGCTGGGGGGGAGTTTTATCAAATCAGCTATTCAAATGTCGAGCTTTCGACGGCTGCACCATAGCGCTTTCACGATACCTTACCGACAGAGCTCTGTTTGCACTGAAAGACGTTCAGTCCAAACCGAGTTTTACCCGCGTCTTCGACGCATCGACCCAAACGCCGGCATGCCGGCCATCTCTTGAAACCGCCCGCAGGGACCGCTCCCTGATGGGACGGCTCCGTGGGCATCACCACGATTCCGATGTACCTCACCTTGCTGTAGCCACGCGGCGCGTTGTCATTCATCGCCGCCGGCGGTTGATGGCGAGCGTCTCTCTGGCGACCGTGCTTCCAGCCCGGCCGTCGTCTTTTCTCCCTGTTCTATCCCTTTATTCCATTTGCGAACGAAAGCGCTCGCTCTCGTTCGCGTTATTCCATTCCAAGGAGCAATCCCATGTCCCATCTCGTTCAAACCATGGCTTACGTCGGCGCAACCCCCTGGCACGGCCTGGGCAACAGGCTGGCCGAGCATCAGCCGCTCGAAGTCTGGGCCGAAGCCGCAGGCATGAACTGGCGCATCGAGGAGACCGACGTGATGTTCCGCGTTGGCACGCATGACCTCGATCCGATCAAGTCGTTCCCTGAGCAGAAGGTGCTGTACCGCTCGGATAGCAAGAAGCCGCTATCGACCGTCTCGAAGAAGTACCAGGTCGTCCAGCCGGCCGAGATCCTAGAATTTTATCGGGACCTTGTTCAGATGGGCGGCTACCAGCTGGAAACGGCTGGGGTACTGAAAGAGGGCCGCAAGCTCTGGGCGCTCGCGCGCACGGGACAGTCGACCACACTCAAGGGCGGTGACGAGGTCCGCGGCTACCTGCTGCTGGCCACGGCCTGCGACGGCACGCTGGCCACCACGGCACAGTTCACCTCGGTACGCGTGGTGTGCAACAACACGCTGCAGATCGCGCTGGGCCGCAACCGCGGCGCCGTCAAGGTCCCGCACCGTAGCCAGTTCGATCCGCGCGCGGTGAAGGAAGAGCTCGGCATTGCCATCTCGTCGTGGGATGGCTTCATGGCCAACATGCACCAACTGGCGGACCGCAAGGTAAGCCAGGCCGAGACCGAGCGGTTCTTCCAACGTCTCTTCACCTACTCGACTGCCAAGCCCTCGGACAATCCCAAGATGAACGAGCGCGGCCTCAAGGCAGTGCTCAATCTTTTCGAAGGTAACGGCCGTGGTGCAACGCTTGAATCGGCCGCAGGCACCGCCTGGGGACTCGTGAACAGCGTGACGGAGTATGTCGATCACCAGCAGCGTGCACGCAATCCGGGTAACCGTCTGGATTCGGCGTGGTTCGGCGCCGGCGCAATTCTCAAGCAGCGCGCTTGGGATGCGGCTCTCGAACTTGCAACTGACGCGGCCTGAGACCACCGGTCTGGAGCCTCCTTTCCACTAAACCTGCCTCAAGCGATCCGCTCCAATGCCGTTGTCTGGTACTGGAGTGGTCGTTTCAGGTCTGAAGCCCCGGCTAAACCCCGGGGCTTTTTTCTTTTGCTCGTTGCAATGGTCTCTATCGATTTCTATTCTCGTTACCCGCGATGGCTATTTCGCGGAGTGGACGCAGATGCCGCGAAGCTCCGCGGCAAGTCTGCATGCCGGAGTACGACCGGGACTAGTGCGCAGCGAGTCCTGGAGCGACTCATGCAACAACAGCCCACTGACGTGGCGCGTTTTAGCAAGGAGCAGTTCACCGCCTTGTTTATGAAGTGGCAGAGCGAAACCCGCGACCAGCACACGAGCCTCAGCTACGACAGCTGGATGGATATCCGATTTTTGCAAGGTCCGTCCGCTACCGCCGCATTTAGGCATGGCTCACTTGTTTTCGACCTGATACATGGACTTCTGTATGAGGCTCGAGGCAAGGAACGCGAACAGAGGATATTCCGTGTTCAGTTGGCTGAAGGCTTTCCCTACGTCTCCTTCAGGGATCCTGCGAATGCCATAGACTTTCCCTGGGTCACGTTTCCCGGGGTCTTCACGCAAGCAGAGCTGATGAGCCTGCGGCGCGTCTACTAGCAAAAAGGCCCGGCAAATTGCCGGGCCTTTTGTCTTTGAAAGAGTGGCCTCACACCGTAGCTTTCGTAGTTTTTAAGAGGAACATGTTCCTCTCTCCGCTTCAAGCCACTGTGCTCGCTTCTTCATCTTGCTCAACGTGGATCGTGTCGGACCCCTCCGTATGGGGGGGGATGTAGCCCACCGCTTGCACACGCGAGATGGAGCTACCTTCGAGCGAGACGTTCTCCCCGAGCCGAATCGTCCCGGCGTAGAAGATCTTTCCTTTGACCCGTCCGTTGATCACGAGCGAAGTCCGTCCGACCACATCGCCTTCAACGGTGCCATCAATCACAACATGGTCGCCGTCGACGTTGCCGTGCACGACGCCACCACGACCGATGTGTAGCAGCCCGTGACTGGCACTCACGTTGCCTGTGACAAGGGCCAGGCAGGTGAAGCCGTGATCGGCGGTGATGTCGCCGTGAATGCTCATCCCGGCGCGCAGGACACTAAAGATTGGAGAAGTAGTCATCGTCTCTAGAACATCTTGATGTCGTGGGTCGGCGCAGCTTGCTGAGCAGTGGAACGTGTAGCTTGCGCGGGCGCGGCTGCGGCGGACTTCGCTGGGGCAGCTGCCAAGGGAGCCGACGTGATCGGTCTTGCCGACGTAACGGCCGACGCGGGCGCCTTGGCCGGTTCCTGCTTCGGCAGCGAAATCTTTGCGCTGTCAGCAGACACGGCAGAGGCGGCGGGCACCGTGGCGAGGGCAGTCGGTGTCACCTCAGGCCTTTCGGTCCGCGCTGGCCATTCGTGGCCCACCGCAACGGGAGCAGCCGGTTCGGATGCGGCCGGCAGGGCATTAGCTGCCGCGACCGTCGGGACTGCTTCGTTGGTTTGCGCGTGCGCTTCGCGCTTGCCGAGTGAGCTGCCAATGAGGAACATCGCTGCGGCACCCACTACAAAGACTACGGACCACAGTACGCGAGGGTTCCGGTTCCACTTCTCTCCAAAGGCGTGAGAGATAGGCTCAGCTGGGGCAGCGACAGGGCCTCCGAGGCTGAGTGGTGCGCCTCCCGTCAGCACGCTGGGCGGAGAAATGTCGATGGTCAGGGCAGGTTGGGCGTAGTGAGCATGCAGTTGCTCGATTTCACGCATGTCCATGGGTTTAGCTCCGCGGGGAATTGAGAAGAGTGCCGTCCTGGTTGAACCGGTCAGTGTCCGGGATGCAGATCTGGTGAATGGCATTGATCCGCTTGCCGGCAATCTGCGTTGTAGTCTCGCGCTGGCTACCGGTGATAGAGCCGCAGTTAAGGCTATAGAGCGTGTCGGCGAAGATCTTGTCGTACTGCATCAGCAGGCGCAGTAGGCGCCCGGCGAACGAATGGCTTACCTGGACTTCCTTTTCCTCGTAGAAGAGGGGAATTTCGATCTTCTCGGTATCAGCGATCCACTCCAGTGCGCTGGAGAACCAGGTCTCTGCCTCGCGGAAGGCTTCGTCGAGCGCCTTGACCTTGCCGCCTCGTGCGACGACGAACTTCGAGGAACAAAAGTAAAAATGTGCGTCCAGAAAGTCGCGTGCGAACTTCGAGCAGTAGGCGTGGTGGGTTGCAGATGCCGTTGCCGGTGTTAGTCGACTTAGGCGTTCCTCGCTGTTCAGGCGCTCGATGGGCCTGAGCCCGGTACCGGGCTTCTTGGGTGGGTCCTGTTCGGCCATTTGTCCATGTTTTGGAATGCTCTCTCACTCGGAATTGTCGGACAAGAACGGACACGCAGTGACTTCGAAAGATATGCAAAATTGCCGAGCATTCGTCAGTTTTGAAAGAAAGTCCTGTGCCACAATGCTTTCACACCTAGCGTCACTGACGCATCGATCCTGACTCCCTAGCGAGTCCATCTGTTGAATCAAGTCGTGCTTCCGTGCACGCGCCGACTGGTTGGCTACCAGTGTGGATACTTCTTGTGCTAAGTGTTTTCGCCAAACACTTCCCCTCATCAGCTCGTAATACGCGTTCTCGCTGTGCCTCTTCATGAGCGCACGCTGAACACCGTTCGAGCCTGGGACCATGTGGAGCTCTCTCAAAGGCCCCTCCTAGGCAGAACGGCAGACGTCGAGCCGATCCGTGAACCTGCGGCCGAACCTGTGGGTTCGCGAAAAGGGTTGTTGTGCAGCGTGACCATGCTGCACGAGGGCGACTTTACGTCCTCAACATAGAGTAGCGCGCAATCGTGCGCCGCTCCCTCGATGCCACGCCCCCGGAAGGGGCGTGGCGTTGCAGGTTCCTGCCTAACAAAGCTCGCTGCCGGCGCAAACCGGGGCGGGCTTTTTTTGTTTCTGGTGAGAGACCTCGATTCCAGGAGCAACTCATGCACCACCAGAACGCCGAGATTTCCGCCGCGATTGCGGCAACGCTGGATCTGCGCCGTCCGCAGTACAAGGACATGCCGCAGGCCTGGCGTACTTTGTGCGAGGCGGCTCACGTCGCCAGTCTTCCGGAAGCCGCGCGAGTGGCCTTCCTCAATTCAGTAACGACCCAGCGCGGGGCAGACATAGCCTTGCGCCTTCGGGAGCATGCTGCGTCCATCCGGGCCAACGTCGTTCGTTTCCTTGATAGGAGAAAGAGCGAATGCATGCACCCATCACATACAGCGAGCCCGGCGGACGCCGAAGCCTGCTAGAAGAGCGGCCCATGCGGCCGCCTGTCATAGGTAAGATCCGCCCGGGCATTAAGGTCCTGACCAACGCCGCGCGAGGCAATCCTAAGGCCGTTGCGCTCCACGACGCGCTGCTCGCGCAGGGAAAGTCGTTCGAGCATATCGGGACGGAAATCCATCGCGTGACCGGCATCAAGAACGCGCTCTATCCCAAGAACGTGCCGTGGTTCACCTGTCGAGGCTCGGATTTTGCAAATCCAGCAGTGGCTGACCACATCGTTCAACGCTACGGCGAGGATCGCCGTGATGGCAATGGACACCGGCTGTGGCGTTTTCCAGTGATCTTCGCGTTCGACGATTGGCTGAGCAATATGCCCCACCAACTGGTCGCATGGACGCAGAGCGGTCGGCAATACTTTTCCGAGTATGGTCCCGACGGCAAGCGCTACTGCAAGATGTATGCACCGCCTGAGCGCAACGCGCGGGCCGACCGCGCCAAGCGGACGTGGGGCGGGCGTACAGTAATCCTGCGCCAGGATGACGATATTCCGGACGGCCTCTGCGATCCCCAGTACTGCCCGCAGTACCAGAACGGCGGTTGTAACCTTTCGGCGAGCTTCTACTTCGCCGTGCCCAACATCTCGGGCCTTGGTCTCATCGAGATGCCTACGACGTCGATCTATGTCCTGCAGAAGGCACACGCCGCGATGCAGACCATTGCGTTGACCCGCGGCAGGCTTGTGGGCGTCAAGTTCTGGATGTCAAAGCAGGAGATGGAGATCAGCCGCATCGACGACGGTGGCAAGGCAGTGCGCCAGATGCAGTGGCTGATCACGCTCGATGCAGACATCGATATCGCTGCGCTGCTCGATGGTTCGGACCGTCGCCCGCCGGCATTGGAGATGGCAGAACAGGCTGTCTCCATGCTGGAAGGCGAAAGGGACATGTCGCCGCCAGAGCACGGCCAGTCCGATGACTCTACCGTTGAAGCTGAGCAGCCCGGACCATCGGCAACTGGCGGTGGTCAGGCCGATGCCTCGGCGCCCGCGTCCAGTACAGAGGCGGGTAACCAGGACCTGGAGAGAGAATATCTCGATCTTGTGCAGCGTCTTGGGCTCAACAGCGAGGATGGCAGCCGCCAGCTGAAGGCTTTCGCAACGGCGGCCTTCGGGCGCGGTTGGTCCAAGCGCGATCAGGATGTGCGACGGTTCTTGGATGAACTGCGCACCGCCCTCGGTAACCCTATGGCTTTCCGTGAGCAAGTGGCAGCCATTGCCGCCGACGTCGCCACGTAACATCGCCAGCCTTGTGCCGGCAGTTGAGGGAAGCCCACGGGCTTCCCTTTCTTCTTTCTTGCCGCATGCCGGCACATTCCCTTGGAGGTTCCACAATGCTCAACGATGGCGGAAGCCTGCTTGCTGCGCATTTCTCTGATTTGCACTATTCCCCCGGCCATTTGGCCGAATCGGATCGATGCTTTGGTTTTGCGGTAGAGGACGCGATCGCAAGTCGCTGCCATGTTGCCGTGGTGTCGGGCGATTCGACGGATCACCGGCTCGATGCCCACACGCCGGCGCTCTCCGCGCTGGCACGACGGATCCACCAGTTGTCGGCCCGCATGCCGGTGTTGATGTTGCAGGGAACGTTCAGTCACGAACCGCCCGGCACGCTGGATCTGTTTCGACTGATTGGAGCAAGTTGCCCCGTGTACGTCGCAGAGCGGATTCACCAGGTCGCGCTGATTGGCGAGTCGTTCTTTCCTAGCGATGGCGCGATTTTCAGCCAGCCGGAAATGGACAGTCTGCTGACGCAGCACGGTCCGCCGGACGTCGTATTCACCTGCGTGCCCACGGTCAACAAGGCCGTGTTGGCGGCTGCGGCCGGCGTGGCAAGCGCTGCGACGGCGATTGGCGATCACCTGGCTGACTATCTGGCCGCTGCAGGCGCCGTGAATCGTCAATGGCGGGCACGGGGAGTCCGTACGATCGGTGTCTCGCACGGCACAGTCAACGGTTGCCAGACGGAGCACGGCGTGCCGATGGCCGGACTCGACCACGAGTTCTCTATTGGTGCACTGTTCAATGCCGACTGCGACGCGTTCATGCTCGGCCACATTCATCGCGCCCAGCAATGGGAGCGTGAGGGCAGGGTGGTTGCCTATCCGGGGTCCATCGGAAGGTTCCACTACGGCGAGATCGGCGCGAAGGGCTATCTGCAATGGCGGGTTTCACCGGGCGAGGCTACAGCTTCTCAGGTGAGAACGCCGGCGAGTGAGACTGTCTGCATCGACTTTGACGGGCCGCCTGACATGGCAAAGCTTGCCGAGATAGCCGCCGACGCTGCCAACAAGTGCGTGCGGGTGCGCTGGACGGTCAACGAGGAGCATCGCCAACTTGTGGATCGCGAGGCCATTCAGGCGCTCTTCGGTGCCAGTGCTGAGGTCAAGCTGGAAGCACGTGTCCTGCCGGCTGTTCGCAGTCGCGCCGAAGGCATCAGCCGGGCGGCAACTTTGTCCGAGAAGCTGGGGCGGTGGTGTGAACTGACCGGCGTCGACGCTAATCCGTTGCTGGACAGTCTGTCGATGCTCGAAAACCTCGAAGCACAAGCGATTGCCGATCAAGTGCTAGCTGGCCTTGCTGAGATCCCCATCCCTGCTACGCAGGAGGTGCACGCTGTAGAAGCTGCTGCGCTGCCCTTCGTTGCGAAACTGGGGGAGTTGGAACTGGATGAAACTGTTCCCGTACCTGAGTCGATACCTGCCGTGCCGGCAACGAAATTGGCAGCACCCATCGCGTCTACGGCCACGCCAATGAACTGGCTGACAGACGACCTTTTTTCGTAGCGATACGCCAATCCCTAGAACATGCAGAGCCATGTTCCGACAGCCTTCGTGGCTGTCGAAAACTGGTTTTACCCGCGTCCCTGACGCATCGACCCCGCAGTATCCATTTCTTTTCTATCTACCCAGACGGGTGCTTCCCGTCCGGGGCGCACTCTGTCCTACGCCTGGAGTGCCACATGATTCTCTACCACGCCGGTCCTGACTGGCTCTTTGTTGAAGAGACCTTTATCAACCGCTCGGAGATGGCAAAGCGCCTTTGCGAGCAACATGATTTTACGCAGTGCATGATGTATGAGCCGTTCGGCCCCGGCCGCGGCGCCGTGATCGCCAAGCGCGACCACATGCTGGTGATGGCCTTGGGCGAGGCGGGTGGAAACACCTTCTTTGCCGTTGCGCCGTCCAAAGAGCTGCAGGACTTGATCTGGTCATTCTCGAACGGTCTGGCCTCTCAGTGGAGCGAACTGGAATTGCGAGCCCTCACCGGCCAGCAGGACTGGGACGCCGTGATGAAGCTTGCTGGCGTGCAGTTTTCCGCCGCACGCCGCTCAGTTGAGCGGGCGATTGCCGGTAAGCCGGAGCACGATGCACCTTCGCTGCCTGATATTCCGCAATGGGACGAAAGCGTCATGGAAGTGCCGTCCGACTATCTCCATTCCTTCAACGGCTCGGAGGTTTCCGAATGCGCCCACTGAAGCTGACGCTGTCGGGATTCCACGGAATCCGCGACGGCATGCATAGGGATAGCGTCACCGTCGACCTGTCGGCGGTGCCAGGCGGTCTGATCGCCCTTGTCGGTCCCAACGGGGCGGGCAAGACAACGATCATGGACAACCTGCATCCGTTTCCGATCATGCCGAGCCACGCGAGCAAGATGTCGGCCGACGCATTCTCGTACTGGGACCATCTCTGTGCCCCGCGCGCGGAGAAGGATCTGGAATGGGAGCACGGCGGCAGGACATACCGCTCCGCGTTCGCGTTCCGTAACCCTGGTAAGAGCCGCAAGGCCGAGTACTACTTGTTTGAGAAGAGCGCCGATGGCGACTGGAAGCCGATTCAACTGGCTGACGGCACGCTGTCGGATGGCAAGGCGGACACCTACAACCGGTGTCTCGAAGCCGTTCTTGGGTCGCCCGAAGCGTTCTTTACCAGTGTGTTTTCTGCCCAGAACCGGCGGCCACTCGCCAGCTATCAGCCAGGCGAGATCAAGAAGCTGCTCGCCGAGCTGCTCGGGATCGATCACTTGCGAGACCTATCTGCGAAAGCAGGCGAGGTTTCCAAGCTGCTCACCCGCTCGCTGGACACCCTGCAGCGCGACATGCTGACCCTCACGGGGAAGCGTGAGCGGGCGGCCGTGGTGGCTCGCGATATCTGGCAGATGGGCGAAAGCCTAGATGCCGAGCGCCATGCACGTGACGAGGAGACAGCGAAGGGCGCCAAGCTGCTGCAGGAGCGCGCGACGCTTGCTGCAAAGCAAGTTGCTAATGCCGGTACCGAAGCGCGGTTGCGGGAACTGAGCCAGCGCAAGGGTGATTTGGACCAGCGTGCGGCCTCGCTGACCAACGATGAACAGGCGGCCGCCGGACGTGCTGCTGCACGTCGGCGCGATCTAGATCGGCAAGCGGCAGGCCATCGTGCGGTATTGGCGGAGGCCTCGGCCATTGAGGCGGCTGCTGGCGAAAGGGATGCAGCGCAACTGGCCACTGGCCAGCGGCAGGCAGAAATCGCCAGTCAGCGCGTAGTCGTGGAGAAGCTCGATGCTCTGCAGGTCCAGCACGCGGCGCTTAGTTCCGAGCTCACGGGCCTGGAGCAGCAAGGTGTTGCGGGCGCGAAGCTTGTTGAGTCGTTGAAGCTGCAAGCTGACGTCATCGAGACCGTTCCCTGCCGTGATGATCCGATGCACGCCACCTGTCCATTGCTGGCGCAAGCTCGCAATGCCAAGACAAACCTTGGAGAACAGGTTGTATCGGTGAAAGCACTGCGTGAAAGCTATCGCAAGAAGCTTGATCAGGTGCAATCGATGCAAACTGGGGTTGCGGAGTGTGCTACGGCGCGCGCTGAACTTGCTGCACTGCAGGCACGGCTTGATAGCGATCAGCAACGGCTGCAGCGACTCACGGCGTTGGCCGCCAAGAAGCCCTTGCTAGACGCTGCGCGCGAAGGACTGGCGCAGACTGAACGCGATCTGGCGGCATTGAGCGAGGAGGATGCATCACGCACTGAGCGCCACAAGCGCGATATCGCGGACGTGCAATCCCAACTCGAAGCGGTGCGTCGGGAACTGGCGACGCTGGCCACGGAGGACGTGACCGGCATGCTGGCCCAGATGGATCGCCAGATTGCAGTCAGCCGGGAGGCTGTCGCTGCGATTGCAGGCCGGATCGAGGCGTTGATTCGGCAGGAGAGCATGTTGGTGGCCGAGCGGGAGCGTCTGGATGTTGAGCTTGCCGGCTTGCCGGCAATCGAGGCGAAGGCGCAGGCGCTGTCCGACCAGATTGCGCAATGGAAGCTGCTTGCGAAAGGCCTGGGCAACGATGGCGTGATCGCGTTGTCCATCGACGACGCGGGCCCGGCCATTACCCAGATCGTCAATGACTTGCTCCTGGCCTGCTATGGACCGCGATTCACCATCGCGATTCAGACGCAGACAGCGCTGGCCAGCGGCGAGATGCGCGAGGGCTTTTCCATCAACGTGATCGATGCCGATAACGACACCACGAAGGAGTTCGGTGTGATGTCGGGTGGGCAAAAGGTCTGGATCAACGAGTGCCTGACGCGCGGAATCGCCCTCTATCGGGCGCAGGATGCGCAGCAGCCTTTCCAGACGCTGTTCACCGATGAGGCGGACGGTCCGTTGGATCCGGAGCGCAAGCGCGCCTTCATGAAGATGAAGCGCGAGGTGCTGCGGGTCGGCGGTTATCAGCGGGAGTACTTCATCTCGCAGACACCCGACCTGGTCGACGACGCCGACGGCGTCATCGATGTCGTTGCGCTGGCGTTGCAGTAGCGCCCGGCGCCATTCACTAACCATATGCCCGTTTCCCGAAAGGGAGCGGGCATTTTTCTTGGATCTAGGTATATGCCCTTAACAGTTGTCCTACAAGTATGCGATACAGCAGTCCCGCGTGGAACCACGGCCGATCGTGCTGCGCGCATCCTTCGGCTCCTTGCAGATGAAGTTGTTAGCCAGATTCCTCAGTTGGAAGACGGCACCAGCGTGCGCGTATCGAAGCAGAACGGGCTGGTCCTTGGCGTTGCAACTTACACCGTTGACTGATGTCCTGAGGATTGTCTACCTCTGACGGAGGGATACGGTCCTCGCAGATTCTTCCGATAGTTGAGGCACGTGTTGCCTCCCAGCTCCTACTCTTCCGTATGCCAAAGGTATTCGTCACGGCCGAAGAGGCCGAAAAGCTGCTGCCGCGTCGGCGGCGAATTCACACCTTCATCCGCATCTTCGGATGGCAGGGCGACAATGTTGAACGTGATGCGCTGCTCGAGGTGTTCAAGGCTGCGAAAAACGTTGAGGTTTCGCAGGAAGCCGCCTGCTTCGATCACTACCTCGCGGTGAAGATCGACGGCATGGTGACGTACATCGAAACCAATCTGAAGGCGCTGGCCAAATTCGGCCTGTTGCCGCCGGCACGCAAAGCTGCCTAACTTCGTTCACCGGGTCTTGGACCCGTCTATTCATTGAGCCCGCCCACCTCCAAAGGTGTTGGCGGGCTTTCCTTTTTTGGGAACCTCATCATGACAATCTCATGTGCATCGTTCACGCCGGCGCAGGATGCGTGTATTGCTCGCGCTGTTGAGCAGGGTAAAAACGAAATTAAGGTGTGCGTCGCGGCCGGGCAGGTCCCGCCCACGACAGCGACGTTTGCTGAGCTGGAGCCTCACCTGCATACGCGGTGTCTCGGTGGTCTTTGCAACAAAGATGGAGAATTCTTGCAACTGTTTCCGCGCAACTCGGAATCGAGCACCGCAACGTTCAACCAGGCAGCGGAAGTTGTGCGACGTGCGCTTGGCGAATGGATGTCCAGCAGTATCGAACGTAACGCGC
This sequence comes from Cupriavidus pauculus, assembly GCF_008801835.1. Taxonomy (GTDB): domain Bacteria; phylum Pseudomonadota; class Gammaproteobacteria; order Burkholderiales; family Burkholderiaceae; genus Cupriavidus; species Cupriavidus pauculus. The sequence continues at coordinate 21,118 of NZ_VZOW01000035.1, read as the reverse complement.
TACTCGTAACCGAATTGGTGGAACTAGCTATGAACGCTGCTTGCGCGGCTGTCCAGGACAAATTGGGCATCGAGCATGGTGATGCAGCGGGTCAGTTCTTCTCTGGCCAACAGGGAGAACTTGTGCAGTCAGCGCTTGCACGCTACGTGCTCTTCGAGATCGCGTTGATGTCGGAAGTAAGCCGATAGGCGGCGCCGGCGCGCCGGCCATCGTGGCTGTAACCCAGCTTTCTTTTAACCCCTACGGGCCCGCCCGTAGGGGCGGCCCCGTTCTATTGGGCCATCATGGAAACTATTTCTTTGTTCCCGCAGGGCGCGTTCGAACCCATTGAGCGCAAGATCGACAAGGCTATCGCGACCATCTCATCTTTGCTCCAACAGCGACATCCCATTGTCGTGGCGTTTAGCGGTGGGAAGGACAGCAGCGTTGTGGCTGCGCTGGTACTGCACGCAGCCATGCTTCATCGTGCTTCGGGAGGCAAACCGATCATCGTTGCGACGACGGGCGATACGCTTGTCGAATCACCTGAGGTTGCTCAGCACTACCGTGCCGAATTGCGCCGCATGCTTCAGTTTGGAAAGCGCCACGGTTTCAAGGTGATCGCGAAGGTTGTCCAACCATCAATGGCCTCGACCTTTCAGTTAAAGGTGTTATCCGGCCGCGGACTTCCGAGTTTCCCCGGCACCCATGGTGATTGTTCGACTGATTTGAAAATTACTCCGCAACGGTCCTTTCGGCGGAAGCTGTTCAGGCAGTTAGCAGAAAAGGGCCTGCCGGTACCCGTGACGTGCTTGGGCACCAGGTATGTCGAAAGCGCGAGACGGGCTGGAGCTATGCGCTCGCGCGGCGAGTCCGATCAAGTGGCCATGACGATTAAGGACGGGGATTTGGTGTTGAGCCCGATTTCGCGGTGGTCCGATGATGACGTCTGGGAAGCTGTCGGGCTATACGGCGGTGGAGCTTTGCCCGGGTTCTCGGATTTTGAGGATATGCGCCGCATCTATGCGCATTCGGTCGGTACAGGCTGCGCTGTTGTGGCAGACGCGATTCTTGAGGGCGTTGCACGAAAGCAGGGTAAGTGTGGCGCGCGCCTGGGTTGCCATGTTTGTCAAATGGCTGAAGACAAGAGCCTCGCCAACATGATCGAGTTCGACGAACGCTATGCGTATGCACGTGGTTTGCAACGCCTGAATCGTTTTATTCGGTGTGGCGAAACAATAAAGTCCGATAAATTTGACTAAGAAAGTCGTAGATGGAAAGCTTCCTATCGACCGTAGAGCCTTCCTCCGTAAGGTTCTACGACTTTCTTGTCAGCCGGCCAGTCACTTTCGTCGACGATCCGTTTTCTAGTTTCACTGCAAGTCTGCACCGCCTTCGGCACCAATAGGCCGGCCATATGACTCCGGTGCTGGCCTGATCTGGAAGGAACCCACAACGCCCACGCCCCTTGGCTTCAGCCTCGGGGCGTTGTCATATGCGCACCTCGCAATGAGAATTCTTAAGTATGGCGACTGATCGGCCTCAACGAGGCAAACCGCACGCTGCGGTGTCTCACAAGCTGGGCGAGAAGGGTTCGCTTGCAGTCGGACTCAGAGTCTGCGGCCATCGAAAAGTGTGCGGAATGTTAGCGACAGCTTCCGAACCGACGCGACGCCAATCATATCGGTGTGATCGATGCGACGGTCGCTTCTCCTGGGCCACATCCTGACTACGCTGCCCCGATCATCTGCGCCGCTGCCGAGTGTGGCCGAGAGGCTGCGTTTGTTATCTACGTGGAGCCGACGCTTGAATGTCACGGGGTAGACAGGCCCGAGCGGCAGAAAATGGCCGGACCCGGCCGTCGGTCCACCTTCGCAGGCTGGCTAGGCTCGATCGGCGGCTCGCGACCCATCACCGACCTCCGCCCAAGCGTCCTTGATTGACTGTTCATGCTCAGTGAGCGGTCCATAGAGGATCTGTGCGACGGTGAATATTTGGAGAAGCAGTGGGCTTCTTTGTCCACGGCCTCCGAGTATGGGCATTGGTTTATCGGCTATCGAGGGACGCCTGGCTCGTCATGCTTGTCAAATGCCGGGTTGGCGGCATCTTTAGAATGCATGGATGCTGCGTGATCGGCCTTCTGTTGCTTGACCGTCTGCTCGCTGGGCGGGTACTCGCCGTTCTTCTTGGTGTATGTGCCGTCGTGCTTGGATTTTGCAAGCTCCTTCTTGACCTCTGCACGGCTGCGACTCTGTGAGGAATCGCTGCCGCCTTGCGCAAAGGCGGGCAGCGCAATGCTGGCCGATAGAACGATGGCAAATGCGAGACCTTTCATTTGACTGACTCCTGCCCCGGCTGATGCCGAATATACGCCTTTAAGGGATTGAACCGGCAATCTGATCTGAGATGGCGGTCGATTCCTTTATAGCGATCCAAGGCTTCTGACTCGTTGAATGTTGATTACAAGTTGGTAATGTTGACAACGAGCGGTTGTCGAATCTACTGGAGCCAAAGGTTCAACGTGACAGCTTGAACGGCATAGCAGTCAATGTGTCATGTAGTCGCCATATTGCTGCTTCATCCTCTCGTCTCCAATCAGGGAGGAAGTCACAATGAGAAGAATTGCGGCAGTTGTGCCGGCTGTGATGTCGATCGCCCTCGCAGCATGCGGCGGTGATGGTTCGAACAACGGAGGGTCCCCCGTTACGCCCACGTCGCCACCCCAGGCGGCGGCTCCGACCAAAAACGTGGTCTTTTTCCTGGGCGACGGCATGGGTCTGACCACGCTCACCGCTGCGCGCATCTACAAGGTTGGCGAGGATGGCGATCTGACGATCGACACGATGCCGGAGAGCGGATTTGTCCGCACGTACTCGAACGATGCGCAGGTGACCGACAGCGCGCCGTCGATGGCAGCGTACATGACCGGCGTGAAAATGAACAACGAGGTCATCTCGATGACCCCGGAAACTCGCGCCACCGATGGCAGCGGCAAGGCCTACGTGTCGGGTGCCGACACCACCTGCCCGTCCAGCGGCAATGGCGCTGCCGTGCCGACGCTGCTGGAACAGATGAAGGCTGCCGGCTACGGCACAGGCGTGGTCACGACCACACGCATCACGCACGCCACGCCGGCAGCCACGTACGCGCACATCTGCCATCGCGACGGCGAGAATGCCATCGCCGCGCAACTGGTGCCGTCGAACGCAGGCTTCAATGGCGCATTGGGCGACGGTGTCGACGTGATCTTCGGCGGTGGCCGCCAGCATTTCCTGGCAACCACTGCGGGTGGCAAGCGTACCGATGGCCGCGACCTGGTCAGCGAGCTGAAGACCGCTGGCTACACCTATGCCGCCAGCAAGACCGACTTCGACAAGATCACGGCCAGCAATTCGAAGGTGGTCGGCCTCTTCAATTCCAGTCACATGGAATACGACCTCGACCGCGATCCGGCCAAGGAGCCGAGCCTGGCCGAGATGACCGGCAAGGCCATCGACGTGCTGGCCGCAAAAAAGAAGGGCTTCTTCCTGATGGTGGAAGGCGGCCGTATCGACCACGCGTTGCATGAAACCACGGCCCGCAAGGCGCTGCAGGATACGGCCGCATTCGACGACGCGCTCAAGGCCGCCATCGACAAGCTCAATGTGATCGACCCGGGCTTGAAGAACACGCTGATCGTCGTTACCGCCGACCACGACCATACGCTGGTGCTGAATGGTTACGCCAAGCGTACGGGCAAGACCAGCGATAGCAATCCGGGCGTGCTCGGTCTGGTGAAGGACTACGTCACCGGTTCCCTGAAACTCGATAGCGGCGGCAATCCGTTCTCGATCATCGGCTTCGGCAACGGCGAGAACCGTCCTGCCACGCGCACGGCGCTGACCGACGTGATGGTCTACGAAAAGACCTATCACCAGGAGGCCGTGATCCCGATGCCTGTGGGCGGCGAAACGCACGGCGGTACTGACGTGTTCATTGGTGCGATGGGCAATGGCGCCACCAACTTCTCGGGTGTGATGGACAACACCGAAGTCTTTGGCCTGATCAAGAAGTCGATCGGACTCTGAGCCCCAGCAACCAGAACGGAATACCGACCATGAAAATCACGACCCGTATCGGTCTGCTGGCCGCCGCTGCCGCCAGCGCATGCCTGTCCCTGCCGGCGCACGCCGCGGGCGAGGCCAAGAACGTTATCTTCTTCCTGGGCGACGGCATGGGCCCCGCCACGGTCACCGCATCGCGCATCTACAAGTACGGTGAATCGGGCCGGCTGACGATGGAATCGCTGCGCCGCACCGCCCGCATCAAGACGTTCTCGAACGACGCGCAGACTACCGACAGCGCACCGTCGATGGCGGCCTACATGACCGGCGTGAAGATGAACAACGAGGTCATCTCGATGTCGGCCAACACGGTGGCCACCGCCCCGAGCGCCGACGTCAACGGCAACCGCACGATCAATAACTGCGCCCCGACTAACGGCACGTCCGTACCAACGCTGTTGGAGTTGGCCAAGGCCAAGGGCAAGGCCACCGGCGCGATCACCACGACGGAACTGACGCACGCCACGCCCGCCGCCACGTACTCCCATATCTGCCACCGCGATGCGCAATACCATATCGCGGCCCAGGCTGTGCCGGGTGGCGTGGGCTTCAACACCGCGCTTGGCGATGGTGTGGATGTGCTGATGGGCGGCGGCCGCAACCACTGGACGCCGTACGACGCCACCACCAATACGCGTGGCCGTTTCGATGGCCGCAATCTGTTGACGGAAATGGCGGCAAAGGGCTACACCGTTGCGGCGACCCGTGACGAGATGGCGCAGGCCAACGGGACCAAGCTGATCGGCCTGTTTAGTTCGACAAGCCATCTCGAGTACGAAATCGACCGTGTGGCGGGCCGGGGTCAGGGTGCCACGCAGCCTAGCCTGTCAGATATGACGGCCAAGGCCATCGAACTGCTGTCGAAGAATAGCAACGGCTACTTCCTGATGGTGGAAGGCGGACGTATCGACCACGCGCTGCACGGCACCAATGCCAAGCGTGCGCTGGAAGACACCATTGCCTTCGATGACGCCATCAAGCGTGCGCTGTCGCTGGTGGACCTGTCGAACACGATCATTGTGGTCACGGCTGACCATGACCACACGATGACCATCAACGGCTACTCTCACCGTGGCAACCCGATCCTGGCCACTGCCACGGATTACAAGACGAAGCAGACCGCCAAGGCGGCCGACGGCATGCCGTACACGACGCTGGTGTTCGGCAACGGCGGTACGCCGCGCAAGGCTACACGCGACGACCCGTCGCTGGTGGACACGACCGCCGACGGTTACCTGCAGGAAGTGGGTGTGAACCTGGGTACCCCGGGTTCGGAAACGCACGGTGGCGGCGACGTCATGTTGTTCTCGACCGGGCCTGGCAGTGCGCCACTGAAAGGCACGCTCGATAACACCAAGGTATTTGGTGTTGTGAAGTCGGCGGCCGGTCTGTAAGCCGGGTCTTGTCGCCCAGAATGCGCGCGCATTGGTTACCGGTGCGCGCGCATCGTCGTTGCAATGTCTCTATCGTTCCCGTCATACCCATGAAGCATTTCATTCAGACCTTCCTGTTGGCGTCGCTCGCGGCGGGCGCCACGTCCATCGCTGGTGCTGCCGGTGCCGCCAGCACGGCCGACACGGCGCCGCTGGCCCTGCGCGTACAGCATGAGTTGTCGGTGCTCGGCAACGACGGTGTCAAGCGTGATATCGCCTTCAACGAGCAGGTCTACCGAAGTGGCGATGCTGTCTGGATCGAGCGCGAGATTCCCGCGGCTGTCCAGCATAAGCATCATGCCGGCGAGAAAGTGGAGAACGGCCACAAGCACCTTGACACCGCCACGGCGGCCCGCTGGATCGCGCGCCAGCCCGACGGAAAGCTGCTGGTACGGCTCGTCAGCGACGAGAAGCGCCGCACGTTCGAAGTCGGCCAGGGGGACTACGGCAATGTCGGATTTGATGGATCGTGGCCTGCGGCGCGCCATCTGCTCGATCCGGCCTTGCTCAAGACCATGAAGGCCGAAGGCCCGGTGCGCGATGGCGTGCAGGTCTATAGCGCACGCCGCGGCAACGACCGGCTGACGGTGCAATGGGACGTGGCGAACCAGTATCCGCGTGTGGTGCAGTCACGCAGCATGGACGGCACCCAGAGCAAGATGACGCGGGTCAGCCGCGTGACACTGCCCGCCTCGGCGCCATGGGAGCGCGCCCGCAAGTATTCGCAGGGCGAGTATTCCGACCTGCTGGACTGATACTCCGGGGCAGTCGACGGTACGACCCTTCGTGACTGGGGCCAGGGCTTTGGCATCCCGCTCTACGCCCGGAACCGCAAAAGCGTCGCGGTCTCGTAAGCGAAGAGCTTCGATCCCTTGTGAGCGGCATATAGCAAGGGATCTTTTTTTGGGATCACCGATTTCCTGTGATGACTATCTGGGGCCGGCGCTACGCACGAGTGCGGCCGCCCAAGTACCTCGCAAAATCGACCGCGAGGCTTCATGCATAGTCTCTGCTAACGAAATCCTCAAGCATCAACACCTCCGTGGGGATGCTCAGGTACGTGTAGGTTACCCTCGCCTTGTCATAAAGGCGCTTGTCATTGGTGACGAACTGCTCGCAGCCGCTGGCATAAATGCTGTGGGCCACGTCATGCTCGAGAGAGCGTGACTGTCTGATTTGCTCAGGCAAATATGACGTCTCTTCCAAGAAGCCCATGGTGAGTTCGATTGCGCGCTGGAGCACGGGGAAATGGTAGGAAATCGTGGGCCAGTAGATGTCGTTGACGCCATGGGCCCTGCATATCAGCGGCAGATCACTTCGAAGAAGCAGTTCTAACCGGAGGTTCTCTCGGTCCTCCGGACTGGCCAGGAACTCGCTTGGTTGGTTGGACATCTGGTTTGCCAGATCTCCGCCAACGTTGGTCTTCTTTACGAAATCCCGCGTATACCAATCGTTCTTCTCGACAACCGGCTCTTTGCGATAGTGCCGCATGACCCGAAGAAAGCACTCGAGAGGCTGTTCTTCTTTCGTAACCATCGGGCCTAACGTCGTCGGAGACAATTGCACGTTCCGGCTAATTCGAGAAACATCGTCTATTTTGCAGAAAGCGGCCGCTAACCGATCGAGCGGGGGAGTATCCGAAGGTCTTGCGAGCCACGAGGCAATCTCTTCCATGTGCGTCGGGCTGTAAGGAAATTTATGTCGATCGGACAGCGCGCCCATTTTGGCGTGCAGAGCCGGGTTCGTGCCCTCGTGAAGGTGCGCAAAGAGGCTGTAATCCAGGTAAATTCTCATGCAATGGAGTTTGCGTACTGTTAGGCGGGCACATACGTTTGGGAAATGCTGGCCGAAACCTGAAGTCGGCGCATTCGCGCTGCACGTGGCTTGGGAGGAGTGGGAGTCTTACTTCTTCGACATTTGAAGGATTCTGAGCACGATGAGTGCGAAGGCAGTCGCGACGATGGCCGTCACCGCATGGCCCATGCCGGCGGCCACGCCGATCGCGGCAGCAATCCAGATGCTCGCGGCAGTTGTGAGCCCCCTGACATGTGTCTCATTGTCCGGCTTTAGGATCGCCCCTGCACAAAGGAATCCGATGCCTGACGTGAGACCCTGAAGCACGCGGCTCATGTCGGCAAGCTGCACGCCCGCCTGGAGGGGAACCACGACAAAAACGCATGCCCCCAGTGCGACGAGCATGTGAGTGCGCACGCCTGCGGATTTTCCCGAGCTCTCCCGCTCGTACCCCAGCAAGCCCCCCAAAACGATAGAGACGGTCATTCGAACGACGGCGCGTACCGCCTCGGCAGCATTAGCGAGATCGGAGAATTCCGAGCCCAATGTGCGGATGATGTCGTTCATTGCGGGGCGTCTCTGGGTGTGTGCTGAAAATGGCCAAGACAGTCTATGTCCCAGAAGATGACTGTCAGATTGCCGAGCTATGACACAACCAGATTCGCTGGCCTGGGGGGCAAGATTAACAACGTATTACATTTCGGCAATAAAGCCTGACAACGGAAGGGCAACCTTAGAATGCCGGCCATTAGTGCTCGTTTTCGCGCCAGTGTGTCCACTCGAAGTGCGCGACATTCTCCTCCAGCCCCCGAACCGCATGACCGATTCTTCTATCTCCCCGTCCCACCCCGCTGGTCTCTCGAGGGCGCTGGACAATTTCCTGACACGCCACCGCATTGGCGTTTGGCGGGTTGTCGTAACGTTTGTCCTGGCAAGCCTGCTCTTTGGCCATTCCCGGTGGGACGGTACCTGGGTGTCGCCGCTGCTGCTGACGCTGGGGATGTTGGGGGTGAGCCTGGCCACGGTCGGGCGGCTCTGGTGCGCGTTGTACATTTCCGGGCGCAAGAACAATACCTTGGTGACCTCGGGCCCTTATTCACTGTGTCGCCATCCGCTCTATGTCTGCAACTTGCTAGGCATTCTCGGACTAGGGGCGATGACCGAGTCGCTGGCGGTTACCGCAGTCCTGGCGCTCGCATTTGCGCTCATGTACCCGGCAGTGATTCGGACTGAAGACCGCTTTCTGGCTTCCGCCTTCCCGGAATTCGCCGAATACGCACGCCGTACACCAGCGTTCTTTCCCCGTCTGTCGCTGTATAGGGGGGAGTCGACATGGACGGTCCATGTGTCTTCCTTTCAACGCAATATTGCGGACTCGGTCTGGTTTCTCGGCCTGTCGGTGGTCGTGGAGTCGTTTGATCTGTTCCATGACGCCGGCGTCCTCCGGGCGGTCGTGACGCTTGCCTGATGCGGGCAACTCCGCATACACGTACAGCCATGCACTACGCTCACGTCTCCGATTCTGTCGTCGAGAGCATGCTCGTGATGCTCGTCGGCCTGATCGTCCTGTATGTGGGGTTCGCTGTCTATTTGCGGTGGAAGCATGGGCCCGCCCCCAAGCGTAAGACTGATGAGGGGCGAAAGCGGCACCCCAAAACGAGCAGGCGAAAGCGATAATCGTAATCTGCTCTTAATGCTGATGATCGAGGATTCATGTAAACTTCGACCACGGCCCAGCCGTTAGCATCAACCCAAGCCTCCCGCACAGTCTCCCCAAGGAATGCGACGTTTCGTTCTGATCTTCGTGCTGCTCATTTTGCCGTTCCAGTTTTCCTGGGCGGCAGCGGCACGCTATTGTCAGCACGAGAAAGCCACGGCCACTTGGCACCTTGGGCACCACGAGCATCGTCATCAGCAGCCGGAAGGTAAAACGGATGCCGAGAAAAAGCCATTCGTGGATACAGACTGCGGGGTGTGCCATCTGGTCTCCCTCCCGTTTGTGTATGGACAGACGCAGGACGTCTTGATAGCTAATCGGGTCGAAGTGACCGATACGCAGCATGCGTCCGAGTTCTCGTCTCTGAATGCCAGGGCTCCCGACCGTCCTCAGTGGCAGCGTCTCGCTTGATCGGCGAGACGACGACTCTTTTTCTCCTATCGTTTCTCGCCGAATTCTCCTGGTCAAATACCTTGGTGCAATTCGATGCGAAGACTATTTCTGCCGCTCGGGCTGGCGGTAGCATTTCTCAGCCCAAACTTTGCCGTAGCGCAATCTGACACCGGCACGTCCATGGTGCCCGTCTTCCCAAGGGAAGCGGCGGGACCGTTGACCCTCGAGGCCGCGTTGTCGCTGGCGGCAGGAAGCAATTTCAACCTGTCCGCCGCCGCCAAGGAACTCGATTCCACAGAAGGTGGGATCATGCAGGCCCGGGTTATTCCGAACCCGGAACTCCAGACGCTGGTCGAGGACACGCGAAAATCCACCCGTACATCCACCGCCCAGATGAATATCCCGATCGAACTGGGCGGCAAGCGCTCGGCTCGTATCAATGCCGCGGAAAGGACGCGCGAACTGGCGCAGGCAACGCTGGCTGGCGTTCGCGGCGACATTCGGGCGCAGGTAATCGAGAGCTTTTTTTCCGTCTTGATCGCACAGGAACGCGTCAAGCTGGCAACTGGCTCCGCGGATATCGCTGCGCGGGGCGCGCAAGCCGCTTCACGCCGCGTCGCGGCCGGCAAGATCTCCCCGGTTGACGAAACTAAGGCACGTGTCGAACAGGCCAACGCCGAACTTGAATTGGCCGAAGCAACGGCGAGCCTGCAGTCCGCCCGTCAGGCGTTGACGGCGTTGTGGGGCAATGCATCGCCGCAGTTTGCCGAAGCACAGGGCAATCTGGACGCGCTGCCATCCAGGCCGGCGCCTGAACTCCTTCAGAAGGAGCTGGAAAACTCACCGCTGGTGGCCGCAAGCCGCGCTGAACTTGACCGCCGCCAGGCATTGGTGGGCGTTGAGCGCAGCCGCCAGTATCCGGATCTGACAGTCAGTCTGGGTGCCAAGCGAGATACAGAAGCCAACCGCAACATGGCGGTGATCGGTGTGGCGATCCCGTTGCCGATTTTTGACCGGAATCAGGGCAACTTGTATTCGGCCATCCGCCAGGCGGACAAGGCGCAGGATGAATATCTGGCCAATCGCATCAGCCTGACCCGAAATCTCCTGATGGCATCGAACCAGCTGTCGGTATCGCGCGCCTCGGCACAAACGCTGAAGCAGACCGTCTTGCCAGGCGCCGAGCAAGCCTTCAACGCGGCGACCATTGGCTTCGAGGCCGGCAAGTTCAATTATCTGGACGTCCTGGATGCCCAGCGCACGCTGTTCCAGGCACGCATCCGCTATCTCGGCGTGCTTGGACAAGCCTATCAGGCGGCGACCACGATCGATCGCATTCTGGGACGTTAAGACGGGATTCATAAAACATGGCTATTTCGAACAAACAAAAGGCTGCCATTGCGGCCATCGTACTGGTGGGCGGCGTCGCGACTGGTGGCGTTCTGCTGAGCGGGCGCTCTGCGCCGGAAGAGCAGGGTGGGCACTCGGAATCCAAGGGGCATGGCGACACCGAGCACCATGGCAAGCAGGCGGCGGAAGCCGACCACAAGGATGACAAGTCACACGGCGACGGCGAGCATCACGAGGTCAAGAAGGGCCCCAATGGTGGCGCGCTCTTTTCGCGTGATGGCTATGACGTCGAAATTGGCACGGCCGAATCCAAGGGCGAGGCCCGTATTCGGCTCTGGGTTAGCAAGTCTGGGAAGGCGGTGGCAAATGGCGTGGCAGCGACAGGCCAGCTCGTGCGGGCTACGGGCGAGTCTCAAGCGCTCAAGTTCGTGGTGTCTGGCGACGCGCTGGAAAGCCAACAGCCAGTTGCCGAGCCCCATGTCTTTGACGTGACCGCAAATGTGACCTTGCCCGGTTCGTCTTCGCCACTCGCCGTGCGGCTCTCGAAAGAGGAAGGCAAGATTGAGTTGACAGCGGACCAGCTGGCCAAGACAGGGGTAGTGGTTCAAACCGCGGGCTCGGCAAAGGTCCAGGCTGGCGTCCAGTTCCCCGGCGAAATCCGTTTCAACGAAGACAAGACAGCCCACGTGGTGCCGCGACTGGCTGGCGTCGTAGAGAGCGTTCCGGCCAATATTGGGCAACAGGTTAAGAAGGGACAGGTTCTCGCGGTCATCGCGAGCACCGGACTTTCTGACCAGCGCAGCGAACTGCTCGCAGCACAGAAACGTCTGGATCTGGCGCGTGTCACTTATGACCGCGAGAAGAAGCTCTGGGAACAGAAGATCTCTGCGGAGCAAGATTATCTGAGCGCCCGCAACGCGCTGCAGGAAGCGCAGATCAGTGTCCAGAACGCGCAGCAGAAGCTGACCGCCATTGGCGCCAGCAACAGCTCGACGGCACTCAATCGCTACGAGCTGCGCGCACCGTTCGACGGCATGATCGTTGAAAAGCATATCTCGCTTGGGGAAGCGGTGGCGGACAACGCCAACGTGTTCACGCTGTCGGATCTGTCGTCCGTCTGGGCCGAGTTCGTGGTGTCTGCCAAGGATGTCGAGCGGGTGCGCATCGGCGAAAAGGCGTCGATCAATTCGGCATCGTCCGATGTGAAGGCAGATGGCACCGTTTCATACGTGGGTTCGCTGCTGGGCGAGCAGACGCGGACGGCGAAGGCCCGCGTAACATTGACCAATCCACAGATGGCTTGGCGACCGGGTCTCTTCGTCACGGTCGACGTATTCGGTGCTGATGTCGAGGTGCCCGTTGCGGTGAAGACCGAGGCCGTCCAGGACGTCAATGGCGAGAGCGTAGTCTTTGTCGCGGTTCAAGGTGGATTCGTGCCGCAGCCGGTGAAGGTCGGCCGGACAAACGGCAAGGTCATCGAGATTGTCGAGGGCCTGAAGCCGGGCGCACGTTACGCCGCCGCCAACAGTTTTGTTCTGAAGGCCGAACTTGGCAAATCCAGCGCCGAACACGGCCATTGATACGGGGGAAACAGCAATGTTTGAACGTATCATTAGTTTCGCCATCCAGCAGCGATGGCTGGTCCTGCTCGCCGTGTTTGGAATGGCCGGGTTAGGGATTTTCAGCTACAACCGACTACCGATCGACGCGGTCCCTGACATTACCAACGTTCAGGTTCAGGTCAATACCTCGGCACCAGGCTATTCACCGCTCGAAACCGAACAGCGTGTTACGTATCCGATCGAGGTCGTGATGGCCGGCCTGCCGGGACTCGAACAGACGCGTTCCCTGTCCCGCTATGGCTTGTCGCAGGTGACGGTCATCTTCAAGGATGGCACGGACGTCTATTTCGCGCGCCAACTCGTCAACCAGCGCATCCAGGAAGCCAAGGGCAATCTGCCTGAAGGCGTTGTGCCGGCGATGGGGCCTATTTCGACCGGCCTCGGGGAGATCTATCTATGGACCGTTGAAGCCGAAGAGGGTGCTCGCAAAGCTGACGGGACTGCCTATACGCCGACAGATTTGCGCGAAATCCAGGATTGGGTGGTACGGCCGCAACTGCGTAACGTGCCCGGTGTCACCGAGATCAATACTATCGGTGGTTTCAACAAGCAGTACCTGGTCGCGCCGAGTCTTGAACGGCTAGCGTCGTACGGGCTGACGCTGACCGACGTCGTCAATGCGCTGAACAAGAACAACGACAACGTGGGTGCGGGCTACATCGAGCGTAGGGGCGAGCAGTATCTGGTTCGTGCGCCGGGTCAGGTTGCGTCCGAAGACGACATCCGCAACATTATTGTCGGTACAGCGCAGGGGCAGCCGATCCGCATTCGCGACATCGGGGATGTGGAGATTGGCAAGGAACTGCGTACCGGTGCGGCAACCGAGAATGGCAAGGAAGTTGTGCTGGGCACGGTATTCATGCTCATCGGCGAAAACAGCCGGGCTGTGTCAAAAGCGGTCGATGAAAAGGTCGCTTCCATTAACCGTACGATGCCGGAAGGTGTGAAGATCGTAACGGTATACGACCGGACACGTCTGGTCGACAAGGCCATTGCGACCGTCAAGAAGAACCTTCTTGAAGGCGCGGTGCTCGTCATCGTAATTCTGTTCCTTTTCCTGGGTAACATCCGCGCGGCGCTGATTACCGCGACGATCATTCCGCTGGCGATGTTGTTCACCTTCACGGGGATGGTGAACTACAAGATCAGTGCGAACCTGATGAGCTTGGGCGCGCTCGACTTCGGCATCATCATCGATGGCGCGGTGGTGATTGTCGAAAACTGTGTGAGGCGACTGGCGCATGCGCAGGAACACCATGGCCGGCCATTGACGCGCTCCGAGCGGTTCCATGAGGTGTTTGCCGCAGCGAAGGAGGCGCGTCGCCCACTGATCTTCGGTCAGCTCATCATTATGATCGTCTACCTGCCGATCTTTGCGCTGACGGGGGTGGAAGGCAAGATGTTCCACCCGATGGCGTTCACGGTCGTCCTGGCGCTGCTGGGCGCGATGATTCTGTCCGTGACGTTCGTTCCGGCTGCGGTCGCCTTGTTCATCGGCGAACGGGTGGCCGAGAAAGAAAATCGTCTCATGCTCTGGGCGAAGCGTCGCTACGAGCCGCTGCTGGAAAAGTCGCTCGCGAACACGGCCGTTGTATTGACGTTTGCCGCGGTGTCAATTGTTCTGTGCGTGGCCATTGCGGCCCGCCTGGGCAGCGAGTTCATCCCCAATCTGAACGAAGGCGACATTGCCATCCAGGCGCTGCGCATTCCTGGCACGAGCCTGTCGCAGTCCGTGGAGATGCAGAAGACGATCGAGACGACCCTCAAGGCAAAATTCCCCGAAATCGAGCGCGTGTTTGCGCGGACAGGTACGGCGGAGATTGCATCCGATCCGATGCCGCCGAATATTTCGGATGGCTACATCATGCTCAAGCCTGAGAAGGATTGGCCAGAGCCGAAGAAAACACATGCCGAACTGCTGTCCGCCATCCAGGAGGAAGCCGGCAAGATCCCCGGGAACAACTACGAGTTCTCCCAACCGATCCAGCTGCGGTTCAACGAGCTGATCTCCGGGGTCCGCTCGGACGTCGCAGTCAAGATCTTCGGCGATGACAACAACGTGCTCAGCGAGACGGCGAAGAAGGTATCGGCCGTGCTGCAGGGCATCCCCGGCGCGCAGGAGGTGAAGGTAGAACAGACCACCGGCTTGCCGATGCTGACGGTCAAGATCGATCGGGAGAAGGCGGCGCGATACGGGCTTAACATGAGCGACGTGCAAGACGCGGTGGCAACGGGCGTCGGAGGCCGTGATTCCGGAACCTTCTTCCAGGGCGATCGTCGTTTCGATATCGTGGTCCGCCTGCCCGAAGCTGTGCGCGGCGAGGTCGAGGCTCTGCGCCGATTGCCGATTCCGTTGCCAAAAGGAGTGGACGCGAGAACGACGTTTATCCCATTGAGCGAGGTGGCGACGCTGGAAATGGCGCCCGGCCCGAACCAGATCTCGCGCGAGAACGGCAAGCGCCGCATCGTGATCAGTGCCAACGTTCGTGGACGTGATATTGGTTCATTCGTGCCCGAGGCGGAAGCGGCTATCCAAAGCCAGGTCAAGATCCCGGCTGGCTACTGGATGACATGGGGTGGCACCTTTGAGCAACTGCAGTCCGCCACCACCCGCCTGCAGGTGGTAGTGCCGGTGGCGCTGTTGCTGGTCTTCGTACTGTTGTTTGCGATGTTCAACAACATCAAGGATGGCTTGCTAGTCTTCACGGGCATTCCCTTTGCGCTGACTGGCGGGATTCTTGCCCTGTGGATACGCGGCATTCCGATGTCCATTACTGCAGCGGTGGGCTTCATCGCGCTGTGCGGGGTGGCGGTGCTCAATGGTCTGGTGATGCTGTCGTTTATCCGATCGCTGCGCGAAGAAGGGCATTCCCTCGACAGCGCGGTCCGAGTTGGCGCCCTGACGCGACTGCGTCCGGTGCTGATGACGGCCCTGGTGGCATCCCTGGGTTTCGTGCCGATGGCCATCGCCACCGGTACGGGCGCTGAGGTGCAACGTCCCCTCGCAACGGTGGTAATCGGTGGCATCTTGTCGTCCACGGCGCTGACCCTACTGGTGTTGCCGGTGCTCTATCGACTTGCTCACCGCAAGGATGAGGACGCGGAAGATACTCGCGAGCCAGTCACTCAGACGCATCAACCGGATCAAGGCCGCCAGCCTGCATGACGTAAATCCTTGGGCGGTCATCGTACCGCCCAATTTTTATAGGAGTTTCTATGGGCGCAGGTCACTCACACGACCATCCCGGTGGCAACGAGCGATCGCTCAAGATCGCCCTTGCGCTGACCGGTACGTTCCTGATTGCCGAAGTGGTCGGTGGTGTCATGACGAAGAGCCTGGCGTTGATCTCCGACGCCGCGCACATGCTCACGGACACCGTCGCACTGGCCATCGCACTGGCTGCTATTGCGATCGCCAAGCGACCCGCGGACAAGAAGCGGACATTTGGCTACTACCGTTTTGAGATTCTTGCCGCGGCCTTTAACGCATTGCTGCTGTTCGGTGTGGCTATCTACATCCTGTACGAAGCCTACCTGCGGCTGAAATCGCCACCTCAGATTGAGTCAACCGGCATGTTCGTCGTGGCTGTGCTGGGCCTGATCATCAATCTCATCAGCATGCGCATGCTGTCCTCCGGGCAAAGCAGCAGCCTGAACGTGAAGGGTGCTTATCTGGAAGTCTGGAGCGATCTGCTCGGGTCGGTTGGCGTCATCGCCGGTGCGATCATCATCCGCTTCACGGGCTGGGCGTGGGTCGACTCCGCCATTGCGGTGCTGATCGGCCTCTGGGTACTGCCTCGCACGTGGATCCTGCTGAAGTCGAGCCTGAATGTGCTGCTCGAAGGCGTACCCGATGACGTGGATCTGGCAGAGGTTGAGAAGCAAATTCTGGCGACGCCCGGGGTAAAAAGCTTCCATGACCTCCACATCTGGGCACTTACCAGCGGCAAGGCGAGCTTGACGGTTCATGTCGTGAATGACACGGCCGTCAACCCGGAAATGGAAGTGCTACCGGAATTGAAGCAGATGCTGGCTGACAAATTCGATATCACGCACGTGACCATTCAGTTCGAACTGGCACCATGCGAACAAGCGGATGCAGCTCAGCATTTCAATGCATCGCCAGCACTGGTCGGATCGAAGTCGCTTGCTGCAGGAGGAAACTAAGGTGCGGGTACTTGTTGTAGAAGACGAACCGCGTACTGCGGAGTATTTGCAGAAGGGATTGTCGGAGTCGGGTTTCGTGGTCGACATCGCGAACAATGGTGGCGATGGGCTCCACATGGCGGAAGAGACCGACTACGACGTCATCATCCTGGACGTCATGCTGCCAGGTATGGACGGGTGGACGGTCATCAAGTCCATTCGATCCAAGTCCGAGACACCCGTACTGTTTCTGACGGCGCTGGATGATGTGGCGGATCGTGTCAGAGGCTTCGAGTTGGGGGCAGACGATTACCTGGTCAAGCCCTTCGCCTTTGCCGAGCTCCTTGCCCGTATCCGGCGTTGCTTGCGCCAAAGCACCTCGAAGGAGTCCGAGCGATTGCGCATTGCCGATCTGGACATCGACGTGCTTGGAAGGCGGGTATTCCGGGGAACTACCCGCATTGAATTGACGAATCAGGAGTTCTCGCTGTTGCACCTGCTCATGCGCCGGAGAGGGGAGGTGCTGTCGCGAACCACGATCGCGTCCCAGGTCTGGGACGTCAACTTCGACACGGATACCAATGTCGTTGACGTCGCGATCCGGCGCCTGAGATCCAAGGTGGATGATCCCTTCGATCAAAAGCTGATCCATACCGTACGGGGAATGGGCTATGTCCTCGACCCAGAGCGCGGCCGGTGACGGAATGAGGCCCGGGACTTCGATAACCCCGCTGTCACTGACGAGGCGGCTTGGGCTCTTCTTTGCATTGGTACTGTCTATCGCGCTGGCCAGCATGGGCGCCTTTGCTTACTACTCGCTCGCCGCGCAACTCGAGGCCAGAGACGATGAGGTTGTAAAGGGAAAACTCGAACAGGTCGAGCATTTCTTGCGCGAGGTGGACGGGGTGCAGGGCGTCCCGGCGGCGCAGCATCGCTTCGATGATCTGGTGCGAGGTTACTCGGACCTCATCGTTCGCGTCACGGCGCTGGATGGCCGGCTTTTGTTTCGCACGGGCAACGATGCATTGCTGGAAGGCACTGACCAAGCGGCGGTCACGGGAAAGTCATCGCTCATGTTCCAGTCCGCCGATGCGGTGTTGGGGCGAGACGGTACGCGGGCGACGGTGTTCGTGGCGAAGTCTGGCGAGGACAGGAAGCAGGTGACTGCGCGATTCCGGACGACGCTCGTGCTTGGTACCACCGTCGGTGTGATATTGACGGCCCTGGTGGGGGCGGCCATTACGCGCCGTGAGCTGGAGCCGGCGCACGTACTTATCAAGCAGATCAACCGGATCAGTGTGGAACGGCTGAGCTACCGGGTGGACATGCCACCCAAGCCCACCGAAGTGCGTGATATCGCCTCTGCGTTCAATGCGATGCTGCAACGCCTCGAGGATGTTTATCAGAAGCTGTCGCGGTTCTCCGCCGATCTTGCCCATGATTTGCGCACGCCGCTTAACAACCTCATTGGACATGCCGAGGTCGCCTTGTCACGAGACCGCACCGGGCCCGAGTATGTCGCCTTGGTGGAGGAAAGCCTGGTCGAATACCAGCGACTTGCGAGGATGATCGATGCGATGTTGTTCCTCGCGCGAGCTGACAGTGCCAATGTGGCGCTCGAGTTGACGGAACTCCAGTTGAATGCAGAACTTCGCAAGTTGTCCGCCTACTTTTCGGTGCTTGCAGAGGAGCGAAGCGTCGTAATCAGGGTAAGCGGGGATGCCACCCTGGTCGCTGATGCCATTCTGTTCCAGCGTGCGATCAACAATGTTCTGTCAAATGCGGTCCGTCATGCGTGGCCGAATTCGATGATAGATCTGGTGGTGCGCCGCGAAGCGGCACATTGTTGCATCGACATCACGAACGTTGGAGACCCAATCCCGGAGCGGGAACTTTCCCTCATCTTTGATCGGTTCTTCCGTGGGGATAGGGCGAGATCCAACTCGTCACAGTCCACGGGGCTGGGCCTGGCCATCGTCCTGTCGATCATGGAGCTCCATGGCGGCGACGCGTCAGCCGTGAGCGGCTTGGATGGGAAGACACGCTTTACATTGCGCTTCCCGCTCAACGGTGCTGAAGCCTCAGCGCGGGTTTCGGTGGGTAGGCCGAGTCAGGACCGACCAGTCGTTGGGTAGAGTGGTGCAATGAGCCCGATTGCCTATTTGTAATCGCCGGGCAAGGCTGCAGCATGCGTACAATTTATACACTCGTTTTCATAGATCAACGAAGTCTCTAGAAAGGAGATGACTATGAAAACGAAGAAACACGCCTTGCTGTTTGCGGCGTTGCTGTTGGGTGGGATGTCGGCTTCGTATGCTTTGGAAATGACCGGGTTGAAACCGGGCGTGCCTGCGTCGACGGCGACGGCGCAGGCGATGGCGAAGCGTCACGCGACCTTGTATGGCGATCCAGCCGGCCAATCTCAGGCCAGTCGCATTATCGACGTGAAGCCAGGGATGCGGTATGTCAACGTGGACTCTGGCGAGACGGTGGCGTTTCGGGCCGGCGAGAAGATCGTCGCATGGACCTTCGCCCAGATGGTCAGGGATACGAGTGTGGACCTTGGCTTGTTGATGCCGGATCTGCCGGGTAGCGCTGGCGTGCGCGTCTATATTGATAGAAGCGACCTCTTCACAGGTGGCTGAACGTTGCTGAACCGGTGAACTACAGGCCCCGCACAATGCGGGGCCTTTTTCATCGTCATTGGCGTCGGTTCTGCCGCTTAGCAATACACGAGGCGATGGGAAGTTGTAGCACGCGCCACCGCATCATGAACGGCACCGGATTGACGCCGATGGAGGGAAAAAAAGCTTGCCCTCCGGGGAGGGCAAGCTTCGGAAGCTTTCGCCATCGGGATAAAGCGAAAGAGCACCAAGAGCCAAGCAACTGACGGGTGCCTGGCTCCCCCACAGAGGTCGGTCTGAGTTTCAGGGACGGCTTGCGTCAAATTCCGCGTGCGCCATCGGTGAACACATCACGCGGCCCAATACGCGAGCCGTCGGTAAATACGTCACGCTGGCCGAGGCGTGCGCCGTCGGTGAACACGTCGCGCTTGTCGATGCGTGCACCGCCGGCGTAAATGTCGTTGACTGCGGCGCGTCCGCCGTCGGTGTAGGGGTCGCGGGGACGGTGGATCTGGCCATCAGGGGTAGCAGCGATGGCGGAGCCGGCGGCAGCAATCGTGAGGGCAGCAGCAATCAGGGCAGTGTGAATCGTCTTCATGGAATCTCTCCGGAGTCAATGTTTGTGAGTCTCTAATCGCTCACCGTGTTCACAGTCTAGCTACCGGACCTGCTCCACTGAATTACCCGCGTATTACGATCCTGTCATAAAAAAATGCCTCCCGGTTGGGAGGCACAAACTCTCTTGAATTAACAAGAAAGTGTCGATTCTTTTGAGCTCGCTCAGAACTTGTGGCGTACGCCTACGACGACGCCGGTCTGATCCTTGCCAGGGACAACGTTGGTCGGGCTGCCGGTCGTCGAGTTGTAGCCGTTCATGCCCAGCTGCGAGTTGCCGCGGTTCAGTGCATAACCGACGTTCATATACACATCGGTACGCTTCGAGAAAGCGTAATCTGCCGAGGCAACGAACAGGAACGGGTCTGCGCCAGAATTGCGGCTGTCCGTGTAGTAGGCGGCGCCGGTCAGCGTCAGTGCGGGCGTCAGGCCATAGCGCAGGCCGGCCCAGTAAATGTTAGAACCGTTCGTCGGCAGCGCACCGACATTGCCGTTGTACCAGCGATAACCAATAAATGCCTTAGCCGGTCCGAAAGCGTAGCTCGCGCCAATTAGAGCGCGGCGGTCCTTGCGGTCGGCCGTGGCGACGGTGCTGCCCTGGATCTCGTCGTACACCGCGCCGACAGCGAGGGCGCCGGTTTCATACATGAGCGATACGCCCATGTTTCGATCGACCTTGTAGTTCCCCGGCACTTCGCCGCCGCCGGTGCGGCTAAAGCTGTAGAGGCCGGTGACCGTCAGGCCACTGAAGATGCCACGGTACTTGATAGCATTGTCAGCGCGACCCGCCAAGACGTCATCCATCTTGAAGAGCGAGTAGCGCGGCGCGAAGCCCATCGGGTCGAGTTGCAGCGTGGTGTCATACATTGGTGTCGTTTGACGACCCAACGTCAGTTGACCATATTTGCTACCCAATCCTACGAAGGCACTACGATCAAAAAGACGGGTGCTGTTGTTCTGTGCGCCGGTGTCGAACGAAATGCCGCTTTCCAATTCGAAGATGGCTTTCAGACCGCCGCCAAGGTCTTCGACGCCACGCAGGCCCCAACGCGACGTCGACATGTTGCCGGAGGTCATGCGAACCTGGTTCGAGCCACCGGGCGAAGCCGATGGGACGTTGCTCAGATACTCGATACCCGCGTCGGCCACACCATACAGCGTGACGCTCGATTGAGCGAATGCGGTTGTAGCGAACAGACCGAGGGATGCGACGGCTGTGCGTGAGCACGAGATTCGATGGATGCGCGAGCACGGTAATTGATGGTCGGCTGCGGCACCGTCCATCACCAATGTTGCGTGCCGTCGGGCAACGCTGATGGACGTGGCGATCTATCGCGGTGGA
>NZ_VZOW01000034.1 GCF_008801835.1 Cupriavidus pauculus | reverse complement strand
TGCTGGCGGTGGGACGCATCCTGCGCACCGGCGCCAATCTGCTGCTGCTCGACGAGATTTCGGAAGGGCTCGCGCCGGTCATCGTGCAGGCACTCGCGCGCATGATCCTGATGCTCAAGGCCAAGGGGTACACGGTGGTGATGGTGGAGCAGAACTTCCGCTTTGCCGCGCCGCTGGCCGACCGCTTCTATGTGATGGAACACGGCGCCATCGTCGAGCGCTTTGCCGCCGACGAACTGCAGGACAAGATGCCGGTGCTCAATGAACTGCTTGGCGTCTGAACATTTTGTTTTTGGGACCCGCAAGGAAGACGAAGTGAAGCGGTGACGGCGCGCTGCGCGGCTGCCTCCAGGTCGGACGACCGGGCAGGGCTGCGCAACCACGTCGGCGGCGTTTGCTTGGTGGCGCTTTGCGATCGCAGGACGGGGGGCGTGAGGACGCCGCCACAACTCAGGAGACAAAACATGAAGATGACTCGGCTGGCTGTCGCAGTGGCGGCAACTGTCTTTGGCGCATATGCAGGGGGCGCTTCGGCGCAGGTATCGGGCGATACCGTGAAGATTGGCTACATCACCGATATGTCCGGCC
Organism: Cupriavidus pauculus; assembly: GCF_008801835.1. Lineage (GTDB taxonomy): Bacteria > Pseudomonadota > Gammaproteobacteria > Burkholderiales > Burkholderiaceae > Cupriavidus > Cupriavidus pauculus. The sequence goes on along the minus strand of NZ_VZOW01000034.1, from coordinate 59,548 downwards.
TGTACGCCGACATCGACGGTCCCGGCGGCCTGGAAGCCATCAAGATGGCGATCGAGGATCACGGCGGCAAGGTGCTGGGCAAGCCGATCGAGCTGGTGTCTGCCGATCACCAGAACAAGGCCGACATCGCCGCCTCGAAGGCGCGCGAGTGGATGGACCAGCAGGGGCTGGACATGCTGCTGGGCGGCACCAATTCCGCGACCGGCCTGGCGATGAACAAGGTGGCGCAGGAAAAGAAGCGCGTCTATTTCAACATCGGCGCCGGCACGGCGCGCCTGACCAACGAAGAGTGCTCGCCGTACACGGTGCACTACGCCTATGACACGGTGGCGCTGGCCAAGGGCACCGGCAGCGCGGTGGTGAAGCAGGGCGGCAAGAAGTGGTTCTTCCTGACCGCCGACTACGCCTTCGGCCATTCGCTCGAGAACGACACCGCAGCAGTGGTGAAGGCCAATGGCGGCACGGTGGTGGGATCGGTGCGCCATCCGCTGTCGGCGTCGGATTTCTCGTCGTTCCTGCTGCAGGCACAGGCGTCGAAGGCCGACATCCTGGGCCTGGCCAACGCGGGCGGCGACACGATCAATTCGATCAAGGCGGCCAAGGAATTCGGCATCACCAAGACGATGAAGATCGCCGGCCTGCTGATGTTCATCAACGACGTGCACAGCCTTGGCTTGAAGAACACCGAAGGCCTGTTGATGACCGACAGCTGGTACTGGGACATGAACGACGAGACGCGCAAGTTCGCGAATCGCTTCTTCGGCAAGATGAAGAAGATGCCGAGCAGCCTGCAGGCCGCGGACTATTCGGCGATCAGCACGTACCTGAAGGCCGTGGAGACCGCCAAGACCGACGATCCGGACAAGGTCATGGCCGAGTTGAAGAAGATGAAGATCAACGACTTCTACAACAAGAGCTACATCCGCGCCGATGGCCGCAACATTCACGACATGTACCTGATGCAGGTGAAGGCGCCGGCCGATTCGAAGAAGCCGTGGGATTACCTGAAGGTGGCCGCGACGATTCCTGGCGACCAGGCCTTCACCACGGTTGCCGAATCGAAGTGCGCGATGATGAAGAAGTAACACCAGAATGGCCCCTTGTCCGGCAGCGGACAGGGGCGGGAAGACAAGCGCGGCGCGCCGGGTGCGACATGCCACTGGTTGCGACGCGCTTGCTTCCACTCCGACGCTGCGCAAGTGGCAGTCGGGCGACACACCTACAGGCAATCTAGCCCATGGATATCTTTGGAATTCCGCTTCCCGCCATGTTGTCCCAGTTGCTGCTGGGCCTGGTCAACGGGGCTTTCTACGCGATGCTGAGCCTGGGGCTGGCCGTGATTTTCGGTCTGCTCAACGTCATCAATTTTGCGCACGGCGCGCTGTTCATGCTCGGTGCGCTGCTGGCGTGGGCGGGCATGGAATACGCCGGACTGAACTACTGGGTGATGCTGCTGGTGTCGCCGCTGGTGGTGGGGGTGCTCGGCATCGTGATCGAGAAGACGATGCTGCGCTGGATCTACAAGCTCGACCACATCTACGGCCTGCTGCTGACGCTGGGCATCACGCTGGTGATCGAAGGCGTGTTCCGGTCGATCTACGGCGTGTCGGGCCTGCCATATTCGCCGCCCGAAGCGCTGCAGGGCGCAACCGATCTGGGCTTCATGATCCTGCCGAACTATCGCGCATGGGTTGTGGCCGCGTCGGTGGTGGTGTGCCTGGCGACGTGGTTCGTGATCGAGAAGACCAAGCTCGGCGCGTACCTGCGGGCCGGCACCGAGAACCCGAAAATGGTGGAAGCGTTCGGCGTGAACGTGCCGCTGATGGTGACGCTGACCTACGGCTTCGGTGTGGCGCTGGCCGCGTTTGCCGGCGTGCTGGCCGCGCCGGTGATTCAGGTGTCGCCGCTGATGGGACAGAATCTGATCATCGTGGTGTTCGCGGTGGTGGTGATCGGCGGGATGGGTTCGATCATGGGGTCGATCCTCACGGGCCTGGGGCTCGGCGTGATTGAAGGGCTGACCAAGGTGTTCTACCCGGAGGCCTCGGCGACCGTGGTGTTCTTCATCATGGTGATCGTGCTGCTGCTGCGTCCGGCAGGGCTGTTCGGAAGGGAGAAATGATGAGCGGGCAGACCGGTCAAACCGCTGTGGCGGTGCAAGCCAAGGGCTTCAAGGAAGGGACGGCTGTGCAAAAGAGGGTTCTCTACGGGCTGCTGTTGCTGGCGCTGATTGCCGCGCCGCTGGTGGGTGCGTACCCGGTGTTCGTGCTCAAGGTGCTGTGCTTCGCGCTGTTCGCCTGCGCCTTCAATTTGTTGATCGGCTTTACCGGCCTGTTGTCGTTCGGCCATGCCGCGTTCTTTGGCGGCGCGGGCTACGCGGCTGGGCATGCGATGAAGGTATGGGGCGTGACACCGGAACTGGGCCTGCTGTTCGGGACGTTGTCCGGCGCGGTGATCGGCTACGTGGTCGGTTCGCTGGCGATCCGGCGCCAGGGCATCTACTTCTCGATGATCACGCTCGCGCTGGCGCAGATGCTGTTTTTCATCTGTCTGCAGGCGCCGTTCACGGGCGGCGAGGACGGCCTGCAGGGCATTCCCCGCGGCAAGCTGTTTGGCGTGCTCTCGCTGGCCAACGATACGACGCTGTACTACGTGGCGCTGATCATCATCGTGGCCGCCTTCGCGCTGATCGTGCGCACGGTGCATTCGCCGTTCGGCCAGATCCTGAAGGCCATCCGCGAGAATGAGCCGCGCGCGATCTCGCTGGGCTACGACGTGGATCGCTTCAAGCTGCTGGCCTTCGTGATCTCGGCCGCGCTGTCCGGCCTGGCCGGCTCCATCAAGGCGCTGGTGCTTGGTTTCGGCACGCTGACCGACGTGCACTGGTCGATGTCGGGCTCGGTGATCCTGATGACGCTGGTGGGCGGCCTGGGCACGTTGTCCGGCCCGATCGTTGGCGCCTTCGTGGTGGTGGCGCTCGAGAACAAGCTCGGCGATATCGGATCGTTCCTGGCGTCGGTTACGGGCGTCAGCTGGTTCAACGCGCTTGGCGAGTCGGTGACGATGGTGACCGGCATCATCTTCGTTATCTGCGTGCTGACGTTCCGCCGCGGCATCATGGGCGAGCTGATTGCACTCACGAGCCGGAAAAAATAGCAAGCCCTGCGTGCAGATCGGGCAACATGCTCGATTTTGGGGCTAGGGTTATTGCTGACTTGTTTCAGACGCACCGCTTCGTTACATTGCTTATACGGTTTTCGCAGGTTACTTGGAGGCGGAAGCGAGGAGACGACAGGCGCGCACCCGGTGTCGGGTAGCAGCAGCCAACACGATAAAAGGCGTTGCCGGGTGATCCCCAGCAACGCCTTTTTTATTTGCGCCGGTCCACGACGTGTTTATGCCGGCATTTCATCGCCTTCCACGGGCGATGCTTTTCGTGCATGACCCGGCTGCAGGCCCCGTGCGACAATGCCGGCCTGCTTCCCGCGCGTCTCATGTTCACGATTTCCAATCCCTCAGAATCAACGCCGCCGCAGCGCTGGGTACGCCCCGCTGTGACCAAAGATGCACCTGTGGTCGACGCCTGGCTGATGCGTCGCGCCCCGCTTGGCGTCCCGGAGGCCCGCGCGCGTCGCGTATCGCTCGACGCGCTGCTCGACCAGGGCAGTCATGGCATTTGCCTGCTAGGCGGCACCAATGCGGTGCGCGACAACCTGGCCTGCCTGATGCCCGTCACCCTGATCCATAGCTTGTCCACAGGCGGCCGTATTGCAATGGTGGCGGAGTGGTGGCCGCCGGTATCGTCATCGGATTCTACGGATGCAGGGGAGCCGCCCGCGTTGGCGAGCGCACCGCGACCGCTGCAATCGCAACATTCGCCGCAATCGCTTCAATCTTCGGAATGGCCAGCGGAGACGTCCGTCCAGGCATGGCTGCAGGAATGCTGTGCCGTGCTGGCGGACTGGTGCCGTGCCCACGGCATCCGGCACATCGCCCTGGCGCAAGGTCTGGTGGATCCGGGCCAGCGCGCGCCCGATGGATTTCAGCGCGACGGCAGCGGCCTGTGGGTCCGCAGCCTTGTGCCCACACCGAAGTTTCTCGGGTAATGGCGCGGCCGCGGCCAGCCGAACCTGGCCGTCGACACGACTTGCCTGAATCCCTTCCCACCTTTCTGATGGTTCCAGCATGGAATTTGCGTTTCTGGCCGCGGCGGCCTTCCTGGCCGGCATGATTGACGCCGTGGCGGGCGGCGGGGGCCTCGTGCAGATCCCCGCGCTGTTTTCGACCTATCCAAACATGGCGCCCGCCACGTTGATCGGCACCACCAAGGTGGCGTCGATGGCGGGCACCTCCAATGCGGCGATGCGCTTTGCGCGCTCGGTCCGGATCCATTGGGGTGTCACTGCGCCGGCCATGATTGCGGCCTTCGTGTTGTCGATGGCCGGTGCGTGGACATTGACCAGGATTCCGGCCGACCCGCTGCGCAAGGCACTGCCGTTTGTGCTGCTGGTCCTGCTGGCCTACACCGTAGCGAAGAAGGACCTTGGCACCGAGCACGCGCCCTCGCTGTCCGGCGCACGCGAGCGCATTGCCGCCGTGCTGGCCGGTGCGGCGATCGGCTTCTACGATGGCGTGTTCGGGCCGGGAACGGGCAGTTTCCTGATGATCGTGTTCGTGCGCGTGTTCGGCTACGACTTCCTCCATGCCTCGGCTTCGGCCAAGGTGGTCAATCTTGCTACCAACCTTGCCGCGCTGCTGCTGTTGGCGGCCAAGGGCCACGTCTGGTGGCAACTGGGCATCGTGATGGCCGTGGCCAATGTCGCGGGCAGTCAGGTGGGCAGCAAGCTGGCGCTTCGGCATGGCAGCAGGTTTGTGCGCAAGGTGTTCATCGCCGTGGTTGGCGCGCTGATCATGAAGACCGCTTACGACGCCTTCCTGCGTTGAACCGATGCGACCGGATACGGGCCGGCGCCACGGCATTGCGAACATGCCACCGCGCCCCGCGCGCGCGCCGGTAGCCAGGACGCCGTAACCCGGACTGTTGTGCCGCCGCCGCTGCGGGTTAATCCCGCTTTTCGGATCAGATCGCTGTGTTAGACTCGATTCGCATTCCCGACCGAGCGGTCGGGTAATGCAACTGCGCAATTCCGGGGGTATCACGCGCAGGACGGGAAAAACGGGACGAACTTCGATGTTCCCGACACTGATCGGACGCCAGCGTTGCGTCTGCCAGAGAGCCTGTTGAACGGGCCGACAAAAAAACTGAAGGCATCCGGCGGCCGAAAGCCGACGGATGCCTTTTTCCGTTTCTGGAATCGAAGGAGACACTCTATGACGTTCAAGCGCGCCAGCTTGCTGGCTCTTGCTGCTGCCAGCCTGTTTGCCGGTGCGGCCAGTGCCCAGGTGAAAGTTGGGGTCACTGTTTCGGCCACCGGGCCCGCGGCATCGCTCGGCATCCCCGAAAAGAACACGTTCACGCTGCTGCCGAAGGAAATCGCCGGCAAGAAGATCGAGTACATCGTGCTCGACGACGCCACCGACACCACCACGGCGGTAAAGAACACGCGCAAGCTGATCAGCGAGGACAAGGTGGACGTGGTGGTGGGTTCCACCGTGACGCCGAATTCGCTGGCGATGGTGGACGTGGCCGCCGAGAGTGAAACGCCGATGATCTCGATGGCCGCCTCGGCCCGCATCATCGAGCCGATGGATGCCAAGCGCGCATGGGTCTTCAAGACGCCGCAGAACGATTCGCACATGGCCACGGCGCTGGCCGAGCACATGACCAACAACAACGTGAAGACGGTGGCATTCATCGGCTTTGCGGATGCCTACGGCGATAGCTGGGCGCAGGAATTCGCCAAGGTGGCGGAAATGCGCAAGATCAAGGTGGTGGCCAACGAGCGCTTTGCGCGCACCGACAATTCGGTGACGGGCCAGGTGCTCAAGATGATGGGCGCCAATCCGGACGCGGTGCTGATTGCCGGTTCGGGTACGCCTTCGGCGCTGCCGGCCAAGACGCTCAAGGAGCGCGGCTTCAAGGGCAAGATCTATCAGACGCACGGCGTGGCCAATCCCGACTTCCTGCGGGTGTGCGGCAAGGATTGCGAAGGCACATTCCTGCCGGCCGGTCCGTTATTGGTGGCCGAGCAATTGCCAGACAGCAATCCCGTCAAGAAGCCGGCCATGACGTACAAGACGGCATACGAGAAAGCGTTCGGTGGCCAGGTCTCGACTTTTGGCGGCCACGCCTGGGACGCCGGACTGCTGCTCCAGAACGCCATTCCCGAGGCGCTCAAGAAGGGCCAGCCGGGCACCAAAGAATTCCGCAAGGCGCTGCGCGATGCGCTGGAGCAGACCAAGAATCTGCCGGTGTCGCACGGCATCATCAACATGACTCCCACCGACCACCTCGGCATGGACCAGCGCGCGCGCGTGATGGTGCAGATCGTCGATGGCAAGTGGAAGTTGCAGAAGTAGGCCGGCGCTCGTTCGGCAGACAGGAGTTGGTCGCGCGGGGCAGGCGTAGCAACGCAGGGGCGCATGGATTGCCATGCGCCCTTTTTTTGCCCTTGCCGTCTTGCAATCTACGTACAACGCCGCGCAGCGATTAAGCTGACAGCGCGGACCCTTCCACGAGTCGGGGAGACAATGGATCTTTCGATTGCGGCCATCCTGGCGCAGGACGGCATTACTTCCGGCGCCATCTACGCGTTGCTGGCACTGGCGCTGGTGCTGGTGTTCTCGGTAACGCGCGTCATCTTCATACCCCAGGGCGAATTCGTGGCCTATGGCGCGCTGACGCTGGCCGCGATGCAGGCCGGGCACGCGCCTCAAACCACGTGGCTGCTGCTGGCCATGGGCGTGCTCACGTTTGTCTATGACGCGGCCGTGGTATTGCGCAGCCCGGACCTGCGCAGCATGGCGGCGCGACGGCTTGCCGTGCTGGCGGCCAAATACCTGCTGTTTCCCGTGGCCGTGCACTTGCTGGTGCAGCAGTACGGCGGCCAGCCGCTGCCGATGTTGGTGCAGGTGGCGGTGACGCTGCTGATCGTCGTGCCGCTCGGCCCAATGCTCTATCGCCTGGCGTACCAGCCGCTTGCCGAAGCCAGCACGCTGGTGTTGCTGATCGTTTCCGTGGGCGTGCATTTCGCGTTGGTCGGTCTGGGCCTCGTGATGTTTGGCGCGGAGGGTTCGCGCACGAATCCGTTTTCCGAGGCGCGTTTCGATGTCGGCAGCCTCAGCGTGTCTGGACAGAGCCTCTGGGTGGTGGCGGTGTCCGGCCTGCTGATCGCCGCGCTGTACTTCTTTTTCGAACGCACGCTGCAAGGCAAGGCGCTGCGCGCGACGGCCGTGAACCGGCTGGGCGCGCGGCTGGTGGGCATCGGCACCACGCAGGCCGGGCGACTTTCGTTCACGCTGGCGGCCGCGTTGGGCGCGTTGTGCGGCGTCCTGATTGCGCCGCTGACCACGGTCTATTACGAATCCGGCTTCCTGGTGGGCTTGAAGGGCTTCGTTGGCGCGATCGTCGGTGGCCTGGCGAGCTATCCGGTTGCGGCGCTCGGCGCGCTGTTGGTGGGGCTGCTCGAATCGTATTCGTCGTTCTGGGCGAGCGCCTTCAAGGAGGTGATCGTCTTTACGTTGATCATCCCGGTGCTGTTGTGGCGATCGCTCACGAGCAAGCATGTCGAGGAAGAGGAGTAAGCCATGACCATGCTCACCGACAAACCGATGGAAAAGCGCGTGGATGGCGAGGGCACCATCGCGTCGCAGCGGGGCGAGGCTGTGCGCGGCCATCTGCGCAACCGCATCCTGACGCTGCTGTTCGTGATGGCACTGGCGTTGCTTCCTGTGCTGCCGACGCCCGAGTTCTGGATCACGCTTGGCAACTACATTGGCCTGTACAGCATCGTGGCGATCGGGCTGGTGTTGCTGACCGGCGTGGGCGGCATGACGTCGTTCGGCCAGGCCGCATTTGTCGGGCTCGGCGCGTACAGCACCGCATACCTGACGACGCAGTTCGGGCTGTCTCCATGGGTGGGGCTCGTGGTGGGATTGATCATCACGGTGGCATCGGCCTATGTGATCGGATTGATCACGATGCGCATGTCCGGCCACTACCTGCCGCTGGCGACGATTGCATGGGGTCTGTCGCTGTTCTTCCTGTTTGGCAACCTCGAGTTTCTGGGCAAGTACGACGGCCTCAACGGCATCCCGGTGTTGTCGATCGCCGGTATCGAGCTGCAGTCGGGGCGGTCGATGTTCTATCTGATCTGGCTGGTGGTGCTGCTCGCGGTATTCGCCATGCAGAATCTGCTGGATTCGCGGCCCGGGCGTGCGATTCGCGCACTCAAGGGCGGCGGCACGATGGCCGAAGCCATGGGCGTCAACACCGCATGGATGAAGGTGGTGATCTTCGTCGTGGCCGCGATACTGGCGTGCGTATCGGGCTTTCTCTATGCGCATCTGCAACGCGCGGTGAATCCGACGCCGTTCGGACTCAACTACGGTATCGAGTACCTCTTCATGGCCGTGGTGGGCGGTGTGGGACACGTCTGGGGCGCGGTGCTGGGCGCCGGTGTGTTGACGATCCTGAAGGACGTGTTGCAGGGCGTGCTGCCCAAGTTGCTGGGGACCACAGGCAACTTCGAGATCATCGTGTTCGGCGTGCTGCTGGTGCTGTTGCTGCAGTACGCGCGTGACGGCATCTGGCCGTTCCTGCGCAGGCTGATGCCGTCGGGGCCGTCCGTGACCGCGCCCGCGCATGCTGCGGCGCTGCCGGTGCGGCAGAAGCCGGACGCCGGAGAGTTGATTCTCGATGTGCGCGCGGCGCGCAAGCAGTTTGGCGGGCTGGTGGCGGTGAACGACGTGAGCTTCCAGGTGCGCGCCGGGGAGATCATCGGATTGATCGGCCCCAACGGCGCGGGCAAGTCCACCACGTTCAATCTGGTGACCGGAGTGCTGCCGCTCACGAGCGGGGAAGTCCGCTATCGCGGCGAAGTGATTTCGGGCCTGCCTTCGCGCGAGATCGTGAAGCGCGGGGTCGGACGGACGTTCCAGCATGTGCATTTGCTGCCGACGATGACGGTGCTGGAAAACGTTGCGATCGGCGCGCACCTGCGCGGCGACTTCCGCGCGCAAGGCGGCGTATCCGCGGCGATCCTGCGCATGAACCGTGGCGAGGAACAGAAGCTGCTGTTCGAGGCGAAGCGCCAGCTCGAGCGCGTGGGGCTGGCCGACTGCATGTACATGGAGGCCGGCAGCCTGGCGCTGGGGCAGCAACGGATCCTGGAGATTGCGCGGGCGCTTTGCTGCGATCCGGCGCTGCTGTTGCTGGACGAACCAGCCGCAGGCCTGCGCTACAAGGAAAAGCAGGCGCTTGCCGATTTGCTGCGCAAGCTCAAAGGCGAAGGCATGAGTGTGCTGCTGGTGGAGCATGACATGGACTTTGTGATGAACCTGACCGATCGCCTCGTGGTGATGGAATTTGGCACGCGCATCGCCGAGGGCGTACCGGAAGAGGTGCAGAAGGATCCGGCAGTGCTGGAAGCGTATCTGGGCGGCATCGAGTGAGGATATGAGATGAGTCTGATTCTGGAAGTGAAGGACCTGCATGTCCGCTACGGCAAGGTCGAGGCGGTGCATGGCGCCAGTCTGCAGGTCGAGGCCGGCCGCATCGTCACTGTGATCGGGCCCAACGGCGCAGGGAAGTCCACCATGCTCAATGCCATCATGGGCGCGCTTCCTGCCACGGGGTCGTCGAGCGGCACGGTGCGCTATCTGGGGCACGACATGACCGGCATCCCCGTCGAGGGGCGCGTGGCGCGCGGCATGTGCCTGGTGCCGGAAAAGCGCGAGCTGTTTGCCACCATGTCGGTCGAGGACAATCTCCTGCTCGGGGCGTTCCGGCGCAAGAAGGCGGGCGAGCGCAACTATCTGGATCAGATGGACGTTGTCTACGATCTGTTTCCGCGCCTGCGGGAGCGCGCTAGGCAGGACGCGGGCACGCTGTCCGGCGGAGAACGGCAGATGCTGGCGGTGGGCCGTGCCCTGATGGCGAAGCCGCAATTGCTGATGCTGGACGAGCCCAGCCTTGGACTGGCGCCGCTGATCGTCAAGGAGATCTTTCACATCATCAGCAACCTGCGCAAGACCGGCGTGGCGACGTTGCTGATTGAACAGAATGCGAGGGCGGCCCTGCAGGTGGCGGACTACGGCTATGTGATCGAGACCGGCGATATGGCGCTGGAGGGCGAGGCCGCGGCCCTGGCCAGCAATCCCAAGGTGATCGAAACCTATCTGGGCCTGACCAGGAAAGCGGCCTGATCGTCCCGCCGCGCGCGGGGTGGCGACGTAAACTATTCGGTGTGGAGATTTTTCTGGCGTTTTGCGCCTAGATTTTATTTGCCGAATCGATGTTGTTCACAAAGATATCCACACTGTGGATAACCGGCTAAGAAGTCAGCACTTCGATATCAGTCTGAGCTACAGCAAGCAGCCACTCGCGGAAAACATGCAAGGCCGGATGCTCGCGTTTTTCGCGCGGCGAACACAGGAAATATCCCCGGCTGAGCGTAATCGGCAAATCGAACGGCGCGACCACCTGGCCCGCGTGGAGCGCGTCTCGCACCAGGCAGCGCTGCAGCACGGCGACACCCATATCGGCCTTGACGGCCTCCAGCAGAATCGACACCTGATCGAACCCGCGCGCGAGGGTTGGCGCAGCATCGGGTACGCCCGCGGCCTGCAGCCATTTCTGCCAGTTTGCGGGTGCAGTGGTGTGGAAAAGTAGGGGTTCGGCCAGCAGTTCGTGCGGAGTTTTCCACAGGTTGGCGATGCGTCTTGCATGGGCCCGCGCCGGATGACAAACCGGCACCATTTCGCGGCCGATCACATAGTCGACTTGCCATCCGGCCCACTGACTAGCCTCGCCGGCCAGTATCGCGGCATCGGGCCGTGCGCCGGAAAAATCCTCTTCCTTGCGATAGGGAACAAAGTCCAGGCGGATCTCGGGATGCCGGCGATGGAAGTCGGGCAGGCGCGGCACCAGCCAGACGCTGGCGAGCGTGGGTACGGCGGAAAGCGTCAGGTGATGCCGGCGATCTTTTTCGAACATTGCGGCGCTGGCGCCCTCCAACGCGGCAAGCGGCTCGGAAATCGCCGCCAGATAAGCGTTTCCGGCGTCGGTAAGGGTCAGCCTGTGCGCGTTGCGATGGAGCAGCGGCTGGCCGAAGTGGGCCTCCAGTCGGGCGATGGCGCGGCTGATGGCGCCTTGCGTGACACACAACGTGTCCGCCGCGCGCGTGAAGCTGCCCAGACGAGCGGCGGTAACGAACGCATGCAGCTCGGACATCGAAGGTGAGTGGAGGCGCATAGCCTTGTCGATCCGAGAATGATCTTTGGTAATGGAAGCGTGCAATATAGTCGTTTGTGCACAGCCGGTAAACTCGCGGAAACTCGTGGCTCGGTGATCCGCAAATCGAAAAAAGTACGAGGAGTTTGTCAGATGAATCGAGCCACTTGCGTGCGTGCCACGCGCCGCGAATTCTTGTTGTCCACAATGTTGTCCACAGCCGTCGGCGTCGCATTTGGCGCCATGGCGATGCCAGTTCTGGCACAGCCCAACTACCCGAGTAAACCGATCCGGCTGGTGGTGCCGTTCGCCGCTGGCGGTTCGACGGATCTGTCGGCGCGGCTGGTTGCGGAGTTCGCCGGACGCGAACTGGGCCAGACCATCGTGGTCGACAACAAGGGCGGGGCCGGTGGTTCGATCGGCATGGAGCAGGTGGCGCGTTCAGCGCCGGACGGCTACACGATCGGCATGGCGACGGTCAGCACGCATGGATCCAATCCGGCCGTCTATCCGAAGCTTGGCTACGATCCGATCAAGGATTTCACGCCGGTGACCAACGTCATCGCCATTCCGAGCGTGTTTGCCGTGCATCCCAGCATACCGGCCAAAACCATGCAGGAGTTTGTCGCCTTGGCCAAGGCCAATCCGGGCAAGTATACGTTTGCGTCGCCTGGGGCCGGATCGCTGGGCCACGTCAACATCGAGAACTTCATGATGCTGGCGAAGATCGACCTGCTGCACGTGCCCTACAAGGGCGCAGGCCTGGCGCTGAACGACGCCGTCGCGGGCCAGGTAAACGCGATCACCGATAACCTGGCGACCACGTTGCCTCACGTGAAATCGGGCCGGCTGCGCGCCTTGGCGGTGCTGGGTGCGCAGCGTTCTCCGCAGTTGCCCAACGTGCCGACGTACGCCGAGCTGGGCTACAAGGATATGGGTGAGGGCGGTTGGTTCGGCATCGTGGCGCCCGCCGGCACGCCGCAGCCGATCATTGCCAAGCTGAATGCGGCGATCCACAAGGCAATGGAGAATCCCGAGTTCAAGCGCAAGGTCGAGGAGTCCGGCGGCACGCTGGTGCCAACGACGCCCGAGCAGTTCAAGGCCCAGATCCAGCAGGCCATGGCGCGTTACGCGCGTGTGGCCAAGGCCGCCAACATCAAGCTGGACTGATCATGACGACTTACCAAGCGGTGACTGGCGATGCGCCCGGTGGCCCATTTACACTCGCATTGCCAGAGGGCGATGCAATTCCCCTGGTATGCGATTCGCCGCACAGCGGGGTCTTTTATCCATCCGATTTTGACGCGGCAGTGCCGCTGCATCGGCTGCGCGGGGGCGAGGATACCCATATCGATACGCTGTGGGCAGCCATTCCAAAGGTTGGCGGTACGCTGATCGGGGCGACATTCCCGCGCGTGTATATCGATCCGAACCGGACGCTCGATGATCTGGATCCAGACCTGCTGGCCGAGCCGTGGCCGACGCCGTTATCCCCAGGGGAGAAGACGCGGCTTGGCTACGGACTGATCTGGCGGAAGCTGGACGCTGCGACGCCGATTTACGACCGAAAGCTGACCGTGGCGGAGGTGCGTAACCGTATCGAACGCTACTACCGGCCGTATCATGCGGCGCTGGCGGAGGCGGTCGAGGCCGCATATCGGAAGTTCGGCGCACTGTGGCATCTGAATCTGCACTCGATGCCGAATAATGCCTACGAGCGTCTCAAGATCGTCAGCCCGCGGCCCTTGGCTGACTTTGTGCTCGGCGACCGGGACGGCACTACTTGCGAGCCGGGGATCGTTGATCTGGTGGAAGGCCAGCTGCGTGGCATGGGATACACCGTGGCGCGTAACGATCCGTACAAGGGCGTGCAGTTGATCGCTCAGATTGGCCGACCTGCGGAGCGCCGCAACAGCCTGCAAATCGAAATTCGGCGGCCGTTGTATATGGATGAAGCCACCAAGGCACCGAACGACGGATTCTCATCGCTGCAGCGGGATCTCGCGTCGCTCAGCGCCGCTGTCGCCGCCTATATCCGCGACCGCCTCTGACGTGTTTCACGTGAAACAGTGACTGTCTGCACAGCCCCGCGGAAGCGGGGCTTTTTGTTTGACGACGTGTTTTGCGCGTGGTGTTTCACGTGAAACACACATTCGCTCCCAGCAGGTATCGCCGACGCCATGTTCCACGTGAAACATCGTGTCCGAGCGGGGAACGACATTCGATTGCCGCTATAATTCGGCATCCTGTTTTTTCCCGCCCAGCCTCCCGGAGGAGGTGTCCCATGCTTTACCCGAAAGAATTCGACGTCATAGTCGTCGGCGGTGGTCACGCCGGCACCGAAGCCGCTCTCGCCGCCGCGCGAATGGGCTGCCAGACGCTGCTGCTCACGCACAACATCGAAACGTTGGGGCAGATGAGCTGCAATCCGTCGATTGGCGGCATTGGCAAGGGACATCTGGTCAAGGAAGTGGACGCGATGGGTGGCGCGATGGCTGCGGCTACCGATGAGGCGGGCATCCAGTTTCGGATCCTGAATTCGAGCAAGGGTCCGGCGGTCCGTGCGACCCGCGCTCAGGCTGACCGCGTCCTGTATCGGAAAGCGATCCGCACCCGGCTGGAAAACCAGCCAAACCTGATGCTGTTCCAGCAAGCGGTGGACGACCTGATGGTGGAGGGCGACCGTGTGGTCGGCGCACGTACGCAGGCTGGCATCGATTTCCGCGCGCGCGCGGTCGTGCTAACGGCCGGTACGTTTCTGGACGGCAAGATTCACGTCGGGCTCGATAACTACACTGGCGGCCGCGCGGGCGACCCGGCGGCTGTCTCGCTGTCGGCGCGTCTCAAGGAACTCAAGCTGCCGCAGGGCCGGCTGAAGACCGGCACGCCGCCGCGTATCGACGGGCGCACGATCGACTTTTCAGCAATGGAAGAACAGCCGGGCGATCTGGACCCGGTGCCGGTGTTCTCGTTTCTCGGCCATCCCGATCAGCACCCGCAACAGCTGCCGTGCTGGATTACCCACACGAACAGCCGTACCCACGACATTATCCGTGGCGGCCTGGACCGCTCGCCGATGTACACGGGCGTGATCGAAGGCGTGGGTCCGCGTTATTGCCCCAGTATCGAAGACAAGATCCACCGATTTTCGAGCAAGGAAAGCCATCAGATCTTCCTTGAACCAGAAGGGCTCACGACAAACGAGTTCTATCCGAATGGCATCTCCACGAGCCTGCCGTTCGATGTGCAGCTTGAGCTGGTCCACTCGATCCGCGGCATGGAGAACGCGCACATCCTGCGCCCGGGCTACGCCATCGAATACGACTATTTCGACCCGCGCGGGCTCAAGGCATCTCTGGAAAGCAAGGCGATCGAAGGCTTGTTCTTTGCGGGCCAGATCAACGGCACCACCGGTTATGAGGAAGCGGCGGCGCAGGGCCTGCTCGCCGGCATCAACGCTGGATGCTACGTGCGTGAACGCGACGCCTGGACGCCGCGCCGCGATCAGGCTTATCTGGGCGTGCTGGTGGATGACCTGATCACCCGCGGCGTGACCGAGCCATATCGCATGTTCACGAGCCGGGCCGAGTTCCGGCTAAGCCTGCGCGAGGACAACGCCGATATGCGCCTGACGGAAGCGGGGCGTGAATTGGGCGTGGTCGACGACGCACGGTGGGGTGCCTTCAATCGCAAGCGCGATGCTGTTTCACGTGAAACAGAGCGGCTCAAGAGCACGTGGGTGAACCCGGCGCTGCTGCCAGAAGCCGACGCGGTGCCGTTGCTCGGGAAAGTCATCGAGCGCGAGTATTCGCTGGCCGATCTGCTGCGGCGCCCGGAGGTAGGCTACGAAGCGCTGATGTCGTTGCAGGGCGGCCGGTTCGCACCGGAGGCGTCGCTATCGGATGATCCGCGCCTGGCCGAGCAGATTCGTGAGCAGATCGAAATCGGCATCAAGTACCACGGATACATCGCTCGCCAGGCCGCCGAGGTCGATAAGCTCGAAGCGAACGAAGCCACCAAGCTGCCGGCGAATTTCGACTACACCGAAGTGCGGGGGCTGGGCTTCGAGGTCAGCCAGAAACTGAACCAGCACCGGCCCGAAACCCTGGGTCAGGCCTCGCGCATTTCGGGTGTGACGCCTGCTGCGATTTCCTTGCTGCTGGTCCACCTCAAGAAGAAGGGCATGGGCCGCTCGCCGCAGACCACGCCGCCGGCGGGCAGCGGGCAGGAGGCGGCCTGAGTGGGCGGCTTTCGATATTCCGTGGTGGACGACACCGCCCAGCGCAAGCGTCTCGAAATCGGGCTCGATGCGATCGGCCTGAAGTTGGAGCCGTCGCAGATCGACACGCTGTTCGCGTACCTGACGCTCTTGCGCAAATGGAATAGCGTCTACAACCTCACGGCCATCCGTCACCCGGATGAAATGCTGACGCATCATCTGCTCGATTCGCTTGCCGCAGTGCCCGCGCTGGCGGAAGCCGCGTGCTCCAACGTCGTACCCAATGCTGCGCGGGGCAGGGTGCTCGATGTGGGATCGGGGGGCGGGATGCCAGGCATTCCGCTGGCGATTTCGGCGCCGGACGTCTCCGTGCTGATGGTCGACATCGTGCAGAAGAAAACGGCGTTTCTGACGCAATGCCGCGCGCAACTGCGTCTGACCAACGCGTCGGCCCATTGGGGACCGGTTGAAAAAATCGACGATCCGGACGGCTATGCCGTGATCACGTCGCGCGCCTTTGCCGAGTTAAGCGATTTCGTGAAGCTGTCCGGCCATCTGCTGGCGCCGGGCGGCAAATTATTGGCGATGAAGGGCGTTTATCCCCAGGACGAACTTGACCGCATGGAGGCGGCTGGCCTGATGCAGCTATGGCAGGTCGACGCAGTGCCGAAGCTGGCGGTGCCGGAACTGGATGCCGAGCGACATCTCGTCGTGTTGTCGCGGCGTTGAATCCACATTTGTGAACTATTGAGCATTATTCATCCGACGAATAAAATCGGATCGAATATGGCGCACCAAGGAGCTTCGAGCGCATATGGCCAAGGTATTCGTGATCGCAAACCAGAAAGGCGGCGTCGGCAAGACCACCACCACGGTGAATCTCGCCGCCGGTCTGGCAGCGCAGGACCAGCGTGTGTTGCTCGTCGACCTGGACCCGCAGGGCAATGCCTCGATGGGTTCGGGGATCGACAAACAGGCGCTGGAACACAGCGTGTACCAGGTGCTAGTGGGGCTGGCTTCGGTGGCGCAAGCGCGCCAGCGTTCCGAATCGGGCCGTTATGACGTGCTGCCGGCCAACCGCGAGCTGGCCGGCGCGGAAGTCGAACTGGTCGAACTGGAACAGCGCGAGCGTCGGCTCAAGCAGGCGCTGGCCGAGGTCGATGACCAGTACGATTTTGTGTTGGTCGATTGCCCGCCATCGCTGTCGTTGCTGACGCTGAACGGCCTGTGCGCGGCGCACGGCGTGATTGTGCCGATGCAGTGCGAGTACTTCGCGCTGGAAGGGCTGTCGGACCTCGTCAACACCATCAAGCAGGTCCATGCCAATCTGAATCGCGACCTCAAGGTCATCGGCCTGTTGCGCGTGATGTTCGATCCGCGGGTCACGCTGCAGCAACAGGTGTCGGCGCAACTCGAGGCCCATTTCGGCGAGAAGGTGTTCAAGACGGTGATCCCGCGCAATGTGCGACTGGCCGAGGCGCCGTCGTACGGCATGCCCGGCGTCGCGTTCGATGCGTCGTCCAAGGGCGCAAAGGCGTATCTCGATTTCGGCGCGGAAATGATCGCGCGCGTGCGGCAGCTCGGCTGAGCGCCCGCAACTTAGACAGCAAGGATGCGAGCATGGTGACCGCGAAGAAAAAGGGCCTGGGCCGGGGACTGGAAGCGCTGCTGGGCGGACCGGCGGAGATTGTCGAAACCGCGAAGCAGGAGGGCGCGCCGACGGTGTTGCGCGTCGATCAGCTGCAGCCCGGCAAGTATCAGCCCCGTACCCGGATGGACGAAGGCGCGCTGCAGGAACTCGCCGCCAGCATCCGCGTGCAGGGCCTGATGCAGCCGATCCTGGTGCGGCGCGTGGCCGAAGAAGGGCGCTACGAGATCATTGCCGGCGAACGCCGCTTCCGTGCATCCAAGCTGGCCGGACTGGACCGCGTGCCGGTGCTCGTCAAGGACGTGCCCGACGAAGCCGCGGCCGCGATGGCGCTGATCGAGAATATTCAGCGCGAAGACCTCAACCCGCTGGAAGAGGCGCAGGGCATCATGCGCCTGATCCGCGAATTCAACTTTACGCACGAGCAGGCCGCCGAGTCGGTGGGCCGCTCGCGCAGTGCGGTATCCAACCTGCTGCGCCTGCTGAATCTCGTCGCGCCGGTCCAGACCATGCTGATGGCCGGCGATCTCGACATGGGTCACGCCCGCGCGCTGCTGGCGGTGGATGGCGCCAATCAGATCACGCTGGCCAACCAGATCGTCAACAAGCGCCTGTCCGTACGCGAGACCGAAAAGCTCGTGGCCTCGACGCTCAAGCCGTTCGACCTCAAGTCGCTCAAGCAGAAACAGGGCAATGGCACGCGCGACGTGGCGCGGCTTGAGGAAGAACTGTCGGACATGCTCGGCCTAGCCGTGCAGATCAAGCTGGGCGCGCGCGGCAAAGGCCAGCTGACGATTCACTTCAGCAGCAACGACGCATTGGACGGCGTCCTCACGCGCCTGCGGGAGCCTGCGACCAGCGCCTAGCCGGTTATGCGCCGGGCGGCAACGGTTTTACCGATGAATCATTGCCGCTGTCGGCGCCACGCGACAACCGAGGGCGCGTGCACCATCTTGCAGCCAGAATCTGCGCGATAACCGCACGCACGCCCCAGCCAGGCACATCGCCGCGCTGGGTCGAGGGCGCGCCGCGGTGGGCCAAATCGCCATCGTGCCCCCATCCGGCTCCGCAATCCAATTACGTTTCGCATCGTTGCTGCGCAATATCACGCTAGCCATCATGGAAGCGTGATAGCAACCGTTGTGCGGAATTCACTGCAAGCTAACTGAAAGCACGTTGACTCGAATCAGCGATTCCTAATAGAATCGTGCGGTTTGAATTCTGGCCGGACCCAAAAAGTTCCGGCCTGGAACGAGGCTAGGCAGGTGGTGGTTCGAGACCGACAGCAGGACCGTTCGCAAGCCGGCGAGATGTCTCACGACAGTCGGCCCCGCAGCAATCATCGCGCCGATGACTGGCGCGACGACTGGGATGATGACGCCGGGCGGGAAGACGAGATTGTCGATCCGCTGTCGCACGCCGATGCGGTGAAGCTGCTTGGTGAAAGCGCGTTGCGGCCGTCGCGCATGACGCCGGCGAAGGTGGTGGTGGCGCAGTTTGCCGTTACCGTGCTGTCGGCGCTGGCGTGGGCAGTGTTCGCGCGCGACGCGGCGCCGTCGGGCTGGTCGGCCTTGTTTGGCGGATTGGCTTGCGCTGTGCCGAGCGGTTTCTTCGCACTGCGGCTGTGGTTGTCGCGCGGGCAGCCGTCGGTGGGTGGCCTGGTGGCCGGCGAGGCGATCAAGGTCTTCGGCACCGTGGCATTGCTGGTGCTGGTGATCGTGCTGTACCGCGATCTGCGTTGGATACCGATGCTGGTCACGTTCCTGTTGGCGCTCAAGACTTATTGGGTGGCGCTCGCGATCCGGTAGAACCCGGACTTTCGCGGATCCCGTCGCCCTTGGCGCCAAAAAGGCGGTGCCACGGCGTGGGATTCGGTCTCAGGTGAGGCACCCATCCGGAATATCAAGAGGTTTCACGCGCAGCGCGTCATCACGATGCAGCGCTGCGTGAGTCAGGTTTTGCCAGAACAAAAGGGCGTCCTTGCCCAGGCGGTGACCGGTCATGTGACCGAAGGCCAAAGCAAGACGCGTACCGGTTGTCGCTGAAGTCGGCGCCGACATACAAATTTCGCAATATACCGTTCGTTTCGACATGTCAGCTGAAGCTACTCAAGGCGCGGAGCACGTGCTCACACCCTCAGGCTATATCGCCGAACACTTGCAGAACTTTAATTCGGTCGGCGGCAAGCAGCATTCCGTGGTCGATTTCAGTGTCATCAACTATGACACCGTGTTCTGGTCGGTGCTGTGCGGCGCAATCGCCATCATCTTCCTGTACGCGGCCGCCCGCCGCGTCACGCCCGGCGTGCCGGGTCGCTTCCAGGCCTTCGTGGAAATGATCGTCGAGATGGTCGACGACCAGGCCAAGGGCATCATCCACGGCGACCGTTCGTGGATTGCGCCGCTGGCGCTGATGGTGTTCTGCTGGATCACCATGATGAACGCGATCGACTTGATCCCCGTCGACTGGGTCACCGGCCTGAACAACGTGCTGGGCATCTTCCACGTTCATCTTCCGCACCACCGCGCAGTGGCCACGGCCGATCTGAACGGCACGCTGGGCATGTCGTGCTCGGTGCTGGTGCTGATGATCTACTACAGCTTCAAGATCAAGGGCGCGGGCGGCTTCATGCACGAACTGTTCTCCGCACCGTTCGGCGCCAAGTGGTACCTGGCCCCGTTCAACCTGGTGCTGAACGTGATCGAGTTTCTGGCCAAGGCCGTTTCGCTGGGCATGCGGTTGTTCGGCAACATGTACGCCGGCGAGCTGGTCTTCCTGCTGATCGCGCTGCTCGGTTCGATCTGGACGTTCAGCGCCGATCTCTCCGCGCTGGGCTTCGTCGGCCACGTGGTTGCCGGCACCGTATGGGCGATCTTCCACATTCTGATCGTGCTGCTCCAGGCGTTCATTTTCATGATGCTGACGCTGGTGTATATCGGCCAGGCTCACGATCACCACTGATTTTCCGGTTCTTCGTTTTTTGGTTTTTTGGTTCTAAGTCTCTCTAAATTAAAGGAGTCATCATGCAAGCATATCTCGCCAACATCCAGGGTCTGACCGCTATCGGCATCGGCATCATCATCGGTCTGGGCGCTATCGGCGCCTGCCTGGGTATCGCCCTGATGGGTGGCAAGTACATCGAGGCATGCGCACGTCAGCCTGAGCTGATGAACCCGCTGCAAACCAAGATGTTCCTGCTGGCTGGTCTGATCGACGCTGCATTCCTGATCGGTGTGGGTGTTGCAATGCTGTTCGCCTTCGCCAACCCGCTGCTGTCGGTCATTCAGTAAGTCTTTTCGGTCTGCATGATGCTGACGGGCGGCGCAGGCCTCAGTCCGATGGCCTGGCCGCCCTTGTGCATTTATCTGTAGTTTGATTACCGAAAGGAACACACCATGAATCTGAACGCAACGTTTTTTGCGCAGATGGTCGTGTTCTTCATCCTGTGGTGGGTTGTTGCCAAATTCATTTGGCCGCCGCTGGTGAAGGCGCTCGACGAACGCGCAAAGAAGATCGCCGATGGCCTCGCCGCTGCCGAAAAGGGCAAGGCGGAGCTTGAACTCGCCAACAAGCGTGTGGACCAGGCCATGGCCGAAGCCCGCACCGAAGGCGCGCAACGTGTGGCCGACGCTGAGAAGCGCGCCCAGATGGCCGCCGACGAGATCAAGCAGAACGCCCAGGCAGAAGCCGCACGCATCATTGCCCAGGCCAAGGCCGAGGCAGAACAGCAAGTGACCCGGGCACGCGAAACGCTGCGCGACCAGGTTGCCGTGCTGGCCGTCAAGGGTGCCGAGCAGATCCTCAAGCGTGAAGTGAACGCGCAGGTGCACGCAGACCTGCTCAATCAACTCAAGGCTGAGCTCTAATCATGGCTGAAACCGCAACCATTGCCCGTCCCTACGCCGAGGCGCTGTTCCGCGTCGCGAGCGAAGCCGGTGCAGGCAACCTGGGTGCATGGTCCGAGCTGGTGTCGGAGATGGGGCAGGTAGCCGCCAACCCCGACATGCAGGCGCTCGCCACCGATCCGAACGTTCCGGGCGAGAAGCTCCAGGAAGTGTTCCTTTCGGTGCTGAAGAGTCCGGTGAACGACGAAGCCCGACGCTTCGTGACACTGCTGGTGGAAAACAACCGCCTGACAGTGTTGCCGGAAATCGCCGAACAGTTCCATGCGCTCAAGAACGCCCGCGAGGGGTCGTCCGACGTCGAAATCACCAGCGCATTCCCGCTGGACGATTCGCAGACGAACGAACTGGTCGCCGCACTCGAACGGAAGTTCGGTCGCAAGCTGCACGCAAAGGTGGCGGTGGACCCGTCGCTGATCGGCGGCGTAAGCGTCAAGGTCGGCGACGAAGTGCTCGACACCTCCGTGCGCGCGCGCCTGGCTGCCATGCAAGCCACGCTGACCGCCTGACCGCAACGGCCGACGGATTGAAGAATTAGGAGCATTGTGATGCAACTGAACCCCTCAGAAATCAGCGAGCTGATCAAGTCCCGCATCTCGGGTCTTGGCGCCGACGCTGAAGTGCGCAACACCGGCACGGTGATTTCCGTGACCGATGGTATCTGCCGCGTGCACGGCCTGTCTGGCGTGATGCAGGGCGAGATGCTGGAATTCCCCGGCAACACGTTTGGCCTGGCCCTGAACCTCGAGCGTGACTCGGTGGGTGCGGTGGTGCTGGGTGAATACGAACACATTTCGGAAGGCGATACGGTCAAGTGCACCGGCCGCATTCTGGAAGTGCCGGTTGGCAAGGAACTGCTGGGCCGCGTGGTGAACACGCTGGGCCAGCCGATCGACGGCAAGGGCCCGATCAACGCCAAGGAAACGGACGTGATCGAGAAGGTCGCGCCGGGCGTGATCGCACGTCAGTCGGTGAGCCAGCCGGTGCAGACCGGCCTGAAGTCGATCGACGCGATGGTGCCGATCGGCCGTGGCCAGCGCGAGCTGATCATCGGCGACCGCCAGACCGGCAAGACCGCCGTGGCCGTCGACGCGATCATCAACCAGAAGGGCAAGGGCGTCTTCTGCGTGTACGTGGCGATCGGCCAGAAGGCTTCGACGATCTCCAACGTGGTGCGCAAGCTCGAAGAGCACGGCGCCATGGAATACACGATCGTCGTGGCCGCAACGGCTTCGGACTCGGCAGCCATGCAGTACCTGGCCGCCTACGCCGGCTGCACGATGGGCGAATACTTCCGCGACCGCGGCGAAGACGCGCTGATCGTTTATGACGATCTGACCAAGCAGGCCTGGGCATATCGCCAGGTCTCGCTGCTGCTGCGCCGCCCGCCGGGCCGCGAAGCCTACCCGGGCGACGTGTTCTATCTGCACTCGCGTCTGCTGGAGCGTGCCGCTCGTGTGAACGAAGACTACGTGGCCAAGTTCACCAACGGCGCCGTGAACGGCAAGACCGGTTCGCTGACCGCGCTGCCGGTGATCGAAACGCAGGCCGGCGACGTGTCCGCGTTCGTGCCGACCAACGTGATCTCGATTACCGACGGCCAGATCTTCCTGGAAACCGATCTGTTCAACGCCGGCATCCGTCCCGCCATCAACGCGGGTATCTCGGTGTCGCGCGTGGGCGGTGCTGCCCAGACCAAGGTCATCAAGAAGCTGTCGGGCGGTATCCGTACCGATCTGGCCCAGTACCGTGAACTGGCTGCGTTCGCGCAGTTCGCTTCGGACCTGGACGATGCCACCCGCAAGCAGCTGGAACGCGGCCGCCGCGTGACGGAACTGCTCAAGCAGCCGCAGTACCAGCCGCTGCAGGTGTGGCAACTGGCCGCGTCGCTGTATGCCGCGAACAATGGCTTCCTCGACAACGTCGACGTGAAGGACATCCTGCCGTTCGAAAAGGGCCTGCACGACCACCTGAAGACCAAGTTCGCCGACCTCGTCAACCGCATCGAAGAGACCAAGGATCTGTCGAAGGACGACGAAGCCGCCCTGCGTGCCGCGATCGAGGATTTCAGGAAGTCCGCCGCGTTCTAACCGCGTGATTCCACGGACCGCGCCGTCATCGCCGCAAGGTGGGCGGCGCGGCACGAATGGAGAGGAAAGATATGGCCGGAACGAAAGAGATTCGAACCAAGATCAAGAGCGTGCAGAACACGCGCAAGATCACCAAGGCGATGGAGATGGTCGCCGCATCCAAGATGCGCAAGGCGCAGGAACGGATGCGCAACGCCCGCCCGTACGCCGAAAAAGTGCGCAATATCGCAGCGCATCTGGCCACTGCCAACCCCGAGTTCAAGCATCCGTTCATGGTGGGCCGCGACATCAAGCGCGCCGGCATGATCGTGGTGACGACCGACAAGGGTCTGTGCGGCGGCCTGAACACGAACGTGCTGCGTGCGGTGACCAACGAACTGAAGACCCTGCAGGGCCGCGGCGTGGAAGTGCAAGCCACCGCCATCGGCACCAAGGGCATGCAGTTCCTGGGCCGCATCGGCGCCAAGGTGGTCTCGAACGTGGTGCACCTCGGTGATACCCCGCATCTGGAAAAGCTGATCGGCGCGATCAAGGTCCAGCTGGACGCCTTTACCAACGGCGAAATCGACGCGGTGTACTTGGCATATACCAAGTTCATCAACACGATGAAGCAGGAGCCGATGGTCGAGCAACTGCTGCCGCTGGCGGCCGACAAGCTGACCCAGACCGAAGATGAAAAGCGCGCCTACTCGTGGGATTACATCTACGAGCCCGACGCCCAGACGGTTGTGGAAGAGCTGCTGGTCCGCTACGTCGAAGCGCTGGTGTACCAGGCCGTGGCCGAAAACATGGCGTCGGAACAATCCGCGCGCATGGTGGCCATGAAGGCGGCTTCCGACAATGCCAAGAACGTGATTGGCGAACTGCAGCTGGTCTACAACAAGACCCGCCAGGCAGCGATCACGAAGGAACTGTCGGAAATCGTCAGCGGCGCAGCTGCGGTCTAAGGCGTCAAGAATTCAAGCTATCGGAGATACGAAATGAGTATCGGAAATATTGTGCAGTGCATTGGCGCCGTGGTGGACATCGAGTTCCCGCGCGACGCAATGCCGAAGGTGTACGACGCGCTCGTGCTCGAAGAGGGCAACGACAAGTCGTTTGCCGAGAAGGGTCTGACCTTCGAAGTGCAGCAACAGCTCGGCGACGGCGTGGTGCGTACCATTGCGCTGGGTTCGTCGGATGGCCTGCGCCGCGGCATGGCAGTGAAGAGCACCGGCGCCCCCATCTCGGTGCCGGTTGGCCACGGCACGCTGGGCCGCATCATGGACGTGCTGGGTCGCCCGATCGACGAAGCCGGTCCGATCGCCGCGGACGAAAAGCGCGCGATTCACCAGAAGGCCCCGAAGTTCGACGAACTGTCGCCGTCGGTTGACCTGCTGGAAACGGGCATCAAGGTGATCGACCTGGTCTGCCCGTTCGCCAAGGGCGGCAAGGTGGGTCTGTTCGGTGGCGCCGGCGTCGGCAAGACCGTGAACATGATGGAACTCATCAACAACATCGCCAAGCAGCACAGCGGTTTGTCGGTGTTTGCAGGCGTGGGCGAGCGTACCCGTGAGGGCAACGACTTCTACCACGAAATGAAGGACTCGAACGTGCTCGACAAGGTGGCCATGGTGTTCGGCCAGATGAACGAGCCGCCGGGCAACCGTCTGCGCGTGGCGCTGACCGGCCTGACCATGGCCGAGCGTTTCCGTGACGAAGGCCGCGACATCCTGTTCTTCGTCGACAACATCTACCGCTACACGCTGGCCGGTACCGAAGTGTCGGCACTGCTGGGCCGTATGCCTTCGGCCGTGGGCTATCAGCCGACGCTGGCTGAAGAAATGGGCAAGCTGCAGGAGCGCATCACGTCGACCAAGACCGGCTCGATCACGTCGATCCAGGCCGTGTACGTGCCTGCCGATGACTTGACCGACCCGTCGCCGGCCACCACCTTCCTGCACTTGGACTCGACCGTCGTGCTGTCGCGTGACATCGCCGCGCTGGGTATCTACCCCGCCGTCGATCCGCTCGACTCGACCTCGCGCCAGCTGGATCCGCAAGTCGTTGGCACGGAACACTACGAAGTGGCCCGCCGCGTCCAGCAGACCCTGCAGCGCTACAAGGAACTGCGCGACATCATCGCGATTCTGGGCATGGACGAACTGTCGCCGGAAGACAAGCTGGCCGTGTCGCGCGCTCGTAAGATCCAGCGTTTCCTGTCGCAGCCGTTCCACGTGGCCGAAGTGTTCACGGGTTCGCCAGGCAAGTACGTGCCGCTGAAGGAAACCATCCGTGGTTTCAAGATGCTGGTGGACGGCGAATGCGATCACCTGCCGGAACAGGCGTTCTACATGGTGGGTTCGATCGACGAAGCCTTCGAGAAGGCCAAGAAGCTTCAGTAAGCGGCGTTCGCCGCCTTGGCCCACGGCAGCGGCGCGCGGACAGTTCCACGTCCGCGGCAGCCGCGCCAGCGCTGAAGGCGGAGTACGTGCTTCCTGATATCGGGAAGCAAACGCTTTCTGGAGAAAGGATCTTATATGGCAACCATTCTTGTAGACGTCGTCAGCGCGGAAGCTTCGATCTTCTCCGGTCAGGCGAAGTTCGTGGCGCTGCCGGGCGAGACGGGTGAGCTGGGTATTCTGCCCGGCCACACGCCGCTGATCACCCGTATCCAGCCGGGTGCAGTGCGCATCGAGAAGGAAGACGGCAGCGAAGAATTTGTGTTCGTGGCCGGCGGCATTCTCGAAATCCAGCCTCAGCACGTCACCGTGTTGGCCGACACCGCCATCCGCGGTTCGGACCTGGACGAAGCCAAGGCTCAGGAAGCCAAGCGCGCCGCAGAGGAACTGATGCAGAATCAGAGCGGCGACCTGGACCTGGCTCGCGCCCAGAGCGAGCTGGCAGTAGCGGCCGCGCAACTGGCTGCTATCGCCCGCCTGCGTCGTAAGAAGTAAGCATGACACTGCAGGGACTGCGCTGTTGTATTTTGAGCGCAGCAGTAAAAAAGGCAGCCAGTCGGCTGCCTTTTTTTTCGGACGGGCGCTATATTTCCCAGCCTGGACCACAAAAAAAAGCGCGCGGGCCGGGGAGGCTCCGCGCGGACGGGAAAATCCCTTCGAGGGGTCAATTCGAAGGAACGGGTTCGGTCCAGGAATCACTTACAAGCGCAACGGAACTTTCTTTCCGCAATCTCGGCGAGATTCCAGTTCTCGGAGTCTCAAGCCTCGCGCTATCGGTCTTCCTGGTATTCCGGATCAGTGGATTGCACTCCGCTGATCCGGAAAAATCGAGGTACTGCTCAGGCTTTCTTCCACATCCCCTTATTATTCAATGCTTTAGCGGCAGGGATGCCCCACACCAAGGGCTGGTGTGTCAATGCATTGTGGGGGAAACTTATGGCGATGGCAGTAACAAAATGTATCGGTTTGCAAGTAGATGAAAGTGCGGCGCGTCAGAAGACGGCGTTTTGAACACTTTTATCCGATTATGAAACCGATTTCACTATCGCTTTCCCATTTCTCTACGCCGGTGAATGTTAAGACAATTTGTTGCTAGCGTACTGAATGCATTACGTTTTTTCTGGCGAGCTCTTTGGTAATCCCTTCTTTCGAGGGGTGCGATAAAACCGGCGTCGGCAATTGTGTTCGCTAGCGCATTCAGCGTTACGATTCGAAACGGTTGCCGTGGCGCTTTTTCGCACCAACACCTGCCTCCGGTGCCATTACACTGGCGGCCGTTCTTTCCACATGACGCGCTGCCATGGCCATCGATCCCCAACTCCAAGCTTATTACCTTCGCATGGCCGAGCGCTACGCCGGCGCGCCCGCGGCGGTTGACGCCCCCGCGCGCCGTGCACGTTTCGAGGATGTAGCGGCACAGTCGCAGTGGCCCGATCCTGACAATATTGCAGTCAGCGATCTGCTGATCGATGGCGGCGCCGGACAGTTGTCCGCGCGCTTATTTCGCCCGTCGAATATCGACGCGCCGCGCCTGATCGTCTATTTCCACGGTGGCGGATGGGTGGTCGGATCGCCGCGAACCCACCACACGGTCGCCGCGCTGCTGGCCGCCGATACCGGATGCGCCGTCGCCAGCGTCGACTACCGCCTCGCGCCGGAACATGCGTTTCCGGCCCCGGCCGACGATGCATTGGCGGCCGTGCAATGGTTTGCCGACGCCCGCGCGCGACTTGGATTTGCCCCGGACTTTTTGGCAGTTGCCGGCGACAGTGCCGGGGCGCATCTGGCGGCGACAGCGGCACGAGCCATCAACGATGCCGCCAGCCAGCACGTCGTGCGTGCGCAACTGCTGATCTATCCGGTAGCCGCGCCCGTGCTCACCACGGAAAGTTATCGCGCATTTGCCGATGGGCCAGGCCTGACCCGGGACGAAATGTCGTGGTTCTGGACCCAGTACATCGGCGCCGAGGCACTTGCCCGTGGCGCAGAGCACGCGGATCCGCGCGTGCATCTGATGGCCACGCCGCCCCGGTGGCGGCCGCCGGCCAGCGTCGTGATGGTGGCGGCCAACGATGTCTTGCGCGACGACGGGCTGGCCTACGCCGATTTCCTGGTGCGTCACGATGCGCCAGTCATCACCATCGAAGCCAGCGGCATGACGCATGGATTCGCGCGGCTGCAGCCTGACGCGCCACGCGCGCGCGAATGGATGCGCCGCGCAGCGCATGCCTTCGTCGACAGCTTCGACGACGTTTGAAAGCTGCCGCAAGGATGACGCTTATCACGCCGGCCTAGCCGGAAGCAGGCGTCGTTCCCGTAGAATGGCGGTCTTACGAGGATGACCATGACCGCATTGCAGAACGACACTTTCCTGCGCGCATTGCGCCGGCAACCTACCGAATACACGCCGCTGTGGCTGATGCGCCAGGCAGGCCGTTATCTGCCGGAATACAACGCCACGCGCGCCCGCGCCGGCAGTTTCCTGGGCTTGGCCAAGAACCCGGCCTATGCCACCGAGGTCACGCTGCAACCGCTGGATCGATACCCGCTCGATGCGGCCATCCTGTTCTCCGATATCCTCACCGTGCCCGACGCAATGGGCTTGGGCCTGTCGTTCGCGCAGGGCGAGGGTCCGCGCTTCGCG
The DNA here is from genome assembly GCF_008801835.1 of Cupriavidus pauculus. GTDB lineage: Bacteria > Pseudomonadota > Gammaproteobacteria > Burkholderiales > Burkholderiaceae > Cupriavidus > Cupriavidus pauculus. The sequence continues at coordinate 31,251 of NZ_VZOW01000034.1, read as the reverse complement.
CATCCGCTGCGCACCGAGGCGGACGTGGCCAAGCTTGCGGTGCCTGACATGTCGTCGCTGCAGTACGTGTTCGACGCGGTCAGCGAAATCCGTCGCGCTTTGGTTCAAGGCGGCAAGCAGCGCGTGCCGCTGATCGGCTTTTCGGGCAGCCCCTGGACGCTTGCCTGCTACATGGTCGAAGGCGGCGGATCGGACGATTTCCGCACCGTGAAGGCCATGATGTATGGCCGGCCGGACCTGATGCACCGCATCCTCGATATCAACGCCCAGGCCGTCACGGCATACCTTAACGCCCAGATCGACGCCGGCGCGCAGGCCGTCATGGTGTTCGACACATGGGGCGGCGCCCTGGCCGATGGCATGTACCAGGCGTTTTCGTTGCATTACATGCGCCGGGTGCTGCAAGGGCTCAAGCGCTCGCATGATGGCGAGCAGATTCCGGTCATCGTGTTTACAAAGGGCGGCGGCATCTGGCTGGAACAGATTGCCGAGATCGAGCCCGACGCGATCGGACTGGACTGGACCGTGAACCTCACGCAGGCGCGACGCCGTACCGGCGGCCGCGTGGCGCTCCAGGGCAATATCGATCCGACCGTGCTGTTTGCGCCCGAAGCGGCCATCCGCGAACAGGTGCGCAACGTGCTCGACAGTTACGCCGCGGGCGGGGGCAGTGACGGTCATATTTTTAACCTTGGACACGGCATCTCCCAATTCACACCGCCCGAAAATGTTGCGGTGCTGGTCGACGAAGTGCATCGCCATAGCCGCAAGCTGCGTCAGGTGTCAACTGTTGCGACCGTCTGAAGCGACTGTTTTCCCTGCGGCGCAGCGTCGAGCGGGCCGATTGCCCCATAGTGCCGGGAGAGGCGCTGCCAGGGATCTGTCAAGTAAACTATTTATCGATTTTTCGCCAAAAAGGTGCCGGGCGTTTGCTGTCAAGGCTTGACTTATGCACACCGATAGGTTTGCGGCACTGCACGAGCGGGTTACCCCTTAACTCACTTGGGGGATCTGTGCAAATCCTTGATTTGTAAGGCTTTGAATCTTCTTCAAGCGATGTTGCAAGGTCGATGAAAGCCTTATTTCGTGCGCCTTGGCGGGAAGTTGGTGCGACTTTTCAACAAAGTTATCCACAGGCCGGACCGATCAGGTGGAAAAGCATCCATGGATCATCGACTTAGGGTCACATTTGAAGTTTTACTTTAAGTTGATGTTGCGCCGCACACAGACCTCGCCGCCCCGATGTGCCTTGCTGCGCATGCACAACGATGGCGCTCCGTCGCTGCACCAAGCTGGAGTGAAGGCATGACTCCGGACAGCTTTTCGGCACACGATCAGCCGGCCGCAAGTGTGGCGTATACGGAACGGCGCGACGAACAGCCGCAAGCGCCATCGGGTGGCGGACACATCGTCCGCGTGGCGCTGGACACCCCGGCGGACGATTGTTTCGACTATCTCTCTACGGGCGACGAAGTCCCGGGCGATCTCGTCGTGGTGCCCTTCGGCAAACGAGCCGTGGTGGGCGTCGTGGTCGCGCGTGTAGCCACTTCGGATGTCCCGGAAGACCGGCTTCGCCCCGTGGCCCGGCGCGCGGGCTGGCTGCCGCCGCTGAACGCTGACTGGATCGCCCTGGCACGCTTCGCCGCGCGTTATTACCACCGCCGCCTTGGCGAAGTGATGCTGCCCGCGCTTCCGCCGTCGCTGCGCGAGGCTGACACCTGGGACCGCCTGGGCCAGCGCGCGCAGACCACGCAATACCGCTTGCGTCCCGACAGTGCGGAAGCCTTGCTCGAGGCCGCGCCCAGCCGCGCGCGCACCGTGCGGGCGTTGGCCGACGCATTGGCGGCGTCGCAGGACTGGGTACGCCTGTCGGACGCGCGCGAGATCTGCACCGCGGCCCCGGCGCGGCTGGCCGAGTGGGAATCGGCTGGCTGGGTCGAATGCGCGCACGCGGATCGCCCGTTGCTCGACGTCGACACGAGCCGCCCGCCGTCGGTGGCGCCGCCGCTCCATGACGAACAGCGGCAGGCCGTGGCGGCCATCGCCGCCGCGCCCGGTTACGCGGCGTTCCTGCTGTATGGCGTGACCGGCAGCGGCAAGACCGAGGTGTATCTCCACGCGATCGCCGAGCGCCTCGCGGCGGAGCCGTCGGCGCAAGTGCTGATGCTGGTCCCCGAAATCAACCTGACGCCGCAGTTGCAGGCGCGTATCGCGGAACGCTTTCCGCACCTGCCGCTGGCCGTGCTGCACAGCGGCCTGGCCGACCAGGAGCGCAGCCTGCAGTGGCTCGCTGCGCATCGTGGTGAAGCGCGCATCGTGCTGGGCACGCGCATGGCGATCATGGCGTCGATGCCTAATCTCAGGCTGATCGTGGTCGACGAAGAGCACGATACGTCCTACAAACAGCAGGAAGGGTTGCGTTACTCCGCGCGCGATCTCGCCGTATGGCGCGCCAACCAGTTGAAGGTGCCGATTGTGCTGGGCTCGGCCACGCCGTCGATGGAGACGTGGCATCGGGCCGAGCAGGGCGCGTACCGCAAGCTCGTATTGCGCGAACGCGCTCAGGCCGATGCAACGCTGCCCACCGTGCGGCTGATCGATCTCAATCACGAGCGCCAACGTCAACGCGCGCTCTATGAAGGGCTGTCCCAACCGCTGCTAGACGCCCTGGCGCAGCGGCTCGAACGCGGTGAGCAAAGCCTGTTGTTCCTGAATCGGCGCGGATACGCCCCGGTGCTGGCGTGCGACAGCTGCGGATGGCTGTCGGGATGCCCGCGCTGTTCGGCCTATATGGTGCTGCACCGGCCGGAGCGGCGCCTGCGCTGCCATCACTGCGGGCTGGAGTCGCCGGTCCCGCATCATTGTCCCGACTGCGGCAACGTCGATATCGCGCCCTTGGGGCGCGGCACGCAGCGCATCGAGGAAGCGTTATCCACACGTTTTCCACAGGCTCGCATCGCGCGTATCGACGCCGACTCGACTCGGCGCAAGGGCAGCGCCCAGGCGATGTTCGACGAAGTGCACGCCGGTGAGGTCGACATTCTCGTCGGCACGCAAATGGTGGCCAAGGGACACGACTTCCAGCGCGTCACGCTGGTTGGCATCGTTCATCCGGATGCAGCCATGTTCAGCCATGACTTCCGCGCCGCCGAGCATTTGTTCGCGTCGCTGATGCAGGTGTCCGGCCGCGCCGGCCGGGCCGGTCTGGGCGGTGAGGTACTGATCCAGACCCGTTATCCGGATGCGCCCGCGTTGCAGGCACTGGCGCGCCATGACTATGATGGTTTTGCGGCAAGCCAGTTGCGCGAACGCCGTCAGGCCGGGTTGCCCCCGTTCGCCTACCAGGTACTGGTGACCGCCGAACATGCGCAACTGGAACGGGCGCTGGCGTTTCTGCAGGCGGTCCGCGACCAGGCCGACGCCTGCGCGATGGCGCCGGAGGTGCAACTGCATGATCCGGTGCCGATGTCGATGGTCCGACTATTCAACAAGGAGCGCGCGCAAATGTTGGTGGAAGCCGGCTCGCGCCCCGTGCTGCAACGGTTTGTTAGTGAGTGGGTCCAAACTTTCGATGCGGCGGGCCGGCACGCGAAAGGCGTGCGCTGGCAGCTGGAAATCGATCCACTGCGGATTTGAAATTGCGCAGCAAAATGCGCAAAGCGTTGCTTTAGTGCAACCCGAAAACTCCGGAAAAACTAAGTGGTTGCACTAGGTTGCACCTAGTAAAACTCCGATAGTAAGATCGCGCCAGTCCGGCACGCTGGACGGTGCGCGCACGCGCGCATCGTTTAAGCCAATGCCAACCCGATCCCAAGATCCGCTGGAGAATCCCCGCATGGCCACCACCACCCTCGGCGTCAAGCTCGACGACGCTTCGCGCGAACGGCTCAAGCGCGCCGCCCAATCGATCGATCGCACGCCGCACTGGCTGATCAAGCAAGCCATCTTTACGTATCTGGAACAGGTGGAACGCGGTCATCTCCCTCATGAAGCCGGCGCCGCGGCGCTCAACGAGGTAGACGGGGCCGATGCGGGCGATCACGCGCAGAGCGATGGCGCGCCGCAGCCGTTCCTGGAATTTGCGCAGAGTATCCAGCCGCAATCGGTGCTGCGCGCGGCCATCACGTCCGCCTATCGCCGTCCGGAAACCGAGTGCGTGCCGGTGCTGCTCGAACAGGCGCGCCTGCCGCAGGCGCAGGCCGATGCCGCCATCAAGATGGCCAAGGCGCTGGCGCAGAAGCTGCGCGAGCAAAAGGTGGGAACGGGCCGCGAAGGGCTGGTGCAGGGGTTGATCCAGGAGTTCTCGCTGTCGTCGCAGGAAGGCGTGGCGCTGATGTGCCTGGCCGAGGCGCTGCTGCGCATTCCCGACAAGGCCACGCGCGACGCGCTGATCCGCGACAAGATCAGCGGTGCCAACTGGCAGTCGCATCTGGGCCAGAGCCCGTCGCTGTTCGTCAACGCCGCCACCTGGGGACTGTTGCTGACCGGCAAGCTGGTGGCCACACACACTGAATCGGGGCTGTCGAAGGCGCTCACGCGCATCATCGGCAAGGGCGGCGAGCCGCTGATCCGCAAGGGCGTCGACATGGCCATGCGCCTGATGGGCGAGCAGTTCGTGACCGGCGAAACGATTTCCGAAGCGCTGGCCAACGCCCGCAAGTACGAGGCCGAAGGTTTCCGCTATTCGTACGACATGCTCGGCGAAGCCGCGATGACCGAAGCGGACGCGCAGCGCTACCTTGCGTCGTACGAACAGGCCATTCACGCCATCGGCCAGGCGTCGCGCGGGCGCGGCATCTATGAAGGCCCCGGCATTTCGATCAAGCTGTCGGCGCTTCATCCGCGCTACAGCCGCGCGCAGCATGAGCGTGTGATTTCCGAACTCTACGGGCGCCTGAAGTCGCTCACGCTGCTGGCGCGCCAGTACGACATCGGCATCAATATCGACGCCGAGGAAGCCGACCGCCTGGAGATTTCGCTCGATCTGCTCGAGCGCCTGTGTTTCGAGCCCGAACTGGCCGGCTGGAACGGCATCGGCTTCGTGGTGCAGGGATACCAGAAGCGCTGCCCGTTCGTGATCGACTACCTGATCGACCTGGCGCGCCGCAGCCGTCACCGCCTCATGATCCGCCTGGTCAAGGGCGCCTACTGGGACAGCGAAATCAAGCGCGCCCAGGTGGACGGGCTGGAAGGCTATCCGGTGTACACGCGCAAGGTGTTCACCGATGTGTCGTACGTGGCCTGTGCGCGCAAGCTGTTGTCCGTGCCCGACGCGATCTATCCGCAGTTCGCCACGCACAACGCGCACACGCTGTCGGCCATCTATCAGATCGCCGGCCAGAACTATTACCCAGGCCAGTACGAATTCCAATGCCTGCACGGCATGGGTGAGCCGCTGTACGACCAAGTCGTCGGGCCGGTGGCGCAAGGCAAGTTCAATCGGCCGTGCCGCATCTACGCACCGGTCGGCACACATGAAACGCTGCTGGCATACCTGGTGCGCCGATTGCTGGAAAACGGCGCGAACACGTCATTTGTGAACCGCATCGCCGACGAGACGATTCCGCTGGACGAACTGGTGGCCGACCCCGTCGCCGTGGTCGAGCAAATGCACAAGACCGAAGGCGTGCTCGGCATGCCGCACCCGCGCATTCCGCAGCCGCGCACGCTGTACGGCAAGTCGCGCGCCAATTCCGCCGGCATCGACCTGTCGAACGAACATCGGCTCGCGTCGCTGTCGTCGGCACTGCTGGCGGGCACCAGCGAGACGCTGCGTGCCGAGCCGCAACTGGGCGTGGAAGTCGCGCGCGCCGATGCCACGTTCGCACCGGTATTGAACCCGGCCGACCATCGCGATGTGGTGGGACAGGTCAGCGAGGCCACGCCGGCCGAGATCGAGGCCGCGCTGAACGCCGCCGTCAACGTTGCGCCGATCTGGCAGGCCACGCCGCCCGAAGTGCGCGCCGCCGCGCTGGAGCGCGCGGCCGACCTGATGGAAGCGCAGATGCAGTCGCTGATGGGCACCATCATGCGCGAGGCCGGCAAGACCTTCTCGAACGCCATCGCCGAAGTGCGCGAAGCCGTGGACTTCCTGCGCTACTACGCGGTGCAGGTGCGCGAAACGTTCTCGAACGACACGCACCGTCCGCTGGGCCCGGTGGTCTGCATCAGCCCGTGGAATTTTCCGCTGGCTATCTTTACCGGCCAGGTTGCCGCCGCGCTGGCTGCCGGCAATCCGGTGCTGGCCAAGCCGGCCGAGCAGACGCCGCTGATTGCCGCCGCCGCGGTGCGGGTGCTGCGCGAGGCGGGCGTGCCGGCGGCCGCAGTGCAGCTCTTGCCCGGCCGTGGCGAGACCGTTGGCGCGGCGCTGGTGGGCGACGCGCGCGTCAAGGGCGTGATGTTTACCGGATCCACCGAAGTGGCGCGCCTGCTGCAGCGTAATGTCGCGGGCCGGCTCGACGCCGCGGGCCGTCCGATCCCGCTGATCGCCGAGACTGGCGGCCAGAACGCGATGATCGTCGATTCTTCGGCGCTGGCCGAGCAGGTGGTCGGCGATGTGGTGTCATCGGCGTTCGATTCGGCCGGTCAGCGCTGTTCGGCGCTGCGCGTGCTGTGCCTGCAGGAGGACGTGGCGGACCGCATCCTCGAAATGCTCAAGGGCGCGATGGGCGAGCTGACGCTCGGAAATCCCGACCGTCTTTCGACCGACGTCGGCCCGGTGATCGACGAGGAAGCGCGCGGCAATATCGTGCGCCATATCGAAGCGATGCGCGCCAAGGGCCGCCGCGTCTACCAGGCGGCGCCGCAGGGCGAGGCCGGCGCGGCGCAGGCGGCGGCCTGCCGTCATGGCACCTTCGTGCCGCCGACGCTGATCGAGCTCGATTCGATCGCCGAATTGCAACGCGAAGTGTTCGGTCCCGTGCTGCATGTGGTGCGCTTCCCGCGCGCGGAACTCGACGCAATGATCGGCCAGATCAACGGCACCGGCTACGGGCTTACGCTCGGCATCCACACGCGTATCGACGAGACCATTGCACATATCGTGGATCGCGCGCAGGTGGGCAATCTCTATGTCAACCGCAACATCGTTGGCGCAGTGGTCGGCGTGCAGCCATTTGGCGGTGAGGGCTTGTCCGGCACCGGTCCGAAGGCGGGCGGCCCGCTTTATCTGCATCGCCTGCTGTCCGTCTGTCCGCAGGATGCCGTGGCGCGCGCGGTCCGCGCCTCAGACGTTTCCGGCGCCCCGGCCAATGCGCCGGTATCGCCGGAACTGGCGGCGCTGAAAGCCTGGGCACAGTCCGGGCAGCCCGAACTGGCGGCGGCATGCGATCGCATGGCCGCGGCGTCGCCGTCGGGCCTGACGGCAACGCTGCCCGGTCCCACCGGCGAGCGCAATACGTATTCGTTGCTGCCGCGTGACCACGTGCTGTGCCTGGCCCAGCAGGAAGGCGATCTGGCGCTGCAACTGGCGGCGGTTCTGGCGGTTGGCGCGCAAGCGTTGTGGCCAGACACACCGATCGCGAAGTCGCTGTTGGCGCGCCTGCCGGTGGCAGTACAATCGCGCGTCCGTGTCGTTTCTGACTGGAAGGCATCGGACATCGTTTTTGATGCAGTGCTGCACCACGGCGATTCCGACCAGCTACGCACCGTATGCGAACTGGTGGCGACGCGCCCGGGCCCGATTGTCGGCGTCCAGGGCCTTGCGCAGGGTGAACCGAATATCGCGCTCGAGCGTTTGTTGATCGAGCGTTCGCTGTCCGTCAATACGGCGGCTGCGGGCGGCAATGCAAGTTTGATGACGATCGGCTGAGGCTCGGCCTTTTCCGAAGCGCGTCAGAGGCAAGTGCGCGGCAGGGACCGGCGATCCCGACCCTGTCCGCGCAGTTCAGGAACGGGCGGTGCTGCCAACGCCGATCCGAAAATATGCCGACACCGGCACTATATGGCACCCTATGGGACCCAAGGAGAACTGATGAGCTCGACATTCCGCAAGACGGCCATGACCGTCGCCATGGCCGTTGCCGGCCTGACCGCCGCCTCCGCCGCGTTTGCGCAGGCACAGGAAATCAAGCTGGGCTATGCCGGCCCGCTGACCGGCGGCCAGGCGCAATACGGCAAGGACATGCAAAACGGCATCGTCCTGGCCATCGACGACATGAACGCCACCAAGCCGAAAATCGGTGGCAAGGATGTCAAGTTCGTACTGATCTCCGAAGACGACCAGGCCGATCCCAAGACCGGTTCGGTGGTGGCGCAGAAGCTGGTGGACGCGGGCATCCAGGGCATGCTCGGCCACTTCAACTCGGGCACCAGCATCCCGGCCTCGATGGTCTACAACCGCGCCGGCATTCCGCAGATCGCCATGGCTACGGCGCCCGAATATACGCGCCAGGGCTTCAAGACCACGTTCCGCATGATGACCTCCGACACCCAGCAGGGTTCGGTGATCGGCGCCTTCGTGGTGAAAAAGCTGGGCGCCAAGAATATCGCCATCGTCGACGACCGTACCGCCTACGGCCAGGGCCTGGCCGATGAGTTCGAAAAGGCTGCAAAGGCCGCCGGCGGAAAGATCGTGCGTCGCGAATTCACCAACGACAAGGCAGTCGACTTCAAGGCGGTGTTGACCAACATCAAGCGCAGCAATCCGGACGTCATCTTCTATGGCGGCGCGGAAACGCAGTCGGCGCCGATGGCCAAGCAGGTCAAGGAACTGGGCATGAAGTCCCCGCTGGTGTCGGGCGAAATGTCCAAGACCGACAACTTCCTGAAGCTGGCGGGCCCGGCTGCAGAAGGCACCGTGGTGTCGCTGGCCGGCCTGCCGCTGGACCAGATGCCGGGCGGCGCCGCCTACGAGAAGAAGTACGAGAAGCGCTTCGGCTCGAAGGTGCAGACCTATTCGCCATACGCCTATGACGGCGCCACGGCGATGATGACGGCCATGATCAAGGCCGGTTCGGCCGATCCGGCGCGCTATCTGCCGGTGCTGGCCGCGACCAACATGCAGGGCGTGACCACCAAGACGCTGGCCTACGATGCGCGCGGCGACCTCAAGGACGGCGGCATCACCGTCTACAAGGTGCAAGGCGGCAAGTGGACCGTCCTGGAAACCGTGGGCGGCAAGTAAGTCCTTACGGATCCAACCTCGGCGCGTCGTACGTCTTTCCTGCGTACGGCGTTGCCAGCAGAACTGGCGCCATCGCGGAGTGCTCCGCGGTGGCGTTTTTTATGGGTTCGCTGCGAAGTCAACGGTAATCAAATTGATATTACTTGTTGATGTTCTCTGCAAATCACGGCGCGCCGTTGGCGCATAATCGCGCTTTTGCTGAATTCTTGAACAAGGAGCGGACCGTGCAGGATGTTCGTTATGAACACGCGATCGCGCTAGCCAATGCCGGGCGCCACGACGAGGCGTTGAAGATTGCCGACCAACTTTGGGCCGAGCATCCGGAAGTGGTCGACTATGCCGCGCTGCGCGCACAACTGCAGTCCGACCGTGGCGATATCGCCGCCGCTCTCGCGGCGCTGGACGAAGCGATGCAGCAACTGCCCGAGCTGCCGCTGGAGCCGATGCACCGCTGGGCCTCGCGCGGCGCGCTGGCCCATCTGTACGGCACGCTGCTGATGCGCGCTGGCCGCGATACCGAGGCGCAGCCGTGGCTCCATGAGGCCGCGCGCCGCAACGGCCTCGCCACTGGTGAATGGGCAGCGCATTTCTACGCGGGCTTCGTGGCTTTCCGGCTCAATGATTTCGCGCTGGCCGGCCGTTACTGGCACGACCTCCTCTATCGATCGCCCGACCTTGGCTCTGGCGACATCCTGCCGCTGGTGCAGGACTACGTCGCGCGCAGCGACGCGGCAGGCGTGCTCGGCGAGCCGCTGCTGCGCGTTTGCCTGGGACGCATCGCGCTCGATTCCCCGCATGTGCTCGAGATGACCGCGGCCGAGGGCGATGCGCTGGCCGCGCAGCAGGCCGAACGCGTGCTCGCCGAGCTGCCCGACCATCCAGAGGCGCGCCGGCTGCGCGCGCCTCTGCGGCTTGGCATCGACCCCGCCGCCGCGCTCGACGATATCGACACATACCTGCGGCAGGTGCCCGATCCGCTGGCCCAGGTTCGCGCGCTGTCGTGGCGTCAGCAGATGCACCGCGACGCCGGCGCCAACGCGCCGGCGCAGCCGGCGTGGGCCGGGTTCGCACTCACGGCGGATGCCGACGACGGCGCCCTGTACTTCGATGCCGCGGTCTGGCTGGGCAGTTTTCTCGATGAAGTGCCCGCCTCGCAGGCCGCGCTCAAGCCCACGCTGGAAGCCGCGTGTCGCAAGGGCCTGGCGTGCTTCGAAGCGTATTTCGCCACGGGCGAAGGCGACGCGCAGGGCCACGGTGGCAATGCCGATCCGCATCTCTATTCGCTGCTTTGCCGCCTGCTGGCGCGCACGCTGCCCGCCGATGCGGCGCATCTCGAAGAGAAGGTCGCGCTGCATCGCAAGGGCATGGCGGCCAGCGACTTCATCGAGCACTGGATCGACCTGCTCGACGCGTACGCGTCGGCCGGGCAGCATCAGCAGGTCGTGGACCTGGCCGGTCAGGTGCTGAACCGCTATCCGGTCGAGCGCAATCCCGCCGACGTAAGTTGGGCGTTCAGCCGGCTGGTGGCGGCGTGGGCAGCCATCGGCGGCCGCGAAGCGACGGAATCGGCCAGTGCGGCGCTGGCGCACATGGATGCGCGTCTGGACGCGTTGCCCGTGGAAGCGCGCAGCGAAGGCGCGCACGCCATGGCCCATGCACGGGCGCACTACGGCGCGCTGCTGCAGGCCGGCATGGCGTCGATGGACGAGCATGACAAGGCCGACGCCATTGCCGAACTCGAAGCCTTGCAGCGTCGTTCGCTGCTGGTGGAGGACAGCTGGCTGTGCAGCCGCTTCGGCCAGATCTGGTACGACCTTGGCGACCACGAACGCGCGCTGCCACTGTTCGAGCAGGCCGTGGCGCTGGCCGACGGGGACGCGCGCAAGCAGGCCGCCGCGCGTGTGCAACGGGCGAAAGTGCTGGTCGATCAGCAGCGCCACCCCGAAGCGCTGACCGATTTCCAGATGGCCTTCGCGACGCACGACGATTGGGATGCACAGACGCGGCTGCTTGCCGTTCTGGCGGCGCTTGGTATGCGACAGCGCGAGATGGCGCTGGCCTGGTTCGACCATGCGCGCGGCGCCAACACTGGCGCCACCCGCGGGCTCTATGCCAAGGCCGAGGCTGGCCTGAAAGCCACCCGGCCGTGGTGGAAGATCTGGGGCGTGTGAGCCAGCGCACAAGACAAATCTGATTCTGAAAGTCTTACAAAAGCGTCATCGCAGCAGATGGCGCTTTTTGTTTGTAGAAGGCAGCATTTGGCAGCGCATTGAAGAAAGTGTCGGACAAGCACTGACACTTAAAGGTGTGTGCTTCCGTTACCATGTCGCGCATGAACGGACTGAGCCAACTTTTCCCCACGCTGCCGCTGGCCCCGGGCGGCCTATTCTGGGTCGGCCTCGCGCTGGTCGGCGCCGGCCTGGCCGGCGAGGTCTGTCGTCGCTGGCTCGGTTGCCCGCGCATCGTCGGCTATGCGGTGATCGGGCTATTCGCCGGCATGCTCGGCCGCAGCATCGTCGACGAAAACATGATTGCGCAGACGCGCATCCTGATCGACATGGCGCTGGCGTTGGCGCTGTTCGAACTGGGCCATCGCGTGTCGCTGTCGTGGCTGCGCGCAAACCGCTGGCTGCTGTTCACCAGCGCCGCCGAGAGCCTGCTGACCTGGGGTCTGGTAGCCACGGCGCTACAGTGGCTCGGCGCCTCGCCCGGCGTGGCGATCCTGGCGGGCGGCATCGCGGTCAGCACCTCGCCGACCATCGTGCTGCAACTGAAGAACGAATTGCGCGCCGAAGGGCAGGTCACCGAACGGTTGATGGCCATGGCGGCGCTGAACAGCATCTACGCCGCGGCGATCGTGCAGGTGGCCACTGGCTGGCTGCACTCCGAGTACGGCAATCTCGGCGCCGCGCTGTTGCATCCGCTCTACCTGCTGGTGGGGTCGTGCCTGCTGGCATGGGTGGTGGGCAAGTTCGGCCACGCGCTGTATGCGCGCATGTCTGCCGACGATCACTACAGCTTCCTGGTGTTGGTTGGGCTCGTGCTGTTCACGCTTGCGCTCACGCGGCTGTTAAAGCTGTCGATGCCGCTCACACTGATGCTGGCCGGCGTGGTGTTCAAACACCAGGATCGCCAGCCGCACGTGTGGCCCACGCATTTCGGCAGCGCGGGCAGCCTGCTGATCATCGTGATGGTGGTGTCGCTGGGGCTGCCGCTGACCGCACATGACTGGGTGGTGGGCGGTACGCTGGCGGTTGCGCTGGTGGTGTTCCGCCATGTGGCGAAGCTGGTGGGCGTGGTATCGCTGGGATCGTTTTCGGGACTGAGCCTACGCCAGTGCGCGGCGCTCGGTCTGGCGCTGGCGCCGATGTCGGGGCTGGCTTATCTTTTGATGAGCGACGTGGCTCGCCTGTATCCAGGCACGGGCGCGCCGCTTGCGTCGATCATCCTGTGCGCGCTCGCGATCGAGCAACTGCTGGGCCCGATCATCGCGGCGTGGGCGCTGCGCTATGCGGGTGAGGCGCGGGAAAATGGAGGAGGGCGCTGATGTCGCTCGAACCGTTCAAGCATTCCGAAGCGCTGACATTCGGCGTGGAGCTGGAGCTGCAGCTCGTCAACCGGCACGATTACGATCTCGCGCCGTTTGCGCCCGATCTGCTGCGTGCACTCAAGGGCGCGCAGCACGCCGGCGACATCAAGCCTGAAATCAGTCCGTCGATGATCGAGATCAGCACCGGCATTTGTCGCGATTACGCGCAAGCGCTGGAAGAGCTGACCGTGATGCGGGACCTGATGCTCAATGCGTCGCGTGGGCTCAATCTCGGTATCTGCGGCGGCGGCACGCACCCGTTCCAGGTCTGGTCGGATCGCACCATTTCGGACTCGCCTCGCTATCAGTACATCTCGGAACTGTACGGCTACCTCGCCAAGCAGTTCACGGTATTTGGCCAGCACGTGCACATCGGCTGCCCCAGTTCGGACGAGTCGCTGTTCCTGCTGCACGCGATCGGCCGCTATGTTCCGCATTTCATTGCGCTGGCGGCGTCGTCGCCGTATGTGCAGGGCGTCGATACCGGATTTGCGTCTGCGCGGCTGAACTCGGTGGCGGCGTTTCCGATGAGCGGTCGCGCCCCGCACGTGCTGACGTGGGATGCCTTCAAGGCCTATTTCGACAAGATGCACGCCACCGGCGTGATCGAAAGCATGAAGGACTTCTACTGGGATATCCGTCCCAAGCCCGAGTTCGGCACGATCGAAGTCCGCGTCATGGACACGCCGCTGACGGTCCAGCGCGCGTGCGACATCGCCGCCTATATTCAGGCGTTGGCGCGCTACCTGCTGCTGTCGCGTCCATTCATGCCGCAGGAAGACGACTACCTGGTGTACACGTTCAACCGCTTTCAGGCATGCCGCTTCGGTCTGGAAGGGGAATATGTGCATCCGAACGAGCTGACGCGCATGCCGATTGCCGACCACATCCTGTCGATCTGCGATGCGTTGGAGCCGCACGCCGAAGCGCTTGGCTCGCTCCAGGCGCTGGCCAACATCCGCGCCCAGGCTGCCAGCCGTGACAATGATGCGCACTGGGTGCGTACGGTCAACGGGGAAGCGCACAGCCTGCGCGATACCGTGCGACGCACCTGCGAACAGTGGGAAGCTTGAAACGACACTGACGCGCTCAGGACCCGCGACATCGGTGACATCGGTGCCCCGGTGGCATCGGCAGACATCAATGACATCGGCGTCTCAGTGAGATAGGTGTCTCAGTGAAATAGGCGGCATCGGTGCATCGGCGCAGAAGGGCGCGCCAGCAGTCGTGCAGCGCGCTGTCGCCCGCCCCGGGGCGCGTCACTGCACCGAATATCCCTTGCCCGACATGCAGGCTTTCCACGCCTGCCAATAGGTTCCCATCGCCTGATCCTTGCCGGCCTCGGCCTGCGTGTTGACGGCCGCCGCTTGCCGGCGTTCCTGCCGATGCGCCATGCCGCCTGCCACGGTGCCTGTCGCGGCGCCAATGGCCGCGCCCTTGCCCGCATCGCCGCCGATGGCACCGGCGACCGCCCCCATCGCGGCACCCCCCGCTGCACCACGCACCCGTTGGCCGCCATGGGCCTGGGCCGGCGGCGGGGCCTGCGCAAGCATGGCCGGGTCGATGCCCGTCTGCTGTTTCGACCAGCTGTAGCAGGCGCCGTCGTCGCTGGCCTGCTGCTGGGCCGACTGGCCTTTTGCGGGATAGGCGACTGGCTTTGCCGGCATGGTTTGCGCGTGCGCCGTGGCGGCTGCCATGACAGCGCTTGTCAGTGCCAGATACCAGTGCTTACGGATTGTCATCTTCGTTCTCCTGCCGGGCGAGGGCCGGCGTTTTTGCGCAGAACAGTATTGCAGCGGAGAAAACGAAGTCAATTGAATAAGTTCGTGGGCGGTCTTACAGAAATGCCGCTTGCGCTGCGTCGGCCGACGCGACGCAGCGTCGGGACGCCGCTTCAGGCGCCGTGTGGCACGGTGGCGCCGTCGCGGCCGGGAACGAGCCCGAGCTGCTGGTTGGCCGGCACCGCGATATCAATCAGCTTCGGGCGCGGCAAATTGAGATTGCGCATCATCGCGACGAATTCGTCGCGCGTGCGCCCGGCCACGCGGCTGTTGGTAGCGCGCTCGCGGCCGATGGTCGATTCGGTGCGGCCCTTGTAGTCATGCGCGGGATAGACGCGCGTGTCATCGGGGAGGCGAAACAGCTTCTGCGTCAGGCTGTCGAACAGCGTGCCGGCATCGCCCGACTGGAAATCGGTCCGTCCGCAGCCGTCGATCAGCAGCGCATCGCCGGTGAAGATGCGGCGCACCACGCCGTCCGGCGTCGCTTCCTCCCACAGGTAGCTCATGCTGCCCGCGGTATGGCCCGGTGTATGGATCGCGCGCAGCACCTGGTTGCCGAAGGCGAGCGTGTCGCCGTCTATCAGCTGCTTCAGCGCGGGCTTGATGTCGCAGCCCGAGGGCGCCGCGGTGCGCGCGCCGGTCAGTTGGGCAAGGTGGCCGGCAGACGTGATGTGATCGGCGTGCGCATGCGTTTCCACCACCCACGCAAGCCGTGCGCCCGTCTGGTTCAGAACATCGAGGTCGCGCGCGCACTGGCAGTCGACCGGATCGATCAGGATCGCGCCGCGCGTGTCTGCGTCGATCAGCAGATAGGTGAAGGTGGACGACGTTTCGTCGAAAAGCTGATGGAAGGTCTGCATGGCAGTATTTTTATTGGCAAACCGAAGTGCTTCCATCATACGTCGCCGGCGTGCGACGGCAACCGCGTCAGCATTCGACGATGTTGACGGCCAGTCCGCCGCGCGCGGTTTCCTTGTACTTGGTCTTCATGTCGGCGCCGGTTTCGCGCATCGTCTTGATCACGGAATCCAGCGAGACGTAGTGCGTGCCGTCGCCGCGCAGCGCCATGCGCGCCGCGTTCACCGCCTTGACCGAAGCCATCGCGTTGCGTTCGATGCACGGAATCTGCACCAGCCCGCCCACCGGGTCGCAGGTCAGTCCGAGATTGTGTTCCATGCCGATTTCCGCCGCGTTTTCGACCTGTTCGGGCGATCCGCCGAGCACCGCGGCCAGCGCGCCGGCTGCCATCGAGCAGGCCACGCCGACTTCGCCCTGGCATCCCACTTCCGCACCCGAAATCGACGCGTTCAGCTTGTAGAGCAACCCGATCGCGCCGGCCGTCAGCAGAAAATCCACCACGCCCTGCCGGTTTGCGCCGGGCACGAAGCGGTCGTAGTAATGCAGCACTGCGGGGATGATGCCGGCCGCGCCGTTGGTGGGTGCGGTCACCACGCGACCGCCGGCCGCGTTTTCCTCGTTGACGGCCATCGCGTAGAGGTTGACCCAGTCCATCACCGACAGCGGGTCGGACAGCGTGCGCTCGGCGCGCAGGGTCAGGTTGCGATGCAGCTCCGGCGCGCGGCGCTTCACCTTGAACGGGCCGGGCAATTCGCCGTCGGTCCGACAGCCGCGCGCCACGCATTGCTGCATCACGTCCCAGATATGTAGCAGACCGTCCACCACCTCCTGCTCGGAGCGCCAGGTCAGTTCGTTCTCCATCATCAGTTGCGCGATCGATTTGCCGCTGGCGTGCGCCATGTCGAGCATCGCGCGGCCGCTGCGGAACGGATGCGGCAACTGATTTTCGGCGGCCTGCAACTGCGTGTTCGGCGCACCGGCGGTGACGACGAATCCGCCGCCGACCGACAGGTAACGCGCTTCGCGCAAGGCCGTGCCATCGGCATTGCAGGCGTGGAATTTCATGCCGTTGGGATGTTCGGCCATCGCCTCGCGCCGGTAGAACACGATGTGCTCGCGTTCGGCAAAAGGCACCGTATGCTTGCCCAGCAGAGTCAGCAGCTTGGCGGACCGCATGGCGGCCAGTTTTTCGTCGATGGTGTCCGGATCGACGGTGTCTGGCGTTTCGCCCATCAGGCCCAGGATTACGCCCTTGTCGGTGCCGTGGCCCTTGCCGGTGGCACCCAGCGACCCGTACAACTCCACGCGCACGCTGGCCACGTCGGCCAGCAGGCCGTCGCGGTCGAGTCCCTGCGCAAACATCAGCGCCGCGCGCATCGGCCCAACCGTGTGGGAACTCGACGGGCCGATGCCTACCTTGAACAGATCGAAGACGCTGACTGCCACGACGCACTCCAGGAATATGCCGGTGCCTGAGCGCGCTCGAGCGCGCTAGACCGGCGTGTTGTCGATATCGAACTTGTCTGGCTGTCGCCACAATTCGCCCGGGGCCGGATGGTCCGACGCGTTGCGCGAGCCTTCTTTCATCTTGACGCTGATCGTGCCGTCGGTCTCAAGGATGGCGAAATGCACTTCGTCGACGCGCGTGCAGCCGTTGCGGCGCAGCGCCTTGTGCAGTTCCGGCGCACTGATCCGCTCCCGACGCATCACGTCGTCAAGCACCTGCCCCTGATGGATCACGATCTGCGGCCGTCCGGCCACGATCGACTCGATGCGCCGACTACGCCAGGTCACATACCCGAGCGCGGTGTCGGCCAGGAACAGCGTGGCGGCCAGGATCAGTCCGGCCAGCACCGAGTTGTCGCCGGCGTTCATCGCGTTCTGCACGGCGTTCGAAATGATCAGCAGCAAAACCAGATCGAACGGCGTCAACTGCCCGATCTGCCGCTTGCCGGACACCCGCATCAAGACCAGGATCGACGCGTAGACAATCAGGCCGCGTAGCACGAACTCCCACCAGGGAGCACTCAGATTCCACATGAAAGAGACCTCCGCTCAAGCGGCGCGCCGCACGCCGGCGGCCGCAACTTGAGCATAGCCCGTCGGCGACGTCCGCGTGTATAGGACGTCGCCTGACGCAGCCGCGGCCTCACGCGTCGGCGTACTCGCTCATCGGCACGCAGGAGCAGAACAGATTGCGGTCACCGTAGACGTTGTCGGCACGGCCCACCGGCGGCCAGTACTTCTGCGTGCGCAGCGAGGCTAGCGGGTAAGCGGCTTCCTCGCGCGTGTACTTGCGATCCCAGTTGTCGGCCACCACCACGGCCGCTGTGTGGGGCGCGTGCTTGAGCGGATTGTCGTCGCGATCGAAGCTGCCGTCTTCCACCCGCGCGATTTCGCCGCGGATGGCGATCATGGCGTCGATGAAGCGGTCGAGTTCGTACAACGATTCGCTCTCGGTCGGCTCGATCATCAGCGTGCCCGGCACCGGGAAGCTCATGGTCGGGGCGTGGAATCCGTAGTCCATCAGGCGCTTGGCCACGTCTTCGTTGCTGATGCCGGTCGACTTCTGCAGCGGGCGCAGGTCCAGGATGCACTCATGTGCGACGAGCCCGTGCTGGCCCGTGTAGAGCACCGGGTAGTGCGGCGACAGGCGCCGCGCGACGTAGTTGGCGGCCAGGATCGCGTTCTCCGTGGCGGCGGTCAGACCAGCCGAGCCCATCATCGCGATGTACATCCAGGAGATCGGCAGGATGCTGGCCGAGCCGAACGGCGCGGCCGATACGCCGCCAATGCCGTTGTCGTCGCGACGATAGCCGACGCTGTCCTGGTTCGGCAGGAAATCGGCCAGATGCGCGCCGACCGCCACCGGACCGACACCCGGACCGCCGCCGCCGTGCGGAATGCAGAACGTCTTGTGCAGGTTCAGGTGCGAGACGTCGCCGCCGAATTGTCCCGGCGCGGCCACGCCGACCATCGCGTTCATGTTTGCGCCGTCGACATAGACCTGGCCGCCGTGCCTGTGCACGATGTCGCAGATCTGCTGCACGCCCTGTTCGAACACGCCATGCGTGGACGGGTACGTGATCATGATCGCGGCGAGGTTCTTGCTGTGCTGCTCGGCCTTGCGGGCGAGGTCTTCGAGATCGACGTTACCGTTCTCGTCGCACGCCACCACCACCACCTTCATGCCGGCCATCTGCGCCGACGCCGGATTGGTGCCGTGGGCCGACGACGGAATCAGGCAGATGTCGCGATGGCTTTCGCCGCGGCTGGCGTGATACGCATGGATGATCAGCAGGCCGGCGTATTCGCCCTGCGAGCCGGCGTTGGGCTGCAGGCTCACCGCGGCATAGCCGGTGGCGGCGCACAGCATGGCTTCCAACTGGTCGATCATTTCGCGATAGCCGACGGTCTGGTCCAGCGGCGCGAACGGATGGATGTTGCTGAACTCGGGCCACGTCACCGGAATCATCTCGCTGGTGGCGTTGAGCTTCATCGTGCAGGAACCCAGCGGAATCATCGTGCGGTCCAGCGCCAGGTCCTTGTCGGCCAGGGAGCGCAGATAGCGCAGCATCTCGTGCTCGGCATGATGCGTGTTGAACACCGGGTGCGTCAGGTATGCGCTCTGGCGCGCCAGCGCGGCCGGGAAGCCATCGGCGACCGAGGCCTCGGTCTTGTCGAAGTCGGGCGTGGGCTTGCCGTGCGCGAAGATTTCCCACAACGCGATGACGTCGTCGCGCGATGCGGTTTCATCTAGCGAGATGCCGATGCGCGTGGCACCCGCGTGGCGCAGGTTGATGCCGCGCGCCGTGGCGGCCGCGTGGAACGCTTCGGTGTTGAAGCCGGTCTCCAGCGTCAGCGTGTCGAAGTAGGTGTCGTTCAGCGGGGCGTAGCCCAGCGTCTTCAGGCCGGCCGCCAGCGTGGCGGTCAGGCGATGCACGCGCTGCGCAATGCGCTTGAGGCCCTGCGGGCCATGGTAGACCGCGTACATCGACGCCATCACGGCCAGCAGGACCTGCGCCGTGCAGATGTTCGACGTGGCCTTCTCGCGGCGGATATGCTGCTCGCGCGTCTGCAGCGCCAGGCGATACGCCTTGTTGCCTTGCGCGTCGATCGTCACGCCCACCAGACGGCCCGGCATCGATCGCTTGAAATCGTCCTTCACGGCCATGTAACCCGCATGCGGACCGCCGAAGCCGAGCGGCACGCCAAAGCGCTGCGAGTTGCCGACGGCGACGTCCGCACCCCATTCGCCGGGCGCGGCGATCAGCGTGAGCGCCAGCAGGTCCGCGGCTGCCACCACCAGGCCGCCCGCGGCGTGCACGGCGTCGGCAATCGCGCGATAGTCGGCCACGTCGCCGTTGACGCCCGGGTATTGCAGCAGCACCCCGAACGCGTTGGCCTGTGCGGCGTCCACGGCGGCGCCAACCTTGACCTCGATGCCCAGCGGCAGCGCGCGTGTGCGGATCACTTCCAGCGTCTGCGGCAGCACGTCGTCCGCCACGTAGAACGTGTTCGACGCATGCTTGTTCACGCGCTGCAGCAGCGTCATGGCTTCCGCGGCCGCGGTGCCTTCGTCCAGCATCGAGGCGTTGGCGATATCGAGGCCGGTCAGGTCCGTGATCATCTGCTGGAAGTTCAGCATCGCTTCCAGGCGGCCCTGCGAGATTTCAGGCTGGTACGGCGTGTACGCGGTGTACCAGGCGGGATTCTCGAAGATGTTGCGCAGCACCACGCCCGGCGTGATCGTGTTGTAGTAGCCCTGGCCGATAAAGCTCTTGAGCACGCGATTCTTGCCGGCCAGGCCGCGCAGCTTGGCCAGCGCGGCTTCCTCGGTCAGCGGGGCGGTGAATTCGCCGAGCGACATGCCGTCGCGGCGGCGGATGGCGGCGGGCACCACGGCGTCGATCAGCGCCTCGCGGCTGTCGTAGCCAAGCACCTTGAGCATGTGTTGCTGTTCGGCGGCGTCCGGGCCGATATGACGGGAAGCGAAGGCGTCGCGCGCCTCCAGTTCGGCCAGCGTGGGCCGTGCACCTTGTGCGGCAGCGTTCATGGGAAGCGGGGCGTTCATGGCAAGAATCTCGTGGGGGGCGCGGCGGCCGGTGGTCGGCCGGACCGCCGCGCGGGGCATCAAACCGTCGGGGCGTCAGGCGCCGACGCTGGCCTTGTAGGCGTCGACGTTCATCAGGCCGTTCACGTCGTCGGCGTTGGCCGGCTTGAGCTTGAACAGCCATGCGTCGAAGGCGTTGGCATTGACCGATTCGGGCGAGGCCGACGCGGCGTCGTTGGTGGCGATGACTTCGCCGGCCACCGGGGCATAGATGTCGGAGGCCGCCTTGACGGACTCGACCACGGCCAGTGCGTCGCCGGCGCCCACCGACTTGCCTACCTCGGGCAGTTCCAGGAAGACGATGTCGCCCAGCGCATCCTGCGCGTGATCGGTAATGCCGATGGTCAGCGTGCCGTCGGCTTCAACGCGCACCCATTCGTGCGACTCGGTGTATTTCAGGTCAGCGGGGAAATTCATGAGGTTCTCCGTCAATGCAGTGTGATTCTTGTTTCCGGCACCCGGCCGCTGCCAAAGGGCTCGCGCAGCGCGGGTGAAAGGGCGACCGTTGGATGTGAAGCGGGGCCGATGCCTCAGCTCACGAGTGCCTTGCCATTGCGCACAAACGGCAGTTTAACCACAGTCGCGGTCAGTTTGCGGTCGCGGATTTCTACTTGTACGTCGGTGCCGGGCGCAACGTCCTTGGGCAGGCTGGCAAAGGCGATCGATTGCTGCAGCGACGGGCTGAAGGTGCCGCTGGTGATTTCCCCGGGGCCGGCCGCGGTGATCACTTTCTGGTGCGCGCGCAGCACGCCGCCCTTGTCGCGCAGGATCAGCCCGGCGAAGGTCTTGCACTGGCCGCTGGCCAGCAGTGCCGATTTGCCGACGAAATCGCGCTCGCTCGCCAGATCGACGGTCCACGCCAGCCCGGCGTCGAGCGGAGAGGTGTGGATATCCATGTCCTGGCCGTACAGGTTCATGCCGGCTTCCAGGCGCAGCGTGTCGCGTGCGCCCAGGCCAGCCGGGCGCACGCCCGCGGCCGACAGCTTTTCCCAGATGCCCGCCACATTCTCCGCGGGCACCACCAGTTCGAAGCCATCCTCGCCGGTGTAACCGGTGCGCGCGATCATCAGTTCGCCCATTTCGGGGTCTTGCACGACCAGCGCGTTGAACGGCTTCAGGGCGTCGGCAGGTTGCGTGGAAGGGAAAGCCTGGTAGACCTTGGCGCGCGCATTCGGGCCCTGCACCGCCACGATGGCGAGCTTGCCGACGCTGGCCGGCGCCACGTCACCGCGTCGCGGTGTGATCGTCACGCGGGCGTCGGTGGCCACGTTGCGCGACTGGATCCACTCGATGTCGCCGATGGCGGTGCTGGCGTTGACGACCAGACGGAAATGGTCTTCGGCGAAGAAGTAGACGATCAGGTCGTCGATCACGCCGCCTTTTTCGTCGAGCATGCACGAATACAGCGCCTTGCCCGGCGTTTGCAGCTTGTCCACATTGTTGGCCAGCAGGCCGCGCAGGAATGTGCGGGTGTTGGCACCGGTCAGGTCGACCACGCACATGTGCGAGACGTCGAACATGCCGGCGTCGGCGCGTACGGCGTTGTGTTCCTCGATCTGCGAACCGTAGTTCACCGGCATGTCCCAGCCGCCGAAGTCGACCATGCGGGCGCCGAGTGCGCGGTGGATGGCATTGAGGGGCGTGGCCTGGAGCGTCATGGATATCCTCGGGGGCGGTTTCGAAAACGAAAAAAGGGTCATCCGCCGCAGCGCTCGGCCGCACAAAAGTGCGAACGATCCGCTGCGGCGGATGACCCCTCTGTCCTCGATACCTGAGAGATTACGAAGCCTTGGCTTCGTGCGCCCCTTCGGTGGACATGCTCACCAGGCGTGACGCCGTGGCGGATGTCGCTCTCCAGAGTGCGGCATGCATTGTGTGCATGTTGCATGCCGATCCGGTCGGTCCATGGTGCCTGAGAGTTTTCGGGTGGTTCCCCTTCGGCGGCGCAGTCGCTGCGCGCTCTCCCGGCCGGATGCGCGAGAATGTACGGGACCGTCCTACCTTTGTCAAACGGCCCCTGACAAAGGAGATGCCGGTCCCGTCCGTGCGCCGCGCAGGGCTATCAGCGGCGGTCCTTGGTCACCACGTTACCCGCCACGCCGCCCACGGCCGCGCCGCCGAGCGTGCCGAGCGCGCTGCCGTCGGTCAGGACCGCGCCGCCCAGCGCACCTGCGCCCGCACCGATCGCGGTGTTGCGCTGCTTGGGCGTCATGTCCGCACAGCCGGCAAAGGTCACAAGCGTTGCGCCGATCAGGGCGACTTTCGAAAGGGTGCGAAGCGTCTTCATGTTGGGCTCCTTCTTTTCATCGAATGCCATCGTTTGCGATGTGTTGAGTGTCCGCCGCGCCGGTCGCGCAACGCGCAAAACCGCGCGGTCGTGACAGGTAAGAGGCAATCTCCATGCCCCAACCGAGCCCGATTTACGATTGTTACCTGCCTGAAACGCCTCCTGTCGGACGCCGCCCGACACCGTAGCAGCGTGTTAACATCCTCGCCTCCGCCGCGCGGTCTTTCGCGCGTGCATCTTTCGTCATCCCGCCTGTTTCGATTTCCCGCCCCATGACCCACGGACTGAACGCCGCGCAATCCGAAGCTGTGCGCTATCTGGATGGCCCCTGCCTTGTGCTGGCGGGCGCCGGCTCGGGCAAGACGCGCGTGATCACGCAGAAAATTGCGCACCTTATCGAGGACAAGGGGTTCGAGCCGCGCCATATCGCCGCCGTCACATTCACCAATAAAGCGGCGAAAGAGATGCAGGAGCGTATCGCGAAGCTCATGGAGGGCAAAACCACGCGGGAAGGTAAGCGCATTCCGCTCAAGCAGCTCACCGTTTGTACGTTTCACTCGCTCGGCGTGCAAATCTTGCGCATGGAAGCCGAGCATGTCGGGTTGAAGCCGCAGTTTTCCATCATGGATTCGGACGACTGTTTCGGCCTGGTGCAGGAGCAGCTTGGCACCACCGACAAGAAGTTGATCCGCCGCGTGCAAAGCACGATTTCGCTGTGGAAGAACGGCATGGTCGATCCCGAAACCGCGCTGGCACAGGCCGCCGATGCCGACGAGCACCAGGCCGCGATGGTGTATCGCAACTACGTGGCGACGCTGCACGCTTACCAGGCGGTTGATTTCGACGACCTGATCCGCCTGCCGGCCGAGTTGTTCGCGCGTGACGAGGCGGTGCGTCTGAAATGGCAGAACCGGCTGCGCTATTTCCTGGTCGACGAATACCAGGACACCAACGCGTGCCAGTATCAGTTGCTCAAGCTGCTGGCCGGCGGATCGCATCTGCGCGCGGCGGCCTTCACGGCCGTGGGCGACGATGACCAGGCCATCTATGGCTGGCGTGGCGCCACGCTCGATAACCTGCGCCTGCTGCAAACCGATTTCCCGGACCTCAAGGTCATCAAGCTCGAACAGAACTACCGTTCCACGGTGCGCATCCTGGAAGCGGCCAACGCGGTGATCGCCAACAATCCGAAACTGTTCGACAAGAAGCTGTGGTCCGAGCACGGCATGGGCGATCCGATCGCCGTGCATCCGATGAACGACGAGGAGCACGAGGCGGAATCGGTGGTGTTTCGCCTGTCGGCGCACAAGTTCGAACGCCGCGCGCAGTTTCGCGACTACGCGATTCTCTATCGCGGCAATCACCAGGCGCGCCTGTTCGAACAGATTTTGCGCCGCGAGCGGATTCCGTATGTGTTGTCGGGCGGCCAGAGTTTCTTCGACAAGGCGGAAATCAAGGACATCTGCGCCTATCTGCGCCTGATTGCCAATCCCGACGACGATCCCGCGTTCATCCGTGCCATCACCACCCCGCGCCGCGGCGTGGGCAACACCACGCTGGAAGCCTTGGGCACGTTTGCGGGGCAGGCCAAGGTGTCGCTGTTCGAAGCGGCGATGATGGGCGGCATCGAGGCCAAGCTGCAGCCGCGCCAGCTGGAACCGCTGCGCGTGTTTTGCGAATCGATGGTGCGGCTGGCCGATCGCGCCGCGCGCGACCCTGCCACCGTGGTGCTCGACGACCTGATGGAAGGCATCCACTACGAGGCGTACCTGTACGACACCTTCGACGAACGCCAGGCGCAATCGCGCTGGACCAACACGCTGGAATTTCTCGACTGGCTCAAGCGCAAGGGCACGCGCCCGGAGCCGGACGGCGAGGGCGAGGCCACCGGTTTCGACAACGCCGATGGCTTTGCCGACGAGGGCAAGAACCTGCTCGAACTGACGCAGACCGTGGCGCTGATGAGCATGCTAGAAGGCCGCGAGGAAGACCCCGACGCGGTGCGGCTGTCGACGCTGCATGCGTCCAAGGGCCTCGAATATCCGCACGTATTTCTGGTTGGCGTGGAGGAGGGCATCCTGCCTCACGCG
The DNA here is from genome assembly GCF_008801835.1 of Cupriavidus pauculus. GTDB lineage: Bacteria > Pseudomonadota > Gammaproteobacteria > Burkholderiales > Burkholderiaceae > Cupriavidus > Cupriavidus pauculus. Next base: position 6,409 of record NZ_VZOW01000034.1, on the reverse strand, counting down.
CGCGAAGACGAAGAGATGGGCGACGACAAGATCGAGGAAGAGCGCCGCCTGATGTACGTCGGTATCACGCGGGCCCAGCGCAGCCTGCAGATCACGTGGTGCAAGAAACGCAAGCGCGCGCGGGAGACCTATTCGTGCGAGCCGTCGCGCTTCATCGCCGAAATGAAGCTCGAAGACGGCCCCGCGCCGCAGGACCAGACGCCGGCGATGAGCCCGAAGGACCGGCTGGCCGGGCTGAAGGCGCTGCTCGGCAAGCCCGCCACGGGCGGCGCCTGATACAAGCCCGACAAGATTCCGGGCATCAAGCTCAATAGGATTGGCGTCGCGCGAAACGTCTCGACGTTTCTTGCGCCACACCGCGCCTACCCTTCGGTGGCGGTGTAGCTGGGCGAGCATGCTGGCCCGGCTTCTTCCCTGTTGAACGCTCCCGGCTGCGGCAGCACCGGGGGCGTTTTTTTCTATGCGTCGCGCGCTCGCGCATGGCGAATACCGCACGTATCAGGATTGATACAAAACCGGCATCGCCTGTAAGAAGCAAGCTGGTAAATTGGCGCTCCTGACAGTGTCCGGCGCCGACCGGCGCTGCCTGGCTTTTCGTCTGGTTTGCCCCCGCGGCCACACCCGCACTGCGCTCTCATCATGGATCTGTCTCCCGCTCTGCCCATCCGCCTCCTGGTTGTCGACGACGATCCCCAGATCCGCACCATGCTGGCCGAATATCTCGCCACGTTCGGCATGGAAGCCGACGGCGCGGACGGCGGCGCCGCCATGCGCACCGCCATGACGCAGCACGATTACGACCTGCTCATCCTGGACCTGTCGCTGCCCGGGGAAAACGGCCTGACGTTGTGCCGCGAGATTCGCGATAGCAGCGACCTCCCGGTGATCATGCTGACCGCGCGCACCGAACTGGCCGACCGCGTGGTCGGTCTCGAAGTCGGTGCCGACGACTATGTGACCAAGCCGTTCGAAATGCGCGAACTGGTGGCGCGCATCCACACCGTGCTGCGGCGCAGCCGGGGCGAGACACGACGTCCGGCGCCGGTGACGGGCGGCCATGAAACGCGCTTTGCGAATTGGCGCCTGAACACCACGCTGCGCCAGTTGGTGGACGCGGAAGACACCGTGGTGCCGCTGTCGAACGCGGAGTTCCGCCTGCTGCTGACCTTTATCGAGCATCCCAATCGCGTGCTCGATCGCGAGATGCTGATCAACAATGCACGCGGGCGCGACCTCGACGTCTTCGACCGCAGCATCGACTTGCTGGTCTCGCGCCTGCGTCAGAAGCTGCGCGACGATCCGCGCGATTCGGCCTTGATCCGCACCGTGCGCGGCGAAGGGTACGTGTTCACCGGCAACGTGGAGCACTGATCCGATGGCCGCCGTCACTCCGCCGTCCGCCGACGCCGACGGCGTCGCGGCCATCAAGCCCGCTTCCGGCAGCGACGCCCGCGTGCCGCGCAGACGCTTCAACTCGATGTTCATGCGGCTGTTCTTCGTCATGGCCGCCATCATGCTCGCCGTTCACATCCTGGGCGTGACCGTGATCGAGAACGTATTTCCGCGCCCTGGATCCGAGCGCTACATGGAACGCATGCGACGCGCCGCATCCGAAGCGCAAGCGGCCGGTTTGCCACGTCCGGCAGCGCCCCCGCCCAATCTGCTCGACCGCATGCTGGGGCGGGCCGGTGGCCCTCCTCCGAGCGGCAACAATGGCGACGGCCCGCCGCGTGCCGATGGCGTGCGCCCGCCGCCGCCGGGCATGTTCGCGCCGCCGCGCGGACAACAGGGGCCGCCACAGGGCTTTCACATTCGCGGCATCTGGCCGCCGCACCTTGGCATGCTGTTTCAGTTGCTGGCGATCCTGATCGCCTCGCTGGTCGGCGCCCGCCTGCTGGCGCGGCCCGTGCAGCAACTGGCCAGCGGCGCCAATCGCCTGGCCCAGGACGTCCACGCGCCGCCGCTCGATGAAGACACCGGCCCCGCGGAAGCGCGCGAGGCGACGCGCGCGCTGAACCTGATGCAGCAACGGATCCGCACCCAGCTGGCGCAGCAGTCGCGCTTCCTGGCCGCCGTCTCGCACGACCTGCGCACGCCGCTGACGCGCATGAGCCTGCGCATCGAGCGCATCGAGGACAACGACGTGCGGTACCGGCTGCGCCAGGACTTGGCCGAGATGAACGGGCTGATCGACGCCACGCTTTACTACCTCCGCGAGCGCGACGACGCCACGGGTCCGCGCCAGCGCGTAGATGTGCTGGCGCTGCTGCAGGCGATCGTCGACGACGCGCAGGAATTGGGACAGGACGTGCGGCTGTCCGGCGAGGCCACGCCGCTGCTCGCGTATCCCGCCGAACTGCGCCGCGCGGTGGTCAATCTCGTCGAGAACGCGCATCGCTACGGCGGCGCCGCGCATATCATCCTGGCCGATAGCCCCGAGCGCGTCGCCATCGATGTGTGCGACAACGGTCCCGGCATTCCGCCGGCCGAACTGCAGCGCGTGCTGGAACCGTTCTATCGCGTGGAATCGTCGCGCAGCCGCGCCACCGGGGGCGTGGGCATGGGCCTGTCGATTGCTGCAGATATCGTCGCGCGTCATGGCGGCGAACTGACATTGACCAATCGCGCCGAAGGCGGTTTGCGCGTCAGCATCACGCTGCCGCGCGGCTGAGCGACGCCGCCGCGCCCGCCGCGCCGACGGATAAACGGATGGCGATGGGTCGATGTGTCGACGAATCGACAGCCCGCGGCCAAGCGATGGCGACGCGTGCCCGGGCCACGCGGCCTTGACCGGGCTCAGGCGCGTTGCGGCAGGCCGCTCTTGCCGATCGGCGCCAGTTGCACGTATTGCGAACCGCGCAGCCCGCGCGTGAAATCGAGCGTGAAATCGCCGACATCGATGCGGGTCTGCAAGACGCGCCGCAATTCCACGACGCCATTGGTCCGCATGCCGGCCGCTGCACGCACCAGCCATGCCGCGCCAATGTAGCCAGCCAGCGTGGCCGGCGACGGCGGTTCGTCGAGATATTGCTTCATGCGCGCCACGTGTTCCTTCACCACGCGCAGCGTCGATTCCTGCGGCCCCGGCGCAATCTGCGTCACCACCATGCCGCCCGCGTAGTGCGCACCAAGAATCTCGCGCGCCGACGCCGGACTGACCGCCGACAATCCCACCAGAAAACCGTACCAGTTCCGTGCCGCCAACGCGCGTCCCAGGCTGCCGTAGGCCAGCGTGTCGCCTGCCACCACCACCGCGCCCGGCCGTGCCGCCGCAATGCGCCGCGCGCAATCGTCGGCGTTGCCGGTCAGGGGCACGGCGCGCGTGGACATTGCCGTTTCCAGCCGCGTCAGCCAGGGCGAGCCCGACGCAAGCGTACCCGCGGCGAAGTCCGGCGACACCGCCAGCGCGATCCCGCTCAAGCCATAGCTGTGCAACTGCCGCACCGCCGCGTCGATTTCGGACTGATAGTCGGCCCGGGTGAACCAGACGTTTTCCGCGGTGAGGGCCAGACCCGATAGCGGCGCGACGATCTGCACGCCGCGTCGCGCCAGTTCGGGCGAAGCGGCCAGCGCGGGCAGCACGGCATCGCCCGGCCCGAACAGGATGTCCGCGCGCTCGGAGTCGGCCAGCGCGGTGGCCTGCGCCACAGCACCGCGCGCATCGGGATCGGCATCGCGAACCACATGCACGATGCGCAGGCCGCCATAGCTTCCCGGCGACGCATTGACTGCATCGAACATCACCTTCGCACCGGCCAGGTAGTCGCGGGCGAGGTCGGCCTGCGAACCGACCCGATCGACCAGGTGACCCACCACCAACTGACGGCGCGCGACCGTCATGGCCGGCTGGGCCAGCGCTTGGGGCAACGCGGCGGCCGAAGCCAGCGCCGCCAGCCCCTGCAGGGCGCGGCGTCGGCCGGCCGATGCGGGCGCGCAAGACGATATCGACTGCGGCAAGGCTGGGCGCATGGCAGCGGACTCTGAAAGTGCGATGGAATCGGGAAATGGTTATGCGGCGGACACAGCGACCACGGCGGATACAGCGGCGCTTGTGCGAGCCGGGCCGAGACTATCGGCGCTTGATGACCGTTCCGTGACTTTCGACAGACTTCGTGCCCCACTTCGGCGGGCTATCCGGCGCAGCGTTGCCCCGGGTTTGACGCGCATCAATGTTGCGCCGCGAGGCAAGGCATAGCATCGATCGCTAATTGCGCCCACGATCTCGAAAATCCACTATGTCCGCCCCCCAATCCGCCTCTCAGCCCGCACTGCGATCCGCGCCTCGATCCTCTTCCCCATCCACGTCGCCGATATCCGATGCCACGGCCTTTGACCGTTGCGCGCTGGCCGATTTTCGCAGCCTCGCCGGTCGCATCGACGGCAACGGGCCGCGTTATACGTCCTACCCTACCGCCGACCGCTTCCACGCCGAAATGGGCGACGCCGGCTACCTGCGGGCGCTGGACTTCTGCCGCGCTAATGCGCCGGCGCCGTTATCGCTATACGTCCACATTCCGTTCTGCGAGAACATTTGCTACTACTGCGGCTGCAACAAGATCATCACCAAGGATCACGGCCGTAGTGCGCAATATGTCGACTATCTGGCGCGGGAAATGGCGATGGTGTCCGACCGGCTGGGCCAGCGCCGCGCCGTCATGCAGTTGCACTGGGGCGGCGGCACGCCGACATTCCTTGACCCGGACGAGATGCGCGGCGTAATGGCGGCGCTGCGCCGGCATTTCGACCTGCTTGCCGACGGCGAACATTCGATCGAAATCGACCCGCGCCGCGTCACCGACGCGCGCATGGATTTATTGTCGGAACTGGGCTTCAACCGCATCAGCCTGGGCGTGCAGGATTTCGATCCCGAGGTACAGGCGGCAATCCATCGTGTGCAGTCCTATGACGAAACGCGCGCCGTGGTCACGGCGGCGCGGCGGCTTGGGTTTCAGTCGATCAGCATGGACCTGATCTACGGCCTGCCGCACCAGACGACCGCGCGTTTCAACGCCACCATCGATCGCGTGCTGACGCTGCGTCCGGATCGGCTGTCGGTCTACAGCTATGCCCATCTGCCGCACGTGTTCAAGCCGCAGCGTCGTATTGACGCCGCCTCGCTGCCGCCCGCGGCCGAGAAGCTCGATATTCTGGTGTCGACGATCGAACGATTGACCGCCGCCGGGTACGTTTACATCGGCATGGACCATTTCGCGCTGCCCGACGACGACCTTGCCATCGCCCAGCGTGAAGGGCGTTTGCAACGCAACTTTCAGGGCTACGCCACGCACGCCGGCTACGACCAGATCGGCCTGGGCGTATCGGCGATCGGCGCTGTGGCCGGGCATTACGTGCAGAACGCGCGCACCACGGACGACTACTACGCCGCGCTCGACGCCAATCGGCTGCCGATCATCCGGGGCTTCGAGATGTCGCCGGACGATCATCTGCGCAAACGCATCATCGGCGCGTTGATGTGCAACGGCGTGCTCGATATTGCGGCCGTGGAGGCAGAGCATCGGATCGATTTCGGCACGACGTTCGCCGCGGAACTGGCCGATCTCGACGCCCTGGCGCAGGACAATCTGGTGCGACGCACGCCCGCGCGCATCGAGATCACATCGCTCGGCCGCCTGCTGGTGCGTCGCGTGGCAATGGTTTTCGATCGTTACCTGCGCGATGACGCAGCGCGCCCGCCGCAGGCCACGGCCGTCGGCGACGCTAAGCCGATTCCGCTGCGCTATTCGCGCGTTGTCTGAGCGGCGTCGGGTAGCGCCGCGCATCCGGCGGAGCGACCGGTCACGTCAGGTGCGCCCGATCGCACGCAGCCAATGGCTGGCGGTGGGTCGAGAGCAGTCGGCGAATGGTTGATGGCGAACCGTCGATGACAGGCGGCCGTGGCCCGGCGCAAAGAAAAAGCCCGCGAACTTCTTCGCGGGCTTTTTGCTGGATCGGTGACCGATATCGGCTGGCCAACCCGGCCACCTGTTCGGCGGCCGATTCGTCGGCTTACTTTGCGGCGTTGGCCATGTAGTCGGCAGCGGCGATCACGTCCGCGTCCGGGCCGGCATAGCCACCCTTGGGCGGCATCACGCCCTTGCCCTTGAGCGCATAGTTGTGCACGGCGTCCATGCCTTCCTTCAGACGCGGCGCCCAGGCCGCCTTGTCGCCGAACTTGGGCGCGCCGGCAACGCCAGCGGCGTGGCAAGCGGCACAAACCTGTTCGTAGACTTTCTTGCCCGTATCGGCCGACGCTGCTGCCGGAGCCGCAGCAGGAGCCGCCGCAGCGGGTGCCGGAGCCGGTGCTGCAGCGGCCACAGGCGCTGCTGGCGCGGCGGCAGCCGCAGCGGCCGCTTCAGGCGCTGCCGGAGCCGAGGCCGCGGCCTGCGTGGCTGCGCCAGCCGCCGGGGCG
>NZ_VZOW01000033.1 GCF_008801835.1 Cupriavidus pauculus | reverse complement strand
CGGCGCGGCTGACGGGGCGGCGCCGGGCGTGGCGTTTCGGCGGACGGCGCCGGCGCAATGGCGGGCGCGGCGGCAACGGGAGCCGGTGCGGACGGCGCGGTAGCGGGCGACGCATCGGGCGTCGCGGCCTGCACCACGGTCGTCGGCGCAAACGACTGTTCCGGCGACTTGGCGCCTGCCGGATCCAGCAGGAACGTATATGCGCGCGTGACCTTGCCGCTGGACCAGCTCATGTCGATCAGGATGTCGACGAACGGTTCACTCAGCGGCTGGTTCGAGCGGACAGTGGCGACGTAGCTGCCGTTCGGCCGCTTCTGCACGTCGAGCTTCACGCCGGAAATCGCCGGCAGGTAGGTAAGCCCCGCGCGGGCATAGGCGGACGGCGAAGCCAGCTTGACAGCAAGACTGTCGGCTTCCTCGGCCGATACGCCGGTGATATCGATTTCGGCCTGGAGCGGCTGCCCCAGGTTGGACTGGACCCGTAGTTGTCCAAACCCTGCGGCATACGCAGCCGGCTGCGCCAGCAGCAGACCAACAGCCGTGATGGCCAGCGTTGACCAGCGCTGACGGACAATAGGCGCATCTTTCCGGCGAAGTAGGCTCACACTCACCTCGTGCTCCATTTATGGTTTTAGTAGCAAAAAATTAACCCGACCCCAAATGGCTGGCTGGTGGACGGCAACGGGTGGCGGACCAAACGGCCGCCCCTGTCGCGCGCGTGTCGCAGCGGCCTTTCCCGATCCCGCAGCTGCGATGCCCCCTGGCCAAGCGCCGCTGTATTGTGACGCAAGCCCAAGAAAAATAGGGTCCCGGATGCAACAACGCCGCGCTGGCGCGCGGCGTTGTAAGCAAAGCGGTGCATTCTGTTGCCTCCCCGCAACGCAGCGGCGAGGCGAATCTGACGATCAAGCTTCGATCAGAATGCGCAGCATACGCCGCAGCGGTTCGGCCGCGCCCCACAGCAGTTGATCGCCCACCGTGAAGGCCGACAGGTATTCGCCGCCCATCTGCATCTTGCGCAAACGGCCCACCGGAATCGTCAGCGTACCCGTCACCGCAGCCGGCGTCAGGTCCTTCATGCTGGCTTCGCGCGTATTCGGCACAACCTTGGCCCACTGGTTATTGGCGGCCAGCATGCCTTCGATTTCATCGAGCGGCACATCCTTGCGCAGCTTGATGGTCAGCGCCTGCGAATGGCAGCGCATGGCGCCGATTCGCACGCACAGGCCGTCGACGGCAATCGGGCTGGCGCCCGTGGCGCCGACGAACCCTTCGCCACGGCCGAGAATCTTATTGGTTTCCGCGCCGGCCTTCCATTCTTCCTTCGACACGCCGTTGCCGAGATCCTTGTCGATCCAGGGAATCAGGTTTCCGGCCAGCGGCACGCCGAATTGCTTGGTTTCGTCGGCAGACAGACCGTGCTGCGTCGACAGGATCTGGCGGTCGATTTCCAGGATGGCCGAGGCCGGATCGTCCAGCAGCGGCTTGACCGCGGCGTTCAGCGTGCCGAATTGCGTCAGCAATTCGCGCATGTGCTGGGCACCGCCGCCGGAAGCGGCCTGATACGTCATCGAGGTCATCCACTCGACCAGATCGTGCTGGAACAGGCCGCCCAGACCCATCATCATGCAGCTGACCGTGCAGTTGCCGCCGATGAAGTTCTTCACGCCCTTGGACAGCGCGTCCTTGATCACGCCGAGGTTCACCGGATCGAGCACGATGATTGCATCGTCCTTCATCCGCAGCGACGAAGCCGCGTCGATCCAGTAACCATTCCAGCCGGCGGCCCGCAGGCGCGGGAAAACGTCGTTGGTGTAATCGCCACCCTGCGCCGTGAGCACAACATCGCACTTCTTCAGCGCTTCGATGTCATTGGCATCTTTCAGCGTGGTTTCGTTCTTCGCCATGGCCGGGGCCTTGCCGCCGGCGTTGGACGTGCTGAAGAAAACGGGCTCGATATGGTCGAAATCGCCCTCTTCCTGCATGCGCTGCATCAGGACGCTGCCGACCATTCCTCGCCAACCGACGAGACCTACAATCATGACTTACCTCGGATGTGATTTGAACTTCCCCGCCATTTTCCTCGCCCGGCGTGGCTGCGCGGGGAAGACGGGCAGGCACGACGAACGATCTAGCGGATCGTTTTTTTGGTAATGGTTTTAATCGTCGTTGCGGTAACTGCTTGGCCAGGCGAATCCACGCCGATCGCGCCGCGGGTGGCGGTGCAAGCTGCGCTGGCAGTCAGAGGGGACTGGTGGATTCGGGCCATAGCGGGAGAGTCTACACGAATTTGCCGCGCCGCCGCAGCGGAAATGCGGGGTGTTTTGTAGCTTTCGAAGCGATTTTCCGGTATTGCCGGCCTCGTCCAGCCGCCGCAGCGCTTTGCAAACGGCAACAAATTGCGCATTCGCATCGTGCCGCCGCGCGTGGTATCGCCCGCCGCCCCGTCCTCCCGCCCCTCGCGCCAGACGGGAGGGGCGAAAGAGGTGGGCGCGGCGATTACAGTGCTGCCAGCACCGCGTCGCCCATCTCGCGCGTGCCCACCTGTTTGCAGCCCGGCGTCAGGATGTCGCCAGTGCGATAGCCCTGGGCCAGCACCTTCTTGACCGCCGCCTCGATACGATCGGCCTGTTCCGCGCGGTTCAGCGAATAACGCAGCATCATCGCGGCGGACAGGATCGTGGCCAACGGATTCGCCACGCCCTTGCCGGCGATATCGGGCGCGGAGCCGTGCGACGGCTCGTACAGGCCCTTGTTGTTCGCATCGAGCGACGCCGACGGCAGCATGCCGATCGAACCGGTCAGCATGGCGGCCTCGTCCGAGAGGATGTCGCCGAACATATTGCCCGTGACGATCACGTCGAAGCTCTTCGGCGCCTTCACCAACTGCATCGCTGCGTTGTCCACGTACATGTGCGACAGCTCGACATCCGGATATTCCTTGCTGACATCGATCATGATGTCCTTCCAGAACTGGAACGTCTCCAGCACGTTGGCCTTGTCAACGCTGCACAGCTTCTTGCCGCGCTTGGCCGCGGCCTGGAATGCCACGTGGGCGATCCGGCGAATTTCCGGCTCGCTATAGCGCATCGTGTCGAAGCCTTCGCGGGCGCCCTTGAACAGGCCGTCCGGCGCCTCGCGCACGCCGCGCGGCTGGCCGAAATAGATGTCGCCGTTCAGTTCGCGCACGATCAGGATGTCCAGACCGGCCACCAGTTCGGGCTTCAGGCTCGATGCACCGGTCAGTTCGGGGTAGCAGATGGCCGGACGGAAATTGGCGAACAGCTGCAAATGCTTGCGCAGGCCCAGGATGGCCTGTTCCGGACGCAGCGGACGCTCGAGGCTGTCGTACTTCCAGTCGCCTACGGCGCCGAACAGGATCGCGTCGGCTTGCTGGGCCAGCTTCAGCGTGTTCTCGGGCAGCGGATGACCTTCGGCCTCGTAGCCGGCGCCGCCCACGGGTGCGGTTTCCAGTTCGAATTTTTCGTCGAGCGCGTTGAGCACCTTGACGGCTTCCGCAACGATTTCGGGGCCGATGCCGTCGCCCGGCAGAACTGCAATCTTCATCTGTCTTCCTTGATGTGGACGCACCGGCCGCATCGCCGGCGTCGCCCGGACTAAGCGAACCTTAACCGACCACGCGATTGCCGAGCCACGGCATGCGGGTCAGGCGCTCGGCCTCGTACGCCTTGATCTTGTCCTTGTGGCGCAAGGTCAGGCCGATGTCGTCGAAACCGTTGAGCATGCAGTACTTGCGGAACGGCGCGATGTCGAACGGATAGCTGTTGCCGCCCGGCGTGAATACCACCTGCTTGTCCAGGTCGATGGTCAGCTTGTAGCCGGCAAACGCGTTGGTCTCGTTGAACAGGTGATCGACCTGCTGTTCGGTCAGCACCACCGGCAGCAGACCGTTCTTGTAGCAGTTGTTGAAGAAGATATCGGCGAAACTCGGCGCGATCACGGCGCGGAAACCGTATTGCGTCAGCGCCCACGGGGCGTGCTCGCGCGAGCTGCCGCAGCCGAAATTGTTGCGCGCCAGCAGCACCGAAGCGCCCTGGTAGCGCGGCTGGTTCAGCACGAAATCGGGATTCAGCGGACGCTTGCTGTTGTCCTTGCCGGGCTCGCCCACATCCTTGTAACGCCACTCGTCGAACAGGTTCGGGCCGAACCCCGTGCGCTTGATCGACTTCAGAAACTGCTTCGGGATGATCGCGTCGGTATCGACGTTTTCGCGATCGAGCGGCGCCACAAGGCCGCTATGTACGGTGAATTTTTCCATGGTGGTGTCCTTACTTGCGGGCGGCGTTTTCCAGCGAACGCCCCGCAGCCTGCGTGTCCTTGCCCAATCCGGCCATCGTGTTGCAGCCAGCCAGGTGCAGCATGCCCAGGCATGCCAGCAGCGTGATCACGAACTTTTTCATGTTCTCTCTGTTCGAAAGTCGTGGTTGACCCGTTGCCCTGCCCGGCCCTCAGCCGAGCTTGCGGATATCGACGAAATGCCCCTCGATGGCCGCCGCCGCCGCCATGGCCGGGCTGACCAGGTGCGTACGGCCGCCGGCGCCCTGACGTCCCTCGAAATTGCGGTTCGAGGTGGACGCGCAGCGCTCGCCCGGCTCCAGTCGGTCGGCGTTCATGGCCAGACACATCGAGCAGCCCGGCTCACGCCATTCGAAACCGGCAGCCTTGAACACCTTGTCCAGGCCTTCGCGCTCGGCCTGCTCCTTGACCAGACCCGAACCCGGCACCACCATCGCCAGCTTCACGTTCGACGCAACCTTGCGGCCAAGTTTCTGCACCACCCACGCGGCGGCGCGCATGTCTTCGATGCGGCTGTTGGTGCATGAACCGATAAAAACCTTGTCGATGCTGATCGATTCCATCGGCACGTTGGGCTGCAGGTTCATGTACTCGAGCGCGCGCTCCATGGCGTTGCGCTTGTTCGGATCCTTTTCGCGCTCGGGATCGGGTACGCGATCCTCGATGCTGACCACCATCTCGGGCGAAGTGCCCCAGGTCACCTGCGGACGGATTTCCTCGGCGCGCAGCTGCACGACCTTGTCGAAATGGGCGCCGGCGTCGGAATGCAGCGTGCGCCAGTAGGCCACGGCCTGATCCCATTCCACGCCCTGCGGTGCAAACGGGCGATTCTTCACGTATTCGAGCGTCACGTCGTCCACGGCCACCAGACCGGCGCGCGCCCCGGCCTCGATCGCCATGTTGCACACGGTCATGCGGCCTTCCATGGTCAGATCGCGAATAGCCGAGCCGGCAAACTCCATGGTGTAGCCGGTGCCGCCCGCCGTGCCGATCTTGCCGATGATGGCCAGCACGATGTCCTTGGCGGTGCAGCCGCGCGGCAGCTTGCCTTCCACCGTGATCAGCATGTTCTTGGCCTTCTTGCCCAGCAGCGTCTGCGTGGCCAGCACGTGCTCCACTTCGGAGGTGCCGATGCCATGCGCCAGCGCGCCGAACGCGCCATGCGTGCTGGTGTGCGAGTCGCCGCAAACCACCGTCATGCCGGGCAGCGTCGCGCCCTGCTCCGGCCCGATCACATGCACGATGCCCTGGCGGTGATCGTTCATCTTGAACTGCGTGATGCCATAGGCGTCGCAGTTGGCGTCGAGCGTGTCCACCTGCAGCTTCGAGACCGGATCGGCAATGCCCTGCGTGCGGTCGGTGGTCGGCACGTTATGGTCGGACACGGCCAGGTTCGCGCTGATACGCCATACCGGACGCTCCGCCAGCTTCAGCCCCTCGAAGGCCTGCGGGCTGGTCACTTCATGCAGCAGATGACGGTCGATGTAGAGCAGCGTGGTGCCGTCTTCCTCGACGTGAACGGTGTGGTCATCCCAAAGTTTGTCGTAGAGCGTCTTGGCCATGATGCTGAGGCAGACCGTCCGCTCGCACGCCAGGGCGTCGAACGGCGCGAATCCGCGCGTTGGTTTGCAGGGGGTTGTTGTTCGGATAAAGCGCAGGAAAGCGGCTATTTTGCGCTTTTCCGGCCATGTCGGCGATTGCTTGACATGGCAAGCGATTATGCCATGTGCGCCAGCCGCCGACGGGGCGGGCAGACCACCCGGGCGGCGGTCATTGGCGAAAGGGGGATTTCGTGGATGGCGAAGGCGGCGGCGCGTCGCGCGCCGCCGCCCGTACCCGATGCCGTGAACCCGGCAGGCTGGACGGTCGTCAGCCGCCCAGGTAAGCCGAGCGGATGCGGTCGTTGGCCAGCAGGTTGGCGCCGGTATCGGCCAGTACCACACGGCCGGTTTCCAGCACATAGCCGCGGTCGGCCACCTGCAGCGCCTTGTTGGCGTTCTGCTCGACCAGAAACACCGTGACGCCTTCCTCGCGGATGGTACGGATGATGTCGAAGATCTGCGCGATGATCAACGGTGCCAGGCCGAGCGTCGGCTCGTCCAGCAGCAGCAGGCGCGGCTTGCTCATCAGCGCGCGGCCGATCGCGAGCATTTGCTGCTCGCCGCCGGACATCGTACCGGCGCGCTGGCTGGCACGCTGGTTCAGGCGCGGAAACAGCTTGAACACATGCTCGATGCCGTCCTCGATGTCATGACGGCTGGCGAAGAATGCGCCCATCTTGAGGTTTTCGAGCACGGTCAGGCTCGGAAACACGCGGCGGCCTTCCGGCGAAATCGCCATGCCCATGCGCATGATCTCGTGCGTGTTGCGCCGCGTGATGTCCTCGCCTTCAAACATCACGCGTCCGCTCGACGCACGCGGCGTGCCGCACACGGTCATCATCAGAGTCGTCTTGCCCGCGCCGTTGCTGCCGATCAGCGTGACGATCTCGCCCTTGTTGACTTCGATCGACACACCGGACAGCGCCTCCACGGCGCCGTAGTGGGTATGGACCTGTTCCAGCTTCAGCATCAGTCCTCTCCCAGGTAGGCCTTGATCACGCGCGGATCGTTGCGCACTTCGTCCGGCTTGCCGATCATGATCGGCTTGCCGTGTTCCATCACCAGGATGCGGTCGGACACTCCCATCACCAGGCTCATGTCGTGTTCGATCAGCAGTACCGAGATCTTGAATTCGCGGCGCAGCCGGTCGATCAACTGCTGAAGTTCGATCTTTTCCTGCGGATTGAGTCCGGCAGCCGGTTCATCGAGCATCAGCAGGCGCGGCCCGGTGATCATGCAGCGGGCGATTTCCAGGCGGCGCTGATGACCATACGACAGCGTGCCGGCCTCGCGGTTGGCCACCGCGCTAAGCCCCATGCGTTCGAGCCATTCGGCCGCGCGGCCCAGTGCCTCGCGCTCGGCGCGGCGATACGCTGGCGTGGCCAGCAGCCCGCGCAGCAGTCCGGCCTTGACCTGACGGTGCTGGGCGACGAGCAGGTTTTCCACCACCGTCAATTGCTTGAACAGGCGGATGTTCTGGAACGTCCGGACCAGCCCGTGGCGCGCTACCACGTGGCTGGGCTTGCGCGCGATCGAATGGCCGTCGAGCATTACCTCGCCGGCGGTGGGCTTGTAGAAGCCGCCCACGCAATTGAACACAGTGGTCTTGCCCGCGCCATTCGGCCCGATGATGGCGAAGACTTCGTCACGACGCACATCGAACTCGATGCCGTCCACGGCCAGCAGACCGCCAAAGCGCATCTGCAGGCCGGATACTTTCAGCATTTCAGCACTCATCGCGGCAACTCCACGTGCGGACGGCTTGCGGGCAGCAGGCCCTGCGGACGCCACATCATCATCAGCACCATCACCAGACCGAAGATCAGCATCCGGTACTCGGCAAAATCCCGCGCCACCTCGGGCAGGATCGTGAGCAGGATCGCAGCCAGGATCACGCCCAGTTGCGAACCCATGCCGCCCAGCACCACCACGGCCAAAATCAGTGCCGATTCGATGAAGGTGAACGATTCCGGATTGACCAGGCCCTGGCGCGCCGCGAAGAACGCGCCGGCCAGTCCTGCAAACGAGGCGCCCAGCGTGAACGCCGAAAGCTTGATGCGCGTGGGGTTCAAACCCAGCGAGCGGCACGCGATCTCGTCCTCGCGCAGCGCCTCCCAGGCGCGACCCATCGGCATGCGGATCAGGCGGCTGGTAACGAACAGCGTGAAGCCCACCAGCAACAGCGCCAGCAGGTACAGCCAGATCACCATGTGCTGGCCCGCGTAGGGCAAGCCGATCAGTTCGTGGAACGTCTTGGCGCCCTCCACGCTCGCGCTGCGCGCCATCTCGATGCCGAATACGGAAGGCTTCGGAATACCCGACACGCCGTCGGGGCCGCCGGTCAGGCTGGTCAGGTTGTTCAGCAGCAGGCGGATGATCTCGCCAAACCCCAGCGTCACGATGGCCAGGTAATCGCCGCGCAGCCGCAGCACCGGGAAACCGAGCACGAAGCCAAACGTGGCGGCCAGTCCGGCCGACAGCGGCAGGCATTCCCAGAACGTCAGGCCGAAGTACTGGTTCAGCAGCGCGTAGGTGTAGCCGCCCACCGCGTAGAAGCCCACGTAGCCCAGGTCCAGCAGGCCGGCAAAGCCGACCACGATATTCAGGCCCAGGCCAAGGATCACGTAGATCAGCGCCAGCGTCGCCACGTCCACGGCGCCGCGCGATCCGAAGAACGGAAACACGAGGCCCACGGCCAGCAACACCCAGACCGCAGCGCGCTGCCGCTGTGCACCCATGGCGGGCAGCGCGGGCAGCTTCACTGCCCCGCGCGCACGCGCGAGCAGCGGCTTGGCCAACTGGAACAGGAACACCGCTGCAACGGCGATCCAGACCGGACGCCAGTGCGGCTCCAGCACAACCTTGTAGCCGTCCAGCTTCAGTTGCAGGCCGAGCACGGGAATGGTCAGGATGGCGGTCAGCACGGACGCGGTAATCGCGTTCTTGAGCGTGTCCGAGACCGCCGTTTGCGGGGCCGACGCCCGCGAGATCGAAGTCGCTTGAGTCATGTCGTCCCCCTTAGACCTTTTCCACATCGGGCTTGCCCAGCAGGCCCGTGGGACGGAACAGCAGCACCAGCACCAGCAGGCCGAACGCCACGACGTCCTTGTATTCCGCGGGCATGTAGCCGGAGGCGAAGGTTTCGGCCAGGCCCAGCAGCACGCCGCCCAGCATCGCGCCGGGGATGCTGCCGATGCCGCCCAGCACCGCCGCGGTGAACGCCTTGATGCCGGCGATAAAACCGATGAAGGGATTGAGTTTGCCGATGGTCAGCCCGATCAGCACGCCGCCCACGGCGGCCAGCATCGCGCCGAGCACGAACGTGAACGAGATCACACGGTTCGTGTCGATGCCAAGCAGGTTGGCCATGCGCATGTCTTCGGCGCAGGCGCGGCACGCGCGTCCCATGCGCGAATGCCCGATGAACAGCGTCAGCGCGATCATCAGCACCAGCGTCACGCCGACGATCAACAGGCGCGAATACGGCACGGTCACCGTGAAATCGCCGCCCATCTGGAATTCGATCGCACCCGAGATCAGCAGCGGCACCGACACGTCGCGCGCGCCCTGCCCGATCTGGACATAGTTCTGCAGGAAAATCGACATGCCGATCGCCGAGATCAGCGGCACGAGCCGCGGCCCGCCACGCAGCGGGCGATACGCCACGCGCTCCACGGCAAAGCCATAACAGCCGGTGACGACGACCGAGACGACCAGCGCCGCGCCCAGCACCAGCGGCAGCGGATAACCGGCCTGCGCACCGATCGCGGTTAGTGTCACGAGTCCCACGTAGGCGCCGATCATGTAGATCTCACCGTGGGCAAAGTTGATCATGCCGATGATGCCGTAGACCATCGTGTAGCCGATGGCGATCAACGCATAGATCGCACCCAGCGTCAGGCCATTGACCAGTTGCTGGGTGAACTGTGGAAGAAATTCGTTCATGCGGGGACCTTGTGGATCGAAAAGTCCGATGTGCAATGCTGCGTCGCCGTTATGTGGAGATTAACCCACATCGAACCGATACCAAAACGCCCCGCTGGCCGGATCGGCAGCGGGGCGTTTCGCCAGGATGGCGCCGGTTTTAGTTGGCGGCAGTCTTGGTGGCGTCCTTGTGCCACGTGTAGACGACAAACTTGAACGACTTCAGGTCGCCCTTGGCGTCGTATTCGACCTTGCCGATCGGCGTGGTGAACGCGTTCTTGTGCATGTAGGCGGCAACCTTGGTCGGATCGGTGCTCTTGGCGCCGGCGATCGCATCGCCGATGATCTTGACCGCGGCGTACGCCGGCATCTGGAACGGACCGTTGGCGTCGCGCTTCTTGTCGGCAAACGCCTTCACCAGCGCGGCATTGGCCGGATCGGCCGAGAAGTCCGCCGGCAGCGTGACCAGCATGCCTTCCGAAGCCGGACCGGCAATCGCCGTCACGTCCTTGTTGCCCACGCCCTCAGGCCCCATGAACGTCGCCTTCACGCCCTGTTCGCGCGCCTGGCGCAGCAGCAGGCCCATTTCGGGGTGATAGCCGCCGAAATACACGAAATCCACGCCCTGCGACTTCAGCTTGGTGATGACCGCCGAGTAGTCGGAATCGCCAGCGTTGATGCCTTCGAACACGGCCACGGGAATCTTGGCGGCTTCGAGGTCCTTCTTCACCGAGCTGGCGATGCCCTGGCCGTACGACTGCTTGTCGTGCAGCACGGCCACCTTCTTCGGCTTGACCTTGCCGATGATGTACTGGGCGGCTGCCGGGCCCTGCTGGTCGTCGCGGCCGATGGTGCGGAAGATGAAGTTGCGCTTCTTCGTTTCGGTCAGCTGCGGCGCCGTGGCCGACGGCGTGACCATCACGATACCTTCGTTCTCGTAGATGTCGGAAGCCGGAATGGTCGAACCCGAGCACACGTGACCGATCACGTAGTGAATGCCCTGGCTGACGATCTTGTTGGCCACCGCTACGGCCTGCTTCGGTTCGCAGGCGTCGTCCATCATGACGGCTTCGAACTTGTTGCCATTGGCGCCGCCAGCAGCGTTGATCTGCTCGATCGCGGTCAGGGCGCCGGCCTTGACCATGTCGCCGTACTGGGCGACGGAGCCGCTCATCGGACCGGCAATGGCAATCTTGATGGTTTCGGCGTTGGCCGACGTGAAGGCAGCGAGACCGGCAGTGGCAAGCACCGCAGCCATGGCAGTGGACGTGAGACGGGACAGCGTCATCAGGAGCTCCTCGATTTATGTATGGGTCATTCCGGGCAGAGTCGGCATGACCGGCGCAATCGAACAACACCCGCGGGGAGAAGCGCCGCCTGACGTGGCGAACGAAAAAGGCCCAAAGCGGAAGTCGGGCCTGCGGTGAAGACAGTGAAGCGAATGCGGGGCCCGGCATGTGTCGGCGCACGCCTGGCGGCGCACACCAAAAGTTCGGAAAGACAACGTTGATGCGTTCTCTATTGCGCGCAAGCGCTTCGCCTGCCCCGCTTCTCCAACGTGGCGATGCCGGAAGGGTGGCCCGGCCGCCAGTCGGTAAAGCAGCACGCATTATAGGGGCAAAGTTGCACCCGAATAGAGTGAAGTTCTTCTGTTTTATAGAAAATCCGACAACTAATGCCGATGGTTGCAACCGGCCAACAGCAGGAATCGTCGCGAAAATCGACTTTCACAACAGTTGTGCATAGCCGCATTTGTGACGCCACCACAGCATGGCGCCACTTCGCGCAACCGCGCGGGACGGACGGCGCCGCGGCGAGCCCCCCATCGCCCGCGGCCAGCAAATAAAAAAACGCCCCGGGAATCCGGGGCGTTCTTCATGCTGCGGTACAGCAGGCGGATCAGCGCTTGCCCATGTCCGGCACGTCGCGAGCGGCGGCGCCATTGAACAGCTGGCGCGGACGACCGATCTTGTATTCCGGATCGGTGATCATCTCTTCCCACTGCGAGATCCAGCCCGGCGTGCGAGCCAGCGCGAAGATGCAGGTGAACAGCGACGTCGGGATGCCCAGCGCGCGTTGCACGATACCCGAGTAGAAGTCCACGTTCGGGTAAAGCTTGCGGCTGACGAAGTATTCGTCTTCCAGCGCGATCTTTTCCAGCTCCATGGCCAGCTTGAACAGCGGGTCGTTGTGCAGGCCCAGCTCTTCCAGCACTTCGTGGCAGGTTTCGCGCATCAGCTTGGCGCGCGGATCGTAGTTCTTGTACACGCGGTGGCCAAAGCCCATCAGGCGCACGCCCGAGTTCTTGTCCTTGACCTGCTTGATGAACTCGTTGATGTTGTCGACGCTGCCGATCTCTTCCAGCATCTTCAGTGCGGCTTCGTTCGCACCGCCGTGTGCCGGGCCCCACAGGCAGGCCACGCCGGCGGCGATGGCGGCGAACGGGTTGGTGCCCGACGAACCGGCCAGGCGCACGGTCGACGTCGACGCATTCTGCTCGTGATCGGCGTGCAGGATGAAGATGCGGTCCAGCGCGCGCTCCAGCACCGGGTTCACGGTGTAAGGCGCGCACGGCGTGCCGAACATCATGCGCATGAAGTTGCCCGAATAGGACAGGTCGTTCTGCGGATAGATGTACGGCTGGCCGATGTTGTACTTGTACGCCATGGCGACCAGCGTCGGCATCTTGGCGATCAGGCGGATGGCCGAGATCTCGCGCTGGTGCGGATCGTCGATGTCCATCGCATCGTGGTAGAACGCGCTCATTGCACCGACCAGGCCCGTCAGCACGGCCATCGGGTGGGCATCGCGGCGGAAGCCACGCAGGAAGAATTGCAGCTGCTCGTGAACCATGGTGTGGTTCATCACCGAGTTCACGAATTCTTCCTTCTGCTTGGCGTTGGGCAACTCGCCCTTGAGCAGCAGGTAGCAGGTTTCGAGGTGGTCGCACTTCTGCGCGAGTTGCTCGATCGGGTAGCCGCGATACAGAAGTTCGCCCTTGTCACCATCGATGTAGGTGATCTTGGAGTTGCACGAAGCGGTCGACATGAACCCCGGGTCATAGGTGAACTTGCCGGTTTGTCCGTACAGCTTGCGAATGTCGATCACGTCCGGGCCTACCGTGCCCTTGTAGATCGGCAGCTCAACGCTGGGGGAACCATCGGAAAACGATAGCGTGGCTTTCACATCGGACGGCGTCATGTCGGTTCCTTCAAATACTGTGAATAATAGTGTTGACCAAACTCAGACCGAACGCAGCAGGCTGAGTACCCGTTGCATCGGGGGCGTGTCGAGCTCACCGTCCAGCTCCTTGCGGACAAGCAGCAGGTCCATCAACTCGTTGTCGCTGAGCTCGAACAGCTCGCCCAGCGATGCCACGTCCTCATCGGACAGGCTCTCCTCGTAACGGTTGAAAAAACGTTCGACGATGATGTCGTTCTCCAGGAGGCCGCGGCGGGCGCGCCAGCGCAGACGGGCACGCTTGTGCGGATCGGCCTGATGGGAGAATGTGGTGGAAAGACTCATGGTCAGCCTTCTTTGAACGGCGCGGCCCGATTGATACCGCATCGGGCTGACGCGCCGCTTACATCAACTGCAGACTGTCTGTTGCGCCAGGGGCCGGCGCAACAGGCAGTTTATACCGGCCGATTAAACAGCGCGGCGAACCATCAATTCCTTGATCTTGCCAATCGCCTTGGTCGGATTGAGGCCCTTCGGGCACACATCGACGCAATTCATGATGCTGTGGCAACGGAACAGACGGTACGGGTCGTTCAGGTTATCCAGACGCTCGCCCGTGGCCTGATCGCGGGTGTCCGCGATGAAGCGATAGGCTTGCAGCAGGCCGGCCGGGCCGACGAACTTGTCCGGGTTCCACCAGAACGACGGGCACGACGTGGAGCAGCTGGCGCACAAGATGCACTCGTACAGGCCGTCCAGTTCCTCGCGCTCTTCCGGCGACTGCAGACGCTCCTTCTCGGGCGGCGGCTCGTCGTTGATCAGGAACGGCTTGATCGAGTTGTACTGCTTGAAGAAGTTCGTCATGTCGACGATCAGGTCGCGCACCACGGGCAGGCCGGGAAGCGGACGCAGCACGATGCGGTCCGGCAGCTCGCGCATGTTCGTCAGGCACGCCAGGCCGTTCTTGCCGTTGATGTTCATCGCGTCCGATCCGCACACGCCTTCGCGGCACGAACGACGGAACGAAATGGTTTCATCGAGCTTCTTCAGCTTGACCAAGGCGTCCAGCAGCATGCGTTCGTGACCGTCGAGTTCGACCTCGTAGGTCTGCATGCGGGGCGCGGCGTCCTTGTCCGGATCGTAGCGGTAGACTTCGAAAATACGCTTCATTTCTGTGGGTCCTGTTTTCTCTACGACGCGGGCTTAGAACGTACGGGCCTTGGGCGGAACGGATTCCACCGTCAGCGGTTGCATCTTTACCGGCTTGTAGTCGAGGCGGTTGCCTTCGCTGTAGAACAGCGTGTGCTTGAGCCAGTTCTCGTCGTCGCGGTTCGGGAAATCGCTGTGGGCGTGGGCGCCGCGCGATTCCTTGCGGGCTGCCGCCGAAATCATCGTCGCCTTGGCCACTTCCACCAGATTGGCCACTTCCAGGGCTTCCACCAGCGCGGTGTTGAAGACCTTGGACTTGTCCTTCAGATGGATGTTGTTGGCGCGCTCGGCTACTTCGAGGATGCGCTCGACGCCTTCGTCCATCAGCTTCTGGGTGCGGAACACGCCAGCGTGCGATTGCATGTTGCGGCGGATATCGTTGGCCACATCCTGCGTGTATTCGCCCGACGTCGTGCCCTGCAGCTTGGCCAGACGCGACATCGCGCGATCGGCGGCGTCGGCCGGCAGCGGCTTGTGTTCCTTCTGCTTCGCGGCGTTGGCGATGATGTGGTTGCCGGCGGCGCGGCCGAACACCACGAGATCCAGCAGCGAATTGGTGCCCAGGCGGTTGGCGCCATGCACCGATACGCACGAGCATTCGCCAATCGCGTAGAAGCCGTTGACCACTTCGTTCGGGTTGCCGTTCTTCGGCACCACGACCTGGCCGTGGAAGTTCGTCGGGATCCCGCCCATCTGGTAGTGGATGGTCGGCACCACGGGAATCGGTTCCTTGATCGCGTCGACGTTGGCAAACTTCAGGCCGATTTCGCGGATCGACGGCAGGCGCTTCATGATGGTCTCGGCGCCGACGTGCGTCAGGTCGAGCAGCACGTAGTCGCCGTTCGGGCCACAGCCGCGGCCTTCCTTGATTTCCTGGTCCATCGAGCGCGAGACGAAGTCGCGCGGCGCCAGATCCTTCAGCGTCGGGGCATAGCGCTCCATGAAGCGCTCGCCATCCTTGTTACGCAGGATGCCGCCCTCGCCGCGCACGCCTTCCGTGATCAGCACGCCCGCGCCGGCCACGCCGGTCGGGTGGAACTGCCAGAATTCCATGTCTTCCAGCGGCACGCCGGCGCGAGCCGCCATGCCCAGGCCATCGCCAGTGTTGATGAAGGCGTTGGTGGAAGCCGCATAGATACGGCCGGCGCCGCCGGTCGCAAACAGCGTGGTCTTGGCTTCGAGGATATAAACTTCGCCGGTTTCCATTTCCAGCGCGGTCACGCCCAGCACATCGCCTTCTTCGTCGCGAATCAGGTCCAGTGCCATCCATTCCACGAAGAAATGGGTCTTGGCGCGCACGTTGCGCTGGTACAGCGTGTGCAGCAGCGCGTGACCGGTACGGTCGGCTGCCGCGCAGGCGCGCTGCACCGGCTTCTCGCCGTAGTTGGCGGTGTGGCCGCCGAACGGACGCTGGTAAATCGTGCCATCGGCATTACGGTCGAACGGCATACCGAAATGTTCGAGCTCGTACACGACCTTCGGCGCTTCACGGCACATAAACTCGATGGCGTCCTGGTCGCCCAGCCAGTCGGAGCCCTTGATGGTGTCGTAGAAGTGGAAATGCCAGTTGTCCTCGCTCATGTTGCCGAGCGAGGCGCCGATGCCGCCCTGTGCCGCAACGGTGTGCGAACGGGTCGGGAAAACCTTCGACAGCACGGCCACGTTCAGGCCGGCTTCTGCGAGCTGGAGGGATGCGCGCATCCCAGCGCCGCCCGCCCCGACGATGACCACGTCAAATTTACGACGCGGCAATCCAGTCTTGACTGCGACCATTTATTACACCCTCCAGAGAATCTGAGCAGCGTAGCCCGCACAACCGACGAGCCACAGAATCGTAAGAACTTGCAGCAGAAGGCGCACGGCCATCGGCTTCACGTAGTCCATCCAGATATCGCGCACGCCAAACCAGGCGTGATAGAGCAGCGACAGGATGGTCAAGAACGTCAGGAGCTTCATCCATTGATTGGCGAAGAGACCCGACCAGCCTTCGTACGAAGGATTGCCGAAGGCGAGAAACGCCACGGCGAGCACCACGGTGAAGACCACCATGATGACGGCGGTAACGCGTTGCGCGAGCCAGTCTTTCAGGCCGTAATGGGCACCGACGACAAGACGCTTGGGACCGATATTGTTATTTGCCACCGTGATTCTCCTCAGAACAGGCCGAATAGCTTCAGCCCGAAAACCAGGGTGAGCAGCAGGCTGACGATCAGCACGGCCTTGGCCGAGGTGGCCGAGGCAGGCTTCGACACGCCGACGTGGACGTCGAGCAGCAGAAAGCGGATACCGGCGCAGAAGTGATGCAGATAACCCCAGATCAGCGCCAGGATTACCAGCTTGACAAAGCCGTTGGACAGCAGGGCCGAGAACTTCGCGTAGCTCAGTTCGGAAGTGACGCTCTGCTCGAACAGGTACAGAACGAAAGGAAGGAGGAGAAACATCAATGCGCCGCTTACGCGATGCAGGATGGATACCTTGCCGGCCCAGGGCAAACGGTAGCGCGAGATTTGCGCGATACCGATGTTCCGGAATTCCGGCCTGGCTTGTTTGGCGGCTTCAGCCATGCGAGACCCCATTTGCTGTGAAAAGAAAACTGCAAAAGAACGACACTGCCATTGCTCCCGATTGCACCGGTGCGTCACTACGGGTACCGTCTGTGCACCGTATTGCATCGGGCGCGTGGGTAACGCTGAATGCAAATGGATGCAGTGGAGCAAATCGACGTGATTTTAGCGCCTTTGTTGCGCAGCGCACCAATAATTTTCGCCTATCGCGCACCAGCGCGGCGTGCCCGACAATCGCACGCGACAATGCGCGCACCATGCCGGATGCGAAAAATCGCGCTATTCCATTCACTAACGACAATGGTTGGCGAATGTCCCATATACGCACGGCAATAATCAGCGAACGGGACTGCCCTGGCATTGCCATTACGCATCAACTCAAGTCGTTTTGATAATAGTGGCGCGTCGTGACATACAGGCCACGGCGGACTTCCACCGGGCGATCGCCATAGGTGAACGACACACGTTCGACCGACAGCAACGGCGAGCCGACCGCGACGGAAAGCAGTTCCGCGGCGGTATCGTCGGCGGCCACCGCACGAATCTTTTCCGTGGCGCGAATCATCCGCGTGCCGAACTCGGCTTCGAACAGCGCGTACATCGGACCCTTCCACTCGTTGAGCTTCTCGGCCGTCAGGCCCTTGAAATTGGCACCCAGCAGCCAGATTTCGTCGAGCACCGTCGCTTCATTGGAAAACGTCAGCACGCGGCGGATCTGCACGACGCTGTCGCCGGTGCGGATGTCCAGCAGGCGCGCGATCTCGGCCGGCGCGCGCAGGCGCTTGCATTCGAGCACGCGGCTGGCGCCATAGTGGGGCTCGCCCTCGTCCGGCACCAGACGCAGAAAACGGAACTTGACCACATCCTCGTGATGGGTGGTCACGAAGGTGCCCTTGCCCTGCCGGCGCGCCACGAGATTGTCGGCCGCCAACTCGTCGATGGCCTTGCGCACCGTGCCCTGGCTGACCTTGTAGCGGGCCGCCAGGTCCATCTCGCTCGGAATCATTTCGCCCGGCTTCCACTCGCCCGTCTGCAGGCTTTGCATGATCAGGGCCTTGATCTGCTGGTAGAGCGGACTGAAGGTGGGAGACGGCGTGGCGCCTGACGGCGCGGCCTGAGAACTGGGGGACGGCTGCGTCCCGGCGCCGCTCTGGGGGGCGACCGTTTCCGGCGAGCCATTGGCGTGCGCGGCGGACGGGGACGTAGGCAGGGATGACATAGGCCGGATTCAACCACAAAAGCCAGAATCGCGTCCAGCGCGCTATGAAATGTCTTATGTCTTATATAAGACATATGAATTGACATCAATCAGGGCTCACCCTACACTCGCGCAGTCCGCGCCGCCGCCGCCGGTTGGTCTGGCCCCGGGGCCATCGCCTCTGAATTTCCGACACCTCCCGGATGCGGCGCACCACATAGCAGTAGTAGACTTACGCCTTGTCGCCCTCGACGCCTGTTCATGGCCCGCGCGCTCCTCGTCGCCGGTCAGATGCAGCGCCGCGGGCTCGCGGCGGATGCCCGCCTGCCCGTGGCGACACGCGAACCAGCATCCGGTGAAGCGCCGGCCAGACACATGTCCGAATGGCCTGTTGCCACCGACCGGTTACCCCCCTCTTTTCGTTTGGAGACTTACTCATGGCTAAAGCCCCAATGCGCGTCGCAGTCACCGGCGCCGCTGGCCAGATCGGCTATTCCCTGCTGTTCCGCATCGCCAATGGCGACATGCTCGGCAAAGACCAGCCGGTCATCCTCCAACTGCTCGACCTCCCGCAAGCCCAGGCCGCCGTCAAGGGCGTGGTGATGGAACTGGAAGACTGCGCGTTCCCGCTGCTGGCCGGCGTGGTCATCACCGATGACCCCAAGGTCGCCTTCAAGGATGCCGACGTCGCCCTGCTGGTTGGCGCCCGTCCGCGCAGCAAGGGCATGGAGCGCAAGGACCTGCTCGAAGCCAACGCCCAGATCTTCACGGTGCAGGGCAAGGCACTGGACGAAGTCGCCAGCCGCGACGTCAAGGTGCTGGTGGTGGGCAACCCGGCCAACACCAACGCCTACATCGCCATGAAGAGCGCGCCGAACCTGAAGCGCGAGAACTTCACGGCCATGCTGCGCCTGGACCACAACCGCGCCCTGTCGCAGATCGCCGCCAAGACCGGCAAGCCGGTGTCGTCGATCGAGAAGATGTTCGTGTGGGGCAACCACAGCCCGACGATGTACGCCGACTACCGCTACGCCACCGTGGACGGCAAGAGCGTCAAGGACCTGATCAACGATCCGGTGTGGAACAACGACGTGTTCCTGCCGACCGTTGGCAAGCGCGGCGCCGCCATCATCGAGGCGCGCGGCCTGTCGTCGGCAGCTTCGGCAGCCAACGCTGCGATCGACCACGTGCATGACTGGGTGCTGGGCAGCAACGGCAAGGTCGTCACGATGGGCATCCCGTCGAACGGCGAATACGGCATTCCCAAGGACGTCATGTTCGGCTACCCGGTGACCACGGCCAACGGCAAGTACGAAATCGTGCAAGGCCTGGAAATCGACGCCTACAGCCAGGAAAAGATCAACATCACGCTCAAGGAACTGGAAGAAGAGCGTGCCGGCGTGCAACACCTGCTGGGCTGATTCTTTAGAGCCTTCCGCTCGATGAAACCGGGGTCCGCATCGATTGAAGAATCGGCGCGGACCCCGGTTTTTGTTTGGGCAACCGGAAATTCCTAGCCACCTCCTTCGCTTCATCGCTATATCAACGTGCATCCATCCGAGGTCTTGTTCCAGGGCGAAGCCATCCCGGTGCAACTGCCGGTCTGCGACCACTATGCGGGCAGCGAAAAGCTGATGCGCAAATCGCTGGCGCTGCAACGTTCGCTTGGCCCCATTTTCGACATCACGTTCGATTGCGAAGACGGCGCGGCCGTCGGACTCGAACGCGAGCACGCCCAACTGTGTGCGCAACTGATCAACGGTGCCGACAATGCGTACAACCGCGTCGGCGTGCGCATCCACGATCCCAGCCACGCCAGCTGGCGCGAGGACATCGACATCCTGGTGGCAGCCGCCGGCGCCCGTCTCGCCTATGTGGTGATCCCCAAGGTGACCGACGTGGTGGAAGTGGCGCGCGTGACCGATCACGTCAATCAGGTTGCTCGCACCGCAGGCATCGCACGTCACATTCCGATCCATGTCCTGATCGAAACGCATGCCGCGCTCGAGCAGGCATTCGATATCGCCGCGCTGGTCCAGGTGGAATGCCTGAGCTTCGGGCTGATGGATTTTGTTTCGGCACACCACGGCGCGATTCCGGGCGAGGCGATGCGCTCGCCCGAGCAGTTCGAGCACCCGCTGATCCGGCGCGCCATGCTGGAGATCTCGGCCGCGTGCCACCGCCACGGCAAGGTGCCGTCGCACAACGTCAGCACCGACATCGATACGCCGCAGCGCGCAGGCGACGACGCGCATCGAGCGCGCGCCGAATTCGGCTACCTGCGCAAATGGAGCATCCATCCGGGCCAGATCGAACCGATCGTGGCGGCGTTCCGGCCCAGCGACCGCGAGATCGGCGCCGCCAGTCAGATTCTTCTGGCCGCGCACGAAAACAGCTGGGCGCCGATCCGGCATGATGGACAACTGCACGACCGCGCCAGCTATCGGTACTACTGGTCGCTGCTGCAACGCGCCCACGCCACCGGCACCCCGCTGCCCCCGCCTGTCGCCGAGCTTTTCTTCGATTGACCCGCCTCCCCTGGCCGCCATGCATGCGCACACTGCTCATTTCTGGCGCCAAGTGGCCGATGACGAACCGACTGCCGGCGATTGTGTAACCAATGGAAGTCAGACTTCGCCCAGTCAGACAAATCGTAGAGAATAGCGGCGGAAAGTTGCCGGGGCGTGCACGTAACATCCCAGCTTTACCCCCGACGGTTTCACTATAACGAGCCCCCTTGATCATTTAGCAATCCGGAAGGAATCCACAATGAAACAACTCGTGCTGGCGGCCTGCCTTGGCGCCCTGACCCTGACCACTGCCGGCGCCGCGCTGGCCCAGGAACCTGCCAAGAAGCCTGCCGCCACCAAGACCAAGAAAGCGCCCGCCAAGAAGTCCACCGCCGCAGCCGCCGCCGCGCCCGTGGAGCCGTCGGGCGAAAAGTGGCAATGCGAGCTGGGCAACGCCATCTGGATCAACGGCAACATGCTCCGTGACGAGGTTCTGACCGTGCACTGGCAAGGCAAGAACTACCGCCTGCCGCGCCAATCCACCGTCACGGGCGCCGACCGTTACTTCGACGCCGCGTCGGGCCTGGACCTGGTCGTGATCCCGTCCAAGGCCATGCTGTTCAACCGCAACCTGGGCCAGCGCCTGGCCGACGAATGCCAGAACGCCGACATGCAGGCCGGCGGCTCCGCGCCGACGCAGGCCGGTGCGCTGCGCGCGCCGGTGGCCACGCCGCTGCTGGTGGCGCCGTCGCAGCCGGCCGCCCAGCCGACCGAAGGTCAGCAGCCCGGTGCACAACCCGCGCCGAAGCAGTAAAGTCGAAGTCTTGCCTTACCCGCGCGGCGCCTGACCGATGGCGCCGCGCGGCCTGAACCGAATGTTTGTCAACGGTGTGCGACCGGGCCGGTCGGCCGCGCCGCATGGTCAGCGGCGGAACCCTTTCGCGTACCGGGGTATCAAGAAGAAGAGCATCTCCCGCGTCATCCCTCGATTGGAGTCAGGCAATGCCCCACAACCTCAATAACACCCTCAAGGAATTCAAGCTCGCCACCGGCGGCTCCGGCCAGTACTATTCGCTGCCTCAACTGGGCAAGGCGCTTGGCGTGAAGATCGAGCGCCTGCCGGTGTCGATCCGGCTGGTACTGGAATCGGTGCTGCGCAACTGCGACGGCAAGAAGGTCACGGAAGAACACGTCAGGCAACTGGCCCACTGGAAGCCCGACGGCGACCGCGTGGATGAGATTCCTTTCGTGGTGGCGCGCGTGGTGCTGCAGGACTTCACCGGCGTACCGTTGCTGGCCGATCTGGCGGCCATGCGCAATGTGGCCGAGAAAATGGGCAAGAACCCCAAGCAGATCGAGCCGCTGGTGCCGGTCGACCTGGTGGTCGACCATTCCGTGCAGATCGACTATTTCCGCGAGAAGAACGCGCTGGATCTGAACATGAAACTGGAATTCCAGCGCAACAACGAGCGCTACCAGTTCATGAAGTGGGGCATGCAGGCATTCGACACCTTCGGCGTGGTGCAGCCGGGCTTCGGCATCGTCCACCAGGTGAATCTGGAATACCTGGCGCGCGGCGTGCACAAGAAGGACGGCGTCTACTATCCGGACACGCTGGTCGGCACCGATTCGCACACCACGATGATCAACGGCATCGGCGTGGTGGGCTGGGGCGTCGGCGGCATCGAGGCCGAAGCCGGCATGCTGGGCCAGCCGGTGTACTTCCTGACTCCCGACGTGGTCGGCGTGGAACTGAAGGGCCGCCTGCGCGAAGGCGTAACCGCCACCGACCTGGTGCTGACGATCACCGAAATGCTGCGCCGTGAGAAGGTGGTCGGCAAGTTCGTCGAATTCTTCGGCGAGGGCACCGCCAGCCTGACCACGCCGGACCGCGCCACCATCGGCAACATGGCTCCGGAATACGGCGCCACGATGGGCTTCTTCCCGGTCGACGAAAAGACTATCGAATACTTCCGCGGCACGGCACGCACGGACGAGGAAATCGCCGCATTTGAAGGCTACTTCCGCGCCCAGGGCCTGTTTGGCGTGCCGAAGGCCGGCGAGATCGACTACACCAAGACGCTGACGCTGGACCTGGGCACCGTGGCCCCGTCGCTGGCCGGCCCGAAGCGTCCGCAAGACCGTATCGAGATCGGCCACGTAAAAAGCACGTTCGCCTCGCTGTTCAGCAAGCCGGTGGCCGAGAACGGTTTCAACAAGGACGCTGCGGACCTGGACAAGGAATACACCAACGCCGACGGCGTGAAGGTCAAGAATGGCGACGTGCTGATAGCAGCCATCACGTCGTGCACCAATACGTCGAATCCGAGCGTGCTGCTGGCGGCCGGCCTGCTGGCCAAGAAGGCCGTCGAAGCGGGCCTCAACGTGGCGCCGCATATCAAGACTTCGCTGGCGCCTGGCAGCCGGGTCGTCACCGAATACCTGACCGCCGCGGGCCTGCTGCCGTATCTGGAAAAGCTCGGCTTCGGCGTCACCGCCTACGGCTGCACCACCTGCATCGGCAACGCCGGGGATCTCACGCCCGCGCTGAACGAAGCGATCGTGCAGAACGACATCGTGGCCGCCGCCGTGTTGTCGGGCAACCGCAATTTCGAAGCGCGGATCCACCCGAATATCCGCGCCAACTTCCTGGCGTCGCCGCCGCTGGTGGTGGCCTACGCCATCGCCGGCACGATCACGCGCGACCTGATGACCGAGCCGGTCGGCAAGGGCAAGGACGGGCGCGACATCTGGCTCGGCGATATCTGGCCGACTTCCGAGGAAATCCACGCGCTGCTGAAGTTTGCGATGGATGCCAAGACCTTCAAGGGCAACTACGAGCAGGTGAAGAAGCCCAGCAAGCTGTGGGCCAACATCAAGGGCACCAAGGGACAGGTCTACGACTGGCCGAAATCGACCTACATTGCGGAGCCGCCGTTTTTCCAGGACTTCACGATGACGCCGAGCACCGAATCGGTGACCATCCGCGGCGCGCGTGCGTTGGGCGTGTTCGGCGATTCCGTGACGACCGACCATATTTCCCCGGCCGGCTCGATCAAGGACACCTCGCCGGCCGGCAAGTACCTGCTGGCGCATGGCGTGCTCAAGGCGGACTTCAACAGCTATGGCTCGCGCCGCGGCAATCATGAGGTGATGATGCGCGGCACCTTCGCCAACGTGCGCATCAAGAATCTGATGATTCCGCCAAAGGCCGACGGATCGCGCGTCGAAGGTGGGCTTACGTTGCACCAGCCGACCGGCGAGGAAATGTCGATCTACGACGCGGCGATGAAGTACGTCGCCGAAGGCACGCCCACCGTCGTGTTTGGCGGCGAGGAATACGGCACGGGCTCGTCGCGCGACTGGGCGGCCAAGGGTACGCAGTTGCTCGGCGTCAAGGCCGTGATCGCGCGCAGCTTCGAGCGGATCCACCGCTCCAATCTGGTGGGCATGGGCGTGCTGCCGCTGCAGTTCAAGGGCAGCGACAGCGCGCAGTCGCTGGGCATCATCGGCAACGAAACCTTCGACGTGGAAGGCATCGAAGGCGATCTGAAGCCGCAGCAGGACGTGGTGCTGGTGATCCATCGCGCCAATGGCGACACTCAACGCGTGCCGGTGCTGCTGCGCATCGACACACCGATCGAGGTGGACTACTACAACCACGGCGGCATCCTGCCGTTCGTGCTGCGCCAGCTCCTGGCCGCTTAAGCGTCCGCCAGGCCGGCGCGTGCCGGCCCGACTGGCTCACAGGCCGCCGCGCCCGGGTAACCGGGGCGGCGGTTTTTTTCATGGGCGCGCGGCCGGATGGTCGGGCGGGCGCGGGTATTCCCCACCCCGACGCGTAAGTTCCGCGCAAGCCTGCGCTGCCAGACTCGTCTCCACGCATCCAGCGCCAAACCAATACCTACTGGAGACATCACATGGCCAAGATTCTGATCGCATTCGTCGTCGTCGCGGGCGCCTGCCTTTACCTGTTGACCAAGGGCGGCGGCGAGGTGTCGATGGCCGGCGAATCGCACGGCACGGAAACGCACGCCCCAGCCGCACAAAAATAAACTCGCCAGACTCGTCGATTCGAGGGTTACGGTGGACTGCGGCTGTCAACGCAGCGAGTAGAATACCGTTTTACGAAAAAACGGACGTCCTCTACTTATGGCAGGTTTTCGCCCAAAGTCTTCTCCCCGACTCTCGCCAGACGCCGAGCGACTGGTGGCCGATGCGCTCGCTCTCGACGCATCCGGCAGCCGCATGGAGGATGGGTATTGGGAGCGCCGGTTGTCTCAACGGCTCCATCGCCTGCTGAAGAACGGCAGCCAGACCGCGCTCGATGCGGCGCTCGAACACCTGTTCAAGCACAATGCCGATGCATCCGACGTGCTGGCTGAACAGGCCGAGACGTTGGCCGAATCGGCCGCCATTGAGATCGACGGCGTGCAGCATGACGTACTGCTGATTGCCGCGCCGATCCTGGCCCATACCCGCTATGCCATCCCGTCCGGCGCGCTCAAGCCCGAGCTGGCGCAGTCGCTGGCGGTGCACCTGCAAGCGCACGTGCTGGCCACCGACACCAAGGTCGCGCTGTCGCCCTACCTGTACAGCATCGACCAACTGCCGCGCAGCCACAGCGACACCTTTGCGCTGACGCACAAACTGGCGTCGGCCGCGCTGGCCGGCACGGTGCCCAAGGTAGACCTGCGCGATCTGCCCGAGACGGCGCCGATCCTGGCCGATCCACGCTATCTGCTGGCCGTCGTGGTGGCGCCGCATGAAGGCGCGCTGTTCCGCTGGCAGGAAGACGCCAAGGAACACCACGCCGAGCGATCGACCTGCCTCGAACAATGGCGCAACCAGGTGCAGCCGACCGTTGCGGTGCTGTTGCCCGGCTGCGAGTTCGAACTGCTGCTGCCGGACGCCTTCTTCCTGTCGTGCCGCGAATCGGACAAGAGCATCCGTCCGCTGACCGTGCGCGCGGCCGTCAACTACCTGTGCGGCACGCTCGATGTACCAGCGGGCCAGCTGGCCGCCGTGGTGGCTGGCTTTGGCGAGGAAGTGGTGGAGGAATACCGCGTGGGATTTACCATGCGCGGCGAAAAGGAAGTGATCTACGGCATCGTCTGGCCCGTGTACGGCCGCGAATCCGGTGAGATCGACGCCGAAGAGAAAGGCAATCCCGTGGAACAGATCTGCGAGGAACTGCGCAACGCCGGCGTGGAGGATATCTTCCGCCACGCCGCACTGTTCGATCCGGAATACTGCGAGGATTGCGGCACGCCGCTGTACGCGGACCGCTCAGGTGAAATCGTGCACGCCGAGCTGCCCGAGGACGCGCCGACGCAGCAGCCGCTGTTCCACTGAAGCGCTGCGCCAGACAGAAAACCCGCCACAGCCCGGCGGGTTTTTTTATGCCCGCCGCCGCCCCCGCATCGGGCAACGGTCGGATGGGCAGATCGACGGACACCTCCGTAGCGCAACGCGCCATTGCGCGGCGGCCCCTGACCTGTCAGAGTCTTCAAAGGTATCGGGCATTCAAGTACATTTGACGGCACAATAGCGCGCATATTGCGTACCACCGCGACCCACACCGTACGAGGAGCCCGCTTATGATCCGCCGCACGCTGCTGCAAGCCACCCTATCCATTACGCTGGGCGCCGCCGCGCTGATGCTCTTGCCGGCGCAGGCCGCGCATGCCGAAGACTTGCGCATCGGTCTGGCGGCCGACGTGACCTCGATGGATCCGCACTGGAACAACGCGGGTCCCAATAACGCCATCGCGCTTCACATCTTCGAGTCGCTGGTGTTCATGGACAAGAACGCGCGCTACATCCCCGGCCTGGCGTTGTCGTGGAAGCCCGTCAACGCGATCACCTGGGAAATCAAGCTGCGTCCCAATGTGAAATGGCACGACGGCTCGCCATTCACCAGCGAGGATGTCAAGGCATCGCTGGAACGCCCGGAGAAACTGACCAACGCGCCGGGATCGTTCACCAGCTATACCAAACCCATCGCCCGCATCGATACACCCGACGCGCTGACGCTACGTCTGACGATGAACGTGCCAAATTACGCCAATCTGGCCAATGATCTGAATAGCGTGCCGATCATGCCGAAGAAGATCGCCGCGGACCTCAACCAGGCTGACTTCGATTCCGGCAAAGCGATGATCGGCACGGGGCCGTACAAGTTTGTGCGCTTTGCGCGGGGCCAGGAAATTGTGATGACGCGCAATCCCGACTACTGGGGACCCAAGCCAGAATTCGACCGCGCAGTATTTCGCATTCTTACCGACAACGGCGCGCGGACCGCCGCACTGTTGGCTGGCGATGTCGACGTGATCGAAAGCGTGCCGGCCGCCGACGTCGCCAAGCTCAAGCAAAACAACAAATTCAAGATCGAGCAGACCGTGTCGTGGCGCACCATTTTCTGGCAGATGGATCAGTGGCGCGACAATTCGCCGTTCATCACGGACAAGGCCGGCAAGCCGCTCGGCAAGAATCCGTTCAAGGATGCACGAGTACGGGCGGCGATCAGCAAGGCGCTGAATCGCGATGCGATCGTCAAACGCATCATGGAAGGCCTGGCGGTACCGGCATCGTCAATCGTCTCGCCGCAGATTTTCGGTCATCCGGGCACCAAGCCGGACGCATTCGACGCGGAAGGCGCGAAGAAGCTGCTGGCCGCGGCCGGCTATCCCGACGGCTTCGGCCTGACGCTGCACGCCACCAACAATCGCTATCTGAACGATGCACAGGTCGCGCAAGCCACGGCAGGCTTGCTGACGCGCATCGGCATCCAGACCAAGGTGGAAACGCTGCCCGTCGCCAGCTACTTCACGCGCGCGCGTCAGGGCGAGTTCTCGTTCCAGATGCTGGGCTGGGGTTCGGCCGCAGCAGACGTTGCACTACGCTCGATCACCGGCACGCCAGACCCGAAGACCGGCTACGGCACATGGAACTGGGGGAAGTACAGCAATCCCAAGCTTGACCAGTTGATCGAGAAATCGCTGACCACGGTGTCGAGCGAAAAGGACCGCGAAGCCAACGCGCGCGCCGCCGCCAGGTTTGCGCTGGAAGATCACGCGATCATTCCGTCGCACAGCCAGTTGGCGATGTGGGCGATGCGGCGTGGGCTGCGCTATGAGGCGCGCACGGACGAATGGTCGCTCGCGCAGTTCTTCCACAAGGAGTGAGGGACGGGGCGGCAATCGGAGGAAATTGAGCGCACCTTGCGCGACGCATGGGTAACTTCGGCAATTGGCCGTACAGCGATGTCATGGCGACCAACCTGTGATTAATCTTCAGGAGCTTTCAACAACTCCTCAAAGGTTGTCACAAATGAAATCTGCATTCCGAATTGCCGCTCTTTCATCGCTGCTCGGCCTTGCCTCGCTTGGGGCTCATGCCGCGGAGACCGCAGACCTTACCGTCAAGGGGGTCATCCGCCCGTCCGCGTGTTCGATAACACTGTCCAACGACGGCAAGATCGACTTCGGCACCATTGCTGCCAGTTCGCTCAACGAGACGGGCGGCACAAACCTAGGCGAAAAGACCGGCACCGCCACCATTACCTGCGAGGCGCCCACGCTGATCGGGCTAATGGCCACGGATAATCGCGCGGGCACGGTCAATCCCAATGCCAATCCCATTTCTTTGGATAGCAGTTGGTCTGACACATTCTTTGGGGTAGGAAGCGTCGATGGCAAGAACGTCGGGGCCTATACGCTCGATCTGGTGCCGCCTACTGCGGATGGCGCCACGATCTCCCCATCCAGGTCGTCAGACCAAGGCGCCACGTGGGCCGAAGTAACGGCCTACGGTGGCAACTCTCTGGTCAGCCCACAGAGCACGCTAATCAGTTGGTCACCCAGCGGCCAAGCTACGCCAGAAGCCTATACCGTCATTTCGCAGCCGTTCAAGATCGGACTTGGCGTGGCCCCAAAATCCGAACTGCCCGACCTGACCACGGACATCCCCATCGACGGGCTGGCCACATTCACACTGGTCTATCTGTAATGTAAATCGCGAATTCGAGGCGCGTCAGCGCCCCGGATTCGCGATTGCCCGGAAGGCTTCTGCCATTCAAGAACCGGCCATGTTTCCATGCCGGTGCAGTGACTAACCTTCCGGAGACTCAACGCAAATAAGTAGGTAGTCAAAATGAAATCAACTCTTCGCATCGTCGCCCTCTCAACGCTGCTCGGCCTCGCCTCGCTTGGGGCTCACGCCGCCGAAACCGCAGACCTTACCGTCAAGGGCGTTATCCGCCCATCCGCCTGTTCGATAACACTGTCCGACGACGGCCAAATCGATTTCGGCAACATTCGCGCCAGTTCGCTCAATGCGACAGGCGGCACAGATATTGGCGAGAAAACCGGCACCGCCACCATTACCTGCGAGGCGCCAACACGGGTCGGGCTGACAGCCACCGATGATCGCGCCGGCACGGCCAATCCCGATGCCAATCCTATTCTTCTGGGTCGCGGTTGGTCTGGCAATTTCTTTGGAGTAGGGAGCGTCGATGGCAAGAAAGTCGGCGCCTATGTGCTCTACCTGACCGAGCCTACCGCGGACGGCGCCTCGGTCTCCCCCTCCAAGTCGCTGGACCAAGGGGCAACGTGGGCAGACGAATCGCGCTACGGAACCGATTCACTGATCACCCCACAGAGCATGCTCGTCAGTTGGTCACCGATTAGCCAGGCTGCGCCAGAGGCCTACACCACCATTTCGCAGCCCTTCAAGATCGGCCTTGGTGTGGCTCCCAAATCCGAACTTCCCGACCTGACCACGGACATCCCGATCGACGGATTGGCCACCTTCACGCTGGTCTATCTGTGACGTGACGCCACGCCCCTCCGGGGCGGAAGCGTCAGATCACCAGCCGCTCTTCCTGCCGTGCGTTTGCCGCGCGCAGCTTCTTCACCCAGTCCCTGGCGGGCAGCTTGGTCGATAGTTCGATCACATCTGCCCGCGCCTGCAGCGCTTCCCACGACACGTCGATGGCCGGCCCGTTAAAGGCCAGCGCGATGATATTGCCGTCGTGCACCTCGGGAAAGACCAGCACCCGATTGTCGAAGGCATCGCAAATGCGCTCGATGTTTTTCGGGAAGCTGTCGTGGTCGCCAAACAGGTTGATCGTCATGACGCCCGGCGATTTCAGCACGCGGCGGCAGGCACGATAGAACGCCGTCGTATCGAGCACCGGGCCCCGCGCGGTGGCGTCGTACAGATCCACCTGCAAGGCGTCGATCGATTCCGTGCTGGCGGCGTCCATCACGTAGTCCCACGCATCCTGCTCGCGCACCGTCAGGCGCGCATCGTCCTCGCGCAAGCCGAACATGCTGCGGCCCGCCACGATCACAGCCGGATTCAGTTCCACCGCGGTGACCTTTGCCTTCGCAAAATGGCGATAGCAGAATTTGGTCAACGCCGCGGCGCCCAGCCCCAACTGCGCGACGTGGAAACCGGCCTGAGCGGGCGACAGGAACAGCAGCCACGCCATCATCTGCTGTGCGTATTCGAGTTCGATGGACTCGGGCTTGCGCAGCCGCATCGCACCCTGCACCCATTCGGTACCGAAATGCAGATAACGCACGCCATCCATTTCGGAAAATGTCACCGGCGCGAAACGCGGCGTCATGCGCTTTTCTTCGGCGTTCTTGGAAATATTCTTACGCGAGGATTCACGGTCACCACGCGCGGGACGGCGCGAAGCCGCGGCCTCGATCGATTTGCGTTTCAGAAGCGTCATAGATGAAAGAAGTGCGCCAAGGGCGCGAATCATTGGCCCAACGCGGCTTGCGCGCGCTGCAGCCATTCAAGATTGTGTTCGCGTGCGTGGCGCGGCCAATGGCGCGCATCATGCACGATCTCGGTATAAAGCGCCGTGGCGCGCTCGCGATCGGCAGCGTCGGGCTGGCGGCTCAGCCAGTCGGCAAACAGACACCGCGCCGCGGCATCGCTGGCGCAGGTCAGCGCGCGCTCAAACGCTTCACGCGTGCCCGGCGCGCCGAGGGCGGACAGCGCGCGAGCATACAGTAACGACGGCTCGGCCTGATTGCGCGCTAGCGGATGGGCCGCAAACAGGCGCTCCAGCGTGGCTTGAGCATCGGCATGGCGGCCGGTGACCACCTGCGCGCGCGCCAGCCCTTCCAGCAGCGCCGGGTCCGAGGCAAAGGGGCCGTTGGCCGCTGCCTGATAGTGCTCCAGCGCCTCGGCCGCGTTGCCGGCATCGAGCAGCGCCGCGCCCAGGCGCATGCGGTGATCCACGGTAGGCGCCCGGTCAAAGGCCTCGCGCGCGTCGCGCACGGCGCGATGCGGGTCGACAATCTGCTGAATGGCCCGCGACGCCGCACGCGCACCGCGCGACTGGCGCAAGCCCGGCAAGTAGACCGCAAAGAAATAAACGATGCTGCCGAGGCCGGGAAACACGAACAGCAGCAGCAGCCAGTACATGTTCTGGTGCGTGCGCACTGCATGCACGGCGAAAAAGATCGCCACGATCACGTGCAGGCCAATGCCGCCGATACCAAGAGAAGACATAGCAGAACGATCCGATTGAATGGACGGGATGCAGGACGACGCCAACAACCTTTGGCAGCGCCGGCCTGGCCGCGATTGTGACAGAAGCCGGTAAGACCCCGGCTACAGCACTAAAGTTTTTGCGCGGCCGGCCGAAGAAGGGGGTGGGCTCTTTCTTCGAATGGACTAACAACATGACATCCATCAGCAGCGTGACGCCGCAGGTGACCGTAGCCAGTGACGCAGCAATCACCAGCACGCGCCGTTTCAGCGCAACCACGGACGCCGCGCAGGCCGCCGACGCGCAGGCCACCGGCGTAAACGCATCGTCGACCTCTTCCGACTCGTCCACCGCGTCGGTCGACGCAAGCGGCCGCATTGCCGCGCCGGCCGGTGCGGGCAAGGCCGGCGGCGCCGGCGGCACGGGCGCGGCCGATAGCAGCAGCGATGACAGCGAATCGGCCGTCATCAAGGCGCTGAAGCAGCAGATCGAGACGCTGCAGAAGCAACTGGCCGTGCAAATGCAGCAATTGCAGGCCGCACAGAGCGCCAAGACCGACGAGCAGACCAAGGCCGCCCGAGTCGCCACCGCGCAGGCCGCCGTCTCCACCACCCAGGCGGCCCTGTCCGACGCGATGGTCAAACTGTCCGAAGCGTATCAGCAGGAAACCGGCTCCAGCACCGGCAACATGGTCAACACCACGGCCTGACGATTCGGCGTTTTTTCCCTCGGGACCGGCCGTTTTGGTCGGTCCCTGCCCCGGCGCAATCCGCCCTCCGCGCCCCCGTCCGATTCCCCTCCGATCCAAGTTGTAACAGCGCTTGCGTGTCATTTAACCATTGCGTTAAATGACGGCATGCCCCTCGACGACGACTCACTATCGCCAATCTTCGCCGCCCTGGCGGACCCGACGCGCCGCGCGATTCTTGCGCGCCTGACGCAGGGCGAAGCGCCGGTCAGCGAACTGGCGCGGCCCTTCGACATGTCAGCGCCGGCCATTTCGCGCCACTTGCGGGTGCTGGCCGATGCCGGACTGATCGAGCGTGAAGTGAACGCCCGCTGGCGCATCTGCCATCTGCGTCCCGGCCCGCTGCGCGATGCGTACAGCTGGCTGGAAACCTACCGGCGGTACTGGGAGGACAACCTCGACAGGCTCGTTGCCTTTGTCGAGCAGGCGCAATCCGACACCGATGTCACATCGAAGCAAGGGAACAAGCCATGAGCGAAGCCGCGACCTTTCATCTGGAAATGACCCGTCAGATCCGCGCCCCGCGCGATCGCGTGTTCGATGCCTTCACCGATCAGGCCGCGCTGGCCACCTGGCATTGCCCACGCGGCATGAGCGTGCTGGAAGCCCGCGCCGACGCGCGGGTGGGCGGGACATACCGACTGGTAATCGGCGCGCGGGATGGCGAAAAGCACATCGTCAATGGCGAATACCAGACGCTCGACCGCGCCAATTTCCTGGCCTACACGTGGGAATGGGAAGGCGGCGCGGAGTTGCCGCCCGGCATGCGCACGCTGATCGAAGTGACCCTGACCGACAAGGACGGCGGCACCCACATGCACATGCGTCACAGCGGCTTCCCCGACGCGGCGATGCGCGACTCGCATGTCAGCGGCTGGCAGTCGGTGTTCAACAACCTTGTCGATTATCTGGACTCGGAAGGCAGCGCCGCCACGTTGACCGTCTACGGCGATGCGCGCAGCACCTATGTGCGCACCGTACGGCTGGCGCTGGAGGAAAAAGGGCTGCGCTACACGCTGGATCCGCTAACGCCGCGCGACGACGCCCTGCTCGCCCACAACCCGTTCGGCCGCATACCGGCCTTCGCCGATGGCCCGATCGAGTTCTACGAAACGCGGGCGATCCTGAGCTATATCAACGAGGTCTTCGGCGGCACCAACCTGATTCCGCAGACCGGCCCCACCGCCCGCGCACGCTGCGAGCAATGGATCAGCCTGATCAACTGCCACGCCTACGACACCATGGTGCGGCGCTATGTGCTGCAGTATGTGTTCCCGAAGGGGGAAAACGGCCAGCCCGACCGCCAAACCATCGACGCCGCCGTGCCAGAAATGGCCAAACAGCTAGACGTACTGGAGCAGGCGTACGGTGGCAGGGATTTCCTGGTGGGCAATGCGTTGTCGATGGCCGACCTGTTCTTCGCGCCGATTGTCGAGTATCTGGGGATGTTCCCGGAAAGCCAGGCCTTGCTGGAGACGCGGCCCAATATCCGGCGCGGCCACGCGGTCATGCGCGCACGGCCCAGCTACGCCGCCACGCAGCCGAAGGCCGATTGAACCTGCGACGGGCAGGTCGGCGCGCGCTCAGGCCAGCCACTCGCGCAGTGCCTGCCATGCCAACAGCTTGTCCGCATACGCGAGCGTGTAGGCGGGACTGCTCGAGGGCAGCTTCAGGATCGCATGCTGGTCGCCATGGTCGCCCAGCGCGCGCTCACCAATCTTCGCCGCCGTCCCGCCATTGAACGCGATGGCTCTCAGCTTGGGCAGCGTGGCGATCAGCCCAACCAGATCGTTGCCCTGGTGGTCGCGGATATTGCTGTCCAGGCTGCCATCGCGGCGCGCTTCGGCGACCACATCCCAAAGCCCCACGCGATGCCTGCGCAGCGCCGCCAGGCGCGCGTCGTAGGCGAGCCCGACCAAATCCACGCCCAGCACGTCGCCCATCAGATGCCAGAAACGGTTCTGCTTGTGCGCGTAATACTGCGAGTGCGCCAGCGAGACTTCTCCGGGCAAGCTACCCAGCACGAGCACGCGGGTGTGGCGGTCCACCACCGGGGGAAAGC
This sequence comes from Cupriavidus pauculus, assembly GCF_008801835.1. Taxonomy (GTDB): domain Bacteria; phylum Pseudomonadota; class Gammaproteobacteria; order Burkholderiales; family Burkholderiaceae; genus Cupriavidus; species Cupriavidus pauculus. The sequence goes on along the minus strand of NZ_VZOW01000033.1, from coordinate 26,511 downwards.
AGCGTTTCGTGGACATCGGTGATTCCCAAAAAGCCACGAGGCGCCCGCAGGCGCCTCGTGGTGGCGTCACGGTCGTCAGGCAAGCAGACGATTCACGCGCTGCACATAAGCCGCCGGATCATCAAGCATGCCGCCTTCGGCCAGCAGCGCCTGATCGAACAGCACGCGCACGCGGTCGCCGAACGCCGCTTCGTCCGACACATCGCGCAGTTTCCTGACCAGCGCATGCTCCGGGTTCAGCTCCAGGATCGGTTGCGCATCGGGGCTTTTCTGACCGGCCTGCTTGAGCAGCCGCTGCAGGTAGCCGCTCATGTCGCCTTCGTCGGACACCAGGCACGAGGCCGATTCGGTCAGTCGCAGCGTCACGCGCACATCCTTGGCCTTGCCTTCCAGCACCGACTTGGCGCGCTCGACCACATCCTTCCATTCGGTGCTGGCCTTTTCCTGCTCGGCCTTTTCGGCCTCGTCGGCCAGTGCACCGAGGTCCAGATCGCCGCGCGCCACCGACACCAGTTCCTTGCCGTCGAATTCGCGCAGGTACGACAGCATCCATTCGTCGACGCGATCAGTCAGCAGCACCACCTCAATGCCCTTCTTGCGGAACACTTCCAGGTGCGGGCTCGACTTGGCCGCCGCCCAGGTGTCCGCCGTGACGTAGTAGATCTTGTCCTGGCCTTCCTTCATGCGCGCCACGTAGTCGGCCAGCGACACCGACTGCTCGGCCGTGTCGTGGTGCGTGGTGGCAAAGCGCAGCAGCTTGGCAATCCGCTCGGCGTTGGCGTGATCTTCGCCCATGCCTTCCTTGAGCACCTGGCCGAACTGTTCCCAGAACGTCTTGTACTTGGCGCGCTCGGCGTCGTCCTCGCTATCGGCCAGCGTCTCGAGCATCGACAGCACGCGCTTGGTACAGCCTTCGCGGATGGCCCTCACGTCGCGGCTTTCCTGCAACAGTTCGCGCGACACGTTCAGCGGCAGGTCGGCGGAATCGACCACGCCCTTGACCCAGCGCAGGTAGGCCGGCAGCAGTTGCTCGGCGTCGTCCATGATGAACACGCGCTTCACATAGAGCTTCAGCCCGGCCTTGTGATTGCGGTCCCACAGGTCAAACGGCGCATGCGCGGGGATGTAGAGCAGTTGCGTATATTCGCTGCGACCTTCCACGCGGTTGTGGGTCCACGCCAGCGGCGCGTCGTGATCGTGCGCGATGTGCTGGTAGAACGCCTGGTATTGCTCGTCGGTGATATCGGACTTGTTACGTGTCCACAGCGCGCTCGCCTGGTTCACGCTCTCCCACTCGCCGGTCTGCTTCTGCTTCTGGGCTTCGGCATCCCATTCCTCCTTGGGCATGCGGATTGGCAGCGAGATGTGGTCCGAATACTTGCGGATGATGTGCTGCAGGCGATACGACGACAGGAAATCGTCCTCGCCCTCGCGCAGATGCAGCGTGATCGTGGTGCCACGCTCGGCGCGCTCGATCGTGTCGACGGTGAATTCGCCGTCGCCGGTGCTTTCCCAGCGCACGGCCTCGTTGGCCGCCAGACCCGCGCGGCGCGTTTCCACGGTGACGCGGTCGGCCACGATGAAGGCCGAGTAGAAGCCCACGCCGAACTGGCCAATCAGCGCGGCGTCTTTCTGCTGGTCGCCCGACAGTTGCTGGAAGAATTCCTTGGTGCCCGAGCGCGCGATGGTGCCGAGATTGCGGATCGCTTCGTCGCGGCTCATGCCGATGCCGTTGTCGGTGATCTTCAGCGTGCGCGCGGCGGCATCGGGCTCGATGCGGATCGCCAGGTCGGCATCGTTTTCGAGCAGGGCAGGATTCGCAATCGCCTCGAAGCGCAGCTTGTCGGTGGCGTCCGAAGCGTTGGATACCAGCTCGCGCAGGAAGATTTCCTTGTTGCTGTACAGCGAGTGGATCATCAGGTGCAGCAACTGCTTCACTTCCGCCTGGAAGCTCATCGTCTCGTGCGGTACGGTCATGGTTCTCTCTCTTGAAACGGATCTATGGATCGATGCGCAACAGTGCCCGGCGCGCGTCCGGCGCCGCAGCGATGGCGCTAGAAATCGGGACGACCCGGGAGCTTTTCAAGCCCCCGCGTCGCCGGGACTGGCGGGCGCGCCGGACAGGCGGTCCATCTGTTCGGCCAGAAAGCGCAGCATGCCCGGATCGGCGCTGCTGGCCACGTTGAAGCGCGTCCAGGTGGACGGCATCTGCGACGGCGAAAACAGGCTGCCCGGCGCAAACAGATAGCCCTCCTCATGGCCGGCGGTGGCGATGACGTTGGTGTCCACGCCGGTATCGGCCCACAGATACATCCCCGCCAACTGGCCGGGAAAGATCCGTACGCCCAGCCGTTCCAGCCGCTCGCGCGTCTCGTCGCGGGCGCGGTCCAGGCGCACGCGCACGCGCTCGGTGTGCTTGCGATAGTGGCCTTCGGTCAGCACCTTGTAGACCACGCGCTCGTTGATTTCGGGCGTGGCCATGCCGGTGACCAGCTTGCTGTCGGTCAGCGTGACGGCCAGTTCGGGGCTGGCGGCGATAAAGCCGACGCGCAGATTGGCGGCCAGCGTCTTCGAAAAGCTGCCCAGGTAGATCACGCGCCTGAGCTGGTCCAGGCTGGCCAGGCGCGTGGCGGCGTGCGCCGGCGGGCACAGATCGCAGTAGATATCGTCCTCGATGATCGTGAATCCGTACTGCTCGGCCAGTTGCAACAGCCGGAACGCGCGCGCAGCCGACAGCGACGTGCCGGTCGGATTGTGCAGCACTGAATTGACCACCAGCAGCTTCGGGCGATGCGCCTGCGCGATACGCTCCAGCGCCTCCAGATCGGGGCCGTCCGCCGTGTAGGGCACGCCGATCACGTTGGCGCCCTGGGTGGCAAAGCGCGCGAACATCACGAACCACGCCGGATCGCCCACCACCACGGTGTCGCCGGGATGCAGAAACTCCCGGGCGATCAGGTCGAAGGCCTGGGTGATGCCCGACGTCATGACGATCTGCTCCGGCGTCACGCCGATTTCCAGTTCCTCCAGGCGGGTGCGCAACTGCTGGCGTAGCGGCAGGAATCCCATCGGCGTGCCGCTGGACAGGAAATGTCCGCCGGGCTGCCGCCCCAGGCCGCGCATCGCGGACGACAACAGCTCGCCGTCGAGCCAGTCGTTGGGCAGAAATCCCCAACCTGGCGCCTTGTGGCTTTCGGCGGAATGGAACATGCTGCGCAGCAGCCATGTGACGTCGACATTGCGCATGGACGGCGACGCGGGCGGCGTCACCACCGCAGGATGCGGCACGCGATCCCGTACGAAGAAGCCCGAGCCGCGCCGCGATTCCAGATAGCCCAGCGCCACCAGCCGCTCGTAGGCTTCCACCACGGTAAAGCGCGAGATGCCCTTTTCGGCGGCCAGTTGACGGATCGACGGCATGCGCATGCCGGCGCGAAACACCCGCTCATCGATCCGCAGGCGCGCCCATTCGGTCAACTGCTCGACCAGGGTCATCTGCGCCGATGGAATCGGGTCGGGCAGATGCGGATGGCCCGCTGCCGGCAATACCAGCCGCAGCGGCCTGGTCCCGCCGGCCGCGCCTTCCTTGGCGTCTCGATTATTCTTCTGGCTGCCTTCCATGTGGCGCTCCCGCAACTGTACTGAAGACGATCTGATCAACTGTATCGGTACTGTACCGACAAGCTTGACTACCATCAACCAACCATGACGCTTGCCATTGACCACCTCGTGATTGCCGCGCCCGACCTCGATACGGGCGCCGAGTATGTCGCCGACGCGCTCGGCATCGCGCCGCAGGGCGGCGGAGCGCATCCTGGCATGGGCACGCACAATCGCGTGCTGGGCATGTTTGGCCAGATGTACCTCGAAGTGATCGCGATCGATCCGTCGGCCCCCGCGCCACAGCGGCCGCGCTGGTTCGCCCTCGACACCGAGGCGATGCGGCAGCGGCTGCGCGACGGCCCGTTCCTGGCGCACTGGGCCGCGCGCGTCGAGCGTCCCACCGATCTGTCGCGCTGGCAGGCCCAGTATCCGGACCGCATCGCCCCGCCCGTGCCGATGACGCGCGGCGCGCTGCAATGGCGGCTGACCGTGCCGGACGACGGCAGCCTGCCCGCCTGGCGCGGCGAGGCGGCCAGTGCGGGCGATGGCGTGTTCCCCACGCTGATCCAGTGGGACGTGGCCGATCACCCCGGTGTCAGCCTGCCGCGCCACGACCTGGCGTTGCGCAAGCTGCGCGGCAAGCATCCGCAAGCCGAGCTGCTGCGACAGGGACTGGCCTGGATCGGCGCCACGGGCGCAATCGAGATCGAACACACCGATGGGCCGCCGCTGCTGGAGGCCGAGATCGAAACGCCAGCGGGGCTCAAGACCCTGCGTTGAAACCAGAAAACACCTACAAGCATCAAGCACACCGAAGGAGCTCCCCAATGTCCGCCATCACGCTCAAGCGTTTCGACGACGACGCTTACCTCGATCACTGCCACGCCACGGTGGTGGCCACAAGCGCGGCGGGCATCGAACTCGACCAGACCGTTTGCTACGCGCGCAGCGGCGGTCAGGCCGGCGACACCGGCACGCTGACCGCAGCCGACGGGCGCGTCGTCGTGCTGGCCGACACCATCTACGCCGACGACCGCACGCGCATCCTGCACGTGCCCGCCGAAGGATCGCCCGCGCTGCAGCCCGGCGACCGCGTGGAAGTGAAGATCGACTGGCAGCGCCGTCACAAACTCATGCGGCTGCACACCTGCCTGCATCTGCTGGGCTCGCTGATTCCCGTGCCGGTGACCGGTTGCAGCATCTCGCCCGATTCGGCGCGCATCGATTTCGATCTGCCCGAATCGACGCTGGACAAAGCCACGCTGACGCAGCAACTGAACGCGCTGATCGACGCCCGCACGCCGGTCGGCATCGACCGCATCACGCCGCAGCAGCTGGCCGCCCAGCCCGATCTGGTGCGCACCATCGGCGCCGCACCGCCAGCCGGCACATCGACGATCCGCATCGTCGACATTCCCGGCGTCGACCGGCAGCCTTGCGGCGGCACGCATGTGGCCAACACGGGCGAGATCGGCGCGGTGGTCGTCACCAAGATCGAAAAGAAGAGCCGCACCAACCGGCGCGTGGTCGTCAACTTCGCATGATGCCGATGCAAGAGGCGTGGCTCACCGGGCTGTCCACGGCACAGTTCCTTGCCCTGATCACGCTGCTCGCGGTCGGCGCTTTCACGCCGGGCCCGAACACCACCATCGCGGCGGTCACCGGCGCCAACTTCGGCCTGCGCGCCACGCTGCCGCACTGCACCGGCGTGTCGCTGGGATTTGCCAGCATCGTCGCGCTATGCGCCACTGGCGTGGGCGCGCTGATCCTGGCAAGCCCCATGCTGGCGGCGGCGATCCACGTAATCGGCGTGCTGTATCTGCTGTGGCTGGCGTTGCGCATCGCGCGCAGCACGTCGCTGGCCGAAAAGACCGTGCTCAGGCCGATGAACATCTGGCAATCGGTGGCGCTGCAGTACGCCAACGTCAAGGCGTGGATGCTGGCGCTGGCAGTGGCCGCGTCCTATATGTCGGGCGCGCCGTCGCCGGCGCAGCGCATCGTGCTGGTCAGCGTGCTGTTCGGCGCGTTCGGCTTCGTCAGCAACGGCGCATACGGCGTACTGGGCGCGTCGCTGCGCCAGTGGCTCATGCAGGGCAATCGCGTGCGCCGGTTCAACGGTGCGATGGGCCTGGCGCTGGCGCTCACGGCGGTCTGGATCGCCGTGGCCGGACAACCGCATTGAGACCATGACCCGCACCTCTCATCCCCAATCGGGCGGCATGCTGCTTGGCTTTATCGGCGTGGCAATCTTCAGCCAGACGCTGCCGTTCACGCGCATGGCCGTGATGGAACTTGACGCCACGTTTGTGGCGCTGGCGCGCGCGGTGATCGCGGCCGTGCTGGCGCTGGCGCTGCTGGCCGTGCGCGGCGCGATGTCTCCGGCGCGCCGCCCGCGGGGCCGGCAGTGGGCGCGCCTGGCCTTGACGGCGCTGGGCGTGGTGGTCGGTTTTCCGCTGTTTTCGTCGCTGGCGATGCGCGAAGTGCCCGCCGGCCATGGCGCGATCGTGATCGGCCTGCTGCCGCTGGCCACCGCGGTATTCGCCGCGTGGTTCGGCAACGAACGCCCTTCCCCGGCGTTCTGGCTGTCGGCGGTGGCCGGCAGTGCGCTGGTGGTCGCTTTCGCGCTCTGGCAGGGCGCGGGCGGACTGCAGCATGCCGACTGGTATCTGTTCCTGGCCGTGGTGCTCGGCGCGCTGGGCTACGCCGAAGGCGGCAAGCTGTCGCGCGAACTGGGCGGCCTGGAGACCATCAGCTGGGCGCTGGTGGTGTCGCTGCCCGTGCTGGCGCCGGTGGTCGCATGGCTGGCGCTGGCCAACGGCCCCGCGATTGCCGCCGCTTCGTCGCACGCGTGGGTCGGCATGGCGTACGTGTCGGTGTTCTCGATGTTCATCGGCTTCCTGTTCTGGTACGCCGGCCTTGCAAAAGGCGGCGTGGCGCGCGTAGGCCAGATACAATTGCTGCAGCCGTTCCTCACGCTGGCGGGCGGCGCCCTGATCCTGGCCGAGCCCCTCGATGCCGCCACCGTCGCTTTTGCAGTGGCGGTGATCGCCGTGGTAGCCGCCGGCCGGCGCGCCTCCGTGCGCAATACCGCACCCGCCACGCCACCAGTCCCCGCGACTGGAGAAACGCCCCCGATTCATCCAGGACGCATTCACTGACAGGAGTCACGCATGTCCGTCTACGACACCCTTGCCCGCCTCGGCGTGGAACTGCCGAGCGCCGGCGCCCCGGCTGCCGCCTATGTGATGGCCGCCACCACCGGCAACACCGTATTCCTGTCGGGCCACATCGCCCGCAAGGACGGCAAGCCCTGGGCCGGCAAGCTTGGCAAGGATATCGACACCGACACCGGCAAGCAGGCGGCGCGCAACATCGCCATCGACCTGCTGGCCACGCTGCACGGCCATATCGGCGATCTGAACCGCGTCAAGCGCATCGTCAAGGTGATGAGCCTGGTGAATTCCACCGAGACCTTCACCGAGCAGCATCTGGTCACCAACGGCTGCTCCGAATTCCTCGTCGAAGTGTTCGGCGAAAAGGGCAAGCACGCACGCAGCGCTTTTGGCGTGGCGCAGATTCCGCTGGGCGCCTGCGTGGAAATCGAAATGATCGTCGAGATCGCCTGAGACAGAATCCAGAAGAATTGCCGGGCCATGTCGGTCCGGCGCACGACTTACCCCACCACGAGACCAATCATGAAATGGGCCATCTCCCGCCGGGCGCAGCAACTGACCAGCTCGGCCATCCGCGAAATCCTCAAGGTCACCGAGCGTCCGGAAGTCATCTCGTTCGCCGGCGGCCTGCCGTCCCCGGCGTCGTTCCCGGTAGCGGCCATGGAAGCGGCGGTGGCCCGTGTATTTGCGGATAACCCCCAGGGCGCGCTGCAATACGCGGCCACCGAAGGCTATCTGCCGCTGCGCGAGTTCGTGGCAAAGCGCTACAACGTCGAGGTCGAGCGCGTGCTGATCACCACTGGCTCGCAACAGGCGCTGGACCTGATCGCCAAGGTGATGATCGATCCGGGCAGCCCGGTGCTGGTGGAAACACCGAGCTACCTCGGCGCACTGCAGGCGTTCTCGCTGTTCGAGCCCGAATTCGTGTCGATCCCGACCGACGAGCACGGCCTGATCCCCGCGGCGCTGACGCCCGAGCTGACCGCCGGCGCGCGCTTTCTCTACGCACTGCCGAACTTCCAGAACCCGACCGGCCGCCGCCTGCCGCTGGAGCGCCGCCAGGAGCTGGTCCAGCGCGCAAAGGACCTCGGCGTGCTGCTGGTCGAGGACGATCCGTATGGCGAACTGAGCTATTCGGGCAGCCAGTTGCCGACGCTGCTGTCGATGAATCCCGACGGCGTGATCTACATGGGATCGTTCTCGAAGATCCTGGCGCCCGGCATGCGCCTGGGCTTCGTGATCGCCCCGCCGGATCTGCACTTCAAGCTGTGCCAGGCCAAGCAGGCGTCCGACCTGCACACGCCGACGTTCACGCAGCGCATCGCTTACGAAACCGTCAAGGACGGCCTGCTCGAGCGCCATATCCCGACCATCCGCGAGTTGTACGGCAAGCAGTGCGCGTACATGCTGGACGCGCTGAAGCGCCACATGCCCGAAGGCGTGACGTGGAACGCGCCGGAAGGCGGCATGTTCATCTGGGTGGAATTGCCCGAGGGCCTGAACAGCATGACGATCCTCGAGGAAGCGGTGCGCCGCAACGTGGCCTACGTGCCGGGCGCGCCGTTCTACGCCACCAATCCGCGCATGAACACGCTGCGCCTGGCGTTTGTGACCGTGCCGGCCGAGCGCATCGAGCAAGGCGTATCGATCCTTGGCGCGCTGTTCCGCGAGGCCATCGCGCAGCACGCCCCGCAGGCCCGCGCCGCCTGAGCCTGCGACATTCCCACAGGAGACCCTGGACGTGATGGAAGCCGAGGAGCCGCAAACGATGCTGCGTATCTGGGGCCGACTGTCGTCGATCAACGTGCAGAAAGCGGTCTGGTGCGCGCGCGAGCTGCATCTGGACCACGAACGCATCGACATCGGCAATCAGAAGGGCGAGCTGGACACCGAAGCCTATGTCCGCCTGAATCCGAACCGGATGATTCCGGTGATCGAGGATTTTCGCGATACCGACGTGGCCGGCGAGCCTTTCGTACTGTGGGAATCGAACGCGATCGTGCGCTACCTGTGCGCGCGTTATGGCGAGTCCACGCTGTGGCCGTCCGACGTCAAGGCGCGCGCCTCGGCCGATCGCTGGATGGACTGGCAGACCACGGCGTTCAGCCCGGCGATGGTCCAGGCTTTCCTGCAATCGGTGCGCGTGCCGGCCGACCAGCGCGACGACGCAATCATCGCCCGTTCCTGCGAGCGCACCGAGCCGCTGGCGAAAATGCTCGACGACGCACTGGCCGACCGCGAATTCATCGGCGGCGACCGCTTCACGATGGCCGACATCTCGCTGGCCTGCGCGGCGCATCGCTGGATGGGCATGCCCGTTGCGCACACGCCGCGTCCCAACCTGCAACGTTGGCTCGACGCCATGCGCGCGCGGCCTGCGGCGATGGGTATTCTGGTATTGCCGTTGAAATAATCCGGTAGGCGCCCGCGGCCGCGGGCGCCGATCGGGCGCCGATCGGGCGCCATATTGTCGGCCATTCGCTGCGCCAACCCGGCGCAGCCTACATCAGCCCGAGCAGCCCTGCCCCCGCACCGAGCCCCACCAGCAGCAGCGGATGCACGCGCGTCTTCAGCATCAGGCCGATGGTGACCAGCGTGACCATGGCCGCGGTCCATCGATGATCGACGCTGCTTGCCAGCACCCATCCCGTCGACATCAGCAGGCCGATCGTCAGTGCGGACAAGCCGCGCCGGATCAGTCCGGGCCACACTGCATGCGGCGAGCGCCCCGCAAAGTACTCAAACCCCAGCGCGATTACGCTGGACGGGCCGCAGATGCCGACCATCGACGCAAACGCGCCGGCGGCGCCCGCTACCTGCCAGCCGAACAGCGCCACGAACAGGATATTGGGCCCCGGCGACGCCTGTGAAATCGCATAGAGCGCCGCAAACTGTTCGTCTGTCATCCAGTGACGGGTCTCTACCAAATAGCGATGCATATCGGGGATGACCGTGCCGCCGCCGCCCACGGCGAGCAGCGACAGCATGCCGAAATGCCCGAGCAGATCGCGCAGGATTTCGGGCGATGTCATGGCTTCTCCCGGCGCGTGGTGGCGCGATGTTCCAGCACCAGCGCAACCGGCACCAGCACCGCCATCACGGGCAGCAGCGGCCAGCGCAACAGCCCGATCGCCACGAACGCCGCCGCGCCGACCATCACAGCGCGCACCGTGCGCGGCTGGCTCTGCGCCAGCTTCACGCCGGTCGACAGCACCAGCCCGGCGGCCACCGCGGTCATGCCCGCCAGCGCCTGCTGGACCTGCGGCACGTCCTGGTAGCGCAGATACAGACCCATCACGCACAGCACCACCGCCATCGGCACGAATACCAGCCCGCAGAACGCCGCCAGCGCACCGCGCAACCCCGCGAAACGCAAGCCGAGCATCAAGGCCAGATTGATGACGTTGGGCCCCGGCAGCACCTGTCCCAGGCTGAGGATCTCCACGAAGTCGCGGTCGTCCAGCCAGCGATTGCGTTCCACCACCGAACGGCGCACAAATGGCAACACCCCGCCGAAACCGGAAAGGCCCATGCGGGCAAATTCAAAAAACAGCGTACGGGGCGTGGGCGGCGGCGCAAGCTCGGCCGCGTGTGACAGGGGCGTGGAGGACATGATCGTGATTGGGATCGCCTGCCTTGCGGATTGGGCAGGGTGCCGACATGGTAAGGCAGAACCGCACGCCGACGGACATGCGGGGCATCACGATTCGGCAAGAGGGGATCAGGGTTGACGATGTCCGCGCGGCATCGACATCGGCCGCGGGCGAAGTGGCGGTTGCCGCCGACGCTGCGGAAGGTGTGGGAATCGCCGAAGCTGCGCAAGCCGTCGCAGCGGCCCGGCCCCCGGGTGCGGGGTCGGCGGGCGGTGCAGCGGACCCGTGAGCATGCCCTGCACCGCACCACATCGCGCGACATGCCGGGATTCAGCCGCCGCCGATGCCAACGGCAGCGTCGCGCACCACATTGCACACGACGGCCGCCGCTCCGCGCGTCGACGTTACGTCGGCGATTCCACCTTCACCGGCTCGATCTTCACTTCCTTGAGGCGCGGCTCGATGGCTTTGCCCTTGCGCGCGCGCTTGCCGACGTATGGCAGCAGCGTCTTGCCCGCCAGCTTTTGCGGCGGCACCTTGCCGCCACGGATGCCCGTACCCGAGATCATCAGGCCCGGCGCGCCAACGGCCACGGCCTGCTCGAGCGTTTCCTTCGCCTCAAGCTCCATCAGGATCACGCCGCGGCCGCCCGCGGACAGCACCTTGACCTCGTCCAGGCCCACCAGCAGCAGACGCCCGTTGGCCGAGAAGCACGCCACATGCGTGGCTTCCGTGCCGATCGGCGCCGGCGGCAGGATGGTGTCGCCGTCATCGAGCGTGATAAACGCCTTGCCCGCCTTCTGGCGGCTGATCATGTCGCCAACCTTGGTAACAAAGCCGTTGCCGCCCGCCGTGGCGATCAGCATGCGCTGCTCGGCGCCGCCCGCGAAGGTATGCGCGATCTGCGTGCCCGCGGCCAGGTCGATCAGCGTCGTCACCGGCACGCCGTCGCCACGGCCGCCCGGCAGGCCCGCCACCGCCACCGAATAGACACGCCCATTGCTGCCGAACGCCAGCAGCGTATCGACGGTGCGGCATTCGAACGTGCCATAGAGGTTGTCGCCTGCCTTGAACGTGAACTGGGATGGATCGTGGCCGTGACCCTGGCGCGTGCGCACCCAGCCCTTGCCGGACACGATCACCGTCACCGGCTCGTCGATCACCTTTACCTCGGCAGCCGCGCGGCTGGCTTCCTGGATCAGCGTGCGGCGTGGATCCTTGTCCTCGGGGCTGTACTGCTTGGCGTCCTGCTCGATCTCCTTGATGATCTTGCGGCGCATCATCGTTTCGGACTTCAGCAGCACGTCCAGCTCGGCCTGTTCGTCGCGCAGCCGCGCCAGTTCCTGTTCGATCTTGATCGCTTCCAGCCGCGCCAGCTGACGCAGGCGGATTTCAAGGATGTCCTCGGCCTGCCGATCGCTCAGGCGGAACGCCTCGATCAGCGCGGGCTTGGGCTCGTCGCTTTCGCGGATGATGCGGATCACCTCGTCGATGTTCAGCAGCACCAGCATCCGCCCTTCCAGGATATGGATGCGGTCTTCCACCTTGTTCAGCTGGAAGCGCGTGCGGCGCGTCACCGTGGCGAAGCGGAACTCGATCCATTCGCGCAGGATGTCCTGCAGCCCCTTCTGGCGCGGACGCCCGTCGGTGCCGATCATCACCAGATTGATCGGCGCGCCCGATTCCAGGCTGGTATGTGCCAGCAGCGTCTGGATGAAGTCCTGCTGGTCGGTGTTCTTGCTCTTGGGCTCGAACACCAGCCGAACTGGCGCGTCCTTGCCCGATTCGTCGCGCACCGCATCGAGCACGGCCAGCATCGTGGTCTTGAGCTGGGTCTGCTCGGGCGTCAGCGCCTTCTTGCCGGTGCGGATCTTCGGATTGGTGATTTCCTCGATTTCCTCGAGCACCTTTTGCGACGACGTGTTCGGCGGCAGTTCGGTCACTACCATCTGCCACTGGCCGCGCGCCATTTCCTCGATGGTCCAGCGCGCGCGCACCTTCAGGCTGCCGCGGCCGTTCTCGTAGATCTGGGCGATTTCCGCGGCCGGCGAGATGATCTGGCCGCCGCCGGGATAGTCGGGCCCGGGCATGATCGACAGCAGCTCGGCCAGCGAAATATTGGGATTGCGGATCATCGCCACGGCGGCGCCTGCCACCTCGCGCAGATTGTGCGGCGGGATCTCGGTGGCCATACCGACCGCGATGCCGGACGCCCCGTTCAGCAGGACGAACGGCAGGCGTGCCGGCAGCAGCTTTGGCTCTTCTTCCGATCCGTCGTAGTTGGGCAGGAAATCCACGGTGCCCTGGTCGATTTCATCGAGCAGCAGCCGCGAGATGGGCGTGAGGCGCGCTTCGGTGTAGCGCATCGCCGCGGCGCCGTCGCCATCGCGCGAACCGAAGTTGCCCTGGCCGTCGATCAGCGGATAGCGCAGCGAAAAATCCTGCGCAAGACGCACCAGGGCGTCATAGGCGGATTGGTCGCCGTGCGGGTGAAATTTACCCAGGACTTCACCGACCACGCGCGCCGACTTCACGGGCTTGGCATCAGCGCGCAGTCCCATTGCCTGCATCGCGTAGAGAATGCGCCGCTGCACCGGCTTCTGGCCGTCGGCCACTTCGGGCAGCGCGCGGCCCTTGACCACGCTGACGGCGTAATCGAGATAGGCCCGCTCCGCATAGCGGGCGAGGGTCAGCGAATCGGCCGGTTCATCGGCCTGATACGAAATGTCTGGTTGATCCATGTTTGGCAAGTTTTCGGTGCGCACAGCGCCAGGCGTGCGCGCGTGCCGAGGTTGCGATCAGCGTGGGATTCTAAAGGAAGTGGATGACGACGCCGCCACGGCGCGCACGCCGCGTTGCCGCCGTCAGGGCATGGGCCGGCGTCCGCCGATCACCATCCGCACCCGCTCGGCGGCCACACCCGTGCGCAGCACGCGCCCGCCCGATGCGCCATCCGGCTGGTACAGGCGGTAGAACTCGAGCACTGTGCTGACATACTGGCGCGTCTCGGGGAACGGCGGAATCTGGTTGTTATAGCGTTGCACCGCACCTTCGCCAGCGTTGTACGCCGCCAGCACCAGTTCAAGATTGTTCGGGAACAGCTCCATCAGGAAGCGCAGGTAGCGCACGCCGGCCGAAATGTTCAGCTTCGGATCGGCCAGCTTCTGTTCGACGCTGCGGCGCTTGTCGGCAGCGACGCCGAAGCGCGCGCCGGTGTCCGGGATCACCTGCATCAGCCCGATGGCGCCCTTGGGCGACACCGCCGACGCATTGAAGCCGCTTTCCACGGCCATCACCGCCTTGACCAGCGCCGGGTCAACGTTCTGCGCGTCGGCCACCTGCTGGATGATCGGCTCGACCTGGCGGATGTTCGGGTGGTTCAGCATGTAGCGGAACAGCTTTTCGCGCTCGGGGCTCGACTTGCCCTGCAGCGTGATGGCGCCGCGATGGCCCAGGTCTGCCGAATCGAGGTGGCCGCCGTCGCGCATGAACAGCGTGTAGCGCGCATCGAGCCGGGTGTCGGCAAAATGCGCCACGCCGTCGCCATCGACATAGCCCCACAGCTCGGCATGCGCGGGCGCCACGATGCAGGCGGACAGGGCCAGCGCGCACGCCAGGCGGGCGGCCCGTGCGGTCCAGCGCGATTGCCCTGTCATTTGCTTCATCGTTCTCGCTCCGGTGCAGGTGTCGGCCGTCAGATGTCGGCTTCCACCTCGTTGCCCTTTTCCTCGAGCCAGGTGCGACGCTGCGACGCTTCGCCCTTGCCCATCAGCATGTTCATCATGCTGACCGTCTGCAGCACGTCGAATTCACCAAGCGCCACCGGCAGCAGCCGGCGCGTATCGGGATTCATGGTGGTTTCCCAGAGCTGCGCCGCGCTCATTTCGCCCAGGCCCTTGAAGCGCGAGATCTGCCACGCGCCTTCCTTGACGCCATCCTTGAGCAGCTTGTCCTGGATCGCCTCGAGTTCGCCCTCGTCCAGCGCATACAGCTTCTGCGCGGGCTTCTTGCCGCGCGCCGGCGCATCGACGCGGAACAACGGCGGACGCGCCACGCAGACGTGTCCCTTTTCGATCAGTTTCGGGAAATGGCGGAAGAACAGCGTCAGCAGCAGCACCTGGATGTGCGCGCCGTCCACGTCCGCGTCGGACAGGATGCAGATCTTGCCGTAGCGCAGGTTGGACAGGTCGGGCTCGTCGTCCGGGCCGTGCGGGTCCACGCCGATCGCCACGGCGATGTCGTGCACCTCGTTGTTGGCGAACAGGCGGTCGCGTTCGGTTTCCCAGGTGTTGAGCACCTTGCCGCGCAGCGGCAGGATGGCCTGGAATTCCTTGTCGCGGCCCATCTTGGCCGAACCGCCGGCCGAGTCGCCCTCCACCAGGAAGATCTCGTTGCGCTCGACATCGGTCGATTCGCAATCGGTCAGCTTGCCGGGAAGCACGGCCACGCCGGAGCCCTTTTTCTTTTCCACCTTCTGCGCGGCACGCGTGCGCGCCTGCGCCTGGCGGATCACCAGTTCGGCCAGCTTCTTGCCGAAGTCGACATGATGATTGAGCCAGAGCTCCAGCGCCGGACGGCTGAAGGTTGACACCAGCCGCACGGCGTCGCGGCTGTTCAGACGTTCCTTGATCTGGCCCTGGAACTGCGGATCGAGCACCTTGGCCGACAGCACGAACGAGGCGCGCGCGAACACGTCCTCGCTCATCAGCTTCACGCCCTTGGGCTGCAGCGAGTGCATTTCGATGAAACTCTTCACGGCCAGAAACAGCCCTTCGCGCAGGCCGGATTCATGCGTGCCGCCTGCCGGCGTGGGAATCAGGTTGACATACGATTCGCGCACCGGCGCACCGTCTTCGGTCCACGCCACCACCCACGAAGCGCCTTCACCTTCGGCAAACCCTTCCTCGCCGGGGTTCTTGTCCGGATCGGCAAAATGCTCGCCCTCGAACATCGGGATCACCAGTTCCGCGCCGCTGCCTTGCGCCAGCGCCTCGACCAGATAGCCCTTCAGGCCCTGCTCGTATTGCCAGACGGTCTGTTCGCCGGTTTTCTCGACCACCAGCGTGACCTTCACGCCGGGCAGAAGCACCGCCTTGGAACGCAGCAGCCGCTGCAGTTCGGCCATCGGGATGGCGGCCGAATCGAAGTATTTGGCGTCGGGCCATACCTGCACGCGCGTGCCGCTCTTCTTCTGGCCGCGGTCGAGCTTGCGGCTTTCCAGTGCGCGCGTGACTTCGCCGCCATGTTCGAAGGTCAGCGTCGATTCCATGCCGTCGCGCCATACCGTGACATCGAGCCGCGTGGCCAGCGCATTGGTGACCGACACGCCCACACCATGCAAGCCGCCCGAAAACGCGTAGGCGCCGCCCTTGCCCTTGTCGAACTTGCCGCCCGCATGGAGCCGCGTGAAGACGATCTCGACCACCGGCACGCCCTCATCGGGATGGATGCCCACGGGAATGCCGCGGCCGTCGTCTTCCACGCTGATGCTGCCGTCGCGATGCAGGGTCACCAGGATGGTGGTGCCGTGGCCGCCCAACGCCTCGTCGGACGCGTTGTCGATCACCTCTTGCACGATGTGCAGGGGGTTGTCGGTACGGGTGTACATGCCGGGCCGTTGCTTGACCGGCTCCAGGCCTTTCAGGACCCGGATGGAAGATTCGCTGTACTGACTGGTTTTGCTCGCCATGGAGTCGATACGGATAGTAGGTCTCGCGGCCGTCGTCGGCCGGTTTGCGCTGCATTGTAATGGATGGCCGCGGCCGGCAATCCTTTTGGAAAACCACGAAAATCCGCGGCCGGCAGGAATCCGGCACGGGAGGTAAACTCGGCAGCCAGCGGGCGGCAGGCCGCGCGCCGCGCCGGCCACGCCTCGTCAGCGCCACAAAACAATAGAAACAATACCGAGCCCGACACCGACATGAACGACCGCAAACTGACCCTGACTTCCGTACTGGTGTGCGGCGGCCTGCTCGTCACCCTTTCCATGGGCATCCGGCACGGCTTCGGCCTGTTCAACCTGCCGATCACGCAGACGCATGGCTGGAACCGCGAGACCTTCGCCTTTGCGCTGGCGCTGCAGAACCTGATGTGGGGCGCCAGCCAGCCGATCACCGGCGCGCTGGCCGACAAGTTTGGCGCGATGCGCATCATGCTGATCGGCGTGGCGCTCTATGTGGCCGGACTGATCGTGATGGCGCTGGCCACCAGCGGCACGGCGTTTGCCACCGGCGCGGGCGTGCTGATCGGCATCGCGCAATCGGGCACCACCTACAGCGTGGTGTACGGCGTGATCGGCCGCGTGGCCAGCCCGGACAAGCGCGTGTGGGCCATGGGCATCGCCGCGGCGGCCGGTTCGTTCGGGCAGTTCCTGATGATCCCGGTGGAACAGACGCTGATTTCCACCGCCGGCTGGCAGAACGCGCTGTATATCCTGGCGTTCCTGGCTTGCTTCATGCTGCCGCTGGCGCTGATGTTGCGCGAGCCGAAGATCGAAGCGAACACCAGCGGCCCCCACCAGAGCATCGGCGAGGCCACGCGCGAAGCATTCTCCAACCGCAACTTCCAGCTGCTGACGCTCGGCTACTTCGTGTGCGGTTTCCAGGTCGTGTTCATCGGCGTCCACCTGACGCCCTATCTGAAGGATCGCGGCTTTGCCGACGTCAAGATCGCCACCGTGGCGCTGGCGCTGATCGGCCTGTTCAATGTCTTCGGCACCTACACGGCAGGCGCGATGGGCCAGCGCATGCCCAAGCGCTACCTGCTGTCGGCGATCTACCTTGCGCGCTCGTTCGTGATCGCCGGCTACCTGATGCTGCCGCTGTCCGCGTGGAGCACGTGGATCTTTGCCGCGCTGATGGGTTTCCTGTGGCTGTCCACGGTGCCGCTGACCAACGGCATCATCGCGCAAGTGTTCGGCGTGAAATACCTGTCGATGCTGTCGGGCGTGGTGTTCTTCTCGCACCAGATCGGCAGCTTTCTGGGCGCCTGGCTGGGCGGCTACCTGTTCGACAAGACCGGCAGCTACGACATGGTGTGGATGATCGCAATCGGCCTTGGCGTGCTGGCCGCGCTGGTCAACCTGCCGATCCGCGAGCACGCACTGGTGCGCACCCAGCCGGCGGGCGCCTGACATGTCCGCCATCCACTGGACCCGGGGATTGGCCTACGTGGCACTGGCGGCGGTGCTGACGCTGGGCTTCCTGGCCTACCTGCGCCCGGCGTTCATGGTCGACCTGACGAACATGGTGTTGGCGTGGTGCGGCTAGCGGGCAGCTAGCGGGCGAAGGTGCTCGCTGTGCGGGCGCGTGACGCGAATGTGCTGCCGCGTCGCTGACAAGCGCCCGGCGCGGCCTGGCGACAGCGAAAGAGGACGAGGGCCGGCCGGCGGACGATCGTCCACGCGCCGGATCTTCAGGCGCCCTCGCCGCTGGTTTTCTTCTCCAGCACTTCCCAGCGCTCGAGCGCTTCCAGCAGTTCCATCTCGATCTCGTCGTGGCGCGTCGCCAGTTCCGCAGCGCGCGCGGGATCGCTGGCATAGAGCGATCCGTCTTCGAGCTGCGCGCCGATGGTCTTCTGTTCGGCTTCCAGCGCCGCAATCCGCTCGGGCAGGCCGTCGAGTTCGCGCTGCTCTTTGTACGAGAGCTTGACGGTCCGGTTGGCACCGCGTGCGTCGCGGCTGCTTGCCTTGGGCGCCTCGACGGGCTTCGCTTCGGCCTGCCGGGTGGCCTGCAGCGCCTGCGCGCGCGCCGACTGCTCGACCCAATCCGAATAGCCGCCCACCGATTCGCGCCACTGGCCATCGCCTTCGGCGGCGATCGTCGACGTCACCACGTTGTCCAGGAATGCCCGATCGTGGGACACCAGGAACACCGTGCCGCTATAGTCCTGCAGCAGTTCTTCCAGCAATTCGAGCGTGTCGATATCGAGATCGTTGGTCGGCTCGTCGAGCACCAGCACGTTGGCGGGACGCGCAAACAGGCGCGCCAGCAACAGCCGATTGCGCTCGCCGCCGGAGAGCGATTTCACCGGCGAGCGCGCACGTTCCGGCGCGAACAGGAAATCGCCCAGATAGCTCATCACGTGCTTGCGTTGCCCGTTGACTTCGACCCAGTCGCTGCCGGGGCTGATGGTGTCGGCCAGCGATTTCTCCAGATCGAGCGAGGTGCGCATCTGGTCGAAATAGGCCACCTGCAGGTTGCTGCCATTGCGCACGGTGCCGCGATCGGGCGCCAGCTCGCCAAGGATCAGGCGCAGCAGCGTGGTCTTGCCAACGCCGTTCGGGCCGATCAGGCCGACCTTGTCGCCACGCATGATCGTCGCCGTGAAATCGCGCACGACCACCTTGTCGCCATACGACTTGGACACATCGACCAGTTCGGCGACGATCTTGCCGGAGCGCTCGGCCTGGGACACTTCGAGCTTGACGTTGCCCTGTACTTCGCGCCGCGCCTGGCGTTCGGCGCGCATCGTCACCAGCCGCTGCACGCGCGCCACGCTGCGCGTACGGCGCGCTTCGACGCCCTTGCGGATCCACACTTCTTCCTGCGCCAGCAGCTTGTCGAACTTGGCCTGCTCGACGGCTTCGTTGGCCAGCAGTTCGGCCTTGCGCGCCTGGTATGCGGCGAAGTTGCCGGGGAACGACACCAGCCGGCCGCGATCGAGTTCGACGATGCGCGTGGCCACGCGGTCCAGGAATGCGCGGTCATGGGTGATCAGCAGCACGCTGCCGCGAAAACCCAGCAGCAGGTCTTCGAGCCAGCGGATGGCCTGCACGTCGAGATGGTTGGTCGGCTCGTCGAGCAGCAAGATGTCCGGATCGGCCACCAGCCCCTGCGCCAGCGCCACGCGCTTCTGCAGGCCGCCAGACAGCGCGTCGACGCGCACATGCGGATCGAGATCGAGTTTGGCCAGCGTGGTCTCCACGCGCGTGCGCAACTGCCATGCATCGGCCGCATCGAGTTCGGCCTGCACGCGATGCAGTTCGGCCAGCGTGGCCTCGTCGTTGTGCGTCTCAAGCCGGGCCAGCGCGGCGTCGTAGCGCAGCAGCAGATCGTGCGCGGCACCCATGCCCTGGCTGACCGCATCGAACACGGTCAGCCCGGGCTCGAACTGTGGCTCCTGCGCCACATAGGTAGACGTCACGCCGCTCTGGCGCGCGATCAGCCCGTCGTCGGGCGCGGAAAGTCCTGCAACGATACGCAGCAGCGACGATTTGCCGGAGCCGTTGCGGCCGATCAGGCCGACGCGTTCGCCTGCTTCGATCGAAAAATCGGTGTGGTCGAGCAAGGCCACATGGCCAAAGGCCAGTTGGGCATCGGAAATGGAAAACAGGGCCATGGTGTCGGACGGGGTAAGCGGCGCCGGCAGCGAGGAAACCGGAAGGAAACTTCGCCGGCGCGCAGGCAGGCCCGAATTGTAGACGACTGTGCTGCGCGCCATGCTTCGCCAGTGTCGGCCGCGGCGCGCACCGCCCGAAAAAAAAGATGGGCCCGTTCAGCCGAACGGGCCCAAGAGTCTCTCCTCGGTGCCCTGCTCGCAAGGCACGTCTGAAGCATAGCCACGCGCGACCTGCGCCAGAAGTCGGACAAATCCGTAAGGGAAAGTCCCCGTCAACCCGCAAGCCGCACGAGCGTTGCTCGCCGTGGACGTCGAAGCGGTCTTCCAGGACTTCGGGTTGTGCCGCGACGCCCCGCCGTGGAACAATCTGCGAACAACAATCTGCACCGGCAGATTGCTCCGAACGCACAACGACAGCAGCACCGCAGTACGAGAGCCGGATCGATCCGGCCATCGGCGGCCAACGCGCCGCCTGGGTTTTTCCTGACAATTTTCGACGGGTGTCTACATGATCAATTCGGGCCTGCCGCGCCGTGCCTTGTTCCAGGGCATGGCGCCTGTCGTATTCTCGCTTGCCGTCCTGCTCTGCCTGCCGCCTGCGCCGGCGCGCGCGGCCACGCCAAATCCGGTGGTCGCGCGCATCCAGCAGAGCGGCGTCATCCGCATCGCGCACCGCGAAAGCTCGGTGCCGTTCTCGTTCGTGGCGGACGGCAAGCCGATGGGCTATGCCGTCGACCTGTGCCTGAAAGTGGCCGACGCGGTGCGCAGCCAGCTCAAGCTGCCGCAGTTGCGCGTGGAATGGGTGCCGGTGACGCCGGCCTCGCGCATTCCCGCCATCGTCGATGGCAAGGCCGATCTCGAATGCGGATCGACCACCAACAATCGCGAACGGCGCGAACAGGTAGCCTTCACCATTCCGCACTACATTGCCGGCAGCCGCATGCTGGTGAAAAGCGATGCGGGCATTCGCAAATGGAGCGACCTGCGCGGCAAGACCGTGGTATCGACCACCAAGACCACGCCGCTGGAAATGCTGCGCAAGATGGACGAATCCGGCGCGATGGGCTGGAAGGTGGTGGAGGCCAAGGACCACGCCGAGGCGTTCGCGATGGTGGAATCGGGCAAGGCCGACGCCTTCGTGATGGACGACGTGCTGCTGTTCGGGCTGCGCGCCAACGCCAAAAATCCGGCCGCGCTGGCGGTAACCGGGGACCTACTGACGATCGAACCGTACGCGATCATGCTGTCCAGACAAGACGCAGAGTTCAAGAAGATCGTCGACCGCGCGCTGATCGCATCGATCTACGACCAGGAAACGCAAAAGCTGTATCGAAAGTGGTTCCTGCAGCCGATTCCGCCCAATGGGATCACGCTCGACATCCCGATGAGCTATCTGCTACGCGACTCGTTCAAGTTCCCGAGCGACAAGGTGGCGGACTGAGGCTTCGTACCGCGCGTGGCGGCGCCGGCCACGCGCGTTGCGCTGGCGGCATTTCCAGAACGCGCCGCCGTAACTTGCCGCCGGCGGTTTGGGCCAGCGGTGCGCTCGCCGTCGGCGCCGTAAAACTTGCCATGGCCTGCTGCGCCGTGCGCGCCGCCATCGCCATCTCCCCCAACGTTGCCGCCATCGCGCGGCCCTTGTCCGTCGCCATACGCCACGGCCGCCGGAACAAAACCGGCACCTGCGCCGCCGTCCCGTGCGAAGATACCGGCCGTGCCGCAACGGCCGCCCATCCTTGCCCGACGATAATGACTGCCGCCGCCTCCCTGAAGCTGTCCGACCTGTCTGTTTCCACCACCGTGGCCGGGTTGATCGCCATGCTGACCGGCTACACCAGTTCGCTGGTGCTGATGATCCAGGCCGGCCAGGCCGCGCATCTGTCCGATGCCCAAATCGCGTCGTGGATCTGGGCGTTATCGATTGGCATGGGCGTGACCACGTTGGGACTGTCCCTGGTCATGCGCGTGCCGATCGTCGTGGCGTGGTCCACGCCGGGCGCCGCGCTGCTGATCGCCAGTCTGCCGGGCGTGCTCTACCCCGAAGCCATCGGCGCGTTCCTGCTGGCCGCGCTGATGATGACGGCCGCCGGGCTGACCGGCTGGTTCGACAAACTGATGAAGGCGTTGCCGGCCAGTATCGCGTCGGCGCTGCTGGCCGGCATCCTGTTCCGCATCAGCATCGATGTGTTCGTGCAAGCGCAGCATCACACCGTACTGCTGCTGACGATGTTTGCCGCCTATCTGCTGGGCCGCCGCTGGTGGCCGCGCTATGCGGTGCCGGGCGTGCTGGCGATCGGCATTGCGCTGGCCGCCGCGCTGGGCCAGTTGCACTTCGACCAGTTCCACTTCGCCGTGGCGCGGCCGGTGTGGACCACGCCGGCATTTTCGCTGTCGGCGTTCATCAGCATCGGCCTGCCGCTGTTCATCGTGGCGCTGGCCTCGCAGAACATTCCCGGACTGGCGGTGCTGCGCGCGGACGGCTATCACGTGCCGGCCAGCCCGCTGATCGCCGTGACGGGGCTGGCGTCCGCCATCCTCGCGCCGTTCGGATCCCATGGCATCAACCTCGCCGCGATTACCGCCGCCATCTGCACCGGTCCCCAGGCCGACGCCGATCCGCGCCGCCGCTACATGGCCGCCGTGGTTTGCGGGCTCGGCTATCTGGCGATGGGCGTGATGGCGGCCAGCATCGCCGCACTGTTCGCGGCGTTTCCCAAGGCGCTGGTGGTGGCCGTGGCGGCGTTTGCCCTGTTCGGTTCGATCGCCAATGGCCTGACCGTGGCCATGCAGACGCCGGCAGAGCGCGAATCGGCACTGCTGACATTCATGATCACGGCCTCCGGCATGACGCTGGCCGGCGTCGGCTCTGCATTTTGGGGCGTGGTGGGCGGCATGCTTGCGCTACTGGTCCTCAGGCCGCGCACCGCACGCGCCGCCTGACCTGTGCCGCAGTGCCAGGCCGCCGTCAGAGCAGCAGGAAGGCAACCTCCGCCGCCGTGATCGACGAGAGCGATACGCCCTTGCGACGCTTGTAGAGTACGTGCTCCAGCACGCGATCGCGATGCTGGGCAAACACTTCACGGTCGAACCGCAATGCAGCGACGCCATAGTGTTCGGCCAGCAGCTTGTAGACACGATGCCGCACCAGCAACATCTCGTTCTCGGCCTGCAGGCGCGACATTTCCGCGGCGTGCTCTTCCTCGAGCTGGCGCATGCCGACCACCACACGCGCATGCATGCCGCGATAGCGGTCGATTTCAGTGTGGGCACGGCGTAATTCCTCGCGCAGTGCCCGCGCTTCCTGCATCAGCTTGAAATGTTGCTGGACGCCGCGCTGGATGCGGGACGCTTCTTCCAGCGCGTGATCGGCGGAGGCAATCGTGTTCTGCCAGACGCCTTCACCAAATTCGGCGGCGGCCTCGGTTGCCACCGCTGCTTCGGCCATTTGCGTGACCGGCCAGGCTGCGGCCGGATCCGGATCGTTGTTCATACCGCTCCCCTTATCCCGTCAGTCAACCTATTGCCGCGGCATTTTTTTCGATGCGAGCCGGGTCAGGTCGATGCGATCACCGCGACATTCTGATATGGCCACCTCGTTGACTATCCCGGGTGACTATGGCGCCATGCGCCTTCCTTCATTCAAAGCCGGTATCGACTGCGGCACAACCACCCGGAGGGAGGGCTGTTCAACCGCCGGAAACCCGCATGACGACTGGATTCTGAGGTATTTTCACGCGGTTTGGCAGACCCGTTTGGGGGGCGGCCTGCATAATAATGGGCTCGAATCCGCCCAAGGCGCCGCAAGCGCCGCTTTTTTCACCGGGGAATATCGCCAACATGAACGGATACCTGCTGCTCGCCCTCGCCATCGTCGCGGAAGTCATCGCCACCAGCAGCCTGAAGGCAGCGGAAAACTTCACGCGCCTGGGGCCCAGCGTCCTCGTGGTGACTGGCTACGTTGCCGCCTTCTGGCTGTTGATGCAGGTGATGAAGACCGTGCCCGTGGGAGTGGCGTATGCGATCTGGTGCGGCGCCGGCATTGTGCTGGTCACCCTGATCGCCGCCGTGCTGTACCGCCAGGTGCCGGACCTGGCCGCCTGGATCGGCATCGCGCTGATCATCGGCGGCGTGGCAGTGATCCAGCTGTTTTCGAGGATGAGCCACTGACGGACGCGACCGCTTCACCGCGTCGCCCGTCATCCCGATACCGCCCTCCTCAGGGCTGATCCGGCCCGGTAGCGCCCCGGTAGCGCCCCAAAACCTGCACCGGCCAAGCACCCCTTGCCAGCGCTGCCGCCTCAGCTTTTGGGCGGCAGCAAGCGCAGCAGCCGATTGATCTGCGCCAGCGTGTCGCATTCGTCGGCATTGCGCTTGCGGCGCTGATCGATGATGTCCAGCAACGTCCGGATCTCCGCGTTCTTGACCTCGCAGCTCGCCTTCGGCTCATTGGTACACGCCACATTGATCTCGCCTCGCAAGCTCTCCTGCGCAATATCGATCAGCGCCGTACATCCAGATGTATCCGCCAGCGCCGGATCGGATGCCGGCTGCACCGCGATAGCGCGCGACGTGGCAAGCACGGCAAGAACAGACAGACAGCGCAAAAGCGTCCGGGCAAAGGGCATGGATAAACAGGATGAAAGAGGACGGGCTCACGCCTGCGGCGTGCAGGCGACATCATAGCCGTTTGCAATATCTGACTAGCGGAAATCGGAGGGCGGGGGATGGCGGGGGCGGGGGCGGCAAGTGCCGAACCACGCGCTTGGGAGGGGAGGGGTTTGGCGATGATGGCCGACTTGCAGACGCGGTCCGGATCACAACTTCGGGCGCCTTACCGGCCAATGGTCAATTATCACAACCTATAATTCGATCTCCTACTCGACTTGGAATTTTCGATTTAAGCCCATTTGAGATCATATCATCACGATATTCTTTATAAAAACAAGATGCTTTTTGCGAGAAATTGTTGAGCCAATATGCATCTGCCAAGTTCAGCTTGGCAACTATTCTGCGAGGATACCTCTTGACTATCGCTTCCAAGACAGGAATAGCCTCATACGATCTTCCGTTTTCCGAAAGATAGAATGAAAGATTGTTGATATCCTGTACATTATTCGCGTTTATGTGTGAAATTAGCTCAGAAACGCTATAAGATGGAAGCGAATCCAGATATTCCATTAAGGTAGATTCGCCACTCTCCGCGGCACGAAATCTCAAAATTTCATCGTCTATTTTTTTATCCACCAATGCAGATGACTCATACTCATAGGTATCACTCGCCCCAATTCTTGAGCAATTTATAACTCTCGCGACACTCTCGACAGATGCGACAATCCCCACTGTCAAATCTGCCATTTCGCCGGTTATTTCCCTAACCATGCACCAGCTGGAATAATCATCCTTCCACTCATAAATTTTTCTGTATATTCGCCCACCCTGCCCTTGACAAGTCCCATCAATCGCGATATTTCGAGTACGCGGAACTGAATATAGCGCCATGACGCTACATTCATCGAACTTCGCAACTAGAAAGTAAGTCGTATTATTCAATGATGGCGAATAATAGCTTATCGACAATCCATACGAGTTATTTTCATAAATAAATTCTCCAACCTTATTTTTACCCTCGAAATCCCCCGCCAAGCTCAATTGCGCCGCCTCGGATCTATTTACAAACAGGATGGCGGTAGCCACCAATGCAATAGCAAAAACGCGAATTCTTTCCATAGGTTTAGCTATCCCCGAGCGCACTTAGTCTAGACTCCGCATAGGTTCTAACTGGGTTGCGAGACCCAATTCCGTACCAGCCTTGGTCTTTTGGATTTCCGCGACTATCAAGAGGCCCGCCCGCAGCGTCATCAAGCTCTAAATAACGGCGGTAACCCTTAATTGATTCGGTGTTAGATTTGGTGTCTATACCGGACTTAACTATCCCTCCTGTGTCATGCCACATCCCCCAAGCGAAAGATGCTCGTTTTTCATTGTAGGCCTTGCTTTCTTCAAATATATACGATCCGTTTTTATTAAGTTTCAAACATCCTTGAAGTCCAAGGGCTTCTACCGCGCTATTAAAATATGACAGCCTATGATCGTAGCCATTGAATCCCCATTGATTTTTCTGACGATCCAAATGAAATCATCCGCATCGCTAGCGGCCATCAGCGATGCTTGTTTTGTGTAAAACCAAGCTGCCGATAAAATCGCGTGTGGCGCTCTTTCCAGCTTGCTCATTGAGGCCGAGTTTGATGTCACGTCCTCGCCGGAATATGCCTCGTAGTCTCGATAATTTGCTTCGAATGTGACTTGGATGAGCCCCCGGCCCCGCCACGGGTCATAGGCCAATTTTTCTCCAAGTTCACGGGTATGTTTAAACTCACCGCTTTCCGCCAGTACTTGAGCAATAAAGTGCGCACGCCCGAGACACGTATCAAAAGAGTAGTCCGAGAAAGCCTGATTTAGAGCATCGATGTACTCTTGGATTTTTTGATCCGTCGCATAGGTAGCTATACGCTTCAGACTTGCGGCACTAAGTTCGCGGCCCTGGCATGAGCATGCGTCGACAGAAAAATTCCCCACCAACCCAATCGGGTGAATATGAAAAACATCCGACCCCGGCAGATCACTGACTCCTGCCTTCACGTCATCCCACCAAACAAGCCTCTCGACCCGCTTCTGTTCCTCGACGTGCTGCGGCTGCGGACCTGTGTGCTCTTCAATCTCGCGAATTAATTGCTGCCACTTATTTGGATTGGCCCATTCACTTTCGTGCTTGATGATGAGACGCGACACCCGCAATGCGCGCC
>NZ_VZOW01000032.1 GCF_008801835.1 Cupriavidus pauculus | reverse complement strand
AGCCGACTCCACTCGACGCTGGGCTACGTCAGCCCCATGACGTTCGAGAAAAACTGGTCCGCAGCTCAGCAACACCGGGCTGCCTAATTCCCTCGGTTATGGGATTCGTGGAACAGGGGCAAGGTCAGTATGGTTTCATGCACACGGTCACGGTCTTCAGGATGGAGCGCCGCGAACGCAGGAGTGGCATCTTCAACAACATCCTCCGGTGCAACCCCGTATATTTCCCGCATCTTGGCGCTGGCATAAGGGAAGTGCGAGCTGCCGTCCGGACGAAGGCGGTATTGGTAAAGCATACCGGGAACGTGGCTGGCCAACTCTTCTCGCTGTAGGCGCATGGAGTTCAGCGCCTGCTCGACCCTCTTGAGATCGGTGATGTCCTCTACCGTCCCGTCTGCCGCTATGGGCCGACCAGAGGCGTCGCCCTTGAATGTTGCCCGCAGGTGTATCCAGCGAACCTGCCCTCCGCTGACGATGCGATACCGCAGATCAAGGGACTTTCCGCACATGGCAGCATCCCATACCCTTTCGAAGAGGGGGCGGTCTTCAGGGTGAATGCACTGCAGGAATCGCTCGAAGGCTATTGGCGCACCAACATCCAGGCCGAGCACGCGGCAGGCTTCATCGGAGCAGGTGAAGAGTTGCGAGCCAAGATCGAGATGCCAACTGCCAAAATGGGCGTTCTGGTTAATCTGGCCACAGTGTTGGGCTGAGATTTGAGGAGTCTCGTTCAAAGGTGGCGCTCATTATGGGTGAAACAGAGGTTCCAAAGTTTCTGCAACTGGGAACGCATTTCGTCAAAGATTGTGTGGTTGGGGTCGCTATGCATCGCGTCTACGCACTTTCTTCAAGGATCGAACAACTGATAAGCAGGGTGGTTCGCGCCGGGTTATCACGACAAGCGGGATGCCACCCAGCGCACCATGTCCTGCGCGCCCATGGCGCCCGCCTGACGTGCAACCTCATGTCCCCCTCGGAACAAAATCAGGGTTGGAATGCTGCGAATACCGAACTGGGCGGCCAGGTGAGGCTCGGCCTCGGTATTCACCTTGGCCAACCTGACCTTGGGTTCAAGCAGGGAGGCTGCCTGCTCGAACTGCGGCGCCATCATCTTGCACGGTCCGCACCACGGCGCCCAAAAGTCCACCAGCAGCGGCAGGTCACTACGCTCCAGATGACGCGCGAAGGTCGCCGTGGTCAGATCAATGGGGTCTCCGGTGAACAGCGGGTGCTGGCACCGCCCGCAATTGGGCTTCTCTGCCAACTTGTTGGCTGGCACGCGATTGATGGATTGGCAGTGTGGGCAGACGATATGAATGCTGTCGCTCATGAGGTGGCTCCTTGGGACACAGAGGAAGTAATGGCTCCCGCAGTTGGGCCGCCGTGACATGGGCTTTCAAGCTGTAGCCCTTGCGTCAGTTGCCGGATGCTGTGTTCATCCAGCGTTTCCCGTGCGAGCAGTTCGCGCGCGCATCGCTCCAGCACTTCTCGGTTAATTTCGAGAATTCGGTATGCACGATCAAACACACCCATCACAATGTCACGGATGGCTTGGTCGATGCGTGTCTGAGTCGATTCGGCTACTCGGCAGCCACCCTGTACCAGTTCAGGCGCATCAAGAAAACGCGGCCTCTGTGCCTCAAAAGCGACGTACCCCAAGCCCTCATCCATGCCGAAGCGCGTAATCATGTCGCGGGCGATGTCGGTGGCCCGCGCGAGATCGTCTGAAGCCCCTGTGGACAGCTCGCCAAACACGAGCTTCTCAGCCGCACGCCCGCCCAGGAGCACGGCGATCTTGTGCTCCAGGTCGGCACGTGTCATCAGAAATCGGTCTTCGGTGGGCCGCTGCAGGGTGTAGCCGAGTGCACCGATGCCACGCGGAACGATTGAAATCTTGTGTACCGGATCGGTGCCGGGCAGCGCCAGCGCCACCAGCGCATGCCCCATCTCGTGATAGGCCACGGTTTCCCGCTCCTTCGGATTGAGCACACGGTTCTTCCTTTCCAGGCCGGCCACGATGCGCTCGATGGCGGCGGTGAAGTCTTTCAGTTCCACAGCCTGCGCCTTGCGCCGGGTCGCGTTCAGCGCTGCTTCGTTCACGAGATTGGCCAGATCGGCGCCGGAAAAGCCGGTGGTCAGTGCCGCCACCTGTTCCAGATCTACCTCGTGGGCCAGGGTGATCTTCTTGACATGGACCTTCAGGATATCCAGGCGACCTTTCTTGTCGGGACGGTCCACCAGCACCTGACGGTCGAAGCGACCGGCGCGCAGCAAGGCCTGATCCAGGATCTCCGGCCGGTTGGTGGCTGCGAGGATGATCAGCCCGACTGAGCTGTCGAAGCCGTCCATTTCGGTGAGCAACTGGTTCAGCGTCTGCTCTCGCTCGTCGTGTCCACCGATCGGTCCTCCAACACCGCGCGCGCGGCCCAGGGCGTCCAACTCATCGATGAAGATGATGGCCGGCGCCTGCGCACGCGCCTGTTCGAACAGGTCGCGCACACGGGCCGCACCCACGCCGACGAACATCTCGACAAACTCTGATCCGGAGATGGAGAAGAAGGGCACCGCCGCCTCGCCGGCCACGGCCTTGGCCAGCAGTGTTTTGCCGGTGCCCGGTGGGCCGACCAGCAACACGCCCTTGGGAATGCGTGCCCCGAGACGTCCATACTCCTGCGGATTCTTGAGGAAATCGACGATCTCGACCAACTCGGCCTTGGCTTCATCGACGCCAGCCACATCGGCAAAGGTCACGCCCGTGTTCTTCTCCATGAAAACCTTGGCGCGGCTCTTGCCAATATTCAGAAAGCCACCCATCCCCTGCTTTTCGGCGAAGCGTCGGAACAGGAAGAACCAGACCCCGAAGAAGGCTACGGCCGGCAGAATCCAAGACAGGATGTCGCGCAGCCATGTGCTTTGCACCACGCGGGCATAGGGCACGTCATATTTCGACAGGCGATCTGCGAGGTCGGGTTCGACGCGGGTCGCTACGATCGTGGTCTTGCCGCGGCTGTCCGGCGCTTTCAGGCGCCCGGTGACCGCGCGGTCCGACACCAGTACTTCGGCGACACGTCCGTCGGCCAGCGCTTTCTCGAACTCGCTGTACGGCACGGGCTCGACCGTCTTCGCCGCCTGCCAATAGTTCTGAAACATCAGCAGCAAGAGGATCGCGACGATCCAGTAACCGATATTCCATTGATCTTTCTTCTCCATAATCGGTATCCCTCGAGAATCGAGTCGCTAAGGATTGGGTGTGAACAGACGAGCCAATCCGTTGCCCAACCGGATCGTAAGCGGGCGTACGCAGCGCTCCCAGGCGCTCGCATAGGCTGACTCCATGCGCAAGCACCCGCCAGTAAGGAGCCGCACCACCCACTGCACGAGGGTGCAATGTCCCGTCGCCTTGGTGACAGTGGCCGCGAGTGATGAAAGGGAGACAACCCGTACCAGCCCTGCGCTAGAGTTGGCCACGAGGGCCTCCCGATGCATCATATTTGCCCGCTCGACGGTTTCTTCTTGCGCGCCGTCTTGCCCGTATCGCTCTGCGGCTCCTCGGCGGTCTTGGCTTCGTCGGGTTTCTCCGTCCCGACCTGGGCCTCCGGCGGCTCCTTGCGCTCGAAGCTCACGCGCTCAGCTTTCTCGTCCCAGCGTGCATTGGCGTGATCGTCCTTGCCGATGCCGCCACCGAGCATTTCCCTCGCCAGCGCGGTTTCCAACTCGCTGCGAATCAATCGCTTGAGCTCACGTGCCCCAAACTCGGGCTTGTATCCTTCTTGGGCAAAGTGGTCGATCAGCGTCTGGTCGTAAGTCAGCGTTACCCCTTGGCTGGCCGCGTTGCGCGCCACACGGTCAAGTTGCAGGCCGACGATATGGCGAATCTCCTCCTTGCCCAGGGCGTGGAATACGATGATCTCGTCGATGCGGTTGAGAAACTCCGGACGGAAGTGTCCGCGCAACACGTCCATCACTTCGGCCTTGGTTTTTTCGTACTCCTCGCCTGCAGCACCGCGTGCCTTCAAGCGACGCTGGATGATGTCCGAGCCGAGATTGGATGTTGCGATGATGATGGTGTTGGTGAAGTCCACCACCCGACCTTTGCCATCGGTGAGGCGTCCATCGTCGAAGACCTGCAGCAGAATGTTGTAGACGTCGGGGTGTGCCTTTTCGATCTCGTCAAGCAGCAAAACGCTGTAGGGTTTACGCCGCACCTTCTCGGTCAGCTGCCCACCCTCGTCGTAACCAACGTAGCCCGGAGGTGCGCCGACCAGACGTGCCACGGTATGGCGCTCGCCGTACTCAGACATATCGATGCGCAAGAGCGCACCCTCATCGCCGTAGATGGCTTCAGCCAGAGCCTTGGCGAGTTCGGTCTTGCCAACCCCTGTCGGCCCCAGGAACAGGAAGGTCGCCACCGGCTTGCTGCCTTCGCGCAGGCCCGCCCGCGACAGGCGTACCGCGTCGGCCACAGCCCGCACGGCCTCGTCCTGGCTTACCAGGCGCTCGTGCAGCCGTTGCTCCAGGTGCAGCAGCTTCTCGCGCTCCTCCACGGTCAGCTCGTTGACCGGAATGCCGGTGAGCCGCGACACGATCTGCGCTACGTGCTGGGCCTTGACCTCGGCGCTTCCCGAAGCACGCTCACGCTCCCAGTCTTCGATGAGTTTCTTGAGTTCGGCTTCCTTGGCCTCGATGCGCTTGCCAAGTTCAGCAGCCTTGTCGTACTGCTTGCGCGACGCCACATAGTCTTGCTCGCGGCGCAATTGGTGCAGTTCGGATTCAAGCTCCTGCACGGCCACCGGGCGCGCCGTGGCCGACAGCTTCACTCGCGCGGCGGCCTGATCCAACAAGTCGATGGCCTTGTCGGGGAGAAAAGCGTGCCGTGATATACCGGTCAGAGAGCTCAGCGGCCGCAATGATCGCGTCCTCCGTAATACTGACCTTGTGGTGCGCTTCGAAGGTGTCGCGCAGGCCGCGAAGGATCATCATGGTCTGTGCTACCGTCGGCTCGGGCACCATCACCGGCTGGAAGCGGCGCTCCAGCGCGGCATCCTTTTCAATGTACTTCTGGTACTCGTTGAGCGTGGTGGCACCGATCAAGTTGAGTTCGCCGCGCGCCATCATCGGCTTGAAGACATTGGCCACGTCGAGCCCGCCTTCGCCGCCACCCTGGCCGGCGCCAACGATTGTGTGCACCTCGTCGATAAACAAGATGAGTTCGCCCTGGTGCTCGGTCACTTCCTTGAGCACCTTCTGCACACGCTCCTCGAATTCACCCCGGTACTTGGCCCCCGCGACCATGGCGTTGATGTTCAATTCCACCAAGCGCTTGTCGCGTAATGTCTCAGGCACTTCGCCGGCTACCATGCGCTGCGCCAGCCCCTCGACGATGGCCGTCTTGCCCACCCCCGGCTCGCCGATTAGTACCGGATTGTTCTTCTTGCGCCGGGCCAGCACCTCGATGGTGGTCTCAATCTCCTGTGCGCGGCCGATGACCGGATCGAGCTTGCCGTCACGCGCCATTTTGGTGAGATCACGCGAGTACTTGTCGAGTTCGGGTGTGTTGGTCGGCGTCTCAGCGCGCCCGTCCTCGGCCCCCTTGCCGACCACCTT
Organism: Cupriavidus pauculus; assembly: GCF_008801835.1. Taxonomy (GTDB): domain Bacteria; phylum Pseudomonadota; class Gammaproteobacteria; order Burkholderiales; family Burkholderiaceae; genus Cupriavidus; species Cupriavidus pauculus. Next base: position 55,187 of record NZ_VZOW01000032.1, on the reverse strand, counting down.
GCTCACCTGTTGACGCAGCGCCTGCGGCGTGAGGCCGTATCGGCGCAGCAGGTTGGCGGCCAATCCTTCGCCTTCCTCTGCCAAGCCGATCAGGAAGTGCTCCGGGCCGACATACGAGTGACCCAGTTCGTTGGACGCCACGAAAGCACGACTCAGTGCATCCTTGACGCGCGGCGACACGCCAATCTCGCCCTCGAACGGCTTATCACCGCGTTTGGCTTCGGATTCGATCTGTCGCTTGAGGTCATCAACCTTGATCTTGAATTGACCCAGGATGGTTTTGACCACATCGCTGTCGGTCAGCGCCAGCAGCAGGTGTTCGGTATCGACCTCCGGACGACCAAACTCGGCGGCATGCTTGGCGGCTTCCTGTAGCAACGCCTCTGACTGCTCGCTGATACGGCTAGCCAGTCCGCCGCCGCCTCGACGGCGCGGTGCGCCTGCCCCCGCCGAAGCCGGTTCGCCAAATGAGGCATCGACCACATCATCTGCATCGGCCGCAACCGTCGCCGACTCGTCACCAATACGGAAAAAGTCGCTGCCCAGAAAGTCCTCAAACAGACCGCTGCGCGCGCCAAACAAGGCTTCCAGCGGAGAAACGGTGCGCTTCTGCTGGCGCACGAGGTGGCGGTAATGATCGTCACAGAGCAGCATGGTGCTGTGACGACCATTGAGATTGGCTTCCACCCGCACCGTGGCGGGCTGGCCGCAGACTTGGCATTGTTTTCTGGCCATGCTGACACTCCTTAACTTAGAGAGGCAGCGAGGCACCGTATGTCACGGTGCCGCGCCGATGGTTTAATCACTTTCGATATGAAAGAGTTGGTTGAGGACGTCAGCTATTGACCGGTATCGAACGCCCCCGTTTTGGTGCACTGACCTCTCGCTTGTCCATGGTGATCGTCAGCACTCCATTCTTGAAATTGGCTTTGATCGAATCCTGGTTGGCATCATCTGGCAGATTCAGGGCACGCTGGAAGCTGCCATAGGAGCGTTCGATGCGGTGAAAGCTACCCTCTTTCTTTTCCTGCTCCTGACGCTTCTCGCCGCGTACTACCAGCACGTCGCTGTCGAGGGTGATCTGGATATCCTTTTCCTCCACACCGGGAAGTTCCAAAGCGATCTTGTACTGTTTGTCGGCTTCCTGGATGTCCAGGGCCGGCATTAGCATGCCCGGCCAGTCGGCTGGCAAGCGCTGCACGGCCAGTGCAGGAAATCCGAACCCCCGAAATGCATCATCGAACAGACGATCAATCTCGCGATGCAACTGCAAAATCGGACTGACCGCACCAGCTGTCACCGGCACATCATTGCGCTGCACAGGCAGAGCGGAAGAGGCGGTTTGCTGCTCCTCCTGCTCCTTCTTGAACCAGTTCCAGGGTGCCAACTTCTTGAAGTCAATATCCATGTCACACCTCCAAATAGAGAAGATTCAGTTAACTCGTTCGCCTGTTGAGACGGACATTGCGCGGCCGCGACAAGTCCGGTTCGGCTGATCTCTGCTGTTAACGTTTGCGCATCACCTCCTTCTTCGTGCTGGCTTGCGTCTGATCGGCAATCCACTGATCAATCTCGCCTCTCCGAAATCGCCATACACCACCCACTTTGAAAGCGGGAATCTCCCCTTTCGCGGTGAGTCCATACAGTGTTCGCTTACCGATCTTCAAATAGGCGGCCAACTCATCAAGCGTAAGGATCAATAGATGGTCGGCTTTCATCGCATCTTCTCCACGCTCCTTCATCTGAGCGATGATTGCGGAAATCTTGCAAGTCTTTGCAAAGTTTGCTCCGGACAGCAAAAAAGTCAAGGGCACAAGGCATAGATGTTCTTCCCGTTCACACGGATACATGCCAGACGGCCGATCTGTGCCCTGACGGGTGTTGATATCGAAACGCACGAGGCTCGCGCGGGGTTCACAGAGCCGCCTAGCCTGCCCGGGCAGGTTGGGTGTTGACGGGAATCAGCGTCGATCTTGGAAGGCAAAGGCGCGGCTCTTAGACTTGCTGTGGCCTCAAGGGCGTACTGCCTGCGATGTTAAGGACGCGCCACACCGATGCGGTGCCAGGCTTTTGCTCGTCTCCGGAACGCCGCGGATATCGATCTCGTCGATACGCAGTGTGCCATTCGCGCGAAAGAGGACCGCCGACGGAGGTAAGGAAACAGGCCATAACCAAGTGGTACGAGCAATTCACACACCGATCCTCACGTTGTAACCGAGCGCCCGCAGCCCCTTGCTCGTCCGCATGTTCCTTGGCGGAAACTCATCCGGGCGCGCCCAGCCGACGATTTCCCCGAGGCTGCTCAGACCAATGTGCGGAATTGCCCAGTCGTCGCTGCGGATCGCGTTCCAGAGCCGGGCTGAAACACTGCCGTTGCCCCAGACAACGTAGTTCAACAGCTCAAGCACCGTCCGCCCTTCGCGGGATCGCTGCCGCCAGAGCCACTCGCCGAACTTTTCCACCTTGTCGTCGCCGGCCTGCGGTCGGTCAGGCAAGCCCAAGTGCTCGTTTTCCTGCTTGATGGCGTGGTCTCGGATCGCGTGCACTCGGGAAACGGCATCCACGAACTCCTGCTCGGTGAGCTTGAGAATGCGATCGCGTGGCCTGTCTCGCATGTGTTCATTGTTGAGAACCTTCAAACGGGACTGGCAATGTCCGACATGCCGGGCGCTGTCGTGTTCATGCGCCTAGGCTATAACGTCGACGTGTTGGCCCGGCTACCTTGGCTTGCCCGTGCGAGGTGCATCTACTGGGGTGACGTGGATACCCATGGATTTGCCATTCTGCATGGCGCCCGTTCATACATTCCAGAGTTGAAATGACCTGCCCCCTCCAGCCATACCAATCAGTTGGAGAGAGGTCCAGGGGTTTGTAGGTTAACTGATCCTGCGTTGGTGGTTGTTGGGTTGGCGTTGCGGTGCTGGGCGGCGAATTCAGCCGGAGGTACCGGAAGGCAGCACTGACACGTCCATCTTTACCGGATCGATGACTGGCTGCCGATGGGCGGTGGTAGGTTGCTCCCCTTGATCGCCGTTGACCTGTTGTGCGTCTCGGTGATTGCGCCAATAGTCGTGATTGCGCTGTGACCACGCGCGCTGGGCCGCCTGCTGGTTGATGCGGTAGTCAGGATCGGATTGGAGTTTTGCTCGCTGCCATTCGCGCTTGCGAGCCCGCTGGCATTCAGGGGCGGAGCAGAACGCTTGGTCGGGAACCTGTGGGCGGGGTTCGAAGGGGTGGCCGCAGTGTGCGCAAAGTCGAGTAGTCATCGTGGTCTCCATGCAAAGTCCGTATGGAGACCGCCACTGACCGTGGCGAAGGGCGCGAAGCGGCTGCCCTATGAAGGGGTATTCAACGAGCGACGACGTTCAGCGCGGGGGCCAATGCCACGCTCAAGCGGCCAACGATGGCGGGCAAGGGTTCTGGCGGAAGTTCGTTCTTCTTGAGAAATGCCAGCCACAGCGCCTGGCGCGAAGCGTCGTGCGCAAACTCGTCCGTCAGGCCGACTGGCAGCGCGTCAGGAACCGCCATGCCGCGTCTTTCGAATGTGGCCTTGATCGCTTGGGCCAGCAGATCAGTGTCCAGAGTTTCTCGTTCCAACAGCACCGACAGATCGAAGTAGTCCTTCAGGCGGCTGTTGGTCATGCCCAGCAATGCGATGGCGTGGAGCTTTTCCGCGATGACGGTGTACGTTGGGTAGGCCCGCAGCCGTGGCGCGGGCATTTCCTCCAGCAGTACTGGGTAGACCGAATCAACAGGCGCCGGGGTGACGGCGTCGCCGAAACCGACATCGATTTGGGTCTTGCAACGTGCTCTGGCCAGATCGCCCGCAATCATCACGCGAACGCCGCCGTAGCCAGCTTCCTTGCGGATCTCCTCGACTGTGACCGAGGCTGGGTCGAACACGATGCCGTCGTCGACCGGTACAGCTGCGATGTCCCGGAATACTTGGGCCACTGACTCCAGATCACTAGCACCGAAACCCAACAGGTCGGCGTCGCGTGTGGCCCGGTGTGGCATGTCGTACCAGAGCGTGAACAGCAGCGCACCTTTGAGCAGAAAACGGTCCGCGTGCGGCGACTGGGTCAGCCGATAGAGGATGCGCTCCAAGGCGAAGCGCACCAGCACCTGATTGAAATCGACGCCTTGCGCCTTGGCGACATTGAGCAGACGCGCACGGACGGATGCCGCGACATTTGGGGTGGCCGCACTCATCCGACACTCTCCAGGTAGGGGCGCATCACATTGGCCACGCGGCATATCTTGGCGAAACGCCAGATGTCGTCGACGGAGGCCTTGCTGCGCGCCCGAGCGTCCTTCAGCGCCTCCAGCGCCACATCCAGCCCGATCTTGTTGCGGTGCTTGAAGCAGTCCGCCACGGTCTTGGCCACGCCGTACACCCGGAGCCTGACACCGTCGCGTTCGACTTCCTCAATCCCTGCCGAGTAGGCATCACCCGTGAACTGCACCATCTTGACGGGCGGGTAGTCGACCCGGGGCGGGTGGCTGCCCCGAGGCATGGCGATCCAGATCTGACGCGGCAGCTGTGTGGTCAGCTCATGAAACTGCAGCGCTGTAAGCAGGCAGAACACCGCTTGAGGTACCTTGGTGGCGATGGTGCCAAGGCTCTCGAATTCCGAAACCTGTGCATCCGGCAGACGGTACAGGCCACGCCCCACCTTCTCTAGTAGACCCGCAGCGGTCAGGCGCGTCAGAACGACCCGAGGCGCACTGATGGCGTCCAGATCGCTGGCGCGCAGTAGCCCCTTCTGGCTGGCCAGATCGAGGACGCGTTGATTGTGGGTACTGGAGAGCATGGGTGGAGTATGTTCCGTTATTTCGTCGAATGCAACTTCTGGGAGATAAAACGAAACATTTAGCCCACGTTCTCCCGGTATCGCTGCTGGCAGACGATGCGCTGGGCGCGCTACAAATCGGGGGGGTGTTACCGCTTCAATCGAAGCATCTCCTACACGAAAACCTTTTAAGCGAAATTATTTTATGATAGAATCCGCTTGAACGAAATCCGATGACGGAGTTGCCAATGGCCCAGCCGAACCAAGAAACGATCCATGACCTGCTTGTGAGGAATATCCCGCGTGAGCTTGTCATGGGCCTCGAAGAAGCCAAGCTGGTCGGCGCTCAACGTGCCTATGCTGCGGCGCGAGGGATGGATGACGGGCACTTGCCCAGCGTGGTGGGGCAGTTGCGCCACTTCCATATGAACGAGTCCTTCCATCGCGCTCTCGCCGTTGCAGACGCATCTCCCTCACCGCTACGCGGCAATCAGATCGTCACAGGCCGGTCTGGGATCTTCACCTTGGCACGGTTCAACACCAAGTATGGGGTCTGGAACAGCGGGCGGCGTAGCGAAACCCGAAAACAGATGTCCCTGGCGAACGCAGCCATCGAGCCACTGGTTCAACCCGGACTCTTTTCAGGCTACGTGGAGCCATCCCAAGCGGTTGTGTTCGTCGTGGCCTGCTTTGCAGGATCGCTGCACAGCCAGCCGGACACACCCGTCTCCATCGAAATCGCGGTTCCTGATCGCCACATGCAAGGCTGGCTTTTCCGGGAACCCATTGACGCATTCATCAAGCGCTACGACCAGCAGCCGACAGCAGGCCAGGACGATTTGGCTGTGCCGAAGCTGAAGAAGAACATTGGCAAACAACAAGACAAAGACGGAACAGGATCATGAGTAGGGGTGGTGTACAAGGATTTCAGAAAGATCGACTTAGCCAAATTCTTGCGGCCCGTCGTCTGACTCAAGTCCAGCTGGCCTCGATGGTCGACGTGTCTCCGGCGACCGTCAGTAAATGGCGCGCAGGAACGCAAGCGCCCGAGCGTGACGCGCTTGAACGCCTTGCTGGCGTGGTGAACGTCACGCCGGAATGGTTTACGCGTGCGCCCGGGGCGAAGTTGTCGTTGCCGCTTTTTCGCAGCAACGCGTCAGCGCACGTCGCTGCACGCGCCATGCTGGAGGCCCGCCTTGAGTGGGCCCAGGACGTGGCCGCCGCACTGATGGAATACGTCGACTACCCTGATGTCAATTTGCCATCTCGCGATTACACCGAGCCGGAACAGATCACCAACGAGGACATCGAGAAGGCCGCCTGCGAATGCCGGGATCTGTGGCGTCTGGGCCGCTCGGCGATTCAAGACTTGGCACTGGCCGTGGAAGGTGCTGGGGTCATCCTCGTTCGGGAAGAAACCGGCGTTGCCCAGATTGAAGGGCTGTCGGCTTGGAGCGAGGTGCTGGGCCGACCGTTGATCCTCTTGTCCGCCGACAAGGACAATGGTTATCGCAGTCGCTTCGACCTTGCCCACGAAATCGGGCATCTTGTTCTGCATCGTCACATTCAACGCACGACTGACAGCGCACGCCACAAGTTGATGGAGCAACAGGCACACCGCTTCGCAGGCGCTTTTTTGCTGCCCGCCGAAACGTTCGCCAGCGAAGTTCGCGTGCCACCGACTCTGGATGACTTGTTGCTGCTGAAGCGCCGTTGGGGCGTGTCGGCGGCGGCGATCATCATGCGGCTGAAGGCGCTTGAGATGCTGGATGAAGATGGCGCTCTGATGCTTTTCAAGCGTCGCTCTGCTCGGTGGGGTGCGAAATCGGAACCCGGAGACGAGGATCGTCGACCAGAGCAGCCACGTCTGCTTCGTCGCACCATCGATCTGTTGGTCGAAGAGAAGGTCATGCCTTTGGAAGCCATCCCGAGGCACATCGGACTGGCTGCGGGCGACGTGGAAGCACTCGCCGGATTGCCCGAAGGCTACTTCCAGGGCAAAACCAATGTCGTGGAGTTTGCGCGACTGAAAGCAACCCAGAAGCCGGTTGATGACCAACCAGCCCAAGGCAATAAGGTGGTGCCATTCCGGCCCGTCTCCAAGTCCTGATGTGAAAGGAACAGCGATGTCCAAGAACACAAAGCAGACGTCCTCACGAATCGGTCGGCTGGCGTCGGAAACGCTGCAAAGCAGCAGTTCGTCGCAAGTGGCCAAGAGTCTGGCCGCTTCGGCACTGTCTCAGCGCAGTGGCGACAAACAGACCGGCGCCCAGATGGAAGACAAGGCCGCACGCGTTTTGGCCAGCGACCGATACGCCAAAGAGACGAAGGAGCTGGCGGCCTCGGTCCTGTCCCAAGCCAACAAGCAGCGCTGAGGCAGGGAGTCGAGTCCCTCATGTCACAGGATCTGAGCGACTCGCAACTGAAGGATCTCTGGCGTCAGGGAAAAATCCCGGTCATCTTCAAGCGCAATAAGCCACTCCCGGTCCTGGCGCGCATTCCGTTCGCCGAGGGGAACATGGAGTGGCTGCGGGATGGCCGACGCTCGAAGCCCGATTGGTGTGCGCAGTTCAAGGCCTGGGAAATTCCGACTGCGTGGTTTGACAGCGTGATCAAACTTGCGCTGAGACGACACCAAGAGGTCTATGTGATCCAGCTGTACCGGGAGCACCAAAAATGCGCTCCGGCGTGCTGGAATGCGTCGGGCTTTCATTGCGAATGCTCCTGCATGGGGGAGAACCACGGCGGTGGCCATCCAGGCGGCAACTGGTACGAGGTTTCCGAAACCTTCGCCGTGTCCTGGGGCCAGCAGCGCTATTCATGCCGCCATCTGAAGGTCAAGAACCCCGGGCGCTGATCGTGGCAGTGCAAGCTATCGACGGTCGGAAATGCGCGGAGACAGCCAAAGTCCACCCGGACCTCCGCATCGTATATAATCTCGCCTACGGTGTCCTCGCCGATGAGGCAGGGCGGTTTCCTGTAACGGGGAACTACACCACCAGGTTTGAAAGAAAACGGACGCTTCGGCGTCCGTTTTTCATTTGGGGCTTATTTGTAGCGCTGCGCCGTGTTTGCGCCACCGCCGACCCTTCCACATACATCCACGCAGTCCTTGCCGCACTCTTCTCGATTCACACACGCACATTCCCGCACGGTCGCAATGTGCGCGCATCATCCGCCTCGCATCCTGGCTGCGCCCTCGACGCCGTCGACCGAGCAAAAGCGGACCACCCCGATAACGCCCCTATCCGAAAACTGCGCGACGCCTGACTGGCATTTGCTTGCCTGACAAATTACTGCGCGCGCGGCTCAATTCGCTTAATTCTCGGCACAAAACAGTTCAGTGCGGCGGCGCAGCGCTGCCATATTCTGGATCGATCAGCCACTTGGCGCGGGCGTGCACGCGATACGGTATGACCATGCAGAAACTGGCAGTCACGATGTTCCTTTCTGTTTGCGCGATGGCCACGGTTGCGCAATCCGATGGATATCGCGATCGGCGCGTGGAGCGGCGCGCGGCCGATACGGTGATTTGGGGGATGCCCGCGGTGGGCGCCGAACGTCTGCGGCAGGCGGTTCTGCACAGTACATCGGCCAGGGAAAATGAAATCGTCTATTGGTCCAGGCCGGTGAGCTGGAAAAGCCAGATGCTCGCACCCGATCCCGATGCGCTACCGTTCATGGTGTTCTTCAACACCCGCACGGCAGGACCGCTGGTGATCGACATTCCATCGGCGGATGGCGGAACGTTGGCCGGCAGCATCGTCACGACGTGGCAAACGCCGCTCGACGATACCGGCCCACGCGGCGCGGACGGGGGCCGCGGCGGCAGATATCTGATCGTGCCGCCCGACTACGCGGGCACGCCGCCACAGGGATTTATCGTGTTGCGCGCCGACACCTACGGCGGCGTGGCGTCGCTGCAGTCGAAACTGGCCAGCCGCAGCGACGAGGACATCGCCAGGGCCGTGGCATATGGCAAGCGCATCAAGGTGTATCCGCTTTCGCTCGCCCAGTCCCCGCCACCGACGCGATTTACCGATGTCCAGGACGTCCTGCTGGAAGCCACCATTCCCTACGATGCCAGTTTCTTCAAGCTACTCAATGACGTGGTGCAGAAGGAACCATGGATCGAGCGCGATCGCGTGATGATCGACCACCTCAAGGACCTCGGCATTGAAAAAAGCCAGCCCTATCGTCCGGACGCACGGCTGGACAGGATCCTCAGTACGGCTATCGTCGAGGCGCATGCAGAGCTGGCTTCCCGCTATGACGCGGGATTCGATCGCGTCGCGCCGCAGCACCGCTGGTTTTCCGCGGCGATTCCCGAAGTGGTTCGCGCGATGTCGTCGGGCTATGCACGCGCGGACGAATATCCCGTGGACGCGCGCGGCACGATGGCGATGCTCGGCGTGGCCGCCAGCAAGCGCGTCGATGCTGCGCCGCTTTATCTGGTGGCAAACAAGGACAAGGACGGCCGCGACATGCAAGGCAACGCCGTGTACCGTCTGCAAATCCCTGCGCGCGTTCCGGCCAGCCGCGGTTGGTCGGTCACCGCCTATGATCGCGACACGCACGCGCTGATTCGCCAGATGTCGCGCGCCGGCATGGCGTCGACCACGCCCGACTTGGAAACCAACGCGGACGGCGCGGTGGAAATCTACTTTGGCCCGCACGCGCCGCACGGCAAGGAATCGAACTGGGTGCCCACCGATCCGTCACGAAACTTTGAGCTGGTGTTTCGTTTGCACGGCCCCGACTACGCGCGCTTCGGCAAGCAATGGCGCCTGCCCGATGTCGAGAAGCTGGAGTAAGCGATTCGGCGGCGGCACACGCAGGCGCCAGTGCATCGCCTACCCGAACAATTCCTCGGCGACTGTCGGGTGCAAGGGCAGGGTGGTTTTCAGGTGCGACGCCTTGAGACCCAGCCGTAATGCCACCGCAAGCGCCTGCACGATTTCCGGTGCCGCGCCATCCATCAGATGCACACCCAGCACGCGGCCACTGCGCGCATTGAGCACCAGCTTGAACACTGATGGATACGGCACGCCACCAAACCGGTTCTCCAGCGACACAAACCGCTTGATCTCGGTGCGCACGCGATCGGCCTTGCCGTCGGCCGCCTCGATGGCCTGCGCCTCGGTCAGTCCCACCGCGCCGATCGCAGGTTCGCAGAACACCGCCGTCGGCACGACATCGAGATCGGCAATGTCGCCGCGCTTGCCAAACAGCCGGTCCGCCAGCCAGCGTCCCTGCGCAATCGCCACCGGCGTCAGGTGAATGTTGTCGGCCATGCAGTCGCCGATTGCGTAGATCGAACGGACCGAACTGCGAAACTGCCGATCCACCTTGATGCCGCCCTTGTTGTCGCGCTTCACGCCCAGCGCGTCCAGCCCCAGGCCATCGACATTGGGCTTGCGGCCGATGGCGGCCAGCACGGCCTGCGTGCGCACGGTCTGCGTGCGGCCGGGATTGTTTTCCTGCGTATAGCAAACTTCAGTGGCGCCGTTCGATTGCGAAACCATCGTCACTTGCGTGCGGAAATGGATGCGCACGCCCTTGGCAACCAGCACTTCCGCAAGCGACGTCGCTATGTCGTGATCGAACCGCTGCAGCAAGCGGTCCTCGCGCACCAGCAGGTCGACCTTCACGCCGTAGCGCGACAGGATCGACGCCATCTCCACGGCGATATAGCCGCCGCCGATCACCACGAGGGAAGCGGGCAGCGTCTGCCACGTAAAGACATCGTCCGATGAACTGGCGAGTTCACCGCCGGGGATCGGCAATGCCACCGGACTGGCACCGGTAGCGATCAGCGTTTTGCCCGCGCGTATCACTTCATTGCCGACCACGATGTCGCCGCGTTCGTTGAGCTGCGCCGCGCCGTGCCAGATTTCCACGCCGGCCTCATTCAGTCGCTGCTTGTACGACGCATTCAGCCGCGCGACCTCGGCATTCACACGCACGATGGCGTCGCGCCAGTCTTCCTTGCCGCCGGTATGCGACAGGCAGGTGGAAAGGATCGACGCCCATCCCGCGCCGTATGACAGCATTTTCTTCGGCACGCAGCCGCGATTGACGCAGGTGCCGCCGATCGCGTCACGCTCGACCAGGATCACGCGCGCACCGAGCGACGCCGCGCGCCGCGCCGCAGCCACGCCGCCAGATCCGGCGCCGATCACGACGAAATCGGCCTCGCGCGCCTTCGGTCGCGCATCGCGCTTGCGTGGCACGCGTTCCACCACCGGTTCCGCGCTGACTTCGCTGGCGCGACGCCTTGGTTTGGCCGATGCCTGGGGGGCCGCTTGGGTTGATGCCTGACGCTTCGTCATTCATGCCTCCTTGCCTGTCGCGGCACGTTGCCGCATTCCATTTCATCGACCGGCGCCGTCGGAGCGCGTTCCCTATGATGCCGGCAACAGGTCCTGCTGTATGTCGGGCCACTCGCGCAGGAACGCGTCCGCATCGCGGCGGCCCAGGTCATATGCGTGCGTCATCGCCTCGGGCCGGGTGTAGTCCCAGCTCGAAATCGGCACGCGTTGCGATGGCTGCAGGTAAAGACGGCGCTGGCCCGCGGTTTCGATCACGAAGCGGCGCGGGCGCGGATACAGGCGCGTCACCAGCACCAGCACATTGCCGGGCGTGGGATCCAGCGCATCGACGGGCACATTGTCGACCAGCCCGCCGTCGAGCACGGCGCGGCCATCGCGGCGCAGCACCGGCGTAAATGGCGGCGTCGACGCCGACTGCAGCAGCAGGTCGGCGAGATCCTCGGGCGAGCGGCAATGCTGCGCCAATACGAATTCCGGCTGAAAACCGAGCTTGCGTCCCAGACGCGGATGAAGCGTCTTGAGCAGATGCTTGTCGATGTTGTACGCCAGCAGGCCGGCGGCCACAGCCAGGCGCGGGCCGCTCCAGCGCGGGATATGCGCGATGCCGATGCGGATTTCCGGCGCCTGCTGCAGCTTCTGCAGACGGTTGTCACCAAACAGCGAAAGCAGCGCGTTGCGATAGATCCCGTAGTGCGGAAACACGCGCTCGCCGCGCAGCAGATTGCCCCAGTACGCATTGCGGGAATTGTCCGCCAGCACGTTGCGGTAGTACGCCATGGTCTGGTGCGAATCGTGCGCGTACACCATGCAGGCCGTGGCCGCGCCGGCGGAAATTCCCGCAATCACGCGCGGCCGCAGTTGCAGCGCGGGGGCCACCGTATCCCACCATCCGGCCTGCCACCAGCAGCGGTTGCCGCCGCCGGCAAACACCACCTGGTCGAACGCTTGCGAAGACGAAGACGTGAACGAAGGCGAGGACGAGGACGCGGACATCGACATTGCGGATTCAGAGCAGCGCGTAGGTGGTGGTGGCCTGCACCGCGAGCTTGCCGTCGCCGCCGGTCAGCTCGATCTCGCCGAACACCACCGTCTTGCCCAGGCGCAGCACATTGGCGCGCACCAGCACATCGCCGTCGATCACGGGCCGCATGAAGTGGGTGGTCAGGCTGACGGTGGTCATGGGCCGGAATTCGCCGAGCGCGGCGGAGATCGCCACGATCATCGCGGTGTCGGCCGCGGACATCAGCACCTGACCGCACACCACGCCGCCAGCATGGCGCAACGCCGGCTGAAACGGCAGGCGCAGCGTCACGCCGCCCGCGTCGACCGCTTCGCCGCGCAGGCCAAGCTGACGCACCCACGGCGCCAGCACACGGTCGAGCGTGGCGTCGATATCGGCAAGCGTGAAGGTGGAAGCAGGCACGGTCCGGTCTCCTCGGGTCGCGCTGGCGCGCAGGATATTGTTTGCGCCAATGATACAGGGGGCCGAAGCCCCCCGCCGATTCCTGCACGATACGACCGAATGCGGCCCGCTGCGCGCCTATGCGGCGTTGTCAGCCTGCGCGCGCGCGTCCGCGCGGCCCGCATGCCAGCGCAATACGCGCGGCACCACCACCACGGCCACCGTCATCGCCAGGATGGTCGCCGAGATCGGCTGCTTGATGAACAGGCTCCAATCGCCCTGTCCGATCGACAGCGCGTTGCGCAACTGCTTTTCCGCCATCGGACCGAGAATCAGGCCGACGATCACCGGCGCGGTGGGGAAATCGAAGCGACGCATCACCATCCCCAGCAGACCAATCACAAACAGCAGCAGCAGGTCGAACCACGACTGGCGAATGCCGTAAGCGCCCAGGCCCGCGAAGATCAGGATGCCGCCGTACAGCAGCGGCGTCGGCACGCGCAGCATGCGCACCCACAGTCCGATTGCGGGCAGGTTCAACACCAGCAGCATCACGTTGCCGATGTACAGCGACGCCAACAGGCCCCACACCAGATCGCCCGAGGTCTGGAACAGCATCGGGCCGGGCTGCAGGTTGTAGTTCTGGAATGCCGCCAGCAGGATCGCCGTGGTGTTCGAGGTGGGAATGCCCAGCGTCAGCAGCGGCGCCAGCGTCGCTGTCACCGCGGCGTTGTTGGCCGCTTCCGGACCTGCCACGCCCTCGATCGCGCCGACCTTGCCGAATTCTTCCTTGTGGTTCGACAGCTTCTTCTCAGTGGCGTACGACAGAAAGGTGGGGATCTCCGCACCGCCGGCAGGAATCAGACCAAACGGGAAGCCGATCACCGTGCCGCGGATCCATGCCGGAACAGAACGCTTCCAGTCGGACTTGGTCATGTGCACCGAGCTGAGCTTGTTGAACGTGCCGTCCGGCTGCGGGAAGAACGCGTTGAACAGCGCCTCGCCCACCGCAAACAGGCCCACCGCCACCACCACGATATCGACGCCGTCGTAGAGCTCCTGCACGTTCATCGAATAGCGCGTCTGGCCGGACAGCGAATCCATGCCGATCAGACCGATGCCGAGGCCCAGGAACAGGCTGGTCATGCCGCGCAGCAGCGACGAACCGAGCACGGCCGATACGGTCGTGAAGGCCAGCAGCATGATCATGAAATACTCGCCCGGGCCGAACTGCAGCGCCACATCGGCCGCCACCGGCGCGAACATCGACAGCAGCACGGTGCCGATCGTGCCGGCCACGAACGATCCGATCGCCGCCGTGGCCAGGGCCGGACCCGCACGCCCGTTCTTGGCCATCAGGTTGCCTTCCATGGCCGTCACCATGGTCGACGACTCGCCCGGCGTGTTCATCAGGATCGAGGTGGTCGAACCGCCGTACATCGCGCCGTAGTAGATGCCGGCAAACATGATCAGCGCGGCGGTCGGCTCCACCTTCGCGGTCAGCGGCAGCAGCATCGCCACCGTCAGCGCCGGGCCGATACCGGGCAGCACGCCGATAGCCGTGCCGAGAAAGCAGCCCACCAGGGCCCACATCAGGTTGAGCGGCGTGATCGCTACGGCAAAGCCGTGCATCAACTGGTTCAGAGTGTCCATGGAATATTCCTCCCGTTGGCGTTTGGGTGCGGGCTCAGAAGCCCGCTACCGGCAGCAGCGGCAGGTTGATGCCGAGCAGGAAATCGAACAGCGCCCACATCGGCACCGTCAGCAACAGGCCGATCGCCGCGTCGCGCACGATGCGCCGGCTGCCATAGCCGCGCGCCACGCAGACCATCATAAGCGTCGACGACAACACGAAGCCAAGCGTGCCGATCAGCGCCATGTTGGCCACCAGCCCAGCGGCCACCCACAGAAAACCCTTGAAGTTGTGCGGCGCCGATGGCAGCTCGGCATCTTCCTCAGGCATGTTGCGAAAGCCCCCGCGCACGCCCTGCCAGGTCAGCAGCGCGCCGCAGACCGCCAGCCCGATGGCCACCAGCGTGGGGACAAAGCGCGGCGACAGGCCGGCGTAGCCTTCATCGCCCGAAATGCCCGGCAGGCCGGCGAAGAAGAACACGGACAGCGCCAGAATGGCGATGCCGATACAGACGTGGGACGGTTTCATGATGGGGCTCTCGGATGGTGCTGCCACCCGCGCGGTCACAGGGCCCGGTGACGATATGGTTTTGGTTTTCGGTGTGACGCAGGCGATGGCGACACCGGGGCCCCGTGCCGTTGGCCGGCCTTGCGCCGATCACACGATCGGCAGCCGGGCGGGACGACAGGTTGATACAAAGTTCCGCGACTTGCTGACTGCTCGGGCAGCGCTTGGGGCAAGAACCGATGCGAGCGTGCCCGGTTCCGCGCGCAGCGTTACTTGGCGACGCCCAGTTCGCGCAGCGTGCTGCCCAGGCGGGCCGACTCGGCGTCCACAAACTTGCCGAACTCGTCGCCGGTCAGCAGGAAGGGCGTCCAGTCGTTCTTCGTCAGCGCGTCCTTCCAGACGGCGTTCTCGGTGCCCTTGACCACGGCGTCGATCAGCGCCTTGCGTTGTTCGGCCGAGATGCCGGGCGCGCCATACACGCCGCGCCAGTTATAGATCTCGACGTTGACGCCCTGCTCCTTGAGCGTCGGGATATCGGCGGTGCGATCCTTCGACGTGACAGCCAGCGCGCGCATCTTGCCGGTCTTGATGAACGGCAGGAATTCCGACACGCCCGCGATACCGACGGTCACGTGGCCGCCAAGAATCGACGCCGACGCTTCGCCGCCGCCCTGGAACGGCACGTAGTTGATCTTCTTCGGATCCACGCCGACATCCTTGGCGATCAGGCCAGCCAGGATGTGGTCGATCGATCCTTTCGAGCCGCCGCCCCAGCTCACGCTGCCCGGATTGGCCTTCAGTTGCGTGGTCAGGTCCTTGAGCGACTTGATGGGCGAGCTGGCCGGCACCGTGATGACCATGGTGTCGGCAAACAGACGCGCGACCGGCGTGGCGTTCTTCAGCGTCACCGGCGGATGATTGGTTTCGATCGCGCCGACCATCACCGCGCCCGTCACGATCAGTGCATTGGGATTGCCCTTGTCGCTGTTGACGAACTGCGTCAGGCCGATGGTGCCGCCGGCGCCGCCCTTGTTGTCATAGGACGCGCTCTTGGCCGTGCCGGCCGCCACCATGGCCGCGCCGATCGAACGGCCGGTCTGGTCGAAGCCGCCGCCGGGATTGGCGCCGATCATCACTTTGAGGTTGTCGACCGCATAGGCCGGAGCAGCCGCCACGGCGGCGGCAACCGTCGCGCTGGCGACGAAGGCGTGGGTGAAGCGGGCAAGCATGCGAGGCATTGCGGTCTCCTGTCTTATTGGAATGTTGGAACGTCTACCGTGCTGTCTGCCGCGATATCCGCCATAGCAGAGACAGCAACAGCCATGGCCCGGATTCTAGAAGCGCGAAACTGTCAAAACCCTGTCAAAACGTCTGCAATCCGATCGGGGTTTACGTGATGTTGTCTGCTTTGTCTGTAGCGTGCGGGGCGGCGCGCTTGTCGTTTTTTGGCATCGGCACGATGCCAAAACAGCGGCCAAATCAGATCTGAGAATCTTTGACTTGGCGGCTGTCGGACATCTCACTACGATTCATCTCAGTTGTCTGCCAGACAGACAGCGCAGCATGCTGGAAAAAAAACATCAGATGGACTTTCGCGCCACGACGTGAAGGCCGTTGCGGGTTGCTTCGGGTGTGTCGGTTTCGGGTGTTTCAAAGAAGGGTGTCTAAGGGGTCAAACAACATGGATACAACGATCAAGCCGTCGCACGGCTGGCCGCCGGAGCTCGACGCCGGGGCGGACCGTGGCCTGTGGAAGAGCACCGTGGCCGCTGCCAACCAGGCGCTGGAAGCGGCCAAGGGCATGCAGGCGGCGGTGGGGCAGACGCTCAAGCTGCAGCACAAGATCATGGCGCTGCGTGACGAACTGCATCGCGCCGAGGCCGAGCGCGATCTCTATCGGGATCTGCATGCGCGCACCGTCGACGAACTCCAGCACACGCTCGATCTGAGCCCCGCCGAATGGCAGCGGCTGCGCGCGGACAACGAAACGCTGCAGATCCGCCATCGCGCATACAAGCTCCTGGTGCAACACTACGCGCGCATCGGCATGCCGATCGAACCTGCCGTCTTTGCCGAGCAGCGCAGCCGTGTGCAGCAGCACATCCTGTTCCAGCGGCGCAAGGGCATTCCAGTGTCGGTCATCACCGCCGACGACATCGCGTTTCTGTTGCGCTGAACACGAGCGAGGGAGTCGCCATGCAATGCTTCATTGCTGGACCTGCGCATCCGTTGCACTGCCGGCCCGCGCATCCGTTGCGCGCACCTGGTTGCGCCCCGCTGCCTTGGCGGCATAGAGCCGGCGATCTGCCGTTGCCAGCATCGCATCGAACGACTGGCATCCGTCGATCCCGGCTTCCGCGACGCCAATGGACACGGTGAAGTGAATGCGTTCGCCGTCCGCGCCGGACGGCAGCGCATCGGGCGCCGGTTCCACGCTCAGCAGTTGCACTGCCGCGCGCAACCGTTCGGCCGTGGCGGCCACTTCGGCCAGCGTGGCACCGGGCAGCAGCACCGCGAATTCCTCGCCGCCCAGCCGTGCCGGTAGATCGACGGCGCGCAGGTTGTCGCGCAATGCGTCGGCCAGCGCGCGCAGCACCAGATCGCCGCTGGCGTGGCCCCATTTGTCGTTGACGCGCTTGAAGAAATCGATATCGAGCATCAGCATCGCAAGCGGCTTGCTGTCGCGCATGCGCCGCGCAGATTCCTTGCGGAACTGCTCGCTGAAGTGGCGGCGATTGGCCAGCTGTGTCAGCGGATCGGTCTCAGCCATTTGCCGCAGTTTTTCGCCGGCGGCCACGTAGTGGTCGAACAGCTGCGTCACCACGCGCAGGCTGACAAACATCAGCAGCGGCAATGCCAGCCAGATCGCCAGCAATGGCAGGCTGATGCGCCGGAACACGGCGCGATAGAGATCGACATCGGACAGCGTCTCGAGCAGCAGCCAGTTGCCGCGTTGCCCGACGCTCTCGAAGAACAGGTACTGGCCGTCGGCGTGGCGCATGCCGGCGCGCGCTTCGAACAAATCCTGCGGGCGCACCTTGCGCCAGGCCTCGCCAACATCGTCGGGCCAGCGCATGATCACGCCCCGGCGCGGGTTCGACGACGCAACGATGTCGCCTTCGCGATCCATCAGAAAACGTTGGGAAGCGCCCTGTTCCGGCGTGCCGATCAGCGCGCCAATGCGCTGCAGATCGACATCGACCGACACCACGCCGCGAAAGCGATCGTGCACGTAGATCGGGATGCTCAGCGCGGTGCTCAGCCCCGTGCTTTCGAACGGCGCATAGGCCGGCGACAAACGGATCTCGCGCCCGGCATCTTGCCCCGGCAGCGCGTCGCGGTAATAGGCAATGCCGCTGAAGCGGCGGATCAGGTCGCGGGCACGGTCCACTGGAAACGCCGGATAGGTCACGTAGAGGCCGTTGCTCGACACGAAGACGACGGCGCCCTCGGCATCGCGGGCGTTATCGGACCGTAGTTCGCGGCTCAGCCCCAGCACATGGCTGAGTTGCCGCGCGGCGTACAGATCGGCGCGCAGATCCTCGTCGCGCCGCGCGAAACCGTCGAGCCCCTTGAGCGCCTCGGCCGACACGCCAATCACGGGCGAATCGCCAAGCGGCACCGCCATCTGCCATTCGGCTTCATTGCGCGCGCCGAACGCCTGCTCGATCGCCGCATCGGCGGCCCCGGCTTCGCCGTTCTGGTAGATGGTGATCAGTTGCTGAGCGTAGTCGCGCACGAACGACAGCTTGAAGCGCTCGGCGGCGAACAGGGCTTCGAGACCCATCGCCCGCAGCGTCAGTTCGTGCTGGCGCGCAGAGACGACGCGCTCGCGCAGCGTGTACAGATCGCGCAGTCCGACGACGATCAGCAGCAGCATCACGGCGCTGAAGCCCACCACCACCACGCGCTGTGGATGCATCAGCGCAGCGCGTGGCAGCCAGCGCGATCGCGGCAGCATGTTGCGCCATGGCATTGAACGTCTCCCGGCGAGGTCCGCTTCATGAAGCTTGCAACGACGAACCGGATTGAGATCCGCTGCGGCGCGACGCCCGCAGCCTGCAACATCGATGCGGCCCTGGCAGCAGCGTGGCGCGCCGGGTCAGTGTAGTGCAGCCGCGCACGGCATGCCATCATGCACGTTGCCAACCGATATCGAGGAGACGCAACCCATGCCGCAGCATATTGGAATCGTGGCCTGCTCCGCCGAGGGCGCCGCGCTTTGCTACCGCACGATCTGCATGGAGGGCGCGGCGTGGCTCGGCGCGCATGGGCATCCCGAAATCTCGATGCATACGCCGTCGCTGGCCGCGTATGTGGAATGCCTCGACCGGGGCGACCTGGACGGCGTGGCGGCGCTGATGCTTGGCTCGGCGCTCAAGCTGGCGGCGGCCGGCGCCGATTTCCTCATCTGTCCCGACAACACGATTCATGCCGCGATGGACCGCGTGGCGCCGCGGTCGCCGCTGCCATGGCTACACATCGCCGACGTGGTGGCCGATGCGGCGCTGGCGCGCGGCTTCCGGTGCCTGGGCATCACCGGTACGCGCTGGCTGGTGGACAGCGACGTGTATCCGGCAAAACTCGATGCGCGAGGGCTTCGGCACGTGCGTCCGCCGGTGGCAGATCGCGTGGCCATCGACCGCGTCATCATGGACGAACTGGTCCCGGGGGTTTCGACTCCGCAGGGCGTCGCCATTTTCCAGCGTGTGATCGGCGACCTGCGCGACGCCGGATGCGATGCGGTAGTGCTCGGCTGCACCGAGATCCCGCTGATCATCGGCGACGGCAATTCGCCGCTGCCGACGCTCGATTCCACGCGGCTGCTGGCGCGCGCGGCGTTGCGTCGGGCGATCGACGGCGCGCCCGCTTGATCGCCCCGGGCGCGCGTTGATACGTCGGACGTTGGTGGGCCGCCGCGCTCAGGCGCGTTCGGTGCGGAAGTAGATCAGCGCGATGGCAGGCAAGGCAAACCCGATCCAGCTCGCCAGCGGCCAGCCCGAACGCGCGAACGCCCACGCGCCGACCGACGACCCAATCGCGCCGCCCACGAAGAAGATCGCCATATACAGGCCGTTCAGACGGCTGCGGTGTTCGGCCGACAGCGAGAAGATGGCGCGCTGCCCGATTACGAGATTGGTGGACACCGCAAAGTCCAGCACGATTGCCGCCACGGTCAGCGACAACAAAGACAGCGGCGACCCTTCCGCACCGATGCGGCTTGCCAGGAACGATGCCGCGCCCAGCGACAACGCCAGCGCCGTCATCTGCCGGCCATGTCCGCGATCCGCATAACGGCCCGCCATCGGCGCGGCCACGGCACCGGCCACGCCGACCAGCGCGAAGATCGCGATACCGGTCTGGGACATATGAAATGCGGGCCCGGCGAGATACAGCGGCGCAGTGGTCCAGAACAGGCTGAAGACGCCAAACAGGCTGGCCTGATACAAGGCACGCCGACGCAGCACCGGCTGGGTGCGCAACAGGTGAACCATCGAGGCCAGCATCTGACCATAGTTGACGCCGGGCGCGGGCTGGCGCTGCGGCAGCTTGCGCGCCAGCACGATGGCAAGCAGCACCATGGCCACGGCCGACGCGGCGAAGATGGCATGCCAGCCGAACAGGTCGGACACCAGGCTCGACACCGGACGCGCCAGCATGATCCCCATCAGCAGCCCGGCGGTGACATTGCCGACGGCGCGTCCGCGCATGTGCTCAGGCGCCAGATGCGCCGCGAACGGCACGAGCACCTGCACCGCCACCGAACACAAGCCGATGGCGCAACCGGCCACCAGGAAGACGCCGGCATGCGTGGCCAGCGCGGCGGCCAGCAGCGACAAGGCGCAGCCGCCGATCAGCGTCAGCACCAGCTTGCGGTTTTCCACGATGTCGCCGAGCGGCACCAGCAGCAGCAGGCCGGCGCAATAGCCGATCTGGATCAGCGTCACGATCAGCCCCGCCACTTCCGGCGACAGCTGCAGCGCCCGCGCGATCGGCCCCACCAACGGCTGCGCGTAGTAGAGGTTGGCAACGATCATGCCGCAGGCCACGGCCAGCAGGGGCGTGATCCAGGCGGCTGGCGCGGTGGCGCGCTGGGCGGTGGCGGAAGTGGTCATGGGCGGGGCAATTTTGTGGGGCGGCGGTTGGGGCGCATGGCGCGTGCGCGGGGTCCGGGCGGCGTTGGCGGCGAACTGCCGCCGGAGGGAGACGCCCGGCACGACTTGGCGTCCCGACACCCGGACGCCACCGGAAGCCGCCGATTCTACCGGGACATAGATAGGCTTGTATGACGTGGGGACTCTGCGACGGCCGGGGCCGGCCGGCAAGACGCGGCCCGGCATACGCGGCCAAGGGCGCGTTTCCCGCGGCAGTGGCCGCCGCGCGGTCATCGCCGCTCAGTCGTCATCGAAATGAAACGCTTCCTGCACCGGTGCCGGATCGTCGCCCTGTTCTCCGGCCGGCAGCAGGGCGCTGACGCGCACGCCCAGCAGCCGGATACGGCGTTCCAGCGAAATCCGCTTCAGGCATTCGGTGGCGCCGCGGCGGATCATCGCGCCATCGGAAGTATGGGCGGTCAACGTCAGGTCGCGCGTCACCGTGTGAAAGTCGTCGAAACGCAGCTTGATGCCCACGGTGCGTCCAACGTAACCCTTGCGCCGCAGATCGTCGGCCACGCGCATGCAAAGCTGGGTGAACTGTTCCGACAACAGCGGACGATCGGCGCGCGGATGCAGGTCGCGCTCGAAGGTGGTCTCGCGGCTCATCGACTTCGGTTCCGACGCCACCACTACCTGCCGCTCGTCGCGGCCGTGAGCCACTTCGACCAACCACGCCGCGTAGTTGCGACCAAAGTGTGTCTGCAGCAGCGCGAGGTCCGCTTCGGCGAGGTCACCCACGGTCTCGATGCCGATCGCCGAGAGCTTTTCGGCCGCCTTGGGGCCGATGCCGTTGACCTTGCGCGCGGGCAGCGGCCAGACGCGGACCGGGATGTCGGCGGGCGTGAGGATCGTCAGGCCGTCTGGCTTGTCCAGTTCGGAGCCGATCTTGGCCAGCAGCTTGTTAGGCGCGACACAGATCGAGCAGGTCAGCCCGGTGGCTTCGTGCACGGCCGCCTTGATGTTGGCCGCCACCTCGCGCATCTCACCCGGAACATTCGTGAGATCGATATAAATCTCATCGATACCGCGATCTTCTATTTGTGTCGTGAATGTTCGGACTGCCGCCTTGAACAAGCCCGAGTAGCGCCGGTAAGCATCGAAATCGGTCGGCAGCAGAATGGCATCGGGCGCCAGCTTGGCGGCCTTCATCATGCCCATGGCAGAAAACACGCCGAGCGCGCGGGCCTCGTAGGTCGAAGTCGTCACTACGCCGCGCCCCACATAGTTGCGCAGGCGCGCGTAACGGCGCGAGCCGTCGGGCAACACCTCGGGTACCGCATTGCGCCCACCGCCGATCACCACCGCCTGCCCGCGCAGATCCGGATAGCGCAACAGTTCCACGGACGCATAGAAGGCGTCCATGTCGAGGTGGGCAATACGCCTGGCGGGAACAGACATGAGGGAAAGGGCGCGCGAATACTGTATAAACGTACAGTATAGTGCGACCACAGCTGTTTTCGGAATGGTAGCCGCGATCAGATCCGCACAACTATGTGACAGAAGAATTTACTGCTAGATTTTTAGCGATATTCAATTCTTCACATCGATAACTGCGGCCGGTTTCTGCGTCATCCGGCTGACGACCAACCCTTCGACCGCATAGATCGCCAGTGACACCCAGATCAGCGCGTAGCCGATCTGCTTCTGCGCGGAAAACGGTTCGTGATAAAGCCAGATCCCCAGCAACAACTGAATGGTGGGGCCGGCGTATTGCAGCAATCCCAGCAGCGACAACGGAATCCGGCGTGCACCGGCCGCGAAGAACAGCAGCGGCACGGCCGTGACCGGGCCGGCCAGCAGCAACAGCAACTGCGTACCCGGGGCTGCGGCGCGCGTGGTGTCGTGCCCGGTGAAGAACAGCATGCCCAGCGCGATCGCCGCCAGCGGGAACAGGATCAGCGTTTCCAGCGACAACCCTTCGAGCGCACCGAGCGCGCCGGTCTTGCGCAGCAGCCCGTAGCCGCCGAACGACGCCGCCAGTCCCAGCGCGATCCACGGCAACTGCCCGGCCGACCACGTCAGCCAGAACACGCCCCCCGCCGCGATCGCGATCGATAGCCATTGCCCCGGCCGCAGCCGCTCATGCAGCAACAGCACGCCCAGCAGCACACTGAACAGCGGATTGATGAAGTAGCCCAGGCTGGCGTCGACCACCCGGTCGGCCGACACCGCCCAGATATAGAGGAACCAGTTACAGCACAGCAAACCCGCGCTGGCGGCAAAGTTCAGGATCAGCCGCGGCTTGGCCGCCACCTCACGCAGCCAGCCGAAATGCCGGCGCCACAGCAGGATCGCACCGAGGAAAACCAGTGACCACACCATCCGGTGCAGCAGGATTTCCAGCGGCGCCACGCCGTGCAGCGATTTGATATAGAGAGGCAGCAGGCCCCAGATGATGTACGCCAGCAGGGCGTAGAAAATGCCAAGTTGCATGGGATGTGCCGGGTAGATGTCCGGTGGTGGGCGGATTCTACCGGGACGGTCGCACGGCGTGGGGCTGCCGCGTGGAAATGCGATGCGGCTATCGGGAACGTCCATTAGCGGACGATGGATGCCGCTGCGGATGCCACAGCGGACACCCCTTTTTAGGAGCGCGGCCCTCGCGACGCGCCTCTCCCACGCGGGGAGAGGACGCCACTGACGATACGCTTGCGGCGCTTACAGCTTGCGCGCGTAGCTGAACTGCGCGAAGGCCTGCTCGGCGACGTTGAACCAGGCGGCTTCGTTGTTACGGAACACGCGCCAGTCGTCGAAGATCTTCTTGAACGACGGATTCTTGGCGGTTTCGTCGGCGTAGGCTTCCTGCGTGGCCTTGAAGCACGCCTCCATGATCTCCTTCGAGAACGGGCGCAGCTTCACGCCGTTTTCCAGCAGACGCGCCAGCGCCTGCGGGTTCACGGTGTCGTACTTGGCCATCATGTTGGTGTGAGCTTCGATGGTGGCCGTTTCCAGCGCGCGCTTGTACAGCTGCGGCAGCTTTTCGTACTCGGGCGCCGAGGCATAGAACGACAGCTGGGCGCTGCCTTCCCACCAGCCCGGGTAGTAGTAGTACGGGGCCACCTTGTAGAAGCCGAGCTTTTCATCATCGTACGGACCGACCCATTCGGCCGCGTCGATCGTGCCTTTTTCCAGCGCGGGGTAGATGTCGCCGCCGGCGATCTGCTGCGGCACCACACCCAGGCGCGCCAGCACCACGCCGGCAAAACCGGCGACGCGGTACTTCAGGCCCTGCAGGTCGGCCACGGTCTTGATTTCCTTGCGGAACCAGCCGCCCATCTGCGCGTTGGTATTGCCGCCCATGAAGTTGACGACGTTGTATTCCTTGAAGAACTCTCGCATCAGCTTCATGCCGTTGCCCTGCATCATCCAGGCGTTCTGCTGGCGAGCGGTCAGACCGAACGGGATCGTCGTGTCGAAGCACAGCGTCGGGTTCTTGCCGAAGTAGTAGTAGCCGGCGGTGTGTCCGATCTGCACCGTCTGGTTCTGCACCGCGTCCAGCACCTGCAGGCCTGGCACGATTTCACCAGCGGCAAACACCTTGATGTTGAATTTGCCGTCGGTCAGTTCCTTGACCCGCTGCGACAGCAGCTCGGCGCCGCCATAGATCGTGTCGAGGGATTTCGGGAAACTCGACGCCAGGCGCCATTCGACGGCGGGATTGCTGCCTACCACCGCAGGCGCTGCCGGAGCGCTGGCCGATGCGGCGGGCGCGGCGGGCTTTTCTTCCTTGCCACAGGCTGCCAGCGCGCCGGTGGCGGCCACTGCCGAGGCTTTCAACAGGAAGGAACGACGTTCCATGGACATCTCCTCTTTTATTGATATGTATGCACGGCTGCCTTACCCCGATGTGTTTCCCGGCAGACAGGTCGGTCGATTATAGCGGCGGCATTTTGGGCACGGAGCCCCACACGGATGGGGGTTTTCGCTAGTCATTCGCACTTCTGCAACGGTTTCGCGCCATGCTTGAAAGTGGTGCCCGCTCCGCGCACGCGCGGTTTCGCAATGTGAGAATTCGCACGCTTTTGACGTGAGTTGATGGATTTTGTAACCCGGCTTGCGGTCAATTACTACGCCTGATACAACCTGACTCCCCGGCTCTGTGATGCCGGTGTCGTACGCCTCCAATGCTGCAATCCGTGCCGTTTTCCGCCCGCCTGTTCGCCCGTCGCCGTCTTGCGTTTGCCGTCCTGGCCGCGTGGGGTGTGGGCGCATGCGCGCAATCGGGCGGGCTGGTGACGCCGCCGCCACGGATCGCGCAGACCAGCGCGCCCGCCGCGACCTCGGCGCTGGCCAGCGGCCAGCCGGGCGCGCCTGAGACCGGATTGCCTTCCGCGGCAGGATCATCGGCTGCCTCGCCTGCAGCAAGCGCGACGGCGGCGACAGTACCAACCGCCGGCGCGGCGTCCGATCCGCTGGCGGATCTGATCCAGGCGGCTGCCGTCGCCGATACGAAGGCGGCCAAGCCCGATAGTGCGGCGAGCGCTGACTCAACGGCGCAGGCGGTCCAGACTTCCCCAGCGCAGGCGGTACCCGAAGCGCAATCCCATGGCGCCGCTTCCCCTGATGCGCCTGGCGCATCGACCGTGGCGGGCGCCAGTCCTGACGTCGCCAATCCGGATTTCATCGGCCCGCCCGATTCCCTCGCGCCGCCCCCACCACCTCCGCCGCCGCTGGTGCTGTTTCCGCATCGGCTCGGCCAGTTCCCCGCACAGGCCGACCCGCCGTCGGCAGTGGCCGGCGCCGATGCCAGCGCGCAGGAAACGCCATCGGACGCGCCGCCGGTGTTGCGTTCGCAGTTGCCGGCCGACGATCCCGCCGGCGATTCAGTGTGGCGAATGGGCTACAGCGGCCGCGCCGCGGTGGAAGATCGTTCGGGCAAGCAGCGCGCCTGTGTCGGCGGCGGCACGCCGTCGGCAGGATTTGGCCGGGGCCTGGCCTGCACCAGTACCGGCGAGGTCAAGATCCGCGAGTCGCTGGTGGATATCGGCGGCGGCACGCAGGTACAACTGATCGCGCAGGCCAAAGGCACCGATGCCACGTCGATAAACGGCAACGCGGCGGCGGTCGATCCTTACGCGCTGGTGCCCAACTTCTATACGTCAGTCAGCGGCTTGTCCGGGCTCGCCGTGCTGGACGAGGCCAGCGTGTGGGCCGGGCGGCGCGAGAGCAGTCCGTTCCTGATGTCTTCGGGGCTGCTGCCACCGAATTCGCCGTCGATGAGGTTTGGCGTGGACAACGCCAAGCTGGGTGATTTCGGCTTGAGTTATCAATACACCGCGCGTAACGACCTCAATGGCGCCAAGCTGCCCAGCTATCACTCGATCCGCACCGCGCCTATCGGCACCAATGAAAAGGGTTCGGTGCAGCTCGGCTTTACGCGCGTGGAGCCGCTGCAGCAGATCGAGGACACCGGCAGCGCGTGGTGGGCGTCGGCAATGCACGAGCAAAAGGGCGTGCTGTTCGGCACCAATCGCCTGGGATTCCAGTACGGGCAAGGGTCGCGCGTGGCAATGACCGGCTATTCGGGCATGGGTGCGGCGCTGCAGCGGGTACGCGTGGCCGAATCGATGGAATGGAAAGGGCGCTCCGGCCTGGCGGGGTCGGTGGAATCGAGCCTGCAACTTGATCATTCGAATATCGGCACGCTGCAATGGGCCGCCACGCGCGTGCGGCCGGCCTTCGTGGCCAACGACCAGTTCAAGCTAACCTTCGAGGTGGCGCACGACCAGATTTCCTCGGGGTTTGGCGTGGGTGGTCAACGCACCGCGTTCACCGTCGCGCCGACGCTGACGCTGGGCAAGTCCACCGGCAATGCCAACCTGCGCGCGTTCTACACCTACAGCCGCGCCAACGACGTCGACGGCATCACGTTCGCCGCTCCGGCCGACGCCTGGGCGACGCAAGCCAGCGGATCGATCTTCGGCGTCCAGCTCAATCGGCGCTGGTAGTCGGGGCGGCCGCCAGCGGCCAGCGGCGCGCCGGGCGGCTCTCATCGCCCACCGGCCGCGGGCAGAGCCAGTCGAAAAGCATCGTGGCATTCACCGCACCAATTATCTGTGCGACGATAAACATTGGAACATCGATCATGCGAATACCGGTAAAGGTATTCGTGAGCGCGCACGCGATGGTCAACGCCGGGTTGGCGAACGACGTGGAGGCGGTGAACCAGTAGCCCGCCGTGATGTAGCCGGCCACCACGAACGGCACCAGCGCCGGCCGGCGTCGGCCGGTGGCCAGGCCCAAGCCGATCAGCCCGAACGAGGCGACACATTCGCTCCACCACATCGGCGCGCCCGTGCGCATCTGCATGGACATCGACAGCAGCGGCAGGCCGAACATCGCGTGGGCCGCCATCACGCCGAGCACCGCGCCGGTCAGTTGCGCCGACACATAAGCGACTGCCGCGCGCGGCGACAACGCGCCCTGCACAAGCTGGGAAAGGGTGACGACAGGATTGAAATGGCCGCCCGACACGGGCCCCAGCGACACCAGCAGCGCCACCAGGCCGGCACCGGTGGCCAGCGCATTGCACAGCAGCGCCAGCGCGATATCGCCCGCGGCAAGCCGTTCCGCGCGGATGCCCGAACCCACCACGATGGCGATCAGCAACGCCGTACCCAGTGCTTCGGCAACCACCCGGCGGGCGATATCGGGGGTTTGTAGCGGGTTGGCAGGGGCGGGCGCGGACATGTGGACGATCGACAAAAAACCGATCGCGCAGTGTTCCGCGCCGCGCCAGGCCGGTCAATGCAGCCGGGCGATGGAGAGAATCAACCGGAGGTATCTAATCGGACGGGCCGGTGCGCGGCAGGTGGGCCAGTGCTATTGCAGATCGTTGCGCATGATCAGCAGCCACGGCAGATGGGAATTGGTGAAGCCGTCGAGTTGCCCGGCTTCGTTCAGTTCGATCTCATCCATCGACACGGATTGCTGGACGTTGCCGCCAATCGCCTTCACCACGCCAGCGGTCGTATCGACCGCCACCACGATGTCGCAATGCATCGGCGTCGTGCCAAAACCGACTTCGGACGGATCCGACAGGTACTTGTCGCGCCCGCGGCCCGCGCAAATCAGGTCGCCGGGACGCGGCACGGCGGGCAGTGGCTCGATATGGAAAGCGGGGCGCGGCAGGATGCCGTCGCGCGCGTCCACCACGTACATCGAATGCGATTGGCCGGTCAGAAACTGGTCGTTGTCGAGGCCGGCCTTGCGCATGACCCACGAAATGAACACGGCCGACCACGCCCACGCGCCCTGCGTGATCTGGCGGCAATCGGGTGCTTCGCCGACGATGGCCCAGTAGCGCTGCGCCATCCGGCAGCCGCGCGGCGTGGCTTCCATGCCCGTGCCATCGGGAAACCGCAGGCAATCGGCAGATTGGCCATTCTCATCCATATCCACATCGGCCGAGCCCCGACCGGTTGCTGCGGTGCCGTCGGCGCTGGGCGAAGGCGCGGCCTGCGGGGCGGGCAGCGGGCTTTGCGTCACGCATGCGCTGTCGTCGCGGCCGATGTGCACGACCTGGCTGCCCCATTTGCGCCATTCCTGCATAGCAATGTCGACGATGCGCTCGCGCTGCGTGGCACCCGGGGCTGTTGCAACGTGCTCATGGTCGGGCAGCGGTATCGCCTGCGCGCGCGCGGTGCGCGGTGGCGATGTGGTGCAACCGCCCAACACGGCCAGCGCCGCCGCGCATGCGAGGGCCTGCCACACGTGTCTGCGCGCCTGTGGAGAACGTTGTGGAACCAGGTGTGGAAAGCGTTGTGAATAACGCTGTGGAAATCTACGCGGCAGCAAGCGGGACAGCATCTCGGGCCCGGGGATCTCTAAATCGCGCAAAGCCTTGATGCGCCAAGCGCGAATGACATTCTTGGGTCGCCGCCGAAGGCCTCTGAAGTGGCGCTGGCAGCGGTGTGATTTTCCGCGCGGGACTGCCGGCGGATGGGTGTGGATAACGTCCCCGCGCGCTGCGCACCTGCGCCGCTTTCGGGCTGGGGCGGCGGCACGGCGGGGTCATACGAAACGGGCGCAACTGCGTGCCCGTCGTCATTACTGGTTGACGGCGTCCTTGAACTTCTGGCCAGCCTTGAACTTCACGGTCTTCGCAGCTTCCACCTTGATTTCTTCGCCGGTGCGCGGGTTGCGGGCCATGCGCTCGCCGCGCTCGCCCTTGCTGAAGGTACCAAAGCCGATCAGGCTCAGCGTTTCGCCCTTGGCCACGGCGTCCATGATGGCGCCCAGGGTCACGTTCAGCGCTTGCTCGGCCTTGGCCTTGGTCAGACCGTCCACGCCAGCTGCGATCGCGTCGATCAGTTCGGTTTTCGTCATGCTTCACTCCGTATCGAGTTGAAAAAACACTGACGTCCACGCCGGCCGGCTCCGTCAGAAGCCGCTCCGGCAAAAACGCCGCGGGCCACATCATACCGTGTCGGGCAAGCCGCACCGGGAACAGTTTGTTACCGACGTTTGCCGCCAGGCCGCGCCAGTGCGCGCTTGGCGGGTTTTGCATGGTCGTTCGGCGAGGCTGTTGACGAGTGTTGGCGAGGCGTTGGCGACGTATACGCGCCGCCGCGACCGCGATGCCGATACGCGCCAGCGAGGCGAGAGGGCCACCAGAGCCACGTATACCGCCTGGACGCGGCTAATGACGCCTGGAGATGCCGGGGGACGTATACGCGGTCAAAAGCGCTCTGAGCGCGCCTGAGAGCTCATGACGGCGATTTAAGGCAAGCCGGCGTATACCTCCGATCACTTGCCCTGCGCCATTGGCTGCGATTCCCGATGCGAGTCGCGTCGTCGCATGCATCGCCCGACGTCGATCCGCATCGGCGCGGGCATTGCCATCGCTGCTTATTTTTTCATCGCGACAAAAACATCGAACCCGATTTGCGACGGAGGTATACGTCCACTCCGGCGGTGCTCATCCGTACGGTTTACATCTTCTTTTCATGTATACAAATAGTAGTGATAGGTAAGCCAGCCCGGTTTCTGTGGATAACCGCGTATACGTCAATCCGATCAAGCGTTTACGTATACAGGAAAGTCCGGGAGCAATTGTTGGGCGGCGTGGATGACTCATGCTTTTGGTCGAGGGGGTGGACGTATACCTTCAAACTTGTTCCCGTCCCGTCCCCAGCTCAGCCCCAGGCAGCCCACACCAAACCCGCGTGCTTATCCACAGAAACAGGCGTGGTTATCCACATCGGTATACGTGGCGCGCACGTATACCTGTCACTTGCGCACAGGTATCATCCGGTTCGCGCCGGACTGGACCGGCCCATCCACCGCACACGGGAAATTCAGCACATGTCGGACAAGGCCAAGGACGCCAAGGAAAAGAAGTCGGGCAAAAAGAAGAGCGCCAGCGACCGCATC
Source organism: Cupriavidus pauculus (assembly GCF_008801835.1). Lineage (GTDB taxonomy): Bacteria > Pseudomonadota > Gammaproteobacteria > Burkholderiales > Burkholderiaceae > Cupriavidus > Cupriavidus pauculus. The sequence goes on along the minus strand of NZ_VZOW01000032.1, from coordinate 24,987 downwards.
GAGGTGCGTCAGTCGGGCGTGCATGGCAAGGGGGTATACGCGATTGGCGCAATTGCAGAAGGCGAGCGCGTGATCGAGTACAAGGGCGAGCACATTTCGTGGAAGGAAGCGCTCAAGCGCCATCCGCACGATCCCGCCGATCCGAATCACACGTTCTATTTCAGTTTGGACGACGGCAATGTGATCGACGCGAAGTTCGGTGGCAACCGCGCGCGCTGGATCAACCACGCCTGCGAGCCCAACTGCGAAGCGCGCGAGAAAAAGGGCCGGGTGTTCATCCACGCGCTGCGCGATATCGCCGCGGGCGAGGAATTGTTCTACGACTATGGCCTCGTCATCGACGCGCGCTATACGAAGAAGCTGAAGCAGGAATACGCATGCCGCTGCGGTAGCCCCAACTGCCGCGGCACCATGCTGGCGCCTAAGGACAAGCGCTAGCCGTCACGGACGCGGCGCTTCGCAGGCTGGCCGGGCGATTGCCGATGCGGCGGCGCCCGAGCCACGCAGGGCGCTGCTCGGACGCCCAGAGGGTGGCATCCCGGCCTGCTCACACCGTTGCCGTGCCAGGCGCCTCGCACGGGATCCGGATCACAAAACGCATGCCAGGACGCCGCGTTGCCGGCTCGGCAGCGGCGTCTACGTCGACACCCGCTGCAACGGCCGCCGCGACTTGTAGCGCCGAAGCGGGCACATCTTCGATGCGAATCGTGCCCTGATGCAGCGTGACGATCTCATGCACGATCGCCAAACCCAGCCCCGCGCCGCTGGGGGCCGCCTGGGTGGCCGGCGTACCGGGCGTATGGTCGCCCCGGAAGAACCGCTTGAAGACCTCCTCGCGGCGCGCGTGCGGAATGCCGGGGCCGTTGTCCTCGATCATCACCACGGCCATGCCACGGTGACCGATCGCCTCGCCGCCGGCGCGCACGGTAATGCGGCCGCCCGCGGGCACGTATTTCACCGCGTTGTCGATCAGGTTGGACAGCGCCTCGCGCATCAGCAGCCGATTGCCGCGCACCATGGCCGGTGCGCCACCCGTGAAGGTGGGGCCGGGCAACACTTCGAAGCCCAGGTCGATATGGCGCGCCAGCGCCTGCGGCACCCATTCCGCACCGATTTCGAAAGCCAGTTCCGCCAGATCGAAATATTCCACCGGACCGAGCCGATCGAGCGACAGACCGGGCTCCGCGCGCGCCAGTGACAGCAACTGGTTCGACAGACGCACGGCACGATCCGCCGCGGTCTGCACTTCGCGCAGCGCGTGGCGCGCCACGTCGAGCGAATCGGCCAGCACCGCGCGGTCGGCGTGCAGCTTCACCGCCGTAAGCGGCGTGCGCAACTGGTGCGCGGCGTCGGCAATGAACTTGCGCTGCGCATCGAGTGCATCGCGCAGGCGCGACAACAGCGCGTTCTGCGCGCGAATCAGCGGTTCCATCTCGGCGGGCACCTGGCTTTCGTCCAGCGCTGCCAGCGACCGCGCGGTCTGCCGGTTGAGCTTGTCGGCCAGGATTTGCAACGGCACCAGTTCTTCCTTGAGCACGTGCGACAGGATCAGGCTGCCCACCAGCAACAGCAGGATCAGCGGTACGGACACGGACAACAGGATCTCGTTGGCGGCGGTTTCGCGGCGGTCGAGCAGTTCGGCCACTTCGACCACGATCGGCCCGCGCGGCACCTGCGCTTCGGCGGTGGTGCCCAGTTCATCGGAGGCGGTGCTGGGCAGGTTCACCGGCAGCCGCACCGCGCGCACCTGCCGGCCGCTGAACCAGGCATAGAACAGCCGCGCGTCGTGCAGCGTGGTCTGGCCGGTGCCGTAGCCGAGCCACGTATCCATGCCGCCAATCAGCCCGTCGGGGCCATGGATGCGCCAGTAGATGCGATCGGATCCCTCCGCTTCCACCAGCGTCTGCGCGATGGCCGGGATGTCCTGTTCCAGGCGCGGTCCGGCAATGCGGATCTGCTGGGCGATATTGTTGGCGACGCCGTAGAGCGCCCGGTCGAACACCTGCGTGGTGTAGTGGGCGGCAAGCCAGTACGACAGCGATCCGCTGGTCAGCACCAGCGCGAACAGCGGCGTGGCCAGCGCGCGCAGCAGATGCACGCGCAGACTCTGGTTGGACGGATGACGCGCCGCGGCCTGGACGCGCTGTCCCCAGCCGAAGCCGCCACGCAGACGCTTGCCCGTGGCGGAAGGCTCGCCGGGCTGAGCGGATGAGGATGGCGAACGCGGCGGCATGGAGATCAGGACTTCGGGCAGGGCCGCCCGCCATCACGCGGGCGACAGGGGAAGGGCTCAGTGGCCGGCACGGATCTGCAGCAGGTAGCCGAAACCGCGCACAGTGACGATCTCCACGTCGGCCTCCTCGAGCTTCTTGCGCACACGGTGCACATAGACCTCGATCGCGGTATCGCCCACCGTATCGCCGCCTTCACCGGCCGGGTGCGCAAAGGTGGCCAGATGGTCCTGCAGCTGTGCCTTGCTGACCACGCGGCCCTGGCGGCGCAGCAGCAGTTCCAGCACGGCGAATTCGCGCGGGGACAATTCCAGCGGGCGACCGTCGATGAACATGCGGCGATCGTTGCCCGACAGGCGCAGGCGTCCCAGGCGGATATCGCGCTCGGGCGCGGCCTCGCCATGCTGGCTGCGCCGCTGCAGCACGCGCACGCGCGCTTCCAGTTCGGGCAGCGCGAAAGGCTTTACCAGATAGTCGTCGGCGCCGGCATTGAGCCCCGACAGCTTGTCTTCGAGTTCGTCGCGCGCGCTGAGGATCAGCACCGGGGTCGTGCGGTTGCGCGCGCGGTAGCGTGCCAGCAGCGTCATGCCGTCGATGCCGGGCAGCCCCAGGTCGAGGATGACCAGGTCGTGCTGCTCGCGCAGCAGATGCTCGGTGGCGTACACGCCGTCGTGAACCACGGACACCTCGTGGCTGGCGCTGGTCAGCCCGGCCTTTACGCCGCTGGCGATTTGGAGGTCGTCTTCGATCAGCAGGATTCGCATGGCGGACTGTGACATCGCTGATTTAGCGATGCCGGTGTTGTAACAATGATGCTGATTGTACCGACAGTTTTGGCGTCAGCCTTTCAGTTGCCTGACAGCCTGCAAATGGGCCGCCAGACTTGCCATCATTCGCGCGCCAGACCCGCCGCGGCCGCTTCGATAAAGGTGGCCAGGTCGATATCGCGCTGGGTCAGGCCGTTGGCGTCGTGCGTGGACAAAGTGATGTCGACGCGGTTGTACACGTTGAACCACTCGGGGTGGTGGTCCACCTTGTCGGCGCGCAGCGCCACGCGGGTCATGAAGCCGAAGGCGGCGTTGAAATCGGCAAAGCGGAACGATTTTTGGATGGCGTCGCGGTCCTGGACAGGCGTCCAGCCGGGCAGTGCTGCGAGCAGGCTCGCGCGGGCTTCTTGCGAAAGAGGAGTCATGGTGTGGGCTGATCTATGGAAAGAATTCGACAAATGCCGGCCCGCCCGGAACTGTGGGCCGGGCATGGCGGCATTGTTTCACAACGGATGAAAACCGGCCGATGGCTCAGATGTCGTCGCTGTCGCCCCAACCTTCGCGGCTGCCGGCGTGGATCACGCGGTCGCCCTCGGCAATATCGCCGGCGCCCAGTGTCGGCAACGCGCGCAGTTGCGGGTACAGCGGTGTGAAATCGGGCCGCGTGGCGTCGAACAGTTGTTCGAAGCTGTCGATCACGAAGTACGTTTTCTGGAACGTGTCGATGCGGTAGCGCGTCCGCATGATCCGGTGCAGGTCGAAGCCGATGCGGTTGGGGCTGGCCGAATCGAGGCTGTAGATCGATTCGCCCTGGCTGGACAAGATCCCCGCGCCAAAGATGCGCAAACCCTGCGGCGTGCGGATCAGGCCGAACTCGACGGTGTACCAGTACAGGCGCGCCAGCATGTCCAGTGCGCCGAGTCCGGCCGCTTTCAGGCCGCCCTTGCCATATGCCTCCATGTAGTCGGCAAACACCGGGTTGATCAGCAACGGCACATGCCCGAAGACGTCGTGGAAGCAATCGGGCTCCTGCAGGTAGTCGATCTGCTCGGGCTTGCGCATCCACCAGCTGGCCGGAAAGCGACGATTGGCCAGATGCTCGAAAAACACCTCGTCGGGCACCAGTCCGGGCACGGCCACCACCTGCCAGCCCGTGGCGCGCATCAGCGTCTCGTTGAGCTGATCGAACTCGGGCACCCGGTCGCGCTCCATGCCGAGCGTCGCCAGACCCTGCAGGAATTCATCGCAGACCCGGCCCTGCAGCATCGACGCCTGGCGGTCGTACAGCTTGCGCCACATCGCATGGTCGGTGTCGGTATAGCGGTGCACCGGCTGCGCGATGGTGAAGTCGGGGCGCAACTGCTGGCCCGACAACAGGCCTGCGGCAAATTGCTCGCGCAGTTTCTCGGTCATCGTGCCGGCAAAGCTGCCGGGTTCCTGTGCGGCGGCCGAGGGTGTCATGGTGGCGTCTCCAAGAAATTATGATGTGATGCGGAATTTATGCACAGTCTAGCGATGGGACGATGCAAACAGGCCGCAAAATGGCCGATCTTTGGGCATACGGTGCATATAATCCGCACATTGAGACGCCTAACTGCGGGATTTCTGCGCATATGAATCAAGCCGACTTCGACCCCTACGACCTCGCCCTGCTGGCGGCGCTGCAAGCCGACGGACGATCCACGCACCAGCAGCTGGCCGAGCGCGTGCACCTGTCGCCAAGCCAGGTTGGACGGCGCCTGGCCCGGCTGGAAGCGGACGGCGTGATCACTGGCTATCGGGTGAACCTGTCGCTGCAGGCGCTGGGGCTGGGCGTGCTGGTCTTTATCAGCGTCAAGCTGGCCCATCACGGCGACACCATCATCGAGCGCTTCCGCGAAGAGATCCTGCTGCTCGAAGAAGTGCAGGAGTGCTATTCGGTGGCCGGCGAAGCCGACTATCTGGTGCGCGTGGTGGTGGCGGACCTGCCCACGCTGGCGGAATTCACGATGAAGAAACTGATGCGCGTGCCGGGCGTGGAGAGCATCCGGTCCAATATCGTGCTGACCGCGTTGAAGCGGGAAGGCCCGCTGCCACTAGCGCATCTACGATAAATCGCAAGGTCATTCTTCCAAAATGTGCAGAGGCTTGCGCTTGCCACCTCTGCATGTCACCCTCGCGCGGAGCCAATTCCGACAGAGGGCAGGATGATGGGAAAGATCGCCACGGCGACCGTAGCCGCCGCCGCAGGTCTTGTTTTCAGCGCGCTGACATGGGCGCCGGCCGCATCGGCCGCGCAGATCACGCGCTTTTCACCCGAAGGGGTGAACCCACAGGTTCGCCAAGTGGCGATCCGCTTCGACGAAGCGATGGTGCCGATGGGCGACCTCAAGGCCGCGGCGCCTGCCTCCGTATCGTGCGTCGGCGGCAGCGTCGGTGGCAGCGGACGCTGGGTCAATGCGACCAACTGGGTCTACGACTTCGAGCGCGACCTGCCGCCGGGCGTGCGTTGTACCGTGCGGATCTCCGGCGGACTCAAGAGCGTGGCCGGCAAGGCCTATTCCGGCAAGCCCGAATACCGCTTCGAAACCGGCGGACCGATCGTGGTCTCGGCGCGCCCCTCGGGCGGACAGGTCGAGGAAGACCAGGTGTTTGCGCTGCGCTTCAACGGCGCGGCCACGGCCGGATCGATCCGCGAGCATGCGTGGTGCCAGGCCGAGGGCCTTGGCGAGCGCATCCCCGTGCGGCTGCTGACCGGCAAGGACCGCGACGGCGTCATCGAGGCGATCGGCTGGAAAGAGGTGGTCAAGCGCGAGGCCGACGCCGTCCATCTGCTGGCGTGCCAGCAACGGCTGCCGGCCGGCGCGCGCATGCAGTTGGTGCTCGATGCGGGCATCGCCACGCCGTCCGGTCTGGCAGCCACGGCGGCACGGCGTTTCGATTTCCAGGTGCGCGAGCCGTTTTCGGCCGGCTTTACCTGCGAGCGCGAACGCGCCGAAGCGCCGTGCACGCCATTGCGTCCGATGACGGTCACGTTTTCCGCGCCGATCTCGCGCAAGGCCGCCGAACATATCGTGCTGAAGACGCCGTCGGGCCCGCAGGCGCCCGCGTTCGATCCGGACCAGGCCGCCGACGCGCCAGTATCGTCGGTCACGTTCAAGGGGCCGTTCCCGGAAAAGGCCAGCCTGACGATCGAGGCGCCCAAGGATCTCAAGGATGAAAGCGGCCGCGCGCTCGGCAATGCGGACCTGTTCCCGATCAAGCTGACCACGGCGGCGTTGCCGCCGCTGGCAAAGTTCGCCGCCGCGCCGTTCGGCGTGGTCGAGCGCTTTGCCGATGTGCCGCGTGGCAAGCCGGCCAGCGACTACCCGCCGCTGCTGCCGGTGACGCTGCGCAATGTCGAAGCCGATCTGCCGGCACTGGCCGTGCGCGCCGAGGCGGGCACCGTGGCGCGGCTCAAGGTCGATGACGATACGGCCATCCTGCGCTGGTTCGGCATGGTCAAGCGCATGCACGAAAACTCGTGGACACGGCAGCAGATCGATGCAATCCGCGCCGGCCGCGCGCCGTACGACGTGCAGAGCCCGCGCAACGCGCCGAGCATCGAAACGCGCTCGGTGTCGTTGCTCAACGGCGTGGCCGGCGTCAAGAAGCTCGACATTCCCAAGCCGACCGACACTACGCCACGCCCGTTCGAAGTGGTCGGCATTCCTCTGCCGGAGCCGGGCTTTCATGTGGTGGAGATCGCCTCGCCGATGCTGGGCGAAGCGCTGCTCGGCAAGAAGGCGCCGATGTACGTGCGCACCGCCGCGCTGGTGACCAACCTTGGCGTGCATTTCAAGCTGGCGCGCGGCACGGCCGATGGCGACATGAGCGGCCTGGCATGGGTGACGACGCTCGACGACGGCAAGCCGGTGGCCAATGCCAAAGTGGCCGTGCGCAGTTGCGAGGGCGAACTGCTGGGCCAGGCGGTAACCGATGGCACGGGCGTCGCGCGCATCGCAACGCTGCCCGATCGTCGCTACAAGGATTGCGGCAACGGCATGGACGGCTATTTCGTATCCGCACGCATCGGCGCCGATCATCCGCAGGCCCGCGGCAAAGCCGACATGGCGTTCGTGATGTCGGACTGGAATCGCGGCATCGAGACCTGGCGCTTCAACGTGCCGACCGACCTGAGCCCGAAGCAGACGGTGCGCGCACATACCGTGTTCGACCGCACGCTGCTGCGCGCCGGCGAAACGGTGTCGATGAAGCACCTGATCCGCAATGAAACGGCGCAGGGATTTGCATTGCCGGCGGCGCTGCCGCAAACGCTGGTGATCACGCACCAGGGCACCGGGCAGAAGTACGAGATGTCGCTGGCGTGGCGCAATACCGCCACCGGCGGGCGCAGCGCGGAAAACACCTTCCAGGTGCCGCAGGCGGCCAAGCTCGGCGTCTATGACGTGGCGCTGGTGTACGACAACGATCGCTCGCTGGACAGCGGCAGCTTCCGCGTGGAAGCGTTCCGCTTGCCGGTCCTGTCGGGCACGCTCTCGGTCACGCGCGACCCGAAGATCAAGGGCAATGCGCTGGTGGCGCCCGCGCAGGTGCCGGTGAATGTCGAGCTGCACTATCTCAATGGCGGCGGCGCGGCAGGACTGCCGGTGCGCGTGTCGGCACTGATGCGCAACAAGCCGGTGAATTTTGCCGATTACGACGACTTCTCGTTCAGCCAGCCGCGTACGCAGCAGGAGAGCAGCAGCAGCGGCGACGAGGAAGACGATCAGGATGCCGACAGCGCGCGCGACGATTCGGAAAAACTCGTTGCCGACAAGCTGCCGCTGACGCTGGACAAGGACGGCAACGGCAAGCTGGTGGTCAAGGATTTGCCGAAGGTGGCCGTGCCGGGCGATCTCGTGCTGGAAGCCGGTTTTGCCGATCCGAACGGCGAGATCCAGACGCTGCGCCAGACCGTCGCGCTGTGGCCGTCGGCGGTGGTGGCCGGCATCAAGGCGTCGAGCTGGGTGTCGATCAAGCAAAAGCTTGCGGTGTACGGCGTGGTGCTCGATACGCAGGGCAAGCCGGTCGCCGATTCGCCGGTGCAGGTGAAAGCGCGCGCGCGCACCACCACGTCCTCGCGCAAGCGCGTGGTTGGCGGCTTCTATCGCTACGACAATCGCAGCGAAAGCAAGGATCTCGGGGTGGTGTGCGAAGCGCGCACCGATGCCCAGGGCCGCGTGCGTTGCGAGGTGGAGCTGTCGCAGGCCGGTGAAGTGGAGCTGGTGGCCAATGCACGCGATTCGGAAGGCCGCGTTGCGCAGGCGGCCACCACGGTATGGGTGACGCGCCAGGGCGAACTGTGGTTCGGCGGCGAAAACCACGACCGCATGGATGTGCTGCCTGAAAAGCGCTCGTATGCGCCGGGCGATACCGCAGTGTTCCAGGTGCGCATGCCGTTCCGCCGCGCCACGGCGCTGGTCGCCATCGAACGTGAAGGCATTCTCGATACCGAGGTGGTGGAATTGAGCGGCGCCGATCCGACGATCAAGCTCAAGGTGAAGTCCGAATGGGGCCCGAACGTCTACGTGTCGGTGCTCAGCATTCGCGGACGCCTGCGCGAAGTGCCGTGGTATTCGTTCTTCACCTGGGGCTGGCGCCAGCCGCTGGACTGGTGGCATGCATTCCGCAGCGAAGGCCGCGAATACGTGGCGCCGTCGCCGCTGGTCGATCTGTCCAAGCCGGCTTTCCGGCTGGGCCTGGCGCAGATCCGCGTGGGCAACGATGCTTACCGGCTGGACGTCAGCGTGACGCCCGACAAGGCCAGCTATCCCGTGCGCGGCAAGGCGCGCGTGGTGGTGCAGGTGAAGCTGCCCGACGGCAAGCCCGCGGCCAACGGCGAAGTGGCACTGGCCGCGGTCGACCAGGCGCTGCTTGAGCTGATGCCGAACAACAGCTGGAATCTGCTCGATGCGATGGTGCAGCAGCGCAGCTACGGCGTGGAAACATCGACCGCGCAAATGGAAATCATCGGGCGCCGGCACTATGGCCGCAAGGCGGTGCCGGCCGGCGGTGGCGGCGGCAAGAGCCCCACGCGCGAACTGTTCGACACGCTGCTGCTGTGGAATCCGCGTGTGCAGCTCGATGGCGAAGGCAAGGCAACGCTGGAAGTGCCGCTGAACGATTCGCTCACCAGCTTCCGCATCGTGGCCGTGGCCGATCTCGGCGTGAATCGCTTCGGCAGCGGCAGCGCCACGATCGCCGCCACGCAGGATCTGCAGATGATCGCGGGGCTGCCGTTGCTGGTGCGCGAGGACGACAAGTACCGTGCCATGTTCACGCTGCGCAACACCACGCAACGCGCGATGACGGTGGAGGCCACGGCGCGCGCCACGCTGGTCGATGCGCTGACGCTGCCCGCGCAGACCGTGCAGATTCCCGCGGGCGAGGCGCGCGAAATCGGCTGGGATATCACCGCGCCGGCACTGCTCGCATACAGCCGCAGTGGCACGATCCTGTGGGAGGTGGCGGCCGCGGAAAAGGGCACCGGCGACGCCAGCGACAAGCTCAAGGTGTCGCAGCAGATCGTGCCGGCCGTGCCGGTGACGGTGCAGCAGGCGATGTTGGCGCAGCTGGCGCCAAACATGTCGGTGCCGGTGCAGGCGCCCGCCGGCGCGCTGGCCGATCCGGCCGGCAAGTTGCGTGGCGGCATGCAGGTGTCGCTGCAGTCGTCGCTCGCAGGCGGCATGCCCGGTGTGCGCGAGTGGTTCCGCAACTATCCGTTCAGTTGCCTGGAACAGCGCACCTCGAAATCGCTCGGCCTGGGCGATGCGGCTGCATGGGACGCGCTGATGGCGCAACTGCCGTCGTATCTCGACAGCAACGGGCTTGCGTCGTACTTCCCGCTGCGCAGCGACGGCGAATCGGGCAGCGAAACGTTGACCGCGTATTTGCTGGCGATTGCCGACGAAGCCTCGCGCGCCGGTATGCCGATGCGCATTCCCGATGCGCAGCGCGAGCAGATGGAGCGCGGCCTGATCGCGTTTGTCGAAGGCCGCATCTCGCCGCCGCGCTGGTCGCCGGCCGCGGCGGCCACGATGGATCTGGACGTGCGCAAGCTCGCCGCCATCGAGGCGCTGTCGCGCGGCGGCAAGGCGCAGGCACGCATGCTCGGTTCGATCCAGATCCTGCCCGATCAATGGCCAACCTCCGCGCTGATCGACTGGCTGAGCATCCTGTCGCGCGTGCAGGACGTCCCCGAGCGCGACAAGCGCATGGCCGACGCCACGCAGCTGTTGCGCAGCCGCCTGACCGTGCAGGGCACGCGACTGGTCTTCTCGACCGAGCGCAACGATAACTGGTGGTGGCTGATGTCGGGCGGCGACGTCAATGCGGCCAGGCTGCTGGCGCTGGCATCGCAACTGCCGACGTGGAAGGACGACGTGCCGCAGCTGGTGACGGGACTGCTGGGACGCCAGACGCGCGGCGCGTGGATGACCACCACCGCCAACGCCTGGGGCGTGCTGGCGATTCGTCGCTATGCGGCGGTGTACGAGAAGACGCCGGTGTCCGGCAGCGCACGCGCCACGCTTGGCGATGCGTCGCGGACGTTCGATTGGTCGCGCGCCACGCAGAAGGACGGCGTCGCCAGCGGCGCGGTCGATCTGCCGTGGCCGGCGACATCGGCCGGAGCGCCTTCGACGCTGCAGGTGGAGCAGCAGGGCAGCGGTCGCCCGTGGGCCACGGTGCGCGCGCTGGCTGCCGTGCCGCTGCGCGAGCCGGTGGCCGCCGGCTACCGCGTGCGCCGCAGCGTCACGCCGGTGGAGCAGGCGGTGGCGGGCAAGTGGTCGCGCGGCGATACGTATCGCGTCAAGCTCGATATCGATGCGCAGGCCGACATGACCTGGGTGGTGGTCAGCGATCCGGTGCCCACGGGCGCCACGATTCTTGGCAGCGGCCTGGGCCGCGATTCGCAGATCGCCACGCGCGACGAGAAAAAGGCGTGGTCTACCTTTACGGAACGTACGCCGGAGGCCTATCGCGAATATTTCGGTTACGTACCGAAGGGTGCGCTGAGCGTGGAGTACACGGTGCGGCTCAACAATGCCGGCGAATTCGCGTTGCCGCCGACACGCGTGGAAGCGATGTACGCGCCCGATGTCTTTGGCGAGGCGCCCAACGCCAAACTGACCGTCGGAGCCGGCAAGTGAGCTGGATCGCCATGCGGATGCCCCCTCGCGTGCGCGAATGGTGGATCGCCGGCGCACTGGCCGGCCTCACCTATGGCCTGCTGCTGTTCCAGGCGTCGCTCGATCTGCCTCCCGGCGCGCCGCTGACGGGCCAGATCGCCTATCAGCCGGTCTGGAAGACGGCGATGGCGTTGCTGTTGGCGCGCGCGGCATGGTTTCACCGCCCCACGGGCGAGCGCCGCTGGCTGGTGGTGGCGCTGGTGTTTTCCGGGCTGGGAGATTTCCTGCTGGCGTTGCCGGGGCTGCGGATTTCGTTCATCGGCGGCCTCGGCGCATTCCTGCTCGCGCATCTCGCCTACCTGCGCCTGTTCGTGCCGCTGGGCGGCGACCTGCGTGCGCATCGCCTGGTCGGTTGTGGCCTGGTGATCGGTGCGGCGGCGGCGCTGCTGGGGCGCTTCTGGCCAAACCTTGGCGACATGATGTGGCCGGTCACCGTGTATATCGCCGTGCTGGCGGCGATGGCCTGCGCGGCGATGCTGGCGCGGCTGCCGACGCCGCTGGCGGCGCTTGGCGCGCTGTGCTTCGTGATGTCGGACGCGATGATCGGCATGGCGAAATTCCTGTCGCCGTTCGAGACCTATCAGCTCGGCATCTGGTGGACCTACGCCATCGCGCAGGTGCTGCTGGTGGCCGGCGTGGTGGCCGAGCGCGGTGAATCGACGTATTCGAAGGGATCGTGGTGAAACGGTTGGCGTGGTCATCGAAGCCAGCGCGCGGCGCGATCCGCGTGGCGATGGCGCTGTGGCTGGGCGCGTGCGTCGCGGGCATCGCGCAGGCGGCGCCTTCGTTTCGCGAGGTGCGGGACCACTGGCGCAGCGCCGATATCGTAGTGACCGACCGGCATGGCGAGACCGTGGCGCGCGTGCGTGACGATTTCACTGCGCGCCGTGGCGACTGGGTGACGCTGACCGATACGTCACCGGCGTTGCGCACGGCCATCGTGCTGTCCGAGGACAAACGTTTCTATGCGCATAGCGGCGTCGACTGGCAGGGCGTGGCCGCCGCGGCTTGGGCAAATCTGTGGAATACGCGCACGCGCGGCGCGTCGACGCTGACGATGCAGCTGGCCGGTCTGCTCGACGACGATCTGCGCGCCGGCCGCGGCCGCAGCTTTGGACAAAAGCTTGGGCAGGTGGTCAGCGCGTCGTCGCTGGAGCGCGGCTGGAGCAAGGACCAGATTCTCGAGGCGTATCTGAATCTGGTGCCGTTCCGCGGTGAACTGGTGGGCCTGTCGGCGATGTCGCAGACGTTGTTCGGCAAGGCGCCAAGCGGGCTCGACGCGCGCGAGGCGGCGGTGGCCGTGGCGCTGGTGCGCAGTCCGAATGCATCGGCGCTGCAAGTCTCCAAACGCGCCTGCGGCATTCTGCGCGACATGAAACAGCCGCGCGAGTGCGATGGCCTCGACGGCTTCACGACGCTGGCGCTGGCCAGGTCGGTCAGCCTGGGCGGCGATGGCATGTCCGTGCGGCGCGGCGGCAATCTGGCGCCGCATCTGGCGCGAGCCGTGGTGGCACAGGCGCGCGCCGCCACGCCAGCTGGCAGGCCGCTGCCGCCGCGCATCGTGTCGACGCTCGACGCCAACCTGCAGCGCGTGGCCGTGAACAGTCTCGATCGCCATCTGCGCGAGCTGGCCGGCCGCAATGTCGAGGACGGCGCCGTGGTGGTGATCGATAACGCCAGCGGCGATGTGCTCGCCTATGTGGGATCGTCGGGCGCGTTGTCGTCGGCGGCGCAGGTGGACCACGCCGCGGCGTTGCGTCAGGCGGGCTCCACGCTGAAGCCGTTTCTCTATGCCCAGGCGATCGAGGAGCGCCGGCTGACTGCCGCTTCGCTGCTCGACGATCGACCCGTGAACCTGCCCACGGGCGGCGGCCTCTATATTCCGCAGAATTACGATCATCGCTACGCGGGATGGGTCAGTTTGCGCGCCGCGCTGGGATCGTCGCTGAACGTGCCCGCGGTGCGCACACTCGTGATGGTCACGCCCCATCGCTTTCATCGGCGACTGGTCGCGCTGGGCCTGCCGCTGACCCAATCGGGTGATTACTACGGCTACAGCCTCGCGCTCGGCAGCGCCGATGTGTCGTTGCTGTCGTTGACCAACGCGTATCGCAGTTTCGCCAACCAGGGCGCGTATGCGCCGTCGCGCATGACCGTCGAAGCGCCGGCTTTGCAACGCCAGCCGGTGATGAGCGGGGCGTCGACGTACATCATCGGCGACGTGCTGTCCGATCGTCACGCGCGCGCGCGGACCTTCGGGCTCGACAGTCCGCTCACCACGCGGTTCTGGACCGCCGTGAAAACCGGCACCAGCAAGGACATGCGCGACAACTGGTGCGTGGGCTGGTCGCAGCGCTACACGGTGGGTGTATGGGTCGGCAACGCCAGCGGCGCCAGCATGCACGACGTATCGGGCGTGTCGGGCGCCGCGCCGGTCTGGCACGAGGTCATGGAGGCGCTGCACGAACGGACCGCGAGCCGCGCGCCGGCCATGCCGACCGGCGTCGAGCGCGTGGCGCTGCGCTTCGACGACAACCTTGAGCCGGCGCGCGACGAAGTCTTTCTATCGGGCACGGCGCTGCATCGCGTCAGCGTCGGCACGACCGGCCGCGCACCAAGCGCGCCCGCCATCGCCAGCCCGGCCGACGGCACTATCTTCGCGCTGGATCCCGATATTCCGCCGGCCGCGCAGCGCGTCTGGCTTCACGCCGACGGCCTGACTGGCCAGACGGCGCAGGCGGTGAGCTGGCGCATGGACGGCAAGCCGCTGGGCCGCGGCGGGCAGATTGCGTGGCTGCCATGGCCGGGCCGGCATCGCGTGCAACTGGTCGATGCGGGCGGCCAGGTCGTGCATGAAATCGGCATCGAGGTGCGTGGTGCCGGCATACGCGACGCGAAGGTGGAGAAAGTGTCGGCGCGCCGTTGACGCGGTGTCTTCAGCGCGGCGACTGCGGCAATTCGCGCGCCTTCAGGAAATCGACGAACACGCGCAGTTTGGGCGGCATCAGCGCGCGGCTCGGGTAGTAAAGGTAGAAGCCCGAAAACGGCGGCGTCCATTCGTCCAGCACGGTCACGAGCGCGCCCGACGCCAGCGCATCGGCGATATGGTGCGGGAATTCGTAGATCAGCCCCAGGCCGGCCAATGCCGCCTGATGCAGCATCGACTTGTCGTTGGCAATCAACGCCATGCCGATATCGACCGTGAAGGGCCTGCCGCCGCGCGCGAATTCCCAGCGATAGACCGACCCCATCGGGCCAAAGCGATACGGCAGGCACGCATGGCGATGCAGCTCGTGCGGCGTCTGCGGCGTGCCGTGACGCGCCAGATAGTCGGGCGAAGCCGCCACCACCATGCGCAACGGCCCCGTCACCGGAATCGCCACCATGTCCTGCTGCAGCGCTTCGCCCAGGCGCAGGCCGGCGTCGAAGCCTTCGGCGATCAGGTCGACGAAACGATCGTCGGTGACGAGGTCCACGCAGATCGTGGGATATGCGCGCATGAAATCGGTCAGGATCGGACGCAGCGCAATTACCACGGCCGAGTGCGAACTGGTCAGCCGCAGCGTGCCGGCCGGCATGTCGCGTTGCTGGCGGATATCGTCGGTCGCGGCATGGATTTCGGCCAGCGCAGGCTCCACGCGCGCCAGCAATGCCGCCCCGGCCTCGGTCAGGCCCACGCGGCGCGTCGTGCGCTGCAGCAGCCGCACGCCGAGCCGGTCTTCCAGATGACGGATGGTCTGCGAGACGGCTGACGGACTCACGGCCAACGCGGCGGACGCAGCGGTAAAGCTGCCCAGCCGCGCCACGCGCGTAAAGGCGACCAGCGCCGGCAGGGAATCGGAATCGATTGTGAAGTCTGGCTTCATGATGCATGCAGCGTAGCACGCTGTTTCCGCGGGCGTGACGTGGCGATACTGGCCTCCGTCCGGTCGCGCCAGCAAATGTGAGTTGAGCGGGCCGATTCCGAACCAAACCCACCAGGAGTGTCCCGATGACCGCAATGCGCAAACTGGGCCGTGTTGGCCCCGAGGTGTTTCCGATTGGCCTGGGCTGCATGGGAATGAGCGAGTTCTATGGCGCGCACGACGACGCGCAATCTATTCAACTTATTCATCATGCGATCGATAAAGGCGTCAACTTTATCGATACGGCTGATATCTACGGTCCGCACACCAACGAAGAGCTGGTAGGGCGGGCGCTGGCGGGCCGGCGCGACAAGGTGGTGCTGGCCACCAAGTTCGGCATCGTGCGCGATCCCGCCAACTCGGCCGCGCGCGGCGCCAACGGCCGTCCCGAATACGTGCGAGCCAGCTGTGACGCCAGCCTGAAGCGGCTCGGCGTCGACCATATCGACCTCTATTACCAGCATCGCGTCGATCCAGACACGCCGATCGAGGAAACGGTCGGCGCGATGGCCGAACTGGTCAAGGCAGGCAAGGTGCGGTGGATCGGCCTGTCCGAGGCGGGCGCCGCCACGATAGAACGGGCGCATGCCGTCCATCCGATCACCGCGCTGCAGACCGAATATTCGCTGTGGACGCGCGACGTGGACGAGAACGGCATCATGGCCACCTGCGAACGTCTTGGCATCGGCTTCGTGCCTTACAGCCCGCTGGGCCGCGGCTTCCTGACCGGTGCGATCCGCACGCCCGACGATTTCGACGCCGACGACTATCGCCGCACCAACCCGCGTTTCATGGGCGAGAACTTCGCGCGCAACCTGAAGCTGGTCGATGCGGTGCGCGAACTGGCGGCCGCCAAGGGCTGCTCGCCTGCGCAACTGGCGCTGGCGTGGGTGCTGGCGCGCGGCGATCATCTGGTGCCGATTCCGGGCACGCGGCGCATCGCCAACCTCGAGGACAACCTCGGCGCGCTCAATGTGGTGCTGACCCGCGAGGATCTGGCCGATATCGACGCGGTGTTTCCGGTCGGCGCAGCGGCGGGTACGCGCTACGCTGAAACGATGCTGCCGTATCTGTCGCGCTAAGGCGTGCCGGACCGGCGACAATGGCGGTTCTGGTAACGATCCGATTGCCCCGCCGATGACCGCCTTTCTGCCGCTGGATGCCGCCGCCACCGCCGCGCGCCTGCCTTATCCCGAACTCGCCCAGGCCATTGCGGCGATGCTGGCCGAACTGCGCGACGGCACCGCCATGGCGCCGCCGCGCATCGCCTTGCCCGTCGGCGAAGAGGGGCGTGGGCGGGGCACGCTGCTGGTGATGCCGGCCTGCAACCGCGACATCGTGATGACCAAGAACATCACCGTGCATCCTGACAATCCGCAGCGTGGCCTGCCCACCATCCTTGGCGAAGTACTGGTGGCCGATGCCCATACCGGCGAGCGGATCGCCATGCTGGATGGGCCGACGGTAACGGGCCGCCGCACGGCCGCGGTATCGCTGCTGGCCGCGCAGACGTTTGCCCCGGCGCCCGACGGCGAGTTGCTGATCGTCGGCGCCGGCGTGCAGGCGCAAACCCATCTGGAAGCGTTTGTCGCCGGCTTGCCGGTGCGAAAGGTGTGGCTGCAGTCACGCACGCGCGACAAGGCCGAGGCGCTCGCCGCGCACGCCAGCACGCTCGGCGTCGATGCGCAGGTGATCGACGATGTGGCGGCGGTGCTACCGCGGGTGTCGCTGGTGGTGACCGTGACGTCGAGCCGCACGCCGGTACTGCCCGACCTGGACAGCGGCCTCTGGACCGACCGCCATTTCGTGGCGGCCGTCGGCGCGTTCCGGCCCGACATGTGCGAGCTGCCGCCCGGGCTGTGCCACGCGGCCGCCGCCAGCGGCCGTCTGCTGGCCGACACGCTGTTCGGCATCGAGGACGAGGCCGGCGATCTGCTGCAGGCCGGCATCGACTGGAACACGGTGCAGCCGTTCGAGGCAGCGATCCTGCGGGCCGACGCGCTGCGCGCCCGCGCGGGCAGTCCGCTGGTCTTCAAGAGCGTCGGCTATGCGCTGTGGGACCTCGCCGCGTGCATTCTGGCAAGCCGCGACTGACCGCGCGCAATTGACCGGGCGCAGGCCGTACGCCCGGCATTGCCATACGGATGTATGAGTCCGCTACGCAGCAACAAGACCACTCCCTTCGAGTGGTTTTTCATATTTGAAACCGAAACGTTGCGCGCGCGCGTCGCTTCGTTTCGGAAATTGCTGAATTAAGCGCCCGCTTTATGGGTTAACCCTGTCTTTAGGGCAATTCTTCTATCCTCGTGTCCCGTGTTTGAAACAGTCGGTGCAGCCCGCGCAGGATAATGCTTGGCTTGCAGTCGTTGTATTCAAAAGAGGACGGAGTAAGAGGAACAATGCAAAAGATCTATAAGAAAATTCTGGTAGCGGCCGCGGCGATGACCCTGGCTGGCGTGGCGCAGGCGCAGTCCGCGGGAAGCAATATCGTGAGCTTTGGCTGGATGCGCGTGATGCCGACCGGCCACTCGGAATTTCTGACCATCGATTCCGTCGCCGGACGCCCCACCGGCGGCCTGCAGCGCCAGAACACCGGTGCGACGATCGATTCGGCCGATACGCTCGGGCTGGTGTTCAGCCACTATTTCACCGACCACATCTCGGGTGAATTCGTGCTCGGCGTGCCGCCCAAGCATGACGTCAGCGGCGACCGTGGCTACGAAAAGTACGGCAAGCTCGGCGAAGTGCGCCAATGGAGCCCCGCCGCCGTCGTCAAATGGCACTTCTTTGATGCGAAGACCAAGTTCCGCCCGTACGTCGGTATCGGCGTGAACTACACGTGGTTCACCGGCGAGAGCGTGACCAACCAGAGTTTCGTGCAAGGCGAGTTCGGTCCGGGCTCGACCATGGCCGCGTCGGCCAAATCGTCGTGGAACCCGGTGTTCAACGTTGGCGCCAACTATGCCGTGACCGACAACTGGTTCGTCGGTATTTCGGTGTCGTATGTGCCGATCTCGACCACCGCCAACTTCACCACGACGCTGGCCAATGGCGCCAAGATCCAGTCGCACACCAAGATCAAGATCGATCCGGTGGTGACGTACCTGAGCGTCGGCTATCGCTTCTGACCGTTCGTCCGATTGCGGACACGTCAACATGAAAAAGGGCACCCGCGGGTGCCCTTTGCTTTTGGCGCGCCGGCGATCAGGCGGCCGACTTCACCGGATAGCCTGCGGCCTCGATCGCCTGCTGCAGGGCCTGGCGGTCCGCGCCGCTTTGCACCTTGACCGACTGGGCAGGCACGTCGGCCGCCACCTGGGCCGACGGGTCGACCGCGTGCACGGCGCGGGTGATGGCACCGACACAATGGTTGCAGGACATGCCTTCGACTTGGAACTGGATCATCGCGCCGACTCCTGTTGGTAATGGCAATGGATAACTTCGGGTGAAGTATGAACCTTCCCACCATGGGAAGCGCAAGCCCGAAATGCAGCCCGGAATGCGGCCCCAACGTCGCCCAAGCGCCGTGCGATGGCAAACCGGATCGCCCCGGGTCGGCAAGCCTTGACCTTCCAATGATGGTAAGGTCCACAGTGCATCTGTCGCGCTCCGTGCGCTTAAGCCAATCTGCCCATGTCCACGTCCGCCGCTCCCCTGAATCCTTCCGAATGGCGCCTGCCCGTCGAGGGCATGACCTGTGCCTCGTGCGTGCGCCGCGTCGAGAACGCCCTGGCCAAGGTGCCCGGCGTGCACGATGTGGCGGTCAACCTGGCGACCGAGCAGGCCACGCTGCACGCCGAGGACGCGGCGGCGCTGACTGCCGCCGCGCAGGCCGTGGCCGATGCGGGATACGACGTTCCGCGCGATGCGATCGAACTCGATATCTCGGACATGACCTGCGCGTCGTGCGTCGGCCGCGTGGAGCGCGCGCTGCGTGCAGTGCCCGGCGTCGTCGACGCCCAGGTGAATCTGGCGACCGAACGTGCCAGCGTGACGGTATTGCGCGGCGCGGCCGACGTGGCAACGCTTGCCGCCGCGGTGACGCGCGCAGGCTATGGCGCGAAGCCCGTCGTCGATACCGCAGCGCTGGGTACGGCCGAAACCCGGTCCGATTTCTGGTCGGGTCCGTGGCCGGTGGTGCTGTCGGCGGCGTTGTCGTTGCCGCTGGTGGCGCCGATGGTGCTGGAATGGTTCGGCATCCACGCCATGCTGCCGGGCTGGCTGCAATGGCTGCTGGCCACGCCGGTGCAGTTCGTGTTTGGCTGGCGCTTCTACAAGGCCGGCTACAAGGCGGTGCGCGCGGGCGCCGGCAATATGGATCTGCTGGTGGCGCTGGGCACGTCCGCCGCGTATGGGCTGTCGATCTGGCAGATGTTCATGGCCGGCGACGCCATGCCGCATTTGTATTTCGAAAGTGCGGCGGTGGTGATCACGCTGGTGCGGCTCGGCAAGTGGCTGGAAACGCGCGCCAAGCGCCAGACCGCCGACGCCATTCGCGCGCTGGCCGCGCTGCGCCCCGACACCGCGCGCGTGCGGCGCGACGGCGTGGAGCAGGACATCGCGCTGGCGCTGGTGCGCGTCGGCGATGAAATCGTGGTGCGCCCCGGAGAGCGCATTCCGGTCGATGCCGAAGTGATCGACGGCCGCAGCCACGCCGACGAATCGATGCTGACTGGCGAATCAGTGCCCGTGCCGAAACAGCCCGGCGACAAGCTGACCGGTGGCGCGATCAACTACGAAGGCCTGCTGGTGGCGCGCACCGTGGCGGTCGGCGCGGAGACCGTGCTGGCGCGCATCATCCGCATGGTCGAGCACGCGCAGGCCGCCAAGGCGCCGATCCAGCGCATGGTGGATCAGGTCAGCACGGTGTTCGTGCCGGTGGTGCTGGCCATCGCGCTTTTCACGCTGCTGGGTTGGGGCCTGGTTGCGCACGACTGGAGTCAGGCGTTGCTCAACGCCGTGGCGGTGCTGGTGATTGCGTGCCCGTGCGCGCTCGGGCTGGCCACGCCGACCGCGATCATGGCTGGCACCGGCGCCGGCGCGCGCGCGGGCATCCTGATCAAGGACGCCGAGGCGCTGGAGGTGGCGCATCGCGTGTCCGTGGTGGCGTTCGACAAGACCGGCACGCTGACCGTCGGCAAGCCCGAAGTGGTGGCGCTGCAAGCGGCCGATGGCGACGATGCGGCGTTGCTGGCGAAGCTGGCCGCGCTGCAGGCCGGCAGCGAACATCCGCTGGCACGCGCGGTGATGACGCAGGCACAAGCGCGCGGCATCGCGGTGCCCGCGGCCAGCGAGGTACGCGCCCTGCCGGGCCGCGGCATCTCGGGCTTGGTGATGGGGCAGCCGCTGCAGCTGGGCAGCGAAGGCCTGCGCGTGGAGCTTGGCGCCGATGCGCTGGAGCTGCACGCGGTGGCCGAACGACTGCGCGGCGAGGGACGCACGGTGTCGTGGCTGATCGATCCGGTGCTGCGCACGGTGCTGGGACTGGTGGCGTTCGGCGATGCGCTCAAGCCGGGCGCCCGGGCGGCGATTGCGCGCCTGCGCGCCGCGGGCATTCGTACCGTGATGCTGACCGGCGACAACGCGGGCGCGGCGGCGCGCGTCGCGGCGATGCTGGGGCTCGACGAATTGCAGGCCGAGGTGTTGCCGCAGGACAAGGCTGCGCGCGTGGGTGCGCTCAAGCGCAATGGCGAGGCGGTGGTGGCGATGGTGGGCGACGGCATCAACGACGCGCCGGCGCTGGCGGCGGCCGATGTCGGTATTGCCATGTCGACCGGTACCGACGTGGCGATGCACGCAGCAGGCATCACGCTGATGCGCGGCGATCCCGCGCTGGTGGCGGACGCGCTGGCTGTGTCGCATCGCACGGTGCGCAAGATTCGTCAGAATCTGTTCTGGGCATTCATCTACAACGTGATCGGCATTCCGCTAGCCGTCGCGGGTCTGCTCAATCCGGTGGTGGCGGGCGCGGCGATGGCGTTTTCCAGTGTCAGCGTGGTCAGCAACGCCTTGCTGCTGCGCCGCTGGCATCCGCTGGCCGGTGCCGGCGAGGCCGACCAACAGGAGGCGATGCAATGAATATCGGCGAAGCGGCGCAAGCGTCCGGCGTTTCCGCGAAGATGATCCGTCACTACGAATCGATCGGACTGGTTGACGCGCCGCCACGCAGCGAAGGCGGCTATCGGCGCTACGACGAACGCGCGGTGCACACCTTGCGCTTCGTGCGGCGCGCCCGTAATCTCGGTTTCTCGCTCGACGAAATTCGCGGGCTGTTGTCGCTGTGGCATGACCGCGGGCGCGCCAGCGCCGACGTCAAGGCGCTGACGCTGAAGCACGTGGCTGACCTGGAAGTGAAGATTGCAGAACTGGCCGCGATGCGCGATACCTTGCGCGCACTGGCCGAAGCGTGCAGCGGCGACGAGCGGCCCGATTGCCCGATTCTTTCGGACATGGCGCGGCTCGACGAGGACAACTGCGCTGCGTGCCACAAGTAACGGCGCGGATCGCGCGGCGCCTTCCGGCCGCGCATGCCGCCGTGGCGCGCGCCGCATCATCGATCGCGATACAAAGCACAACCGGCAGGTCCGACCAGGAGACGATGGGGATGAACCAACCTGTGGGCGCCGCCGGATTGCCCGGCGCGCATGAATCGGCCATGACCGGCACCGCAGCCACGGAATCGCGCCAGCGCATGCGCGACGGCACCGAGCTGCTGCTGCGCACGTGGCTGCCCGATGCGCAACGGTTTCCCGATCCGCTGGGCACCGTGCTGCTGGTGCACGGTCTTGCCGAACATAGCGGGCGCTATGGCCATGTGGCGGCCGCGCTATGCGCGCTGGGCCTGCGTGTGCGCGCCTACGATCAGCGCGGCCACGGTGCCAGCGGCGGTCCGCGCATGGTGGTGCCGCACGTCGACGCGTATCTCGACGATCTCGCCGAAATCTACGATGCGGCGCTGCGCCAATGGAACGAACTGCCGATCGTGCTCGGCCACAGCATGGGCGGTCTGGTGGCCGCGCGGTTTGCCACGGCGCGCGTGCGCCCGATCCGCGCGCTGATCCTGTCGTCGCCCGCGCTGGCGCTGAAGCTCAGCAACACCATGCTCACCTTGCATCGCGTGCTGCTGGCGCTGGTGCCGCGACTGCGTGTGCCGAATCCGATTGATGCGCGGCTGCTTTCGCACGATCCGGAAGAGGTGCGCGCCTATCGTACCGACCCGCTTGTGCAGGGCACCATCAGCGCCAGCGTGCTCGAATGGTTCATTCGCGGCATGGCGCGCGCGCAGGCCGATGCGCCGCAACTGGAAGCGCCGATGCTGATGCTGGTGGCCGGCGCCGACCGCGTGGTCGACCCGCAAGGCAGCCGCGCTTTCCACGACCATGCGCCGCCGGATCTGCGCGACATGGTGTGGTTCGACACCGGCTATCACGAGATCTTCAACGAGGCGCAGCCGCTGCGCGGTGAAGTGCTGGTCGCATTGACCGATTGGCTGAGTCGGCATCTCGTCGCTCCGGCAAAGCCCTGACGGCGGCGCGCTGTAAGACGTGCGATGATCTCTCGATTCCGACAAGAATCACCCGATGCCCTCAGGGCGCGAAGGAAGCAAGGGATATGGAGACGTACGACTACATCATCGTGGGAGCGGGCTCCGCTGGCTGCGTGCTGGCCAACCGTCTGACACAAGATGCCGATGTAAGCGTGCTGCTGCTCGAAGCGGGCGGCAAGGACGACTACCACTGGATTCACATCCCGGTCGGCTACCTGTACTGCATCGGCAATCCGCGCACCGACTGGCTTTATCGCACTGTGGAGGAGGCGGGCCTGAACGGGCGCTCGCTCGGATATCCGCGCGGACGCGTGCTGGGCGGATCGTCGTCGATCAACGGCATGATCTACATGCGCGGCCAGCGCGAGGATTACGACGACTGGGCGCGCATCACCGGCGACGATGGCTGGCGCTGGGACAACGTGCTGCCGCTGTTCAAGCGCAGCGAGGACCATTACCGCGGTGCCAACGAATTTCACGGCGCTGGCGGCGAGTGGCGCGTCGAAGCACAGCGCCTGCGCTGGGACATTCTCGAACGCTTTATCGAGGCGGCCGAGCAGGCCGGCATTCCGCGCACCGACGATTTCAATCGCGGCGACAATTTTGGCGTCGGTTATTTCGAGGTGAACCAGCGCCGCGGCATTCGCTGGAATACCGCCAAGGCGTTTTTGCGCAAGGCGTCCGACCGTCCCAACCTGACCATCGTCACGGGCGCGCAGGTCAGCGCGCTGACTTTCGATTCGCCCGATGGCCGGCGCTGCACGGGCGTGCAGTATCACGGCGGCGGACAGCCCATCGAAGCGCGCGCTACGCACGAAGTGATCCTAGCCGCGGGCGCGGTCAATTCGCCGCAACTGCTGGAGCTGTCTGGCATCGGACAGCCGGAGCGGCTGCAGGCGCTGGGCATTCGCGTGCGGCACGCGCTGCCTGGCGTGGGCGAGAATCTGCAGGATCATCTGCAACTGCGCACGGTCATGAAAGTGCAGGGCGTGCGCACCTTGAATACGCGCGCATCGAAATGGTGGGGCAAGCTCGGCATCGGCCTGCAATACGCGTTCAACCAGAGCGGGCCGATGAGCATGGCGCCGTCGCAGCTCGGTGCGTTCGCGCGCAGCGATCCGGGCCAGACGCGCGCCAATGTCGAATATCACGTGCAGCCGCTGTCGCTGGACAAGTTCGGCGATCCGCTGCATGACTTCAACGCATTCACCGCCAGCGTTTGCAACCTGCGTCCCACATCGCGCGGCAGCGTGCATATCGAGCATGCCGATTTCCGGCGCGCACCGCGCATCGCGCCAAATTACCTGTCCACTGAAGAAGACCGCAAGGTCGCGGCCGATTCGATCCGGCTGACGCGGCGCATCGTCGCATCGCCCGCGCTGGCGCCGTACAAGCCCACCGAATGGCTGCCCGGCCCGGCCTTCCAGACTGACGAACAACTGGCCGAAGCGGCGGGCGCGATTGGCACGACCATTTTCCATCCGGTGGGCACCTGTCGCATGGGCGCGGGCGACGATGCGGTGGTCGACAACCGGCTGCGCGTGCGGGGCATTGCCGGGCTGCGCGTGGTCGACGCATCGGTCATGCCGCTGATCACGTCGGGCAACACCAACTCGCCGACGATCATGATTGCCGAACGCGCCAGCGACATGATTCGCGCCGACCGCAAGGCGGCCGCGAGCGGTGCAGCAAATTCACCCGAAATCGTCGCGCCCTTACCCGTCTAGGGGTCTTCCACGATACGCCGCACCGACGACTCCACGCAGTCGTCGGTGCGGCGCCACGCATCGCAAAAGCGAGACATCGTAAATGTCTTGCGCCTAGTGCAAACCCCGATGTTTTGCGACGCAGCAGGCGCACACAATAGTCGCCGGTATACGGTGCCGCCGCCTTCACTTCGCGTCACTGTCATGCCCCGGCAGCCGCACCGTCCACACCTATACCAAGCGGCAATATGGCGACAAAGCGCCGCAGTTCGAACCATTGTCAGTGCCGGGCAAAACCTGGCATCGCAGCAAGAGGGCGGGCAGGAGACTATGACTCAGGAAATCATCCTGGAAACACGGAACCTCACGAAGGAATTCAAGGGGTTCACCGCAGTAAGCGACGTGAATCTGTGCGTGCGTCGCGGCTCGATCCATGCATTGATCGGACCGAACGGCGCGGGCAAGACCACTTGCTTCAACCTGCTCACGAAATTCCTGGAGCCCACCACGGGCACCATTCTCTTTAACGGCATCGACATCACGCGCGAAAAGCCCGCACAGATTGCGCGGCGCGGCGTGATCCGCTCGTTCCAGATCTCCGCCGTGTTCGCGCACCTGACCG
>NZ_VZOW01000031.1 GCF_008801835.1 Cupriavidus pauculus | reverse complement strand
CCGCGCCTGCCCGCCGCGCCGCTGGCGCCCGCGGGCGCGGCGACGGCGCCTTCCTGCGCGGCCTTGCGCTGGCTGTGCCAGTACCAGCCGGCGCCTGCCAGCACGACGATCACCGCGACGGCGATCCAGACACGGCGGCGCGAGCGGGCCGGGCCGCGCGGCGGATTGGGGGGAAGAGGCTGACCTTGTTCTGGGTGGGACATGACCGGAATCCTGGGAACGGCACGACGAAAAAGGAGCGCGTGCCAAACGGTATTCGCACAGCGACTTGTGACGGCGAAGTGGCAGCAGTATGCCGCATCGCGAGGGCAGGGCGACTCGCCGTCTGATGGGATGGCGCCCGGCAGGGCGCGTCATGGGATGAAGAATAATGTGCCGCCGCCATCCCACGTATTTCGCCCCTTCCCGCTTTTATTACAGCGGATTACGAGCGGCGCGGGTGTAACCTCCGGAAACAAAACGTCTGAGCCGATTTGCAATGTGCAGGCAGCGGCCTGACTATCATGGTGCCTATGCGAACGAATCAGCCTACCCAGATTCTCGTCGTCGATGACGATCCCGAACTGCGCGACCTCCTGCGCGAATACCTGACATCGCAGGGCTTTGCCGTGTCGGTGCTTCATGACGGCGACGGCCTGCAGGCCCGGCTCGAGCGTGAGCGGCCGGCGCTGATCGTGCTGGACCTGATGATGCCCAAGGTGGACGGCCTGACCGCGCTGCGCAACCTGCGGGCCAAGAACGACGACATCCCGGTGATCCTGCTGACCGCGCGCAGCGACGAGATCGACCGCATCGTCGGCCTGGAGATCGGCGCCGACGACTATCTCGGCAAGCCGTTCTCGCCGCGCGAGCTGCTGGCGCGCATCAACGCGGTGCTGCGCCGCAAGCTGGCACGTCCGGCCGCCGCGCCGGAGGACCGTGAATCGATGACCTTCGGGCCGTTCCGCGTCAATTTCCGCCAGCGCTCGCTCGATCGCAACGGCCAGGCCGTGTCGATCAGCGACACCGAGTTCGCCTTGCTCAAGCTGCTGCTGATGCATCCGCTCGAAGTGCTGTCGCGCGAGCGGATCGTCGAGCTGATGTACGGCACGGCGAACGGCATCAGCGATCGCGGCATCGACGTGCAGATCTGGCGCCTGCGCCGCCTGCTCGACGAGGACGCGCAGCGCCCGCGCTATATCCAGACCGTGCGCGGCCGTGGCTATACCTTTGTGCCGGACGAGGCCGAGGACAGTATTCCGCAATGAAGCTCCGGATCGACACCCTGTTCGGCCGCATGGCGCTGCTGATTGCCGCCGTGCTGGTGATCAGTCATTTCTCGTGGCTGGCGATACTGCGCATGGACCGGCGCCAGCAGCAGATCGACTATTCCGTCGAACAGATGCTGTTCCAGCTGGACAGTATCGAACGGGCGCTTGACGCCCGGCCGCCCGTGCAATTGCCCAGCCTGGTGGAAGTGGCCGACAACGCCGAGGCGGACCAGCATGCGGCGGCGCCGCGTGCGGGGCGGCCGCGCCGGCTCGTCGAACAGTTCACGGGACGCCTGCCGCAGGGTTCCGAGGTCAGGCTCGAGGACGAAGCCTCCACGCCACGGCTGTGGATCAAGCTGCCCAATCGCAACCGGTGGATTGCGATGCCGATCCTGTTTGTGCACAACCCGCCGCCGGACAACCGGCTGATTCCGGGCGTGGTGCTGGTGGTGGGCGTGGCCATCGTGTTTGCGCTGTTCGTGGCATGGCAGCTCCAGCGGCCCGTGCGCGACATGGCCGAGGCGGCCGAAAAGCTCTCGCGCCAGCAAAGCGTGGCGCCGCTGCGCGAGCGCGGTCCACATGAATTACGCCAGTTGATCGAGCGTTTCAATCGCATGGTGGCCGATCTGGTGCGCATCGACCAGGAGCGCAACACCATGCTGGCTGGCATCGCGCACGATCTCAAGACGCCGCTGGCGCGGCTGCGGCTGCGCGCCGAGATGCTGGCCGATCCGAAGGCCGCCGCCGGCGTCACGCGCGATGTCGATTCGATGTCTGCCATCGTCGAGCAATTCCTGACCTTTGCGCAGAGCAGCGAGCCGACCGCGCGGCCCGTGCCGGTGGACAAGCGGATCGTCGAACTTGCCGCGTCGCTCCAGGAACAGGATCGGCAGGTGGTGTTGGAACTCGCCGCCGGCGAGGGCTTCCGCATGATCGCCACGCAGCTGGACCGCATCATCGGCAATCTCGTCGACAACGCCTACGCCTACGGCGCGCCGCCCGTGTACGTGGCAACGGCGCGCACGCAGGAAGGCTGGCGCCTGACGGTTGAGGACCAGGGCCCCGGTATTCCGGACGACGCCATCGAGCGCGTCACCATGCCGTTCGTGCGCCTGGATCCGGCGCGCGGCGGCAATGCGCATTCGGGGCTGGGGCTGGCCATCGTGGATCGGCTGGTCAGGCAGTCGGGCGGACGCCTGTCGATCGCCAATCGCACGGAAGGCGGCTTGCGCGTCGAGATGCTGTTTCCGTTTGCGGCCATCGCCCAGGCGGCCTGAGCATAAGGCGCCGGGCCAGATTTATCGCGCCGAGCCATGCATCAATCGGCGCGCACCATGCAGGCTGGGGCAGGAAGGCTGTGATCCTCAGGCCTTCTTCTTTTCGCCGATGCGGCTTTCCTTGCCTGCCAGCAGCTTGGCGATGTTGCCGCGATGACGCACGATCAGCAGCACGCTGATGACCAGAATCGCGCCCGCCACGATATCCACGCCTTCGATCAGCACGTAGAAGAACGGCGCGAAGATCGCCGACACCAGCGCAGCCAGCGACGAATAGCGGAAGAAGAACGCGATGATCAGCCATGTGGCCAGCGTACCGGCGCCGAGCACCGGATCGATGGCGAACAGGATGCCCGCGGCCGTGGCCACGCCCTTGCCCCCCGCGAAGCGGTGGTAGAGCGGAAACAGGTGTCCGAGGAACACCGCCAGCGCCACCATCGCGATGCCGGTCTCATCCACGCCGTATGCGGGCCCGAAATGCTTGGCCAGCATGACCGCCACGTAGCCCTTCAGCCCATCGCCGATCAGCGTCAGGATGGCGGCCTTCTTGTTGCCCGTGCGCAGCACGTTGGTGGCGCCGGGATTGCCGGAACCGTAGCTGTGGGGATCGGGCAGGCCCATGACCTTGCTGACCACGACGGCGAATGAGACCGATCCGATCAGATAGGCGATGACGGCAAAAATCAGGTTGACCATTATGTGGGGACAAGACAAGGGATTTCAGGCTGGCGCGATTGTAGCGCGCCGTCGCGTCCGGGGACTCCGTGATTTCCCGGTATCGACGCATCAGTCCGGCAGCGCGCATTCCACGGGCTTTGCGCCCAGCACGTCGGTCAGCACGGCCGGCGCGATGCTGACCAGATAGCCGCGGCGTCCGCCGTTGATGTACAGCGTGTCCAGCGCCAGCACAGATGCCTCGACATAGACCGGCAAGGTCTTGCGGGTGCCGAACGGCGATGTGCCACCCACCATGTAGCCGCTGTGGCGCTGCGCCACTTCAGGCTTGCACGGCTGCACGCTCTTGCAGCCGATCTGGCGCGCCAGATTCTTGGTCGATACCGAGCAGTCGCCGTGCATCAGCACGATCAGCGGCCTGGCGGCTTCGTCCTCCATGACCAGCGTTTTCACCACCGCATGCTCGGGCACGCCAAGCTGGCGCGACGATTCCGCGGTGCCGCCGTGGTCGACGTAGTCATAGGGATGTTCGCCGAATGCCACGTTGTGCTTGCGCAGCCATTGGGTCGCGGGAGTCTCGGAAACGTGCTTGGTCTTGCTCATGATTCGTTGAAACCGCACGGCGTCAGCCGCGCGGATGGTGGTGCAGGTGCAGCTCGCGCAGGCGTTCGCGCGCCACGTGCGTGTAGATCTGCGTGGTGGAAATATCGGCGTGTCCCAGCAGCATCTGCACGACGCGCAAGTCGGCGCCGTGGTTCAGCAGATGCGTGGCAAACGCGTGGCGCAGCGTATGCGGGGACAACGGCGCATGCACGCCCGCCGCGCGCGCGTGTTTTTTGATCAGGTGCCAGAACGTCTGGCGCGTCATGCCTTCGCCGCGTTGCGTGACGAACAGTTCGTCGCACGCGCGGCCGGCCAGCAGCACCGGCCGGGCTTCGGCAAGGTAGCGCCGCAGCCAGTCGCCGGCCTGCACGCCAAACGGCACCAGCCGCTCCTTGTTGCCCTTGCCGCCCACCACGCGCGCCACGCCTTCGTTGAGGCCGATCTCGATCGTCTTCATGGTGGTCAGCTCCGACACGCGCAGCCCGCTCGCATACATCAGCTCCAGCATCGTGCGGTCGCGCAGCCCCAGCGGCGTATCGGTGTCGGGCGCTTCGAGCAGCGCTTCCACCTGGCCTTCGGTGAGCGTCTTGGGGAAACGCGGCGGCTGCTTGGCGGGGCGCAGCAACAGGCACGGATCGGCCTCGATCAGATGCTCGCGCAGCGCCCATTGGTAGAAGCGGCGGAATACCGCGAGGCGGCGATTGGCCGACGATGCGCGCGTCTGGCCGTGTCGCGCCGAGAAATATCCGGACAATGCCGCATCGTCGACGGTCAGCAGCGCGCATGTTTCGCTCTCGTGCAGCCAGCGCGCCAGCATCGCCAGATCGCGACGGTACGCGTCGATGGTATTGCGCGACAGGCCGTCTTCCAGCCAGAGCGCATCGCAGAACCGGTCGATCAGCGACAGGTCGTCGTCGAGCGTGGCCGTCATAGCAGCATCGCGCCTTCGTGGCGCAGCAGCCAGCGCTTGACGCCCAGATGAAAGCCTTCCTCGCCGTGATGCGCGAAGCCGCCCAGCCCGCTGGCCGCCACCACGCGATGGCATGGAATCACGATCGGAAACCAGTTCTGCCCGCAGGCCTGGCCCACGGCGCGCGGCATGCTCTGCAGCGTCTTGGCGATGGTGCCGTAGGTGGTCAGTCCGCCGCGCGGCACGGCGCTGATGGCGTGCCATACCTTGCGCTGGAAATCGGTGCCGCGCGTGGCCAGCGGCAGGTCGAAGCGGTAGTCGGGATCGTCGTAGTAGGCGGCCAGTTGCGCGGCCACGCGCTGCGCCAGGGCGCCGGACGGTGCGATCGCGGCAAAGCTGTCGGGCAGGTAGACGATCTCGTGGACAAGCGCGCCATCGTCATCGACACGAATGCCGACTTTGCCGAACGGTGCGGGCAGGATGGCATCGAAGGGACGTTGCATGGCAAAAGGCAAGGCGGTGGCGCCGGTTGATAGGGCAGGCATGAATTTTATGCCGATTTCGCGCGCCTGCCGCCGCCCACGAAAAAGGGCCACCGAAGTGGCCCTGAATTGGCGGCTGCCGGCTTGCCGGAGCCGTCCGGATTACTGTTCGAGCTTGATGTTCTGAACCTTCACCAGGGTCTTCATCTTGTCGAATTCCTTCTTGATCTCCGCGGCGTGCTGCGCCGGCGTGTTGCCGGACGGCTCGGCGCCGGCGGCGCGCAGCCGGTCGGCAAAGCCCTTGTCCTGCAGCGCCTTGACGACCGCGCCGTTGAGCTTGGCGATGACGTCGTCAGGCGTGCCGGCCGGCGCCACCAGACCATACCAGGCCGGATCGTTCGGCTCCTTCAGGCCCATTTCGCCGAAAGTCGGCACATCGGGCAGGCCGTCCACGCGCTTGTTCCACGCCACCACCAGCGCGCGCAGCTTGCCGGCCTTGATGTACGGCATCGACGACGGCAGGTTGTCGACCATGATCGGCACCTGGCCGGCCAGCACGTCGTTCAGCGCCGGGCCCGCGCCACGATACGGGATGTGGACCATGAAGGTCTTGGTCGATACCTTGAACTGTTCGCCCAGCATGTGGCCGAAGCCGCAGGTGCCCGACGAAGCGTACGAATACTTGCCCGGATTGGCCTTCAGCACGGCCAGGAATTCCTTGTAGTCCTTGGCCGGGAAGTTCGGGTTCACCGCGATCACGTTGGCCACGTTCGCCACGTTGGCGATGGGCTTGAAGTCCTTGATCGGATCGTAGGAGAGCTTCGGGTTGCAGGCCGGGTTCACGGCCATGGTCGACACCGTCGAGATGCCGATGGTGTAGCCGTCCGGGGGGGACTTGGCGATCGCGTCGGCACCGATCGAACCGCCGCCGCCGGCGCGGTTTTCCACCACCACCGGCTGGCCCAGGATGCGGCTCATCTGGTCGGCCACGCCGCGGCCCACGATATCGGTGGTGCCGCCCGGCGCAAACGGAATGATCAGGCGGATCGGCTTGGTGGGATAGTTGCTTTGCGCGTGTGCGATCGAAGCCACCGACGCGGCGGCCGCGATGGCGATGGTCAGTGCGGTTTTGCCAGCTTGCATTTGAAGAGAGTCTCCCGTTCTAAAAGCCGGGCGGATCGCGCCCGGGGAGGTCATGAATCGCCGGCGTGCCGCGGGTTGCGGCGGTGCGCCGGCGTGCTTGAATTCAGCCGCCCAGCAGGCCGCGTTTCAGATCGCGGTCCACCGGGTGTTCACCGAGAAAAATGCGCAGTACGGCCTGGTAGAAATCTTCACCCGGAATGGTCTGCCCGCGCGGAATGCCGTTCAGAGTCACGGCGGTGCCGCCGTCGGGGGTGAAATCGAAATTGATGATGTCGCCGCGGTGCGCCGCGCCCATCTGCGTCATGGTCCGTTCCAACTGCGCCACGCGATCGGACAGCGAGCGCATTTGCAGCGCCGAATGGTTGTCGCGCAGGCCTTCGTTGAGCGCCTTGACGAACGTCGCCGAGTCCACTTCGCGCAGCGGACGGATCTGCAGGCGCTTCGGCCCCGGCGTACCGAGCACCACCGTGGCGTTGCGCGCGCGCTCGGGCAGGTACAGCGCCGCGGCGTAACCCTTGATCACGAAGACTTCGCGCAGGCCCGTGCCATTGAGCGGCAGATGCTTGCCGCCCAGCCGCGCCGCGTCGTCGAAGCGCACGCCTTCGATCTCCTTGGCCGATGCCGTGGGCAACAGCAGGCCGAACGCCAGCGTTGCGCACAGCGAGGCGGCAAGGCGGCGGGGAAATGCGGATCGGCGGGGCGTTGACGGCTCGGACTTCATGGTGCGACGGGCGGCGAGAAGCTGCCGGCAAGACGAAATTCAGCGTGCCATGCTGCAGGAAGTCTGAAAGAATACCCATCCGGATCTGCCCTAGGCTTCACTTTTGACGAAGCCTGCCGTCGGCCACGACGACAACCAGAAAAATATCTCGAGACATGTCTTCCGCCCTGTTGCTGGTGCCGGATTTCAGCCTGATTCTGATCGGCTGGCTGCTGGTGCGATACACCTCCTTTGATCGCGGTTTCTGGGGCGGCGTCGAGCGCCTGGTGTATTTCGTGCTATTCCCGGCGCTGCTGTTGCAATCTACCAACAGTGCCAAATTCGATTTTTCCTCCACGTCGGCAATGCTTGGCCTGGCGCTGGCGACCATGGCCTTCGGCATGGTGACCGGCTATCTGGTCAAGTACGTGCTGCGCCCGGATCCGATCGATTTCGCCTCGGGTTTGCAGACTGCATTCCGCTTCAATTCGTATATCGCGCTCGCGCTGGCGGCGCGGCTGGGCGGCAGCGAAGGGTTGGCGATGATGGCGCTGGTGGTGGGCGTGACCGTGCCGATCTGCAATATCGTCGCGGTGTGGGCGCTGGCCAAGCATGGCGAAGCGAAATTGCTGCGCGAACTGGCGCGCAATCCGCTGATCGTCGCCACGGCCATGGGCCTCGTCACCAACCTGCTCGGCCTCCATCCGCCCGAGGTGATCGCGATGACGTTGAGCCGTCTCGGCTCGGCGTCGACGGCGCTCGGGCTGATGACCGTCGGCGCCGGGCTGCAGCTGAGCGGCGCCACGGGCAGCGTGGGGCCGATGGCGTGGTGGACCGGCGTGAAGCTGCTGGCGATGCCGTGTTTTGCATGGATCGTCGGCCGTCATCTGCCGCTGACCACGCTGCAGTACCAGATCGCGGTGGTCTATGCGGCGTTGCCCACGGCTTCCAGCGCCTACATCCTGGCGGTGCGTATGGGTGGTAATGGGCCGATGGTAGCGGCGACGATTTCGGCGATGACGATCGCTGCCATCGTCACCACGCCGGTGTGGCTGTCGCTGGTCAGCTGACGGCGGCGCTTTCCTGGGCCAGCGCCCAGTCGATATGCTCGCGCACCAGCGGCGTGGCGTCGTTGCGCCGGGCGAGCAGGGCGGCCCGGATGCGCGCGGCCAGCGCCGCATCGTCGTGCGACGCCGCGCGCAGGCTGTTGCCCAGGCCCACCGCCAGGTTGCGCAGCCAGCGTTCATGGCCGATGCGCCGGATCGGGCTGCCTTCCAGCCGCTGATTGAATTCCGCCTCGCTCCAGCCGAACAGCTCGACCATGTCGGGCGAATCGAGGCCGTTGCGCACATCGAAATCGGGCAGCGTGGCGCGATGCGCAAACTTGTTCCACGGACACACCAGCTGGCAGTCGTCGCAGCCATAGACGCGATTGCCCATGGGTACACGCAACGGCTCTGGGATCGCGCCCTTGTGCTCGATCGTCAGGTAAGAAATACAACGGCGCGCGTCCAGCCGATACGGTTCCAGGATCGCGCCGGTGGGGCAGATGTCGATGCAGCGGCGGCAGTTGCCGCAATGCGGCGCTTCCGGGGCATCGGCCGGCAACGGAATATCGACCAGGATTTCGCCGAGGAAGAACATCGATCCGCCATCGCGATCGAGCAGCAACGTGTGCTTGCCGCGCCAGCCCAGGCCGCCCTGGCTGGCCAGCGCCACTTCCATCACCGGCGCGGAGTCCGTGAACACGCGATAGCCGAACGTGCCGATCTCGGCTTCGATGCGCGCGGCCAGTTGCTGCAGCCGATTGCGCAAGACCTTGTGGTAGTCGCGGCCGCGCGCATAGAGCGAGATCGCTGCGGTGGCCGGATCTTCGAGCCGCGCCAGTTCGTGGCGGCGCCAGTCCTGCGGGCCCTGCGCGGGCAGATAGGGCATGCGCGCGACGATCGCGCGCACCGTGCCGGGCACCAGTTCGCCGGGCCGCGCGCGCTTTGTGCCGTGGTTGGCCATATAATCCATGTCGCCGTGGTAGCCCGCCTGCAACCACGCCAACAGGCCCGCCTCGGCGTGCCGCAGGTCGACATCGGCGATGCGTATCGCATCGAATCCCAGCTCGCAGCCCCAGGCGCGAATCGACGCCGTCAGCCGCGCCATGTCCTCCTCGCCTGCCTGCCAGGACGCATCAGGCGCCTGCGCGGCGGACTGCGGGGACGTCGCGGACGCGGAACACAACGGAGAGGGGGCGGGCGCTGCACGGTCGATCATCCCTGAATTGTACGCAATGCCTTTGCTCGAAGAACGCATCCTGCCGCTGCCCGATGAAGCCGCCACGCACCGGCTGGGCGCCGCACTGGCCCAGGCGGTGAGCCAGATGCCGCCGCGCACGGTGCATGTGCAACTGTCCGGCGACCTCGGCGCGGGCAAGACCACGCTGTCGCGCGCTGTGCTGCGCGCGCTCGGCCACGCCGGCAAGGTGCGCAGCCCCACCTACACGCTGTGCGAGCCCTATGCCGTGCAGCGCGCCGATGGCTCGGCGCTGACCGTTTACCACTTCGACCTGTACCGTTTTGCCGATCCCGAGGAGTGGATCGACGCCGGTTTTCGCGACTGCTTTGCCGAGCCCGCCTTCAATCTGGTGGAATGGCCCGAAAAAGCCGGTCGCCTGCTTGGGGAACCCGATTTGCACGTGTTGCTCCAATCGGACATTCGCGGGCCGCGAATCGTCGATAACGAGGCCGAAGCGGGCGCCGATCGCCGCATGGCAACATTGCGCGCCTATACTCCCACTGGAGTTATCCTGCTGAACGCATGCTGATCAAGCGACTCGCCACCGACCGACCCGATGGACCCGACGGACTGCTGCAGGCCCGCCGCAAATGGATGGCGCAGGCCCTGAAGTTTGGCGCCGGGACCGTGGTGCTGTCCCTGGCCGGACCGCAGATCGCGTTCGGCGCCGGCATCGTGGCCGTGCGCGTCTGGCCCGCGGAAGACTACACGCGGGTGACGATCGAATCCGACGAGAAGCTCGTCGCCGTGCATCAGATGATCCGCAATCCGGACCGCCTGGTGGTCGATATCGACGGCCTGGACCTGTCGCCAACGCTGCGCGAACTGGTCGCCAAGATCACGCCGAACGATCCCTATATCCAGTCCGTGCGGGTTGGCCAGAACCGGCCGCGCGTGGTGCGGATGGTGTTCGATCTCAAGGAAGACGTGTCGCCGCAGGTGTTCACGCTGCTGCCGATCGGCGACTACCGCAACCGCCTGGTATTCGACCTGTATCCGGTCAATCCGCCCGACCCGCTCTGGAAGCTGGTGCGCGACACCGAAGACAAGCAGCGCCGTTTCGCTGCGACCACGCCGCCGCCGGGCAACGATGCCGTGGCGGGCGCCGCGGCCGGAGCCGAGGAAGACGCGATCGGCGCTATCGTGCGCAAGTTCGAGGATCGCGGCCAACTGCCGCCGGCCACCACCGCGCCGCCGCCGGCTGTGGCGGCCGTGAAGCCGAAGCCGTCCACGCCGTCCGCGTCCGACAAATCCACCGTTGCACCGCCGCCCATTGCGCCGCCGATCGCCCAGACCAACGTGCCGCCGCCGAGCCAGTTCAAGATGCGCCGGCTGCTGACCGTGGCCATCGACCCGGGCCATGGCGGCGAGGATCCCGGCGCAATCGGCGCGGCGGGCTCGCGCGAAAAGGATGTGGTGCTGCAGATCGCCTCGCGGCTGCGCGCCAAGATCGATGCGCAGCCCAACATGCGCGCGATGATGACGCGCGATTCGGATTTCTTCGTGCCGTTGAACGTGCGCGTGCAGAAGGCGCGCCGCGTGCAGGCCGACCTGTTCGTGTCGATCCACGCCGACGCCTTTGTGTCGCCGGAGGCCAAGGGCGCATCGGTGTTTGCGCTGTCCGAACGCGGCGCCTCCAGTTCGGCCGCGCGCTGGCTGGCCAACAAGGAAAACAACGCCGACCTGATCGGCGGAACCAATATGGGCAACAAGGACGCGCAGGTGTCGCGCGTGCTGCTCGATCTTTCCACCACGGCGCAGATCAACGACAGCATGCAGGTCGGCAAGGCCGTGCTGTCGGAAATCGGCGGCATCAACCGGCTGCACAAGGGCAGCGTCGAACAGGCCGGCTTTGCGGTGCTCAAGGCGCCGGATATTCCGTCGATCCTGATCGAGACCGCGTTCATCAGCAATCCCGAGGAAGAACGCAAGCTCAACGACGACGCGCACCAGGAGCAACTGGCCAACGCCATCCTGCGCGGCATTCGCGCCTATTTCGCGAAGAATCCGCCGCTGTCGAAAAACCCGTCGGTGTGAGCGGGGATACGCCGCAATCCGCGGCAATCCGTGGCAACAAAAAACGGCGCCGAGGCGCCGTTTTTCATGTGCGGGCGGGCGATGTCACGCGCGGACCGCGTTGCGTTCTTCCTTGACGTCGTCGCGATTAGCGTAGCGCGCGGCAATCACCGAGCAGACGATCAACTGCAACTGGTGATAGACCATCAGCGGCAGCACCAGCAGGCCCAGCGCCGGATGTCCGGCAAACAGGATCTTGGCCATCGGGATGCCGTTTGCCAGGCTTTTCTTCGAACCGCAGAACACGGCCGTGATTTCGTCCTCGACCGAAAACCCGAGGCGTCGCGCCGTGAACGTGGTGGTGCCCAGGATCACGAACAGCAGCACGGCGGCGATGCCCATCACTGCGCCAATGGTTTGCCAGTGGTACTGGTGCCACAGTCCGGCGGCGGTGGCATCGCAGAACGACGAGTAGACGATCAGCACGATTACGCCGCGGTCGATCTTGTTGGTGATCTGCTTTTTCTTGGCCAGCCAGTTGCCGATCAGCGGACGCGCGGCCTGCCCGAGCGCGAACGGCAACAGAAGTTGCAGCGCCACGCCCATCAGTGCGCGGCCCAGCGGCATCGATGCGCCGCTGGCGCTGATCACCAGGCCCATCAGCAACGGCGTCAGCGCCATGCCGATCAGGCCAGAGATCGTCGCGTTGAAAATGGCGCCCGGGACATTGCCGCGTGCCATCGACGTCATGGCCACGGAGGACGACACGGTCGACGGCAAAGCGCACAGGTAGAACACACCCAGCAGCAATTCGGGCGGCAGCGTGTTGCGCAGCGACAGCATCAGCAGCGCGCCGACGATCGGAAACACGATATACGTGAAGCTCTGCACGAACACATGCAGGCGCCAGTGCTTTGCGCCGGCCACCAGTTTGTCGCGGGACAATGCCGCGCCGTGCAGGAAGAACACCAGCGCGACACCGAGATTGGTGACGATGCCAAGGTGCAGCGGGCCGTCGCCGGTGCCGATTTGCGGGGCGATCAGCGCGATGCCGATGGCGGTCAACATGATCAGGACGAATCCGTCGATCAGGTCATAGATTTTCTTGAAGGGAGCGA
Organism: Cupriavidus pauculus; assembly: GCF_008801835.1. Taxonomy (GTDB): domain Bacteria; phylum Pseudomonadota; class Gammaproteobacteria; order Burkholderiales; family Burkholderiaceae; genus Cupriavidus; species Cupriavidus pauculus. The sequence continues at coordinate 48,950 of NZ_VZOW01000031.1, read as the reverse complement.
GGATGGCGGACATCGGGATAGTGCGTAAGGGTTTCCGCTTGGTATTGGACGCCTGTCTTGTCTAGAATGCAAATTCATTTATTTCATTCATTCATTTGACCGTTGCATGAATTACACATTGCGGCAGTTGCGGGTGTTTCTGGCGGTGGCGGCGCATGGCAGCTTCAGCCGCGCGGCGGACGCCGTGGGCCTGACTCAGCCCGCCGTCAGCCGCGGCGTGGCGGAGCTTGAGGAAGCACTTGGCGTGCGCCTGCTGGATCGCACCACGCGCGAGGTGGTGCTGACCGATGCGGGAACGGCATTGGTGCCGGCGTTGGAGCGCCTGTTGGGGCAGTTGGACGACACGCTTGAGGAAACGCGCCAGCTTGGCGAGCGTTATCGCGGCCGTGTCGTGATCGCCAGCGCGCCGACGATTTCCGCGCGCCTGATGCCAATGTACGTCGCGGCCTGCGCGAGCCAGTATCCCGAGATCCGACTGTATGTGCGCGACAACGTCCAGGCCGACGGCCTGGAGCAGATCCGCGCTGGCGCCGTGGACTTTGGGGTGCTGATCGACCCGCTGGCGCGAGAAGGGCTGACCATCGCGCCGCTGGCCACCGACCCGTTCTGTTTCGTCTGCCGCCGCGACCATCCGCTGGCGAATGCCGATTCGGTGCCGTGGCGTGCGCTGCACGGCGAACGGCTGGTCCTGCTCGACTTCGCGTCCGGCAGCCGGCCGCTGATCGACCGGATTCTGGCGCGGCACGGCGTGGCGCCCCAGGTCGTGCAGGAACTGGGGCATTCGGCCAGCGTGTTCGGCATGGTGGAAGCGGGCATCGGCGCGTCGGTGCTGCCGTCGTTCTCGCTGCCGTTGCCCGAGGCGTCGCCGCTGGTATCCCGGCCGCTCACGCCGCGCGAAGAGCGCAGCATCGTCATGGTCCGGCGCGAAGACCGGTCGCTGTCGCCAGCCGCCGCTGCGGTCTGGCACATGGTCCAGACCATGCCGATTCCGTCCGAGGCCGTCGCCGTCTGACTACAGCGCGCGTGGCACGGCGGTGATCATCGCCGCTTCGAGCGCAAAGCTGCCATCTGGCTGCACGCGATAGCGGTCACGCACTTCGGCGGGCGCCTTCTGCCACAGGTGCAGGATGGCCGCTTGCGCAACCTCCGGCGTGCGCATGCGCGCTACCCAGCTGTCGAATTCGATGTCGATGCGCCAGACCGGCGACACATCGACACTGAATCCCGCCGTCTCGCACATCTGCGCCCATGCCGTCGGGGTGTAGTCGCGGATGTGCGACGGATCGCGCAAAAGTTCCACCGATTGAAGCCAGGTGTCGCAAAGCGGATCTTCGGCGCCGACGATGTCGATCAGCACGATCTTGCCGTTCGGCTTGAGCACGCGGCGGATCTCGCGCAGCGCGGCCGGAACATCGCGCCAATGATGCGCGCTCATCCGCGACACCACGGCGCAGAAGCTGGCGTCGGCGAACGGCAGCACTTCGGCTGCGCCCTGTTGCGTTTTGATATGGCTCAGGCCGCGATCGCGCGCCGCGTGGGCCACCACATCGAGCATTTCCGCCGACAGGTCGTACGCCACCACTTCGCTGGCCATTGCCGCCGCGGCGAAGCTGGCGTGCCCCGCGCCGCAGCCCAGGTCGAGCACGCGGCTGTGCGGCACCGGTTTGAGGTGCGCCAGTGCCAGCTTGAGTTGATCCAGATCTGCGCCTTGCGCATGCACGGTGCTGGTGAGGTAGGCGTTGGCGGTGGCGCCGAATTGGGCGGCGACGAGTTCTTGTTGTTGCATGAGGGGTGCCTCGTTCTTGTGCAGGTGAAAAAAGGTTGTCCGGCCCCGGGGGTTCACGTACTGTAGACGCCGTGTTTTCCCGGTACAAGTCACACTTTTATCCTGGTATAAGAGTCACCAGCCATGCCTGTAGAACCGGTGGGTCCCTCTTCGCGAGAAGCCGAACTTGGCGCATTTCTACGCAGTCACCGCGAGCGCCTGACGCCGGCCGATGTCGGCCTGCCACCGGGCAGACGTCGCCGCACGCCCGGCCTGCGGCGCGAGGAAGTGGCGCAGTTGTCCGGACTCAGTGCCACCTGGGTGACTTGGCTGGAGCAGGGCAGGCCCGTGGCAATGTCGGCGCGCGCGCTGACAAGCCTGGCGCTGGCGCTGCGCCTGTCGCGCGCCGAGCGCGCCTATCTGTTCGCGCTGGCCGGCAAGCCCGAACCGCGGCAGGACGCCGAGCCGGCGGTCCCGGCGGCGCTGCTGGCCAGCGTGCAGGCGATTGCCGCGCCAGCGTATTTGCTCGATCGGCAATGGACGGCGCTGGCCTGGAATGCCGCCGCGGCGTCGCTGTTCGTGGGCTGGCTCGATCCAGATAGCGAGGAGCGCAATCTGTTGCGTGCGATGTTCCTGTCGCCGCCGCTGCAGGCGCTGGTGGAAGACTGGCCGCATCGCGCCGCGCGGCTGGTGGCCGAATTTCGCGTCCATAGCCTGCGCCACGCCGAGGATCCGCCCACGCGCGCGCTGATCGATCGGCTGCTCGAGGACAGCCCGGCTTTTGCCCAGGCATGGCGCTCGCAGGATGTGGAAGAGCGGCAGGGCGGCCGCCGCGGCTTCCATCACCCGGCGCGCGGGTTGGTCTACTACGAGCAGTTGTCGCTGGTGCCGCCGGCGTCGCCGGGCCTGATGCTGGCGATGCTGTTGCCGGCGGAGACCATTGCGGGGACGTAGCGCTTACTTCGGCTGCATCCGGATCGCGCCGTCAAGGCGGATCACTTCGCCGTTCATCATCGGGTTGCCGATAATGGCCTGCACCAACCTCGCATATTCGGCCGGTCGCCCAAGCCGCGGCGGGAACGGCACCATCTTGCCCAGTGCGTCCTGCACTTCCTGCGGCATCCCCAGCAGCATCGGCGTTTCGAACAGTCCTGGCGCGATCGTCATGCAACGCACGCCATCGCGGGACAAATCGCGTGCAATGGCCAGCGTCATGCTGACCACGCCGCCCTTGGACGCGGCATACGCGGCCTGGCCGATCTGGCCGTCGAACGCTGCCACCGATGCGGTGTTGATGACGACGCCGCGCTCGCCCTCGGCGTCGGGCGTGTTCTGCACCATGGCCGCCGCCGCCAGCCGGATCATATTGAAGGTGCCGATCAGGTTCACGCGGATCGTCTTTTCGAATGCATCGAGCGGATGCGGGCCGTTCTTGCCCACGGTCTTCGACGCCACGGCGATTCCCGCGCAATTGACCAGCCCGGACAGGCGGCCCAGCTTCAGGGCGGCGTCGACCGCGGCCTGGCCGTCGGATTCGGACGCGACATCGCATTTCACGAATTGCCCGCCCAGTTTGCTGGCCAGCGCCGTGCCGGCCGCTTCGTTGAGATCGGCGATCACGACTTTGCCGCCGGCGCCGGCCAGCATTTGGGCGGTGCCCGCCCCCAGACCCGACGCTCCGCCGGTGATGATGAAAACGTTGCCCTGGATGTCCATCCGCTTGTCTCCTTTTTGTGAGTGCCGTTTACGTTAACGTAAATCGATGCGCAAGGAAACGGGAACGATGAAGGTTGGCCTCCGGGCCTGCGGGCGGCAACCGGGCGTTTCCCCCAAACGGCTGTCGCAAACAAAACGGCCTGGGAAAAACCCAGGCCGTTTCGGTGTCGGATGTGGATCGTGCGGCTTACTTCAGCGCGTCGAATACGCTGGCCGTGATCTTGTCGACATCGCCCACGCCCGAAATCTTGCGGTATTTCGGCGGTGCGACGCTGGCCGAGGCGTCGCCCTTGGCGGCCCAGTCGGAGTAGTAGTCGACCAGCGGACGGGTTTGCTGCGAATAGACCTCGAGGCGCTTGCGCACGGTCTCTTCCTTGTCGTCGTCGCGCTGAATCAGGGGTTCGCCAGTCTCGTCGTCGACATCGGGCGTCTTCGGCGGATTGAACTTGACGTGATAGGTGCGGCCGGATGCCACGTGCACGCGGCGTCCGCTCATGCGCTCGATGATCGCGTCGAACGGCACGTCGATTTCCAGCACGTAGTCGATGGCCACGCCGGCTTCCTTCATGGCCTCGGCCTGCGGGATCGTGCGCGGGAAACCGTCGAAAAGATAGCCTTTGGCGCAGTCGGGCTGCTTAAGACGGTCTTTCACGAGGCCGATAATGATGTCATCGGACACCAGACCGCCTGCGTCCATCACCTTCTTGGCTTCGATGCCCAGCGGCGTGCCGGCCTTGACCGCGGCGCGCAGCATGTCGCCCGTGGAAATTTGCGGAATGCCGAACTTCTCGCAGATGAACTTGGCTTGCGTGCCTTTGCCGGCGCCAGGCGCGCCCAACAGGATCAAACGCATTTACGGGTCCTCAAGGTATTTGAATTCGGTCTGGCGGGAGGTATCGACGGAGGGTAACGCCGCAACTTGACGCAGGACTTACGCGTCGTCATGCCGGACGTGAAGGTCAAGGCATATGGCGCGGTCCACGCATGCACGGCGCCCGAAGCGCTGCGGCGACTGGCCGGTCGTGTCGACGACGGCAGCGGCGCGCATCCGGGCTGGCTCGATCTCTATCTCCCCACCGAGCCTTTGCCGACGCGCGCGGCGCGCCAGCGGGCTCTGTATCGGCAGGCATTATGCCATGGCGCATAACGATTCGGCCTGCACTGAAGTTGCAGCAGTATGAACTTCAACGGACAACTGCGGTCTATGCGGCCGCCATCCACGCCCGTGACAGCTCAGGGGCCGTCCTGCGCCATGCCTTGCGCCCACAGTGCGCGCACCCGTTCCAGGTCCGCCGCGGTATCGACGCCCGGTGCCGGCGCGGCATCGGTGACCATCACGCCGATGCGTTCGCCGTGCCACATCGCGCGTAACTGTTCCAGCGCCTCGGTCTGTTCGAGCGGCGCGGCGGCCAGCGTGGGAAAACGGCGCAAAAATCCAGCGCGATACGCATAGATGCCGATATGACGCAGCACCGACATGTCCGGCAGCGGCACCTGCGCCGAAGCGGCAGGTTGCTGCGGCACGGCGGCCCAGGCGTCGCGCGCCCAGGGGATCGGCGCGCGAGAAAAATACAGCGCGCGCCCCGCGTTGTCGCACACCACCTTCACCACGTTCGGATTGAACACGTCGGCCACGTCATGCAGCGGATGGGCGGCCGTGGCCATGGCGCAGTCCGGATGGGCAGCCAGATACAACGCGACTTCGTCGATCAGGGTCGGGTCGATCAGCGGTTCATCGCCCTGCACATTGACCACGATGGCGTCGTCGGCAAGCTGCAGTTGCGCGGCGACTTCGGCCAGGCGGTCGGTGCCGGAGGCGTGGTCGGCGCGCGTGAGCGTAGCCTGCACGCCGTGCGCGGCGCAGGCCGCCGCCACTTCGGGCGCGTCCGTGGCGACCACGGTGCGCTGGGCCGACGACGCATGCGCGCGTTCGGCCACGCGCACGATCATCGGATGGCCGCCGATATCGGCCAGCGGCTTGTTGGGCAAGCGGGACGATGCCAGCCGGGCCGGTATCACCACCGTGAATGCGGGAATGCTCATGGGCGTCGACAGGGAAGGACGGCGGATCAGTTGCCGGCCGGGCCGGCCGGTTCCACGGGCACCACGCGCCCCGGCACGGTCTGGCGCGCTTCATCGGCCAGCATGACGGGGATGCCGTCGCGGATCGGGTATGCGAGTTTGTCCGCGTGGCAGATCAGTTCCTGAGCGGCGCGGTCGTATTCCAGCTTGGCCTTGCACAGCGGGCAGACGAGGATTTCAAGCAGCCGGTTGTCCATCCTGGTGTTCCTTGTCGAGACCGTTCGTCGCGCCCGTGGCGGTGGTATGCCCGGTGGTAACGGGAGTGGCGACGGACGGGTTGCGCGCCATCACGGCGCGGCGGATTTTGTCGATCAAGCCCGCATCGATCACGGGCGTGGTGGGAACGACCCAGATCCTGGGGTCGTCGAAGCGCTCGCATTTTACGGCATCCTTCTCGGTGATCAGGATCACGTCGGCATCGAGCGCGCTGTCGTTGCCCGCAAACGGGTCGTCGGCAAAGTCGTAATGGTCGGGCAACGGCATGGTGGCGGTCGGCGACAGTCCCGCGCGCCGCAGGCTGGCGAAGAAGCGTTCCGGATTGCCGATGCCGGCGGCAGCCAGCACGCGTTTGTCGGCAAACTGCGAGACCGGCCGCGCCATGGTCGGATCGATCAGTTGCCAGGCCTGCTCCAATTCCAGGCGCATGCCGTAGACATCGGGTTTGTCGGGCGTCGCCTTGAAGTTGGGGTCGTTGATCAGCGTGGCGTCGCGCGGACGGCTCAACGGTTCGCGCAGCGGGCCGGCCGGCAGCAGCAGCCCGTTGCCGCCCATGCGCGCATCGAACATCACGATCTCGAAGTCGCGCTGCAACCGGTAGTGCTGCAGGCCGTCGTCGAGCAACAGCACGTTCACGCCGGGGTGCGAGACCAGCATCGTCTGCGCGCATAACGCGCGATCGGGGAACACCCAGACCGGCACATCGGCGGCGCGTGCGATCAGCAGCGGTTCGTCGCCGACATCGCTCGCCTTCGAGGTGGGCTTGACGCGGCGCGGGTGCCGCAGCTTCACGCCATAGCCGCGCGACACCACGCCGGGCCGCAGGCCCGCCTCGCTCAGCGCCTGCGCCAGCGCGATCACGGCCGGCGTCTTGCCGGTGCCGCCCACCGTGACATTGCCCACCACGATCACGGGCATCGGTAGCCGCGTGGACTTGAACCAGCCGCGCTGGTAGGCGATGCGGCGCGTGCGCGCGATGAGCCCGAACAGCAGCGACAGCGGCCACATCAGCCAGGCAAACCAGCCGCGGCGTTGCCACTGGGCGGTGACGAAGTCGGCAATTCCGTGTCGGGGAGCGGGCATGGGCAGCGGTGAAAAGGGGCGGAGCGGACGCCGCCGTCGCCGGGACGTCCGCTGAATGCAGACATTATGGGCATCGCGCGGCGCACGCGGCAAGTTTGCCGTCCATCGCGCGCGGCGCGGCCGGAACGGCACCTCAGCGCTGCTGCGTGCTTTGCGTGGCGAAGGTCAGGCGCGACAGGCCGGCCACACGCGCGGCCTCCATCACATTGATCACGGCCTGGTGCGTGGCCTGGGCGTCGGCGTTGACGATGACCACCGGCGGCGGTCCGTTGCCGGCCGGGCCCGCCGCGCTGCGTAACTGGTCGGCCAGGCTGGTGACGTCCTTCTGTTCGAGGATCTGCTTGTTGACGGAATAGACGCCGCGCGCCGACACCGACACGACGATTTCGCTCGGACGCTGCTGCGCGCGGTCGGCGTCGGCCGTGGGCAGCTGGATCTGCAGTTCGGTAAAGCGCGAGTACGTGGTCGTGATCATCAGGAAGATAAGGATCACGAGCAGCACGTCGATGAGCGGGATCAGGTTGATCTCCGGCTCCTCGCGCCGCTGGCGGGAACGGAAACGCATGTTGGCGTGCTCCGGTGCGCGTCAGCCCCGCCGTTGCGGCAGGATGGCGTCCAGGAAGGCGGTGGCGCGGAATTCCAGCTCCGCCACGTAGTCGTCGACCAGTCGGCGGAAATAGCGCCAGAAGATCAGCGCGGGAATGGCCACGATCAGGCCGAAGGCGGTGTTGTAGAGCGCCACCGAGATACCGTGCGCCAGTTGCTCGGGATTGGCGCCGGTGCCGCCCTGATTGCCGAAGATCTCGATCATGCCGACCACGGTGCCCAGCAGGCCCATCAGCGGCGCCACCGAGGCAATCGTGCCGAGCGCATTGAGGTAACGCTCGAGCTCGTGCGCGACGATGCGGCCGGCTTCCTCGACTACGTCCTTCGCGGCATCGCGCGAGGTCTGCGGCTCCAGCACCACGTGGCGCAGACCGGCGGCCAGCACGCGGCCGAGCGGCGAATTCTTTTCGAGATTGCTGACGACTTCCGGCGTGGCCTTGCGCTGCTGCGCGGCGGACAGCGCCTCGTCATAGAGCTTGGGCGGCAGGATCTTGCTGCGCTTGAGGGAAACGAAACGTTCGACGATCAGTGCAAGCGCAATGACAGACGCGAGCAGCAGCGGCCAGATCGGCCAGCCGGCCGCTTGAATGATGGAAAACACGTGGACCCCCGAATTCTACGAACGAACGACAGACCCGAAACGGAACAAACGGAACAGCTAGCTGGACGAAATGCGTGGCAGCCTTTGATGCACGTCGACTTCGCAACGTGCAGCGGCAATGCTCGAAAAATTGCAGGCGCCACTCTAACCCGCGCCTTGGCGCGCGGCAAGCCACGAGGATCAAGCCCTTGTCTGCGGCTTTCCACACCAAACCGGGATAGTGCTGTGGACGGTTTGTGGAAAGCGCTCGGAAAAGCAGGCTAAGCCTTTGATCGTAAAGGACATCGCATGGTCTGCCTGATTTTTGGGCAAAGCGCCCGAAACAGGCCGCCCATCCGCCGCAGGGGGGTGTCTGCAACTGTTTTCGCACGGTTGGTAACCATTTCGAGGGGCTTTCCACACGTGGCAGGGACAGCATTGTGGACCGGCTGTGGAAAGCAGTCTAAGAACCACCCTAAAATACTGATTTAAAAGCCGAAGTTTTCCGCTGCTCAAAGAATGTGCAAACGACGTCCGGGCAGATAAGGATCCGTCAATCAGACAAGTCGCACAGTTTCCACATGGAAACAGGACAGGACTGTGGACCGGTTGTGGATAAGCGTGGGAGAAGCGACGTAAACCGTTGATCCGTATGGAAAGCCCGCGTTGTGCCTAAAAAACGGGCAACCGATGGTATTAGCCTGTCCGGCTGATTGACATGGGCATCGGCAGACGCGGGCCGTTACCACCGCACAAGCCGGCTGGGAACGTATACGTTGTCCACAGATCCGGCTCTTGACAAATCATTTATCCAAAACTTCTGTGGATAACTTTGTGAACAAGCCCGCACCGATTTCGATAAGTGTTTGACGCGTAAGGTTTTCTCTTACATTGCCTGTTTTTTGGCCCCGGCCGAAAATTCATAAGAATCAATGGCTTGTACGGAAGTATGCGGATCCTGGGGAAATGCATGTGAGGTGTGCGCTGCCTCTTGACAGACCCGTTATGCTGTGGACATGTCCATCCGACGCCGCCTGTGCGGTAGCCGCGCCATGCCAGAGAATGAGAACCCTTCGCGTTTTGCGCCGCCTCAGCCGCTCTCCCGCACCCGTGACGTCATCCCCGTCAGCGAACTCAACCACGCCATCGCCGGTGTGCTCGAACGCAGTTTTCCACTGGCGTGGGTAAGGGGAGAAATCTCAAATTTCACCCGCGCGGCCAGCGGGCATTGGTATTTCTCGCTCAAGGACGCGCGCGCGCAGATCCGCTGCGTGATGTTTCGCGGCCGCAACCAGCATGTCGACTTCGCCCCGCGCGACGGCGAAGCCGTCGAGGTGCGCGCCGTGGTGTCGATGTACGAGGCGCGCGGCGAATTGCAGCTCGGTGTCGAGGCCATGCGCCGCGCGGGCCTTGGCAATCTCTACGAAGCGTTCCTGCGGCTCAAGGAAAAACTTGCACAGGCCGGTCTGTTCGATACCGAACGCAAGCGGCCGATCCCGCCGCATCCGCGCGCAATCGGCGTGGTGACCTCATTGCAGGCGGCCGCGATGCGCGATGTGCTGACGACGCTCCAGCGGCGCGCGCCGCATGTGCAGATCATCGTCTATCCGGTGCCGGTACAGGGCGCCGGCGCCGCCGAAAAGATCGCCGCGATGCTCGATGTGGCCAGCGCGCGGCGCGAGTGCGACGTGCTGATCCTGTGCCGCGGCGGCGGCAGCATCGAGGACCTGTGGTCGTTCAACGAGGAAGTGGTGGCGCATGCGATCGCGCGCAGCGCGATGCCGGTCGTGTCCGGGGTCGGCCATGAAACGGATTTCACGATTGCCGATTTTGTGGCCGACGTCCGCGCGCCGACGCCGACGGGCGCGGCGGAACTGGTCAGCCCCGATCGCGCGCATCTGTTGCAGGCCACGCGCCGCGCCCGCGATGCGCTGGCGCAATGCATGGATCGCCAGCTCGAACGGCGCGCCCAGCACCTGGAATGGCTGGCGCGGCGCCTGCGCAGTCCGCAGTCGCAACTGCAGGAGCGCCGCGCGCGCGTCGACAATCTGGCGCGACACTTGCGTGCGGCATTGCGCGATACCGTGTCGGCGCAGCGGCATCGGCACGATGTTCTGACTATGCGCTGGCGCGCCTGCAAGCCAGATGTGGCGCGCGCGCAGGCGGAACTGACGCGGCTGGCCGCGCGCATGGAAGCGGCGGCCGAGCGGCGCCACGAGCGCGAGTCGCAGCGGCTGGCGCGGGTATCCGGCGCGCTGGAGTTGCTGGCGCCGCAACGCACGCTCGAACGCGGCTATGCGGTGTTGCTCGACAATCGCGGCCGCGCATTGCGATCACCGGCCGAATTGCGCGCGGGCAGCGTGATCGAAGCGCGGCTTGCGCAGGGCAGTGCCGACATCGAAATCGCCGGCGTGCAAGCCAAGCTGGAGACGTTCTAGATGCATTCGGTTGAGACTGATTCTCAATCGATAGAACGGGTTTCCTGACTGGCCGCGCGGGAAACTAACATGACACCAGGGGGCTTTCCGGGGCCGTTTGCGCGGGTCTGGCAAGTCACCTACAATCGGCCACTCTCCCCACCCAACAGAGACAGAACAATGGAACACACGCTCCCTCCTCTTCCGTACGCGCATGACGCCCTGGCTCCGCACATCTCCAAGGAGACCCTGGAGTTCCATCATGACAAGCACCACCAGACCTACGTCACGAACCTGAACAACCTGATCAAGGGCACCGAGTTCGAAAACGCGTCGCTGGAAGAAATCGTCAAGAAGTCGTCGGGCGGCATCTTCAACAACGCTGCCCAGGTCTGGAACCACACCTTCTACTGGGAATCGATGAAGCCGAACGGTGGCGGTCAGCCGACCGGTGCCCTGGCTGACGCGATCAACGCCAAGTGGGGTTCGTTCGACAAGTTCAAGGAAGAATTCACGAAGGTTGCCGTCGGCACGTTCGGTTCGGGCTGGGCCTGGCTGGTCAAGAAGACCGACGGCTCGCTGGACCTGGTGTCCACCTCGAACGCCGCCACGCCGCTGACCACCGACGCCAAGCCGCTGCTGACGTGCGACGTGTGGGAACACGCCTACTACATCGACTACCGCAATGCCCGTCCGAAGTATGTCGAGGCATTCTGGAACGTCGTGAACTGGGATTTCGCCGCGAAGAACTTCGCCTGAGCGAATCTGTAGCGTGACAAGATAGTTTTAAAAGCGGCGCGATAGTCTGGAAAAAATCTAAACGATCGCGCGCTAAAGTTTTGTGAATGACACCCCAAAAGTTGGACACCGACTTTTGGGGTGTTTTCATTTATGGGTACGCCCGCGCTGTTCAGACAGATGGACAGACGGTCGTTCAGTCGCGTCCCAGCGTGCTACGCCGCAATAGGGGTCCGGGCTTCCCGGCGCAATTCCTGAGGGCTTGCGCCATAGGTGCTGACAAAGACCTCGCGGAGGTGGTTGCGGTCACGAAAGCCGGTTTCTCGCGCGATGACTTCCAAGGGGTGGCGGCCGCGCTCAATCATGGTGCGTGCCGTCTCGATGCGTAGCTGTTTTATCGCCTTGGCTGGCGATTGGCCGGTCTCGGCCTGGAAAATGCGCAGAAACTGCCGCGTACTGAGATGGGCGGCGCGTGCCAGTTCCTCTACGCGCAGGGGTCGTGCCAGGTTCTGGCGCGCGTATTCGAGTGCAGTCTGGATGCGGTCCGATTTCGGCGCGAGCTTCAGCATTGCGGACTGCTGGGACTGGCCGCCGGCGCGTCGCTGGTTCATGACCATGACGCGCGCGACTTTGGTTGCCACTTCATGGCCCAGGTCTTGTTCGACCAGACCGAGGGCGAGGTCCATGGCAGCGGTCAAGCCAGCCGATGTCCAGATGCCGCCATCCACAACGAAGATGTGGTCGGATTCGATCTGCGCGTTGGGGCAGCGGGCCTTCAGCGCATCGGCGTAGGCCCAATGGGTGGTGGCGCGCTTGCCGTCGAGCAGGCCGGCGTCTGCCAGAACGAATGCGCCGGTACAAAGTCCGGCGGTCCGGCGCGAACGTTTCGACGCCGCCCGGACAAAATCCAGTTCCGCAGCCGTGCTGGAGCGCTGGGTCGGGTCGACAATGCCGCTGATCATCCAGGTATCGGCATCAGTGCTCTTGTGAATGGGCTCGGTCTTGACGGAGATGCCAAGCGACGCATGGACGTCCCCACCCGATAGCGAGTAATTGGTCACGGCGTACACGCGCTCGCGGGCCACGACGTTGGCGAACTCGAACACGGATTGTGTACCGATGGCCATGACCTGGAATTCGTCCGTCAGAAAATATCCGATTCGATGCATCGCTCCACCCGCACTGCTATCCGAAAAACCGGATTATAGGTGGCCCGCGAAATATATGCCGGTCAGGAAAAATCGGCGCTGGCCCCCGGTGGCGATCGCCGTACTCGATGCTTCGGCGCTCTCAGGCCGGGGTGCAGGCGGCTTCCAACGCGGTGCGCGTTTTGTCTTCGGATGCTGGGCGGCTGCCGGCTGTCTGGCAGCTTTCCAATGCCGAGGACAGCCAGTCCACAAAAACGCGCAGCGTCATCGATTCACGCGTCCGGCATGCATAGATGGCATGGATCGGCCGGGCTAGCGGGCGGCAATGCGCGAGCACCTCCTTGAGCCGTCCGCTGGCAAGATACGGCGTTGCCACGGTATCCCAGACCTGAATGACCCCGCCATTCTGCAAACCATATTGAAGCAGCAGGTCCATGTCGTCGAAGACGATGGATTCGGGCAGTGGGTGCCGGATGCTTCGGCCGTCCAGTGCGAAGCCGAATTCCAACGGTCTGCCGTCGCCCTGATGGGAAGCGTGCGCCGTGCGATGCGATGACAGGCTTTGCACCGTGTCGGGACATCCATGTCGCGAAATGTAGAGCCGGCTCGCCACCGTGATCAACTGGTACGTTCCAACCTGGCGGCTGAAATGGCACGAATCCTCGAGCTCGCCCAGCCGGACCGCGCAATCGATGCCATCGCGGATCAGGTTCGAGGAATGCCGTGGCGTGGAAACCTGCAGGCTGACATCCGGATATTGGAGACGGAAGCGGGCGATGTGTGGCATCAACTGGCGTGCAATGTCGCCGGGCAGTTCGACACGCAACTTGCCGCTCGCTTGTCCTGCACACGATCCGATCTTGGATCTAAGGTCGGTAATGTCGGCGAGAATCTTCAGACAATATTCGTAGAACGTCATGCCGGCGGACGTCGGCCGAACCTGGCGGGTCGTGCGGTGCAGCAGCTTTACTTGCAGATGAACTTCGAGCTGCTGAATCAGCAAGCTGGCGGACGCCTTTGGTATGCCCAGAAGGTTGGATGCGCGCGTGAAATTCTCGCATTCGACGATCCGCGCAAAAACTTCCATCGCTTGCAGCATGCGTTCCATGGACCTTCCCCCGTGTGTCACGCCTTGATGATGGTTCGAGTGTAGGGGCGGCGGCGCCGATGCAACAGTCGCAATTGGCGCATGGTGGACGACACGTTCGTATAGTTTCCCTGCTCTGTGGCCGGGCCGCCGGTATCAGGGGGCTGTGTTCAGCACCCGGGACAGCCAGCCGACCAGGTCGTCCGGGTCCACCGGTTTGTCGAGCATGCACACCGCGCCATGCTTCCGGGCCTGTTCGCGGCAACGCGACGTGGCATTGGCGGTCACGAAGATGCATGGCGTATGCAGGCCTGCGGCGCGCAGTCGGCGCAGCAGTTCGATGCCCGAGATGGCTTCCAGCGCGATATCGCAGATCAGGCAATCGTAGGCAGTGTGGCTCGGATGGGCCATGAAGCCTTCCGCGGAGGAGAAGAAGGCTGCGCCCCAGCCAAGTGAACGAATCAGCGCGCCAGTGGATCTACGAACGGATGGGTCGTCATCGATGACACAAACAATCTTGGCGGGCACGGGCATCAGCGTTGGAACGGGCAAAACATAGGGGAGCGCCTTGCGTGGGTGCGCGCGCTTGATGGGACATTAGCGCAATCACGGTACGGGGACACTTATACGGGAGTATCGCGTTGCATACGCCATCGCACATCGGGTTTGCACCGAAGGGTGTCGCGATGCCGCGCTTGCCAACGGCATGAGCGCCACAGCCGTCGGCGCTTGAGGCTATACATTCGTATAGTTGCCGACACATTCGCCGCATGGCATTGCTACCATGGCGGACGCAGACCCGCCGCAACAATATTCTTTTCTATGCGCCATCCCGATACCGACGTTTCCGCGCGTCGCTGCAAAATTGAACCGGAGGGAAGTGAACGTGTGGAATCCACCAGCCAGATCGTGGACGAGACCTTTCGCTTCGCGCCGATTCCCATCCTTGTGGAAGATTGGTCCGGCATACGGCAGTGGGTCGATGAGCGCAAGGCCGAGGGGGTGCAGGATCTCGACGGCTATCTGGACGAAAATCCCGCGGCGATCCAGCAGTTGCGCGACTGCCATCACCGCTTCGTGGATGCCAACGACGCAGCATTGAAGTTGTTCGATGCCGCATCGCGCGAAACGTTCTTCGCCGCGGCAAAGGCATTGCTGCCGGCCAGCCGCCCCAGCAATTCAAAGGTACTCAAGGCCATGTTCGATGGTGAGACCGCCTGCCAGGGCGAACGTACCCTCACATCGCTGACGGGCCGGACGATTCCAATCGTGTGGCGTTGTTCGTTGCCAACGGACCCCGCCCGCTATACGCGGCTGCACTTCTATGCGTTCGATATCTCCGAGTATCAGGAGAACATCAACCGCCTGCAGGTCATGCGAGCGGAGATGGCGCGCGCGGGACGCATTGCACTGGTGGGGCAACTGGCTGCATCGATCACGCACGAGATCAGCCAGCCGTTGTCTGCCACGCGGACATCGATCGAAGCCGCTGCGCGGTGGCTCGATCGTGATGGACCCGATATCGCGGAAGCCATGGCGTCCGTACGCGACGCGCGGCGCTGGGCGCGGGATGCTACCGACATCTGCCACAGGCTGCGCGGATTCATGACGCACACGCCCGTGCAGGCGCGGTTGCTGTCCGCAGCCGAAGTGGTGGCATCGGCGATCTACCTGATCTCGCCAGAAGCGCGAGCCAGGGCCATCGAGGTCGAGACGTCGGTGGACGAAGGCCTGCGCGTGCTGGTGGATCGTCTGCAACTACAGCAGGTACTGGGCAACCTGCTGCTGAACGGCATACATGCCATCGAGGCCACGTCGGACGCGCGGGCACGCAAGCTGACCGTGCACGTCGAACCGGAGGGTGATGCCAGCCTGCTGTTCAAGGTGGAGGACACCGGCCATGGCATCGATGCCGCGTCGCTCGAAACACTGTTCCAGCCGTTCTCCACATCGAAGTCAGAAGGCATGGGCGTGGGACTCTCCATTTCCAGATCCATCATCGAAGCGCACGGTGGACGCATCTGGGCCGAATCGGTCGAGGGAAAAGGCGCGACGTTGTGCTTCACCCTGCCCGGCGCAAAGGCCTTCGCCGCATAGTCAGTAGCGGACGCGCGTCTGGTGATGCTGTAGCGCCCTCACCGCCGCGATAGCACCCAGGGCCGCAGCCGAAATCGTCCAGGCTGCGGCCATCCGGCTTCCCGCCCATGCATTCCACGTGGCAACCAGTGCCGGGGCCGTGCCGCCGAACACCGCGACACCGACTGCATAGATAAAGGAAAGCGATGTGGCGCGCGACGTGCTGCGCACTGTCGACAGCAGCAGGGCGACAGTCGGCCCGGCGGCCAGACAACTCGCGGCCGTCACCGCGACAATCCCAGCGACAAAGAAGCCGTTGCCGACGCCATGCACTGCAGCGAGATAGGTGGGCACCACGGCGATGATCGAAGCCAGCCGCGCCCAGATGACGACGGTGGCATATCCGAGACGATCGGCAAGCCATCCACCTACGATCGAAGCCGCGGACGTGATCGCGCCCAGGGCGATCGTTACGAGAAACGATTGCCGCAGCGTTGGCATGGTGCCCGCCATTTCGAACGGGGCAGTGAAGGTGGCGACATAGGTTGGCACGGTGCCGCCTGCGATCAGCAGTGTCCCGAGTGCAAGGACTTTCCAGCCTTGCAGGCGCCCGACATCAACCTCCGCAGCAACCGGCCGTGGAATGTCGTGAGTCAACAGGCGCCGACGCAACAGCACCTGGACCGGGATCATCATGACAGCCAGAAGAAAAGGGATTCGCCATCCCCATGCGTCGAGCTGCGCAGCGGTGAGCAGGTCATTCATCAGGAAGCCGCAAGCGCCGATAGCCAGCAACGCGAGCCCCTGCCCGGCGAGCAGCCAGCCGCAGTAGAGGCCGCGGCGCGCCGGCGCACATTGTTCGATCAGGTACGCACCTGCCGCGCCAATTTCCCCGCCAATGGCGAATCCCTGAAGCATCCGGCAAGCCAGCAGCAGAAGCGGTGCTGCAACGCCCAGGACGTCGTAGCCGGGCAATAAAGCCATGCCAAGCGTGCCCGCGGCGACCAGTGTGATGTTGAGCACCAGCGCGGGCTTGCGTCCCACGCGATCGGCATAGGCGCCCAACACCAGCGCACCGATCGGACGCATCAGAAACCCCGTGGCAAAGGTGCCGAACGCGGCCAGCGATGCGACATCCGAGTTGCCATGCGGGAAGAATGCCGCGCCGATGAAGCGGGCAAACGTGGCGTAGGCGAAGTACTCGAAGAACTCCAGTGCATTGGCAAGGACCACCGTCGCCAGCGCGCGGGGATTCAATGTCTTTGTCACGGACAAGGCGCTGTGCTAGCGGGACATCGGCTCGATGCCGAGTACCTGCGCCTTGCGCACCAGATCGGCAACGGAGTTCGATTTCATCTTCTTCATGGCGGTGCCGCGATGGACCTTGACGGTAATCTCGCTGATGCCGATGCCGGCTGCAATCTGCTTGTTCAATGCGCCGCCGACCACGTAGGCCAGCACCTCGCGCTCGCGCGAGGTCAGGGATTCGTACAGATCGATGAGGGTGCTGCGCTGGTAATCGGCCTCAAGCCGCTTCTTGTCCTGCGCCAGAGCGGCCGTGACGGCATCGATGACGTCCTGCTCGGCCAGCGGCTTGAGCAGAAAATCAGCGGCGCCCGCTTTCATCGCCTTGATACAGATGCTCACGTCTGCAAATCCCGTCATGAAGATGATGGGCATTTGCTGGTTGGCCTTCTCCTGCTGCTGGAAGAACAAGCCGCTTTCACCGCGCAGGCGAACATCGAGCAGCATGCAACTGGGTCCGGCGTTCTTCTCCGACGCCTTGAATGCCGCCGTACTGTCGAAGCTACGGACCGTGAATCCCACGGAGCGCAGGAGGTTATGCAATGACGAGCGGGTGGATTCCTCGTCGTCGATGATGTAGACGACTGAAGTCGCATCCTGGCTTTGGGCATTACTGGACATGCTTCAATTCACGGGTTTGGTAAGACTGTCGAATCGCGTTGGCGAAGACGTGATTGCAAGCGTCACGGTCGCGGCGATTGTCGCATAACCGTCCCGCGCAGGTTGGCCGAAAACGGCCGCAAAAACACCTGTCGAAGCGGATCACGCAACGTCTCCCCTGAACGATTGTTCGGCTTGGATGGAAGTACTGTTCAGGCGTCCACGCTTTATCAGCTCTGGCTTTGCGGCTAACTTTCATATCGAAGCAGCGCTCGGAAATGTTGCTGCCGATGGGTGAGCACGACGCTCCTGGGTGGGTTTCGATGTCCGAAAACCTCACGATAAATGTCGTTTCCGATGGATCGGAAAAGGGCAATGATGAGGTCTGGGATACGTGCTCACGTCGCATCGATGGTCAATGCAAGGTTGGACAAAATGAATGCTTCAATGGCCGAAGCCTCGGCAAGCCTTAACGCCAGAACCCGGTTCGTCGATGTGCCGGGGCGGCGTCTCGCCTATCGCACATTCGGCAGCGGCAAGCCGATTGTCCTCTGTGTCCGCTTCCGCGGCACCATGGACGCCTGGGATCCGCTGTTCCTCGATAGCCTGGCGGGCCAGGGCTTCCAGGTAACGGTGTTCGACTACAGCGGCCTGGGGCAATCCACCGGCGACCCTACCTATCAGCCTGCGGCGCTGGCCCGTGATGCGATCGATCTGATCACCGCGCTGGACCTGGGCCGCGTCATCATTGGCGGCTGGTCGGTTGGCGGCATCGCGGCACAGCTCGTGATGACGATGGCGCCGCAACTGGTCAGCCACACCGTGCTGATCGGCACCACCCCGCCGGGCACTCTGGCCAAGCCCGGCGAGGCGCTCTTCTATACGCTGGCAAAGCGCGAGAACGACTTTGATGATTTTGTCAGCCTGTTCTTCGAACCAACTTCGCCCGAGAGCGTGGATGCGGCCAGGCTGTCAGCCGATCGGCTCGCTGCACGCAAGCTCGATGTCAGTCCGGAAGTGCCGTGGCAATGGGCCGCGACGCAGCTTGGCGACGGTCCAAAGAACCCGGTCTTTCCGGTTGACTCGGTGCTGCAAGCGCTCAAGTCCACACGGATCCCTGTCCTGCATATCGGCGCCGATCACGACATCGTGTTCCCGGTGGAGAACTGGTACGCGCTCAACAACCAGTTGCCGACCTTGCACCTGGTGACTTTTCCGCGCGCCGGCCACGGTCCACAACTTCAGTATCCCGAGGCATCCGCGCGACATATCGCCGCGTTTGTCGACGCCCACGCGTAGCGCAATTCCGCCGGTATCCGGCGCGTGAGTGGCGCCGCGCCAGGAACTTCGAGCCCAGCCTCGAAGTGAATGGTCTCGCGCTCAAAAAAGCAAACCAAGCAGAAGGTAAAACATGTCTGACCTGATCAATTTCGCCATCGATGCCGCGGGCGGCCTCGAACGCTTCCAGCAATTCAAGCGTGTCTCGGCGCGCCTGCACCACACCGGAATACTGTGGAATCTGAAACAGCGCGAAGGGGTGCTGATCGATTCGCGCGTGACCGTGGACCTGCATGCGCAGCGGGTCTCGCATGAGCCGTTCGCACCGACTACCAATCATTCCGTCTTCACGCCGGATCGTGTCGAGATCCGGCAAGCGGACGGCACGCTCGTCGAAGCGCTCGATCATCCGCGCGCTTCGTTCGCTGGGTTCGAACTCGAAACCCCGTGGTCAAATCCCCAACTGGCGTATTTCGCGGGCTATACGATGTGGACGTATCTGACGTCGCCATTCGTGCTGCGTCATCCCGGCGTGGTAGCGACCGAGATCGAGCCGTGGGTCGTCGATGGCCTGTCCTGGCGCCGTCTGCGTGTGAGGTTCCCGGATACGGTGGCGACGCATAGCGCGGAGCAAACCTATTACTTCGACGCGGACGGCATGCTGCGCCGTCATGACTACGAAGTGGACATCCAGGGTCGCAATGCGGCCGCCCGCTACCTCAGTGATTATGTCGAGGTGCAAGGCATGCGCATGCCCACGCGCATGCGCATCTATCCGCGTACGCCAGAGAATCTCGCGATGCCCGAGCCGCTGATCGTGGGCGTGGATCTGTCCGACTTCCGCTTCGAGTGAGGCCATCACGATGACCGCAAATCGAACCTACCGCGCTGCGGTAGCCGTGGCGCCCGGCAAGTTGGCGATGATCGATCGGCCGATCGAGGAACCTGGGTTCGGGCAAGTCCGCATTCGCGTCGAAGCCTGTGGTGTCTGCCACTCTGACAGTGCGACGGTGGCGCGGGCACCCGCGGACCCGGAACATCCACTGACGCCCGGCCATGAAGTCGTGGGCCGTATCGAAGCGCTGGGTCACGGCGTCGAGGGCTGGCAAGTGGGCCAGCGCGTAGGGGTGGGCTTTCTGGCCGGCGAAGACCGCACGTGTCCGTCGTGCCGCCAGGGCGATGTCGTGAATTGCCAGAATCCGGTGATCACGGGCATGACGACCAACGGCGGCTATGCCGAAAGCATGCTGGCAGAAGCGCGCGGTCTGGTGCGTGTTCCCGATGCGCTCGATGCCGCCGAAGCGGCGCCGCTGCTGTGCGCCGGCCTGACGACATTCAACGCCCTGCGCAATGCGAATGCGCGGGCAGGCGATGTGGTTGCGGTGCATGGCCTGGGCGGCCTGGGTCACCTCGCCGTGCAGTTCGCTCGCAAGATGGGTTTCCATACGGTGGCGATTGCGCGCGGCGCAGACAAGGCCGAACTGGCGGCCCAACTCGGCGCCCATCGCTATATCGATTCTGAAAGCGAAGATGCCGTGGCGGTGTTGCGCAGCCTGGGCGGTGCGAAGGTGGTGTTGGCGACGGCGCCGACCGGTGCCGGCATGTCCGCGCTCGTTCCGGGCATGGCGGCGCGCGGTCAGTTGATCGTGGTGGCCGTTCCGGGAGATCCCATCACGCTGCCCGCCACGGATCTCGTGTTCGGTGCGCGTGCAGTGGTGGGTGCACTGACCGGAACCGTCTTCGACAACGAGCAGACATTGGCCTTCGCCAATCTGCAGGATGTGCGTCCCATGATCGAAACGTTCCCGCTGGAACAGGCCCAGGCGGCATATGACCGCATGATGCGCGCCGATGTGCGGTTCCGTGCCGTGTTGGTCATGCCGGCCTACGCCGGCCCCTCCGTATGAAGGATGCCACGATGACTCGCATGAATTCCTCGAATGCCCCCACCCAGTACGCCGAGGCGGCTGGCGTGCGCTATGCGTATCGCCGCTTCGGCAACGCCAATGGCGGGCTGCCGCTGCTTTGCCTGCAGCATTTCACGGGCACACTCGACAACTGGGACCCGGCCATCGTCGATGCACTATCGGCGGATCGCGAGATCATCCTGTTCGAGAACGCTGGGGTTGGCAGATCCGGCGGCACCGTGCCGGCATCGATCACAGCGATGGCGGATCACGTTCTGCAATTCGTTGGCGCCATCGCGCTGTCGAAGTTCCACATCCTTGGCTATTCGCTCGGCGGATTCCTGGCGCAGGAGATTGCCATCGCAAAACCTGAGCTGGTTGCACGCATCGTCCTTTCCGGCAGCGCGCCAGAAGGCGGCAAGGGCGCCGGCATGGATCGTCCGGAACTGCTTGCCATTTATACCGATGCCGAGATGCCGATGCACGAGAAGCTCAAGCGGCTTTTCTTCCCGGAGACGCCCGATGGCAAGCAAGCTGCACAAGCCTTCGTGGATCGTCTGGCATCGCGAACCGGCGAAGCGGACCTGCCGGCCAATGCCGAGGTCGCGCCGGCGCAGCTTGGCGCCATGATCGCCTGGGCGAACTGGCCGGGCGACGTGGCGCACAAGCTGGCGTCGATCCCGCATCCGGTGCTGGTTACCAATGGCGACAACGACACCATGATTCCCACGCGAAACAGCTTCGTGCTTGCGGAGGGGCTGCCGAATGCCACGTTGATCATTTATCCCAACGCTGGCCACGGCGCGCTGTTCCAGTATGCGTCTACCTACGTCGCACATGTGCGAGAGTTCCTGCGCGGCGCGTGAGCGCGCGTTTTTGCCCTATCGAGGAGTCATGCAGAATGAAAGCGATTGTTTACGACAAGGCTGGCCTGCCGATCGAAGACCCGCGTGCCCTGTACGAGATGGAGCTGCCGCGACCGGAACCGCAAGCGCGTGACTTGCTGGTCAGGATCGAGGCGATTGCGGTGAACCCGGTGGACAGCAAGCTGCGTCTCAGTGTGCAGCCGGGTGGCCCGCGCGTGCTGGGCTGGGATGCGGTGGGCACCGTGGAAGCCGTTGGCGCAGCGGTGGAACTGTTCAAGGTGGGCGACAAGGTCTGGTACGCCGGCGACATCACGCGACAAGGCAGCTACGCCGAATACGGTCTCGTCGACGAACGGATCGCAGGCCACTGCCCCAAGTCACTGAAGACCGCCGATGCTGCGGCCCTGCCGTTGACGAGCATTACCGCGTGGGAATTGCTGTTCGATCGCTTGCGTATTCCGGAGGGCGGCGGCCAGGGACAAAGCCTGTTGGTGATCGGTGCCAGCGGCGGCGTCGGCTCCATCCTGATCCAGTTGGCACGCAAGCTGACGGCGCTGGTCGTGATTGGCACGGCGTCGCGACCCAAGACCCAGAAGTGGGTCGGGGATCTTGGCGCGCATCACGTGATCGACCACAGCCAGCCGCTGCAGCCGCAACTGGCTGCGGCAGGCATCGACCAGGTGGACCACGTCATCAGCCTCACACATACGGACAGCTATTACGCGCAGATCGTGGAACTGCTCAAGCCGGAAGGCCAGTTGGCATTGATCGACGATCCTGCCACGCTGGACGCGATGCCGTTGAAGCGCAAGTCGATTTCCCTGCATTGGGAGTTCATGTTCACGCGGTCGATGTACCGTGCGGCCGACATGATCGAACAGCACAAGCTGCTGGATCGCGTGGCCGCGCTGCTCGACGAAGGTGTGCTCAAGACGACGGTCGGCGAGCACTCTGGCGACATTACGGCCGACAACCTGCGTCGTGCGCATGCGGCGCTGGAGAGCAACAAGACCGTGGGGAAAATTGTCCTCGCGCGTAGCTGACCTTGCTTCCAGGACACACCATGACTGACAGCGCAGCAACGGTTCCCGTCGCCGAGACGCCGAACGGGTTTTCGATTCCGGCCTCTGCGATGGGCATTGTGCTCGGCATGGCCGGTCTGTCGAACTGCTGGCGAGTCGCACACACATTGTGGGGCGTCGGGACGGACATATCCGACATCCTGTTTGCGGTGACGACGCTCATCTGGGCGGTGCTCGTGCTCGCCTTCGCCGCCAAGTGGCTGACGCATCGTGACGAGGCGCTGGCCGAAGCCCGACATCCGGTTGCGTGCTGTTTCATCGGACTGGTACCGGTGGCCACGCTGCTCGTGGCCGTCTGGCTGCACGGCTTTGCTGAGGCACTGGGCACGACGCTGATCGTAATTGGTGTCGTCGCCCAATTGGCTTTCTCCACGCTTCGCAGTGGCGGCATGATGCGTGGCGGCCGCAAGCTCGGTGACACCACCGCGGTCATGTATCTGCCCACAGTGGCCGGCAATTTTGTCTCTGCGATGGCCGTGAGCTCGCTCGGTTGGATGGATCTGGGCAAACTGTTCTTCGGAGCGGGGCTGTTCTCGTGGTTCGCCCTCGAGTCGATCATCACCTATCGCCTGCATCTGGGCGACGAACTGGCACCTGCGCTGCGGCCGACGCTGGGCATCCAGTTGGCGCCGCCGGTGGTTGGTGCCACTGCATACCTTGCGGTCACAGCAGGCAGCGTGGACTGGCCTTTCTATGCCATGTTCGGCTACGGAGTCTTGCAACTGCTGTTCCTCGCCAGACTTGCACCGTGGTTTCTCAAGTCCGGCGCGACCCCGGGATTCTGGGCCTTCAGCTTCGGCATCACTGCGCTCGGGTTGTCGTGCATGCGCGCGGCGACCCTTGCGCCGGGTTCGTTGTTCGCGAGTCTTGCGTTGCCGCTGTTCATCTTCGTCAATGTTGCAATCGGCGCGCTGATCGTGCTGACGCTTCGGCTGCTGTGGCAAGGTCGCTTGTTCCGTCGACTTGCCTGACCGGCTGAACCCCCGGCGATAGCGGTATTCGGCCGCCGCGACTTCCGAAAGTGGCGGCGGCCGCCTGGCACGCTGGCTGATATCAGGATTTGGCCAGACGGCGCTGGCCGTATGAATCGACGTCCAGTGCGTCGTGCTTAGTACTCGGTCACCGGCGCATGGATCGGCGCGATCGACGGGTGCGGCGTGGCGGTGCGCTGCGCGGCCTTGTGGACCATCGTGTAGGCGTAGTCGATGCCCATGCCGTAGGCGCCCGAATGTTCCTTCGCCAGGCCGGTTACCGCGTCATACGTTTCCTTGTTCTTCCAGTCGCGCTGCCATTCCAGCAGCACTTGCTGCCACGTCACGGGCACCACGCCGGCCTGGATCATGCGCTGCATCGCGTAGTCGTGCGCTTCCTTGGTGGTGCCGCCCGAGGCGTCGGCCACCATGTAGATCTCGTAGTCGCCTTCGAGCATCGCGGACAGCGCGAAGGTCGTGTTGCACACCTCGGTCCACAGCCCGGCCACGACGATCTTCTTGCGACCGTTGGCGGCCAGCGCGTCGCGCACCTTCTGGTCGTCCCAAGAATTCATCGAAGTGCGTTCGAGCGTCTGCTTGCCGGGAAAGACGTCGAGGATTTCGGGATAGGTGTAGCCGGAGAACGATTCGCTTTCCACGGTGGTGATGGTGGTCGGCACGTCGAAGATCTTCGCCGCCTTGGCCAGGCCCACGACATTGTTCTTCATGGTCTGGCGGTCCATCGACTGCACGCCAAAAGCCATCTGGGGCTGGTGGTCGATGATGATCAGCTGGCTGTTGCGCGGGGTCAGGACTTGCAGTTTGGCGTTCGACATGAGATTTCTCCGGTAAAAAATATTCAATTGGTTTGAGGTTTGGTCTGGCAGCGCTGGCTTGGCTTCGTTGCGTTGCTGCGCTGTCCATGTGCAGAACTATAGCGATCGGCTCAGCGGCGAAAGTGATCGATCGTTGCAATAGTTATTCAAATAAATTGAATCGACATTTTGGGCGGAATGTCACCGATGAGAGGTTTCCGCGTAGCATGGCGGCGCCCCAATCGTTCCGAAGCCTGACTCCAGGCACCATTCAGCACCGCAACATGCGATCCATGTCCTTTCCGCTGGCCAACGTCGATCTCAAACTGGAGGCCGACTGGGAAGATGGCGACCGTATATTTGGCCGTTGCCGGCGCTTTCACGCCGACGCGCTGGTGTCGCAGACGCTGGCGGTGTGGCCCGCTGGCGATCACAGCGCGCCTGCAACGCTGACGCGGCTGGCGCATGAGTTCGGACTGCGCGACACGCTGCACGGCAGTTGGGCCGCGCGGCCGCTGGAATTGCTGCGCGAAGGTGGCAATACCGTGCTGCTGCTCGAAGACCCGGGCGGCAGTCCGCTGAGTGGGCTGATCGGGCGTCCGATGGCCATCGGACAGTTCCTGACGATCGCCATGGCGATTGCCGCCGCGGTGGGCGGCCTGCACCAGCGCGGCCTGATCCATAAGGACCTCAAACCCTCGCATATCCTGGTCGCCGATTCGCACCGGCATGCATGGCTGCTAGGCTTTGGCATCGCCTCGCCGATTCCGCGCGAACCGCAGTCCTACAGTAGCCTCACCGAGATCGCCGGCACGCTTGCCTACATGGCGCCCGAGCAGACGGGCCGCATGAACCGGTCGATCGACACGCGCAGCGACCTGTATGCACTGGGCATCGTCTTCTATCAGATGCTTACCGGCGAGCTGCCGCTGCAAGCGTCGGCGACGCTGGACTGGGTGCACAGCCATCTCGCGCGCCAGCCGGTTCCGCCCGCCGATCGGTTGGCCTCGATTCCGCCGGTCGTCTCGGCGCTGGTGATGAAGCTGCTGGCCAAGCCGGCGGAAGAGCGCTACCAGACAGCGGCAGGCCTCGAGGCCGATCTGCGCCGCTGCCTGCACGCATGGGAAGCGCGGCAACACGTCGATACGTTCACGCTCGGCGAACACGACCTGTCTGACACGCTGGTGATTCCGGAACACCTCTACGGCCGCGAGCGGGAGATCCGCAGGCTCGTGGCGGCGTTCGACCGGGTGGCCGCGGGCGGCGGCATGGAAGTGGCGCTGGTATCGGGCTACTCGGGCGTGGGCAAGACCACGATCGTGCATGAATTGCAGCGCGCCACCATGCATCGGCGCGGCATGTTTGCGGCCGCGACGGCCGATCAGCATGGCGAGCGCATCCCGTTCGGCGCGCTGGCGCACGCGGTGCGCGGGCTGGTCCGCTCGCTACTGGGCAAGGACGAAAGCGAACTGGCCGAGTGGCGCAGGGCGCTGGCGATGGGACCGTACACGGCGCTGCTGCTGCCGCTGATTCCTGAACTGCAGCAGTTGCTGGGCCCGTTGCCGGCGCCCGGCGAAACGCCGCAACGGGAAGCCTCGCACCGCATCGCGCTGGCGTTTGGCGGCGTGATCCGCGTGTTCGCGCAACCGGCACATCCGCTGACGCTTTTCCTGGACAACCTGCAATGGCTCGACGCCGCCACGCTCGATCTGCTGCAACGCCTGGTCAGGCAATCCGAGATCCGCCACTTGCTGCTGGTCGGCACCTATCGCAGCAACGAAGTCGCTCCGGGCAGCGCCTGGGAAGCCACCGCCGAGTCGATCCGGCGCAGCGGCGCAGCGGTGGAGAACATCGAACTGGAGGGTCTCGATGCGGCCAGCATGAGCCAGTTGCTTGCCGACGCGCTGCACGTTGCCGCGCCGATCAGCGCGCCGCTGGCGCGTCTGGTGCACGAGAAGACCGCGGGCAATCCGTTCTTCGCGATCAGCTTCATTACCGAACTGGCCGAGGAAGGGCTGCTGCATTTCGATCACGGACGCGCGCGCTGGGCCTGGGACCTGGCGCAGATCCAGGCCAAGGATTACACCGACAACGTGATCGAGCTGATGCTCGGCAAGCTGGGTCGCCTGCCGCCTGCCACGCAGCAGGTGATCATGCACCTGGCATGTCTGGGCAACGACGCATCGTTTGCCAATCTGCAGATGGCGTGGCGCGGCGAAGCCGAAACGCTGCAGTCGGCACTGTGGGATGCGGCGCGCACCGGGCTCGTGATCCGCGGCGAATCCGCCTATCGTTTCCGGCACGACAAGATCCGCGAAGCGGCGTATGCGCTGATTCCCGAGGATGCGCGTCTGCACATGCATCTGGCCATCGGATGGCGCCTGGCCGGAAAAACGCCGCCGTCCCAGCTGGCGCCCAATATCTTCGCCGTGGTCGGGCAGCTCAACCGCGCTGTCGACCTGATCGACGCCGCCGCAGAGCGCGAGCGCCTTGCCGAGCTGAACCTGCTGGCGGGCCAGCAAGCCAAAGGCGTATCGGCCTACGCCATCGCGCTCGATTACCTGGTCGCGGCTGCGGCGCTGCTACCGCCCGTCGCTGCCGAAAGCCAGCAAGCGTTGGCGTTCGCGATCGATTTCGGCCGCGCCGAATGCGAATTCATGACCGGCCAATCGGACCTCGCGCAACAGCGCCTGCGCGCATTGGTGCAGCGTGCCGAGAGTCTGCCGGCGCTGGCGAAGGTCACGCAGTTGCAGCTCGAACTGCTGCTGACGGGCGGCCAGCGGCAGCAGGCCGTGGAAGTGGGGCTTGCATATCTGCGGCGCACCGGCATCGACTGGACCGCCCGGCCCGGCGCGGACGATGTGCGGCGCGAACGCACGCGGATGTGGCAGCAGCTTGGCACCCGACCCATCGAAGCGTTGTGCAGCCTGCCACCGATGTCGGACGCACAGGCGTGCGGCACGATGGGCGTGTTGAGCGCGTTGATGCAGCCCGCCTGGTACACCGACGACAACCTCCGCGCGATGGTGATTCTGCGCATGGTCAACATGAGCCTCGACTACGGCAACGCCGATGCGTCGTGCGTCGGCTATGCGTGGCTGAGCATGATCCTGTCCGCGCAGGGCGGCACGTACGACGAAGGCCTGCGCTTTGGCCGGATGGCCATGGAGCTGGCGGAACAGCGCGGCCTCGATCGCTTCCGGGCGCGCGTCTACCAGATCGTCGGCGGCAACGTTCTGCACTGGACGCAGCCGATTCGCAACGCGCGCAGTGTCTTGCGCCGCGCGCTCGATGTCACAGAGAAGCTGCGCGATTTCACCTACGCGTCGTATATCTACAGCAACGTGGTCACGCAATCGCTGGCCGGAGGCGACCCGCTCGACCAGTTGCAGGGCGAGGTGGAGGCCGGAAACGTGCGGTCTTGGGGCGCGCGGTACGGACTCGTGGCGGACCGCATTGCGCCGCAGTTGCAGTTGATCCGCACGCTGCGCGGGCTCACGCCGAGCTTCGGCAGCTTCGACGGCGACAGCTTCGACGAGGCGGCCTTCGAGCAGCGCGTCGCCGGCGATGTCGGCCTGTCGCTTGCGGCGTGCTGGTACTGGATCAGGAAGCTGCAGGCGCGCTATCTGGCGGGCGACCACGCCGCCGCCTTGCAGGCGGCCGAACGCGCCAACGTGCTGCTATGGACCTCGCCGTCGTATTTCGAACAGGCGGAGTATCAGTTCTTTGCCGCGCTGGCCCGCGCGGCCAGTTGCGAGCAGGCTTGCGAAGGCGATCTGACCTACCATCTGCACGCGCTGGCGGCACATCGTCGCCAACTGGAGGAATGGGCTGGAAATTGTCCGTCGACGTTCGGCAATCGCGCGGCGCTGGTGGCGGCGGAAATCGCGCGGATCGAAGGGCGCGATATCGACGCGATGCGCGAGTACGATCTGGCGATCGCCTCTGCGCGCGACAACGAGCTGCCGCATGTGCAGGCCCTTGCCGCCGAACTGGCCGGACGCTTCTACCTGGGCCGGGGCATGGAGCGCGTGGCGCGCAGCTATCTGCAAGACGCGCGCGCCGGCTACCTGCATTGGGGCGCGCTTGGCAAGGTCTGGCAACTCGATGCGCAGTATGCGGGTTTGCTGCGGGCAGAGCGCGCGGCGTCATCGGCCGGTACCATCGACACGCCGTTGCAGCTGCTCGACCTTGCTACGGTGATTGCGATATCGCAGGCCGTGTCCGGGGAAATTCGTCTCGACAGGCTGATCGAGACCCTGATGCGCACGGCGATGGAGCAGGCCGGGGCATCGCGCGGCGTGCTGATCCTACAGGACAAGACCGATCGTCACGTTGCGGCGGAAGCGACCATCCAGGGCAATGCCATCGCCGTGCAACTGCGCAACTGCGCGCTGTCCGAGCATGATCTGCCGGTCTCGGTGATCCACCATGTGCTGCGCGCGGCCGAACATATCGTGCTGGACGACGCCGTTGCACAGCGTCCTTATTCCACCGATCCCTATCTGCGCCAGCGGCGCGCGCGATCGATCCTGTGCCTGCCGCTTCTGAATCAGGCCAAGCTGATCGGCGCGCTGTACCTGGAGAACGATCTGGCGACGCGGCTGTTCGTGCCGGCCCGCACCGAAGTGCTGAAATTCCTCGCATCGCAAGCCGCCACCGCGCTGGAAAACAGCCGCCTCTATCGCGAAAGCCAGCGCGCCGACGAAGCGTTGCGCCAGGCCGGGGCCGAACTTGCGCACGTGTCGCGCGTGATGACCCTGACCACGCTCACGGCGTCGATCGCGCATGAAGTCAGTCAGCCGCTCGCCGCCATGGCCATCAACGCCAACGCGGCCCTGCGCTGGCTGAAACGACCGGAGCCCGACTTGCGCGAGGTGGAGTCGTCACTGCACGAGATCGTGGCCGCCGGGGAGCGCGCCACGTCCGTGATCGCCGGCATGCGCGCGATGCTGAGGAAAGCCGATGTGGTGATGGCGCCGTTGTCCATCAATGCGGTGATCCGCGATACGGTCACGCTGATTGCCGGCGAGCTGGCGCGCCACGATATCGCGCTTCATCTTGCGCTGCATGACGCGTTGCCCGATGTGGCGGGCGACAAGGTGCAACTGCAACAGGTAATCCTGAACCTGGTGATGAACGGCATCGAGGCCATGAAGGACGTGGTGGCGCAGCCGCGCGAACTGTGGATCGAATCGTCGTCGTCGTCGTCGTCGTCGTCGTCGTCAACGTCGTCCGCGTCCGATGGCGTGACCGTCGCAGTGCGCGATGCGGGGCCCGGATTTTCTCCGGAAGACGCGGAACGGCTTTTTGAAGCGTTCTACACCACCAAAGGCGAGGGGATGGGCATGGGGTTGTCGATCTGCCGCGCGATCATCGAAGCCCACGGCGGAGAGTTGCGCGCCGCGCAGAATCATCCATCGGGCGCGGTGTTCCAGTTCACCCTGCCACGCGCGGCTTCGGCCGCGGCCAGTCACAGCGCATCCGCCGGACCATGACCGGCCGTCGCGCCGCCAGGTCTGTTGTGCTCGATGGCGCGACGATGGCGCCATCGTCGCGCGTTATTGCGCGGTCCAGCCGCCGTCCATGGCCCACGCCGCGCCGCGCACCTGATCGCCAAAGGGCGAGCACAGCATCAGCACCAGATTGCCGAGCTGTTCGGGCGTGACGAACTGGCCCGACGGCTGCTTGTCCGACAGCAGCCGCGCCTGCGCCGCCTCGTGGGTGATGGCGTCGCGCTTGGCGATGGCATCGATCTGCGCGGCTACCAGCGGCGTGAGCACGAAGCCCGGGCAGATGGCGTTGCAGGTCACGCCCGTGGCGGCCGTTTCCAGCGCCGTCACCTTGGTCAGGCCCACCAGCCCGTGCTTGGCGGCCACGTACGCGGCTTTGCCAGCCGAGCCGACCAGCCCGTGCACCGATGCGATGTTGACGATGCGGCCCCAGTTGCTGGCGCGCATGCCCGGCAGCGCGAGGCGCGTGGTGTGAAAGCTCGAGGTGAGATTGATCGCGAGGATGTCGTCCCACTTGTCGACGGGAAAATCCTCCACCGGCGCCACATGCTGGATGCCTGCGTTATTGACCAGGATGTCGACGCCGCCGAAGCGCTCGCGCGCCATCGTCATCATCGCTTCGATCTCGTCGCCATGCCGCATGTCGGCGGCGTGATGCAGCGCCTGCGCGCCGGTGGCGCGGATCGTCACGAGCGCCGCGTCGACATCGCCAAAACCGTTCAGCACGATATTGGCGCCAGCTTGCCCCAGCGCCTGCGCGATGCCGAGGCCGATGCCGCTTGTGGATCCGGTGACCAGTGCGGTCTTGCCTTGCAGATTGACCATGAAAAACTCCGGCAAACGTTAGACGAGACCCGTGGTGTAGAACACCGCGATCACAAAGAACACGGCCAGCGTCTTGATTACCGTGATGGCGAAGATGTCGCGATACGACTCACGGTGCGTCAGGCCCGTGACGGCCAGTAGCGTGATGACCGCGCCGTTATGCGGCAGGGTGTCCATGCCGCCGCTGGCCATCGACACCACGCGGTGCAGCACTTCGAGCGGAATCTGCGCGGCCTGCGCGCCCTGGATGAAGACGTCCGACATTGCGGCCAGCGCGATGCTCATGCCGCCCGACGCCGACCCGGTGATGCCGGCCAGCGTGCTGACGGAAACCGCCGCGTTGACCAGCGGATTCGGAATGCTGCGCAGCGCGTCGCTGACCACCAGGAAGCCGGGCAGCGCGGCGATCACGCCGCCGAAGCCGTATTCGGAAGCGGTATTCATCGATGCCAGCAGCGCGCCGGACACTGCGCTCTTGGTGCCCTCCGCAAAGCGCTGGCGCACGGCGCCGAATGCGGTGACCAGCACGATCACGATGCCCAGCAGCAGCGCGCCCTCCACGGCCCAGATCGCGGTCACGCTGGCGATCTTGGTTTCCACCGGCTTGGGCAGGCCCGGCAGCGACACGCTGTTGGATTGGCCGTACCACAGCGGAATCATGCGCGTGAGCCAGAAGTTGGCCACGCCCACCACGATCAGCGGCAGGATGGCCAGCAGCGGCGGCGGCAGCTTGCCGCCTTCCACGCGTTGCGGCTCGTTGATCAGGTTGGTGCCGTAGCCTTCGCCGCGCGCGGCAGCCGCGCGACGCCGCCATTCCAGATACGACAGCCCCACCACGATGATGAACAGCGATCCCACCACGCCCAGCGCCGGCGCGGCCCACGACGTGGTCTTGAAGAACGTGGTGGGAATGATGTTCTGGATCTGCGGCGTGCCCGGCAGCGAATCCATCGTGAACGAGAACGCGCCCAGCGCGATGGCGCCCGGCATCAGCCGCTTGGGAATATTGCTTTGGCGATAGAGTTCGGCGGCAAACGGATAGACCGCGAACACCACCACGAACAGCGACACGCCGCCGTAGGTCAGCAGCGCGCACACCGCCACGATCACGGCATTGGCGCGAGAGCGGCCGATATAGCGGATCGCCGCGGCCACGATCGATTCCGAAAAGCCCGACAGCTCGATGACCTTGCCGAATACCGCACCAAGCATGAACACCGGGAAATACAGCTTCACGAAGCCAACCATCTTCTCCATGAAGATGCCGGTAAACACCGGGGCCACGGCGGAAGGATCGGTCAGCAATACCGCGCCCAGCGCGGCGAGCGGCGCGAACAGGATCACGCTGTAGCCGCGATAGGCGGCAAACATCAGGAACGCCAACGCGGCGAGCACTACGACAAATGACATGGGGTCTCCATTGCTTGTTCTTGGATTGCAGTCCGCCGGCATTGCCGCGCGGATGCAAAGGGTCCCTGATGCATGTGACAGGGGATCGCTCTGTTAGCAGTCTCCATGCCACACCGGAAAGTTGCGGGTAAGACGCAAAACACCGACTATAAACCATCGTGTCTCGTGTGTGAGACACAGCACCCGCCCACGTCGCCGTCACGTCTCGAATATGAGACACTCCGCATCTACAGAATGAGACAAAACGGAGACACTCGATGCAAAAGATCGCCGAACCAGGCGGGGCATTGCTGTTGGACTACGACGATGTGGCGCGCCGCGCCATGGAAACGCTGTTCCGCACCTTCGAAAATTTCAGTGAAGGCACGTTCGTGGTCGACGAGCACGCGCGCGTGGTGTGGATCAACAAGCGCTACGCCGCGCGCTTCGGCTTTACCGACCCGCAGGCGGCGATCGGGCTCGACTGCGAGCAGGTGATCCCAAACAGCCTGATGCGCGAGGTGGTGACCACGGGCAAGCCGATCCTGCTGGACCTGCTGGAAACCGACCGCGAGCCGATGATCGTCACGCGCCTGCCGATCAAGGATGACGCCGGCCGCACCATCGGCGCGGTGGGGTTTGCGCTGTTCGACGAGCTCAAGGCGCTGACGCCGATCTTCGCCCATTACTCGCGCGTGCAGGCCGAACTGGCCGCGGCGCGCAAATCGCTCGATCAGGTGCGGCGCGCCAAGTACACCTTCGCGAGTTTCGTCGGCACCACGCCGGCCGCGCAGGAGGTGAAGCGCCAGGCGCGGCGGGCGGCGCTGGTCGAATCGCCGGTGCTGCTGCTGGGCGAAACCGGCACCGGCAAGGAACTGCTGGCGCATGGCATTCACGCCGGCTCCGCGCGCGCCGAGCAGGCGCTGGTCACGGTCAACGTGGCGGCGATTCCCGACACCTTGCTTGAAGTCGAGTTCTTCGGCGCTGCGCCGGGCGCCTATACCGGCGTCGACCGCAAAGGGCGCGTGGGCAAGTTCGAACTGGCCGATGGCGGCACGCTGTTCCTCGACGAGATCGGCGAGATGCCGTTGGCCCTGCAGAGCAAGCTGCTGCGTGCGTTGCAGGACCGCGAATTCGAACCGCTGGGATCGAACCGCATCGTGCGCAGCGACGTGCGCATCATCGCCGCCACATCGGCCGACCTGCCCGCGCTGGTGGCGGCCGGGCGTTTCCGCGCGGATCTCTATTACCGGCTCAATGTGCTGACGATTGAATTGCCGCCGCTGCGCGAGCGGCGCGACGATCTGCTGCCGATGGTCTACGCCATCATCGAGGAGTTGAGCATCAAGGCCGAACGGCATCCGCTCGGCCTGCGCGACGACGCGCTGAAGCTGCTGCGCGACTATGACTGGCCGGGCAACGTGCGCGAACTGCGCAACGTGCTGGAGCGCGTGGTCATGCTGTGCGACGAGGACAGCGTCGACGCCGCCGCGCTGGCGCCGCTGCTGGGCGTGCGCCGTGGTGCGGCGCCGGGCCATGCGCCAGCGCCGCCGCCAGCCGTGTCCGAGGTGGCTGCCGATGTGGACGGGGCCGATTCGGCGCACGCCGGCGCCGTCGCCCCGGCCGTCCTGGCGCAAGCCTCCGCAATGCCCGCCGCGGCGACCTGGCCCGCCACGCAAAACTATGCCGAAGCGATGGCCCGCTTTGAGACCGCGTTCCTCACGCAGGCGCTGGAAGCGTGCGGCGGACGCGTCGCCGAGGCCGCCGCACGCGTCGGCATCAGCCGCGCCGCGTTCTACCGCAAGCTGGCCGCCGCGCGGTGATCGCGCGCTGATCGACTCTGCGCCCGGCCCGCGCGCGCCGAAGTGGGACGAAGCGGGCCGGGTATGCCCGCTGGCGCATCGCGCCGATCGTCACGCCGCCGTGATAACGTCGCGCGAGGCACAGGTCACAGGAGTTTTCATGCATTCGGGCATCGTCGACGCCGGCTATGGTTCCGACCCGGTCGGTCTGGTCAGCGGCTATCTGTTCGAACCCGGCAAGCCCGCGCGCGAGATCGACTCTCATGGCGCCGCCGCGTGGCTGGCCGCGCACGCCACGCCGTCGAGCGCCGATGCGCCGGGGCGCGAAGGTCCGTTTATCTGGCTGCACTTCAACCTGTCTCACAGCGCGTGCGAGCGCTGGATGCGCGCGCAGCTCGGGTTGCCCGAGGACTTCTTCGAGGCGCTGCGCCAGGGCTCGCATTCGACGCGCATCGAACGTCAGGACGCGGCGCTGCTGGCGGTGGTCAATGACGTGATTTACAACTTCGGCGTGACATCGACCGATATTTCCACGCTCTGGGCGCATGCCGACCATCGGCTCCTTGTGACGGCGCGTGCCCGCCCGCTGCGCTCGGTCGACCGGCTGCGCGCCGCGGTGCGTCGCAACGAGCCCTTTCGCTCGCCGCTCGACCTCGTGGTGCATCTGCTGCGCGACCAGGCCGACGTGCTGGTGCAGATCGTGCGTGAAACCGGCGTCAATGTGGATCAGATCGAGGATCAACTGCTGTCGCAGCGTCTGCAATCGAACCGGTCCGATCTCGGCGCGATGCGTCGCGGGCTGGTTCGCCTGCAGCGATTGCTGGCGCCGGAGCCGGGCGCGCTGTTCCGGTTGCTGAATCGTCCGCCGACATGGTTACAGGAAAGCGATCTGCAGGAACTGCGCGAATCGACCGAGGAATTCTCGCTCGTGCTCAACGACCTGGCCGCGCTGGTGGAACGGATCAAGTTGCTGCAGGAAGAAATAGCGGCCAAGCTGAACGAACAGACCAACCGCACGCTGTTCACGCTGACGCTGGTCACCGTGCTGGCGCTGCCGATCAACATCGTGGCGGGATTTTTCGGGATGAATGTCGGCGGCATTCCGCTGGCCGATCATCCACATGGATTCTGGGTATTGGTGGTGCTGGTGGCCAGCTTCACCGTGCTCGCGGGGCGCTGGGCGTTCCGCAAGCAGCAGGGGTAAAGCGCGGCGCGCGGTGTGACGCGGCGTGCCTCTATGACAGTTCATCGAACCGTCATGCTGCCTGCGTACGATGGCGTGCCCCGAACGGGACATGGGCGATGGAGGAAAGCGATGGACTACAACGACGAGGCGCTGATCCGGCGCATTCACCGCGAAGTCGCGGACTATTACGACGAAGAGCTGGAACTGGAGCTCGAGGACCGCGATCCCGCGCTGGTCCAGCGCGTGCTGTCGGGCGAGGCGGGCGGCCCGGGCGACAACAGCAATCTCAACGGCGATGAGGCCGAGCGCGCCGAGCGTCATCTCTATTTCCGCGAACTGTTTCGCCTGCAGGGCGAATTGGTGAAGCTGCAGAGCTGGGTGGTGGCCACCGGGCACAAGGTGGTGATCCTGTTCGAAGGCCGCGATGCGGCAGGCAAGGGCGGTGTGATCAAGCGCATCACGCAGCGTCTGAACCCGCGCGTGTGCCGCGTGGCGGCGCTGCCGGCGCCCAATGACCGCGAACGCACCCAGTGGTATTTCCAGCGCTACGTCTCGCATCTGCCTGCGGCCGGCGAAATGGTGCTGTTCGACCGCAGCTGGTACAACCGCGCCGGTGTCGAGCGCGTGATGGGCTTTTGCACCGACGACCAGTACGAGGAATTCTTCCGCTCGGTGCCCGAGTTCGAGCGCATGCTGGTGCGCTCGGGCATCCAGGTCATCAAGTATTGGTTCTCGATCACCGACGAAGAGCAGCATCTGCGCTTCCTGAGCCGCATCCACGATCCGCTCAAGCAATGGAAGCTGAGCCCGATGGATCTGGAGTCGCGCCGCCGCTGGGAAGACTACACGCGCGCCAAGGAAATCATGCTGGAACGCACGCATATTGCCGAGGCGCCATGGTGGGTGGTGCAGGCCGTCGACAAGAAGCGCGCGCGCCTGAACTGCATTCATCATCTGCTGCAGCAGATGCCGTACGTGGAGCCGTCGCAGCCCACCATCGTGCTGCCTGAGCGCGAGCGCCACGCCGACTACACCCGCCAGCCGGTGCCGGAGAGCATGGTGATCCCCGAGATCTACTAGCCGCCTGGCGGACCCGTTCGCCGATCTGTTCGACGGATCGTTCGCCAGACCCGCGGTCTCGCCACCGCTGCGCTGTCGATCCATCGATTCGTCGATCCGCTTGCTCTGGTCGCCCCGCGCACGACACACGGTCGTGGCGGGGCTTTTGCGATTGCTCGCGGCGCAAGCCTACGCCAGCCTGCGTGCGTATCACCACGGATTGAACTCGCGTCAGCGCCCAATATGGCCGGCACCGCACGGGCGGCTGATGAACCGCCACCCTAAATCTGCCCGGTTATGCGTCGTTATTGGAAGACCCCCTCCAGAGCGCTGCAGGCTACGGCTGCGCCGCTGCCGCTGGAGAACGTCCAGATTACGGAGTTCCAAGATGCGTCGCATGAATGCGCGTGCCGAAGCACGCTTTCGCTTCTCCACCCGGTTGTCCGGTCTTGCCGGGCTGACGGTCATTGCCGCACTGGCGTTGGCCGCCTGTGGCGGCGGAGGCGACGGCGGAACGCCCGCGCAGCCGGCGGTCGCCAACACCCCGAACACCAATCCATCGACCGATCCGCTGCTGGTTTCCGGCCTCGATCTGGCCTGCACCGGCTGCGGTGCGGCCACCGGCAGCACCTACGCCGGCAGCCAGGCCGGCGTCTGGGGCAAGGCCAATACGAGCGGCAGCGCCATCGATGTGCAATATTCGATTTCCGGCCTGGCGGGCAAGACGGTTTCGATCATGCTGTCGAATCTCGGTGACGCCGCGGTGACCATGCCGGCGGGCATTTCGTCCAGCGTTGTCGCGGAAATGGTGTCGCCGCAGGCGCTGAGCGTTGCGTCTACCGAAGAGGCCGCGCAACGCGCAATCGGCGAATACAACCGCGCCGGATGGGTCGATGCCACGCGCGCCAGTTCCAATCCGATGCTGACCACGCTCGGCGTGCCGGCGCCGCTGGCGGCAAGTATCGGCACCACGGGCCTTGGTCCCGGCGCCAGCCGCAACTGGTATCACATCGATGGCACGTCGCGGCCGGCCACACTGCGCCAGCAGGTGTCGGCCAGCGATGGCACCGTGATCAACATCTGGGTGGAAACTACCGAAGCGGCCGCTGTCACCGACACCATGGTGTCCGAACTGGCCGCGGCCTTTGCCGGCGGCGGCATGGTCTATGACCGGCTGGTCGGCGTGGGCGGTGCGCTGTGGGGCGCCAACGATTTTGGCGCGTCGATGCTGCCCGCCGGCATGCCGATCGACATCGTGGTGCTCAACTTCAACCGCGATGGCAAGGCGTATGGCACGGTCGGCTATTTCTGGGGCCTGCACAACATGCTGAAGACGCGCGAGCCCAACAGCAACGAATCTATTTCGCTCTATCTGGATAGCGAAACGCTGTCGCTCGGCGGTCCCGACGGCCTGCGCGCGATCAAGACCACGATGGCGCATGAGGGCACGCACATGCAGAACTTCTATCGCCGTCAGGTGAAGATGGGCGCCGAGTATGCGTATGACACGTGGCTCGAAGAAATGACCGCAATGCAGATGGAGGACTTCCTGAGCGGCATTATCGCCACCGGCTACAACCCGATCCGCGATGTCCGCCTGCCCGACTACTACCGCTACAGCGACTACAACTGCAACCTGATGCAGTTCACGGGCTTTGGCGCCACGTGCGAAAGCTATGCGGTGTCCGGCAGCTTCGGCGGCTTCCTCAATCGACAACTCGGCATCGACTTCTATCGCGACCTGCTGACGCGCAAGGTGTCCGGGTCCAGGCAGGTGCTCGATGCAGCGATCACCGGCGCCGGCTGGAAGTTCAACGACGCGCTGGTGAACTGGCGCATCACGACCAACAGCACGATGCCGCTGGCCACGTCACCGGAGCGTTACGGCTACCCGGCATGGACCGACGGCACGTTCACGCTGCCGCTGATCGACCCGTCGGCCACGTCGTTCACCACGCTGCGAAAACTGCCAGCCACCGCGCCGTCCATGCTGCAGGGCTGGGCCAGCTTCATCGCGCCGCGCACGCCCGCCAACGGCGTGTACAGCGACAAGGTGCGCGTGCCTGCCGGGGTAACGCTGTCGGTGGTGGCGTACTGATCGGGATGCCGTTACGTTGGAGGCCCGCTGAGTCGGGCCTTTCCATCCAGCGCGCCAGTCATGGCGCCATCACAGGCTGACGCCCGGAAAGGCCTCTTCGAACGTCATCACGGTGCCGGTTAGTTCGCCGTTGTAGCCCGGTAGCGCGTTGACACGTTCGCGGTAGCGGCTGTCGTTCATCGCGGCGACCGCGCCGACCAGCGCGGGGCTTTGCAGCGCGCGTTTTTCGAGCGCGAAGAAGTAACGCTCCTGCAGCACGGGGACGAATTCCAGGCCGAAGCGCCGCGCGGCGGTTTCCACGCCAAAGCCAACGTCGGCCATGCCGCTGCCGATATATGCGGCCACCGCCGCATGCGTGAATTCGCCGTTGCTGAAACCTTCGATGGTGTTGGCGTCGATGCCGCGTCGCGCCAGCATCAGGTCAAGCAGCAGGCGCGTGCCGGAACCAAGCTGGCGGTTGACGAACCGCACGTCGGCGCGCGCCAGGTCGTCCAGCGTGTTCACGCCCAGCGGATTGCCGGGCCGCACGAACAGACCCTGTTGCCGCGTGGCCAGGTGGATCAGGCAATGGGTGTCGGGACGCAGCCAGCGCGTGAAGCGGCGCAGCGTTTCTTGCTCGAATTCGCCGATCGGCACATGGAATCCCGCCACGTCGCACGCGCCTTCGGCCAGCGCCGCCGCGGCTTCAAGGCTGCCGCAGTACTTCACGTCGTGGCGGATTTTTTGCTCATCGAGAAAATCGCGCAGCGCGGCCACCGCAAAACCATGGCTGGCGTGGATGCGCACGGCCGGGTCGCTGGCCGCCATCAGCTTCTTCAGTTCGATTTCCAGTTCGGACGCCAGACTGTCCAATGTCGGCGACAGCCGGGCTGCAATGCGCTTGCTGGCCCACACCAGTTGCTGCGCCAGCGGCGTCAGCGTCGACCCGCGGCCACGGGTCTTGGCGATCAACGCACCGCCGAACAATGTTTCGGCGTCGCGCAGGATGCCCCATGCGTAGCGATATGACAACGCCATCGCTTCGGCCGACTGCGCGATGTTTCCGGTCGATTCGATATGCGCCAGCAGCGCCACCAGACGCGACACATCCAGCGCTGGCGCGGGTGTCGGCGAGGTGTCGTCGCGGATCTGCAGGTGCGGGAGGATCGAAATGCGAAGCATATGCGGAAAATAGCATATTGAACGGCGTCAATCACGAACCTATAGTCGCACAAAGCGCCCAGAAAGCCCGTTGTGGTGTTCCCGAATATGTACAAAAAAGCCGGTATTGCGGCGGGTGCCGATAAAGAATACGGAGACAAAGCCAATGCCACAATTCGCCACCCCCACGGCGTCGGCCGGCAATGAAGGAGCCGACGCCATTGCGCGCATCGTTGCGGCCAAGCGCGACATGCCTGGCGCCTTGCTGCCGATCTTGCACGAGATCCAGGATCGCCACGGATTCATTCCCGACGATGCGGTACCGACCATCGCCCGTGCGCTGAACCTGTCGCGCGCCGAAGTGCATGGCGTGATCACGTTCTATCACCATTTTCGCCAGCAGCCCGCGGGCCGCCATGTGGTGCAGGTCTGTCGCGCCGAGGCGTGCCAGTCGGTGGGCGCGGAAGCGCTGGCCGCGCACGCCTGCAAGGCGCTGCGCTGCGATTTCCACGAGACCACGCCGGACGGCCAGTTCACGCTGGAACCGGTCTACTGCCTGGGGCAGTGCGCCACCGGGCCGGCCATGACGATTGGCGAGAAACTCTACGCGCGCGTCGATGCGCAACGCTTCGACAAGCTGATCGACGCCCTGCGGGACGACGCGGAGGTGCGCGCATGACCACCACGATTTTCGTACCGCGCGATTCCACGGCGCTGGCCCTGGGCGCCGACGAAGTGGCGCAGGCCATTGCGCGCGAAGCGGCGCGACGTGGCGACGACGTGCGCATCGTCCGCAACGGCTCGCGCGGGATGTTCTGGCTGGAGCCGCTGGTGGAAGTGCGCACCGACGCCGGGCGCGTGGCCTACGGCCCGGTGACCGAGGACGATGTCGCCGCACTGTTCGACGCGGATTTCCTCGCCGGCGGCGCGCATCCGCTGGCGCATGGGCCGACCGACGAGATGCCGTTCCTGAAGAACCAGGAACGCCTGACGTTTGCGCGCGTGGGCATCACCGATCCGTTGTCGCTCGACGACTACATCGCGCACGAGGGCTTTGCCGGCCTGACGCGCGCGCTGTCGATGACGCCCGTGCAGATCGTGCAGGAGGTGCTCGATTCAGGCCTGCGCGGCCGCGGCGGCGCGGCGTTCCCGACCGGCATCAAGTGGAAGACCGTGCTGGCGGCGCAGGCGCCGGTCAAGTACATCGTCTGCAACGCCGACGAAGGCGACTCCGGCACGTTCTCCGATCGCATGGTGATGGAAGACGATCCGTTCATGCTGATCGAAGGCATGACGATCGCGGGTTTGGCCGTCGGCGCCGAGGCCGGCTACATCTACACGCGCTCCGAATATCCGCACGCGATTGCCGCGACCGAAGCGGCCATCGAGATCGCGACGCAGGCCGGCTGGCTTGGCGACAACATTCGCGGCAGCGGCAGGCGCTTCCGGCTTGAGGTGC
This sequence comes from Cupriavidus pauculus, assembly GCF_008801835.1. Lineage (GTDB taxonomy): Bacteria > Pseudomonadota > Gammaproteobacteria > Burkholderiales > Burkholderiaceae > Cupriavidus > Cupriavidus pauculus. The sequence goes on along the minus strand of NZ_VZOW01000031.1, from coordinate 8,141 downwards.
GCAAGGGCGCCGGCGCCTATGTGTGCGGCGAGGAAACGGCGCTGCTGGAAAGCCTTGAAGGCAAGCGCGGCGTGGTGCGCGCCAAGCCGCCGCTGCCCGCGCTCAAGGGGCTGTTCGGGCAGCCCACGGTGATCAACAACGTGATCTCGCTGGCCACCGTGCCGGTGATCCTGGCGCGCGGCGCGGCGTTCTACCAGAACTACGGCATGGGCAGGTCGCGCGGCACGCTGCCGTTCCAGCTGGCTGGCAATATCCGCCAGGGTGGACTCGTGGAAAAGGCGTTCGGCATCACGCTGCGCCAGTTGATGATCGATTTCGGCGGCGGCACGCGCAGCGGCCGGGCGATTCGTGCGGTCCAGGTGGGCGGGCCGCTCGGCGCGTATCTGCCTGAGGCGCGTTTCGATACGCCGATCGACTACGAAGCGTATGCCGCGTTCGGCGCCGTGGTCGGCCATGGCGGCATCGTGGTGTTCGACGAAACCGTCGACATGGCGAAGATGGCGCGCTACGCGATGCATTTCTGCGCGATCGAATCGTGCGGCAAGTGCACGCCATGCCGGATCGGCTCCACGCGCGGCGTCGAGGTGATCGACCGCATCATCGCCGGCGACGAGCCGGTCAAGCACGTGGCGCTGGTGCGCGACCTGTGCGACACGATGCTGGCAGGGTCGCTCTGCGCGATGGGCGGCATGACGCCTTATCCGGTGCTGTCCGCGCTGAATGAATTCCCCGAAGACTTCGGACTGTCCGCCAAACCGGCCAAGGCAGCCTGAAGCATGGCCCGCCTGTCACGCACGGCGGGCCGTATAGAACCGACGCATCCCTCAGGGGTGCGCATCCTCACAGCAGTGCATGACGGGAGACGTCCGTGAACGCTCGCGACGATTTTGACTACGGCACGCCGGCCAGCGATGCCGATACGCAGGTAACGCTGGAAATTGATGGGGTGTCCGTGACCGTGCCCGCCGGCACGTCCGTGATGCGCGCCGCCGCCGAGGCCGGCATCGGCGTGCCCAAGCTTTGCGCCACCGATTCGCTGGAGCCGTTCGGCTCGTGCCGCTTGTGCCTGGTGGAAATCGAGGGGCGTCGCGGGTATCCGGCGTCGTGCACCACGCCCGTCGAAGCGGGCATGAAGGTGCGCACGCAAAGTGGCAAGCTTGGCGATCTGCGCCGCGGCGTGATGGAGCTGTACATCTCCGATCACCCGCTCGACTGCCTGACGTGCCCGACCAACGGCAACTGCGAGCTGCAGGACATGGCCGGCGTGGTGGGCCTGCGCGAGGTGCGCTATGCGGATGGCGCGGGCGGCGCCGCGCCGATCGCCACGCACACGCAGATGAAGAAGGACGAATCGAATCCGTACTTCACCTACGATCCGTCCAAGTGCATCGTCTGTAACCGCTGCGTGCGCGCCTGCGAGGAAACCCAGGGCACATTCGCGCTGACCATCAGCGGCCGCGGCTTCGATTCGCGCGTGGCGGCGGGCACCAGCCAGCCGTTCATGGAATCGGATTGCGTCTCGTGCGGCGCATGCGTGCAGGCGTGCCCGACCGCCACGCTGACCGAGACCTCGGTGATCCAGCTCGGCCAGGCCACGCACAGCACGGTGACGACCTGCGCCTATTGCGGCGTGGGCTGTTCGTTCAAGGCCGAGATGAAGGGCAACGAAGTGGTGCGCATGGTGCCCTACAAGGACGGCGCCGCCAACGAGGGCCACGCCTGCGTGAAAGGGCGCTTTGCCTGGGGCTATGCGACCCACAAGGACCGCATCCTGAAGCCGATGATCCGCGCCCGGATCACCGACCCGTGGCGCGAGGTGTCGTGGGAAGAGGCGATCGGCTATGCGGCGTCGCAGTTCAAGCGCATTCAGGCCGAGCACGGCAAGGATTCGATCGGCGGCATCGTGTCGTCGCGCTGCACCAACGAGGAAGGATATCTGGTGCAGAAGCTGGTGCGCGCGGCGTTCGGCAACAATAACGTCGACACCTGCGCGCGCGTCTGCCATTCGCCGACCGGCTACGGCCTGAAGACCACGCTGGGCGAATCGGCTGGCACGCAGACCTTCCGCTCGGTGGCCAAGGCCGACGTGATCATGGTCATTGGCGCCAACCCGACCGACGGGCACCCGGTGTTTGCATCGCGCATGAAGCGCCGCCTGCGCGCCGGGGCAAAGCTGATCGTGGTCGATCCGCGCCAGATCGATCTGGTCGACTCGCCGCATATCCGCGCCGACTATCACCTGCAGTTGCGTCCGGGCACCAATGTCGCGCTGGTCAGCGCCATGGCGCATGTGATCGTTACCGAAGGGCTGCTCGACGAAGCGTTTATCGCACAGCGCTGCGAGGACCGCGCCTTCCAGCAGTGGCGCGATTTTGTCTCGCTGCCAGAGAATTCGCCCGAGGCAATGGAAGCCGTGACGGGTGTGCCGGCCGATGCGCTGCGCGGCGCCGCGCGGCTTTACGCCACGGGCGGCAATGCGGCGATCTACTACGGGCTGGGCGTGACCGAGCACGCGCAGGGATCGACCACCGTGATGGGCATCGCCAACCTGGCGATGGCCACCGGCAATATCGGCCGCGAAGGGGTGGGCGTGAATCCGCTGCGCGGCCAGAACAACGTGCAGGGCTCGTGCGATATCGGCTCGTTCCCGCACGAGCTGCCAGGCTACCGGCACGTGTCCGATTCCACCGTGCGCGGCAGCTTCGAGGCGGCATGGGGCGTCGACATCAATCCCGAGCCGGGCCTGCGCATCCCGAACATGTTCGATGCGGCCATCAGCGGCACGTTCAAGGGGCTGTATTGCCAGGGCGAGGATATCGTCCAGTCCGATCCGAACACGCAGCACGTGGCGGCGGCGCTGTCGTCGATGGAATGCATCGTCGTGCAGGACATCTTCCTGAACGAGACTGCCAAGTATGCGCACGTGTTCCTGCCGGGTTCGTCGTTCCTGGAAAAGGACGGCACGTTCACCAATGCGGAGCGCCGCATTTCGCGCGTGCGCAAGGTGATGCCGCCGAAGGCCGGCTATTCGGACTGGGAAGCGACGATCCTGTTGTCCAATGCGCTCGGCTATCCGATGTCGTATCGGCATCCGTCCGAGATCATGGACGAGATCGCGCGCCTGACGCCGACGTTCGCGGGCGTCAGCTACGAAAAGCTCGACGCGCTGGGCAGCATCCAGTGGCCTTGCAACGCCGAGGCGCCGCAAGGCACGCCGACCATGCACGTCGACGCCTTCGTGCGCGGCAAGGGCAAGTTCATCATCACCAAGTACGTGGCCACCGACGAAAAGGTCAATCGCAAGTATCCGCTGATCCTGACCACCGGGCGTATCCTGTCGCAGTACAACGTTGGCGCGCAGACGCGGCGCACGCACAATGTGCACTGGCATGACGAGGACCGTCTGGAAATCCATCCGCACGACGCCGAGGAGCGTGGCATCAAGGATGGCGACTGGGTCGGCGTGCAAAGCCGCGCCGGCGAAACGGTGCTGCGCGCGATCGTGAGCCAGCGCATGCAGCCGGGCGTGGTGTACACGACATTCCACTTTCCGGAGTCCGGCGCCAACGTGATTACCACCGATAATTCGGACTGGGCCACCAACTGTCCCGAATACAAGGTGACGGCGGTGCAGGTGATGCCCGTTGCCCAGCCATCGACCTGGCAGCGCAACTATCAGGCATTCAACGAGGAGCAGCTTGCGCTGCTGCGCGCGGCCGGCGAAACCGCGTCGGCGGGCTAGCCGCAAAGACCGAGGATCAACTCATGAAGCGTGATGTGCCATCTCCAGACAGCGCGGCCGGCACCGGCGAGGTGCCGGCGCAGCGCACCTTCGCCGTCAAGCGCTGGCGACACGGCGCGGTGGCCAGCGAGGTGGACCATCTGGCCGAGGAAGTGCCGGTGGCGCTCGAATTCAACGGCATCTCGCATGCGGTGATGCTGGCCACGCCGGCAGACCTGGAAGACTTCGCCATCGGCTTCAGCCTCAGCGAGGGCATTGTCGGGCGCGTGAGTGACATTTACGGCATCGACGTCGAGCCGGGCGCGCAGGGCATTACGGTCAAGGTGGAAATCGCAACGGAATCATTCGTGGGGCTCAAGGGACGCCGCCGCGCGCTGGCCGGGCGCACCGGCTGCGGCTTGTGCGGCACCGAATCGCTCGATGAGGTCATGCGCACGCCTGCGCCGGTGCACAGCGCGGTGGCGTTCGATCCGAGCCTGTTCGAACAGGCATTCGCCACGCTGCACAGGCGGCAGGCGTTGCTGCGCGACACGGGCGCCACGCACGCGGCGGCCTGGATGCGCGCCGACGGCGAGATAGCCCTGGTGCGCGAAGATGTCGGCCGCCACAACGCGCTGGACAAGCTGGCCGGCGCACTGGCGCGCGGCGCGCACGAAGATATCGGTCAAGGCGCGGTGATCGTCACCAGCCGCGCGAGCTATGAAATGGTGCAGAAGACCGCGGCAATTGGCGCGGGCGTGCTGGCGGCCGTGTCCGGACCGACCGCCATGGCCGTGCGCCTGGCGGATGCAGCCGGCGTGACGCTGGCCGGCTTTGTGCGCGGCGGCACGCTGGTGGTCTACACCCATTCCCAACGACTTCACATCGCATAGGGTCCGCCATGCATATCGAAAACCTGGTCAAGATGGCCAACCAGATTGGCGGCTTCTTCGAGGCGATGCCCGACCGAGACGAAGCGCTGGCCGACATCGCCGGCCACATCAAGAAGTTCTGGGAACCGCGCATGCGGCGCGCGTTTCTGGCTCACATCGACCAAACGGGTGGCGAAGGGCTCGACGCCATCGTGCTGGACGCCGTGGCGCGGCACCGCGAGAAGCTCGAGGTGGCGCAGCCTGCCGCCGCTTGATTGCTGGCTTGATCGCGGACATCACCGTTTTTTCACGCGATAGAGCAGCTGCAGGATCGCCAGGCCGAACAGTGTGGCGATCACCGCGGTGCTTTCGCGGCCCATCCCGCAGGCCACGCCGATGGCTGCTACTGTCCAGATGCTGGCGGCTGTGGTCAGTCCGCGCACATCCTTTTCGCTGTCGAGCTTGATAATGGCGCCCGCGCCCAGAAAGCCGATGCCCGATATCAGTCCCTGCAGGACGCGGCTCATGTCGACCAGCGGCACGCCGGCCTGCAGCGGCACCAGCACGAACAGCGCCGTGCCCATTGCCACCAGCATGTGCGTGCGCAGGCCAGCCGGCTTGCCGGCGGCCTCGCGCTCGTAGCCAATCAATCCCCCAAGCACGATCGCCAGGGAAAGGCGCAGCAGCAGGCGCGTCAGTTCCTTGACGTCGGGCACGTCCGCAAATTCGGCACGCAGCGTGCCGTAGATATCGCCCCAGAGTCCTTCCATGGCTTGTCTCCCCGGCTGTCCTGTGCCGATGGCTGGCAGGCTAGCACGCCATATCGGGACCGCGCAGTCGGGCGTCCGCTGACACGCCGTCATGCCGCGGCGCGGCAAAACGCGAGCGGACGTAGTCGCTCAGCGCAGACGTAATGGTTCCAGCAACGCGCTGTCGTACTGCGCGCGCGTGATGCGGCCGAGTTCCATCATCCGCAGCAGGATGTACGTCTGCCGCTGCCGCGCGCGGCGCGGATTGACCACGGGGTTATTGGCCGACGGTGCCTTGGGCAACCCGGCCAGCATCGCGCATTCGGCCAGCGTGAGCTGGTCGACCGGCTTGCCGAAATAGGTGTCGGCCGCCTCGGCAAATCCGTAGGCGCCCTGGCCCAGGTAAATCTTGTTCAGATAAAGCTCGAGGATCTGGTCCTTGCTCAGGGCCTTCTCGATGCGGTACGCCAGCAGGATTTCGTAGAGCTTGCGCGTGTAGGTCTTCTGCCGGGACAAGAAGAAGTTGCGCGCCACCTGCATGGTGATGGTCGACGCGCCCTGCGAGAGGTCGTCCGACAAATTGGCGATGCCGGCGCGCATCACGCCCACGTAGTCGACGCCATCGTGCAGATAGAAGCGATCGTCCTCGATGGCGACCACGGCTTCGGGCAGCGTGTGCGGAAATTTGTCGAGCTGCACGTAGCCCGGCGATTGCCGGAACGCCATCAGCGCATCGAGCGACGGCAACTGCCGGCTGGCCATCAGCACGGCAAACGAAATCAGCAGCGCGCCGCCCACCACTGCGAGCAGCACGACCTTGACGAAGGCGGACCAGAGACGTTGCATGGCGCGTATTGTGCCATCGTCGTCGGACGTCGCCCATCGACGGGGATGAAAACCACAAGCACCTCTTCCCCCGCGAATGCCTCTTTCCGGTACCCGTGCGACGTACCTGGCTTGCGCCCCCCACCGCAAGCCATCACGGACACGCCTCGCGCAGCATTGCCCCACGCTGCATCCGCTGGCGCAGGCGGTTGTTTTTGACCGAAGCCAATGACGGCCAGAAACGAAACGCAAGAAGATCCCGAATCCCCACTGCTCCGCCTGCTTCGCTATGTCAGGCGTTCGATGTGCGCGCAACGAAAAGCATTCTTGGTTTCTGAAATGAACTTACGCAAAGGGAGACGCATGACGAGATTCATCAAGACGATCGCAGTGGCGGTTTGGCTGGTGATGTTGGGCGGGTGTGCCATCGGGCAAGCCCGCGGTTGGGTGGAGGCAGCAGCGTGGGCTGCGAACTACACCGAGGACTATATCTATGACTTCTCGATTTTGACCGCTGACGGGAAACGTACAGGGGTTAGCGGCACTCAGGTTAGTGAATTTTCGAGAAGGGGAACCTCCGGAGGCCACATCTGCTGCAGTTTGATGCCGGGCGTGGGGCAGACGGTGAAGGTGGTCTGGCGTGTGGGCGGGCGTCGAGACGAAGAGTCGCAGTGGAGAACGTATGAACGGGTCGTCGTTGTCACGGGACAAGTCTCGAGGAACGCAAGCCGGCACAGCTATCTGATCGTGAGATTTTTCCCAGATCATGAGGTGGAGGCCGAATTTATTCCGGGAGACGATCCCCGCGGCGCGAGATATCCACGTGTCGACAAGCTGTTCTTTACAGGCCCGCGCGTGATGCGCCAAAAAGGAGAATAAAGATGCAGGACTGGTTCACAGACTCCCACGACTCTGGAGTCAATTACACAAGAAAAGGAGATGCATGAGGAGATTCATCAAGACGATCGCAGTGGCGGTTTGGCTGGTGCTGTTGGGCGGGTGTGCAAGCGGGCAACCTCGCGGCTGGGTAGAGGCAGCAGGGTGGGCCGCGAACTACACCGAGGACTTTATCTATGACTTCTCGATTTTGACTGCAGACGGGAAACGTACAGGGGTGAGTGGCACTCAGGTTAGTGAATTTTCGAGAAGGGGAACCTCGGGAGGCCACATCTGCTGCGGCTTGATGCCGGGCGTGGGCCAGACCGTCAAGGTGGTCTGGCGTGTGGGAGGGCGTCGGGAAGACGAGTCGCAGTGGAGGACGTATAGCAGAGATGTCTTGGTGAGCGGGACCATGCCAAAAGAGACGAAGACACATAACTATGTATTGGTGCGATTCTTTCCCCGCCATGAAGTGGAAGTTGAGCTTGTGCCATCAGTCGATCTGGACCCCAGAAACCCACGCGTCGACAAGCTGTTTTCAGGCCAACGTGTGATGCGTAAAAAAGGAGAATAAAGATGCAGGACTGGTTCACAGACTCCCACGAGTCGTTTGCGAGGACGGTTGGAACCATGATCGGACTGTACGGCGGAGACTTCGAGGCATGCGCGACCTGCGAGGAGCAGCCTTGGTTGAGCTTCTTTTTTGACGGCACCGGAAATAATCGTAATGTCGATAGGCCGTTGAATAAATTGTCCAACGTAGCGCGATTGTATGAAGGGCATATTGCAGACGACCAGCCTCTTGTTTATCGATTTTACTATCCCGGTGTCGGCACGCCGCTCAATGCGAGCGATCCAACGTGGTGGGAAAAGCTGCGCGATAGCGAAGTACTTGGCGGTGGCTTGGGACTGGGCTGGGATGTGCGACTGACCAACGCCGAGGAAGATCTTAAGAATACGTTGAGATTCAACCACCGAGTCACCCGCATCGACATCGCCGTATTCGGTTTCTCGCGCGGCGCGACGTTGGCGCGCGCGTTCGTCAACCGGCTGCTTGCCAAATGCACGATGAAGGATGGCGTGCCGCACTGGCCG